>CAZICV010000002.1:0-428878 GCA_964537925.1 uncultured Saprospiraceae bacterium | reverse complement strand
AGGGATTCGAACCCCCGGACCTGTTACAGTCAACGGTTTTCAAGACCGCCGCATTAAACCGCTCTGCCATCTCTCCTGATGACGATGCTCCGTCGGGACTGCAAATTTAACACTCCGTCAATTTTATCCCAGCGCAGACAGAGAATTTTTCTCAGTCGACTTAATTCGTAAATTTGAATGCGTTCTTATCCGCCTTTTTTGCCCGTTTCGCCCAACGTTTCGGCGCCGGGCATCCGTCTTGTCAGGTAAAAGTAATCTCCGACTATGAAAAAGATCCTGCCTCTATTCTTCCTGTTGCCCTTGCTGCTGACCAGTTGCTTCAAGGACAAATGCACAGAGACCCGCAGCTATACGTTGTACGAACCGGTATGGATACAAAAATCCGAATACCGCAATACGGCTCCCGCCTGGGAAGCTGCCCGCGAGCTGAACAACCCCGGCCAGCTCTACCTCTATGGCAGCTACCTGCTCATCAACGAGATCCGTGAAGGTATTCATGTCGTCGACAACAGTGATCCTTCGGCGCCTCAGCGCCTCGGCTTCATCTCCATACCGGGCAATGTGGACCTGGCTATACGCAATGGCGTACTCTATGCAGACTCCTATACCGATCTGCTCTCCATCAATATCTCTTCTGTAGGACAACCCGTGCTGATGGAGCGAAAAGAAGATGTTTTCCCACTCAATGGCTCCGATAACCAGAACGGCGTACTGGCTTACTACCGGGAGACGGGTATCACACAGGAGTTTGACTGCAGTGTATCCGGCGCAAGAAACTGGTTTACGGATGACCGCGGTATTTGGGCTGAAAACAACACTTTCGGTGATCTCACCAATGCCAGCGGAAACGGAAACAGTTCAGCGCCTACAGGAGCAGGAGTGGGTGGCTCCATGGCCCGGTTTACGATCGTAAGCGACTACCTGTACTGCATCGACCTGATGAACCTGCACACCTACGGGTTCCAGCCTGACGGCCGCCTGCAGGATCACGGAGACCTGCAGCTCCCCTGGGGTATAGAGACTCTTTATCCCTTCAAGGACCAGTTGTTCGTAGGCGCGAACAATGGGCTGCACATCGTCGATATCAGCACACCGGCATCTCCGCGCTACCTCTCGACATTCTCACATGCGACTGCCTGTGACCCGGTAGTGGTGCAGGGCAATACTGCCTATGTCACGCTACGCAGCGGTACGCGCTGCCAGGGCTTCAATAATCAACTTGACCTGGTGGACGTATCCGACCTGCAGCAGCCATCACTCATCAAGACATTCCCGATGACCAACCCGCACGGACTTGCCATACAGGGCGACTACCTGTACTTGTGCGAGGGTAGCAGCGGTCTCAAGGTATTCAATGTAAGCGATCCCTCCAGGATCGATCAGAACCTGATCAGCCATGTGAAAGGATTCCACTCATGGGATGTGATAGCATTGCCTTCTTCGCTCGTGATGGTGATCGGTAAAGACGGCTTCAGGCAGTATGATATGCAAAAGCCCGAAGCACCCGCACTGCTCAGCATCATCAAAGTAACAAGAGACAAGTAAGTATGAGGTGGTCTGTATATATATGGATCGTACTGTCGATGTGTCTCTGCGGCATGAGCCTGAGTGCACAATCTGACGAGACGGCAGCGGGTAAGGATCTGCTCTACCTCACTAACGGCACTGTCCTGAAAGGCGCCCTGCTCGAATACACACACGAGCAGGTTGTCTGGAAGACAATATCAGGTACTACACTGAGATTTGACCAGGCTGAGGTGATGAAAGTGGTGCAGCCCACAGGTGACGCCGATACGCAACCCCGTGCAGGTGCGATTCCGGCCCCGGCCAACCAGTTTCTATTGCAGGCAGGCCTGGCCGGAGGGCAGTCGGGCTACCCGGGAGCCGATATACGGCTGGGGTACCGATGCAGGATCGCAGGAGAGCAGCATTTTCTTGCTTTCGGCGGCGGCCTGGATGCCTACGATGTCGACAGAGGCATTTATTACATCCCTTTGTTTGCAGCGTACAATTTCCACCTGTTGAAAAAGGGCTGGCTCATGCCATACATCCAGGCTGGCGGAGGTTACGGGTTTGCACTCAGGGGTAAGAACGAACCCTGGATAACAGATCATCGCGGCGGATATATCATCGAAACCTCCGCGGGAATGGATATGCGTATACCAGGTAGCAAAATGGGATTTAACTTCTCCTTCGGATACAAGTTTCAAAAGGCTTCTTTCTCTGATCTGCGCTGGTGGGAGATACCCTCTGAATTCGACCTGGTCTACCGCAGGCTGACAGTGCGCATCGGATTCATATTCTAGACAAACGACGAGCAAGGATACGGATATACATGCTGTTTAAACGGACATATACAGAAGAAGAGCTGGTCAAAGGCTGCATCCGGAACGAGAGAAGGTTCCAGGAGCTGCTCTACCGCCGCTACTTCGACAAGATGTTCGCTATGTGCAGGAAGCATGTGACCAACGAAGACGAGGCCTTTTCGATCCTCAACAACGGATTCCTGAGAGTCTTTACCAAACTGGACTTATATGGCTTCAAGGGAAGCCTGGAAGGCTGGATCCGCAGGATCATCTATCATGCGATGATCGAATACCTGCGGGACCGGAACAAGTACATGCAGTTCATCGTACTGGATGAACCACAGGACAGGCAGGATCGCCAGCATGGTGCGCTGCAGCAGATGTACCATGAGGACATCGTGAAGCTGATAGATAAGGTACCGGCTACTTCGCGGCGCGTATTTGAGCTCTATGCCATAGAGGGATACACGCATCGCGAGATAGGAGAGATGCTGGGTATCAGCGAGAATACGTCCAAGTGGCACCTGGCCAATGCGCGTACTGTGCTCAGGAAAGCCGTGCAACATTCATCTTCAAGTAAAACCTACGCAGGTTAACCTTTCTGAAAGGATATGAGCAAAGAATTACAAAACAAAGGCTGGCAGGCCATGAAAGACATGCTCGACCGGGATATGCCCCGTCGCAGAAGGTATCCTTTGTGGCTATGGCCTGGTTCCGCCGCCCTGGTAGTGCTGCTGGGAGCTGCTTCGCTCTACGGGTACCTGTCCTTCGCTCCGCAGGAGCAGACGACTATACCCGGATCCCCGGCGGAAATAGCAGGAACCGTGCCGACACCGGCATCGGAATTGCAGGATGGACAGGTGACTACCGCTACTGTTGCTGCAGACGAGATTAGCGATATATCCGGCTCAGGAAGGGCGATAAGCACCCGCACAGCTGCAGTGGCTTCCGCAGATGTCCGGGTTGCCTCACCGGGCGGCAGCCATTCCAGGACAGCAGGCAGGGCACAGACCGACGGACGTGAACAGGATAGATCAGCTGTTCCGGGCTCCGGGAAAACCGCCCACACGGAACGCTCCGTCTCTACTGCAGCCATCACTGCGGATCAGGCCGCCACCACTCTGCCCGGTCATACTGCCCTGCAGGACCAGGTGCAGCCTGCGGTAGTAACACAAGTCAATGATGCTGTACCCGGCAATTCCCATACGGCTGCAGAGCCTGCAAACGAACATATACAGACAGATGCCGTTGCTGCTTCCGCTGTTGCCGAAACGACTGCCGGGAACATTGCCGATCCGAATGCACTAAACATCCCTGCAATCTCTGCAGCAGCGCCCGCAGTGGGACTAGGCTGGTTTGCAGAGGTCGGCGCAGGTACGCTTGTGAGCCCGGCGGCGCGACTCACGGTCAGCGCTTCAGCCGGTATACAGTACAGGTTCGGTTCTTCCTGGCGCATAGATGGTTCGCTGGGGTATAGCTATACGGATGTCAGCCAGGAATTTCATACTTATCTCGGGGGGCGCAATACGCTCAAGGATAATGTACACAACGGTGCTGGTTCAGGCGGTGGCCAACCCATCCAGTCAAATGAGTACCTGGCCAGTCTTCACCTCGGCAATGCACAGACTGCTTTTGCCCGGACTACGGCTGTATTCAGCAGGAAACAATGGTATGTACAGGCTGGCCTGGAATTTCACCGGCGGATCAATGACCCTCTGAAACGCGCTTACCAGATCACAGATGTGGAGACTGCCGGCCCTGGATCGGGCCCGCTGCTCTCGGCTGAAGAGATCACGCAGGACTATTTGCTCTTCAATAGCTGGGATCTGCGTCTGCATACTGGGATAGGATATCGGCTCAATTCTTACCTGGCACTCTCACTGGACTATCGCCACGGGCTCATAGGCATGGTGAAATACCCGGTCGCCTACCGGGATAAGTTTCTGCACAGAGGGCTGGACCTTGGGCTCAGGTTTTCTTTCTGAAAGAAAGGTATTATCCTGTCATCTGCAGAGAGTATAGATCCTGTTGTCCTATCCCTTATAACCAAGTGTGGTGGGCGGACAATATTAAGCTAAAACCTGCCCGGGCAGTTCTTTTCCTAAAGGTGGAGGCGGTCTTTGCGTTCCAGCAGCAGGTCATTTGACTCTACCCGGTCCGGATCAGGCACACAACAATCGACAGGGCACACAGCTGCACACTGAGGCTCTTCGTGAAAGCCTACGCACTCAGTACATTTATCCGGTACGATGTAGTAGTAGTCATCGGAGACAGGCATCTGCTTGTCCGTAGCACCTACTTCCACACCGTCTTCCAGCAGGTAGCTTCCCGAACTGATGCCAGTACCGTCGCTGATAGCCCACTCGATACCTCCTTCGTAAATGGCGTTATTGGGGCATTCGGGTTCGCATGCGCCGCAGTTGATACATTCGTCCGTGATGATGATCGCCATATCAGAGCGTTTTTCGGTATAAGAAGTAGGCCGGGTGTAGTTGCAATTATTTGTTAGCCGTCTTTTCACCCCATAACGCCGCGAGGTGTACGATAGTTTGCACGGATCGCTGCATATCCTGTACAGAGACCCATTCCTGCTTGGAGTGGAAGGCGTGTTCTCCAGCAAATATATTGGGGCAGGGGAGATCCATGAACGAAAGTCTTGACCCGTCCGTGCCGCCGCGGATACTCCTGAGCATAGGCATTATACCCGCTCTGCTGATCGCTTCTTCGGCCAGTGATACGACCGCAGGATGTTGGTCCAGTATCTCTTTCATGTTGCGGTATTGCTCGACCTGCTTCAGCGTGAAGGATGATCCCGGGAACCGGGTGCAACTCTCTTCGGCCAGTCCGCGGACCAGTGTGCCATACTCCTGCAGCCGGGAAGTGTCAAAATCCCGCAGGATGAACTGCACTTCACAGGATTCTATAGATCCTTTGATATGGACGGGGTGGATGAATCCCTCCTTGTCCGATGTAGTCTCCGGCGAAAGTTTGTCCTCCGGCAGCGAAGCCAGCAGATCTGCAGCGACTTTGAGCGCCGATACAAGTTTGCCTTTGGCAAAGCCGGGGTGCGCGCTCACGCCGTGGAAGGTCAATACCAGCGCGTCGGCCGAGAAGGTCTCGTTCTCGAGGGAGCCCAGGGACTCGCCATCGATCGTATAGCCGAAGTCGGCAGCCAGCTTTTGCATATCTACCGCATCCACGCCGCGGCCGATCTCTTCGTCAGGCGTGAAGAGGATCCTCAGTCTGCCGTGCGGTATCTCAGGATGACTAAGCAAAAAACGAACGGCATCCATGATAGCCGCCACGCCCGCTTTGTTGTCAGCCCCCAGGAGCGTAGTACCGGAGGCCGTGATGATATCATTGCCGTGCTGTGCCTTCAGGTCCGGGTGTTCTGATTCTCGGATCACGACAGCCGGATCGTCCGGCAACACCAGGTCCCGCCCGTCATAGTCCCGGTGAAGGATCGGGCGTACACCTGATCCGCTGCAGTCCGGCGAGGTATCCATATGTGAACAGAAACAGATCACAGGCGCCTCATGGTCCAGGTTGGACGGCAGGGTGGCATATACATAGCCCCACTGGTCCAGATGCGCATCGTCCAGCCCCAACTGCTGCAGTTCTTCCACCAGTACCTTGCCGAGGTCTTTTTGTTTCTCAGTCGATGGGATAGTGGCAGATGCCGGATCGGACTGTGTATCTATCTGTACATAGCGGAAAAAACGATCCGCAGCTGTGAATGCATAGTCTTTGAACAGGCCGGATATCAGCCCGGCAGCAGAGGTTTCGTGTTTCATGCCGCTAAGATAATCAAGTTGGCCTCAAGCTGGAAGGGAAGCGCGGTCAGAGTATGTCCAGCATTCCATCGGGCAACTGCATGAGGACCCGCCGGTTTTCGCCGTCTATCTCAGCGATAAACGTCTCGTTGAGCGGGATCAGGCGTTCAAGGTCGCCTTCACCGGTCACGAGCGCTATCTCCTGCATAGGGTACTCGAGCACATCAGCGATCTCGCCGATCAGTCCGCCCGCCTGGTCGAGCATGGCATAGCCCCGGAGATGGCCGTATTGCAGATCACCATATCCATCATCTTCTTCGAGGGTCACGGTGACATCCGCCGCCTTGAGAAATATCTCCCGGCCCGACAGTGTAGCGGCCTGCTCGGGGCCGTCGATGCCTTCCAGTTTGGTGATCAGCATATCCGGAGAGCGTATGTATTCGATAAAGTAGGGTATATGCCCATTTTTCTCGGACACCAGTATATACCCGGCGCGCTGTATATCCTCCAGCAGGGCTTCGTCCACATCCAGGCGCAGCTCCCCTTTGAGTCCGTGGGCCTTCCTGAATTTCCCTATGCTTATGTATTCCATCTTCGTATATATTAGTTTATTCCACACTGATCAGTTCTTTGATACAGATATATCCTTTCTGTGCCTTCTCTTCCCAGGGAGCGCTGCTGATGAGTTGTGTATCCATGATCCGGCGTTCCTGGCGCACGATACCTGTACCGGGAGCATACTCCACCCTGGAGTAGCGCCGTTCCAGCAGGTTCTCCGAGTCAGCTTCCTGCACGGTGATCACCTGGCCGATGAGGGAGTCTCCCAGCAGGTAGTTGCCGCCTGCATCCTTTATACGGGCGATGCGCCAGCCCTTGAAGGGATAGATCTGTTCGCCGTGTATGGTCTCGGCAGGTCCATTGCCCTGGTCGGGAGAGACGATCTCCCAGTGCCTGCCCACGGATGCCGGAAATATGATCCGGACCAGGTCCATTGAGTATTCCCGCTGTCGGCCGCGGGAATCACCACGCCCCCGGACCTCGCTCACCGTATGTCCCGGCAGGGAGTCGCCCGGCGCCCAGGGTTGCATGTGACGTATCCAGAATACCAGTGTATCCTGGCCTTCCGCCAGGTAATCCACCATGGACTCCGTACTCCGGTAGCTGAAGGTATCACGGATGCCGTCTCTCCTGAAAATGATGGAATCGACCCTGTAGACATATGTATCACCTGAAAATACCGGCCAGTAGTCATGACCTCCTCCAGGTACGGGCTCTTCCAGCACTTGCCGCTTGTCACAGGAAACGAAGCCGGGTATGGATAAACATACGAAGAACAAGTATACACTTGCTCTATACGTCATGGCAGTATACTGTTGTAGATAATCCCTCCGCCGAGTATATCGTCTCCTTCATAAAACACTGCGGACTGGCCGGGTGCTACGCCTTTGACATTGGCAAAGAATTCGACGCTGAGATTGCCGTCGGCTGCTGTATTGATACGGGATAGCGTACCCTGGTCGTTGTAGCGGATCCTGGCCGTACATTCCATACCGTCGGGAAACTGTGCGTACTTCATCGAATTGGTCTTGTAGACCTGCATACCGTTGCGCAGCAGCTCATCCATATCGCCCAGGACGACTGTATTGCTTTCGGGCCTGATCTCCGTCACGAACATAGGTTTTCCAAAGGCTATACCCAGTCCCTTGCGCTGCCCGATGGTGTAGAATGGATAGCCCTCATGACGACCGAGCACATTGCCTCCTGCATCGACAAACAGGCCGCCGTTGATCTCTTCTTCCAGGCCTTGTACACGGCGTTTCAGGAAGCCGCGATAGTCATTGTCCGGCACAAAGCATATCTCATAGCTTTCGGCTTTCTTGGACAGGTCGGTATAGCCTCTTTCGAAGGCCATGCGGCGTACTTCCTCCTTCGGGAAATCACCCAGCGGGAAAAGCGTACGGGCCAGGCACTCCTGCGTGAGCCCCCAGAGCACATAGGTCTGGTCTTTCTTCATGTCCTGGCTGCGGGATACTACATATCGGCCGGCTTCCTGGCGGATACGGGCGTAGTGACCCGTAGCTATATAGGCGCAGTCCAGCTGGTCGGCCCGGTGCAGCAGCGCTTCCCACTTGATATGCGTGTTGCAGAGCACACAGGGATTGGGTGTACGGCCTGCCAGGTATTCGTCTACGAAATTCTGGATCACGTAGTCGCCAAATTCCTCCCGTATATCTACGATAAAATGGTGAAACCCCATGTCCACGGCTACCTGGCGGGCATCATTGATACTGTCCAGGCTGCAGCAGCCGGTTTCCTTTTTGGTTCCTCCCGAATTGGCATAGTCCCAGGTCTTCATCGTGATACCGATGACCTCATAGCCCTGCTCATGCAGCAGCATAGCGGTGACCGTACTATCTATGCCTCCGCTCATCGCCACCAATACTCTTCCGTTCCTGCTCATCCTTATTTGCTCCTTGAATGCATCACAAATGCAAAAATAAGAATATTGTTCATCGCAAGGGCCCTGCCGGGCAGGCTTGATTATCAAACGGATGTCTCCCTGTGCCGGAATACCCACAGAGTTTTTTGCAGTTTTCAACTCAAAACGCTTGCATAATCGAACTGCAATCTTTTATATTTGCATCGCTTTAATGCGGAAGTAGCTCAGCTGGTAGAGCACGACCTTGCCAAGGTCGGGGTCGCGAGTTCGAATCTCGTCTTCCGCTCCAAAACAAGGTGTGGCGGTGTATTATCACTTTCACACCTTTTCTTTTTTGAGGATATGGAGAACAGCCCGTGTCGCCTGGTTTGTGCGGTAAGGCTTCTTTGTCCGGCATGCCCGGGTGGTGAAATGGTAGACACTCAGGACTTAAAATCCTGTGCTCTCGCGAGCGTGCGGGTTCGAGTCCCGCTCCGGGTACATAGCCACTAAACCCTGTAATTCTGTGAGTTACAGGGTTTTTTTATACCATTTTCTATAGTAAATTTTACGCTCTTCTCCCGTAGGGCTTCCTACCCGGGTTGCATGTGCTGGCAAGTTGGGACCTGCCTATCTAATTAAGATACGGAGTTTTTGCGGCAAACGCAAGAGGGGGGGGCGGCCGGAAACAAAAAGGGCCGCTATATGATAGCAGCCCCTTGGTATTTCTTTTCCGGGTAGATCAGAAGCTGAACATGTAGCCTACAGCAACCAGGATACCAACGTTTTTATTAGAAGTTCCTTCAATCTTGGACAGGTTAGCAAGTCCTAGGTTGTAACGAGCGTCGAGGAACAGACCGCCGAACTGAACACCAGCGCCGAGACCAACGCCGTAGTCGATACGGTTGTCGTCATCATCGAACTCATACTTCTCGCTTTCGTCACCGATGTAGCCCTTTGCATTAAGTGCATAACCTGCGTAAGGTGTAGCAGCTACATAGACGCCACCCTTTTCGCCGATGTTCACCAGTTTCACTTTCAGCGCTACTGCCAGCTCTGCATAGTTGATTACAAACTTCGAGTCGAGATCTTTGATCGAAAACCCTTTCTGGATGTAGTGGAGCTCCGGTTGGATGGAGAACATATCGGAGATCTGTGCATTGTAGACCAATGCTGCATTAAGCCCAATGATACCATCCGTTTCGATTTTCTCACCGAGAAGTTCGGATTTTTGGTTAGCAAGGTTAACACCTACGCGCAGACCTACCTGGCTGTAACCTACAGTTGCCGTGAGGCCAAATGCCATAACGAAGAATAAAACTCTCAACGCTTTCATAGTAAACAGAAATTAGTTAGTGAATTAATGTCAATTAAGTGCCGGGCGACCGGCTGTCCGGCTCATGGCCCTGCCAAAATTAAACATTCCTTCATATAAGTTAAAACTAATATTAATGATTTTTTCATCCCTGCAACAGTTGTTGCATAGGGGATTCAGAGCATTATGCCGACATACGCCTGGTATGCAACATCGTCTGCGAACACATCCAACACTAACAGCAGCCAATAGTAGTCAGCAGTCTGCCTTTCATTATTTCCGCTTTAAGCTTTGCATGATATCAATCACGGAGTAGAAAGTAACTGCCCGACTTATTGATATCACCTGCTGTGCGGCAGAATTCCCATACAGCGTTACTTTTGTAACCTCCTGCTTCTTATCTGACTGCTCAAGACATTGTATGGAAAGCACCACCCGCATCAAATGCCCCAACTGCCAGACATCGATCGATGTACAGGATATACTGTCCCGGCAACTCGAAGAAAACTACCGGCAGCAGTTCAACGCCCGGCTCGCCACAGAGCAAAAGAAGTTTGACGAGCAGATGGAACAGCTCCGGAAAGCGGAAGAGGACCTGGCCCAACGCAAACGACGCGAGAACGAACTCTTCCAGGAGCGGCTCGACAAACGCCTACGGGAAGAGAGCAAGTCCCTGGAAGAGCGGCTCAAACTGCGCCTGCATGAAGAGAACGCCGAACAGCTCCAGGCGCTGCAGGCAGAACTCAATGCCAAGTCCGACCAGCTCAAAGAGCTCAACCGGACCAGGGCCGAACTGGAAAAGATCCGGCGCGAGAAAGAAGAGATGAAACTCGCAATAGAGGCAGATGCACAGCGGCAACTGAACGAAGCCCTGCAGGTCGAACGAGACCGTATCCGCAAGTCGGAGGAGGACCGGAACGAGCTGCGTATCCGTGAATTGCAGAAACAACTGGAAGACCAGAAGAAACTCACGGAGGAGATGAAGCGCAAGCAGGAGCAGGGCTCCATGCAACTGCAGGGCGAAGTCATGGAGCTGGCGATCGAGGAATGGCTCTCTGCACAGTTTCCGCTGGACACCATCGAGGAGATCAAGAAAGGCGCCCGTGGCGGCGATTGCCTGCAGACCGTACATACCAGGGCTCGTCAGAACTGTGGTACGATCTACTACGAGAGCAAACGGACCAAAGAGTTCCAGCCGAGCTGGATCGAAAAGTTCAAGGCGGATATCCGGGACAGGGGAGCCGATATCGGCGTACTGGTCACAGATGCACTGCCACCCGGTATGGAACGCCTGAGTATGCGCGATGGCATATGGATCTGCACCTACGACGAGTTCAAGGGTCTCTGCACCGTATTGAGGGAGACCGTGATACAGATCAGCAACGCCGTCAGTTCACAGGAGAACAAAGGGGATAAGATGGGCCTGCTCTACGGCTACCTGACCAGCAATACCTTCCGCCTGCAGGTAGAGGCTATCGTAGAGGGATTCACCCAGATGAAAGCCGACCTGGACACAGAGAAGCGGTCGATGCAGCGCATCTGGAAACAACGTGAAAAGCAACTGGACAAAGTGATCATCAATACGATCGATATGTACGGATCAGTCAAAGGGATAGCAGGCAGCGCGGTACAGGCGGTCAAAGCACTGGAGCTGATGCCCGGAGACGAGTCGGCGGATGAAGAAAACGATGACTGACGCTCCCGACGGTCTTCTCTATACTTGTCAGAAGAAGCTGTAGAGCCGCACTTCCACGGGTGACGCTCCTTTCTGAAACCTGACTTCGGCCTTCTTATAGTTCGGCGGTCCCCAGGGTTTGTACCCGTTGCTGAAGCCGATCGGTTCTGAAGGAGCTCCGAAAAGACCTGTGTCGAGTTTTCCGTTGCCGTTGCGATCGTGAAACACGGACAGCGCATAACGGCCTTCTTTCAGGTCGAAGCTGAAATCCAGCGTCCCGCCCGTCGCCCTGGCCCGGCCTGATACCACCGGGGTCTTGAGCCAGTTTTGTTCGCTGTCATAGACGGCCACCAGCACTTCCCCTTCCTGCCGGGTGATATTGGATACCCGCACCTGCATGACCTGCGCCGCCAGATCAGGCAATCCTCCCAGGCCGGCCATCCAGGTAAGCAGTATGATCCTGGCGAACCGCAGCCGGTCAGAAAAGTACATCTGCATACTCGGTCTTGCGCTGAAACACACCTTTGGCAAAAGGACATAGCGGGAGTATTTTCAGGCCTTTCTCCCGGGCGAAGTCTACGGCCGCTTTGACCAGCTTGCCGCCGATACCACGACCCTCATTGCCTTCAGCCACTTCTGTGTGATCTATGATGAACTTATCGGGACCCGCATATACATAAGTCATCTCCCCGATGCGGGCGCCTGCTTCTTCAATGAAGAATGTGCCGTTCTTGCCATTATCTGCCTGTTGTACTTCCATATCTGTGCCTGTTTGATGGCTGCATCCAAGTTAGCGGATATATCCGGGAGAAACAAACCGCGCAAAAATCACCTTAATTCAATTTATTATAAATCAATCGATTGAATTAACTCTGTTACAGTTTACCTGGAAGGCTTCTTTTGCTTACCCTCCGCAAACTCATAGAACCCTGTATTGTAACCCATCTGCCGCATGACCCAGCGCTGGCGGCGCTGCATATAAGGGCCGGGCTTCGTGACACTGTATTTGCGGGGTGAGGGCAATACGGAAGCCAGCAGGGCGCTCTCAGCCTTGCTGAGTTTAGCTGCGGGCTTGTTGAAATACTTGCGGGCAGCCGCCTCCACGCCGTAAACGCCGTCGCCCATTTCCGCCACATTGAGATAAACCTCGAGTATGCGCTCTTTGGACCAGCACAGTTCGATCACTGCCGTGAAATAAACTTCCAGGCCCTTGCGCAAGATCGACCGGCCCGGCCACAGGCATACATTCTTGGCCGTCTGCTGTGAGATCGTACTCGCGCCCCTCCGCTTGGTCTTGCCTTTCTCTGCCTGCCGCTCATTGTAGTCGATCGCTTTCTCAATGGCTTTCAGGTCAAAACCGTAGTGCTCCGGAAACCGCTGATCCTCGGCACACATCACGGCTACCTTAATATGCGGTGAGATATGCTTCCAGGAGACCCAGCTGTACCGGTACCTGGGTGACTCTGACTGAGCCAGTTTTTCTGCACTGCGTATCACCATCAGCGGTGTACCGGGTATGGGTACAAACCGGAAGATCAGTATCACCGCCAGGTGTACCAGGACCAACGATACGCTGATCAGCAGGCACCATCTGAAGAATCGTTTGAGTTTGCGTCTCATAGCGCCTACCTCACTGATTGTACCGGAATGACGGAAAGCGCCTGCTCCAGGTCTTCCCATAGCCAATCCGCATCTTCGAGTCCCGCATAGATACGCACCATGTTGACCGGGTAGGCCGATGGACCGGGCTGGCTTCCGGGTGTATGAAAGGCGCACATAGGCATCACCAGGGATTCGTAGCCGCCCCAGGAAGCCGCCATCGCAAAACGTTTCAGCTTGTCGGCAAATACTTCACATACAGATATCTCGTCGGTGTCCAGGCAGATACTGAAAAGCCCGCCAGTGCCCCTGAGCTGGCGCTGTGCCAGTTCATATTGCGGGAAGGAGGGCAATCCCGGGTGTATGACCTGCCGCACCGCCGGATGATCCCCGAGACGCTCTGCCAACAGGCGGGCCGTCTGGTCCGAGCGTTGCATACGGAGCGGCAGCGTGCGCAGCCCGCGCAGGATAAGCGCTGCTTCGTAAGGAGAGATCACGGCTCCCAGGGTCATGTATTCCTGGTCAAATATGCGGCGTATCCGCTCTTCGCTGCCGCATACCACACCCGCCACTACATCGCTGTGCCCATTCAGGTATTTGGTAGCAGAGTGGATCACGAGATCGATGCCGTGATCGGCAGGATTGCTGTATATAGGGGAAGCATAGCTGTTGTCGATCAGGGTGACGATCGCCCGGTCGCGGCAGATCGCAGATATGGCATCCAGGTCCTGCATTTCCAGGGTGATCGAATTGGGACTTTCCAGGTATACGGCCCTGGTGTCCGGCTGCAGGTACTCTTCCAATGAAGCGGCATCGCGCAGGTCGACAAAATCATGCCGCACACCGAACCTGGTCAGCCACTGGGCGATCAGCTTGCGCGTCCATCCGTAAGGACGGGCCACACAAACCAGGTGATCCCCTGAACCAAGTACGGATAGGAGCGCAGCCGCAATGGCTGCCGCACCGCTGGAGAATACCAGCGATTGCTCCGTATGTTCCAGCGCCGCCAGTTTGCTGCGCAATACTTCTACAGTAGGGTTATTACCCCTCGTGTAGGCATGATGGCTGAATTCGTCGGCGATGACCTCACGCATGGCTGCTATCCCCGGAAACCTGAAGTTGCTGGTCTGGTAGACAGGCGGTGCGATAGACTGGTACCATTGGTCCCGGTTTTCACCCGCATGAAACAAGATGTCGTTTATGTCCATCGTGGCGAAAGTATTTTGTTTTGCCAGCGTTAAATATCGCTAATATCCGCTATATGTAAAGTGGGAAAACCTCATCAGACAATTAATCCGCCAAGTTTTGGCGGCAGGAGAACAGATATCAACGTGAAGTGCTAACTTGACCGTCATTAACCTACGAGGTCCCGCACATGATCCACTCACATATCACTGGATGGGGATCGTATATCCCCGAAGTCACCGTTACCAACGAAGCATTTCGCGACAATCGTTTTTTCAACGAAGACGGGTCGCTCATAGAATCGCCGGGTGATGTGGTGGTACGCAAATTCCGCTCGATCACCGGTATAGAAGAGCGACGTTATGCGCGGCCTGACCAGACTGCTTCCGATCTCGGCGCCATAGCTGCACGACGTGCTATAGAAGTAGCAGGCTGTGACCCGGAGACCCTCGATCTGATCATCGTCGCCCACAACTTCGGCGATATACGCCACGGGACGATCCAGGCGGATATCATGCCGGGCCTGTCAGCACGCATCAAGCACCTGCTGGGCATACGCAATACGGCCTGTATCGCTTTTGACATCCTGTTTGGCTGCCCCGGCTGGCTGCAGGGCGTCATCCTCGCTCACCAGTCGATCCGGGGTGGTTTTGCCCGCCGCTGCCTGATCATAGGCACGGAGACCTTGTCCAGGACACTGGACGACCATGATCGTGACGCGATGATCTTTGCCGACGGCGCAGGCGCAGTCGTACTGGAAGCCAGTGAACAGGAGGGAGGCATCCTCTCTTTTTCGGTACAGACCCATAGCTACGACGAAGCCCATTATCTCTCCATGGGGCCGTCCTATGGTCCGGGCTCAGACGAGAAAGTACGCTATATCAAGATGAAAGGGCGCAAAATCTATGAGTTTGCGCTTACGAATGTGCCGCTGGCCATGAAAACCTGCCTGGACCAGTCGGGGGTGCCTATCTCTTCGCTCAGACAGGTCCTGATCCACCAGGCCAACGAAAAAATGGATGAGGCCATCATCAAACGCTTCTTCGAACTCTACGATATACGCTCACTGCCACCGGGTGTGATGCCGATGAGTATCCACAAGCTGGGCAATTCGTCCGTGGGTACGATCCCGACATTGTTCGATATGTGTGCAAGCGGCCATCTGCCGGGCCATGAGTTTCAGCCGGGCGATCACATTATGATGGCTTCCGTTGGCGCCGGTATGCATATCAATGCCGTGCTGTACAGGTTTTAGGCACACCTGGCGATGGGGACTCATCATGATTGATGAAAAGGCGCTGGAAATTTATTGGGAAAGAGCCATGATACAGGACTGAGAGTAGTACCATGACAGAATTCTCAGGTCTCAACTCCAGGAGGCCGGACCAGCCCGATCTTCCCGATTCTGCAAGTTTTCTTCCCGATTTTGCAAACGGCGAACGGGCGCTGTGCCCGAACTTTGCGGGACTACAACCAGATAGTTATGAGAACACTTTGCGTCCTATGCATACTGCTGTCCGGCCTGTCGTCCCGGGCACAGGATCTGAATCTCGGGTTCGAACAATGGCATCCGTCCGTCACCGACTACTTGTTCGAAACAGATCCGTTTGACACGCTCTGCGGGCATCACCTGCTTGGCGACAGTATCGGCCGGCCCGGTATCCTGTCCGATACAGGCATCGTCACAGGCTGGAGCGCCTCCATATTCGGCTTGTTCCGGACCAATAATGCGCACTCCGGCCGCTATGCAGCCGTCATTCACCTGTGGTACAACGGCGCACCGGCCTACCTGAGCCTGGGTGTCTGCGAGAACCTCTTCAGTGAAAAGGGCAAAGTCGCACTACCCCAAAAGCTGCACGGTGTATCCGGCTTCTACAAGTACATCGTCGATGCTGCCTCCATAGGCCATCATGAACTCAAACACGCTTGCCTCAACATCGTCACCTACAGGAAAAACAGTATATCCGGCGATCTGGAAGTGCTGTCGGCCGACTCCCTTCATTTTGAAGAAACCGATATCTATAGCGAATTTTATCTGCCGGTGTCTTACCCGGACCAGGTACATGCACCCGATTCGGTGAGTATCTGGTTTTCGTCGGAAGGATATGGCACCATCAGTTGTGTCCACGACCATTATCTCTACCTCGACGATCTCGAGCTCCACTATGAGCCGCGCACCACATCCACCGGCCAGGCATTGTTGCAGGACCACCTGCGTATCTCACCGAATCCCGCTGCCGAGGTCATCCGACTCACATATGACAGGCCGGTCACAGTACGGAGCCTGCAGCTCACCGATCTGTCCGGAAGGATGGTCCGGGCATACCCGGCCGACTCCTTGTCGCTGGATGTCTCCGCACTGGCCGCCGGTATATACCTGCTCGTGGTCCAGGCGGAAGAAGGGCGCATCACAGAGCGGCTGATAATACAGCACTGAACCTGTTCACTGCTAAGGTCGTTCAGACCCATATTCTCAGGGGCGGAACTTCCTGAACACCGAGCAGGCTATATGCCCGCCGAATCCAAAAGTATTGCTCAACGCAAAATTGACCGTTCTGTGCCGGGCTTTGCCCAGGGTCAGGTCAAAGCGACCGGCAAATCCCGGATCAGGATCTGTCGTGTTGATCGTAGGCGGTACGATGTCCTCCTCTATAGCTTTGATACAAGCGATGGCCTCGATCGCGCCCGCAGCGCCAAGCAGGTGTCCCGTCATGGACTTGGTCGCACTGACCGAGGCATTGGGGTTCGCACCGAAGACCTTTTCAATGGCCTTGAGTTCGCTGAGATCTCCGGCAGGGGTGGACGTCGCATGGGCATTTATGTAATCTATCTCATCGGCGGTGATCCCCGCCTCCTGCAATGCCAGCGACATACCCAGGGCCGCGCCGGCCCCTTCCGGGTGTGTACCTGTGATATGATAGGCATCAGCCGCCAGTCCGCCCCCGACCATCTCCGCAATGATCGGGGCGCCGCGCCGCAGCGCATGTTCATAGCTCTCCAGGATGATCGCGCCCGCACCTTCGCCCAGCACAAATCCATCTCTCGCCATGTCAAAGGGCCTGGATGCGCGCAGGTAGTCTTCGTTGTTGACAGACATCGCTTTGGCGGCATTGAACCCGCCGATGGAGCTCCGGGTGATCGATGCTTCCGACCCGCCTGTGATGATGAGATCGGCCTTATTCCAGCGGATATAGTTGAATGCATCGATCAGTGCCGTATTGCTTGCCGAGCAGGCGGATACCGTGGTATAGTTCACACCACGCAGACCATACCTGATCGAGATGACTCCCGAAGCAATATTGGTGATGCGCCTGGGAATGAAAAAGGGGCTGAAACGCGGTGTGCCGTTGCCGGAAAGGTACTCGCCAAACTGCTCCTCGAAGGTAGAGACCCCACCGTCTCCGGAGGCCCAGATGACGCCGACCCGGTCCCTGTTGAGCGCTTCAAAATCCAGCGCAGCATGAGCGACCGCCTCTTGTACGGAGACCAGCGCATATTGTGTGAAGAGGTCATACTTCCGTACCTCGGCCTTTTCGATAGCCTGCAACGGGTCGAAGTCCTTCACCTCGCAGGCAAACCTCGTCTTGAAGTTGGCTGCATCAAACCGGGTGATCGGCCCTGCGCCGCTGACGCCTGCTATCAGTGCACGCCAGTAGCTTCCTGTGTTGTTGCCCAGTGGCGTGACTGCTCCCAGGCCGGTTATTACGACTCTTTTCATTTCGAAGCTTCGGTTTTGATCAGGTTAGAGGAGCCTCTGGCCAGAAGACGGGTATCATCTCCGTTCCACACTTCACATTGTGCATTGATCAGTTGCCTTCCTTTTTTGACAATAGAGGCCCGTGCAATTACCTGGTGGCCTTCCTGCGAACTGCCCAGGTAGTCGATACAGTTGTTGATCGTGGCGTAGAAATGAGCTTCACCCAGGGAGAATACAGCCGCACCGATGGCATCGTCCACGATCGCTGCCATCATGCCGCCATGCAGGTTGCCGGCGGGGTTGAGCCATTCCGGCCTGACCTCATACCGGAACACCAGCGCTCCCGGTTCGGCGGAGAGCATGACCGGGTTCAGCCAGCGCATCAGGGGTGACGGGGAGTTGCGTGCATCCATTCCGATCTGGCTTTTCAGAAAATCGATTATCTGGTTCATTGTCTATAATGGTTTTAGTAAGTCTTGTCTGATCGCCTTCTTCACCGCTTCGAGGTCTGCCTCGCCGGTCAGCCGTGAGAGTTGCAGTGTGGAGAGCAGGTTGCCAATGATAAGAATGGCCCTGGTACGCGACGAACCGGCAAAGCAAAACCAGCCGCAACTTCTTCCATCCTCCAGGAATCCGCTTACCCAGTCCAGCATGACGGCGGCAAATGCCTGCAGTTTTTCTTTCATCCGCTCATCCACGGTATGAAGATCAGTACTCAGGGAACCGACCAGGCATACTTTGTCCTCGGCATGTATCCGCTCATAGATAGAAAACAGCTTCTCCAGCTTCTCCATCGGAGACCTGTCACGGCACTGCGCGATCAGCTCTTGCAGTCTGTCCGTATGGTACTCGATCACAGCTACACCCAGATCCGATTTGGAGCGAAAGTGATAGTGAATGGACGCGGTTTTGATGCCTACACGGTCAGAGATATCGTAAAAGCTGAAGGCATTGTAACCCTGAGCCCGGATGAGGTGATCGGCATATTGTATGATTTCCTGGCGAGTGCTCATGCTTGTTTTTCGCAAATCTATCTACCTATTAGCAGGTAGACAAATTAAAATACAAATTGTTGCCAGTGAAATAGCCTGTCTTAGGCCGGGAGCAGCGGCAGCCGGGGAGATTTTCCCGATCTCGCAACTCATCTTCCCGATTTTACAAACATCGGTTGGCTTCTATTGCTGAATTTTGTACCAGGACCATTGGTCAAAGCCCGGTCTGGTCATGTCTGGTTGTAAACCTGTTTTATACTATGAAACTCTTCTACTGTTTTTTCGCCGTCTTGTCCTGTACGATCCTGAAAGCTCAGGCAGATCCCCCGGACTGCCGCCACCTGGTGGCGGAACATATCACCCTGAGCAACGCCGAACCCGGCATGATGGAGATCACGCTGAGCAATAGTTGTACCGACTGTTCCAGCGGTATCGACGGTCCCGTGTATTGCGAGCTGGTCCTTGTCAACAGCCTGGGGGATACGCTCGGCGCTTCCAGGTGCTACTGCCTGGTGACGCCAGTCAACGGGGGAGAAGCCGTCTACCTTATCCAGTCCTATACAACAGTACTGCCTTCTTCGGAGGAGCTAAGGGTCATGCTGAACTACCAGTGCGACGATATCCCGATCCGATCTGTGGCATCCGCTTCAGGGGAGACAGCCTACTCCGATGGTTTTACCCTGTATCCCAATCCCGTCGCAGACCAGGCGGTGACCATATCGAGAGAAGGCCCGATGAGTTATGAAGTGGAGCTCTACGACCTTCGGGGCGTACTACTGCTGCGCAGCGCCCGCATCTCGGGCAGTTTCGTGCTGGACCTTTCCGGTTTTCCGGCCGGCCTGTATATCGTGGGGATCAGGGATAGTCTGTCCGGTCGATATATCGCCCGACGGCTTCGAAAAGATTGAATGCCATACCACATGTATACCAATGATACGTATACGATATTTCACTATTACAAAAGCTGAGTGATGAAAACTTTATTCATGATAGCCCTTTTACTGGTCGGCTACCTGTCAAATGCACAAGATCATAACCTCGGATTCGAGGACTGGCACCCGTCCGTGACGAGCTACCTGTATGATGAAAGTCATTTTATTGATTCCTGCAGTCTTCACCTGATGGGAGACAGTGTCGGCCGGGCCGGTTTTTTGTCCGAGACAGGCATTATCCCCGGCTGGTCCAGTACTATATTCGGTACTTTCCGGGTCAACGACCCGTATTCCGGCCGGTATGCTGCTGTCATCCATACCTGGTACAACGGGGCCGACGCAGTCCTTACCCTGGGGGACTGTGAGAATATACTCTTCGACACCTGTAAAGTCGAACTACCGCAGAAACTGTATGGTATATCCGGCTTTTACAAGTACCTCATGGATGTTTCGTCCTCCGCCAACCAGCAGTACAAATTCACGTCTCTGACCATCGTCACCTACAGAAGGGACAGCGCATCCAGGCAGTTGGTGCCGCTCACTACCGACACGCTTTCTTTCGCGCTTATCGATGACTACACGGAGTTTTATCTGCCGGTATCTTACCCCGACCCTGCGGCAAAACCGGATGCCGTCAGCATATGGTTTACATCGGGAGGCGCCGGTATGACCACCTGTGTCAACGATCACTACCTGTACCTCGACGACCTGGAGCTGCATTACGAACCGCGTACGACCTCTATCGCACAGCCACTGCTCAGCGGCTATGTCAGGTTATACCCCAACCCGGCCGGCGAAATGCTCCGACTGGAATACGAGCGGCAGGTAGAGGTATACGATATACGGCTCACGGACATATCCGGCAGGGTTGTGAGGATCTATCCGGCCAGTGATACTGCACTGGACCTGGCAGGTCTGTCACCAGGGCTATACTTCGTCGCGATCAATGCTGCAGAAGGGCGTATGGTGGAGCGGGTAGTTGTGCAGCATTAAAAGCCTCGTTTGTACCGGCCCTCGCCGGTTTTCATTCTTACAAAAGCACCTGGTTGTTTTCAATCTTTCGGGAGCCGTACTTTCCGTACGGCTCTTTTTCGTTTGGTCGGTTGTCAGCCTTCGTACTTGTAGCCGGATGGCGGACAGCCGGTCAGCTTGCGAAACCAGTTGGTAAAGTGGGCGGTGGCTTTGAACCCCAGCTCGGAGGCAATCTCGTTGATATTCATCCCGGATATGCACAACATTCGTTTTGCCTCCTTGAGCAGGCGATCCTGCTGTAGCTGATGTAGCGAAGTACCTGCTGCTCTGCTGAGGCGGTTTCGCAGTGTACGCGGCTCGATGTGGAGTATGGCGGCGACTTCGCCTGCTGAGAGATGCCGTTTGTAGTTTTTTTCGATCAGCATGACCACCTCCGCCACCAGTGGATCGTAGATCCTTCCGGCCAGCGAAACCTCCTGGTGCGACCTGTCGAGCAGCGCGATCCTGGTGAGAAATGCGCCGATCAGGTGTAGCATGTAAACAGCTTCATGATGGCTGGCCAGCAGTTCTCCGAACAGGAAGCGAAAACTATACGCCTCATCCTCGTCCAGGTCAATGACACGCGAAGAACTAAAGGCGCCGAAGAAGTCGATATCGTCGTTCATCAGCTGCAGCTTGTGCAGGAACTGCTCTTTGTACACGATCGCAAACCCACTGGATTGCATGCTGCGCTCTACCCAATGCAGATCGTTGGCCGCCAGCAGGTGGAGGGAGTTGTTGTGTATCGGGTGGTTTTTCAGGTTGATATTATGCGTACCGCCGCCTTTGATGAAGACCAGTATCTCGTTGTAGGCATGCGCATGGAAATTGTCAAACGGGTAACCGCCGGGATTGTCGAGCCGCACAAAGCGGGCGATCTGGTTCCTGGCGTCCTCTGCAGAATATGTGTAAGTAGGGTAGGTGGCCGGCATCTATGTACAAGCACGCAGGCGGGGACAGTTTCGTTTGGCGAAGGCGAGTTTAGTTTACACCTATTGTCTAAACTAAGAGGCAACTCGAATACAAGCCAGTTATTGCAGACATATTATTGGAACTTCTTGTTCACGTACTGGCAATTGGTGTACACCGGGTGAGACCGCAGTTGTTCTCCGTTGATGGTACCGGATACATACTCAAAAGCCAGGCAGCGGGTATTTTTCTCCCGCACATCGATAAACAACGTATCCTTACTACCATCACTCCAGTTGAGCAAATAGTACTGCTCATCGTAGTCGGCGCTACGCCATCCATACTCATCCAGATCCAGTATGATGACTTTTTCGCCCGTCTGTGTATCGTGAAAATCCGACCATTGTGGCTGAAGATTCTCTCCTGCGACAGTTCCGTTCTTCAAGAGCTGTACAGTCAACCCGTTCTTGATCTCATCCGTCATTACCGATTTGTAATTGCTATCTGAAAAGACCAATGGAGCAATCGACAGACCCGAGTCGCATTTCTCCCGTTCACAGCCGGTCATGAATAAACCAGCTGCCAGGATGAATAATAAAGGTAATATATGCTGCATATCTCAAGGTTTGATATTAAAAATCATGGAAGGACGAATATTGTAGCTCCTTGTTCCGGGATCGTAAAAACCAAAGTGATATAATCCATTATATGCACCTCGCCAACCCCAGTTCATATGGAATCCTATTCTACCATCATTGCATGTATTTTCCTTTTGTACATATCCGTCGCATACCCATGCATGCCCATTACCATAAAAAATCCCGAACATATAAGACGTACGGTATCCTCCGAGAATCACCGGCCCATCCTGTAGTTTATTCTTTAAAAATGCAATATTTCCATCATATGCATCAACTTTCACGCTATTATTATACCCAAAATTCTTAAATGTCTTTACAGCGTTGTTGTCTGTTGCGCCTGAACCGTCACACCCCCAATTCGTACGGGCTTCCTGGGCAATCTCGAAAAGTAACCGGCCAACGTTTTCATTGCCGTTGGTATTGGGCATAGTGAGGTAGTCAAACGAATATCCATCGTAAGAGGCAGGATATTCGTGGTATCTCATAACCTGCCCTATAGCGACCGCATAGCAGCCGATAGGTACTTTGTCCTCACAGTCAACAGTGTTGCCGCTACAATTCGCATCCGGGGCATACGTATTGAAAAATAAACATGACTGCCCCCATCTCGTCGTCATTAAAGGGCCTAGTTCATCCGTAACAGACATAGCTCCACAGTTAGGGACACCTGGGTTGATATATCCCGTCCATCTTGCTCCGACATTGACATCAAATGTATCGGTAATCGTCCTCAGATCACTGATTACATCCACCATACAAGATATCCACTCCGCCAAACCAAACGGCAACGTATCTGTGGTCTTAAATACATGAGGGATCTCAGCCAATACAGGATCCATTCTCATATCACCTGACACAATCACTGCGGCCGAATCGGTTCCATACCTGTAGTTAACTATATACAGCGTATTTCGATTCAAGGAGTCTTTGACTGTCAGGGTGTTTAATGTATCGAATGTACTCCTGAGATGCTGTGGGGAAGATTCTACAGCTACAGTTCGGGATACTTTATAAGCTATCTCTCGAGTCACAGCATATTTTTCGTCCAGGCCAACCACATTACCCAGTTTATCCGGAAATTCTTTATTACATGATATTAGGACGAGCAAACTAGCAACAAAAAGTATTATTCTCCTCATACTTAATACTAATGCGTGAAAACTAAGCAAGTATAGCATTATGTATCGACAGCTCTATCCCATTTGGGTGATAATAATCCCCAAATGGGACAATTACCGTAGTTCTACGTTTTTTGCCGTTTTTAAGTTATTACCAGAATAAGATATCTGTAGCTCAATCAATAACGTATATAGAGCATACTTTCAAGCATCTGCAAAGACTATTGCGTTTGAGGCCATTTTCAATTATCCAAATCCAGCTTCCACGGGTATAATCCGCACTTCATACAGGGCCATGTATTATTTGATCGCACCTCATAACATGGATGCTCACATTAGAGCAGCATACCAGGTCTGCCAGACTATCGCTGCTCCCGGGCCGTCGCTATCAGGTCGAATCCCTGCTGCCAGCCCTTTTCGCTCTCTGAAACGGAGCCTTCGGGCAGATCCCTCAGTTCGGCGGCAATATCGGGGCCTGACTGTATAAAAGTGAGTGTACTGCCACCTGCACCGTCGGCTGCAATATCGATCGTGACCAGGTCGCTGTTGGGAGAGAACTGTGGCATCGAAATGGTATGCTGCAGCCGGTGAGGCCGGTCTACTTCCAGGTATTCACCTGTCATGGTATAGATGACGCCTTCCTCCGGGCGGGAGATAGTCCAGCGGCCGCCTATGCGGAGGTCTATCTCGAAGACCGTATCCTCCGTCCACCAGGCGCGCATAGACTCCGGGACAGTGAAGGCATCAAAAACGACTTCAGGAGAGACATCGAACCTGCGCACCATGCACAGCGACCGTCCCTGCTCTGCGACCTTCCTGATCGCATCCAGCATCGAGTCGATATGCGCGGCGAAGATTTGTGCCTCGAGCTCCGTAGGGATGTGTTCGCGCGTATAGGACAGCTCTACACCGTCTTCTGATGGGTCGAGCGTATACCTGATCTCGGAGTAGTTTTCAGGACTGTCTGCATCGCCGCCCATACCGCTCCAGTACGTATAGCGCAGCAGGTTGTACGGGCGGACTTCCAGGACACGGCCTTTGTTGCAATAGGGAGCGCCGTGCATCTCACCGGACCAGGTGATGGGCGAGCCCTCCGACCAAATGGTCTCTGTCACCGATCCCGTGTACTGTACGATCTTGTCCGGGCGGGTGAGGGCCTCCCATACTTCTGCCGGTGTCGCCCGGATAATGATCTTTCCTGTGACTGTGTGCTTGTCCATAGTATCTTGATTGGCGGTTTATATTTTTACGTAGGCGATCATGACCGATCAGCAAGCTCAAAACTAGACCCGGCGGCAAAAATCATCGTCATACTTTAGTACCAAACAAACGGTTTCATACCAAAGTACCGTCATCTCTATAGCGATACTCCTCTACGGAGCCGTTTTTATGTCGCGGTCACGGCAAGAGCCATCAAAGTAAACAGCATGAAACATATCTACCTCCTCTGCCTGACGGCTCTGCTGACACTGCAGGCGACGGCACAGCGCCTGGAATGGTCCCGGCTGTTCGATATCCACTCCAGGGCAGCCCAGAGCGGGATTGCGCCCACCAGCGTAGCAGCTCCGGGCGGCCGTATCACGACTACCGTGGTCGAGCGGGATACACTCTATCTCTACCAGGCAGAGGCCGACGGTACTATTTCTGCGACCCTCAGTACGGAAGAATTTTGCGGTGATTTTACCAGGCTGATCCGTATGGAAAACGGCGGCCTGGCTATTGTATATCACCATCTCAGGGGCGGTACGGAGAAGTTCTTCCGCCTGTTGCTGACCGATGCTGATCTGAATATTGTACGGAAAGTCTACCTGCAGTTTTCCGAAGCCGTGCCTTTCGTACAGCTCCTCTCACTGTTTGAGCTGGGCAACCGCTTATTCGTGAGCTTCTTCGGCAACAGGGAACATTATCTCTTCAGCATCGACCCGGACAGCGGAGTGCTCAGCCAGGTCCATAGGGGATCTGTTCCGCTCGCATACGGAGAAGACCACCAATTGCTCAGCGAAAACCGCATCGTGTTTGGGTTCCAGTACGGGTATGATTCGGCACAGATCATACGCTGCATCTCGCCGCTCACCGGGACGGTCGCCTGGGAGCGTGATATCAGGACCGGGCATGGCATACCACTTCGGTACAAGATCGCCAGCGATAACAACGGGCATGTATACATCACCGCCCACGAGCGGGCCTGGGTAGACGGAAAACCCCGGGATATCCTGAACATGCTCCGCATAGACGCAGCGACAGGCGGCGTGCTCGGCCAGTCAGTATTCGAGCTGCCGGAAGGCTGCCTGTACAATCTGCAGGACCTGGTTTACAATACAGCAAATGACCGGCTCTATCTCTGTCATGGGCAATGCTCCCCAGTACACCCGGTCGCAGTGGTCATGATGGATACGGCATTCGGTGTGTTACAGAGAGGAGAGTTTGCACTCGTACACGACCAGTTCAACATAGGAGAGGAGGCGAAGCTGCATATCCGGCCCGACGGGCAGATGGTACTCCTGTACAGCAGCTACAAAGACGATACCGAGAAAGGCAATCTCTATATCAGCCTGTTGGACACAGCGCTGAGCATCACCGGGACACTGGATATCCACTTTGCTGAGCGGCAGAGCAGTGAATCCTTCACCGATGTACTGTCTTATGACGACGACCGCATACTGGTGACCGGCATAGTCCCGCACCCTGACCCGTTTATCTCCGGGGAAGAGGTACGGTACTTCACGGCGATGGTCAATCTCGCCCAGGTCTCTTCAGCGGGCAGGGATACTGCGTCACTGCAACGACCGCAACTATATCCCAACCCGGCTGCCGACCAGGTAACGATCGGCCTCCCGGGCCACCAGGACTATGAGCTGACTGTATTCGACTTGTCCGGACAGGTTGTAATCCGGCCCGGAATACCCGTACGCGACCGGTACACACTGGATACAAATGGCTTGCTGACGGGACTCTATATCATTCACCTGGCGGGGCCAGAGGGCATGCACACAGTCCTGCTGAGTGTATTGAGATAAAGTAGCACAGCACTTTCCCAGACTCAGCATCGGGCAAAGAAGAGAGTAATACTCCGATCATTTAGTGGTAAATATGTGTAGATTCGCCGCACGAAAAATGAATCATGAGCGACGAATTGAAAACCTGCCCGCAGTGCAACTCTCCCTACGCATATCCCAGCGGTGACGACCTGTATGCATGTCCCGAATGCAGCCACGAGTGGAATGCCACAGAAAGCGCCGCCGAAGAAGGACTCATAGTCAAGGACGCCAACGGGCAGATCCTGCAGAACGGCGATACCGTGATCCTGATCAAAGATCTCCCTGTCAAAGGCGCTCCCAAGCCGCTGAAAGCCGCTACCAAGGTCAAGAATATCCGCCTCACGGACGGCGATCACAATATCAATTGCAAGATAGAGGGGTTCGGCGCTATGGCACTGAAATCGGAGTTTGTACGGAAGGTATAACAATACTCAGCCCAGGGAGCGGTATGGTCATACCCTTAGAGACCCACGGAATCCCCTGGCAGCATAGTAGGACTCTGCGCCATTGTGATAAGTGAATACATGGCCGTAGCGCCAGTCGCAGAAGAGAGCGCCTCCGCGCTCGCGGATATCGGGCGGGGTCTCTATCCAGCTGGAAGTCTTGGCGTCGAACCTGCCTAACTGCTGAAGCGCCCGGTATTCATCCTCCGACAAGATCCTGACACCCATTTCGTCCGCCATGCCGATGGCGCTGTGTTTGGGTTTGTGCTCTTTTCGCGATTCCAGCGCATCGGGATCGTAACAGATGCTCCTGCGGCCCTTAGGACTCTCGGGTGAACAGTCGCAGAAGATGTATGCGCCGGTCCGCTGATCATGACCGATGACATCAGGTTCACCTTCGGTGACTTCCATTTCGTTCAGCGACCACAGTGCAGCTGTATTGGCTTCCAGTCTTGCCTGTACATCGGCCCACTGGATGCCCTTGTGGCGATTCATATTCTTTTCGAAGCGCACTTTCAGCAGGGACAAGAGTTCATTGATCTGTTCCGAAGAAAGTTCTTTTTTATTGATCTTCATATAGTTGCATCGATTTGTATCAACAATTACATCAAACTGTGCTGATGCTGTACCTGTCATCAGGCAGACTACCTGACACATATGAACCCCAGGCGGTATGCCCGGCTAATTTACTGAGATTGTCATTTAAGCCGGACTGATCTTACGATCTGCCGGTCTGAAGTACCAGGATATCACCGTGAGCGCCAATAGCAACACGCAGGGAGCCACTTCGCTGAACGGGTCACTCATCACGATATGCGACACCAGCGCGCCCGACGCCACGAAGAAAAAACCTGCGTAAGCCCATTCTTTCAGCAGCGGGTAACGGGGGACCAGTATGGTTATGACACCCAGGACCTTCCAGACGCCCAGGATAGTAAGCATGTAGGCCGGGTATCCCAGGTGAAGCGTGATATGCTCCACTTCCTCTTTGAGGCCGATCAGCTGTACGATCCCGCTCGACAACATGCCCAGTGAAAGCCAGACAGTGGCGATCCAGTAGATGATCTTGTTTCGTCTTGACATTGGGGACTATTTTAGTTGGTTTACGATCTCCTGGAGACGGTTGTGGGCCATATTGAGCCCATAGGCGAAGGGCATGGCCAGCGTCTGGTCCCTGAGCGCTACGGAGCGGTATATGATCTGCATGACGAGCCGGCTGGTATCGTCGGTGAGCTTCCCGAATTCCAGGAATTCGAGTTGTGGCTCGAAGGAAGTATTTTCCATCTCGAAGGTCCGTACGATCCGCCGGTCGGGGCTGAATTCGTGTATGGTACCGTTGGCGCGGAATACCACATTGCCATGTGGGTCCGATGTCTCAAACTGCCAGCTGCCATGCCGCCTGTTTTCCAGCTTGATCACTTTCGTGCCCATCCACTGTGCTACGATCTCCGGCTCGGCATATGCCCTGAAGAGCAGCGCCAGCGGCAGATCGAAATCCCGGGTGATCGTCAGCTCCTGGCGCCCGTCTTCGGCGCTGATCCTGGTTTTTGGTTCCATAGAGTACGGTTGCTTATTTGTATTGTTTCATAATGTCTTCCAGCTTGTTGAACCGCTCGTCCCAGATCCGGCGGAACTGCTCGGCAAAGTCGGCTACCTCTTTCATCTTTCCCGCATTGAGGTGATAGTAGACCTCCCGTCCGCTCTGATGCTGCATGAGCAGCTCACACTCCGTGAGTATCTGCAGGTGTTTTGAGACAGTAGGCCGGGCTGTG
This sequence comes from uncultured Saprospiraceae bacterium, assembly GCA_964537925.1. Lineage (GTDB taxonomy): Bacteria > Bacteroidota > Bacteroidia > Chitinophagales > Saprospiraceae > SLDF01. Next base: position 400,053 of record CAZICV010000002.1, on the reverse strand, counting down.
TCGAAGTTGGCAGCGATCGCCCCGGCGGTCATAGCGGGCGAAGCTGTCAGCAGGAGCAGTATGGCCCTGCGTGTGGGGTCGGCTATGGCCTGAAATACATCCCGGCGTAGGTTCATCTTGTAGCTATTTGACTACAAATATATATGTAGCTATTCAACTACGCAAATTTATTGACAGAAACCCGGGAGATGGATTCATTCTTCCTTTTCGAGGAGCTGGAGCAGGCTGTCCGGCTTCAGCAGCCGGATACTGCGCCCGCTGATCAAGACCCATCCCTCGTCCTTGAACGTATGGAGCATCCTGACCACGGTCTCGAGCGTAGCGCCGATGACCTCGGCCAGCTCCGTCCGGGTGATCGTGATGACACCCTGCTCGGTACCTGAGCTGCGATACTGTTCGTACAGGATGAGCAGGGCGAGCGCCAGCCGGTGCCGTACGGGATACTTGGTGAAGGCATTCATGCGGTTCATCCAGACGGTAAACTCCCGTGCCAGCGCGGTGAGCACATTGCGGGCGAAGAAAGGGGAGGACTGTATCAGTCCGCGGAAGGTATCCGCCGGGATCAGGCGCACAACCGAGTCCTCGAGCAGCGTGGCGGTCACCGGGTGAGGCTCACCGGCGATCAACTGCCTGTGCCCGATGAGGTCACCGTCCGAATAGATATACAGCGTCTGCCGCTCCCCGTCGGCTGCACCCTGGTAAATCTTGGCTTTGCCGGACTGCAGCCAGTAGACCCCTGCCGGGAATCCGCCCTGGCTGAACAGGGTCTCACCTCTCTTGCGATACTCCGGCTGCGCCTTCTGCCGCAGCAGCGCTATGTCCTGCTCGGGCAGCTCTTCCAGAACGAACCTGTTGCGGAAGATGAACGGACGTATGAATCGCTCGATATCCATATGTTTCCTGGCAACTGCCTGTATCTGCTGACAAAAAAAAAATCACCCGCCGTGCAAGCGGGTGACCGAAGTGTTGTGCAAACTAAAAAAAACCAAGCTTCACGCTATCATTTCCAGGGGAGATTGTTGACTCTGCGACCGATTTTGAGCCCGAGGTCCATGGCAGCCTCGGCATCCATCCGGTAGTGTACGCCGATCGGTATACGCGAATAGGCGTTTTCCTGGGCCATTTCATAGAAGCTGCTGAAGGTACGCGGCGTACCGTTGAAGTCGTGGCGTGCCTCATGGGTATGGTCTGTCATCACCATATACTGGCCAAACTCTGCGGTGAGCACCTCGGCAGCGGCTGCCCCGAACGTGCCGTGTCCCGAAGGATAGGAGGGGAACTGAGGTGTGTAGAAGCGTCCTGAACCATCGGGGCACATGATGGTATTCCACTGGTCATGCCCCATGATCAGGCGTATATAGTCTACCGGGCGAAGCAGGTTGAAGCGGTACTTTTCGCCCCAGCACCGTATACCGGCGTCACAGATGGCCATACCGACTTTGGCGGTGACTACGACGGCCTTTTCGAGGTTGGCGTCTGTCTTTTCTACCGCCTGCGTAGCTATCGCGATCCACCTGCCTGCGGGTGTAAGGGTAAGCGCCGGGCAATCGTCGCTCCAGAACTGGGCGATCCATTTGTCTTCGTGGTTTTTGCCTTCGTGGATCAGGGTCACCTTGTTGTGCGTCTCCAGCGCCTGTGCAAAGAATTCGCTCGACGGATCCTCACTGAAAGCCAGGGGGGCCTTGCACTTGTCGTCCGACTTAGCTGCGAAGGTCCTCACATCGCCCCAGTGCGGCAGCAGCGCCGGGTTGTAATCGGGGTAGGTCGGTTGCCACCTGCCTGCTCCCGACGGGGGCACATAAGCGGGATCGTTCGGCCGGAGAAAGCCTTCGTGACCGACAGGATCGGTCGCAGACCAGGCATAGACGGCATCCGCCACGGCCTTGCCCCATTCGGCGGAGGCAGCCATCACTGCAGGAGACGCCTCCCGCTCGAACTTGTCTTTCAGCACATTGTGCAGGGTGACGGCCTCGGAGTACCGTGCCGCCGGGATACCGGGATACAGGTAATGCATCATCGCCAGGTAAGCGCTGTTGATGGCGGCAGGGTAGTGGTACTCCGCGTGCTTGTCTGCCACCGGCAGGTGCAGACCGGGATAATGACCGCCCAGGGACCGGTAGCCGGGCATACCCGGTACTGCCGTCTCGTATACGGCCAGCCCGATATAGCCGAATGAGCGGGCAGATACCGGCGGCAGGTACCCCGGCGTGAATCTTTCGATCTCCAGGAGCAGCTTGTTCCACTGCGCGACGACGCCGGGGTCATACTCCGCCGCCAGTTTGCGTTCGTCGGCGATGACATCGGCATCCCGCCTGCAGGATGTCCAGAGTAGGGCCAGTGTAAGTAAAAGCAATAGCAGGGAGCCAGGTAAGGATTTGTTCTTTTTCACAGGTTGAAAGGGGTTTTACATGATTGGAGGAATAGGGCAGCTTTAGCGGGTGAGCTCTTTCAGCTTCTCCGTATAGGCTACAGTCGCCTGCTGACCGGCCGATTGGCTGATCTCGTCCAGGAACTTCATCTTGTCCGCTTCGAAGCTGCGCTGCTCCTCGGCAAGCTTTTGCATCTCGCCGGACAGCTGCTCATCTGCTTTCCCGGCGGCATATACCAGGTCTTGTGTCGCCTGGTCGAGCCGGTCAAAGGACATGAACATGGTGATGTGGTACACATTGCGCGATGTGAGGAAAATCTCCCTGTCTACGGGTGGAAAATCCGGAGGCAGCGCTTTTTCGAGCTGCAGGGCGGTACTGTCCCAGAGACTGTCGATCCGGGCGTCGAGCAGCTCATGACGCAGGCTCAGTTCTTTGGCGCGGGCAGCCAGTGCGGTGAGTTCCGTCTCCCGGTCGGCGCCCGGCGCAGTGCAGGCGAATAGCAGGGACAGGCAGGCGGCCAGGAAGAGAAAAGAAGCCCTCATACACACGGATTTGATATGAAGGCGAAACTATCCCGGCGGGCAATCGCGGAGTTTGACAAATGTCAAAGCCGTTGTTTTCTAAGAAATCTCTAAGGAGTCATATGCACAGGCGAGTCAAGCGACTGCTACCCTGCACCCTCCAGCCGATTCAATACATCCAGCAGCACGACCGCCTGGTTGATCTGCGGATCTTTGGCGGCATACAGCAGGGTGAGGCCCTGCTGCCGGGCAATAGCCAAGATACGATCCAGCGATTCGGGTTTTGCGGCCAGCTCCGCCCTGTACCGTTCGGCGAAGGCTTCAAACAGCTCAGGCCGATGCCCAAACCACTGTCTCAGTGCAGCAGAGGGCGCGATATCCTTGTTCCACTCGTCGATGGCAGCGGCCTCCTTGCCGAGCCCCCTGGGCCAAAGCCTGTCCACCAGCATCCGGTAGCCGTCTGTGGGTTCGGGCTTTTCGTAGATGCGTTTTACCCGGACATTCATATTATATTATTTTAATATATAATGTGTCACTATGCCAATCTCCGGTATGATCAGGCGGTACGGCAACCGGAGAGCCAGGATACCCGCCATCTGTGTGCAGGATTCATATACGAAGATAGGGACAATGACTACCGTATACACGATGAAGCACCCTTTTACAGACAGCAGTATGAACAATCTGCCACTGGTTCCCTTCTATATACAGAAAAATGTCACCCCTGTATTTTTCGGCGTATGCCGCGCGTTTACTATCTTTATTAGGTCAGCACAGCTATTCCTTCACACTCAAAAACCAGATCGCAGTCACATGGAGAGCAGTACACCCAACGACATCAGCAAATGTCCCTTTCACAACGGTACCCTGAAACACAGCGTAGGCGCCAGCGGCACCAAGAACAATGACTGGTGGCCCAAGCAGCTCAGGCTGAACACCCTGCGCCAGCATTCGGGCCTGTCCGACCCGATGGACAAGGACTTCGACTATGCCGAAGCCTTCGGTCGGCTCGACCTCGAAGCGCTCAAAAGAGACCTGCACGCCCTCATGACGGACTCGCAGGACTGGTGGCCCGCCGACTTCGGTCACTACGGCCCGTTATTCATACGTATGGCCTGGCACAGCGCGGGTACCTATCGCGTAGGCGACGGTCGCGGCGGTGCGGGAGCCGGGCAGCAACGATTTGCCCCGCTCAACAGCTGGCCGGACAACGTGAGCCTCGACAAAGCCCGCAGACTGCTCTGGCCTATCAAGCAGAAATACGGCCGCAGTATCTCTTGGGCCGACCTGATGATCCTGACCGGCAACGTAGCCCTGGAATCGATGGGCTTCAAGACATTCGGCTTTGCCGGGGGCCGCGAGGACGTATGGGAAGCAGACGAGACCGTGTACTGGGGAGCGGAGACTACCTGGCTGGGCGGCGACCTGCGCTACGGTCACGGCTCGGAAGGTGTGCCCAAAGACCACGGTGTGGTCGCCTCGGATGACAATGCGGACGGCAAGATACACAGCCGCAACCTGGAAAACCCGCTCGCTGCCGTGCAGATGGGCCTGATCTATGTGAACCCCGAAGGCCCTGACGGCAATCCCGACCCGATCGCAGCCGCTAAAGATATACGCGACACCTTCGGACGTATGGCGATGGACGACGAGGAGACGGTAGCCCTGATCGCCGGCGGCCACAGCTTCGGTAAGACGCATGGAGCCGCCCCGTCCAGCCATGTGGGCAAGGAGCCCGAAGCGGCCGATATGGAACTGCAGGGCTTCGGGTGGCAGAACAGCTATGGCAGCGGCAAGGGACCGGATACCATCACCAGCGGGTTGGAAGTGACCTGGACCAGCACACCTACGCGGTGGAGCAACAACTTCTTCGAGAACCTCTTCGGCTTCGAATGGGAGCTCAGCAAGAGCCCCGCAGGGGCGCACCAGTGGATCGCCAAAAACGCGGACGCTATCATCCCCGATGCCTATGACAGCGGCAGGAAACACCTGCCGACCATGCTCACGACGGACCTGTCGCTGAGACTCGACCCGGTGTACGAAAAGATATCAAGGCGCTTCCTTGAGCACCCGGAGGAGTTTGCCGATGCATTTGCAAGGGCATGGTTCAAGCTGACCCATCGCGATATGGGACCACGGGCCCGCTATCTGGGCCCGGATGTACCGGCCGAGGTACTGATCTGGCAGGATCCGATCCCGGAAAGAGATCATCCGCTCGCAGATGAAGCCGATATAGCATCCCTGAAAGACAAGGTGCTGCAGAGCGGTCTCAGCGTGGCCGAACTGGTCGGTACGGCCTGGGCATCGGCCTCCACCTTCCGCGGATCCGACAAGCGGGGCGGAGCCAATGGCGCCCGCATCCGCCTGGCGCCCCAAAAGGACTGGCGAGTGAACAATCCCGCCCAGCTGCAGAAGGTACTGGGTGTGCTGGAAGGCATACAGCGCGAATTCAACACTGCACAGGTCGGCGGGAAGAAAATATCGCTGGCCGACCTGATCGTACTGGCGGGTACTGCCGCCGTGGAGAAGGCCGCCAGGGACGGAGGACAGGAGATCAAGGTGCCTTTCACGCCGGGTCGTATGGATGCGTCACAGGAAGAGACCGACGTGGAGTCATTCGGGTACCTGGAGCCGGCTGCCGACGGATTCCGCAACTACCGCAAGACCCGCTACAGCATATCTACCGAAGAACTGCTGGTGGACAAGGCGCAACTACTCACCCTCACAGCCCCTGAACTGGCGGTGCTGGTAGGCGGCCTGCGGGTGCTGGGCGCCAACTACGACGGCTCGGCGCACGGTGTATTCACCCACCGGCCGGGACAACTGACGAATGACTTCTTCGTACACCTGCTGGATATGAACACGGCCTGGAAATCCATGAGCGACGACCGCGAACAGTTCCTGGGTACAGACCGCAAGACCGGCCAGCCGAAATGGACCGGTACCCGAGCCGACCTGGTATTCGGCTCACATGCCGAGCTCAGGGCCATCGCAGAGGTATATGCGGCAGCGGATGCAGGAGGCAAGTTTGTCCGCGACTTCGCGGCAGCCTGGGCCAAGGTGATGAACCTGGACCGCTTTGACCTGCATTGATCCGAACGCAGGATACAGCACCAAATGATACCGGAAGCGGGGCCTGTGCGCAGGTCCCGCTTTTCTTTTGGGCGCAGGTGGCCCGGCCTGGAAAAGCAGTGAATACCAAATGCATGTATACGCGTTATATACACTGTGCCTGGCCTGAGCAGGGCAGATCCGCCCGGCCCGGGGAAGACCGGTACGAGAAAAGATGTACAACAACCGGCGATCGGAAAAAGAGCGGCTGGCCATACTCCGCCTGGCGGAGGAGCTGGGCAATGTATCTGCGGCCTGCAGACGCTACGGGATCAGCAGGGTCCGGTACTATGCCTAGAAGCGAAACTACGAGCTGTACGGCCAAGATGGGCTCAAAGCCCGCCCGCCAATAGCTGTAGGCTCATCGCGGCGTATCCCCGGGGCGCTGAAGGAGATGATCCAGGCGCTCAGCCTGGAGTACCCCGGAAGCAGCTTCCGGGACATCGAACGAATACTGAGCATGCGAGACCAGCATGTGAGCTGGGTAACCATAAGGCGGCACCTGCAAGCGGCCTGCCTCGCGAGGAAATATGATCGCTGGCTGGCCCTGGAGCGGCTCTGGGCGGAAGACCCGCAGGCACTGACCGACGAGCAGATCGCCTTCACGGAGCAGTGGAATCCCCAGTTTGCAGAGCGGCATACCCGCTATGACCGACCGGGAGCGCTGCTGTGCCTGCACGCATTTCCTGCCAGGGAAAAACCAGCCGGAAGCTGGCGCGGTATCTACCTGCACGCCACGGTAGATATGTGTACGGCCTATGCCTGGGGCCGACTGCGGAAAGGCAAGGACCTCGAAGGCTCGGTGAGACTGCTGGAAGAGGATGTGTGCCCGTACTATGAACGCCTGGGTGTCGAAATCAAAGCGCTGCTGGCCGGGCGCGGCATCTCATACACGAACCAGGGTGAGTACCCGGCCGGGATACAAGCCGGTACGAACGGCTTCATGGAGCGATTCAGACGGAGTGTACGCGAAGAGTTCTTCAACAGGGAGAGCGGCGATAAGAAACTGCCCATGCTGCAGGAGCAGCTCGATCGGTGGCTAGCCTACTACAACCGCAGAAGGCCGCACGAGGGGTATCCGAATATGGGCATGACACCTGAAGCCGCTATGGCGAGCTACACGCCAGAGGGTCTGCTACCCTGACGGAGCGACCGAAATCATGAAGAAGCTGGCAGAGATCCCATAGGTACTTATATACGACCGGCATACCTGGATGTGTAAACAAGGCAAGTTAACAAATACCCCCTGTCCATACACTTACTATACACTTGGTCGGCTTCAAACCGGTCCGGGACCATACTCCAGCACGCTATAAACAAGAGCGATATGTCGCTAAAAATGCCTCACAAACCCAAACCGGGTATAGCGGAGTATGGGCACAGAGAAGAGCGATATATATAGAAAAGGACAATATGTGACACAAACATGCCGGAAACTGTCCAAATGTGCCATTTCCTGACCAAAACGTGCCAGAAAATGACCACCGATGGACAGATTTTGACTCGGGCCGATCCTATGGGTTTTGTAATTTTACTTTTGAAATACAGATTAATATTCAGGCTTTTATCACTAGTTGCGACTATGTATTTAATTCGGTGATTTGATTATTTCCTGGTCGTAGCGATATGTACAGTTGAGCTTTCTGCAGGTTGCGCCGCGTATATCCCGGCGCATACTTGCGGGGGCGAATAAATACAAACAGTTTCCATGTAAGACTGTACAGTAAGGGCAATCCATGTTAAAGAAAGTACGAGAGTATGGCATGAATTTTATGTACAACCCATAATCTATGATTTGACGGGCGACTGATCGAAATCAACCCGCCATTCTCAGGCGGCTCCCCGTCTTTCAGCAACCTCGGAAAATACACGCCAGCCAGGCTAAGCGAACCATCACCGTACCTCCGGTGACAGGCAGCTTCATGCCTGCCGGGAACGGAACAAAGCGGACCTGCGAAGGTCGCGCATGGTCAATATGTATTATTCAAAAAAAATCAAGCATTGTGAGACTTCATTGGCTTCTAGTGATCATCGCGGCGGTATGGCCGGTCCTGGTAAAGGGACAATTCTACTACGGGACCAATCCCCTGGAGATAAACGACTTCAACGACCGGAATAGCCACAGCCTGCAGATAGCTACGGCCCTGGGCCAGGTAGAGATCACCCGGCAGGGAGAGGAGGACGGGTTTGTGATACATACCATCGAAGCATCGGGTATCGGGCTCAGGCTCGGGGCAGATCCGGGAGACAGTCTCTACTCGCTGTCGCTGAGCCTGCCGGAAGGGGAGGGCCGGGCGCCGTACTTCGATATATCGGGGGTATTCTGCGTATGTGCGGGCGATGGGACGGGTCGCCTGTCGCTGAGCGGCGTGACGCCGGGCGGTACACCCGTCTATCCCACGATCGTATACAGTGAACCTGCCAGGGGAATCGTGGCCGATACGGATGGCAGCTATGACCTGCTGGCCAGGGTAGCCAAGCCTGTCGGCGTCTTCTTCGAAGAGGAAGTCGCGACCATCTCACTCACCATACAGGTGCAGGGCTGCGATCTCGTATCGCTGATGATCCACGAGATCCGTATGTATGACGGCGCAGCGGATATACCCAATCCCGGTATAGCGCTGGGCTGCGGCTCCACGATCTGGCTCGGGCTGGACGCCTCCGCCTCCATCACACAGCAAGAGCAGGAGCATATAGCCGGCTTCGCCGGGCAGCTGCTCACACTGGGCCTGAATGCAGATATACAAGACCTGCGAGCCTCGGTATCCTCGTATGCGACGATGAATACCCTGCTGTACCCGCCTGAAATACTCACTCCTCAAAGCCTGGCCGACAGCGGCTCCATAACGATGCAGCTGGACGCCTACCGGAGTGCAGAGAACAAAGCGGAAGGCGAGCTGGCCCACACAGGATTTCACGCATTCCTGGAGTATGTAGCGCCGCAGGCGGCGGCGGGAGACCTGGTCTGCATCGTCACGGACGGTCTCGACAACTCAGGGATCACTGAGCGGGGCCGCACGCATTTCCTGGCCGCCAACCTCGACCGGCTGATACAGGTGAGCCGCGGGATCAGGACCACCGGGGCGCACCTGCTCTGGATACTGGGCGACGAGCCGGGCGATACGGCCCTGGAGTTTTACTTCAAACGCCTGTCCGATGCACTCTCGGCCACGATCGTACGGCCCGGGAACTCAGGGAACGCCGAGGGCAGCCAGGTGGATATCATAGTACAGGATGACTTTGCCCTGCTGCCCGATGTCCTGCAGCAGATCTGGACCAGCGACTGCTCGGAACTCATCCTGTCGCTGCAGGTGGACAGTACGACCGGGACCCGGACCGAACATCCGCTGCATGTAGCGCTGACCTGGAACAATCCCCATGCCGGTGAGGACACCGCTTCGCTGTACTACGTACACAGGAGGGCAGGAGAAGACGCGCAATGGACCATCATAGACTCGGTGCGCTGTACCAGCCCCAGCTGCCGGTATACGGACCGGTACAGGCGGAGTGAAGAGGATGAGCGGGGCATGTACTATATCAGCTCGGCGCCCTCGCCCGGCGGCCAGGCGCTGAAGTCCAACAAGCAAGAGTTCGCCGTGCCCGGTGAGCGATACCTGTACCTCACGCCCAATCCGGTGACCGAATGGCTGTATGTGCGGACACATCCCTGCACCACATGCAGCATCACACTATACGATATGCAGGGCAAGGCCCTGTACAGTATGCCTGCAGACCGGCCGGGTCCCGTGATCGATGTGTCGGGCCTCGCTCCCGGCGCCTACTGCATCAAACTCGACGACCGAGGCAACCACTATACACAGGCCATTTTCTTCATAAAAACCAACTGACCAGACTAAACCCACCCATACTATGAGATACGCCATCATCTGCTCCATATGCCTGCTGGCCCTGACCGGGCTCTCCGCCCAGAGCGGTATGCCCTCCACCGTATTCACCACGCTCAACCGGCAGGAGAAGCCCAGCCCCTGGGAGGCTACCAAGATAGAATTCTACGAGGTGGACATGTACTCCGGCCAGGTGAATATCACGCTGCCGATCGAGACCTACACGATCGATCACGTAGACCTGTCGACCTCGATCCGCTACAAACAGGGTATCCGCAATGACGATCTGCCCGAGGAAACGGGGCTGCAGTGGCAGCTCCTGTGCGGCGGCGGGATCTCGGCGCGGATCGTCGGCCTCAACGACCGCAACGCCACCTACCGGTACTACGATGCACCATACGATATCCATACGGACAATACCGTGAAGGACCGCAACGGCAATACGGTGATCGAGGCGCACCTGGCCCAGGTAGAGTATGCACAGCGGGATGTGGGACCGGATATCTATACCTTCCACTTCGGCGGGCAGCAGGTCGTCTTCTTCTACGAGCAGCAGCAAGGCAGTGCGCCTCCCATCCTGCAGATCAGCAACAGCGGGTACAAGGTGGAGCACAACAACCAGCATGCGCACAACCTCGAGTGGATCGTGACGGATCCCTATGGCAACAAGTACTATATCGGGGGTGCAGGCTATACGGCCAAAGCCTACTTCCCGGGCAACATGATATGGACATCGAACAATGACCTGATATACGGCAACCAGGAGACAATCAACAACTGGTATATACGCCAGATCATCACGGCCCGGGGGCACCGCATAGAGATGACCTACTCGGCCCCGCACATTATCGCCTATTCTCTGCTGGAGAGGCCCTCCCGCAATATGTTCCAACCTTATCCAAATATCGGGATCGGCGAACAACAGACACACTACAAGCCGGAAAAACGGGTGCTGACCCAGGTGCGGGTGTATCACGGCACGTCGGTGATCCGCAAGTTTGACTATGAGTATGACAATATAACCATATCACCCGGTAGCAATGCCGGCACTACTCCCCGCCTGAAGCGCCTGCTGTCGGAGGAAGGGACCGTCAACAAGGCGTACGGCTTCCAATATGTATCACATAGCGCAGGCGGGTGGACCAAGTACCAGCTCGACCGGGTACAGGAGAGCAGCCAGTCGGGCAGCGTGAGCGAGCTGCTCTATGACTTTGACTACCAGGAGGGGCCGCTGGTATTCGGCAACTCGTACGACTACTGGGGCTACTACAACGGCCGCAACAATGCCGGAGCCTCATATACTGCCTCGCAGGGCTTCCTGTATCCCGGCAATATCAAGGACGGCGTATACACCGGCGGGGCCAACCGGGATCCCGTACCGGCGCTGATGACGTCGGGCTGCCTGTCGTCCATCCGCTACAAGACGGGCGGGGTCGTATCGCTGGAATTCGAAGCGCACCGATTCCAGGACAGCTATGGTATGGGCTTTGACAGGGGAGGGGGCCTGCGCCTGCTCTCCATGACCAACTCGGCGGGCGATCTCAAGCGATACGAGTACGGCTACGGCGGACAGACCGCGGGTGTGCTGCGCGTGGCGCCGGTGAACAAACACTACTACTATACCTTCGAGGAGTTTGGCCCTCCCAAGGGCGGAAAGATGTTCTGCAGGATATTCTACGTGCTGTCCGACAAGCTGCTCCAGCCCTACGACGTACACCCGGTGACCTATGACATAGCTACCGTGTACCAGGGACAGAACGGCGAATACGGCAAGGCCGAATACCGCTACGAATACGGAGGGGCAGACCTGCCCGCCGTGCTGAGCCTCAACAACTTCGAGCGGCCGGTGGTGAGCCGGTGGACCAAGGACTTCGGCGTACAGGAAGATCCGCAGTACGCCAAACAGTTTCGGTCCGGGCAGAAATACTGCAAGCAACTGATCGGGGGCGATACCTATATGACGCCCGATGAGCAGGCGCAGAACCCGCGGTTTGCTACGATGGGCTTTCCGCTGGACCTGCTGCTGCCCGACTACCAGGATATCCTGCTGGGCGACCTGTCGCCCAGGCTGGCCTCCGTGCGCTACTACGAGAGCCAGTCGTCGGGGTTCCGCCTGCAGAAGGAGACCATACACCAGAGCTACAGCCGATTCTACTCGATCGATACCCGCTTTGCCTATATCGACTTCAGCGGACTGCCCGGCGGGGGACTGCCACAGTCCTCCTATGCGCATACCGCGCTGGTCAACCGGATGGTGAGCCCCTGGAACGGCACATACTTCCCGCTGCTCTTCGTGGCTACGACCCCTGTCAAAGTCAAGTACACGGGGCAGCGCGTACAGTCGCTCACCGTAGAGAAAGAATCCTACGAGTACCACGCCGGGCAGCAGCAGTCTACCAGCTACTACGGCTATGACCTGCCGACGGCCCGCCTGCGGCAGCACGATATCACTGTAGGCGGCAAGACCCTGTCAAAGACCTACGCCTACGCGGACAACCTGGGTATCAGCGCGCTGACCAGCCGCAACTACATCGGCGTACCGCTGGAAGAGAAGACATCGGGCCTGCTCGTGGCCGGTATCAAGCGGGAATATACGATCCACAACAACCAGGTCCTGCTGCACAAGCTCTATGACCTGGACCGCCTCTCCAATACCTGGGTGCTCGCCACCGAACTGTCGAACTACGACGCCAACGGCAACCCGCAACAGTACCGCGACCGGCAGATGATGACCGGCTCGGCCGCCATAGCGATCCTGTACAACCCCAGCGGCATGCCCTACCGGGTGACCTGGAACGACCGGATCACCAACTACCTGTACAGCGGGCTCAAGGTCAGCCATATATACCCGTTTGACCAGCAGAACGAATCGTACCAGTACGACGGCCTGGGCCGCCTGTCGAAGATCATATCGCGGGGCGGCAACATACAGGAGTCGATCAGCTACAATATATACGACAACGGCCCCAACTCCCGGATCAGCCACGAGTACCAGCTCACCGGCTCGAGCTACCAGGTGAACAAACACAACTTCGTGGACCCGCTGGGTCGCCCCGTGCTGAGCTTCGAGAAGGGGTACAACTATATGTCCAGCACCGAGTACGGCCCCTTCGGTTCCGTAGTGGCCGAAAAAGACGGCAAGTCTACCTACCAGGTGGCGCACCAGTACGCTTATACATTCCCGCCCAGGAAGATCAAGAGCCAGGCGAGCGGCTGGCCCCGCTTCGAGACCTACAGCTACGGGATCAGCCAGTCGGCGATCAACGGCTGGCCTGCCTACTCCCTGCTGAAGACCACGACCACGGATGAGAACGGGCGGCTGTCGGACCGGTACACGGACTTCCTGGGGCGGGTAGTACGCACCGTGGACAACCAGGGCGGACTCAACCGCGTGACGGACTATGCCTACGACAACGGCGGCAATGTGCAGTCCGTAGTCTGCGGCAGCAACAACTTCTCCTATACCTACGACGGGCTCAACCGCCTGGTGGCCCGCACCATACCGGGACAGACCGGCTCGCATACGATCACACCGCTGGGTAATACGGACCTGGTATACAAGACCAAAGACCCCAAAAACCAGGAGACCACCTACGAATACACCATCTACGGTGAGCTGGACAAGGTCTACCACGGCGCTACGCTGGTGCGCGATATAGACTACGGGATATCCGGCCCCTCCGGCGGACGGGTGACGGTGGACCGCAGCAAGATACTGGGCACGGCAGGCTGGATCACGACGACCAACAGCGGGTACGACAGCTACGGGCGGGTGACCTCAGCATCGATCGCGCACGGTGTGCTGGGCACGATCGGCCGGAGCTATACCTACGACCTGCTGGACAATGTGACAGCTACCACGGTCTCCGGGCCGCTGAGCTACAGCAGGGGCCATATGTACGATGTCTACCAGCGGCCCATAGCGGAAAAGCTGAACGGGATGACCACCGCTACCTATACCTATAACTCGATCGACCAGGTAGTGACCAAGTCGCTGGGCTCGCCGGTATTCCATACGGTGTCGTACAAGTACAATATCCGGGACTGGATGACCCAGATCAACCAGGTGAGGACCTGCAAGAACATGAAGTCGGACCCCTATACGCTGTCCAGCCTCCTGCCGTCGGATCCCGGCTCGCTGGAGGAGGGGACGATCCTGCTGAGATTCGACCCTGTGAAGCTCGGCGGCGATCAACCCACGGCCATCGGGGTAGAGTACGATCGCAAGATCACGATCAACGATACGGTGACGAACGAGTACAGGTACGAGTTTGCGGTGCCGCTGGGCGGATTCATGGGTGGTACGGAGACCTATACGGACTCGGTGACGGTGACCTATGCAGGGGCCTACCCGGGCACAGGAATGGCCATGCTGCTGACCTCGCAACTGCTGGCGCCGGCCGGGATCACCTCGCCCCAGCGCAAGCAGGAGGTATTCGGGGGTGTGAAGGACAAGTTTGACAAGGAGGTGCCAGGCCAGGAATTCGGCTGCAATATATACGAGCTCTTCTCGGAGGAGATCTACTACCAGGAGGGCAACAACCAGGTATCGGCATCCCCGCAGTTCAACGGGAACATATCCTATGTGCGCTGGCAGAACCCGCAGAAGATCGGCGCCTACGGCTATACCTACGACGGGCTGGACCGCCTGCGGCAGTCCAACTACGCGGAGGTGGAGATACAGGGTACGCCCTATATCCGGGCCGGAGACTACAAAAATTTCGGGCGATACGACGAGCATATATCGGCCTACGACGCTACGGGCAATATCCTGGGTATCGGGCGCAGCGGCGCGCAGAACAGCGCCGGAACGGTCTTCGGGCCGATCGACCAGCTCACGGGCTTCGTATATGCCAACAACCGGCTGACGACGCTGCAGGAGTCATCGGATATCAACCGGGGCTTCATCAAGAGCGCCGTGCCGGTATCCTTCACCTACGATGTCAACGGCAATATGCTCACCGCTCCGCACAAGGGCGTGGCCTCAGTCACGTACAACCACCTCAACCTGCCGCAGATCATCCTCTTCTCGGACAACTCGCGGCTGCATGTGAACTACGACGCCAGCGGCAACAAGGTATCCACCGAGTACTTCGAAAGCTCGGGAGCAGGTCCCCTGCGGGCCAGCTACTACGAACAGATGGTGATCGAAGGCGGGCTGATGAAGGCCATCGGCTTCCGGGAGGGCGTGATGGGCCGCCTGCCCAACGGGGATATGGGCTACCTGTACTCGCTGCGCGATCACCTGGGTAGTACACGTGTAGTAGTGCGCGACAAGAACGGCGACGGGCAGATCTCGCTGCAGCCTGCAGCCGGGGAGCTGCTGCAGGTACAGGACTACTACGCCTACGGGCTGGCGCATGACCAGCCGGCGGCCAATGACCCGGCGGGCGATATAGCTCCCTATGCCTGGCGGTACAACCACAAGGAATGGGCCCACCGCTCGCGGCTCAACTGGTACGACTACGGCGCACGCTGGTACGACCCCGCGATCGGGCGATGGAGCACCGTGGACCCGATGACTGGTGCTATGCCTGGCTGGTCGTCATACAGCTATTGCTTTGCCAACCCTGTGCGGTATACGGACCCGAACGGCATGACACCGTTTCCGCCCGATGACTTCCAGGGTACGGCCTGGATAGACAGCGACGGCGTGTTTAACCGGACCGATGCGAACAGCAGCTGGCAGTGGAGCAGCCATAGCGGGCGGGATATGGGCTATGTCAGCTCACAGCCTACTATCACAAGCACTCCGCCTGGTCCTATGGAGTATGCAGTGAACCGGTATGGTGAGTCCATATCGAGCATGGGCGGACAGGCCCAAACGATGGTCAGCCAGGGCTGGTCCCTCGCCGGCCAGGTATTCAGTATGCTGTCCTCCCTCTCGATGGGCAAGGTCAACGGGATAGAAATACTGGGTGTAGCCCGTATACTGGGCGGCATCATGAAGGACCGTATGGGATCGGCGGATGTGATCATCGACATCGGCAGCGGGGACTTTCCTATACTGATGGGAGCAGGCGGCGCCAGCCAGTGGATGCCGGGGACTATTCAAACGGCAAAGCTTATATTTGATGGCGTGGACTTATTTCCAGTCGTCCAAGAAAATCTTAGTGAGAAAATTCCTGGTCGAACAGAATCAGGAATAGATACTTTTTACATGAATGGAAGACCATTCAAAAGATCTATGTTTTACGACTCAAGAGGAGGGACGACAAGGACGTTTCAATCTTTAGAAAAGAATTAGTATGAATATTATCAGATTGGTATTACTAGTCGTCCTATTGGGATCATGCGGGGAAAGAGACCGTGAGTTTGTTGAGTATGACAAAAACGGCATACTTGTCTCTAGGGCCAAAGGAAAAGACCTTGGAAATGCATGTTATGAAGCCCTTTATAGCAATGGGAATATCAAACACAGAGTCTGTTTTGTAGATTCTTTAAAGCAAGGACTGATGCTTTCATATTATGAAGGTGGCGCTCTGTATAGATCCGTATTCTATGTCAACGATACGATTGTAGGCCAAGACACGGTATTTTACCCTACAGGTGAGATAAACAAAGTCATAGACATACAAAACAACCTGGCCAATGGATATATATATATCTATAACAAAGACGGCACACTAAAGGCCTTCAATGAAGTGGAAGATGACAGTGTATTCTATATAAAGACTTATTCCTATCGCGACGGGGTGGTCATTGATTCTCAAGAGGCTTATAATGCCATAATAAAGACCAATAGGGATACCTTCATGCTGGAGGACACCGTAGCGGTCACATTTCGTCTCCCGAAAGTAGATAGTGCCCGATATGACATAAATAAGTTCTTTATAAGCTACGACTATGCATTGCATCCGACAGATGATACAAAACACGACGGAGTCTCGCACAAGGCTTATCTGTTAAACGGTGTACACCGGGACAGTTTCATCGTCATAGAACCCGGCAGAATGTTGATAGGCGGCTACCTGGACTACGAGGATACCAGGGTAAATGCCCAACAGCATGGGTGGTGTGAAAAACTTATATATGTCATAGAGAAATAACATCATAAAGTACAGAGTGGCCCAGAGCCGGTTGATATGAAATATACCACGCTTACTGTCCTCATTACGACGTGTTTTATATTCTGTGTCCCCCAGGAAAAAGAATTGACGTTCCGGGATGAACAGGGACGACTATGCAAGCTGGTGGGTATAGATGCACACAATGCCTGTTATACCTTTTACTACGATGACGATGAATCTATCAGGCGAAAAATCTGCCTGAAGGACTCTCTGGCATATGGTCTAGATCAATTCTTTTACCAAAGCGGAAGCCTGTACCGGAGCGCCTATTACCAGCACGATACCCTGGTGGGCATGGATACCTTCTACCACGAGACGGGAGAGATCGACTATATCGTGGATGGGTATAAAGACCAAAAGGTCAATGGTACCCTCTACATCTACAGCAAGGATAGCACACTGAAAGCAATCAACCTGGTCGAGAACGACAGTGTCTACTATATCAAGACATATACTTACGATGCCAATAAATCAAGAATCGACTCAAATGAATCATATAACTTCTTGATAGAGACGAACAAAGATACCTTCCAGGTCAATGATACTGCCACGATAAGGCTTTATCTACCCAAGTGTAATGCTCCGTTGAGTATAGACCAGTTTGTCGCTAACTATGACTTTTTCATCGTGGACGACAAAATCGAGAAATATTCTTCTCCCCTTAACAAGAAGAGCCTGACTCCAGAAGGTATAATCGAGCGGATCCTTTGTGCGGAAGCGGGCCAGATACTAATAGCCGGCCACCTAGACTATGTGATGGAGGATGGGACTATCATACAGCATGGTATCAGCGAAAAATTCATAACGATCATGGACAAATGAGTTGAACTCATTAGCATGATAGCGGGAAAAATATTCAACAGCATGGCTGTATATGCATGAAGAGCGGTTTCAATACAGAGAAGGGCAAATCAAGAAACTGGTAGGGGAGCACTGCAGGTAAGTAGTCTTCCGAGCAGACCACCTGATATAGACTTTTTATACCCTGTACCGGCCGGATATTGGTCGATCCTGTATATATTGGCTTCTTCAAAAGCCCGTATATCACTATGCTGCACGATACCATACGCCGCATCCGCGAAGAGCATAAGCTGACACGTGAGGAAGTCGCGGAGCGGCTCAACCTGGCTCTGCGCACCTATGCCCGCATCGAATCGGGCGATACCCGGCTGGACTGGGAGCGGATACGCTCCATCGCGGAACTGTACGATATGGGGCCGGAAGAGCTGATAGCCAGAGATCAGAATGCTATGATCCAACACTTTGACGGTGACAACAATGGCACAAATCAGGGTCAGTCTTTCCACTGCACGATCTACAACGGGCATAAGGAGCTCTCGGACCAACTGATCGCACAGCTACGCGGCGAGAATGATCGCCTGCTGCAGGAGGTGGCGCGTATGCGTACGGATATGGATCTTCTGCGGGAGGAGCTGAGCCGACTGCGTAGGGGAGAGGGGTGAGGATCGTCAGTCCCAGACATGAAGTTTTGTGCTTAACGAGGAGCGCCTGACTAAATGTAAATCATCATGACAAAAAGCCAACTACCCAAGATGCACAATATGGGCATCGTCGTAGAATCCCTTGACGACGCCATAGCGTTTTTCACGGAGATAGGGCTGCAGCTCGAAGGCCGGGCCATGATCGAGGGTGAATGGGCCGGCCAGGTGACGGGACTCGGCAACCAGTCGGTAGAGATCGCTATGATGGTGACCCCGGACGGACACAGCCGCCTGGAACTATCGCGGTTTCTTAGTCCTGCCACGGTATCGGACCACAGGACGGCTCCTGTGAATGCCCTGGGCTACTTGCGTGTCATGTTCACCGTAACGAACCTGGACAAGCTGGTGTCCCGGCTGACAACCCGCCATAGCGCTGTACTGGTCGGCGAGGTGGTCCGGTATGAAGATGCCTACCGGCTCTGCTATATCCGTGGGGTAGAGGGGCTGCTGGTGGGGCTGGCGGAGGAGGTGTGAGGGGGCACAATATGGCTGCTGAGGGGACGTGACTATACAGAATATCAAGATGGGCTCGGAATGATCCATTCCTTACTTTTCATTAAACCTCCTATATATTTTTTTAGTGAGCCAGTCTCTCACTTCTACTTTAAACTCATTGTTTTCCATTATTTTTTCAAATATTTCCTGGTTCGCGTCCATACGTTCAATAAGTGTCTGGACAAAGATTTCTTCGAATGCGTAACGGAAGTTTTCGATCGGGTTATTCTCAGCCCGCATCTTTAATTCTTTATTCTGATAAAGAGCTTGTTCCAGCTGCTCAAAATATAACTTGTCTGCATCTGTAAAATCTGTACCAAACCTATCATTAAGTAATTTGATGATATTGGAGAGCTTTTCTCTTTCTTCCTTTTCTCGTTTAATACCGGCTTCTGTGACAGGATCGAGGCCATACTCGCCCTGTACCTGCAGCAGTAAATCTCCTTCTGCAATTTTCTGAAGCCTATAGTATTCCAAGGCTACTTCATTGTCTAATTTAAGTCTTTCGGTATAGTCTGTCTTAGGCAATCTAGTTAGCAGGAAGCGACCGAATGAATACAACTTCTCAAGCCCTACATCCTGGAAGGGGAGTATCTGGCACAGGAAAGAGTATAGGCGCACAAAAGAGGTTAAGGCGTTACGGAATTCATCTTGTTTTTCTTCTGAATCCAGATCCTTATACCTGTCTACTGCCGGATCAATATAACCGTATAGCTTACCTTGGTCTTTAAAGGATGAATTTCCGGGCTTATAAAATATTTTGGCAAAGGCATCTATTTCGCTTTGATAATAGACGTTAGCTGCATCTGTTTTGTGCTTGAGGTCGTATAAGTGATTAGGGTCTATAGTCCGGTTCATAGTGGTCAGCTCATAATAAGGCTGGAACGCGTCTATAATAGTTTCTCTGTCGTTAGCAAAATCAAGAACAAAGGTATCTTCCTTTCCGGGATACGTACGGTTCAAGCGGGAAAGCGTTTGCACGGCTTTTACACCAGACAGCTTTTTGTCTACATACATGGTGTGCAGCAGCGGCTGGTCAAATCCCGTCTGGTATTTATCAGCCACCAATAAAACCTGGTATTCTCTGGTACTGAATTTTTCGGGTAGTTCCCGCTCGCCAAAGCCGTTTAGTTGTGTTTCTGTAATGCCCTCCGGAAATAAGTCATCGATCAGTGAGCCTGAAAAGGCTACCAAAGCCCTGATCTTATTAGGCCCGTCGTCGTATCCTTTTTCTTTAATGTAGTCCTTAAACTCCATATAGTACCGCAACGCATGCTTGCGAGAGGAGGTCACGACCATAGCTTTAGCTTTGCCACCGATCTTCTTCATGGTCACCTGCCGGAAGTGCTCTATCATTACTTCCGTTTTTTGCGCCAGGCTTACAGGGTGCAGTGAAGCAAAACGACCAATGGCTTTGGCCGCTTTTTTCTTATTCAGCTCGGGATCGTCGGCAATGGCCTTACTGAATTGGTAATATTCTTTATACGAGGTATAGTTTTTCAGCACATCCAGGATAAAACCTTCTTCAACGGCCTGCCGCATAGAGTAGAGGTGGAAAGGTTTGGGTCTGTTTTCTGCATCCCTGGTACCAAATACTTCCAAGGTTTTAGCCTTGGGCGTAGCCGTAAATGCGAAGAAACTGATATTAGGCTGCGGCCCGCCTTTTTCGATAGCTTCCCTTACCGCATCATCCTCATCCGGCTCGGTATTTTCAATGTCGGCTTCTGCCTGTTCCTGCTGCTCAAGGGTAAAGTTTTTACCCGCCAGCGCTTCGTTCATTTTCCGGCTGGCTTTACCGCCTTGGCTGCTGTGGGCCTCATCGATAATTACAGCATACTTCCGGTCGGGTATTTCGGCCAAGTGCTTTAAGGCGAAAGGGAATTTTTGCAGGGTGGTGATTACGATGTTAGTTCCGCTTGCAATGGCCTGTGCCAGTTGCTCGGAGTCCTGGTCTATACGCTGTACCACTCCTTGCTTATGCTCAAACTGGTAAATAGTGTTTTGAAGTTGTTGATCCAGTACATTACGGTCGGTAATGACCAATACGGAATCAAATGCTTTGCTGTCATCGTCATGATACAAGCTGCTAAGCCTGTAAGCTAGCCAGGCAATGCTGTTGCTTTTCCCACTACCGGCCGAGTGCTGTATCAGATAGTTTTTGCCTGTGCCATTGGCCTTGGTATCGGCAGTGAGCTTGCGCACGACATCTACCTGGTGGTACCGAGGAAACAGCAGGCTTTCCTTCCAGTATTTTTTACCATCAATGCGGTATTCGTCCTTTTGCAGGTGCATGAAACGGCCAATTAGCTCCAGCCAACTATCTTTTTCCAGGATGTTTTCCCAGAAATATGCTGTGCGATAGCTTATATATTTGCCGGTGGGAGGATTGCCGGCAGCGTTCCTGAATCCTTTGTTGAAGGGGAAGAAACGGGTACCGCCGGAGTCCAGGCGGGTAGTAAAGTAAACTTCGTCGGGATCGAGGGTAAAATGTACGAGCGCTCTTTTTCTGAACTGGAACAGCAGCTCCCGGGGGTCGCGACTGGTCTTATATTGTTCCATAGCTTCTTCTACCCGCTGCCCGGTGAAATGATTTTTGAGTTCTATGGTGGCTACCGGCAGGCCATTGACAGATAGTACCAGGTCGATGCTCTTCCGGCTGTCTTTTGAAAAATATACCTGGCGGGTTATGTATAAGCGGTTATGCGCATATTGTGCCAGGGTATCGGGGTTAAGGCTGCTATCCGGCTTAAAGTAGGCCATGCTGAACTTGACACCGCTATCGGTAATGCCATGCCGCAGCACATCCAGTGTGCCGCGCAAGTCCAGCTCTTTAAAAAGTCTTTGTATAAATTTTATTTCTGTGTCTTCTTTATGATATTGCTGCAGCCTTTCCCAGGCTTTGGGCTGCGAGCGCTGGATGAACTCAAATATTGCCATACGGTCAATAGCCAGCTCCCTGCTGAAGTTTGACGCATGGCCCTGCTGCCAGCCATGATCGCATAAGTGCTCTATAATGGCCGATTCAAAGGCAGATTCGGTATGTATGGTAAAATTACTCATCGGCTGTTTCTTCTTTTATGGCTTGATCTGCCTCCAGCTCCATAAGCCACCAGCGGTACGAATTTTCTTTTAGTATGGCTTTCAGCAGCTCTTTTTCTTTTTCCGATAGGTTGCTTTTTAGCGTTTCTTCGGGGTAGCAGTAGGCTACAAAATCGCGGTCTGCACCGAAAGCTTCAAAGGCTATACTCCCGATAGATTCCGGAACCTGCAGCTCTGTAATGCTGCCGGTATCGGGGTCTATAAACCGAACGGCAGGATTGTTGGTTTGCGACACATCTCTTCCCAGGAAAGTTCTCTTGCCATTTACGGAAGAAGGATGGTAAACACCAAAAAATTCGGTTTGACCCGGCGGGTAGATTTTGGCAAACTGTACGGGGCCGCTGATGGTATCAAATTGTGCTCTAGTATCTCTTATGATCTGCACCAGCACTTTCAGGGGCTCCATATTCAGGCTACCTCTTAATACGGCTTTATTACTTAATATTTCCGCCTCCAGCATGGCCCTTGCCGCATCTATCTCATCACCGATCATGGTAAATACCAGGTTGTCATAGTCAGTAACCGGCACAAAGCTGTGCGCTTCGTAGGAGTATTCTATGTTCCATAATTTGAACTTGTTTTCCCTCCAGCTCCAGCCACCAAACAAGAACCTGAATTCGGGATCTTCCTGCAGCACATCTTCATAAGTAATACTGCTGCGCCCGTCTATTTTTATTTGTTTAATGATTTCGGTAAACAGGGATGTGATGTACACCATAAAATCATTCACATCAAAATTGGGATTGGCAGCATGCTTATCATAACGGATTGCATTCATCAGGGCCAGTATCATAGGGTAGGTGCGCAGGGTGTAGCCAGAAAAGCAAATGAGGCAATCTCTACGCGGTAGCTCAAACAGTTTTACGCCCTGCTCCCAGCGCTCGCCACCACCCAGGCAGCTATCGGTGGCAAAGATCAGCTCCTGGTTGTCTTTATCCTGTCTTATCCATGCAATACAAAGGGTCATAATCAGGTTACTTTTATTTTACCGGTTACTACTTCGCTGATCAGGGCAGTTCTGTATTCCTGCAGCAGGCTTATTTCTTTTTCTATTTTAGAAATGGTATAGTCGATGCGTTGGGTTTCTTTTTTTAAATTTTGTACTACTTTTTTTTGATCACTTAGTCCAGGTAGGGGAATAGTAAATGATTTTATCTGTTGAAAATTCAAACCTTCTCTATTAGCACCATTTTGGCACATATCTATAAACGTTTGCCCAATGTTTGAAATTAAAAACAGGTGCAAATATTCAGTTTCTATTTCTGATTTAATTGGTCTTATGATACAAACATGTTGATTAACATTGCCCTTTCCAAAACCAGCAGGGACATAAAAGCATCTGCCTATGGAAGCGCCTGTAATATTGAGCAATATATCTCCGTCCTGAATTCTGCTATTACTCATCTTCTCATCAATCTCTTCGCTGATATAAGCTACATCATCTAATCGTAGCTCGGTCGAGTATATATTCTGGCTCCTTAAAAGAGGAATACCGTCCTGTTGATAAACATTTGCTCCTCCCGAAGGTGTAATACCACTTCCAATTTTTGAAACTAAATACTTTAACTTCCTTTTTTCCCAATTTTTCCCTTCACCGCTTACCGCTTCATTAATAACTGCTGTGCGTTCTTCTTTCAGCAGTTCTATTAATTGTTGTTTTTTGCTGATGATATGGTCTATTTCAGCAGTTTTTTGGTCAAGATAATTGGCAATGGTAGTCTGCTCTTTACATGATGGTATTAAAAATGGAAGATTAAAAAAAGTATCCTGGTATAAATGATTTATTGTAGAGCCTTTTGCTGTATAATTCACAAACTCAGAAAAAATCACTGATTGTAAAGCCCAATACATAAAATCGGTGCTGTACTCATCATTTTCAGGCCTGACTACAAAAACACCGCTATTTAAAGTAGCCTTTCCGTTAAGACCTTTTACAACTGCTACTTTCCCAATCGTGCCGTCCTTAGTAATAAGCAAATCATTTTCTCTTAACTGAATATAAGGATCTTCATCATACCTTTCTTCGGTTATTTTATAACAAGACTCCCAATTTATTGCTCCATTTTTGAAATCTGTCCCGGTAACACAATACACTTTTTCATCAAGTGAGAATTCGTCTGATTTTAAACCATGCCATCCCACTCTTGCTTTAATATAGGTATTATACTTCAATTTCTTGATATTCCATTTCGAGGGTATGTCCCCAATCCACTCGATGCCTGATGGTTTATATTTTTCGTATCGTTCCATTATTTAGTTACCGCTTTTATCATATCCACTGTTTCTGCTTCCAGGGCCAGGATGTCTTTTTTAATCTCTTTCAGACTGCGTAAAGGTTTATACTTGTAAAAGTATTTGGTAAAGTTGGCCTCGTAGCCAATTTTAGTCTTTCCCTCATCTATCCAGGCATCGGGTACATGGGGCAATACTTCCCGGTTGAAATACGTTTCCACATCTTCTTTCAGGGGTATGTTTTCAAAGTCGCGCAACTCGCTGTCTGCTACTGTTCTGCCCTTCTTATCTTTTTCTATTTCACCTTTATCATTACGTTTGGGCCGCTCTACGGTTATACGCCGGTAGCCAAAGTCCTCGTTATCGAATATCTTGCAGTATTCGCCTTCTTTAAAGTCCCCGTATATTTTGGTAATGGCCGCTATCTGATCGGGCTTGCCATCTCTGCCATCGCCTATCTCCTTGCGCTTATTGCCCAGGCTGCGTAGCATTTTCTGGTAAAAAGGATTGTTTTTATCACCATCGGGCCAGTCACTGCCTGTAGCATTGATGAGCTGTACCTTTCCTTTTCGTTGTTTGGTTTTACGGTCGGTAACAATCCATATGTAAGTAGAAATACCAGTATTGTAAAACAACTGGTCGGGCAGGGCTACAATAGCCTCGAGCCAATCATTTTCAATGATCCAACGGCGTATATCACTGGTACCGCCGCCGGCCCCCCCGCTAAAGAGGGGAGAGCCGTTAAATACAATGCCAATGCGACTGCCTTCAGAACCACGTTTCATTTTGCTGATCATGTGCTGAAGGAACAGGAAAGACCCATCACTGATAGGAGGTAGGCCAGCGCCGAAACGTCCTGCATATCCCCGGTTGGCATATTCATCCTTTATCTGCTTTTCGGCCTTTTTCCATTCCACACCAAAAGGTGGATTACTGAGCATATAATCGAAGGTCTCAGATTCCAAGCCATCTTGTGTAAAACTGTTGCCAAACTTAATATTAGCCGGGTTCTGTCCTTTGATGAGCATATCTGACTTGCAAATGGCATAGGACTCAGGGTTTATCTCCTGACCAAATACTTCCAGCCTGGCATCAGGATTGAGCTCCTGCAAATATTCTTCGGCTATGGAGAGCATACCACCGGTACCACAGGCAGGATCGTACAAGGTCTTTACAATACCTTTTTTGCGTAGGATGTCTTTATCATTGACAAACAAAAGATTTACCATGAGGCGGATCACCTCACGGGGTGTAAAGTGCTCTCCGGCAGTTTCGTTGCTCAGCTCGGCAAACTTGCGGATGAGCTCTTCAAAGATATAGCCCATTTCTATGGAGGATACATCTTTGAATATATCGCCCGCTTCAGTAAAGCGCTTTACTACCAGATACAGCAGGTCGTATTCGTCCAGCTTACGTATCTGTTCTTCAAAGCTGAAATAATCAATGATCTCTTTGGCGCCTATAGAAAAGCCGTTGATATAATGACGAAGGTTGGCCGCCAGGTTATTGCTATCCCTAACCAGCTCTATGAAATCAAATCTGCTGCGATTGTGAAATTTTAATTTTGCTGTCGCGTTTAGGATCGGCTCCAGTACTTCGCTCTTTTTGCCCTTATGTTTTTCATAAGCATCCAGAACTTTTTTTTTAGTAGGCTCCAGCACAAAGTCGAGCCGCCGTAATACCGTAAAGGGCAAAATCACTTTGCCATAATCCGCCTGTTTATAGTGCCCCCTTAACAGATCTGCAATGCCCCACAGAAAATTGGCCTTTTCTTTAAAGTTAATCATAATAAATCAATTGTACATATATTATAAGACTCATAGACACTTATGCGCATCTATTTCAATTTATCCGACTCCTCAAATGCATCGTATTCACTTTTATGCACTTTCCTGCTGCTAAGGTCAATTTTTACCGTGGTAATAAAGTTCTTGAAGTCGGGGTTCATGGCCAGTTTGTTAATGGCTTCCCAATCCAATTGTTCATGGAACTGTGCCGGGCAAATAATAGCAGATGAGTGTACATCCTGTATGTTGAGTTGTATGATACCAATGCCAAAGGATGTCGATAGCCGCGAAAGTTCTTTACGGAAATCTTCATCTTCCGATATATTTACAGCTACTAAGTAAGCCTCATTGGCCCAGGAAGAATTGGATACTGTCTGAAAAAAGCTTTCTCTTAGATTGGCAAAATTTAGCTCCCTTTTTAACTCAAATGAAAATAACTTGATAGAAGTGTTGCCAAGGGCTGAGCTAAGATCATATACTTCCTGTTTCCAATCGTCGATAGGAAAATAGCAGCCTACCATATCAGGGTGGACCCACTCACCAAATTCCTTTTTGGTAGAGCCAGCATGGTTAATAGTTCTGGTGTAACTGTTAAGATAATAATAGGCATAAGTAGCTAAATGTTTGTGTAGGTCTTTTTCTGAAAAATCAATCTTCTTTGAACGTTTAAGAAGAGAAACAGTCTCCTTTTCTAATTCCAATAGGGAAGCATCACTCACATCAATTACCCTGATTTGCGACTTCAGAAAAAAACGCTTAGGGCGAGTACTGGTACGACTAAAAGCAGATTTCGGATTGTCTTTTGAGCTTACGTACAAAAGGGCACCAAGCGTAGCCCAAGGCGTTTTGCCTCGCGAATTTAACTGTTTGTCGTAACCTCTTTTTATACCTATAGCCCATATTTCGCCGGCAGTTAATGGTTTGATTTCTTCTTTTAATACGGCTTCGGCTAATTCCAAAAATGTCATTTGAGTAAAATTAGTCTGTTCTTATTTTCTCTTGATCAACAGCTCGAGCTTCTCAAGCTTCTCTTAAAGCTAATTTAATTCGCACATATCACAGTTGGCTAAAGATAGGTAAAATAGAAGGTGATCCCATGTAAAACGCCAAGCACAAGCACCAGCGCAGCGAGCTAGTTCTTTTGTTTGATTTGTCCCATAATTTATATTATGTTAAATAGGATATTCGCATCGATCTCCTGACTGACCTGTGACACGACACCTATGTCAAAGATTCCCGGCCTTCCGCCAATCTCTTCGCTCCTGCCTCGCGCCAAACATATCAGCAATATTTCGTAATATTTGCCTGTGACGCCACACCTCAAACGCGTCACACAGATCAAGATGAAGACAATCCTCGCCGTCGTAACCCGCACAGACCGCTACCAGAACACCGAACTCAAAACGGGTCTGTGGCTCAGCGAACTGACACATCTCTACCACAGCGCCCGTGAACGTGGCTATGAAATAGTGATCGCAAGCCCGCGTGGCGGCCATACACCGCTCGATCCTGAAAGCCTGCGGCCCATGATGCTGGACAAGCTGTCAAAAGCATATCTAGGCGACGAAGACTTCATGAAACGGCTGCAACAGGCAAAAAGCCTGGATGAGGTGACGGTACGACTGTACGACTGCGTATACCTGGCAGGCGGACACGGTACGATGTATGACTTCCCCGATGACACTGCGCTGCAGACGATCGTCAGAGAACACTATGAAAACAACAGGATCGTGTCTGCCGTATGCCACGGCGTCTGCGGACTGCTGAACGTGAGACTATCGGACGGCACATACCTGGTGAGGGGCAAAAAGATGACGGGATTCAGCTGGCTGGAAGAAATACTGGCCAACAGGAAAAATGAAGTCCCCTTCAACCTGGAAGCGGAACTGAAGAAAAGGGACGCCAACTACAGGAAGGGCCTGCTGCCGCTCACCTCCAAGGTATGCGAGGATGGCAGCCTGGTCACCGGCCAGAACCCGTTCAGCTCGCGGGCCATCGCCCGGCGGATCATACAGCGGCTGGAGGAATAGACCGGAGCGGCCCCTCCCCTTGCATATACCGCTAAAAAGCTGTATCTTAATAAGATAGGGATATACGAACCAACACCAGAACGGCCTGCTGACCTGTGTATAAAGCAGTGATGTACCTCCGGTGAAAAAACAAGGCCGCCTTATTGCGACAGTTTAAAGACTGACAGGTACCGGACCCGTAAAAAAACTATATTTGCAGTCCTTTTAATGATCACCGTATCGACGACCCCTTGTATGCCTTTGTGAAATGAGAAACACCTATTTTGACCTAGTAGACCAGACGTTTTACTTCCCCCAGGACGGATTTGATCTGCAAGACAATAAGCTCAGGTTTCACGGTATCGACCTCTATACCCTGCTGGAAGAATACGGGACGCCGCTCAGGCTGACCTATCTGCCCAAGATCGGCGCCCAGATCGGGCGTGCGCGCGGACTGTTCGGCGAGGCGATGACGCGGTGCGACTACAAGGGACAGTATCACTACTGCTACTGTACGAAGAGCTCCCACTTCAAGCATATCCTCGATGAAGTGCTGCAGAACAAGGCGCAGCTGGAGACTTCATCATCATTCGATATAGACCTGATCCGCAAGCTCGACTCAGAGGGCCGGATCGAGCCGGGTACGATCATCATCAACAATGGATTCAAGACCCGGGAATATGTACGCAAGATAGCCGACCTGGTGAATGAAGGAAAGTTCAACCTGGTGCCGATCTGCGACAATATAGACGAGCCGGAGCTGTACAACGAGTTTTTCGAGCGGACGAGCGATATCGGTATCCGGATCGCTACGGAAGAGGAACCCAACTTCGAGTTCTACACGAGCCGGCTCGGTATACGCCAGTCGCAGGTGCTGGACTTCTACCGCGACAAGATCGCACCGAACCCTAAGTTCAGGCTGCGGATGCTGCACTTCTTCATCGATACGGGGATCAAGGATACGATCTACTACTGGAGTGAGCTCAAGAAAGGCATACGCCTGTACTGCCAGCTCAAACGCATCTGCCCTACACTCAATGCGCTCAATATCGGCGGCGGCCTGCCAATCCGCAATTCGCTGGGATTCGAGTACGACTACCGGTATATGATCTTCGAGATCGTACGGCTGGTCAAGGAAGCCTGTACGGAAGAGGGCATCGAAGAGCCGGATCTCTTCTCAGAGTTCGGCAAATTCACCGTGGGCGAGAGCGGCGCGACCTTCTTCTCTGTACTCGGCCAGAAGCAGCAGAATGACGCAGAGCTCTGGTATATGGTGGACAACTCGTTGATGAACACTCTGCCCGACGCCTGGGGGATCAACGAGCGCTTCATCCTGCTGCCGGTCAACTACTGGGAACGCGAGTACCAGCGGGTGAATATCGGCGGACTGAGCTGCGACAACGCGGACTACTACAACTCCGAGGCGCATATCAACCAGGTCTACCTGCCCAGGATCACGCGCGGGGAACGGCTCTATGTGGGATTCTTCCACTCGGGAGCCTACCAGGATGCGCTGAGCGGCTACGGTGGTATCAAACACTGCCTCATCCCCTCTCCGCAGCATGTGATCGTGGACAAAGACGAAAACGGGGAACTGATCCACTGGCGGCACTCGGATCACCAGGACGCTGAGTCGATGCTGCGCCTGCTGGGCTACTGATGCGCCGACCCGGAAAGGAAAGCCCCGTCTAAGTAAGGTACGAAAAGAAACGTAGATCCCCAAGCCATCGGGCCGGGGAAAGGGATACTGCCTCTACCCTGCCGGTTGTGTGTCACTCCGTGAAGTCCAGGTCCTTGCCAAAAGACTCCTCCATACGCCGCAGCGCCCATACAGCCGCCGTGATCGTGAGCAGGCCGACGGCAGCAGCAGATGATGCCGTACCTATGAAGCCCTGCAGGTAGCTGAACAGCAGCGAGAGCGGTACGACCGCACCCCGCACAAAGTTGGGCGCCGTGGTGGATACGGTGGCGCGAAGATTGGTACCGAACTGCTCGGCGGCCGTGGTGATGAATACGGCCCAGTACCCGATGGCGAAGCCCGCACCGACCACCAGCACATAAAACAGCTGCTCCGATACACCCGCCAGCAGGAAATACAGCACACAGGCGAGGAAGGTAAGCCCCAGGAACAACGCAATGGCCCGGATACGGCTACGCAGCCACTGGCTCAGTATACCACTGGCCAGGTCGCCGGCACAGAGACCGATATAGCAGTACATGACCGCACGGCCCGCATGTACGGGCGGCCCGGTGAGGCCCAGGTCGCGCGTGATCTCCGGTGAAAAGGTGACCAGTATACCGACGACATACCAGATCGGCAGCGCTACGAGTATGATACTGAGGTAACGCACCCGCTTGCCCCGATCGCGGAACAGGTCGAAGAAGCGGCCGCGATCGACGGCGGAGGCAGCCTCGGTCTTGCGGTATAGGCCGGACTCGTAAGCGCTGATACGCAGGATAAGCAGCAGCAGGCCCATGCCGCCGCCAACAAAATAAGATACCCGCCAGTCGAAGCGGTCGGCCACCAGGAAGGCCGCCACAGCCCCGAGTATGCCGATGGAGGCCACCAGCATGGTACCGTAACCGCGCTTCTCGCGGTGCATGGTCTCTGTGACGAGCGTGATGCCTGCACCCAACTCCCCTGCCAGACCGATACCGGCTATGAACCTGAGCAGGGCGTAGACCGGCACGGAGGTGACGAATCCATTGAGCACATTGGCCAGTGAATACAGCAGGATAGAGCCGAACAGCACCGAGAGACGGCCTCTCCGGTCGGCATAGACGCCCCAGAAGATACCGCCGACGAGCATACCGCCCATCTGCCAGTTGAGCAGCCATACGCCGGTGGCCAGCAGATCCTCCTCCGGTACGCCGATACCGAGCAGGCTGGCCTGCCGTACCACGCTGAAAAGCACGAGGTCGTAGATGTCCACGAAATAGCCGAGCGCGGCAACGATGACCAGTATGTTGAAGGGGTTCTTGGTGAGTGCGGCAGAGGCGCTGTCTTTCATGTGTCCGGGAATTGCGGGTCCCAATCTACAAAAATTGGTAACATACTGCTACGCAGTCCTGCGGCTACCCCGACAGGTCCCGGATATGTACAAAACCGGCACGTACAGTGAACACGGCAGCCCGGTCTCAACGCCTGTGACGGTGGCGTCGGTTGTCGAAGTCGCGGGTATCCTTGCGCTGGGCAAGCTCCACGATGGAGCGCATAAAACCTACGATGGACATGAATACAAGGTAAGCGACGGTGACGACCATGTAGAGCCAGCGCACGCTGCCTGCATCGTCCAGGGCTACCCCGGAGAAAAGATAGGCTCCCAGGCCGCCTGCGACGGCCAGCCCGGCATAGCTGAATATGGATCGCTGCCAATAGGTACGGGCAGAATCGGAATAAAGAAAGAAGAGCGGGTTGAAAATGCAGTACAGCAGCAGGAAGGCCAGCGCACAGATCCACGGGAAACGGGGACTGACCTCTATCCAGCCCACCAGGTCAAGCGACCGGCTCACGGCTGCAAAGATGAGGAACAGCAGGAAAGCCGTCAGCGCCTGTACAGGCGGCGTGGCTTTCTTGATACGGGTGATACGAAACAGGTCAATCATAGTATATGCTTTGAGTCCTCCTGTCCGCGGCGGCCGGGCTTCCTACCCGGCAACCGGCTCGGCCATGAGGTCGTATTCCGTAGCATCGGTGATGCTGACCTGGGCAAAGTCCCCTACCCTCAGGTAGTGCTGCCCGGCAGGTACCATCACCTCATTGTCTACCTCCGGCGAGTCGTACTCCGTACGGCCCACGAAGTAGTCTCCCTCCTTGCGGTCGATCAGTATGCGCAGGGTCTGCCCGATACGCTGCTCGTTGCGGTCGAGCGATATATCGCGCTGGATCGCCATCAGCGTCTCCATTCGCTCCGTCTTGACCTCGGCCGGTATATCGTCCTCCAGCGTATAGGCGGGCGTATCCTCCTCATGGGAATACTGGAACACACCCAGCCGCTCAAACTGCATCTCGCGGACGAAGTCGCAAAGCTCTCCGAACTCCTCCTCTGTCTCTCCCGGGAAACCGACGAGCATGGTGGTCCGTATGGCGATATCGGGCACTACAGCACGGGCATGCTCGATCAGTCGGCGCTGCTCGTCGGCAGTGGTCTGGCGGTGCATGCGCTGGAGTACAGTATCCGACGCGTGCTGCAGGGGTATGTCGAGGTAGTTGCAGACCTTGGGCAGGGCGGCCATAGCGTCAAATATCTCCACGGGAAACTTGCTCGGGTAGGCATAGTGCAGGCGGATCCACTCGATGCCCTCTACGCCGCTGAGCTGCTCCAGCAGCTCGGGCAGGCTGCGCTTCTTGTAGATGTCGAGCCCATAATATGTGAGCTCCTGGGCGATCAGCATGATCTCGCGTACTCCCTGCCCGGCCAGGAAGCGGGCCTCGTGCACCAGGCTCTCTATGGTGCGGGATACGTGCTTGCCCCGCATGAGCGGTATGGCGCAGAAAGAACAGGTGCGGTTGCAGCCTTCGGATATCTTGAGATAGGCATAGTGCCCCGGTGTGCTGAGCATACGCTCGCCGATGAGCTCGTGGCGGTAGTCGGCGTTGAACCGGGCCAGCAGGGCGGGCATATCCATCGTACCGAAATAGGCGTCTACCTCGGGTATCTCCTTCTCCAGGTCGTCCTTGTACCGCTGCGACAGACAGCCGGTCACATACAGCTTGTCGATATGGCCGCGGGTCTTCTGATCTGCGTAGTGCAGGATGGTCTGTATGGACTCCTCCTTGGCCAGGTCGATGAAGCCGCAGGTATTCACTATGATGACATTGGCGTCGCTCCCCTCCTCTTCGTGTGCTACATCCAGGTCGTTGCCGCGCAACTGGGTGATGATGTTCTCGGAGTCCACGGTGTTCTTGGAGCACCCCAGTGTGATCACATTGACCTTGTCCGCTCTTGCCGTTTTGGTTTTCAAATCCGTTTTTTCCCGTAAAGATAATAAGCACAGGGCATCAAAGTTGGCAACATCTCAGAGACTGAGACTGTATATTTACTCGTTGTTCTGTTTTCAATGCCTGGTAGCCGTATGAGCCGCAAAAGAATCGTCACTCTCGTAATCGCATCGCTGATGCCCGTCCTGCTGAGCGCCCAGCTCGGTATCCGGACCTACTACTCCCACACAAAAGCGGACGGCTGGCAGACACTGGCGGACCTGGCAGGGCGCAACCAGGCTGATGTGCGCTACCAGCCTGCAGCCTGGGGCGTGGGGCTGGACTATTGGTTCAGGCTGGAAAACTACCGGGTGGAGTTTCTGCCGGAGATCGGCGTCAAAATGCACCGGGCGCTGCGTGTGGACGATGTACGGCTGTCGTGGAACAGCTACTATGTGCGGTTCAACACACAGTTTTACATACTCAACTTCGAAGGCGACTGCGACTGCCCTACCTTCTCCAAGCACGAGCCGTGGTTTCAGAAAGGATTCTTCCTGTCGGCATCACTGGGCGCAGCTATGAGCAAGTATGACACAGACCTGTCAGCAGGAACGACCGCCAGCCAGTGGAACTACAGCTTTGCCGTGGGCGCCGGGCTGGATCTCGGGGTATCCGACGCGATCACGATCACGCCCTATGTCCAGTGGCAGCACTGGTTCACCCCGGAATGGGAAGGACTCCAGCAACTGCTCAATGTAGACAGCCAGTCGCCCGGCAACAGCGAACGTACACGGCTCTCGGACCTGCAGCCGGGCATCAGGCTGGGGATCAGGTTCTGAAGCCGCGCTGACGGCTGATCTCCCAGGCCAGTATACCGGCACATACCGCTACATTGAGCGAATGCTTGGCGCCGAACTGCGGGATCTCTACGGATGCCGCCGCCGCATCGAGAAACGCCTGGCTCACACCCTCTACTTCATTGCCAAAGACAAAGGCCTGCGCCCTGTCCGATACCCTGTATTCGCTGAGCAGTACCGCGCTGTCGGTCTGCTCCACGCAGACGATCTCCCAGCCCTCCCCTGCCAGCCAGCCGATACAGGCCTGGGGGTCTTCAAAATAGGTCCACGGCACGGTAGCGGTAGCGCCCAGGGCCGTCTTGAGGATCTCCCGGTGCGGCGGCTGCGCCGTGATGCCGCAGAGCAGCAGGCGCTCCAGCGCGAAACCGTCGCAGGTGCGGAAGACAGACCCAACATTGAGCGCCGAGCGCACGCTGTCCAGTACGAAGACAAAGGGCTGACGCGGCATCTGCCGGAAAGTGTCGCTGTCGGGGCGGTTGAGCTCTCCCGGATCCAGTTTTCTCATGTGTGAAAGGCGTTAAGCTGCTGTAAGCAGGGCCTCCGCGATATCCCGGCCAGGCTGAAGGATACTGCCGGAAAAGGAAAGAAGCCGAGGCTTGTGCTTTGTCTTTATTTCCTGTTATTTTCGACGCACTAAATTAAATCGAATTCTCCGCCGGACCGGCATCATGACCGCTCATTCGCCCAACAGAACGAAAAACATACTCCTGGTCACGTGGGAGTACTTGGCTGTGTACGCGTCCGTACTACTGCTGCTGGGCTACCAGTACGGTACATCGGACCAGACGGAGGGGCTGTCGTACGCGCTCTTCCTGGGTGATCCGACGCTGTACCCGTCCGACTTCTACATACAGTTCATCAGCAGCCATATCCCGAACGAACGGTACCCCTTTGCCCTGCTAATGAAGCTGGGGATGAGCCATATCGAGCTATGGGCTTTCCTCTGCCATGCTGCCTGCTCGATGGTGATGATCTACGGACTCCGCAAGATCAGCGGGCTGTATATACGCAGTTCGTTCTTCCGGTGGCTGAGTATACTGACCGCGATGGTACTGATGTACCAGCTCAACCTCGGCGGCAATGAACTGTACTACAACTATATGGTGCCTTCGCTGCCTGCCAAGGCTATGTCGGTATGGGTACTGTACTGGAGCCTGACAGGCCGCTGGGTGAAGGCCTTCGTCCTGCTCAACGCGGTGATCCTCTTCCAGCCGGTGGTGGGCGCACAGGTCTTCCTGCTACAGGGGGTGCTGGCACTAGCACCGATCCTACAGCAGGGGCAACTGCCGACAATGGCAGGCCTGCGCAAGTACCTACCGGCCACCCTATGTGCACTGCCCGGCCTGGCCTGGCTGCTGCTGCTCTGGCAATACCACCATGCCGACGATGCGGATGTGGACTTCCTGGCGATCGTGCGCATGCGTATGCCGCACCACTACTTTCCAGATACCTTCTCCTGGCTCCACTTCGTGGCCTCGGCGATATTCTTCGCCTGCGCCTACCTGTGGTACAGGATCACGGACCGACGCGTGGGCGCACTCTATGTCGTGGTGACTACCGGTGCACTGGTCTACAGTATCCTGCTCTACCAGGGATGGGACCTGCCGATCAAGACACAGTGGTTCAAGACAACGATCTGGTTGGAGACCTTCTCGGTGATGGCGCTATTCGGGTGGCTGGACAAGCGGGTGATGCTGCATATACGCCCTACCCTCTTCCTGACTGTGCTGGCCGCTATGCTGGGTGGTATGCTGGTAGCGGGATTCCCGCCCGTGGCCGAAAAACCAAGGGACAGGACAGAACCCGTGGAACAGGACCCTTCCATCGAGATAGCCCAGATCGCCCACAGGGTAACTCCGCAGCAGGCGCTGTTCATCATCCCGCCGGACAACAGTAACTTCCGCTTCATAGCGCAGCGCAGCGTATTCGTAGACTTCAAGAGCATCGCCCACCAGAAAAGCTA
Source organism: uncultured Saprospiraceae bacterium (assembly GCA_964537925.1). Taxonomy (GTDB): domain Bacteria; phylum Bacteroidota; class Bacteroidia; order Chitinophagales; family Saprospiraceae; genus SLDF01. The sequence goes on along the minus strand of CAZICV010000002.1, from coordinate 364,272 downwards.
CCTCAAGGAGTGGTACCGCAGGGTACACCTGGTATACGGACTGTCCGTACATATGCCGACAGGAGGCTTCGCGCTGATGCCCGAAGCCCGGGCAGCCTACCGCAACCTCAGCGAGCGACAGGTCCAAAGCCTGATCTCCATGGGTGTGACCCATATGCTCACCTGGAAAGACCACCAGCTCGACCTGCCAGTAGTGGCGGAAAACGAGCAATACCGGATCTACCAGGTACTCAGCGTACACTAAACGGGCTGAACCTGACCTCAAGCAGGTCCGACATATACCGCACCGCGAAACGGCTGACGGGGTTCAGCGACGATTCTTGTGCTGTACGGCAGCCTGGATGAAACCTGCAAAAACGGGATGCGGGTTCTCCACTGTAGACTTCAGCTCCGGGTGGAACTGTACGCCCACGAAGAACGGATGCGCCGGGATCTCTACAATCTCGACGAGCTGGCTGTCGGGATTGATACCGGTGGCGATCATACCTGCCTGCTCGAGTGTATCGAGGTACTTGTTGTTGAACTCGTAGCGGTGGCGGTGTCGCTCGGAGATCAGCTCCCTGCCGTACAGCTTAGCTGCTTTGCTGGGCTTGCGGAGCTTGCACTGATAGGCGCCCAGGCGCATGGTGCCTCCCTTGCGCGTGATCTTCTTCTGCTCTTCCATCATGTCGATCACCGGCTCAGGTGTATCGGGCCGCACTTCCGTAGAGGCTGCATCTGCCAGCCCGGCGACATGCCGCGCAAACTCCACTACAGCGCACTGCATACCCAGGCAGATCCCGAAGAAAGGTATGCCCTGCTCCCGTGCATAACGGATCGCCTTGATCTTGCCCTCGATACCACGCTCACCGAAACCGGGCGCTACCAGTATACCGTTGAGGTCGGACAGTATGGCCCTGGCGTCTTCCTCGCTTTCGATCTTCTCGGAGTGAATGGGCACTACATGCACCTTGCACTCATTGATGGCGCCGGCATGTACAAACGCCTCGTTGATCGATATATAAGCGTCCGCAAGCTCGATGTACTTGCCTATGAGGCCGATACGGACCTCCTGCAGCGGATTCTTGAGCTTGCCAAGGAAAGTCTTCCAGGAACTCAGATCGGGCTTCTGGTTGCTCTTGAGGCGCAGCTTCTGCAATACGGTACTGTCCAGCTTCTCCTTGAGCATGAGCAGGGGCACATCGTAGATGGTCTCCGCATCGATACACTCTATGACGGAGCGCTGGTCTACATTGCAGAACAGGGCGAGCTTGCTGCGTATCTCGTTGGTGATGGGAAACTCGGTCCGGCAGACCAGCATATCAGGCTGTATACCGGAGTTCTGCAACTCCTTCACTGAGTGCTGTGTCGGCTTGGTTTTCAACTCTTTAGCTGCCTTGAGATAAGGCAATAGTGTAAGGTGTATGACCAGGCAGTCCTGGCTGCCGAGCTCCCAACGCAGCTGGCGAAGCGCCTCGAGATAAGGCAGTGACTCGATATCGCCGACGGTACCGCCCAGCTCCGTGATCACTACGTCATAAGACTCATCCTGAGCGAGCAGCAGGACACGGCGCTTGATCTCGTCCGTGATATGCGGGATCACCTGTACTGTCTTACCGAGATAATCTCCTGCCCGCTCCTTGTTGATCACGGTCTGGTAGACCCGGCCGGTGGTCACGTTGTTGGCCTGTGAGGTGGGGATACTCAGAAAACGCTCGTAGTGACCAAGGTCGAGGTCTGTCTCTGCTCCGTCGTCTGTGACGTAGCACTCGCCGTGCTCATAGGGATTGAGCGTACCGGGGTCTACGTTGATATACGGATCGAATTTCTGGATCGTGACGGAAAGGCCATGGGCCTGCAGGAGTTTCGCTAGTGAGGCGGAGAAAATACCTTTTCCCAACGAGGAAGTGACGCCCCCCGTAACGAAGATAAGCTTTGCGGACATAAAACGGTTTTGAGCAACTGTCGCTGCGTTACGGGCTGTAAAAGTAGGGATTGTTTCCCTGAAAACATGTCGGTATCACTTATAAAAGTGCACCCTATGTGCAATCGGCTCGCATGCAATGGATTGCGAGGGTGCGTTACCATCGCGTTACACACTGTTTACAATAACTTAAAGAGCCATTAAAGCCTAGTTCACCTGACCGGGGTTATTTCGCAGCAAATTTTTCAGACATGCTACGCTACTTGAAATTTGTTGTTTGGTTTTGCATAACGGCTGCCGCTACTTCGGCCGTGTATGCGCAAAAAGGGTCCGTCTACGGGACCATATTGGATGCGGAGACCCAGGAGACCGTCATCGGAGCGAATATCTCCGTGGAAGGTTCTACCCAGGGTGCTACTACGGATATCGACGGTACATTTGAAATTGCCGGTCTCGCACCGGGGACATACTCGATCCTCATCACCAGTCTAGGCTACGAATCCCGCCAGGTCGAACAGGTGGTCGTGAAAGCAGGCGAAAGGACCCAACTGAATGTGGCGCTGCCCGTCAGCACGCAACTACTTGCCGAAGTACAGATCGTAGAATATCGCCGCACCAATACCGAAGCCGCCGTGCTGCTGGAGATCAAGCAGGCCAAGCAGGTGGTAAGCGGGATCTCGGCCCAGCAGATCAGCAAGACACTGGACAGGGATGCTGGCCAGGTCGTACGTCGTATACCCGGTGTACTCCTGACAGGCAACTTCATCAATATACGCGGCCTCAACGAGCGCTACAGCACCGTGATGCTGCACAATGCATTTGCTCCCAGCGTGGAGACGGATGTCAAATCCTTTTCCTTCGACCTGATCCCCAGCGGACAGATCGACCGGATACTGGTACAGAAAAGTCCCTCTGCCGACGCACCTTCCGAATGGGCGGGCGGTATGGTCCGCATCTTCACGAAGAGTATCCCGGACGATGACTTCACCAGCCTCTCTTATACGACCAGCTACCGCCAGGGTACGACTTTCAGGAGCTTCCTGCACCAGGACAACGGCCCGTTTGAGTGGACGGGCATAGACGCCGGCTACCACAACCTGCCGGACGGGTTTCCGCGGGGTCGCGTCAACGACGCCAACAGAACGCAGGCCGGCAAAAGCCTGGCATCTACATGGACACCGGCCCAGATGACAGCCATCCCGGACCAGCGGATCTCCCTGACCAAAGGTATACGCCGTGAGAAAGGCGACTGGCTCATAGGCAATATCACTGCACTCAACTACAGCAATACACGCTCCATATTCGAAATAGAGCGCGGCGACTTCAACACGTTTGACGAGATCACCGGTCGTCCCGACCGCGTGTACATCTTCAACGATATGCAGTATACCAAGTCGGTACGCACGGGCCTGATACACAACTGGTCCTTCAACAAGCTGCGCAAGCATATCTACGAGTTCAAGAACCTGCTCAACTTCTCCGCCAACACACAGTTTGTGGACAGGACAGGTATCAACTACGAGGCTGACCGCCACGGTGTGAAGGATGGCGGATTTGACCAGGTATACCGTACGATATACAGCGGCCAGTTCACAGCAAAGCATGACCTGGTGCGCAATGTGACGTCGCTCGACTGGGGTGTAGGGTACGGCCTCTCCCGCAGAAACCAACCGGAAAACAAACGCTACCGCACCGACTATGTCGGCGACAACGAATCGCTCATCTACGTACCCGTCGGCGCTGCCGCAGTCTATTTCCTGGGTATGTTCTACGGCGAGCTCACGGAGCACTCAGGTACTGCCAATGTCAACTATACGACCAGGCTGGGATACAACAAAGGCGCCAGCTTCATGCCTACGCTGTCTGTAGGGGGGTTCTCGGAGTTCAGGTACCGTAGGTTCAACAACCGCAACATAGGATTCGTACAATCCTCGCTCTATCCTATATCCAACGAACTGCTGACGGGCGGCCTGGACAACCTCTTCCGGCCTGAGAACATCGGCAACCAGGGCGGCCTGATACTCGACGAGCAGACCAACCCCAGCGACTCGTATACGGCCCAAAACCTGAATACCGCTGTCTACGCCAATATAGAACTGCCGATCACGGCCAAATTCAGAGCTATCGCAGGTGTGCGCGGCGAACTGAACAGCCTGCAGCTCAGCTCTGCCCAGGCCAATGGCGCCCCCGTAGAGGTAGACTACCCGGTAATCGCTGCATTGCCCTCCGTCAACCTCAGCTACAACTTCACTGACAAGTTCCTGGTACGCGCTGCATATGGTATGTCGATGAACCGGCCTGAATTCAGGGAGATCGCTCCTTTTGGCTTCTTCGACTACAACATCAACTCCGTGATCAAGGGTAATCCCAACCTGCAGCTGGCACGTATCCACAATATAGACCTGCGGGCGGAATACTACCCCAGGCCTAACGAGGTGCTGAGCCTGGCGCTGTTCTACAAGGCCTTCTCCAACCCGATCGAGGTGGTATACGAGCCGGGAGCGGGATCGCTGGGTATCAAGACTTTCTCCTTCAAAAATGCGCGGTCGGCCTATTCGAGGGGGCTGGAAGTGGAGTTCAAGAAATCGCTGGAGGGCGTATCCGCATCCCGCTTTGTCAACTCCCTCGGCTTTGTGTTCAACAGCTCGCTCATCCAGAGCCGCGTAGACCTCAGCGCTACGGGCGCACGCTCGGTCGACCGCCCGCTGCAGGGACAGGCGCCGTATATGGTCAATGCAGGTATCTTCTTCAACGACCAGGAATCAGGCGTCAATATCAACCTCATGTACAATGTCGTAGGGCGGAGGATCATCTTCATCGGCGCTCCGCTGGAGGGTATTCCCGACTTCCACGAAATGCCGCGTAACGTGCTCGACCTCAGCTTCTCCGTACGTCTCTCTTCCATGCTGGAGATCAACGGCGGTATAGCGGATATCCTCAACCAGCCTGTACAATGGCTGCAGGATGGCAATAACGACGGCAAGTACGACAGCAATGACCAGATCACCCAGTCGTTCAGACCGGGTTCTGTATATTCTCTTGGATTGAAGTTAAACTTTTAAACAAATTTTTTACAAAAACCTGAATTCTATGAAAACGAGTTTGCTGCTAGAAAAAGCCAAACAACTGAGTAAACTGGCCATGGTCCTGCTGGCCGGCTCTATGGTATTCGCGTCCTGCAACAAGGATGACGACGATGATGATGATAACAATAACAACAATACCGAACGTTCAATCAAAGAAGTAAGTGGTATCATCTCCGGCAATGTAACCTGGTCTGCCGATACGATCTACAGGCTGAATGGTTTCGTACGCGTAGGCGAAGACAACGGTACGGACTGCGTGCGCACAGGTGTACTGACGATCGAGCCGGGTACGCTGGTCATAGGCGACAGGGAGTCCAAAGGCACACTGGTCGTACAGCGTTGCAGCCAGATCATCGCACGTGGTACAAAGGAGAAGCCGATCGTAATGACTTCAGAGCGTCCTGTAGGCTCAAGAGAGCCGGGTGACTGGGGTGGCCTGGTAATCTGCGGAAGAGCCAGCAACAACACCGGTGGTATAGCTGAGCTGGAAGGCGGATACGGCGGATACCACGGTGGTAACATCGAAAACGACAACTCCGGTGTACTGGAGTATGTACGTATCGAGTATGCCGGTGTTCCGCTGCAACCCAACCAGGAGGTAAACTCACTGACGATGGGTTCGGTAGGTAACGGTACGACGATCCGCTATGTAATGTGCTCATTCGGTCTGGATGACTCTTTCGAGTGGTTTGGCGGCTCGGTCAACTGCAGCCACCTGATCGCTTACCGCGGCCTGGATGATGACCTGGATGTGGACCTGGGCTTCTCAGGCCATGTACAGTTTGCACTGTGTATCCGTGCCAACACACTGGCTGACCAGTCCGGCTCAAACGGATTCGAAGTAGACAACGACGGCCAGGGTACGACGAACACGCCGTTCACCTCTGCGAGCTTCTCCAACGTATCTATCATCGGCCCGAAAGCGACCCGCGAGACGCCGCTGAACGCTAACTTCCAGCACGCGGCACACCTGCGCAGGAACAACAAGCTGAAGATCTACAATTCAATCATGACAGGCTACCCGTACGGCATCTATATCGACGGATCTACTACGGAAGCCAATGCAACCAACAACGAGCTGGTGCTGCGCAATGTATATATCGCCGGTGTTGAGCACTGGGGTGGCAACGGGTACGGATCTGCCGGTACGGTCTTCGCCGGTGCTCCTGCCAACGGCGCCAATCACCCGAACAGCGAGCCACGCGGTACAGCGTTCCGCGTGAGAGAGGGATCTACGTTTGATCTCGACGGCTGGTTCAGAGAGCCTGCTAAAAACAACCGTGTGCTGAACTCCTGGAAGGAACTGGGTATCGACCCGACCATCTTCGAGGCAGGCGCACCGAAGGTGACACCTAATGCCAACTCTATCCTCCTGTCAGGCGCTAACTTCGCAGGTACTACCGGCTTCCAGGCGGTACCTTTCGTAGGTGCGTTCGGTACGGATAACTGGACAGACGGCTGGGCTGAGTGGAACCCGATCGTAAAAGAGTATATCAAGTAGCTTTTCAAGTAGCCGGTCCGGGGCGGTCTATGGATTGTCCCGGGCCTTTTTATTTTGTGCTGTCATGAAACAATACGCCTTGTCCCTGCTCCCGGTATTGCTGATACTGGGTATGCTGGCCGGCTCTACCGGCTGCGGACAACAGTCTGCGCTCAAGGACTTTGCCGCTGAAGTCCCCGATGATTCGCTGCGGGAGGAAATACTGCTGCAGACAGCTGCGTACGTGCTGAAACCACCCGCCAAAGTCAAGGGACTGTCCAGGCTGGACAGCACTCACCGGGCCTATTACCGGGAACAGGTCGCCTCCCTACAGCCGATCGCTTACGCTGAGGACAATACCGGGCGACAGTACCTGCTGCTCTACCGGCCTGCCCGCAATGTCCACGGACATCGGCGGGGTGTGGCCGTATCCTACCGGATCGACCCGGACTCCCGCAAACTGACAGGCTTCCGGGAGCTCTTCAATACGCCGATGCAACCGGACCGGGAAATAGAGGCTCACGGACGCGAGCTGCTCACCTGGTACTTGGCGCATGGCCATGTGGACAAGTATATCGGCCAGGCGGAGATGCTGGACTTCCCGTCCTCAGACTTCTACTACGATACCCTGCAGTACGAATGGCTCTATCGTAAGGAGCACTAAAAAGCATGCCGGCTCCCTGCCCTGCCGGCCAACACTTTATAATCCCAACAAAAAAAGCCCGGCACCTCAAAAGGCGCCGGGCTTTTATACTTTCGGAGCTGTGTACTCCCGCAATTAGCTTACTTCTTGTCGTCCACTTCTTCGAACTCGACATCGGTGACATCCTCACCGGTCTGACCTTGCTGCCCGGAGTCTGAAGAGCCTGTACTACCGCCCTGCTGGCTCTCTTCACCGCCATTGCCCTGGGTGGCGCTGTACATGTCCTGGCTGGCAGCCTGCCATGCCTGGTTGAGCGCTTCGGTCGCCTTGTCCACACGGTCGAGATCCTGTGACGTATGTGCATCTCTCAGATCCTTGATGGAGGCTTCGATCGCCGATTTCTTATCAGCCGGCAGTTTGTCTCCGTAATCCTTGATCTGCTTCTCGCTCTGGAACAAGAGTGCATCTGCCGCATTCATCTTCTCGGCGCGCTCCTTGACCTGCTTGTCGGTGTCTGCGTTGGCCGCTGCCTCGGCTTTCATCCGCTCTATTTCCTCCTTGGAGAGGCCTGTGGAGGCTTCGATCCGGATATTCTGCTTCTTGCCGGTGCCCTTGTCCATAGCGGATACATTGAGGATACCGTTGGCGTCCATATCGAATGTGACCTCGATCTGGGGTGTACCGCGCTGTGCCGGTGGTATACCGTCCAGGATGAAGCGGCCTACCGTACGGTTGTCACGCGCCATCGGGCGTTCGCCCTGCAGGATATGGATCTCTACGGACGGCTGGTTGTCAGCGGCCGTACTGTATACCTTGGATTTTTTCGTAGGGATAGTGGAGTTGGCTTCGATCACCACATCGTATACACCGCCCATCGTCTCGATGCCCAGCGAAAGCGGGGTCACGTCGAGCAGGAGTACATCCTGTACATCGCCGGACAGTACACCTCCCTGTATGGAAGCGCCTACCGCGACCACTTCGTCGGGGTTGACACTGCGGTTGGGCTTCTTGCCGAAGAACTCCTCTACGGCTTGCTGGATACGCGGGATACGCGTAGATCCGCCCACGAGGATGACCTCATCGATCTCCGAAGTACCCATGCCTGCGTCTTTCAGAGCCTTGCGGCATGGCTCAAGCGTGCGTTGTACAAGCTCGTCGGAGAGCTGCTCGAAACGCGCTCTGCTCAGCTTGGTCACCAGGTGCTTGGGCACGCCGTCTACTGCGGTGATATAGGGCAGGTTGATCTCTGTCTCGGTACCTGAAGAGAGTTCGATCTTGGCTTTCTCGGCAGCATCCTTGAGGCGCTGCAGGGCCATCGGATCTTTTCTCAGGTCCATGTTTTCCTGTTGCTTGAATGTATCCGCCAGGTAGTCGATGATCACCCGGTCGAAGTCATCGCCTCCCAGGTGCGTGTCACCGTTGGTAGACTTGACCTCAAATACACCGTCGCCGAGCTCCAGGATGGATATATCGAATGTACCGCCACCGAGGTCAAAGACCGCGACGGTCATATCCTTGCCTTTCTTGTCCATACCGTATGCCAGGGCGGCAGCTGTAGGCTCGTTGATGATCCGGCTGATCTTGAGACCGGCGATCTCTCCGGCTTCCTTGGTCGCCTGGCGCTGGGAGTCGTTGAAGTAGGCAGGAACAGTCACGACCGCTTCGGTAACCGTAGTACCGAGATAGTCCTCGGCAATCTTTTTCATCTTCTGCAGGATCATCGCGGAGATCTCCTGTGCAGAGTACTGGCGGCCGTCGATATCGACTTTCATCGTATCGTTTTCGCCGCGGACTACTTTGTATGCCGAGAGCGGGATTTCTTTGCCGACTTCCGAAAAACGCTGTCCCATATACCTCTTGATGGAAGATACGGTACGCTGGGGGTTGGTGATCGCCTGGCGCTTAGCGGGATCGCCGATCTTGCGTTCTCCATTGTCCAGAAAAGCTACTACGGAAGGTGTAGTCCTCCTCCCCTCATCATTGGGGATCACCACTGGCTCATTGCCCTCCATCACGGCGACACAGGAGTTGGTGGTGCCTAAGTCTATTCCAATAATCTTACCCATGACAAAACTATAATTTAATGCGGTTAATCAATTGTTATACGGTTCTGTACTCAATTGATATGCCATTCCGCATCAACCGGTTTTTTCCTGCCAAAAAAGGCGGTCATGTGCATGTATAATGAAATAATTTCATGCAAGCCTGTCAAAAAGACAGTTTGACATGACGCAGCCGGGGCGGGCAAAGATCACTGGAAATTGAGGTCCCTGGTATAGATACCGTTGCGCAGCGAGTCCAGCGTCTCATCAGTGACTTCAAAGCCTGCCGCGATCGTCCGCGTACGTGAGCTGAACAGGCCGAGCCCTTCGGAAAGGTTGGAATAGTTGGGTACTTCTTCCGCACTGGTAATGCCCTGGTTGGCAATGAGGACGCTGACATAGTCATAGAGCTCGCTGCCGCCGCCGACCACTTCCACATCCACCTGCTTGAATGCACGGCTGATGGCCGGGTCTTCGGGTATCTGGCCTTTCACAAAGCTGTAAAACTCCGTTCCGGGGAAGGAATGCTGCAAGCTGCGTACCCGGGTAGCCACCCGCCAGCGAATGGCTTTCTCCTCGCGTGCGCCAGGATTGCCGACCGGCCACTCTTCGTAGCGCAGGGTCAGGTAAACCTCGTAAAAGGCAGCGCCGGCGCGGTCGTTCCATTGAAACCTGGTGGAGGAATTGTTGACGATACGGATCTTGCTGGTTGCAGTCGGTGTAGTCACCCTGAAATCATTCAGCACAGTGGTCGTGGCCGTGATAGGTGCGCTGCCGTCCTCGCGCTGTACAAGAAGCCTGTAATTGCGGCCGCCTTCCAGCGGAAGTTCTGCAGCCGTCAGCTTGTACATAGTATTGGGAGCAGTGGCAAACGGGCCGGACACCCGCGGATAGCCTTCGTCATTGCCGTCTACTTCACGCAGGGTGTAGATCTGCCCGTTGGACATATCCTGCAGTTGTACCAGCAGGTTCTTGTAATACAACGAATCTGCGATCTTGGCCAGCTCATAAGCATTCTTCTTGGGATCCAGGAATGCTTTTTCGACCTTGATATAATGAGCTGTGTCCTGCAGCGAAAGCAATCCGTAAACGATAGGAATACTTTTCCAGTCCGCCGTCACGTTAAAATCCTCGGAACATGAGGTAAACAAAACCACACTCAGGGCGGACAGTATAAGTACCTTCTTCATCTTGTGCATACGTGTTGATAAATAAGCGACTGCAAAAATAGCAAATCACCCCTTAAGTAGAAGTGCATATACTTAAACGAGCGGATTGCGGTTTTATTAATAACTTTCGCAGAATTCCTCAATCAAAATTATGTCCCAACACAGAGAGTTCAAGCGGATCACGACCCATACCCTGCAGTCGATGAAGCGGGAAGGTGCGCGCATATCCATGCTGACGGTCTATGACTACTCTATGGCCTGCATCCTGGACTCGGCGGGCGTAGAGGTCCTCCTGGTAGGCGACTCCGCCTCCAATGTGATGGCCGGTCATGAGACCACACTGCCTATCACACTGGACCAGATGATCTACCATGCGCAGTCCGTAGTACGTGGCGTACAGCGGGCACTGGTGGTAGTGGACCTGCCCTTCGGCACTTACCAGGGCAACTCCAAGCGGGCGCTGGACTCCGCGATACGCATCATGAAGGAATCAGGCGCTCACGCGGTCAAGCTCGAAGGAGGCGCCGAAGTCGCCGACTCCGTGCGCCGGATACTCAGCGCCGGTGTACCTGTGATGGGTCACCTCGGGCTCACTCCGCAGAGTATCTACCAGTTTGGCACCTACTCGGTCAGGGCGCGTCATGAAGCCGAGGCGAAGAAACTCAAAGAAGACGCCCGGCTGCTGCAGGAACTCGGTTGTTTTTCGATCGTAATGGAAAAAATACCCGCCGACCTAGCCCGAGAAGTCACCGAATCCCTGGTGATCCCGACGATCGGCATCGGCGCGGGACGAGATACGGACGGCCAGGTACTGGTGACCCACGACATGCTGGGTATCACTAATGAGTTCCGACCGAGGTTCGTGAGGCGCTACCGCGAACTGTACGATGACATCACCCTGGCCGTACAGGAGTATATCCGCGATGTCAAGGACCGGGACTTCCCAAATGAACAGGAACAATATTGATCAGCTTCAGATCATCCGCCAACAGTTTATATGTTCAGAAGAATCCTCCGGGTAACGCTGCTCCTGGTACTCGTAACGGGAATAGCTTTTGTCGGCTACAAGGCCTATCTGCTACTCAGGACACCGGCTTCCGACCTCTCGGAAACACGCTACCTGCTGGTACCTACGGGATCGGATCGCTCCGACCTCTTCGCTGAACTGTCCGGGTGGCCCGCCTACAGGGATACGGGTACACTGCGCCTGGCAGCGGACCTGCTGGGCTATACCGATGCCAGTGTAAAACCCGGCCGCTACAAGGTCGACCCCGGCACCTCACAACTGGCGCTGCTACGGCTACTCAAACGCGGGGAGCAAAGCCCTGTCAATGTGGTGCTCAACAACGAGCGCACACTGCCTGAACTGGCCGCGAAGATGGACCGCTACCTGGAACCCGACTCATCCGCCTTCATGGAAACCTTCAGGGACCAGCGCGTACTGGACAGCCTCGGCCTGACGGCCGATCAGCTCATGACCCTCATGATCCCCAATACCTACCAGCTGTTCTGGAACACGGATACTGAGACATTTCTCTTCCGGATGAAGCGCGAGCACGACCAGTTCTGGAAGAAAAACGGGCGACTGGCCAAAGCGGACAGCCTTGGCATGACCGTACAGGAAGTGTATACGCTGGCCTCGATCGTAGAGAAGGAATCTATCGCCAAGGACGAGCGCCCAATGATCGCAAAGCTCTACCTCAACAGGCTGCAGCAGGGTATGAAACTACAGGCAGACCCTACGGTAGTCTTCGCAGTGGGAGACTTCACGATAGGCCGGGTACTCTTCAAGCACCTGGTCCATGAATCGCTCTACAACACCTACCTGTATGAGGGTCTCCCGCCCGGCCCGATCTGCATGGCATCCATCAACAGCATCGATGCAGTGCTGAATGCGCCCTCACACAACTATGTATACATGTGTGCTGCTCCAGAGACAAGCGGCAGACATGTATTTGCGGAAACCTATCCCGAACACCTCAGGAATGCGGCCGTGTACCGGCGCTGGCTCGACAAGATGGGCTACTGATCCTTCTTCTCACCGGCATACAGTCGGCACTGTGTCGCATTGTTGCCGAATGTCATCGTACCGACCCAGATCATCACTTCATTGACCGCATTGACCGCCCACTCCGACGGAGGACCGTCCTTGGGGTGGAGCTGCAGCTTGACATTGTGCCTGTCATAGGCAAAACGTCCCTGCTCCAACACCTTGCCCGACTTTGAGACGGTCTTGTAGGTATAATCGTCGCTGAACGTGATCACGTTGCCCTTCCTGTCCATATTGGCGCCTTCCTTATTGGCGTCTATGGATACATCATAGGTCCACTTGCCCAGCAGGAAGCCATCATAAACACCTGATGATACCATGTGACCGGTATCCTGTGCCGGTGCGACGACCGGCTCGATCACAGGAGCCGCCGCAGCCGTATCTTCATCGGAAAGAACAGTCGTATCCGCAGCAGCAGGCTCGGCCGCCCTGGGCTTGCAGGCATGCAAAAGGAGGATGCTGAAAAGAAACAAAGGCAACCACTTCATGATTTCGTATTTTTAACTGCCACAAAAATAGTGTTCGCGGACAGATGCTGTTACATGCCGATCCTTTTTTGCACAGACTGGAGACATATATCCGGCTGCACGGGCTGCTGCACGAGGGATCGGATGTACTGGTCGCCGTGAGCGGGGGCCTGGACTCCATGGTACTGCTCCATGCGCTGGCCGGGCTGGGCTACCAGGTCCAGGCGGCGCATGTCAACTACCGCCTGCGCGGTGCGGAGTCGGATGCCGACGAATCGCTTGTGACGGAGGTATGTGCAATGCGTGGGTGGCGACTGTACAAGACCTCCTTCGATACGGAGGAGATCGCACGGTCGAGCGGCGCTACAGGCATCCAGGAACTGGCCCGATCGCTTCGCTACGAATGGTTTGGCCGGGTGCTCAGGGAACAGCATATACCGGCTGTGGCAACGGCCCACCACAGTGACGACCAGGCAGAGACGATACTCTGGCATTTCATACGCGGAAGCGGAGCTGCGGGGCTGCGGGGGATGTTGCCTCAGAACGGCAACCTGATCCGGCCACTGCTCGAGGCATCGAGAGACGAGATCACAGCGTTTGCCCAGGCAAGAGCTATCCCCTACCGGGAGGATGCGTCCAATCAAAGTCTCAAATACAGCCGTAACCGAATACGCCACGAACTGATTCCACTGCTAGAGTCCATCCATCCCGGTACCCGCTCTGCCTTGCTGCGCAGTGTGCCCGTGTTCAGGCAGCTTGAGCAGTACAGTATCCATCACCTGGACCGGGAGCTCACTGAAATGACCGCCGACCACGACCAGGCGTCCTATCTCTCCTATACCGCCGTAAAGAGCCACCCGGCACCGGCGCTGCTCCTGCATCACTGGCTGGCCGGCAAGGGATTCAACCAGGCCCAGATCACCGGGATCGCTGCACAGATCACCCGGGACCAGGCCAGACCCGGCAGCAGATACTTCAGCCATACGCATGAACTCCTGGCCGACAGGTCTGCCCTCATCCTTGTATCCCGTACGGAAGCCGCCGGATCGGAGGCTGCCATCGTCGCCGTGCAGCTAATCCCCGGCAAAGAGATCATGCTACCGGATGGATCGACACTCCGTATACGTATACCTGCAGCGGATGAAGCGGTAGCCTCCGGGGAACATCATCATCTGCTTCTGCCCGGCGACCTCGCCGGGGCCGATGGTCTCCTGCGAAGGTGGCGAAGCGGTGACCGGTTTTGCCCGGCAGGTATGAACGGGCTCAGCAAAAAGCTGAGCGACCTCATGACCGATCTCAAACTGGATGGCTGGCAGAAACGCAGGGCCTGGGTACTCGAGATCGGCGGCAGGATCGCATGGCTGCCCGGCATCAGGGCCGATGAACGCTTTGCACTGTCTCCCTCCGTACAGGCCGGAAACCCCGGCAGGCCTCTCCTACTGGAGTGGTCGCCTGCTCCCGGACACACTGATCCGCTTGGCCAGGAAGGTCTTTAGAAAAGCCGGATCTATCCTGTGCCGGCCGTCGAAATGATAGAAGCGCAGGTTGAGCTTCTGCTCCCGGACAAACTGCTGCAGTGTATTGACCCGCTCCTGGTAGAGGAAGGGATCTTCCAGTCCGTAAATGAAACTGGTCTTCTTACTGTTGAGATATTCGAGGCAGTCGGTATACTCAATGTCCTCAGGTACCCAGCCGGCCCAGTTGATAAAGTGATGAAAGTAGGGAAAGCGATTAGTGATCCAGCGGTAAATGGTGGAAGCTCCCTGCGAGTAACCGAATAAGAGGATCCTGGCATCCGGTGGCAACTCCGGTGAATACTGTTCGTAAATGGACTGGATATACCGCGTATAGTCCGTTATCTCGTCCAGCCGGTGTTCACTGGTCATCCAGGAAGAGACGGTCTCGCCGTCAAACCCCTCTTTGTAAAAGCTGGAAAGGCCTTGGGGCGCAACAATAAAATGCTTCTTCGGATCCAGGAAAGAAAGTGTATCCAGCAATTGTCTTGCACTGTGCGCATACCCGTGGCAGGCGATCCAGAAATAACGCGTAGAAGCGGAAAGTTCGCCAAACGTATAGTAATGTGCCGTCCGCGATACCTTCAGCTTGTGGTGGTCAATCTGCATTCATCGGGCCTATCTGTTCTTAGGTCTCCCGAAAATATCCTTATTTTTTCTGGAATCCAAGACCGGGCGCTCCCGGGGCGCTTCTTTTAATACTTCCGTGGGCAATCTTTCCTGAAATTCCCAGATACCTTTTCTTCCGAGCTTGTACCCGTCATAGGTGCCATCCGGTACAAAAGCCATCGACTGGCCTTCGTACAGACCCTTGATCGGCATCAGGTGATCCATGACGATCATATCCTCTTCCTGCGAAAAATTGAGCTTGATCGGCGACTCGGCTGCATACTGAAGATAGAACCGGTTGAGCAGGACCGGCTCGCCGCTGCGATCCTTCCTTCGAAACACCGGCTTGCCCAGGCGCATGCCTTCTTCTGACATATCCAGCACATCTACGAGCTTGATCCTGTTGAAATAGTCTACGACGCGGTAACCAAAGAGCAGGTAATAAGTCTCCTTGCGGACCGTCACGGGCATCACGTGGTAATATACTGCTCCGTACCAACTGTCCGGATCGGATATGCTGCGCTCAAAATTCTGCCAGGTGGGTTTCTCATAACGGAATGGTATCCACCTGCGTTCGTTAGCCAGGTATACACCGCCATAGTACATATGCCTGTCCTTACCGAGGTTGATCTGGCCCGTGACTGTGCGCACCTGCCTGTCGGAAGCTTCGCTGACCATAAGCGCCCCGGCTGAGGCTACCTGGGCCCATTCGCCATCCGAGGCCAACGTGGCGAGCACTTGCATGATACTGTCCGCAGCCGCCTGCTTCTCCTGCTCATCGCGCTCATAGTCCAGCGCTACCTGGCTCCAGTAATCAAGCTTGTCCCCCGGCGTATCGCTTGCGGGAGCAGCCGGAGATAACTGCGCCACTACCCGGATCGCCGGCAGGAGAAATAACAGCACGGCTGACATCCACCGCCGGGAGGGATACTGCATATACCTCATGTCTTTCAATACCGTTTGTGTTTGTTGTTCTTATAGTCCTTGAATATAAACTCTCCGAGGCCAGCAATATTGCTGTAGAAAGCCTTGCCGTTATTCGCGTTGGTAAACTGATCGACAAACTGCATCAGGTAGGGGTCCTTCGCGATCATAAAAGTCGTGATAGGGATATCCAGCTTGCGGAACTTGTTGGCCAGATTCAAGGTACGGTTGACGATCAGCCGGTCGAGGCCGAAACTGTTCTTGTAGTATTTTTTGCCGCGGCGGATACAGGTCGGTTTGCCGTCCGTGATCATGAACACCTGCTTGTTGGGATTCTTGCGCCGGCGAAGTATATCCAGCGCCAGTTCAAGACCGGCGACCGTATTGGTATGGAACGGGCCGACCTCCAGGTAAGGGATATCGCCTATCTCTACCTTCCAGGCGTCATCGCCGAATACGATCACATCCAGCGTATCCTTCGGAAACTGGCGGGTGATGTACTCGCTGAGCGCCAGTGCGATCTTCTTGGCGGGTGTGATGCGGTCTTCTCCATAGAGGATCATGGAGTGCGAGATATCAATCATCAGCACTGTGCTCATCTGCGACTGGTAGTAGGTCTCGCGGGTCTCAAGATCCTCATGGCGCAGCTGGAACTCATCGATCCCGGAATGCAGGTAGGCGTTCTTGATAGACTCGGTCAGCGCGAGGTGCTCGAGCTTGTCGCCAAACTCATATGGCCTGGTATCGGAGGTATACTCGTCTCCCCGGCCATCCAGTATCGTATTGTGGTTGCCCCGGCGCGACTTGCGGATACGCCCGAACAGATCGTACAATGCCTTGCGGCGGATCGACAGTTCAAGCTTGGACGACAGATCCAGGCGGGCATCGTCTTCTTCCCTGTTTTCGCGCAGGTAGCCCTGCTCTATGAGTTCGTCTATAAAATCAGGTACCCCGTAGCTGCTATCCGTCAACTCAAACTCCCTGTCCAGCTCCGTAAGCCAGCTCAGTGCTTCGGGTAAATCGCCGGAAGCATGCAGGATCAGCTCCTGGAACAGGTTGAACAACTTGTCGAAGGGCCGCTTGTCATCGCTACCCCTCATGTGCTCACTGAAGCGCCATCCTCTCCTCATATACCTATCATATTTGGTAAAGTACAGGCTGCCGTACATACCGGCAGTATCCAGACAGAACAAAGCCCGGAGCGCCGGGGTTCAAAACAGAAACGGCATTTTACAGGGCCCATCACAGCTCCCGCAAAATGCCGTTTGCTTATATATTGCGAACCGCAAGCGGTCAGACAGTCATCTTGTCATACACATCCATCACTTGCTTGACGTGACCGGCTGATGTATGCAGCAGTGCCATCTCCTCGTTGTTGAGCTTCAGTTCGACGATCTGCTCGATACCGTTTTTGCCGAGCTTGACCGGTACGCCCAGGAATACATCGCTGAGGCCATACTCACCGCTGAGCTTCACGCAGCATGGGAAGATGCGCTGTTCGTCGCGTACGATAGCACTCACCATCTGTGCCGCAGCCGCACCCGGCGCATACCAGGCAGAGGTACCCATGAGCTGTACCAACTCTCCCCCACCAACCTTCGTACGCTCCACGATCTGGTCGAGTGTAGATTCATCGATCATTTCAGTCACCGGTATACCGGCTACAGTCGTATACCGGGGCAGCGGCACCATCGTATCTCCGTGACCACCCATCAGCACCGCCTGGATATCCTTGGGAGATACATTGAGCGCAGTAGCAAGAAATGCACGGTAGCGAGCCGTATCCAGTATACCTGCCATACCAATCACCTTGTGTGCGGGAAGGCCTGAGCACTTGTACGCTACGTAGGTCATCACATCCAACGGGTTGGATACCACGATGATGACCGGCTCCTTGGAATGCGCCAGTGAAGCCTCCGTGACACTCTGTACGATCTTTGCATTGGTAGCGATCAGGTCGTCCCGGCTCATACCTGGCTTGCGTGGCAGGCCGGCGGTGATGACAATGATATCCGAACCTGCGGTCTCCCGGTAATCGTCGGTACCGGTCAGCATCGAAGAATAATTGCCGATGGGAGCCTGCTGCCAGCTATCGAGCGCTTTGCCCCTGGCCAGGTCTCCCTTGATGTCCACAAGCACAATTTCTTTCACGATATCTTCGTGAGCCAACACATTGGCAACTGTAGCGCCTACATTGCCGGCCCCGATCACAGTAACTTTTTTCATAAAACAGGTCGGTAGATTGGTGATTAATGGTGTTTGTTAAATGGTGCAAATACCGGGCAAAGGTAGCCGATTTTTTGGCAACGATCCGGCGAAATCTATATCTACCGGGGTGCCGGACCACATAAAATTTGTATTTTTGCAAGGTAACAGAAACGAATAAGCCCGTAAGGGCATTACCTATTTAATTAAGACCAAAGTTAGAGCTATGAAGGAAATGAAATACTGGCTGCTTACCCTGCTCCTGGTAGCGGGACAGATGACTGCCCAGGCGCAGGAAGAGCGGGTCAGCGATATCCCGCCCTGCGGACTGACGGAGTATTCCATACCCAACTGGCTGAGAGAGTTCCAGATGAATCCGAACTCCTATCTCCAGTACCGCAACGGCAATGACCCGCTGAAGATCCCCCTCACCATCCACCTGGTCGCCCAGGCAGATGGCTCAGGCCGCTTCACGATACCCGAACTGGTAGAAGCAATGTGCCAGCTCAATACATTGTACGATGAGCACAATATCCGCTTCTTCATCAAGGGGGATATCCGCACGCCCAACAACACATCCTGGTATAACCATACCACCAATAATGTCGGCGCGGCTATGTACAATGCGACCAAAGTAGCGAATACGATCAATGTCTATATCGACAACAATGCCGCAGGCAACTGCGGGTACGCTTACCTGGGCGGCGACGGCATGTTCCTGCGCAAGTCCTGCACACGTGGTACTACCAGTACAACATGGGCACACGAAATGGGCCACAGCCTGAGTCTGCCACACACTTTCTACGGCTGGGAAGGCACTACTTACAACCCCAACCAGAATACACCTGTGGTCGTCACGGGTACAGGCAATGTGATACAGGTAGAGCGTGTGGACAGAACCAACTGCACCGTGGCTGCTGACGGGTTCTGTGATACGGAGCCGGACTATATCAGTGATCGCTGGAGCTGTAACGCACAGGGACAAAGCTCTGTAATGAAGGACCCTGCCGGCGCTGAATTCCGTGCATTCGGCAAGTATATCATGGCCTATGCCAACGATGCCTGCGCCAATGAGTTCTCCCCCAACCAGGTATCTGCCATGCGTACACATATCCAGGCGAGCAAGGCCAACTTCCTCTTCAACGGCGACCTGCCGGTGATGGGTAGCCAGACGGCAAATGTACTCGAGCCTACAGCAGACCAGGCTGTGCACTACCAGAATATCCGCCTCACCTGGAACAGCGTAGAGAATGCCGACCAATATATCGTACAGGTAGCCAGGTTCTCCGACTTCGGCCAGAGAGAATACGAAGCTTTCATCCAGGATACGACTGTCATCGTTCCCGCACTCACGGAAAACAGGAACTACTTCTACCGTGTGATGCCGTTCAACAAAACGGATTTCTGCGTGAAGTTTTCTGATCCGGTGCGTTTCAGCACAGTGGTACAGACATCTACTATCGACCTGCAGGGCAATTCTTTCCGTATCTATCCTACCATCCTCACCGAAGGCCAGGAATTCAACGTGGAAGGCCTGCTCAACCGTCCGCTGGATGTCAAGTTTGACCTGATGGATACGCATGGTCGCGTACTGAACCGCTACCAGCGTTTCATTCTTTCCGGCAACTTCCGCGAGCGTCTGCCGGTAGGCACCCTGACACCGGGCGTATACCTGCTGCGTGTCAGCTCCGATGCGGGGTCATCTACGCTTAAATTTGTCGTACAGTAAGTAGCGGTTCTTCTCCGTAAGGAGGAGTATACTGCACGAAAATGGGCGGGAACCCTAGTTCAATCTTATAAGATCAGCAATCTGCTTGTATAAAAAACACTATTAAACTGGCATGAACTTACACGAGTACCAGGGCAAAGAGCTCCTGAAAAAATTTGGTGTAGCCGTACAGAACGGTTACCTGGCCTATACAGTGGAAGAAGCTGTAACTGCCTACGAAAAACTCAGACAAGAGACCGGAAACGATGTATGTGTCGTGAAAGCGCAGATACACGCCGGAGGACGCGGTAAAGGCGGCGGGGTCAAACTCGCCAAGAATATAGATGAGCTCAAGACACATGCCGGCAATATCCTAGGCATGATGCTCAAGACACCACAGACTCCCGGTGGTCTCGACGGCCCGGGCAAGCTTGTCCGGAAGATCCTGATCGCAGAAGACTCTTATGTACCCGATTTCGCTTCCTGCAAGGAGTACTATGTGTCTATCCTGACTGACCGGGAGAAAAAACAGAATGTCATCATCTACTCTACCGAGGGTGGTATGGATATCGAGGCCGTAGCCGAGCATACACCTCACCTGGTGCACAAGGAATACATCGATCCGCTCGTAGGACTCCAGGCGTTCCAGACACGCAAGATCGCTTTCAACCTGGGACTGTCCGGGGCTGCGTTCAAAGAACTGACACAGTTTGTACAGTCTCTCTACACGGCTTTTGTAAGCTCGGATGCCTCGCTGTTTGAGATCAACCCATGCATGAAAAATGGTTTTGACAAGTTCATAGCAGTAGACTGCAAAGTCACCCTGGATGACAACTCTCTCTTCCGCCACCCGGACCTCGCCGCCATGCGCGATACGGACGAAGAAGATCCGACGGAAGTAGAAGCCAAACAATATGACCTCAACTACGTAAAGCTGGACGGCAACGTAGGCTGTATGGTCAACGGAGCAGGACTCGCCATGGCTACGATGGATATCATCAAGCTGAGCGGAGGTGATCCGGCCAACTTCCTCGATGTAGGGGGTACGGCGGATGCCCAGCGCGTCGAACGGGCTTTTCGCATCATCCTGAAAGACCCCAACGTAAAAGCGATCCTGATCAACATATTCGGTGGTATCGTGCGCTGCGACAGGGTCGCCCAGGGTGTGGTGGATGCTTATAAGAATATGGGCAATATAGAGGTGCCGATCATCGTACGACTGCAGGGTACTAATGCAGATCTGGCGAAGAAGATCATCGACGAGTCCGGCCTGCAGGTCCACTCTGCCATCCTGCTGCAGGAAGCTGCCGATCTCGTGAGCCAGGTGCTCCGGGCCTGACCTCGGATAGGTACGTACGGATCAAACAGGTATAAAAGTGCATGAGGACCTAAGGTCTTTATGCACTTTTTAGTTTAAAATCCACTGAATTGGAATCAGTTACACTACTTGAGCTAAACCAATACATCAAGCAGGTCCTTGTCCTGAACTTCACAGAGGCTTTCTGGTTGAGGGCTGAGATCGCTCAATGCAGGCAGTCCAGGGGTCACTACTATATGGAACTGGTAGAGAAATCTCCCGAGGATGAGCTCATACTGGCCCAGGGCAGCGCTGTGATCTGGGCAGGAGACGTGCTGCGTATCTCTCAAAAACTCGGGGATGCGTTTGCCTCGCTTATACAAGCGGGGTCGGAAGTCCAGCTCATGGTAGAAGTAACATATCATGAGCGCTATGGCCTCAAACTGACTATCCGGGATGTGGACCTCTACTATACGCTGGGTGTGCATGAAGTACAACGGCGCAAGATCATCGAACGCCTCCAGGAGGAAAAACTGCTGCAACTCAACAAGGGCCTCCGACTCCCGCCCGTGCTGCAGCGGATCGCTGTGATCAGCTCAGGCCAGGCAGCCGGCTACCAGGACTTCAGACACCAGCTTGAGCATAACCCGGATGGATTCAGGTTTGACCTGGAGCTCTTTCCCTGCGCCATGCAAGGAACCCAGGTGCGCACCGAATTGCTGAAATGCATGACGCTCATCGACCCTGCAGCATACGACTGTATCGTCATCATACGCGGCGGCGGTAGCAAACTGGACCTGGCAGACTTTGACGACTACGATATCGGCAAGGCTATCGCCTATGCTTCGCTGCCTGTACTCACCGGTATCGGCCATGAAATAGACACTTCGGTGGCCGATATGGTGGCCTGCAAAGCGCTCAAAACACCAACGGCTGTGGCCGAGTTCATCATCGACCGGGCGAGGCTCATGGAGCGCTCTCTACAAGAGCTGGCATCGGCTCTCTATATCCAGGTAAAGGAGAAGCTGAGGCGTGAAGAGCTTGCCCTGCTCCAGCTGCAACGCCAGATCAACGTGATCGCCAAGTCCTCCCTGGCGAGGGAGACAGAACGCCTCTCCTACCTGCACAGGCAATTTGTACACATATCCCGCAATACGATGGAGCGTCGCCGCACGGAACTCAGCTATCTCGAGCGCTCTGTGAACATACTGGACTACAGGTCCGTACTGAGTAGAGGGTTTGCACTGGTCGCCTCGCCGGAGGGCCGGATAGTAGATTCGGCCCAGGGACTGCAGACCGGCGACAGTATACGTATCGTACTACAGGATGGCCATATCAGAAGCACCATCGATCAAATAACCTTACATGGCAAAGAAAACCAGTAAACAAGAAGTATTCTCTTATGAAGAGGCGCTGGAAGAACTCCAAGCGATCCTGCACAGGATGGAGTCCGGCGCTACACGCGTAGATGACCTGGCACAGGACATCGAGAAAGCTATGCAACTGCTGCACCGCTGCAAGGAACGCCTCTACCAGGTAGAGAAGAAAGTCGAGGACACCATCGCTGAAAAAGCATCCTGACCTTCTTCTTTGTCCCGGAGGCCAGGCTTAACGCTGCCTGAAGAAGCCCGGTATGATACCGGCTTTGTATCGTTTGCGGATAGTGCCATCCTTGTCTGCAAGCACTACTTCTCCCTGTGAGCTGTAATCAACTGCATCGCCGATCAGTAACTGGCCCTGCTCCGGCAGATAGATCATCTGGTACGGCGTGATGAGATCCAGTGTCGCGTACTGGATGGCTTTGCTGGCTACGTTCATAGATCCGAGCTGGTTGCCGCTCAGGAAGTAGAAATGTCCCGCCCCGTCATAGTTGATCGCCTTCACGCCATTGGGCAGATCGACAACATGCTGCGATGTACCGTTCTGCAGCGACCAGAGGCCGCCGGATGTGCTGTTGGCGGGATTGGTCCAGTCAAAATACCCTGAGCAGAGCACATACAGGTTGCCCTGGCCGTCTCTCACAAACTGGCGGGGTACATCTCCTACTTCCAACGTATCCGATACAGTGTTCAGCGCGGGGTCGATCACGATGATGCGTTTGTCATTGCCGTATCCGCCCGACAACGCTACCCACAGCTTGCTGCCTTCCAGTATAACGTCCTCGGGACCGGCCAGCCCGGCAAACTCAAGCCTGGTAGCTGCATTGGCCGTATCCACCGCCACTACTTCGCCCTGGACGCCGTCTCCCCAGCATGTGATCCAGGCCTTGCCGTGTGTAAAAGTCAGGTAACGCGGCTGCCTGAGCCCCGTCCACTCGGTGCGGTAGGTGAAGTCCAGGCCATTGACTACCACCACTTTGCCGCTGTTGTTGACTACGACATATCCACTGCTGCCGCTTGTATGATAAGACTGTGCGATATTGCCCAGGATCAGTCCGCTGTTGGCCGTTTCGTATACCTCCTGGTAGACCGTATCCTTCTCCGGGTCCAGGAAGCTGATCGTCCCCTTGCCGGTCTGGAAGAGCCCTTCGTTCACGATGACCACTCCTTTGTCATAGAGGCCTTTCTCTACGGGTGGATCATCTTTCCGGCAGGAGCTGACGACGAACAGCAGAAACAACAATGGAAACAGGTGTACTAGCTTTTTCATGTAGTTGTACGATTTATTGAACGATTAAAAAATGAACTGGATGTTTGCAGAGAAATAAAAGCCCGGCATGGGCCTGTAAGCTACCGTCTCATATACGGCATTCGTCAGGTTGCGCAGCGATATACCGGTCACGAGGCGCGTACGCCCGATCTTCCAGCGATACTGTGTATATATATCCAGGAGCAAATAGCCGGACAATGCCTGGCTGTTGTCTGCATTGGTATAGCGCAACCCCGTATACTGTGCCGTGAGACCCGATTGCAGCTGGCCTGCCGTATGGTGTACGGCAGCATTGGCCTGGTGCGCCGGTTGGTAGATCAGGCGCTTGCCCAGCGATATCAGTTGCGCGTTTTCGTATACAGCCGCATTCCTGGCTGCCGTATACTGGTATGCTGCCGATACTCTCCAGAAACTACGCTGCAGCAGGAAGGCCTTTTCTGCGAAGAAACGCCCATGCCAGGTATGAACGAGTTTGACATTGCCGGGTCTCCAAAGGATACCGGAGGACGGCCGCCAAAGAATGAAATCATCCGTCTCGCGGAAACCTGCATCGATGCCCGCCCGCCAGCCTATACCTTCCTCACCGCCCGTATCCAGCGAAAGGACGAGCTTGCCAAAGCGTCCTTCCTCCGGCTCCAGGTCAGGATTGCCCGATACTTCCCAGTAGAGATCGTTGAGTGAAGGCAGATTGGTATACCTGCCTGCCACCAGGTCAAACCGCCAATGCGATCGCTGCCAACCGGCGCCGAGCTCCCAGTTGACCGGGATACGACGCTCCTGCAGCCACAACCATTTGATACGTCCGGTATGGAAGAAATCGCGGGCAAACGAATACCGGTAACGGATACCCGCTTCGAACATATTCCGTACGGCATCCTCCACATAGTTGTCTGAGCCTGCCGTACTATACTGGTGATGCAGATAGGGCGCCACCTGCAATACCCCGGGTATGATATCCCAGGTAGTCAGCACCTGCTGGAGCAAGAGCCGGGTCTGGTGATAAAATGTATCGTACTGCATCGATTCGCCGATCCAGGTACTCCTGAACTCCACCCGCGCAGATCCCCTCAAGGGCAACAGGTAGCGGAGCTGCATCTTCAGGGAACTGTCCCGCTGTGTGCGGGAAGGGGCTGTCTCCGTGAGTGAGGGTGGGATCTCACGGTCAGCCACCGTAGCCAGTACATGCAGCCGCAACTCCCCTGCCCTGGTCTGCAGGAACTGGTCTGTGCCTGCATGGCCAACCCTGTAAGCCCCATGCTCAAGGCGCTCACGGGGGGCGCCGGGCCTGGTGATGTTCCTGTAAGGAAAGTCATTGGCCCCGGCCAGGAAAGATCCGAATACGCGCCCGTGGTACCCCCTGGCCGAAGGCGTCCAGGACAGGTAACCCTGGTGCGTATGAAAGCTGCCCGCCTGGTAGCCGGCAGTGAGCCTGCTGTCCGGCCTGGCGACCGGCGAACGGAAGAGAATACCCTCAGGCGCGCCGTTGCCCAGCCCTCCCCTGAAAAGACTGTCCGGCACCGCAGGCTGCAGGAACTGTACAGGCAGAAGATTGAGGTCATATACGCCGTTCATCACCCCCTGCAGGTTGACATCCTGCCACATGACGGGAGTCTGCTGGGCAGTGAGGCCGTTGATACTGATGGTACTGAGCAGGCCGGGGGCAGTGAGGCGCAGGTACACATCGGGACGCTGAGAGAGCAGGTCGGATGCAGTGACGGCCAGGCTCTGCAACACGGCGGAGTCCTGCCCGACCTTCCAGATCCGGGTATCCCGGATCTCGACGGAATCCAGTGTCCAGCCTCCTTCAGTCTGCGCTGAAAGAGGCAATACTGTACAGATTGCCAGGTACGGAAGAAGTCTTCCGATGATCAGTCTGGATAACATAAGATGTACCCCGTTTAAAAACAGATGGGTCCGGAATATCAGGCCTTGGTAACGCGAAGGGCTATATTCATCTGCAGCATGGCAAGTCTCCTGGCTGATGACCTCTTGTCGTTCTTCTCACTCCGCAGAGCAATGAACATCAGGTGGACAAGAGTAAAAATGTCATTTACAGTTGCGCGTCAGCTCGTGATTTACACACGATTCCTTATTAATGCCTCTTTGTTCCAAAACAAATCAAGGCAACCATGCACAGCAGATCCGGGGCAAATATAATCAGATTTTCTTTTGGCCGATACGCCACTTTTCCTTCAGTGAGCTTTCCAGCGCGGGATAGCGGTCCCTGAGATAGCGGTCCTGGAGGAAATATACGAACAGGGCGATCAGGACACCGAGCAGCCCGCCGAAGAGCACATCATGCAGAAAATGGTGCATGAGGTACAACCGCGAGACCGCTACGAGCAGCGCCGCCAATATAGCCAGGAGATTGAGCCACGAGGACCGGCTCAACAGTGCGAAAAAAGTGAAGATCGAAAACGCTGCAAAAGTATGCCCCGACGGAAAACTCGTCCAGCCCTCGTGCGGTGCAACCCCATCGACCAGCGGAGCCTGATCGAGCAACTGCAGATCTCTCATGACCCGACCCGGCCGCGCATGAGAGAAGAATGTCTTCAACAGCCCGGAGACAAGCAATGTGACAAGCCCTACTACCGGTACCATGATCGCATACCGGAATCGCACAAAAATGAGTGCTGTGAACACCAGCACATAGGCCAGCGGCTCTCCTAGTGCCGTGATCTCGATAAAAAAGGTATCCAGCCAGGGAGTCCTAAAACGGCCCAGGAAGAAAAGCGGTTCGAGCGGCTCTGTGACGAGTACACAGTACCAGCCGATCAACTGGAAAAGCAGGAACGGGATGAAATAAGAGAGACGCTGCCTGAGCAGAGCCAGCAAGCCGCTCATGATCGCTTCAGTTTTAACCGCGAGAGAAATCGCGGGCTGAACAGCTTTATCTTCATGAAACGGGCGTCGTGATGCGCCTTGTAGGTAAACCAGGCGGCTGCAGGTGCTAGAGCAAGACAAGGTATCCAGGCACAGAGCGCAGCGTCCAGTTGCAGGGTCTCGGCAAGCTTGCGGAAGCTGAAATTGAGCGATATGAATACCGTAAAGAAGACAATCGCAATCAGCAGTGGGTAGCCGTATCCCCCCTTGCGCACAATCGCACCGAGCGATACGCCGATGAAAAGAAAGACAATGCAGATCGCTCCGAAAGCAAACTTGTTGTGGTATTCGAAGATGTGTTTGGCACGGTTCTCTTTCTGAGCTACGATCGAGCTCTCCAGTATGGACAACCTGGACCGGGCATCCAGCAGCTTGACCCTGGCCTGCGAACGGAGTATGGAAGACACAGAATCCGGAAAGGTCTCGGCCAGGGACCGGCAACCGCTCAGATCGGATCCCACGATCTGCTCATAGTACCTGACGCCGCCCGATGTGATCCGGTGCAACCCACTGCCCTGCCCGGACAACGCTGTCGAACTCGTATCCTCTGGCAAATGAAGGGCATGCTCAAAATCCTTGTGCAGGTCTGCATAAGTACGCTCGTTGAGCACCACGATCTGTTCCTGGATAGTATCGAGCGCTTCCAGCAACTGCTTGCCGCTCATCATAGCCTGGTGTGTCTTGAACAGCTCTTCGTCGCTCCGGCTGATCTCAAACTCACTGAGGTCAAAGGTCTTTTCCCACTCACTGAAGCTGGACCTGATAAAACTCGCCTTGGAGCCCTGGTTGCGCGCCGTCGGCGACTCCTGGAACTGGTGACCGTCATACAGGCGCATCACCAGGTAGCGCCCTTCGCCGGAGGCGTACATTTCACCGCGCCTGGCGGTGATCACATTCACGTCGCTCGGGTTGGAACTGCTGTAGTCATAGATCAGCATACCCTCCAGGTCCCGCTCATTAGCCCCTTTCTTCTGTACCCGCATGGTATATCCCTGGAAATCATAGTTGAATATCCCGGACTCGATGCTCAAGGTCGGCTTCTGCTTGCGGATATCGAACAGTCGGGTCCGGTACTTGAGATTGGCTACGGGGATAATATAGTTGGCGCTGAGATAGGTCATGACGCCACATAAGACACCGAACAGGATACCCATACGCATGATCCGGAAGAGCGATACACCTGCCGACTTGAAGCTCGACAACTCGTAGTGTTCACCCAGGTTGCCGAAGACCATGACACTCGATATCAGTATTGCGATCGGGATACTCCAGGGGATAAAGGAGACGAGCAGATAACCCAGCAACTCCAGTATGATAAGCATATCGGCGCCTTTGCCGATCAGGTCGTCTATCCACAACCAGAGAAACTGCATCATCAGTACAAACAATGCAGTAAAGAAGGCACCTATGAAGGGCGGCAAGAGATTGCTGAGAACGAGCTTGTCTAGCTTCTTCAAGATGTGTACGTGAAATTTGGGTCTCTCCCCTCAAACGCAGTTTCCGGGCGTTTGGGGTAAGCAAAAGTGATAAAATTTATATCAAAAAAATACTAATTTGACCCCTGATTCGTGTAACAAAACCGGCGACCATTCGTCAGCAAGCAAAATGAACGAAAAAGACTTCACTCTCCTCGCCAGGCGTCTGAAGGACAAAATGTATCGGATAGCGTTGCCTATCGTGCATGACGGGGAGTTGGCTGAAGACGTCGTTCAGGAGATTTTGATCAAGGTCTGGGATAAACGGGAAGAGCTGAAAAACATCGAAAACCTGGATGCCTATTGCTTTAGAATGACACGAAATCTGGCCATCGACAAGACTAGACTGAAACACTTCAGGAACGTGGATCTCACTGCGGCCGCCGCAGTAGAGCACGCCGAGCCGGGGCCATCGCGGCAGACGGAGCTCAATGATACGCTGCGTCTCGTACGCAACTGGATACAGGATCTGCCGGACAGCCAGCGTACGGTCCTGCTGTTGCGCGATTTCGAGGGATTGAGCTACCAGGAGATCAGCGATACGCTTTCGATGCCGCTCAACCAGGTGAAAGTGTACCTCTTCAGAGCCCGTCAGTATCTCAGGTATCAAATGGAAAAAACGAAGTAAGATGAGTGCGGATGAACAACTGAGAGCGCTTCTTGAAAAGTACTGGGAGGGAGAATCCTCGCTGGATGAGGAAGTAACACTGACCGATGCATTCAATACCGGCCGGGCTCTGCCTGCCGACCTGGAAGTATATCGCCCGCTTTTCCGGACGATGGGTCATGACCGTACGGCCACGGTCTCCGGGGATTTCGAAACACGGTTGCTGTCCCGTATACATGAAGCTCCACCTGCACAGGGTGAGGTCCGTATACGGCGGTTGCTGCCTGCGCTGCTGCGTGTCGCTGCGGTCACAGTCTTTGTCGTCACCAGCGCATATGCCGTCTACCACTACGTGTCCGCCCCCCGGACGGACTACTATGCAGATACATTCGATACGCCCGAGCAGGCTTACGTCCAGCTCAAATCAGCGCTCCGTACCGTGTCCGACAAAATACAGGAGGGCAACGAACTGGTCGGATCCCAGTTCCAGGTACTGGACGATGTCAATCAATTGAATTTCTAGAAAACATAGCTTTTATGAAATCCTTCGTTGCATGTGTGTTTTTTCTGCTGGGCGTAACGGCGCCGGTATGGGGCCAGGATGACGCCATCGTGAAATACTTCTCGAAGTACATCGATGACGAGCGCTTTGTGCATGCCTACGTAAGCCCCCGTATGTTCAGTGCGGTAGCCAAACTCGAAGAAAAGGATATGAGCGAAGAGCTCAAGTCCATCATCCGCGATCTCAAAGGCATGCGTATACTCAGCATCAAGAACAGCGGCAGGAAATACTTCGACGAATACACCAAGGCAATGGATACGAAGGGATATGAAACGGTGTATGCTGTGGGCAAAAAGTCCGAGAATGTGAAGATATACCTGCGCAACGAAAACAAACCGGACGGAGAGCTGCTCATGGTACACCACCAGGACGACAGCTGTACGCTCACCTCCTTCTTCGGGAAGGTAAACCTGGATCGGATGGCCAAACTCTCCGCTTCGCTGAACATAAGCGGCGCCGAACACCTGCAAAAGATCCCGCGCAAAAAATAAAGCACGGTAACCGGAGCGTTATAATAAGATAGGGTAATTGTATTCTCAACGGTCAGGAAGCAACTGTCTCGAACAGGCCGTTGTGTTCAAACTTGCGCAGGTCTACGGCACTCAGCCCGGATACGCCCTGCTCCTCCATGTATACGCCATAGATCATGTCTACTGCAGCCATCGTCCCCTTGTTGTGCGTGACGACAATGAACTGGGAGTCCCCGGAGAAATTCTGTATGATCCTGTTGAACTTCTCGATATTGGCATCGTCCAGCGGTGCATCTACCTCGTCGAATATGCAGAAAGGCGCCGGTTTCAGCAGGTAAAAAGAAAACAGCAAGGCAATAGCGGTCAGGGTCTTCTCCCCTCCTGAAAGCTGGTGCAGGGTCTGCGGACGCTTGCCCTTGGGCCTGGCGATGATCTGTATGGGCGACTCCAGCGGCTGATCAGGCTGCTCGAGTATAAGATCGCAGAAGTCCTCCTCGGTAAACAGGCTCCGGAACACCCGTACAAAATGCTCCCGGATCTGCTCGAAAGCGAAGAGAAACTTGGTCCTGGCCGTCTCCTCGATCTCCTGCATCGTATCCATGAGTGAATGCTGAGCGGAGAGTATATCCTCGCGCTGCGTCACGATCTGGTCGTAGCGCTCCCTGATTTCATTGTACGCTTCGATGGCCATCGGGTTGACCTCGCCGAAGTTGCCCAGTCTCTGGCGGATACGATCTACCTGGCTTTCCAGCTCGGCCCGGCCCAGGACGGTGGACGGGCGCTCCTCTTTCATCCACTCGTTGATGGCTATGGAAAACTCGATACGCAGGCGCTCGGCTACGCCGCTGATACTGCCCTTGACATCGACGAACTTCTCCTTAAGCTGGTTGACGAGGTTCTGCTGCTGCAGAAGGTTGCGGCCGGTCTCCCGGATAGCTGTCTCCATCTGCTGCATCCGTGACCTGATACCGAAGAACTGTTGCTCACGCTCACTGAGCGAAGCTTCTTCCTGCTTGCGGCTCTCCAGGAAGACGCGAATATCCTCCTCGGCAACCGACAGCTCTGACGTAGCCTGATCCAGCTTCAGCCGGTTGTCACTGATCCTTTGCTCATTACCTGCATATTCCCTGGCCACGGAATCCAGGTCTGCCTGGACATACTGGGCCTCTCGATCCAATGTCTGTATGAGGTTCTGTTGCTGAATATGCCTGATCTTCTCCTGGTTGAACTGCGCGCTCATCTGCTGCACCTGGTCGGCACGCTGCTGATAAGCTGCGTCGGAAGCCTGCGATAACCGCCGGAGCTCATCCTTACGCGCCGTCAATGCGGCCAGCTCTGCCTGTAGCTGCTCAGCCTCCTGCTGCAGCGCCCCGATCTGGGCGGCCACGCTGTCTCGCAACTGTTCGTACTGCTTCAGTGCCTCGCCGACCTGGTCAAACCTGGCCTTGATACGTACGAAGTCCTGGTCGCAGCGCATCAGCTCCGCACGCTTCTCCCTGATCTGTTTGTCCCTGTCCTCGGACCTGAGCTGCTGTATCTGCTTCTGTATGACCTCTATCTCCTTTTCGATACCGACCAGTGTCTGTTTTCGCTCGCGTATGCTCTTCTCGAGCACTTCCAGGTTCTTGCGACGACCGATACGTTTGCCTTCAAAGAGGCCGACAGAACCACCGCTGAGCGTCCTGGCGCCCCGGATCAGGTCTCCTTTCTGCGTGAGATAGGTGCCGGCACCATCCAGGATAGTGATCTCGCTCCAGTCCGAAAGCGCCATATCACGTACATAGACATTGTTCAGCAGAGCACGTATGACCGGCTGGTAAAGAGACTCGGAACGTATGAGATCCGTCGCAGCTACCCAGCCTTCAGGAGCCGGTCGGATGACCGGCGGCTCCGTAAATGCACTCAACAGGAAAAAATGTGCCTTGCCCTTCTGAGCTGTACTCAGTAGTTGAATGGCTTCTGCCGCTGCCTTCGTATCCGGAACGATGAAATAATTGAGATATGGCTCCAGGTAGTTCTCAATGGCTACGCGGTATCCCTCCTCGCAATAGAGCACGTCCGAGAGCAGTGTGGCATGTTCGAGCCATTCCTTTTGCTTGCTCAGGAACTTGATGGACTCCGGGAAGCCCTCAAGGTTGTCAACGAGGGATCGCGTAAGATCATACTCGTTCTGCTGGCGGGCCAGTTCGCCCCGCTCACGATGCAGGGACTGCTGCTGGATCTGCAGGCCGGACTGACGCTGATCCAGGTCTTCCCTGCGCTTCTGTTCGCGGTCTTCCAGGTCAGTCAGCTCAGCAGACAAAGTTTGTTTCAATGCCTCTGCTGTCTCGATCTGCGCCTGCAGCGCCTGTTTTTCCTGCGAACGGGTTTCGAATAAGGCTCTCTCCCGCTCTATATCCGCCTGGTTTTTCTGTTTCAGGTTCTGGTTGACTGCGAGCTTCTTCTCGACCCCGAAAATCGATTGGTCCACTTCGAGGCTCTGGCGGACTACGGCATCAACCTCTGACTTCAGCGCTGCATAAGCCGATTTTTCCTGTTCGAGCAGGACTTCCTGTTGTTGCAGGGCTGCCAGCAGGGATTGCTCCACCTGGTGTTCACCGGCAATGCGTTCTTTGATACCTGCCGCACGCAGTGCCAGTTCTTCTCGCTTCTTGTCAAGCTGCCCGGTCCGGCCGGACGCTTCCTGCAGGCTGTTCTGGGCAAACTGTATGCTCTGCAGGAGCATATCGCGCTGGTTTTCGCGGCGACGCAACTCCCCGATGATCCGGGAAAGCGAGCGTTGCTGTTCGCTCAGGTATTGCTCTTCTTTGAGATTGTCGGCTTTCAACTGCTCCAGGTCGGCTTCCTGCTTGCGCAGAGCAGCCTCCATAGTCCCGTAGCGATCGGTTTCTGCCGTGATCTGCTGTTCCAGTTCGCGGTAGCGGCCCTTGAGCTCCTCTATCTGCACCGATGCCAGCAGCAGGCTGGCGCTCCTGTACTCTTCTTTGATCTCAAGATATTTCTGCGCCCGCCTGGCCTGCTTTTCGAGTGCTTTCAGGTTCGCTTCGATCTCATACAGCAGGTCTTCGACCCTGTCCAGATCTTCCCGTGTCTGCTGCAGCTTGTACAGGGTCTCCTTCTTCCTGATCTTGTACTTGGTGATGCCGGCAGCCTGTTCCAGCATCTTGCGCCGCGACTGCTCTTTGTCGCTGAGTATATCGTCTACCATACCCAGCGCGATGATCGCGTAAGTATCCGACCCGATACCGGTATCGATGAGCAGGCTGTGAATATCCTTCAGCCTGCAAACGACATCATTGATGCGGTATTCGCTGTTGCCGCTACGGTATAGTGTACGGGATATGGTGATTGACTGAAACTCCAGCGGGAGCAGCCCCTTGTCGTTGTCAAAACTGATGGCTACACTGGCCTGGTTAGCTGCTTTGCGCTTCCTGGTACCGTTGAAAAGCACACTGGACATCTGGTCCAGGCGCAACTCCGTGGTCTTCTGCTCACCGAGCACCCATCTGAAGGCATCTATGATATTGGATTTGCCCGACCCGTTGGGGCCTACGATACCTATGACGTTCTCATTGAAGTGAACGACCGTATCATTGGCAAAGCTCTTGAAGCCCTTTATCTCTAATCTCTTCAGCCTCATGGGAGAGCAAATATAACCAAAAGACCTATAAGCGTAATGCCGATATGAAGAGCACTCAGCAAAGCAGGCATCAGATATTCAGCCTGCGCCAGTGCCCGGAGCGTATATAGAATCCTGTGAGCGCGAGTATGAGTATCCAGTAGAAAACCTCCCCGGACCAGGCCCAGGTCAGGTTGAGCTGGAATACATTGATCACAAGGTGGATGTACAATACATACATCAGTACTCCGAAGACCTGGATCCACAGGCCAAACCAGGTATCACCCGTACCTACCAGCCCGTTGTAATAAATACCGCCGATACAGAAGAATACCAGGATCAGCAGGATCATCCTGAACACCGGTGCGGCTTCCTGCAGGAGGGCCGTATGACCCGAGCCTTCGAAAAAACCGAGGAAAAACTCCGGGAATCCCAGTATGGGCCCGGCCAACAGCAGTGTCGTGAGCACACTGAGTATGGCTGTACGCCTGATGATCACGAGCACCATATTCTTGCGGCCCTGCCCGATGAGAAAAGAGACGATCGTATTGATCCCGGACGAGAATCCCCAACAGGGTATCGAGAAGAAAAGGTATACGATACGCCCCAGGTTGGTGACGGCCAATGCCCGCTCTCCCATCTTCTCCACGAAAGCGAAAAAAACGAACCAGCTGCCAAGCCCGACTATCGACTGCGCCACTACGGGCAGCCCGATAGAGAATATCTGGCGAAAGATCGCTGCATTGAACCGGAAACTGAAGTTGAGCTTCCAGGCTTTGCGCATGGGGTCGAGGTTGGCATAGATCACAAACAGTACGAAGGCGACTGTCTCGGATATGGCGCTGGCCAGCCCCGCACCGGCTATACCCATCTCCGGGAAGCCCCATTTGCCGGAGATCAGCACATAGTTGAGAAAGATGTTGAGCAGCAGCATCACCACTACGTCCACTATGATGAAAGTGGTCCTCGCCACACCGGTATACAATGCGATATACGCCAGGCCGAAAAAGCTGAAGAAGATACTCCAGGACCTGTAGTTGAGAAAGGTCACACATCGCTCTACGATCACCGGGTTATCGATGATCAGCGAGAGGAACGGCTCGCTCATCAGGTACAGGAAACCAAAGAGTACAAGCGCTGTCAGACCCAGGAACAGCAACATCTGCTGCATGCTGGCGCCAATGGCTTCGTAAGCCTGCGACCCGTATCTCCGGGCAACCAGTATCTGCCCTCCTTTCGAAAAGCCATAGCCAATCGCAGAGATGATCAGGTAGAATACGCTGACAATACCTATCGCCGCAAAATCGGTCTCATCGTGGTAGAAAAGGAAGATGCTGTCTGTCAGCGCTACACCGTTCTGCACCGCGCTGCCCAGCATGATGGGAAATGATATCTTCAATATCCGCTTATATGTAAAAGCCCCTTTCAATGTCCGGTAAATCAGCAGTTTGCACCTGGCAGGCCGGTAGCCTCCGAGGTTGGTACAGGTATATAACTGCTTCCAATATCTGAAAAATATACCATAGCGCCGGATAATTTAACCTGCCCGGGAGACAGACAGGCGAGATATATAACGCATATAAATTGTTAAGCGATTACTAATAATGCACATCCAATTCATGGCAAAAGATTGTTTTGTATTTCTATCTGATAAGCTTGCTTAGATAGATCTATAAATGCATTTTTAGGCACGCTTAAAATCAACTCATGTACGTAATCGTTTTGCGGGAGTGCAAAGAAAAAGAAACTAGGGTGGCGCTCTCTCCCGAAGGGGTCAGATCGCTCGTCGACAAGGGATTCAAAGTAGGCGTCGAGCAGGAGGCCGGGGCAGCATCGGGTTTTGCCGATACACAATATCGCGAAGCCGGGGCAGAGATACGCTCTGCAGATGAGCTCTGCCAGGATGCAGGGATACTCCTGTCCGTCAACGCTCCTGCAGCCGACATCATCACGAAGCTGAAGCCCGGGACTGTGCTGATCTCTTTCCTTTACGCCGCTTCTAACCCGGAACTGGTGGCAACGCTCAAAGAGAAGCAGATCACAGCCTTCTCGATGGATGCCATACCCAGGATATCGAGGGCGCAGAAGATGGACGCACTCTCCTCGCAGGCCAATCTCGCAGGCTACAAGGCCGTGTTGATGGCAGCGGATCACCTGACTAAGATACTCCCCATGATGACCACGGCTGCAGGCACCATCAGGCCGGCCAAAGTGGTCATCTTCGGTGCAGGTGTTGCGGGGCTGCAGGCCGTCGCTACGGCAAAACGCCTCGGCGCTGTAGTGGAAGTATCGGATATCCGACCGGAAACCAAGGAACAGGTAGAGTCCCTCGGCGGAAAGTTCATATCCGTCGAACAGGACAGTTCCGTGCAGATACAGGGCGGCTATGTCACCGACGTATCAGCCGACTTTCTCAGCAGACAGCAAGAACTGATCGGCCGCCATGTCAGGGAAGCGGATATCGTGATCACGACCGCCCTCATCCCCGGCAAGAAAGCGCCGCTTCTCGTCACCGGGGATATGCTGTCAGGCATGCGCTACGGCTCTGTGGTACTGGATATGGCGGTATCGCAGGGCGGCAATGTCGCCGGGAGTGTGCCGGACCAGACGATCGTCCGCAACGGCATCACGATCATAGGCGAGTCCAATCTGCCCGCCCTGTTGCCGCGCAATGCGAGCGAACTCTACTCCCGCAATATCACAGCCTTCCTGCTGCACCTGAGCGATGGCCAGCAATTCCACATGGATCTCGGCGACGAGATCACGGCAGGCTCACTCATCACCCGCTAAAAAGCCTCTGTACCAACTATGTCAGACACTATACTCAACTTCTTCAGCGATCACATCAACATCATCTATTTCGTCATACTGTCGGTATTCGTCGGAGTAGAGCTGATCGGCAAAGTACCTACTGTACTCCATACACCGCTGATGTCCGGCGCCAATGCCATACACGGTGTGGTGGTCATAGGAGCGATCATCGTGATGATGCAGGTCAGCCCCGATGATTATCTAGCTCTCGGGCTAGGCTTCCTGGCCGTCTTCCTGGGCACCCTCAACGTCGTAGGCGGGTTTGCCGTCACGGACCGCATGCTTGAAATGTTCAAAAAGAAAAAGGCCTGACCCCCATGCAAGCTCAACTACTGGAAATCTGTTACCTGGTCGCTTCGGTGACCTTCATCACGGGTCTCAAGATGATGGGGCACCCGGCCTCGGCGCGGCGCGGTAACCTGCTGGCAGCGGCCGGTATGGGACTGGCCATCGGCGGTACCATCTTCCTGTTTCCCTCGGTGATCGAGACCACACCCTCTGCACTGGTCTATGTACTGATCGTCGTCGCGCTACTGCTCGGCACCCTGACCGGCTACCTGACGGCACACAGGGTCAAGATGACCGCCATGCCTGAACTGGTCTCTCTCTTCAATGGTATGGGCGGCGCCTGTGCTGCACTCATAGGCCTGATGGAGTTTGGGCACTACCAGGGACAAGCCGGGGCCCTGCTGGCGATCGTACTCGGGCTGATCATAGGCAGTATTTCCTTCTCCGGCAGTATCATCGCCTATCTCAAGCTGAACGGTACACTGGGCAAACCACTGAGACTGCCCTCATACAATATCATCAATGCTGCCTTGCTCATCGTCACCTGTGCGCTTGGCGTCTATCTCATCTACGGAGGCGGCAGCACGCACCTGGCCTGGGTACTCTTCATAGCTGCCTGCCTGTACGGCGTACTCTTCGTCATGCCCATCGGCGGCGCCGATATGCCTGTCGTGATATCGCTGCTCAACTCCTTCACCGGACTGGCGGCAGCAACAGGGGGATTTCTATATGACAACAAAGTGATGCTGACAGGAGGTATACTGGTCGGATCTGCCGGTACGCTGCTCACGCTGGTAATGTGCAGGGCGATGAACAGGCCGCTGTTCAACGTCATCTTCGGAGCATTCGGCGGTGGTAGCGGCGGGGGCACCTCTGCCCAGGAAGTACAGGGCGCGATAAAGGATATGAATGCAGCAGACATCGCCGTACTGATGAACTACTCCAAGAAAGTCGTGATCGTCCCGGGCTACGGACTCGCCGTGGCACAGGCGCAACACGTGATCCACGAACTGGAAGAACTACTGGAAGACCGGGGTGTGGAAGTGCGGTACGCCATACACCCTGTAGCCGGAAGAATGCCCGGACACATGAATGTCCTCCTCGCAGAATCCAATGTAGACTATGGCAAACTGGTGGAAATGGATGAGATCAACCCCGAGTTTGACCAGACGGATGTCGTACTCGTGGTGGGCGCCAACGATGTAGTGAATCCTGCCGCCAAAACGGATAGCTCCTCTCCTATCTACGGTATGCCGATACTGGAGGTAGACCGTGCGCGCCATATCATCGTCAACAAACGCTCTATGGGTGTCGGCTATGCAGGTATAGACAACCACCTCTTCTATGATCCCAAGACAAGTATGTTCTTCGGAGACGCACGCAAAGCGCTCACACAGCTCGTATCGGAACTGAAGAACCTGGATTGAGAAGACCGGGAGGTCCGGACTTTGCCGGATACTGTGCCGCCCTACTGCGGACGATGATCCGGGTTGCTGACAAATGCCGTATCGTCCAGTGTCCTCAGAAAAGCCAGCAAGGCCGCCTTGTCCCCGCGGCTGAGGGAAAAACCTCGTATGAGTCCGTCACGGTTGGGGTGCTCCCGTCCGCCTGAAGCATAGTGATCGAGTACCGCCTCCAATGTAGTCAGGCTCCCGTCGTGCATATACGGAGCCGTATACGACAGGTTTCGAAGCGACGGTACTTTGAACACGCCGATATCCTCCTGCCTGCCCGTCAGCCTGGCCTTACCCGGATCGGGATAGTCGGTATAAAGCCCATTGTTGCGGAAGCTGAAGTCTGTCAGCAGGATGCCTGAATGACATCCGCCGCAGGCCAGCGAATCGGAATAAAAAAGAGAAAGACCACGCAGCTCAAGCTTCGAAAGAGCGTGCGGATCGCGCTTTGTGACATACGCGTCAAAACGGGCCTGAAAACTCAGCAGACTGCGTTGGAATGCTGCGATCGCACGAGTGATCACAAACGGGTCCGGCTCTCGACCGTATGCCGCTATGCTCTGGCTCCGATAGCTGCTATCGCGGCCAAGCTTGTCCGCGATCAGCAATATATTGTGATCAAACTCCGCGTGTTCCTGGATCGGCACGAGTACCTGCATCTCCAGCGTAGGCACACCGCCTTCGCGCATGAGATACGGCTGGAAAGCTACATTTGCCAGTGACGGGCTGTTCCTGTCGCCTGTACGATCCAATACGCCCCTGCTCCGGTCGAGCCCGTCTGTAAAAGCCAGTTCGGGGCGATGGCAATGCCCGCAGGAAATGCTGGAATCGACAGACAGTACAGGATCGTAAAACAAGCGCCTACCCAGCCCGGTACGTTCGGCTGAAGGCTGGTTGTCATCGGGATATATGATCCGGGGAACGTCAAACTCTACCGCCGGTCCCGCCATATCTGAACGGGTACAGGCGTAAAGACCAAAAAACGGAACCACCCACCACCACACAAACCCGGTCGTCCGCCACTTGTACAGCATAAATATCAATATATGCAGAACTTGCCCTGGTAGTGAAGCCCGGTGGCGGAACTGACGATGACAAAATAGATACCCGGCGCCAGGTCGGTACGCAATTGTACAGGCAACTCCGAAACCTGCGGGGCATCCATACCCGCTGTCTGGCAGATACGGCCGGCTGAGTCATATATCGTCAGATAGAGCGGCTTATCAATGGGATGGGGTAGCTTGACGAAGAAATGATCGTCTGAAACCGGGTTGGGAAAAACCTCGACGGACCGGCCGTAAAAATCTCTGTTCAGGCCTGCAGACAGGTTGGGATCATAGAAGACCGAACCTGCAGCGATGTGATCCATCAATCGTTGGTTTTGCGGACCTCCGCCCATCGCGACCAGCCCCCTGAGTTCCAGATCACCGATCAACTCCCTGAAGTCGGCATACAGGTCGATACGATGCCCGTCTTCCGTCTCGACAGGCCATACAGGCAGCTCTACCGGCGTATAGAGATTGTCGCCGATGGAATGTACCGTGTATCCTCCCGTGATATTCCCCTGATCGTCGGCTGTCTGGCCTTCTATGGCCATAAAAATGTACCCGGCCGCCCAGCCCCAGTGCATCGACGGGTTCTGAGGCGCCAGCGGATGCCCGGAATCATGGCGCGCCGGGTCGGAATGATTGGGCACCGAATCGACGCCCATATAGAAACCCAGTGCACGTATCTTCGACGGATCTATGTCCATAAGGTCAAAGTTGAGGAAGCCCTTGCGTTCCGAGACCAGCATGTATTCCACGGGTAAAGCCACTGTATTGCCATCGTCCAGCACGAAATAAGGGTGGCTGATATAATACTCCAACCTGGCCAGAGAAAAAACAGTACCGGTGCCGGCCACATAGATGGCCTCGTCCAGCTCAAGTGGAGCGGCTCCAAAACGATGACTGATCTGCAGGCTGACACTGGAAGACTGCCCGTATACAGAGAGGCAGACTACGCAGGAGAGCAGGAGGTATATAAGTTTGTTCATGATCCTGTTGCTCAATTGTAAAATAACCGAATAAACCAAAGATACGGAAAACTGCATTTGATCGAAGCCCTGGCAACGGCCCGGTCAGTATTTACCAGGTGTATCAATCTCACCAGGCCCTCTTTTTGCGAAAAAAGAAAGGTTCCATGACCAATTTACAACCAGATGATTATAAATTTACATTTAGAGTAAATTGCTAGTCTCTGCCGCTTTGCAAACGTGCTTGCGGGGCCTGGCACAGTTTGTTGTCCGATTATACCCTTTTCAAACTCCCTGCCAGGCATTTTTCTTCTTTCCGTCAGCGCATAAATTCCCATGCCGAGCGGTACGATCCGTTCTTGTCGACGTAGGCGAGCAATGCATCGTAAAACGGATCGCCTCCCAATGTGGCGCTATCCCCTATGATCACCAGTTTTCTGCGGGCCCTGGTCATCGCCACATTCATCCGACGATAGTCCTTCAGAAACCCGATCTCTCCCTGTTCGTTGGAGCGCACAAGCGATATATATATCACATCCCTCTCCTGCCCCTGGAATCCGTCTATCGTACGTACAGTGACCGGAAAAATCAACGAACTGTCTTCTTCCACAGCCTGCCGGATATACCTGACCTGTGCACTGTAAGGAGACAAAATACCCCAGTCGGGAGCCTGTACAAACACTTCATGCATAAGCGGGACAATATGCTCAGTGATCAAGGTATACTCGCTGGGGTTGAAATAGCTGCCTGCATCCTGCTCCCGCTCTTCCCAAAAACCACAGCCGGCGGTATCTATGAACTCCAGTGCAGGTCCCGGCGAAGCAGGCACCAGCCCTCTCGCAGCGGCACTGCTGTGGGCGCGCAACCTGCCGCCGTAAAACCACTGGTTAGAAAAAGCCATGATCTCCTCATGCATCCTGTACTGAATGTCCAGCAACGACAGCTCATCGTCAAAGCGCTCCAGTGCCAGGTCCAGGAGTGTCACACCGAGACCTTTCTTTACCGCTTCAGGAGATTTGACAGTTGGCGGCAACTGGAAAGGATCCCCGGCAAGGATCACACGCGCCGACTGCAATATCGGTATCCAGCAAGCGCCCTGCAGCGCCTGGGAGGCTTCATCGATGATACAGGTCCTGAATGTCCTCTGCTGGACAAGTGATCCTGCAGCGCCTGAAAACGTGCAGGCGATCACCTGGGCGCGACTGACTACACTGTCGATAGCCCGGTTTTCCAGGGCCGAGGCCCAGTCAGAAAGCTCTCTTGCCTCACGGTAAAGCTCCTTCCGGCGTTCGCGTGCGGCATTATCGAATGTGCGCTTGTATTGGCTTGCCATGCGCCTGCACTCTTCGGCTTGCTTCTTGATCTTGCGTATCTCCCTGCCCTCAGGCTCTTTCTGTACCTGGCTTTCCAGGCTGCACTCTACGATCTCAGGATCTATCCTCGATAGATGTCCTATCCTCAGCACCCGCACACCACTTGCATGCAACAACGCGGCCATCCAGTCTACAGCGGAATTACTGGGTGCGCAGAACAGTATCTGCGGCTCTGTGTCGAGCAGGCAGTGTATCAACGCTTTGAGGGTGGTAGTCTTGCCCGTACCCGGAGGTCCGTGTATCACATGCACATCGCAAGACGACAAAGCCCGCGATACGGCAGCTTGCTGGGCCGGGTTGAGATCACCGGGCGGCAAACCAGCCTGATCCGCCGCCGTATCCCTGGCATAGGTCGGTCGAGACTGACCATAGAATATATCACGGATACCTGTGGCCCTGTGGTTATGCGGCAGTTGGAGCACTCTCCTGAAACTGTCTCTCATCTCCTTGAACGTCTGCTCATCATACAGGACATCCAGGCCCCACTTGCCCCTGGCGATTTCGTCGGGATGCTCGTCGGTCTGCAGGAACACCTTGATCTGCTGGCGTTGTACCCAGTGCACGATCCCCCTGACCGGGCGTATCGTGGTATCGGAAGTGGTGAACAACTGGACGGGGCGCCCTGCCTGGAACTGGTCCTCCCGGGCCTGTACGCCCATGTCGCGCTCAGCCACTATATACGGCAGATTGCCCAGGCCAAACCCCGTCTCCTTCACCCTGATCGGGTACCAGGTATAGCCCTCGCTCACACGCTGGCGTATCGAAGTCTGCTCCAGTATGGTCCTGTACTGTTCCTGCTGGTAGATCCGCTCTGTCTCCAGCGCTGCGAGCCACGCTTGTATGACCGTCTCAAACATGCGGCAAGAATACACAAAATTGCCCGGCAATAAGTCCGAAAGCGTTGAACTCTCTGACAGATTAGGTAGTTTTGAAATGGGTCTGCACGGATACCTGCAGCCCATGTAAAGCGCGCTATGATACCACTCGCAGAACGATTGCGCCCGGCTACGCTGGAAGATTTCATCGGGCAGGCACACCTGGTAGGCTCCCAGGGGCCGCTGCGCAGAGCGCTCGAGCAAAAAAAGATCCACTCCATGATCCTATGGGGACCGCCGGGCGTAGGCAAGACGACACTGGCACGTATCCTGGCGGAAAAAAGCGACCGGCCCTTCATAGCGCTCAGCGCCATCAACTCCGGCGTCAAGGAAGTCCGTGAAGCCATAGACCAGGCCGAGAAACAGCGTTTTTTCGACCGGCAGGGCCCTATCCTGTTCATAGACGAGATACATCGTTTCTCCAAATCACAGCAGGATGCACTCCTGGGCGCGGTAGAAAAAGGAGTCGTGACACTGATCGGCGCCACTACGGAAAACCCTTCCTTCGAAGTGATACCGGCGCTATTGTCCCGTTGCCAGGTCTATGTGCTGAAGGGCCTCGAAGAAGAAGACCTGAAGGAAATGCTCCACAGAGCGCTCGACAGGGATGAACAGACCGCGCGTCTTGAGGTTAATATCGCAGAGTACGAAGCCCTGTTGCTGCATAGTTCGGGGGACGGCCGCAGGCTATACAACTGCCTCGAGATCGTACTCCAGTCGCAGGACCCGGACCAGCCGATCACGGTGACAAACGAACTCGTACATGCTGTGCTCCAGGAAAAGAGGGCACTCTACGACAAGACGGGTGAACAGCACTATGACGTGATATCGGCTTTTATCAAGTCCATCCGGGGCAGCGATCCCAATGCCACACTCTACTACCTGGCCCGGATGCTGGATGCCGGTGAAGACATCAAATTCATAGCACGGAGAATGGTCATATCTGCTTCCGAGGACGTAGGTCTGGCCAATCCAAATGCACTGCTCATGGCCACTACCTGCTTCCAGGCCATCCAGATGATCGGGATGCCGGAAGCACGTATCATACTGTCCGAAGCCGCCATATACCTGGCTACTTCGCCCAAAAGCAACTCAGCCTACCTAGCTATCGACAAAGCACTCTCGCTGGTCAAACAACGCCCGAATGACCAGGTACCCCTGCACCTGCGCAATGCCCCTACCCGCCTTATGAAAGACCTCGGCTACGGCAAGGAGTACAAGTATGCACATGATCATCCCGGCAACTTCGTACAGGTCGATTTCATGCCCGAAAGCCTGGGAGGCGCCACACTCTTCGAACCGGGCCGCAATGCACAGGAAGAGTCGATCCGGGAAAGGCTGCGCAAGTGGTGGAAAGACAAATACGACTACTGAGCAGATATGATGCGGGCCTCTTTCACAAACAGTAAGTGTGCATCTACCCCGGCCTCCCGATATCTGCCTGCGCCAACTAAATCCCTTCTTTAAAGATCAAACGCCCTAGCCGATCAAAACAATATGCCTATTTTTGGGTTCGAGATAACGTTTAACAGAATAAATCAATATGCATATAGACACAGAGAAAGACAACATGCAACTGATCCGGCAAAGTGCACGTGACTTTGCGGCAACTTATATCCGTCCGCACGTAATGGAATGGGATGAGATCCAGCATTTTCCAGTAGATGTGATGCACAGTCTCGGGGAACAGGGTTTCCTCGGTGTGCTGGTACCCGAATCATACGGCGGTGCGGGCCTGGGATACCAGGAGTACATCACGATCATCGAGGAAATCGCAAAAGTGGACAGCTCCATAGGTCTCTCAGTTGCAGCGCACAACTCTCTCTGTACAGGTCATATCCTGCAATTCGGCAACGAAGAGCAGAAAAGCAAATACCTGCCGAAACTCGCTACAGGTGAATGGATCGGTGCCTGGGGACTGACAGAGCCCAATACAGGCAGCGATG
Organism: uncultured Saprospiraceae bacterium; assembly: GCA_964537925.1. Classification (GTDB taxonomy): domain Bacteria; phylum Bacteroidota; class Bacteroidia; order Chitinophagales; family Saprospiraceae; genus SLDF01. The sequence continues at coordinate 320,149 of CAZICV010000002.1, read as the reverse complement.
CAGGCCGTATGCAATGTGTGGCTACGCGTGATGGAGATGATTATATCCTGAACGGCACCAAATGCTGGATCACGCATGGTATTTCGGGCAGCGTGGCCGTAGTCATAGCACGTACGGGCGAGCTCCTCGACAGCCGTGGCATGTCTGCCTTCATCGTGGAGCGTGGTATGCCTGGCTTCACGGCAGGTAAAAAAGAGAACAAACTGGGGATGCGTGCTTCGGAGACTGCTGAAATCATCTTCGACAATTGCCGCATACACAAGAGCCAGATGCTCGGCCAGGAGGGAGAAGGCTTCATACAGGCGATGAAAGTGCTCGACGGTGGTCGTATATCCATAGCAGCTCTTTCGCTCGGTATCGCCAAAGGCTCCTATGAAGCATCCGTGAAGTATGCCAGCGAACGTCACCAGTTTGGCAAGCCTATCGCAGAGTTCCAGGGTATCAGCTTCAAGCTGGCCGATATGGCTACCAAGATACAGGCGGCGGAACTGCTGACCCGTAAAGCAGCCGCGCATAAGAATGCAGGCGAGCCGGTGACCACTATATCCGCCATGGCCAAGTATTATGCCTCCGAGATCTGTGTGCAGGCTTCCGGCGAAGCTGTGCAGATACACGGAGGATACGGCTATACCAAGGACTTCCCTGTAGAGAAGTTTTACCGGGACTCCAAGCTCTGTACCATCGGCGAAGGCACGTCAGAGATACAGAAACTGGTGATCTCCCGCGAGATACTCAAAGGATCCTGGACCTGATACGGGCATAGCCGACGGGAGCTAAGGCTTGTTCGCCGGTAAAACCGCAAGGCCTTTAAAAAAAAGCACCAGCACTATGGAGACCTGGATCTATGAGGCCAGTACGACCGAGCAAACCAATTTCCTGATATTGGGCGCAGTATTGCTGCTGGCAGGTGTCATTGGCTTCTGGCTGGTCCACTCACGCCGGACCGGTATAGCTCCCGGCTTTCGCTCACTGGCTTACCTCCTATCCGGTTTTGCAGCTGTGATCGCCCTCGGCATACTCGTCTTTACCTCATGGACGCTCAGTAAACTCCCCGACATAGAGATCGATGCCAGGGGGATCAGCTATGGCCGGGAACAGCTGCCCTGGCAGGATATAAGACGTATCTACCTGCAGGCAGAACCGTCCGGTGGCAATCCCTTTCTCCAGACCGAAGGCCCTACTACGCTGCTGCTGGTCATCGAAAAACCAGATCGATCTATCTGGGTGCTGTCGGAGGCAAACTACGATATCAGGAATATCGAGGAGACTGCCAGGACATACCTTCATAAACAACAATAATCAGCTATCAGCAGAGATTGTACGCAGTAGTGCCGCATACCTCAATACCAGACTGGTATTCACGCAACGCGAAACTTATCCCGGCGGGAATATATTCAGTTGATAATGATTGTGTAGTGGCTTAAGCCTTTAAGCCCAAGGTCAAACTTTCGGCCGCAGGATCAGCTATTGGCCTTCCGGTGGTCTGCAAGAAACTTCTCAAGCCCAATATCCGTAAGCGGATGCTTCAGCAACCCGAGAATAGAATCGAGTGGACAGGTAACTACATCAGCGCCTGACTCTGCCGACTCGACAATATGAAGCGGTGTCCGTATGGAAGCCGCAAGGATCATCGTGTCAAAGCCCTGGATACTGTAGATGGAGGCGATCTGGCGGATCAGCTGCATACCGTCCCAGCTTCCGTCGTCTATGCGGCCGATAAAGGGCGATACGTAGGTCGCTCCAGCCTTGGCAGCCAGAATGGCTTGTCCTGCAGAAAAAACGAGTGTACAGTTTGTACGTATATCATGGTCTGTAAACCACCGGAGCGCACGTATACCGTCGCGGATCATCGGGACCTTCACTACGATATGTTCGTCGATCTCGGAAAGTATCTTGCCCTCGCGAATAATCCCTTCGAAGTCGGTGCTGATGACTTCTGCACTCACAGGTCCGTCGGCGATGGAGCATATATTCTTATAGTGCTCATACACGCGCTGCTCGCCGGTGATACCCTCTTTCGCCATGAGCGACGGGTTGGTGGTGACACCATCGAGGATACCGAGTGACTTGGCTTCACGGATCTGGTCGAGGTTGGCTGTATCGATAAAGAACTGCATACGCTGAGGGGATTTACGGGGCATTGAAATGAGCCGCCAAGATACAAAAGGAGGTAAATAAAAAAGTGAGCGACCACATCGCACCGCTCAACCTTCTGCCCTTGCTTTCTTTCGAACCTGGGGGAGTTCAAAGGGAGCTGGTCGTATGACGCCCACCGGGTGCAAAATTACGGCTTAATCCGCAATCGTGCAACGGAATGCTAAAAACTATTGGTATCTCTAAGCCGGAACACGTTGTCCAAAGCCTTTAAAGCACTGGCTGTCAGTAGCAAATAACCCCGGAATATGTGACGATCCCGTGTTTACATTTTTTTTACACATGGTTCCATGCGTCGGCAGCCGCCCTGGCTAGGCCGCATCCTTGTACTTGCGCCGCATGTAGTAGTATACCGGCAGACCACTCAGTATGAGCATGGTACCGATACCCGCCTCCCGGGGCTTCTCTACGACGGACACGATTACCAGTGCAGCACAGAACAAAATAAAGAGCGCGGGTATGACCGGGTAGCCAAAGACCTTGTACGGCCTGTGCGTATCTTTCATTTTGCGCCTCAGCACAAACACGCCATATGCCCCTGCTCCGTAAAATATAAATGCAGCGAAGATGAGCATATCGGTGAGCTGATCAAAGTTGCCCGAAAGCACCAGCACCGAACCCCATATACCCTGTATCAGCAGTGCGTTTGAGGGTGTCCGGTAGCGTGGGTGCACCTTGGAAGCACCTTTGAAAAAAAGGCCATCGCTCGCCATACCGTAATAAATACGCGGCGCACCCATGATGGTCGTATTTGTACTGTTAAACGTGGACATCATGATCAGGATCAGTATAAACAGCGCTCCCCCTGCTCCCATGAAAGAACGGACTACCTCGACCGCGGCAATCTGGTTTTCCGTATTGTGGATCCGGACAAAATCCTCCGCCGGCAGCACAAACAGGTATGCGAAATTGACCATAAGGTAGAGTGCGATAACAAACAAAGTACCATATGTCAGGGCCCTTGGAATATTGCGATACGGATCCTTGATCTCTCCTCCCAGGAAACCGATGGTATTCCAGCCTTCATAGGACCAGAAAGCGGCCATCATAGCCGCAAAAAAAGCGCCGACCAGGCCAAGACCGTATTGCTTCTCAACCGGTACTGCCGCCATCGTGCCGAGATTGTCCACGGAACCGTCCGCCAACGCCAGGCAGAGCAATATGATCGTGAAAATGCACACGATCACAGATGAAGCAAGCACCTGCAGGACCAGGCCTCCCCACCTCACGCCGACGTAATTGATCGCAGTCAGTGTCAGCAAGAGACCGATGGTGACCAGCTTGACGCCCAGATTGGCAAAGGGACTGAATAAAAATGGATCTGAACCAAAGGTAATACTCTCCCACTCGGGCCCGAGCCGGGGCAGTGTAACCAGTGCATTGAGGGACTCGGCGAATACATACGCTACCGAGGCTGCCGTAGCAGTCTGGACAACGGCCATCATACTCCAGCCGTAGATAAAGCTGAAGGGTTTGCCATACATTTTCTTGAAGTATGCATACTGGCCGCCCGGCTCAGCGATAATGCCCGCTACCTCGGCGTTCGTGAGAGCGCCCATAAGCGTGATCAGACCCGCAGCCAGCAGCGCTGCCAATACCAGCCAGGGAGAGCCGAGCTCAGCAGTCATCGGGGCCACTTTCTTGAATACACCGGAGCCGATCATCGAGCCGGCTACCAGTAGAAAAGCAGTGTACAACCCGAAGGTCTTGATCAAACCTGTGTTTTGCTGACTCATCCGCCTGAACTGTTTAGATCGCACAAAATAGAGAATAGCATTCTTGCCTGATGCATATCCCAGAAAATGTTTTGTAACAATCTCGCTACCCGGCCAAAACAGCTAAAATCAGGACTCAGACCACCTTGTCAGCACAGCTGGAACTGGCAAAAGCTTCGGGTTTGGCCTTGAAAACAAAACCCATGCCGAGTATGTAACCCATAGCATCCCTCAAGGCCGCATTGGATTGGAAATGCGGGTCGGTATTGATATCTGCATGGACTTCCAGCTCGACATCATACCGGTCCAGCAGTTCGCACAGGTGGTAGGCTGTCTCGACCGACTTGCCGACTTCCGTGATCATCCGCTCCTTGAGGCTCATGTCCTTGACCGTACGGGTGTGATTGATAAACATAAAACCGCCCTTCTTTTCCCGCAGGAAGACAATGACCGTAGCAAACTCCGTGACCTCTCCCCTCACCTGCGAATCGGTACCTATACAGACCTTGAGCCTGTAGCCCGCTCCATGTTCCCTGATGATCGTACGCTCAACCATATCCCGGATAGGGAGCTCGATCTTTTCTCCTGAAAATGTACGCCAGCTCATAAAGTGGAATTTGCTATAAATATAGCAAACCATCTATATGGCGCAGCCTAATATATAACTTGTTTAATAGAAACTTAATACGAGCGAAACCTAGCGAAAATCCCTGTTCAGATCGTCGAGGAAAGAAGAGACTTCGGTCCTGGCCTCCCCGTACAACTGATCGATGGTCTCCCACCCGGATTGCCTGCGGGCGAATGATTCGATCGTCTCCATGATCGTACGCCCGGGCTCTACCCCGAATATGGACAGGCTGGACTTGATCTTATGGCTATTGATCCGGGTACTTTCAAAATCCCGGAGGGCTATAGCCGATTCAAGTACGTGCATATCGGCAGGCGTCTGATCCATCATGATCTCGGCCATCTCGAGGATAGAATCCCGATCACCAAGCAGATCGTTCAGATAAGACAGATCGTACTTCATTGAATTCATTAGATTGTTCTTCCGAAACCCGGTTTCTAAGATACGTAAAAGATTGTCAAACTGCGCACCGTGCCCACAGGTAATTGTACACATGCATAGGATGAACTGCTCCCCATCGCCGTGAAGGGTGCGTGCGGCTGCTATGATTTTACAAACAGGAGGCTCACAGGTGCAACACCGCCCTTCCGCAAGATCCGCAGTACCGCCATGCCCGGAGAAACGCCACGCACATCAATCACAGGTAAATCATTTTCCAGCCGACCGCGCATCACTACACGACCGTATATATCCAGTATGTCGTACTCAGTGTAACCATCCCCGGCCAATCCGCTGACGAAAAGCTGATCAGAAGCAGGATTGGGCCTGATCCTAAGCTGTATCCCAACCTCCTGTCCGGCGCCGATCGACGTAGTACGTATGTTCACATCCAGACAGCCCCCGGTGGCGCAATTGCCCTCCAATGTCTCCACATAGCAGACCCTGCCGCTCAGGCTACCTGAACTCCACAGGACAGTCGCCAGCGGTCCGTCGGCACTGAGCAGCTCTCCGCCGTCCACATCCCATGCTATTTCACTGCCCGCTGCAGGCGAAAGCAGATAATACAATATAGTATCTCCTGCTGCCGGCTCCTGATTCCCGAGGATATCCTGCAGCAGCGGCGGCTCGATGCCCGATACCGTGATACAATCACTGCCGGTACACCCGCCTCCGTCTGTCACCGTGATACAGTAGACACCCGGAGAGTTCGCCGGCAATAGCTGGACTCCTGTAGCACCCGTAGACCATAAATAAGATACATACCCTGGCCCGGCATCCAGCTGAACTACATCGGCCGGGTTGGCATTGCACAAAATAGTGTCGCCCGAGATCTGCGGCTGCGGGCCTCCCGCGGTCCCGGCCACGTGAAATTCCCTGGAATGCTCTCTTCCTTGATAGCTGGCTTCGAACTTCCATATACCACAGAGTGCATCTGCCGGGAGCACATAAGTCCAGAACCAATAGGATGAAGGATAGTGAGGAGCCGGAGAGCTATGTGACCAGGCAGCAAAAACAGCGCCGTCGGGCTGAACGATGCGATACTGTGTGACCTGACCTGCGAGCTGGTCACTGTAGTATGCAGCAAAAATCGCCTGCTGACCTGCCGGAAAAGATGTCTGCAGGTGGATGCTGTCAGGCTCCGGACAGGGAGCAAAATAAGGTACTGCTCCATGGGTAAGCAATGCATTGAGCCTGGAATCATAATAAGGACGCTGATCCACCCACCAACTGTGATCTGTCAAGGTATTGCAGTCGCCTTCAAAGGGGTCGATCAGAGATCCGGCTGCATCATAGACCTCGAAATGAAGATGAGGACCTGTAGAGCTCCCCGAAGATCCGACTATACCCAGGAACTCGCCCTCATCTACCCGGTCACCGGTGATCTTCGTGGTCAGGGAGTTCCTCTTCATATGCCCGTACCAGGCCACCGATCCGTCTTCATGGCGGATATATACTGCATTCCAGTTGGGATTGCTGAAATCACAGTTCCTGTCCGGGAACCCGTCATGCTTTGCGATGATGACGCCCGGCGCAGCCGCTACGACCTCTACCAGGTCATTGTCGACCATCTGCCAGGGGAACGGCCAGAGGTAGATATCCGTCCCCTTGTGATTATACCCTGTACTGAGATCGTAGGTCCTGTCTCCACAATTGTAGTCCCGCCAACCGAAAGGAAAACTCTCGTCGTGATCTACAAAACCGGATATGGCCTGGGCATGGAAATAATCCAGCCTGGCATTTTGCTTCAGGGGCCAGATAAAGCGAGGCTCGTCTGCTGAGCGCATAGCCGGCAGCTTCCCCGAGCTGCGCAGAAGAGCGATCTGCTCGTTAAGTTCAGCCTGTATGGCTGCCCTGCGACCCTCCGGCAGGCATTCGCCGTGCTCAAACACATACTCCCCTCCTCCGAGACCGGCTATACGTGCCCGCTGAGCTGTCAACGGGGTCAAAAGCAGGCAGGTCACACAGATTAACAATACTCTCGTCATATCGGAACAATCAAATTTGTGGCCGAAATTTAGTGAAACTCTTACAGGAAGGCACAAACACGGCTACTTATATGACAAATAAGCAGCAAGTATTTTGTACTGATATATGACCCTTTGAGCGGGTGAAAGGTTGGCTTCGACGAGTAGTTAACACGACGCGTCATCAGGCTTAAAGCAAGGTTAACCTGGACTTAAAGATGCTCTAATGCTGGAGGAGCAGCTTTGTGCCATCGTACATAAAACCATCCCTCAAGCATGTTAAAATTTATCTACACTTTGACTTTGCTGTGCCTGGGACTGCTACCTGCAGTCTATGGGCAGCAACTTATTCATTACTGGAACTTCAACAATTCCTCGACTGAGCAGGAGTTGCTTGCACCGAGTTTCAGCCTCCTGGGAGGAGCTGCCATCGCACACGAAAGCAGCGGCTCCAGCATCATCCAGATCACCAGCAATACCGGCCAGGGATTTGACGCAGAAAACCTGAACGCCCGCAACGGCGACCCTGCAGGCACACATCTGCGCCTCAATGAGCCTCTCGGCGCTACCCTTATTCTTTCACTACCTACCACCGGTCATACCGATATCGCAGTACAATTCGCGACAAGGAGGTCCGGGCAAGGCGCCGGAAGCCAGCTGATCGCCTACTCAACAGATGGCATCAGCTTTGAGCCGTTCGACACCCTGCATCCGGTGGATGGTGACCCTAGCTTGCAGACACTGGACTTCACCACAGTAGATGGTGTATCAGACAATGCAGATTTCAAGATCCGTATTACATTCGAACAGGGACCCGGCGGTACAGGCGGCAACAACCGGTTTGACAACCTCACGCTCACCGGTACTTCTTCAGGAGAAGACAACTTCCCTCCTACCGCCACTTTTGCTCCGGCTGATGGCGCCACCACTGTAGCGATAGATATACGACCGACCATCACCTTCAACGAAGATATACGGCTGACCGACGGCACAGCGATCGACGATCAGACTGCAGACAATATCGCAGAGCTCCGCTCCGGCAGTATATCAGGCAGCCTGGTTGCGACAGATGCTTCCTATGCAGACAGAGTCCTGACTATACAACCGACCGGCCCGCTGGTGTTCGGGGAGACATATTACATCATCCTGAAAGCCAACAGCGTAGAAGATCTCAGCGGAAATGCGATCACCGACGCACAGTCATCTTCCTTCACTACCATCACATTGCAGACTGTATTTGCACCCGGCGACATCGTACCGGTAGCCTACCGGATGAATGCCACGGCTACTGATGATGAAGTAGCATTCCTGACATTGGTAGATATCCTGCCAGGCACAAGGATACAGATGACAGATGCCAAATACACTACAAACGCCACACCCCAGTGCCCCGGAGGACTGACCTGGATCGCTCCTGCAGAAGGCGTGGCCGGTGGTACGGTCATCAGTATCCGGAACGATGTCCCCTCTACGGACAGAGGAACTGTTACAGGCAGTGCATTCGGACTTAGCTCAGGCGGAGATCAGGCCATCTTCTACACGGGCACAGCATCCGCCCCGGAGTATATCACAGCGCTCAGCGCTAATGCCTGGGTAGAAACCAATACAAGCTGCAGCGGAAGCCTTTCCATGCTGCCGCAAACGCTGGAAGACGGTATCTCGTCTATCAACCTCAGCACAGCCCCCGGAAATACGGGCGGCCTGTCTGTCAATGCTTACTATGCCGGTCCTCAGCAAGGCAGTCCCGAAGAACTACGCGCGCTGATCCTCGACCCTGCCAACTGGATAGCAGTCGGATCGGGTACCGCACCACAGACATGGCCGACATGGGTATTCCCCGGCCCACCGGCAGTACTGAGTGCATCTGTAGCCAGCCAGCGCAGCCTGACAGTAGTATTCAACCGCGACCTCGACGCTGTAAGTGCCGAGGACACAGACAACTTCTCCGGTATAGAAGGACTGGTATCAGTGGAAAGAACTGAAAACGGCGACCTGCAGGACACCCTCACGCTCATCTATGACCGTGACTTTGAAAACGGTACGACCTACACGCTCGAAGTGAGCGGTATCGTAGACAGCGAGGGCCGTCAGCAGTTTGGCACATATACTTTCACATTCACTTACAATACGACTATCGGGTTTCGCGATCTGTACAGGCACGTCCGCGAAGACCAAGGTAAGTACACTGTATACCTCGACCTTGTCAACCCTTCCGAATCGGAAGTAGTAGTGAAGATGCTGGGCGCCCCGTACAGTACAGCGGATACTGCTGACGTAGCCAGGTTCATCATCTCGGATACCCTCAGATTCGACGGTACCAGCGCAGCCGTACAACAAGTGGAGCTCGAGATAACAGACGATCAAATTGCAGAACAAACAGAATATCTCGTACTGGAACTGACAGATGCATCCGGGTGTACGATCAGCGGAAGCCCGTATATCACTATCTATATCCAGGACAATGACCGGAAGGCTCCACTGCCTACGCAGGAGATCGAACTTTCCTTTGTGAGCAGGTGGACTGTCGACAACGATGAAGGAGCTGTGGGACTGGCGGAGATCGTAGCCTACGACAGCACTACTCAGCGACTCTTCGTCATCTCTACCGGCCTCAGGAGATTCCACATCATCGACTTTTCGCAGCCGGCATCTCCACAGTTGATCCGCGAGGTAGATGTAGAGGCATATGGTGGCGGCCTCACAAGTATTGCAGTGAACAATGGCGTAGTAGCTGTAGCGCTTCCGGGTATCGAGAGCGAGCAGGACAATGGTACAGTCGCATTCTTTGATACGGATGGCGTCTACCTCAACGCTGTAGAGGTGGGTGCACTGCCGGACATGCTTGTATTCACACCCGATGGCAGCGCCGTTCTCACTGCCAATGAAGGACAGCCCAGCAGTGATTATACGATCGACCCGGAAGGCAGCGTCAGCTATATCGATATCTCAGGTGGTATCGAGGCACTGCAGGCCAGCCATGTGACTACGATCGACTTCAGAGCTTTCAACGACCGCGAAGCCGAACTGATCGCCGCGGGTGTACGCAAGACATTTGCAGGCAGCACACTGGCCCAGGACCTCGAACCTGAATACATCACCGTATCGAATGATTCCAAAAAGGCCTGGGTGACCCTGCAGGAAAATAATGCAATCGCCGAGATAGATCTCGATACACGTACCGCAGTAGCTATACGTCCTCTCGGACACAAAGACTACAGCATCCCTGGACAGGGATTTGATGCATCTGACCGCAACAGCGACATCACGATAGCCAACTGGCCGGTGAAAGGCTTCTACATACCCGATGCTATCGCCAATTATACCGTAGCTGGTGAGACATACATCATCTCTGCCAATGAAGGGGATGAAAAGGAATATGCAGCCCTGGTCGAACGGACTACGGTAGGCAGCGTCACACTGGATCCGGTAGCATTTCCCAATGCCGCTATACTGCAGCAAGACCATGCACTTGGACGTTTCCGCATCACCAACCTGCACGGAGATACCGACGGAGACGGCGACTATGACGAACTGTATGCCGTTGGCGCCCGTTCTTTCTCCATCTGGAAAGCCGACGATATCAGCCTGGTATATGACAGTGGTGATGACTTCGAACAGATCACGGCTGCAGACCCGCTGACTGCACCGATCTTCAACTCAGATCACGAAGGCAATGGCTTCAAAACAAGAAGCCGCGCTAAAGGACCTGAGCCAGAGGGTGTCACCATAGCTCGTATCGGTGACAAATACTTCGCCTTCATCACCCTGGAACGTATCGGCGGTGTCATGGTGTACAATGTGACTGACCCACAGGCTGTAGAGTTTGTCGACTACAAAAACACGCGTAGCAATACGACATATGAAGGTGATCACGGTCCTGAAGGGATCATCTACATCTCCGGCAAGAACTCCGCAGATGGCAAATACTATATAGTGGTAGCGAATGAAGTGAGCGGTACGCTATCTGTATTCGAACTGTTGAACGTAGATGATGTCTCTTCAGTCGATAACAAATCGCGTGAAATCGCTCCGATGGTCGTCTATCCTAACCCGAATAACGGTGAACGCCTCTTCTTCGATCGTATACAGGAGCAGGTGGAGCTGACAGATCTTCACGGTAAACTGATCCTTTCGGCAAAAGCAATCGACAGTTTGTCCCTGAAAGGGCTGCCGACAGGAACCTATATTCTCCGGAACGCATACGGACAGACTCAGAAACTAGTCATCCAACGATAAGGAAATTTCGATTTTAACGCTTCTTTGTACACAGGGCTCTCCCCTCAAAAGGGAGAGCCTTCTTTTATATCATGCATCTAATGGCCTTCCAGCCATATCCTGAATCCCTGCACGCGCTCCCGGCTGACAATGATATCTTCTTTCCAGCCAGGGGCATCTGCAATGGAAAGCTTCCACCGGCTCCCTGAATAAGGTATCACCTCGCGAATGCTGTCCAGGTTGACCAGGTACTGCCTGCTTATCCTGAAAAAACGGGCTGGGTCTGTTTTCTGCTGCAGTTGGTCCAGCGTCAGATCCAATGGATACGATCTTTGCTCAGTGCTGTAAGCATAAGTCGCCTTGTCGCGGCTGTAAAAAAATAATACCTCGGAGATCTTTATAAACCTCAGCCGCTCGCCAATACGGACCAGGAACCTGGTTTTGTACGCAGGCATCAGTTGATTGGACACAGCCTGCACGCTATCGAGAAAACCGGGCACGGCGGCAGGACTTGGTTGCCGGTGGCTGTATCTCTGCAGCATCCGCTCGAGATCAGCCTTTCCGACAGGCTTGAGCAAAAAGTCGAGGCTATTGACCTTGAATGCCTGCACCGCATACTGGTCATATGCAGTAATGAATACAACCGGCGATGTAATACGTACACGCTCGAACAGCTCAAAAGATACGCCATCGCCAAGTTCGATATCCAGCAGCAGCAGGTCAGGTGCGGCATGTCGCTCCAGGTACTCGGCGGCAGAACTTACCGAATCGGCCCATCTGATCTCAACAGGTCTGGCGGACATAACCTCCCTCAGCATCCGCTCAAGCAGCGCTGCTGCATGGCGTTCATCTTCAACGATCAATATCTGCATGAGCCGGATTCATTAATATAGGAATTGATACTGTAAACAAACCTCCCTCCCGTTCATCATTATGTACAGTGAGCTGTTCGGACGTAAACACAGAAAGCCGCTTGCGAATATTATCCAGGCCTATACCTGTCGAACTCACATGGGTACTCAGTTTGGGACGAAGGATGTTGGTCACTAGCAGGCGGTTGCCCTCCCGGTATATACGCACATGCAATGGCTCTGCAGTACTGACCCGGTTATGCTTGATTGCATTTTCCAGTAGAAGCTGCAGTACCAGCGGCAGCACATATCCCACCCTGTCTTCTACCTCGATCTCCACCACCAGTCCATCTTCAAATCTTGTCTTCTGCAGGAAAACATAGTCCTCCACAAGCCTTATTTCATCTTCCAGGCTCACCATGTCCTGCTCTCCATCCGACAAAACGCGCCTGTAGAGTTCGGACAGGCGACGGATGAACTCTACCGCTTTGTCCCTGTCCTCGTACACGAGATTACTGAGTACGTTGAGGCTGTTGAAGAGAAAGTGCGGGTTGACCTGGTTCTTGAGAGCAGCCCAGCCGGCCGCTACTTTTTCCTTCTCGAGACGCTCGGCATTGACAGCCAGTTCCCGCCACGAGATCAGGAATCCCCGGGCATACAGGAAGACTGTGACCAACAGCGTCACCACGACTGCGATCACAAGCGATGTATTCAAACCTGAACTTCCGCCAAACCCGAAAAGCCATCTGACAAAAAGCGTGAACAGGTAAGCGCTGAGGTAAGTGTACACCAATACCGCCGTCAGCCCTATGGAGAGTCTTTTCACAGGATGACGTATCCAGTCAAATTTCCTGTCCAGGAAAGCATTGATATGGGCGTTGCCGAATGCAAGCAACAGCCAGAAACCGTTACATATAAAAATATGCCGCCACATAGCCGTACTGTCGGACCAGCAGCTCCAGCACGAAATGAATGCGAACAAAGTCCCGGAAACAAGAATCAGCCCCAGCTCCTTGAGCAGTTCCAGCAGCCTGTTTTGATTGGGTCCCGAACCCCGGGGAATCTTCATACCAGATGATAGGTTGACCTAAATATACAATACAATGGATACCGATATCTTCCGTTCAGATGCCTCATGTAGCTTCTCACCGGCACTCCTGCAACAGGTATATAGCCATCTCCTTGCCCCATGAAGGTGTGAGTCTATGGTCCGCAGGCCGGTCAAACAATGGTACAGACTTCTCTATCATCAAGCAACCCTTCTCTTTTGTCTGGCCAAAAAAGGAAGCCATACCCAGCTCCATCTGCCCGGACAACATGAGTGCACGCGGGTTTTCGGCATCAATGGACAGTGCCTGCTGAAACAGCGCCATGACCTGCCCGCTCAGTTTCGGACCACGGCTGGCCGGATCAAGTGACAAGTACATCATCTTGATATACCCGTCCAGAGTAAGCAGCTCTGCATGCCGCCCGGCGATCTTTGTCGCTTGAGCCAGGCTTTTGTCCGCCAGATCAAGCCAATGTTCTTTGCGGGCTCTGTCCTGCTCTGTGTGCTGGAGCTGAACACTACTGTAGGCTGCGTAATACCAGGGCTCCCACTGATCGCCAGCCGTCTCCCCTATCTTCGAAAAGGCCTGATAGCATTTCTGCCAGTCCGTAGCGCCGGTAGCAGAGCCCATAGCCCGGATCCATTTTTCCATTCCGGCCTGGTATTTCTCCATGTCCTGCGCAGACACCGGTGATGAGAGAAAATATAGTACTAGTGTGAGAAAAGAAATTGCTTTCATGACATACTGGTTTTGTTTATGAATAAAAAACTATAATTCAGGAAGTTGATTGAGCGATCGATTCCTTGAGAAGGTCACGAATACTCCCAGGAAGATGAATCTCCTCGCGGGCAGAACGATCTCCCTGGCTGCGTAACTGCCATCAGCCCCCCTGACAGGTGCATACTCGTACCCAAAAACCTGGCGCAGTCCGAGTACATTGGACACGGAGGCATGCACAATGATCCGGGAGTTGAGCAGCCAGCTCCAGTTGGCGCTCAGATCGAAGTAATCCGGCGTCATCAGCTTCTCCTGGTCATCAGGGTCTGCATAGGTACGTGGTGAAGCATAGGAAAAAGTAGCTCCAACCTGAGACTGCAGCACACGTACAAAATGTTTGTAGACGGCAGAGAATTGATGTGCTGATGCGAACGATGGGATCCTTCCGGCCATACCGGTCGTCATATAGCGCCTGGCATCCAGCCAGGAATAGGACAGCCAGTAGTCCGCGTTGCGTATGCTCCTGCTATCACGCCAGAAAAGATCCAGGCCACGCGCATAACCACTCCCTTGATTGGCAGGTACGCCGGGAACTGTCTCGGCCACCATATCGCTGTAGCGCTTGATATAGGCTTCGGCACGGAATATCCTGTCCTGCCTTATGTATTGATAACCCGCGATATAATGAAAAGCCTTTTCCTGGCTAAGACCACGATCTTCAAACAGGTACCGCGTATCCGGAAGCTGCCTGAAACGGCCTGCGGCAAGCGAAACCTGGCCGTACTTACTAGTCTGGTACGCGATGGAAAGACGTGGATCCACTGAAAAGACCGCCCCTCGGATATACTCACTTCTGAGCCCAGTCCTCAGTACCAGTCTGCGGCTGATATAGTAGTCCGCCTCGCCAAAAAGACTTCCGACCGGATGCATCAGGCTCCTGCTAAGGCTATTCAATTCCTGGCGGGACTTACTTTGCAGCCATTCAGCTCCGGCCTTGAGAGACAGTCTTGTATCTGCCTGATGCTCCAGGACGATCTTGGCGTGCCAGGCGGCCAGGCCCAACTCGCTCCTGTCCGTACTGTCCAGTCTGTAGCGGTCGGCATTCTCATGCAACGACAGACCAGCCCGAAGCAATGATTTTTGGCCGATCACTTGTTTATAAGAACTTGTGTAGTAGAGATATCTGTTGTTCTGCTCTATGGATCTTAGTTGTCCCGGAGTATGCCAGAGGGAATCAGCCAGGGCAAATCTTCCGAAGCTCACTTGCAAAAAATGCTTCCAGATACCGCCATTTTTGAATCTATGCCGGTAAGCGGCGATTCCGGCCAGCGATTCGGGATAGCGTTTCCAGTCGATCCGCTGAGGGACCAATCCCATGTAGGGCCCAAGATGTGTATACTGTATCTTGGCCGAACCACTTCCGCTATGTCCCTTCTTCGTTAGGGTCACATCAGCGCCGACTGAAAGCAAGCCCAGATCGACCCGGTCATCAGATGCCTCATCTTTTGATTGAAGGATAAGCGCCGATGAAAGAGCCTGTCCAAACTCTGCCGAGTATCCTCCCGTGCTGAAACTGGCTCCGCTGAACATGAATGGCAGGAAACGGGTACGCGTAGGTGTATTGGGTGCGGTGGGGCTGTACATTTCAAAGACAGCGGCCCCGTCCACGAATGCGCGTACCTCACGGGATTCGCCGCCGCGTACAAAGAGACGGCCGCTTTCCCCGGTCACTGTGGCGCCCGGCAACGTACCCAGGGCGCTTACTATATCGGCGGTAGCTCCGGCCGTAGTTGCGATGTCAAGCGGCTTCAGCACTTGCCTGCGTTTGTCGTCGCCTGCGCTGAAAGTACCCGCAGATATTACGACCTCTGCCAGCTCACTTATCTGTTCCTGCAAGATGATCTTTATTCCCCTGGCTGCGGCGGCATCCGTCACTACCAACTGTTGCCCCACATAACCGATCATACTGAATTCCAGCCGAAACGGATATGGATCTGATGTCTCCAGCACAAAACTTCCGTCTGCTTCGGTAAATGTGCCGTCATATGTACCGGAGACGTATACGCTCACTCCAGCTATCGGCTCACCGGTGCGGCCGGCCACCATTCCGTTGATTACCGACTGGGCGTCGAGCGGTGACGAGCTTCGGAACAGTACTATACCTATGACGACTGCAACTCCGATCCAATTCATTTTCGTTGATTTTGAATCAAAGTTGCCTTCGCCTGTCATATCAACAAAACCGGGACGGATGAGTCGCAGGATTGACTGGATGAACTGCGGAGCCTGGGTGATGACCCGAAAACCGGCTGCCGGACTTTGCCTTTACGTGTCAGTCTTGCCGCCCGGTTTCCGTACCGGTGATGTCAATCGTCGGCGCACTACATGCAGGAAGCGCCACGAAAAAAGTAGTACCGCTGTCTACCTTACTCTCGAACCATATGCTGCCACCCATGCGATGTACGTATTCTTTGCTGAGCAGCAATCCGAGACCCATGCCTTTCTCCTGTTTGGTGCCGTAGCTGGCCGCAATGTTCATCGAGAACAGCTCTTTCTGACGGTCCTCGGGAATACCGATACCTGAATCGGTTACCTTGATCCAGATCTCTTCCCCGTGCTCATTTGCCTCAATGCGTATGGTCCCCCCGGGATGTGTGAACTTAATGGCGTTATTGACCAGGTTGCGCAATACGATCTGTAGCATGTTTTCCTCGGCAAGTACATGAAAGTCCCTGTTTGCATCTGTATGGAGATAAACCGATTTCTCCCGGGCAAGTTGCTTCTGTACCTCTATACTCTGTTCGACAGCCTGCCAGACCTGTATAGGTTTGAGCGGAGGTGTTTTGCCCTTGATCTGTGCCTGGGACCACAGGAGCAGGTTGCTGAGCATGTCCGAGGTACGCCGGGTATGTTCCAGTAGCGCCTTGAGCATTTCGTCCCGCTCTGATGGGTCCAGTTTGTCCTCCATCTCAAGAAAACTCTGGATAGAGGACAGAGGACTTCTCAGATCGTGTGAGATGATGAAAAGTATCTTGTCTTTTTCCTGGTTGAGCCTTTCCAACTGGAAATTCTGCGACATAATGAGATCATTCTGGTTAGCGATCTTATGGGATCGCTCTTTGGCCAGGCGACGTTCTCGGTGATATATTTTGAAGAGGTAAAAGGTAACCAGGTAGATGAATATCAGTACGAGGACATACGTCACCCCGACATCAATAAAGTAAGCCTGCCGGGTCTTGTATGAGACCTCGATCACGTCCGGGACACTGTACTCCCAGTATAGGAGGAAAGCAGCTACTAACAGATGCAGTATCAGCCACAGGACATGTATCCTGGTGGGAGATATGGATATCAGCAACTGGAATGCCAGGACGAACAGCAGCAGGGATGGTCCTGTGATACCCGAGTTGTAGTAATAGTTAAGTGCCAGCGTACCGTACCCGAAGAGTGCGTAGCAAAAGACGCTCCACCCGTAGAGCCGGCGTACCCTCGACATATAATAGACGATGACCAGGAATGTCAGTAAGACGAGGATCAGGTAGATCAGCTCGTACACTTCGACATAGAAACATACTGGCACAAAAACGCATAGCAGGAAAAGAGTGAACAGGCAAATCGCGTGGAAAGCCCTGTGTTCGAGCTTGAACTGATCCGCCTCTCCCAATAGTCTGTCCCACAAGAGCTTCCACAGGGTATTACTCCTATCGCTTGTCATTGGCCCGCCGCTATGATCTGTTAAAGTTACCGTTTGTTGCTCAAAAGATGGCTCCGGTCTGAAAAGCTATGAAGACATATCTGTGGCGGAGCCGATGCGGAGATATCAGTAGTGTGCCATTATATATCTGGTAGCCAGGCCTATAAGTATCGATACGGTAAAGCTCATGAGTGTCCCTATCAGTACATATTCAGTCTGCTTTCTGGGTTTTGACTCATTGCGGTCTCCAAAGCGCAGAATTGACTTTGCAGCGATCAGGAAGCCGATTGCTTCAAATCTCCCGCTGAGGACGAACAAAAGCACAAGTATTCTCTCGAAAATACCAATATATGTTCCCGCTTTGGCCAGGCTGTCTCTCCCTTCTTCTTCATCTCGTTCCAACTCCCGCCGCCATCCCGCCGTAGCTTTCCCGATGGCGTATCCCACCGGCCAGATGACCATCATGAAAGCGATCATAACAGCTATGTTGGAGGTATCATTGAAAAATCCGTGCAGGTAATGATCGGTTTCCCGCCAGAGTCCGGTCTGCCAGAGCCATACGACTACAAGTACCAGTATATGAAAGACCTGGTCCAGTATGAAATAGCGAAAACTATCTGATCCCCTGCTGATCTTCCACCAGTCGATCAGCAGGTGCGATATCGCGACCAGGGCGGCCACATACCATTGACTCCACTCCGGCAGGAACAACCATACCACCATACCGGTCAGCAAGGCGTGTATCCAAAGGAGATAAGACTTTATCCCGTGCTGTTGTTTGTGCTGTACCCATCGCCCGGGCTGTAACAGAAAATCCGTAATCAGGTGGGCCATCAGTATCTTGAGCAGGTAGCGTATTTCCATATCTCAGGAGTATTGGAGTGTACGAATACGGTCTTCAAATCTTTCGATCATGGCCTGAATACCTTCCCATCCCGAGGCTTTCTTGCGTGCATTGACGGCTGGCTGAGATATGCCGAGTATATCAGCTATCTCTGTCTCATTGCGCCCTCTCAGCAACCAGTATACGGCTTCAGCGGAAGCCACAGACCACCGTACCAGTATATAGTCAAGTAAGGTAGTATGCACTTTGAACTCTGCATCTAACTCAGGATAGGGTGTACGGATACCCAGCCGGATGTCTTTCTTCTTGAGCCGGTCCAGCTCAGAGCCCGAGCTCCAGTATACCGGCCCGTTTGACTCTGCTACCATATTGCGCTGGAGAGTGGCTTCACCCAGCCCGATGCCGATACGTATATCGGCAGGGGACTTTGAGGCTCCCAGGCTTTGCTTCGGTTGGGAAGGCAGCACCATACTACGTACACGGGCGTAAAACCGCAGCGCTACGGAAAGGGCGTCTCCCGGGAATAACAACTCTGCCTGAAAACTGTCTCCTCTCCAGATGCCGAATGTCCGTATACTTCCGTCTTCTTCGTCCAGAAGCCTGGACTCGTCCTGCAATACCTGGATTAATTGCTCTAACAGATCGGCCGGGTATTGGCTGGAGTCGATCATGTCTGCTGTGAGTACGGCTTCCATGGTTTTATTTTCCTCAAATATAAGTCCAAGGGCTTATATTTGCAAGTTATAAGTCTACAGGGTTATATTTTATCTTTATAAGCCTGCAGGGTTATATTTTTCACCTGTTTCTCTGCCTTGTACTGGTGCTTAAGTAAATACTACAGGTGTGTCAGTCAAACTAAAAAGAAAGCCCGGCGCAATACCGGGCCTTCTACCCATTTAAATGCTGTAACACACAATTAACCAATCCAATTTAAGCCAATTTACTGACAAAGTATAGCGGAAAGGAGGGCTGGGACGATATTTGTGCGAAAATCACAATATCTATACTGGCAAGATCTGAGACAATGCCTGCGCAAGTACAAGGTCCGATAAACCAGGCCACTGGATAGCATGGTAAATCAAGACAAAAAGAAGAATATCTTTATTGCGACAAAGAGCGATATGGGTATTGGGCATATCTGCAACCGCAATTCAGTGCTATATGTACTCATCCTCACAGCGATCGCAGTTTCTGTTGGCTGCCGGCAGCCGGTAAATGATGGGGCTCGTAAAGCGTATCTCGAAGGGATCTACAAGCAAGCAGACAGCCTGTGTGAGGTCTCCCTGCAGCTCACTGAAGTACAAGGTTTCCTGGATTCGGTATACAACCGGCTGAATAAACCAACCGTTGCAGAACGTTATAGGAAGTATGAATATCTGCAGGCTTGCTTTGCGCGTAAAAACCAGCAAGACTCCCAGGTCTACACCGATAGTATCCTGTGGCTATTACAGGACAAAACCGACGACAAACAGTGGGCTTCGGTATATGGCATGGCCTTATTGGCCAAGGGAGATGCTCTATTCAGGCAAAAGGAATACGAAACAGCTTTCCATTATTATTATCAGGGCAGGTTGCTGAAACAGCAGGTACCGGAGGCTTGCTACTTCGGGAGTATTTACAGCGGCCGGATGGGAGGCCTCAAATACGACCAGGGAAAATATCAACAGGCCATCGTTTATTTCAAGGAGTCGATCAGTGGAATATCGGCCTGTATCGAAGTATTTGACTTCAGCACATTCAGCCACTACCTGATGCAGCTCAACAATATAGGTCTGAGCTATCAGCGGCTGAAAAACCCGGACAGCACATTTCACTACTTCGATCGCGCGATCAGTTTAGCTGAAGAGCAAAAAGATTTCTCCCCTGAGCATACGTCCGAACTGGAAAGCATCAAGGCCCTTTTGTACGGTAATATGTCTGCGGCATACCTGATGTGCGGTGACACAGCCACCGCGGAACGAATGTTGCAGAAAGACATCGCGATCAGCACGCGGAGCGGCACTAATCCCGGATCAGCGCAAAATGCATTGGCTTCACTCATAGAGTTATACCTGGAGACAGGCCTGTATGACAAAACAGCATGGGCACTGACGGAATTGAGAAGATGGCTGGACGCCAACGCCCACTACCCTCAGCCTGAACTCAACTGGCACAAGCTGAGATGGAAATTCCTGGACCAAACCGGCCAGATCACGGAAGCCTATAAAAGTCTCCAGTCTTACATTGCCTTCAGAGACTCACTGGCCGGACAGACAGCCGGGCTGAACAACCTGTCCATAGATAAAGAGTTTCAGAAGCTTGAACAAGACCATGCCATCACCCGGCTCAAAAAAGCAAGCGAGACCAAGAGCATATACCTGATCGTATTCGGCGTAATCGCGATACTCACCGCGATCATACTGATTCTATTGTCTCGCAACGCCCGGCGATCGAAGCAGCATATTCAGGAGCTGCAGTCGCTAAACGAGAAAATCCGCACACAGAATGAATCGCTCGAAAAAAATCAACGCGCCATATCCCGTATCCTGAAAGTAGTCGCCCATGACCTGCGCAACCCTATCCATGGTATCCTGGGGTTCACATCACTTATGTTGCACGACCGCAAAGAGAACGACGGCGAAAGAGAGATGATAGAGCTCATCCAGGCTTCCAGTCGCCATTCGCTCCAACTGATCGATGAACTGATGATGGTCGACCTGGAACGGCAACGTACCGATACTGCAAGGCCGCTAACCGATCTGAGGCAACTGTTGACCAACTGTGTCAGCCTCATGCAGTTCAACGCAAATGAAAAACAACAATATATTGAACTCAATGCTCCCTACCCTGTAATAGCGCCACTCCATCCGGACCGTCTCTGGCGGGCAATCAATAACTTAATAGGTAATGCGATCAAGTTCAGCCCAATGGGCAAAAAAATATATGTTTCCCTGGAACAGACCGCCGAAAGCACTGTACGTATATCGGTCTCTGACGAAGGAATAGGTATACCTGAAGAGATCAGAGATCAGATCTTCGAAGCATTCACAAAAGCTAAAAGGCAAGGCACCTCCGGGGAGCAGTCGTTTGGTCTCGGCCTGTCCATAACACGCCAGATAGTCGAAGAGCACGACGGACATATATGGCTCGAGTCGACGGAGGGTTCAGGCACTACATTCTTTATAGAGCTGCCGCTGGTCCGCTAAAGCATAGTGGCGCTCACTCCTCTTCTTCGGAAGGTCTTGCCAGCGGCGCATAGATAGATTCATCCTCCTGTATAGTATGTTGCTGGCAGCGGATCAACCGGGCGGGAAACTCTTCCATGAGCCGGTAATCATGTGTGGCAAATAGTACAGCCGTCCGCTCTTCTTCTGCGAGCCGCAGGATCAGGCGGAGTATGTCCCCTGATGTGTCCGGATCGAGATTACCTGTAGGCTCGTCGGCAATCAACAGTGCCGGCTTATTGAGTATGGAACGGGCCACCGCCACGCGCTGCTGTTCTCCTCCTGACAGTTCGTGAGGAAGCTTGTGTCCGACATACTTGAGCCCTACGCTCTCTAGTACTTCCTCTGCACGTTTTTCCATCGCCTTCTTATCCTTCCAGCCCATAGCGCGCAGGGCAAAGAGCAGGTTCTGAAGTACACTCCTGTCGTTAAGCAGCAGGAAATCCTGGAAGACCATACCGAGTTTGCGTCTCAACAGGTACATTTTGGACGGCCTGATCCTGGAGAGATCCATACCGGCCACTATCCCCTTCCCCTGCTTAAGCGGCAAAGCGCCATAGAGGGTTTTCAGAAGACTGGATTTCCCGGACCCGGTCTTGCCTATAAGGTACACAAACTCCCCCTGTCTTATCCGGAGATCTACCTGGTTGAGCACCAATAGTTTGCCTTGATAAATATCGCAGCGATCCAGCTCGACGATATAGTCTTGTTCCTGCATGATATATGTCTTTCAGTACACAAAACTAGCACAAAACATATAAAAATAAACGCGAATATGATTGCAATTAACAAGGCAGGCTACCTAAAAATTTACCGGGAGCCGACAGTTACTGCTTCCAAATAAAGTACCTTTGTATATACAATTCACCGTAGTGCATGAAAATCAGAAAGATACATATAGTAGCCGGCCTGCTCATCATAGGGGCCATCGTCTTGTTGATCTCTGCTTCCAAAGACATGAGTACCTATAGTACTTTTGCCCAGGCTGCCGCCGGCAATACGGATGTGAAAATCGTAGGCCAACTGGCCAAAGAAAAGGAAATGCACTACGATCCGATAAAGGACCCCAACTATTTCAGCTTCTATATGACAGACGCTGATGGTGAAGAGAAAAAAGTGATCTTCCTGTCCAAAAAGCCCCAGGATTTTGAGCTCAGCGAACAGATAGTCGTCACCGGTAATATGAAGGACGATGTATTTGTAGCCAAGGATATGCTGATGAAATGCCCTTCCAAATACAAAGACGAAGAGATATACATCAAATCCGAACAGACAAGCAGCATCTGACAGCTGCTTCGCTCCCGATTGAAAACAATACAGAAAGGTTGAACACAGCATGAACGAGATCACGTATGTGGGAGAAAGGCTGGTATTCGGTCAGTTAGGCCATTTTGCCGTAATACTTTCTTTTGTAAGCGCACTCATCGGGGCCATTGCCTATTTCCGCGGCCACAATCACAATACGCTCCAGGCCGGGTTTCTCAGGATCGGCAGGTTCAGCTTTCTGCTGCACGCTATATCTGTCTTCACAATCATAGGCTTGTTATTCTATCTCATGTTTGACAAGGCCTACGAGTACCTCTATGTATGGCAGCACGTATCCGATGATCTGCCTGCCAAGTACCTCTTTGCCGCTTTCTGGGAGGGTCAGGAAGGCTCCTTCCTGCTTTGGCTATTCTGGCATATCATCTTGGGCATGGTGATCCTGCGCTATGAAAGGAGGCTGGAAGCCCCGGTCATGGGTATGCTCCTTGCAGTTCAGGTTGTCATCAGCTCCATGCTATTGGGTGTCTATATCTGGGACGACGGTATGGATGTCGTCAAAATCGGCTCCAATCCCTTCATACTGCTCAGGCAGGAAATGGATGCGCCAATTTTTACTAAGGCAGACTATCTGCTGAGCATCACAGGCAATGGACTGAACCCGCTGCTTCAGAACTATTGGATGACAATACATCCTCCTACCCTCTTCCTGGGGTTTGCAGCTACTACGATACCTTTCTGCTACGCTGCCGCAGGCCTGATGGAAAAGGATCATCATCATTGGCTGAAACCCGTCTTCCCCTGGTCTCTTTTTGCGGCAGGTATATTAGGTACGGGCATCCTGATGGGAGGAGCCTGGGCATATGAGGCGCTTAGCTTTGGCGGCTACTGGGCCTGGGACCCGGTGGAGAATATGTCGCTTGTGCCTTGGCTCGTACTGATCGCCGGTCTCCATACCAATCTGATAGCGCGCAATACAGGACATGCCATCAGGAGTACTTATATATTCTATTGGCTTGCTTTCATCCTGATCGTATACTCTACATTTCTCACACGAAGCGGCATACTGGGCGATACTTCGGTGCATGCCTTCACGGAAATGGGCCTGGAATGGCAGCTCGTCGGCTTCCTCATGCTGTTCACGCTCTGGGGAGCCTGGCTGATCTTCAGGCACTGGCGCACCATACCTGCTCCTGTAAAAGAAGAAGCGACCTGGAGCCGGGAATTCTGGATGTTTATCGGATCCCTGACCCTGCTCTTCTCAGCGATATTGATATCTTTCACGACTTCAATACCTGTTTACAACAAGTTGTTCGATGCGGCTGGCTGGATGCTGGGCAAAGACTTCAGTGACCTGCATCGTACCTCACCGCTTGATCCGGTAGCTCATTACAACAAGTACCAGCTTTGGATAGCTGTGTTTGTCGCCATCCTGAGTGCGGTAGCGCTTTATCTGCGCTACAAGCTCCCCGTTCAGGGTGCACTCGCGCGCAAGGCCCTCTGGTACATAGGAGGATCTGTAGGGCTTGCAGCCATTACCCATCTCCTGGTCTACAGCCAGCTCAATATCCAGGCCTGGCAGTACCATATACTGTTGTTCAGCGCCTTGTTTGCCGTCTATGCAAACATCGGTTTCACGATAGGCTATATCAGGCGGGATCTCAGGCAATCGGCATCAGCCGTCTCTCATTTCGGTTTCGCGATACTGATACTGGGTGTGATCGCATCGGGTCTCAATAAGACCTATATCTCTTCCAACCCTTTTGCACAACGCGGGCTCCTGGATAACCAGTCTGAAGAAGAACTCGGCAAAAACATTACGCTGCTCAAGGGCGTGCCAATGATGATGAGCGGATACGAAGTAGTATATGAATCCGACTCACTGGATGGCATCTTCCGCGAATTTCACATCAGTTTCAAGAAGAGAGATGCAGCCGGAGAAGTAACCGAATCGTTCAGCCTGAGCCCAAATATTCTATACGACAGGAGCTTCACCAAAGTGGCAGCCTCCAATCCAGACACCAAGCATTACCTGCACAAAGATATCTTTACCCATATACACTCTCTGCCGCCGGAAGAAGTCAATATCGATCTGGCCCGGGAGAAAGAAGACTCCCTGCAATACCTGCCTTATAGCGGCCGGCTGGGTGACACACTGTTTACTACAGGACATTTTGCTGAAATTGCCGAAATAGCAGACTCAACACAGCACCCTGACTATAAATCCGAACCCAGGGACCAGGTACTGGGTGTGACGCTGCTGGTGCGCAAACTCAACGACGACCGGGTATGGACCGCCCACCCCTTCATTGTCATCAGGGAAGGCGTGATCTACAATTTTCCTTTCCAGGTCAATGAGTTGAATATGAAGGTGCGCCTCAAGGACGAAGCGCTGCGGCAACTCCTGGACCTGCAGGCCGGCTCGCCCCAGTCTACACTGACACTCAAACTTGGCCAGTCCGCAGACTACGGTGACTTCACGATCAAAGTAGAACAGATAGATCAGCAGGCCAATCATCCCAACTACATCGCGCAGCAGGATGATATCCCCATACATGTACGCCTGTCCGTACGTGACAAGCGTACAGGAGCCGCTTATGAAGCGAATCCTGTGTATGTCATCCGGGATAGCAAGATATATACAGTCAACGATTACCTGCCGCAAGCGGGACTCTTGTTCCGGTTTGCCAGCCTGGACCCCGGGACGGAGGAGCTCAGGATACAGGTAGCGCATCAGCCGATGAGCCAGCTTGCCCTTCCGCTGGAGATATCTGAAAACTCCGCCAGATCAGACTTCATTGTACTTGAAGCCATTGTGTTCCCGGGTATCAATTTTGTGTGGATCGGCTCTATTATGCTCATGCTGGGGCTATTCATGGGAGCGGTCTACAGGATCAATGCAAGGAAAAGTTGACCAGGATCGGGATCATCGGATGCGGCAGAGTAGGTTCGGCTCTGGCCAGGGCATTCTCGGCACAGGGTGTTCCGGTCAGCTATCTGTATAGCCGTACACCGGAGCGAGCCAGCCGACTCGCCGACGAGACAGGGGCCCTGGCGCTCGGGAGCCCCGCGGAGCTTTCATCCGTCCATGCTGATCTGTGGATACTGGCTGTAAATGACGACAGTATAGAATCTGCAGCCGCCATGATCTCCGGTAGCGGCGCCTTGCTGGTACACACGTCCGGGAGTTTTCAGACGGTAAAACTAAGCCCTCATACGAGCCGATTCGGCGTGCTCTATCCGCTGCAGACTTTTTCAGAAGGGAGAGAGGTCGATCTTCAAATCGTCCCCTTTTTCTGCAGCGCCTCATCTGCAGATGACCAGTTACTGCTTCACACTCTGGCAGGGCGTATCTCCGGACATGTACATAATGTAGATGAATCAGACAGACCACTCCTGCACCTGGCGGCGGTATTCATCAACAACTTCACGAATGCGCTGGCAGCTATGTCGCAGGAACTGCTCAAGACCA
Organism: uncultured Saprospiraceae bacterium; assembly: GCA_964537925.1. GTDB lineage: Bacteria > Bacteroidota > Bacteroidia > Chitinophagales > Saprospiraceae > SLDF01. Next base: position 293,939 of record CAZICV010000002.1, on the reverse strand, counting down.
GGTCCATCCCCTTTCACTTGTACTGGCCATTGCTGGACGAGACCGTACAAAAACTGAAAGCGCTCACACCGGACCAGGCTCAGACCGGTCCGGCAGTCCGAAATGACCTGCACACCATCGAACGGCACCAGGCTATGTTATCCGGCTTCGCTCCGTACATCGGCGAAGTGTATGACCTCATGACCGGCTATATCCGCCAACAGCACCAAAAAACATGACAGATGCGTATCGCAGGAGATATACCCCACCCGCAATTCAAGATCACCATATTCCAGTATGACGGTAAGTACAGCGTCAAGATCGAGAATACGCGTTACGAACAGACGTTCAAGATCCGCCCGGATCTGGGGGTCGAATCCGTAGAAGACATAATCAGGCTGATAGACTCAGAGTTCATGCAGGTCGCAGAGCGAGGTTTTACGGCTATGCACGACGCCATGGTCCAGGCGCTGGCACGCAACCATTCAGCAGGTACAGATAGCCCGGAATACCTCTTCGAGGAAATCATCTGATCGTGACCTGAGCCACTTGTGCATCCTGCTCCCCTGCTGATGCGGCTGTCGCCACCAAACGGCTGCTTATGAAGCCGCTCAGTACCTCCAGCGCCCGCTCAAAGTTCTTGTTGTTGTTGACGACCAGGTCCGCTTCGTGGATAAACGGCTTGATAAATGTCTCGTAAGACGGCATCACATGGTTTTCATACCTGTACAGTACGTCCTCAAGCGGGTAGTTGCGCTCCAACTGATCCCGTTTGATACGGCGTATCACTTTGAGGTTCTCTTTGGCGTAGATGAAGATCTTGAGATCCATGAGATCCCGCAGCTCTTCGCTGAAAAAGACAAACAGCCCTTCCGCAATGATGACCGGCGCCGGCTCATAGCTGATCACACCCGCAGTCTTCTGCTCGTTGTTAAATGTATACTCCTGCTTTTGTACCAACTGGCCGGATGAGATCCTGCGTATATCCCGGATGAAATGATCCTGGTCTATGGAGAACGGGAGATCAAAGTTGCGGATACCTATCTCGTCGGTCTTCTGATGGTCGCGCGGGCGGTAATATTCGTCCTGAGAGATGATACACAGTTCCCTTTCCGTGAACATCGACCGAAGACGCTTTATAAAAGTAGTCTTGCCGGAACCACTGCCTCCGGTAATACCAATGATGAAAGGACTCTGCATGATGCGGTTGCTCTTGGCCCAAAATTATCAAACGATCAGAATTTTATGCTTCAAATTGACGTAAAAAGCTGTACAAAATGCTTTACTTACGCTGCTCAAACTTTGATTAGGACAAGCTCAAACGAACCTTCAACCGATGGAATTATTCATCAGTACCCTTCGGGGAACTTCAGGAATCCTGTTCCTCCTGGCTGTCTGTTATGCCTGTAGCGCCAACAGAAAAGCAATTGACTGGAGACTTGTCAGCGTGGGTATGGTGAGCCAGCTGGTGCTCTTTGTACTGATCATGAAAGTGCCTTTCATCAATGGATTCTTTGATATCATCGCGGGGTTCTTTCAGGGTATACTCCGTTTTTCGGCCGAAGGAGCGAGATTTCTTTTCGGCAGCATCGTGGCGGACCAGGAGTCTTTCGGATACATTTTTGCCTTCCAGGTCCTGCCGACAATAGTATTCTTCTCCGCGTTTTCTGCCATACTGTATTATTTCGGCATCCTCCAGAAAGTCATTTTTGCCTTTGCGTGGGTCATGGCGCGTACAATGGGGCTGAGTGGCCCGGAGAGCCTTGCTTCGGCGGCCAATATATTCCTGGGACAGACCGAAGCCCCGCTCGTGATCAAACCATACCTCGAAAAGATGACCAGGTCCGAGATTCTCTGTCTCATGGCGGGCGGGATGGCTACGATCGCCGGAGGGGTATTCGCGGCCTATGTCGGCTTTCTGGGCGGCAACGACCCGGAGATGCAGCGATACTTTGCCAAGCACCTCCTAACCGCCTCCATCATATCGGCCCCGGCGGCTATCGTAGCGGCAAAAATGCTCTATCCGGAAGTCAACAAAGATCAGCTCAGCGACCGACTCGAAATGAGCGATGATATAGGCAACAACCTGCTGGATGCCATATCCCGGGGCACCACCGACGGTCTGAAACTCGCCATCAATGTAGGCGCCATGCTGCTCGTATTCACGGCGCTCATCTATATGGCCAACCAACTCCTGCTCGGCACCGTCGGCGAATGGACGGGGCTCAATGCTCAGATCGTGCAATCTACCGGCGGGCGCTTCGAAGGACTCACATTTACCTATCTCCTCGGGCTGGCCTTTGCGCCTGTGGCCTGGATACTGGGCGTCCCGCAGGGTGACATTGTGCTTGTGGGACAACTACTTGGGCAGAAGACCGTGATCAACGAGTTTGTGGCCTACGCAGAAATGAACAACATCCGCAATGCCGGCGTCGTGCTCTCCGAAAAGACCCTCATCATCACCACATATGCACTTTGCGGTTTTTCCAATTTTGCGTCGATCGGCATACAGATAGGCGGCATCGGTGCATTGGCGCCGGGCCAGCGCAAGACACTGACAGAGTTCGGGCTACGGGCGCTCCTGGCAGGTACGATCTCCTGTTTCTTCACGGCAGCCCTGGCAGGTATGTTTTATTAAGTGCGGACAGAAACCCTGCGACAGCTATATCTTGATTCTTTAACGATACATTTTAAAACCATAGCAGTTATGAACAAGTCTTTCTCCAGGCAGTTCGTGAGTGGCTGCCTCATTGCAGCTGGTATTTTTATCTTTGCCTGCCAGCAAAAACAGGAAAAACTTATGCCCACACCTCCGTCCGCGAGTATGATCCCGGAGACACTCTCTACCCACGGCGATATCCGTATAGACCCATATTACTGGCTCAGGAACAGAGAAGACAGCGCCGTGACTGCATACCTCGAAGCTGAGAATAACTATACGGATACTATGCTGGCGCATACCAAAGCATTGCAGGAAGAACTCTTCACAGAGCTGAAGGGGAGAATGGCTCCTGCCGACAGCAGCGCCCCCTACCTCAATAGAGGATACTATTATTATACCAGATTCCTCGAAGGAAAAGAATATCCTGTCTATTGCAGGAAAAAGGCCGTCGACGGCGCAGCAGAAGAAGTATTCCTGGACGCTAATGCAGAAGCTGCCAATCACAGTTATTACCAGGTAGGCTCCACCAGTATCAGTCCCGATACCAGGATACTCGCCTATAGTGAAGATATAGTGAGCCGCAGGTTATATACGATCAGGTTCAAAAACCTGGATACGGGGGAATTGTTTGCCGAAAGCATACTCAATACCAGCGGCGGCTGTGTCTGGGCAAATGACAACCGGACCGTATTCTATACGGTCAAGGACGAGACACTGCGCGAATACAGGATAATGAGGCATGTACTGGGGTCGGATCCGGCCCAGGATGTACTCATCTACGAAGAAAAGGATCCGACATTCAGCACCTATATCAGCAAAACAAGATCCGGGAAGTACCTGATCATTGGCAGTTACGCTACCGTATCCAACGAATACCATATCCTGGAAGCTGACAATCCCACCGGCAAATTCCGGTTGTTCCAGGCGCGGGAACGTGACCTGGAGTATTCGATTGACCACCAGGATGGTCGCTTCCTGGTCGTGACCAATCTCGGAGCACGCAATTTCCGGCTGATGGAATGCCCCGAGCAATCCACCGGCAAATCTGCCTGGAAAGAAATACTCCCGAATCGTGAGGACGTATTGCTGGAAGGTGTTCATGCTTTCAGCGATTTTCTCGCAGTGGCCGAACGCAAAGAGGGGATCGAACAGATCCGCCTGCTGGGTAAAGACGGATCAGACCACTACATAGCGTTCCCGCAAAGCACTTATGTAGCCTACCTGGGGCCTAATGCCGAGTACAGCACGGACAATATCCGGATTCGATACAATTCACTGACAACACCCAATACCGACTTCGACTATTCGGTCAAAGAGAAAAAGCTGACCACTGTAAAAGAACAAACGGTACTGGGTGGATTCGATAAAAACAACTACGAAAGCGAGCGTCTCTATGCCAAGGCTGAGGACGGCACAACCATCCCCATATCTCTGGTCTACCGGAAAGGATTCAAGAAAGATGGCTCCATGCCGCTCCTGCTCTACGGATATGGCTCCTACGGCTATAGCATGGACCCCGGCTTCAGCTCGGACAGGCTCAGCCTGCTCGACCGGGGATTCGCATTTGCCATAGCCCACATACGAGGCGGCCAGGAAATGGGCAGATACTGGTATGACGACGGCAAGCTGCTTAAGAAAAAGAACACTTTCACTGACTTCATAGCTTGCGCCAGTCATCTTATATCGGAAAGCTACACCAGTCCCCGGCATCTGTATGCGATGGGAGGCAGTGCCGGCGGCCTCCTCATGGGCGCCGTGGTCAATATGCGCCCTGACTTGTTCAGCGGTGTGGTAGCCGCCGTCCCTTTCGTAGACGTAGTCACTACCATGCTGGACGAAAGCATACCGCTTACCACTTCTGAATACGATGAATGGGGTAACCCCAATGACAAAGCGTACTATGACTACATCAAGTCTTACTCACCCTACGACAATGTCACTGCCCAGGCATATCCTGCTATGCTGATCACCACAGGACTGCATGATTCCCAGGTCCAGTACTGGGAGCCGGCCAAATGGGTGGCACGCCTGCGCACAGTAAAGACAGACAAGAATCCGCTTCTGCTCCACACAGATATGTCAGCAGGGCACGGTGGCGCATCAGGCAGGTTCAGCCGGCTCAAAGAAGTTGCCATGACATATGCTTTCCTGATAGACCGGGAAGAAACGCAGAAGAATTAGATCCTGCTACGGGGCACACGGAAGCGTGTGCCCCATAATTGGCTGGAACAAATCCGGGCAATTCATTTAGCCCGGCCTGCAAGAGGCTCGAACCACTCTAGGAGTCGCTTCTGTTCGCGCTGCCAGGTCCATTCTTGTGCGGCTGCTTTACTTTCATCCTGCAGTCTCTTGTACAATACGGGATCGGCCTGCAATCGCCGGACAGCCTCGATCACCGTCCCGGGAGTTTTGTCCGACACAAGTACTGCTACCTCATACATGCTGTTGAGATGCAGGTATTCGGGAAAGTCCATACATACCTGCGGTACCTGGGCCTGTACATAATCAAAGAACTTGTTCGCCAGCGAAAACCGGTAGTTCAGGTTGTCGGCGCTCAACAGGTTGAAGCCCAGCCATGCCCGGGCAGTTACCTTGCGCAGTTCCTCCGGGTTTCTTCTTCCCAGAAATCGTATCCTTTCTGCGGCAGTACTTTCGGTCGCTCTTTTCCGGAGCTCATGGGACAGGTCCCCTTCTCCTGCTATCCATAGTTCAAGGCCGGAAACAGATGGCATGGCATCGATCAGCTCTTCCACACCACGCCCCCTGTTCAAAGCGCCCTGGTACAACATATAGTCAGTTTCGGGCCTGAAATCGTCACGGGGCTGCCCGGATCCGGCAAAAGGCATATTGCGCAGATAGCCAAAATCTGCCCCATACCGCTTTGCCAGTATCCCGGAAAGACTCTCATTGACCGTGTAGCGGATAGCCGCGCCTTTTATGAACATACGACCTGCAAGATCCCAGATAGCACGACTTACCGGCCTGTCGACCAGCTCCGGCGTCTCTGTAAAATATTCGTGCGCATCATACGCATAGGGCACTCCAAGCCGCCGGGCGGCCAGTGCGGCCGCCACCAGGGTATCCAGGTCGACAGCCAGTACCAGATCGGGCCTCTGCCTGCACAGGTAACGGTAAAGCCGCCGGTTCAGCTCCAGGTAAAACAACTTGCCCTTGTGATATTTCAGTTGAAGCCTCGTCTGCTTAAAGTTGCGTTCGACAAGCGGAGGCGAATCCGGCAGTTCTCTCCCGATGAGTGCCACATCAAACAACTCCCCGAGCACGGTACAGGTCCGCAGCATCCGTTGATCAGATACCAGGTCATTGCTCACCAACACACAGATACTTTTTTTCATACGCGTCACATATCAGTCAGGTACAACTTACCGTCATTCCCGGCAATCCACTCTTCGCTGCACATATATTGGATCACTCCGGCCGCCAGATCGCGATGCTCTTCCGGGAAATTCTCCAGGAGCGCCTCCAGTGAAAGCGGGCCGCTGGCCAGATGTTGCCTGATCGTCGCCTGCAGCACAGTCCTGTCTATCCTGGCAGTCGTTCTCTTTTCCGCTCTGCAACGATCACATATTCCACATTTCCCGCCTCCCTTCTCCCCGAAATAAGCCAGTAGCTGTATACTCCTGCAATCCTCCGACCCCAGGAAACGGATCATTGCCCCGACCATTTCCGTCCGCCATGCTTTACGCTGCTTCAGCGCTTTTATATCCAGTTCGATGTTTTGCTGGGCTACACGTGGTCCCGGGAAGCCTATCTGGGGGCTTTCCTTGGTCGGTATATACCGTATGAGTTGCAGGTTGTGTAATTGCTTCAGGCGACCGATCACTGCTTCTTTGGTCGTCTTGAGATGACGTGCGATCTTATACTCGTCGATACTCGTCTCCCGGTCATAGATCCCCTGGTAGATCCGCAGCAAGGTCCTGAGCAGGTCGCCCTGTTCAGGATGTTTAAGAAGAAACTCGTAAAGTGCGGTCCTGCTCAGCGAGAAGACCAATTTTGACGGCTGCCAGACGGATTCGCTGACAAAGATATATCCCGCTTCTTCGAGCAGTCTGAGCGCATGGATCGTCTTCCAGATATCCAGCCCGTATTTACCGGCAAAACCCGCCAGATCAAAGTCAAAACTATCATGCGGAAAAGACCCGATAGCCACCTGGTAGTGACTGCCGAGCGCCTGGTAGACCTGCCGTATAAATACTGGCTCGGGAAATTCTCCCTCAAGCCGCTCCAGCAGTGTATTGATATCCTTTTGATCGTATAGCAGTACCGCGTAGGCTGCTTCCCCGTCCCTGCCCGCCCGGCCCGCTTCTTGAAAATATGCCTCTATGCTTGCAGGAGGAGACAGATGCACCACGGAGCGCACATGCGGATGATCTATGCCCATCCCGAATGCATTGGTAGCGACTATTGTTCTGGTCGCGGAACTGATCCACCGGTCCTGTATCTCTGAGCGTTCTGTCTTATCCAGGCCTGCATGATAGTACTCTGCAGACACACCCTGCCTGATGAGGTACTTTGCCACCTCAACGGCCATCCGGCGGGTATCTACATATACCACGGAGCTACCCGCTATTTTATTGAGAATGGCAGAAAGCCGCGCTCGTTTGGATGATTCCTGCTGTACGATATAAGCCAGATTAGTCCTGGCAAAACTCATCTGCCTGACATGTTTCTTCCGAAAACCCAGGCTGACCTGTATATCCTCCACTACACGTTCGGTAGCGGTAGCGGTCAGAGCCAGCACCGGCAGATCCGGGTGCCACTCGCGCACACGCATGATCTCCTTGTAAGCAGGCCTGAAGTCATAGCCCCACTGAGATATACAATGTGCCTCATCGACCGCCACAAAGGACAAATCCATCGCAGATATACGTGCAGCGGCGAGTTCTGTCTGCAGTCGCTCGGGAGAGACATAGAGCAACTTGGTATCCCCGTGGATGGCATTGTCCAGTATACGGTCTATGTCCTTCCAGGACATGCCGCTATAGATAGCGGCGCTTCGTATCCCCCTTCTTTCAAGACTGCTGACCTGGTCTTTCATCAATGCGATAAGCGGCGATATAACCAGGGTCACACCCTCCATAGCCAGGGCTGGCACCTGATAACACAAGGATTTACCGCCGCCGGTAGGCAACAAAGCCAGGGTATCCCGCCCTTCCATCACATCCTTGATGATCTCCTCCTGAAGAGGCCGGAATCGCTCATATCCCCAGTACCTGTGCAGTATCTGCCCCGGATCAACAGGCATATATCAAGACTTGATACAAATAACTACAATCTACTGACATACAACGCATAAGAAAGTCCAGCCGAGCCGCCTTTCTGCTTCACGATGATCTCATGGACTCCTGTGCTCATCAACGTGAACGAAAAAGAGGTCCTGTCATCGGCTATGCGCTCGCCGAGATCATCGATCACTTCAAATACACCGCCTTTGGCCGAAGAAAGCTGGATCACTACATCCTGGTGGACCTCGCCTTTGAACCGGTATGATACGGAGCGCCTGGAATTACCAAGTGTATCCGCAGCCTTAAAGTTGCCATCGACAAAAGCTATGAGTCCTTTCTCCGCCTCCGGTTCACGAACAGGATCCGCAGCTACGGGATTTACATCCGGACGTTTCACCTCCGCTGTGATATTAGCCGCCGGACCGGATTCTTTTGCAGGATCCGAAGCAGCTATACCGCCTCCGGGTGACTGGCAGGCAGTCAAACTCAGCAATCCGCAGAAAACACATATCAGGCAATGTCTCATAACAAGTCAAATTGGTAATTGATCCGGCGTACAAAGTTAACTCCTGGTCTCAAAACAGTATCCCTGACCAGGCCGGGATGGTGTATCGCGTCAGTAGGGTCCTGGCATTCCATACAGAATCCCGCAAAAGGGAACAGCGGCTCTTCACCGGCAAAGCGAAGGTCCGCCATCATTTGCCCGGTATAGAAATGTATACAGGATGCGTCTGTGTATACGCGCATGCGCACTACAGAATCTCCCCCGACAGCCTCTGCAGCCAACTTCAGGCCATCGGTATCCGGCGGCCGGTTGAGCACAAACGTCCTGTCCTGCCCTGCCCGGAGCTCCGCCTCAGACAGCAAAAGCCGTCCGTCCACGGATGATTCATATGCTGCACCGTTAACAATCAATTCTCCGGTCGGCGTCAGGTCTTCATGCTGGCCCATGAAGCTGTCAGCGTACAAAATGATCTTATGACCAAAAATCCCTGTGCCGCCGGGTCCGTCCAGGTTGAAATAGCTGTGTTGGGTAAGATTAACCGGAGTTGCGCGATCCGTGACGGCACGGAACTCGAAAGAAAGTGTATTGTCATCCCCGAGCCGGATCAATGCACTGTAATGCACATGACCTGGAAAACCGTCCTGCAAGTGTGTCCGTACGGTCTCGAATGCAAGACAGGACGGCTCATCACAAGGTATTGGCTGCCAATAGTGCTTGTCGAGCCCGGCATCTCCGCTATGAAGTGTATGTGGTCCATCATTCGCAGGAGTATTGTACTGCAAGCCATCCAGTACAAAGGATGCATGGCGGATCCTGTTGGCATAAGGACCGATCACCGTTCCCAGGAAAGGATAGCTGGCCCGGTATGCAAGATCGACGTACCGGTCAATATCACGAAAACCCAGGCAAAGCTCCCGGAAAGTCCCGTCGCCTAACGACAGCTTCACCGAAGTCACGGTAAGCCCGAGATTCAGGATAGTGGCAGTGGTGCCCGCAGCGTTAGACAATTGATAAGCGATCAGTGATTCCGTACCGTGCACAAGAGCTGGTTTTTCCGAAAAATAAGCATTTACTCCGCCGCAGTCAGCAAGGGATCAAAAAGAAAAAGCAAAACCGAGTGCTCCGGTAAGATACCAGTCCCTGGCGCCTGGCGAGCCTCTTCGTGTGCCTTCCGGCAGCCTGACCGGACCAGTTCCCTGGAACTCTCCCATCCTGTTGGCCAGCGCCGCGCTCAGCTCTCCCCTGCACTCGAGCAGCAAATCATAGGACACATAAGTCGTACTGATATCGTCCAGGTAATCAGTAAAAGTCTTTCGCCCGCCCATCTCGATATACATGCTCAGACGCTCACTCAACCCGATCTGAACCCCTCCTCCAAACGGGATAGACCACTGCCAGAGCTTATATGGCTGCCTGTCGGGATATGCGGCGAGCCCCTGGCCTTCTGTACCCAATGGCTGAAGATCTACGATCTCACCCAGGTAGACTGTAGTAGGATTGAAATGAAAAAAGGCGAGACCTGTAAACGCATATACGGACAAATGCCTGTCATGTACGTCTCTCTCGAATACAGGATAAGAGAACTCGCCCAACAAAGCTATCTCATAGAGAGCAGTCCTGACACTGAGATTGCGCCTGCGCCGTGCTTCGGATCTGTTATAGGCATCATCGCCTCTGAAAGAGGACTTGAGTATCTGCAGCCGCACGGACCAGAAAGGCGATAACCTGTACCTCGCATGTACATTTATAGCCGGATCGATCAGCTCCAGCCGGCCGATAAAATGATCAGGCGACAACTCGCCGTCGTATACTGTCCCCCCCAGACCTATCCCCCATTCCCAAGCCTGAGCGGCCGCCGGCAAACGGAAAAAAAGCAGCGATGTACAGAGAGCGAATATCGATAATATTCTCACCAACGTACCGTTTACAAGAGTGTTCATCTATTGTTTCCGAACACTGCATTTAAGGCAAACAAATATTCACTAATATTACCATTTAATCCAAACACATTTCTTCATTACAATTCGCGCGAAGATTATGATTTCAAGACAAATGGCTCGCTGTATCCTATTACTCGCCTTGCTGGTGAATGGTTGGTCGCTCAGCGCGCAGGCCCCGCAAAACTGGTTTTTGCTTAGTGGCCAGCAGGACGGCTTCCCGGGCGTAGGCTCCGAAAGAACTTACAAAGAACTCCTCAAAGGCAAAAAATCCAATACCGTGATCGTAGCGGTGATCGACTCCGGAGTCGATTATGAACACGAAGACCTGAAAGGAAACATGTGGGTTAACCCCGGAGAGATCCCCGGCAATGGAATAGATGACGATGGCAATGGCTATATAGACGATATACACGGCTGGAACTTCATCGGCGGCAAAGATGGCCGCAATGTAGGCGGCGATACCTATGAAGTAACAAGGCTCTATGCGACTTACCGCCAGAAATACGAACAGGCGGATCCGGAAAAGCTCTCCAAGTCGGAAAAGAAAGAATATGAGAAATATCAGCAGTACAAATCCGAAGTAGAGAAGAACCGTTCTCAGGCAGAGGCTCAGCAGAAAATGATGGTCGAGACCATGGGTATGATCACCGGAGCCCTGATCTCTCTTGAGACCTACTTCGAAGACAAGGAGTTCAATCTCGATAATGTAAAAGCCATCGATATCGAGCAGCACAAAGATCTTGCAGTTGCGAAGAACATTGCTACCCAGGTGATGAGCAACGGCGGTGAATTCAAGACAGTAGCGGAATTGCGCGCTGCAGTGGTCGGACAGTTTGCCGAAGGTCTGAAACACGTCAAGTCACAAGTGGATGTAGCCTACAATCCCGACTACAACCCAAGACATATCGTAGGTGACGACTACAACAATTCCGGCGAACGCTACTACGGCAACGGCAATGCCAAAGGTCCCGACTCTTTCCACGGTACACATGTGGCCGGTATCATAGGCGCAGTGAGGGCCAACGGTATCGGTATGGACGGTATCTCAGATAACGTAAGGATCATGTCAGTCAGAGCTGTTCCTGACGGCGATGAGCGCGACAAGGACGTAGCCAATGCCATCAGATATGCGGTAGACAACGGCGCCAGTATCATCAACATGAGCTTTGGCAAAGGCTATTCCTGGGACAAACAGGCTGTCGACGAGGCAGTGCGCTATGCCGAGAAACACGATGTGCTGCTCATTCACGCTGCAGGTAACTCTGCGCAGAACAATGACACGGACAACAACTATCCGAATAAATACTACGAGAAAAAAGGTCTTTTCAAGCCCAAGAAAGCCAAAAACTGGATCGAAGTAGGCGCACTCAGCTCCAACATGACAGAGTCTGCTCCTGCCTCCTTCTCCAACTATGGCAAACAAAATGTTGACATCTTTGCTCCCGGAGTACAGATCTACTCTACAGCCCCCGAGAATGCATATCAGCATGCGAGCGGAACCAGTATGGCTTCTCCTGCCCTGGCGGGTGTAGCAGCTATCCTTCGTTCATACTTCCCCGAACTGACAGCAGTGCAGGTCAAAGAGATCATTATGGGTTCTGCCACACCGGTGACACAAAAAGTGTATAAGCCGGGCACAAAAGAACTGGTAAACTTCTCTGACCTGTGTGTTACAGGCGGTATCGTCAATAGTTATGATGCTGTCAAAATGGCCCAGAAGACAAAAGGCAAGAAGAAGATAAGCAAGTCGGACAAAGCTATGGGCAACGGATCCGGCGCTAACAAAAACGTACGTCCCTGATCTGTTTCCTGTCAGGAAAGATCTTGTAATAATAAGGCAGCCTCGTCTATGATGAGGCTGCCTTATTTCATTGAATGATTACTTCATTCAGGAACTCTTCTCCGAGATACTCATTGATATTGCGCAGCAGCATCGCTCTGCCCATGTGCAGCTCATGCTTGAGTACGGGAGAGTCCAGCTGTACATAAAGCCTGCGGTCCGATACATATATGCGCCTGGTATACTGCGCTATGATCGTCCCTACTATATCCGCCCATTTATCCAGCAGTTTGGCTTCAGTGAGTTTTTCTTTCACTTTGGGGTTCTGCAACCACGAACCGATGATATCCTTGAGCGGGCGATCCTGCATACTATAGATTCTCTATTTGATCAAACAAGGTGTCATCACTGAACCGTCCCTTATCTCGTGGATAGCATAGTTGTCTATCCCCAGTTCACCCAGCAGCTCCGGCAAACGGCTGCTGAACGCATCTGTCACGAAGACCTGTCCAAAAGCGCCTTCATAGGCCCTTGTGAGCAGGCGGCTGATACGGTAAGGATCCAGTTTGTCAAAGATATCATCCAACAACAAGAAAGGCGCTACGCCGCTTTGTTCACAAATGAATCCATACTGGGCAAATTTCAAAGCCAGCACCGTAGTCTTGATCTGCCCCTGGGAACCGGCCCGGTTCAGCGGATGATCCTCCAGGTGAAGGAGTATATTGTCCCTGTGCACCCCGAAAGTAGTACGCTGCAACTGCAGGTCCTGGCGAAAACTGTCCTCCAGTCCTTTCATCGACGGAGTATCCGACAGATCGGATTCATACGCCAGGCTTATCGTCTCCGCTCCGTCGCTGATCCACTTATACGTATCTGCAAACAAAGCCTGGAACACCTCCAGGAAACTGCGTCTTTTCCCGAAAATCACCTCTCCCGTACGGGCAAGTGTCTCATTGAGCTTAAACAATACCGGGTCGTCCTGCCTCAGACGGGTATGGTACTGCTTCAGCAGTGCATTTCGCTGTTTGAGCGCCCTGTTATAGTGCATCAGTGCAGATAGATATTGCTTATCCGCCTGGCCGATCGTCTGGTCGAGTAGCCTCCTGCGCACTTCGCTGCCTCCGTAGACGATATCTATATCACCCGGGGCGATGATCGTACACGGAAATCTGCCCACATACTCCGCCAGCGAACCCATCGTCACATCGTCTACCTCTATGTCTTTCTGCCCTTTGTGAAACTTTACCACCACCCGGTGTTGTTCCTCCTTGTACCGAACCATACCTTCTATGCGATAAAAGTCGGCTCCGAAACGTACATTCTGACCGTCCTTGTACTGGAAATAGGATTTGCCGAGCGAAAGAAGGTATACGGCATCCAGCAGGTTGGTCTTGCCAGCGCCATTCCTGCCTACCCACAGATTCAGTTTGGGGTGAAGCTCCAGGCGGGTGTCAGTATGATTCCTGTAGTTTGTAAGTCTGATATGGCTCAGTTGCATGACAGCCAGCTAACAGTATGCAAGGTATAACAATTCAACGCCAGTGCTGTTATCCTATTGATTTTTCACCTACCTTTAGCACCGGATCAAAGAAATAAGCATTCATATAATTATGGCTGAAGTTGCAGAAAGAAAGCCGAAGTCAGGCAAAGCCAAAAAGAAGTACAGCAAGGATACATATCTCAGGTGGTACGAAGTGATGATGCGTATACGCAGGTTTGAGGAACGCACGCTCCTCATGTACTCACAGCAGAAGATCAGGGGATTCTGTCATGTATATATCGGGCAGGAAGCCATAGCCGGAGGTATGCTCACTGCATTGCGCCCGGAAGATGCCGTAGTCACAGCCTACCGCCAGCACGGCACTGCCTTGTCCAGGGGGATCCCGTCCAGGGAATGTATGGCCGAACTCTTTGGCAAAGCCACCGGCTGTGTCAAGGGCAAAGGCGGCTCTATGCACTTTTTCTCTAAAGAGCACCGCTTTTTCGGTGGCAACGGTATCGTAGGAGCACAGATCCCTATCGGTACAGGAATTGCTTTTGCCGAAAAATACCGCGGTACCGACCTGCTGGCTGTCACGATGTTTGGTGACGGAGCAGCACGCCAGGGTGCGCTGTTCGAAGCGTTCAATATGGCTATGACCTGGAAACTCCCGGTCATCTATGTCTGCGAGAACAATGGGTATGCCATGGGTACTTCCGTGGAGCGGACATCTAATGTCACCGATCTTTATAAAATCGGTCTCGCCTTCGATATGCCCAGTGAGCAGGTAGACGGGATGCGCCCGGCCGAAGTGCACGAAGCCTTCTCCCGTGCTGCGGAGCATATACGCTCGGGCAATGGTCCTTACTTTCTTGAGATCAAGACTTATCGCTACAAAGGTCACTCTGTCTCAGATCCCGGCAAGTACCGCACGAAAGAAGAGCTCCAGCATTATATGGATCTGGACCCGGTGAAGATACTCGAGGCGGAGATCCTGTCCCTGGATATCGCTACCCGCGCTGAGATGGAAGCCATCGCCGAACAGATTACGGCAGAGATAGACGAAGCCGTAGAATTTGCCGAAAACTCTCCCTACCCGGAGGCGGCAGAGCTTTACGAGGACAATTATACCCAACAGGATTATCCATATATGAAAGACTGATAACCTGGCTGGCACACTGAAAATCAAAGCAATAAGACGCGGATCGTTTTATTGCTTTTTTTTATGTGTGTCCGACGTAATCAGGTTATTTTGTTTACTTTTGCATCACTTTTGTTAAAAGTCAAGTCAACAAATGGCAACGAGAAAAAGAAGCGCCGGCAAGGCGGATGAAACATTGGTAGATATAGGGCAGGTTCGCAACCAAGCCCGTAACTTCTGGTCCCGGTATCAAAACATCATGCTGAGCGTGATCGCAGGTATTGCGATTGTCATAGGAGGTGTCTTTGCATATCGCCAGTTTGTCACGCTTCCTAAGCAGAAAGAGGCTGTCGAGCAGATGCATCAGGCTGAGTTTATGTTTGAGCGGGACTCTTTCCAGCAAGCGCTCAACAACCCAGGTGGCGGCTATGCCGGATTTCTCCAGATCATCGAAAAATACAAGGGATCGGAAGCGGCCAATCTCGCACATTATTACGCCGGCGTATGTTACCTCAATCTCGGCCAGGCCGACGAGGCGATCAAGTACCTCTCGGACTATTCGCCCAAAGGTTCTTTCATGCCGGTCATGAAGTACGGTACCCTCGGCGATGCTTACTCTGAGAAAGAAGATCTCGACAAAGCTGTCAGCTTCTACGAGAAAGCCGCTAAAGCAGGAGACGATGAGCTGCTGACTCCTTATTACCTCAAGAAGCTGGGCTTGCTGCAAAGCCGCCAGGGTAAGTCTGAAGCCGCCCTGAAGACATTCGAACAGATCAAGGAAAAATATCCGGATTCACCGGATGGCTCTACAATAGACAAATACATCGCGCGCCTGTCTGCCGCTACAATGTAACTGGCCGACACCGTACAGGGCACCGCTGAAAGGGGTATATCTCACCGAGACATACCCCTTTTTTAATTAATTTTAGCGCAAAAAGAATGGCTACCAAACGGAAGAACCTGAGCGAAAATCATGCAGCCGAAATGCCGGATGCTACAGGCTGGAAGATCGGCGTAGTGGTCGCAGACTGGAATCCCGGGATCACCACTGCCCTGCATCGCGCCTGCCACGACACACTCATACAGTACGGCGTAGCCGAAACGGATATTCATATCGCTCGCGTACCAGGATCCTATGAACTACCCATGGGCGCCCGGATACTGGATGGCCGCCATAGTCTCGATGCCATTGTCTGCCTGGGCTGTGTGATCCGCGGAGAGACCAGCCATAATGAGTACATCAACCAGTCTGTAGCCAATGGCCTCATGCAACTCAGTATCATGAGAAACAAGCCGTTTGTCTTTGGATTGCTGACTCCCAACAACATGGAACAGGCAGAGGACAGAGCTGGTGGGAAACACGGCAACAAAGGCGTAGAGGCGGCTATTACGGCACTCAGGATGATCGCCCTACAGAAAGAAAACAACCGTTCGGAAAAAGTCATCGGATTCAAGTAGCAGCAGAGATGAAAATACACATAGTAGAAGCAGGAAAATTCAAGCTCGACGGAGGCGCTATGTTCGGTGTAGTGCCCCGCCGCATGTGGGAAAAGCTCAACCCTCCCGATGACAATAATATGTGTACCTGGTCTATGCGCTGCCTGCTGATCGAATCAGGAGACCGCCGCATACTCATAGATACCGGTATGGGAAACAAGCAGGACGCCAAGTTCCGTTCGCATTTCGAGCCGCACGGGACACCCTTGCTGGAAAACCTGCGGTCAGCGGGTTTCGGCACCGAAGATATCACGGATGTACTCCTTACACATCTCCACTTCGATCACGTGGGAGGAGCTGTATCTGTCTCCGATACCGGCAAGCTCCAGCCTACCTTCCCGAATGCCACATACTGGTCCAATGAACCACATGTCAAGTGGGCGCTCGAACCCAATGAACGCGAACGCGCCTCTTTTCTCAAGGAGAACTTCGTACCGCTGCTCGAAGAAGGGGTCTTAAAAATGCTGCCGGTCTCAGGCGGCGAATGGCTGGAAGGCATCCACCTCCAAAGCTGCTATGGCCATACGGAGGCGATGATGATAGCCCATATCCCTACAGATGCTGGCGCCCTCATCTACTGTGCAGACCTGGTAGCTTCATCCCATCATATCGGCCTCCCTTATGTCATGAGCTACGACGTACGCCCGCTAAATACTATCCAGGAAAAAGAGGCCCTCTATGACAAGGCCCTCACGGACGACGCCATACTCTTTTTCGAACACGATCCGGCTATAGCCGCTGCCAGGCTCCGACGCGATGACCGCGGCAGAGTTGTGATCAGGGAGACTTTCACGGAAGAGCAGTTCCAAACGGAAATCGCCGGATGACTGTCCATCGGTCCGAGAGATAAAGCAAGTACAGGCTATGCGCCTGCCACTCCATCGTCATGGCCCTGCTGCTGAAATGTGACCATACGGCCGGGAATACCTGTGGAGCCAGATCCCGGAAGGCTATGGTAATATGCGGATGAAAACTGTCGTGAAATCCGATCTTGTATTCTTGCAGAACAGCGTCGTGCCTTAGACGACCGTACAGCTCTGAAATACCATTGGAATGTTCTACCGCCACGTAAAGCACCCGATCTCCAAAATGTCCCCAGCCATCATGCCGGATAGTCACGGGCGATGTATCGGAAGCTGCACGGGCCAACAGGCCCGAAACCTGGCTGATCTGTCTTTGATCCGATATCCGGAAAGGCGGCGCCAGGGTGATATGCGGCGGTGATCGCAATGCCGCCCTGGTCGCGAATACTTCGCCGGCCTCCTCCTTCAGGCGCTGCAACTGTGTCAGCACCGGATCATCGGGTATGAGTGCTATAAAGTAAAGGCCAGGCGTCTCATCCATCTATATCAAATTCTAGTCTGCGGCCGGTCACAGAGTGTTGTATGGTTCCCCGCTCATAAGCGAGCTGACCACTGACAAATGTATGCGTCACCTGGCCTTTGAACGTATCGCCTTCCAATGGCGACCAGCCGGATTTATACAGTATGTTTCCGGCTGAGACCTGCCACTCAGGTTCCGGGTCCACCAGCACCAGGTCAGCCCAGTAAGATTCACGGATGAACCCCCGGTCCACTATACGAAAGCACACTGCAGGAGCATGGCACATCTTTTCCACGATCCGTTCAAGACTTATTCTCCCGGCATAGAGATGGCGCAACATCAGGTAGAGACTATGCTGTACAAGAGGCAAGCCCGAAGGAGCATCGAAGTACGGCTGTGATTTTTCGGCAATCGTGTGCGGGGCATGGTCAGTCGCTATGATATCTATCCGGTCGTCGAGGAGAGCCGTCCAGATCTGTTCGCGATCCTCGGGTGATTTGATCGCCGGGTTGCATTTGATCAGATTACCCAGGCGCGTATAGTCCCGGCTGTCAAAACTCAGGTGATGCACACAGGCTTCAGCAGTGATCTTCTTCTCGCGCAGGGGAACATCATTGGTAAAGAGTACCGTCTCCATACCAGTGGATATATGCAGTATATGAAGACGTGTACCATGCCTGCGTGCCAGGTCCACCGCCATGGAAGAAGACAGGAAGCATGCTTCCGCAGAACGGACCATCGGATGGATCGACGCAGTGGCGCCTTCTCCATACTCCGCCAACAGCCGTTCGGTAGCAGTGCGTATCGTGTCTTCATCTTCACAATGCGTAGCGATCAGCAGAGGACATCTTGAAAACAAGGTCTCCAGTACAGTCTTATCATCCACAAGCATATTACCCGTACTGGATCCCATGAAGACCTTGACACCGCAGACCCGTCGTCCGTCTGTCTTCAGCACCTCCTCAATATTGTCGTTGGACGCCCCCATGAAAAATGAAAAGTTGGCTGGACTGTTGTCGGCTGCTATATTGTATTTCTCCTCGAGCAATGCCTGGCTCAGTGTTGGTGGCTTCGTATTCGGCATCTCCATGAAAGAAGTCACTCCACCGGCTACTGCAGCCCTGGATTCCGTAGCGATGGTAGCCTTATGTGTGAGACCCGGCTCCCGGAAATGTACCTGGTCATCGATGATTCCCGGCAACAACCACTTGCCGTCAGCTGCCAGTTCCCGGTACCTGCCTTCGCTGCTGATCTCTGCCGCAATCTTTTCGATCCGGCCGTTTCGGATCAGCACATCGGCTGTATACTGCCTTCCCTCGTTGACCAACGTAGCATTGCGAATGATCCAGGTTTCCATCACGTACGATATTTGTATACGACAAAGATGCGGATTTGACGGGTGCAGCAAGGAGAAAACCGGTAGCTTTGAGGTCAATTTTTTTGACATGACAGCTTACAGGAAGATAGGCATTCTCGGAGGAGGGCAGCTTGGTCGAATGCTTGCACTGGAAGCAGGGCCGATTGATCAGCCCATTGCTTTTCTGGATACTTCTCAGGATGTTCCGGCCGGGCCGTTTGCCCGTGACCTGGAGATAGGCTCGTTCAGGGATCACGATGCTGTACTTCGCTTCGGAGCCGGCAAAGATGTGATAGGGATAGAGATCGAACACGTAAATACCGATGCGCTCCGTATCCTCCGGGACCAGGGCAAGAGGATCATTCCAGATCCGCATATCCTGGATATCATCAAAGACAAAGGACGCCAGAAGGATTTCTACGTACAGCATGGGTTGCCCTCATCGGCCTTTGTCCTGTATCCCGGTAAAATGCTCATACTGGAAGCGATCTCATTGGAGAGGCTCAGTTTCCCATTTGTCCAGAAATCCAGGACTGCCGGCTATGACGGCAAGGGCGTAGCAGTCATTCGCGGCCCGGAAGACCTGGAAAAACTGATGGATGTACCTAGCGTGATCGAAGATTGTGTAGACATAGAAAAGGAACTGGCCGTGATCGTAGCCAGGGATGCTTCAGGCGATATACGTATCTTCCCTCCTGTAGAGATGCTCTTCAATCCTGAAGCTAATCTCGTGGAAAACCTGTACTGCCCGGCGCGCATAGACGCTGTACTGGCAGAAGAACTCCTCTCCCTGTCCAAGCGTACTGCCGAGGCTTTTGACATAGAAGGTCTGCTGGCCATCGAGTATTTTCTCGACAAGCAGGGAAAGATACTCATCAACGAGGTAGCCCCCAGACCACACAACAGCGGCCACCATACCATCGAAGCCTGTATGACGAGCCAGTATGGCCAGATGCTCCGTATACTCATGGGTATGCCGCTGGGGTCCACCGACCTCCGGCAGCCTGCGATGATGATCAATCTACTTGGGGAAGCAGGCAGTGAAGGCCCGACCGAGATACACGGACTGGCCGCGACATTAGGTATACCTGGTGTCTATGTGCACCTATATGGCAAGAAAACATGTAAGCCCTTTCGTAAGATGGGCCACGTCACATTGCTGGGCTCATCATTTGAAGAATTGACAGAAAAGGCGGAACTTGTGCGTACTCACCTGAAAATAAGCGGATCTTATGCCAGCAAAAGTTAGTATCGTCATGGGGTCAGATTCGGACCTGCCGGTCATGCAGGCAGCGCCCGATATACTCACACGTCTCGGCGTCGATTACGAGCTGGATATAGTCTCCGCTCACCGCACGCCAGCAAGGATGTTTGAATTCGCCAGCCAGGCGCATGAGCGCGGAATACATGTGATCATCGCAGGCGCAGGAGGGGCGGCGCACTTGCCCGGTATGATCGCCTCCCTCTCTCCGCTGCCCGTGATCGGAGTACCTGTACTGTCCTCCAACTCCATCGACGGGTGGGACTCCCTCCTGTCCATCGTTCAGATGCCCAACGGCATACCTGTAGCCACCGTTGCGGTCAATGCGGCACAGAACGCCGGTATACTTGCCGCACAGATCCTGGGAACCCATGATGAA
The DNA here is from genome assembly GCA_964537925.1 of uncultured Saprospiraceae bacterium. Classification (GTDB taxonomy): domain Bacteria; phylum Bacteroidota; class Bacteroidia; order Chitinophagales; family Saprospiraceae; genus SLDF01. The sequence goes on along the minus strand of CAZICV010000002.1, from coordinate 273,392 downwards.
ACAATCCGGCACTCGGTGATCGCCTTCAAGAAAGAGCTGGAACAGAAAGTACTGGAAAAGTCAATGCGGCATCGTATTGGATAAGTTCTGCTTCACATAAGGCGAAACTTTCTCGTAGCCACAGAAGACAGCTATCTCATCAACGCTACCTTGACTGTTTCCCTGGTATCTCCTGTTCTGACATGCAACAGGTATATGCCGTTGGGATAAGAGCTCAAGTCGACTTCCACCTCACGGCAGGGCACCAATGTCCAGGTCTCCAGGTGACGGCCAGCCAGGTCATATACACTCAACTCTTGTATGTCCTGCCTATTGCTCCGGACACGAAATAAGCCGCTACTTGGATTAGGCCTGACATCCAAAACATCGCTTTCCAGTATACCATCATCACAGCATACACCTGCACAGTCTACAGGCCCCAATCTATAGTTAGGCATATACGGCATCGAGGCAAATAGCTGCGTAGGTAACCTGAGCCTATGTTGTTCGAGGCGACAAGCCACCCCTTTCTCATTTGGCGCTGCTATCATGTGCAGGTAGTGGTTACTCCAGTTTGATATATAAATTTTTCCGTCAGGGCCTGCCTGCATTTTACCAAAACCAGTTACTCCAAACGGTTCTGGATTGGGTTCTATCTCTCCTATTAAGATAACACTCTCGTTTATGTCGTCATCGTATAAGTCGTACTGGACAATCCGTTCATAATCTCCTGCATAGAGATAACGGCCATCTGGCGAAAAACAAACATTCTCATATCCTCCAAGCTTAGCAGCTCTAAAAGAGAGTTTCAGGTAATCAGACAGTAGTCCTGTGCAACGGTCAAAGCGAAATAAAGTCAGCCCATCCCGGAAATTGATCTGTGCATACCAAGTGCCGTCAGATGAAAAGGTCGTTTGACCTTTCCATTGTTCCTCCCAGATCGTAGTACCGATTGTCTGCTGGAACGGGCCATGTACACCCCTCTCGTCCAGCAAAAAACTAAAAAAACCAGGACTACGCCCCTGAGGTATCAGTACCCACCATGACCGGCCATCTCCGTGTTTGACAGCCGTCATCATACCTATGGTCACCGTATCGTCCAGCAGCAACTGACGCTCACAGCTCAGACCGCCTCTCCCTCCATTCAACCTGCGATCAAAGGGTACATAGTACACATATCTGCCAAATTCGTTTGTCTCGTGGCTGGTCTTATATCGGGCCGTATCTATGAAGGTGTAAAACAAGTAATACAAGTCCTCATTCGAGGGGTCCGGCAGTATCAGGGACTGCTGAAAGCCTCGATAACCTAGAAAACCAGAACTAGGCCCACAAAAATGATCTCTCGAAAAACCACTCAGTAGGCGCTCTCCTCCTGCCACAGGCTCATGATATCGGTCAAAGACATTACAGAGATTAGTCCAGAACAACAAATTACCTTCCGTATCACTTACAGACGCCACTGATTCATCTACCTCACAATCTCGGATCACCTCCACTACCAATTCACTCTCCGGTCTGGTAAAGTCAAGATCTCCACCGCCGCGAACTGTCGAACTTAACTTCCAACTCCCCATTACCCAATAATAGTCATGCTTTTGCGCCTGGCCAGAGCATGAATATATCCCCAGGATCAGCCAAACAAAAAAACGCAACATGGCAGATTTCATTTACGGATAATGCCTTTCGCTTACAACAGAACCACCAAGATTGCGCTCTCTAACAACCATGAAATACAGACCTGTTCGAACTGTGTTGAACAGGATCTTAGCAATACTTCTAGTCCAGCGAAAACTGCGCAGAAGTCTACCTGATCGTCATGATAAACTCGACACGGCGATTGAGCCTCCTACCCTCCTCGGATAGGTTGTCGTACAGCGGCCTGGTCATGCCATAGCCTTTGTAGTGTATACGCTCCGAAGGAATACCTTTGGAGATCAGGTATTCAAGACAAGCCTTGGCACGGTTCTCCGAAAGCCGGAGGTTGAATTCGTCCTGGCCGGTATTGTCCGTATGTCCTTCGATACTGAGTCCGTATTGCGGGTATTTCTTCATGATACCCGCCACCTGGTCGAGTATAGGGAATGACTCTGGCTTGAGGTTGGCTGATCCCAGGTTGAACTGTACGGCGCGCATGGCATTCTCCAGGATGTCTTTTTCCTCTTTCTTGAGCTCGGGACATCCGGCATTGCGCATCGGACCAGGCAGATCAGGGCATTTGTCCAGGTAGTCCGGTACACCATCACCGTCGCTGTCCGGGCAGCCGCGCAAGGTCTTCAGACCTTCTTCCGTCGGGCAATCGTCCAGGTGGTCCGGTACTCCATCGCCGTCGCTGTCCGGGCAGCCGTCGTATTCCGGAAGCCCGGCTTCGTTGGGACATTTGTCTTTCTCATCCGGCACTCCGTCGCCGTCACTATCGTTCTCAGGACAGCCGTTGCGCTCACGCGGACCGGGTGCTGTCGGACATGCATCCAGGTGATCAGGTATACCGTCGGCATCCGTATCCGGACAGCCATCAAACTCCGCAAGCCCTGCAAAAGTGGGGCAGTCATCCAGGTGATCAGGTATGCCGTCCCCGTCTGTATCAGGACAGCCGTTGAAACGCGCAAGGCCATAAATAGTCGGGCACTCGTCCAGGTGATCCGGTATGCCGTCTCCGTCTATATCGTTGATTGTCTTTTCCTGCTGTTTCCTGCCCAGCAAGTATTTAAACCCGATACCATGCTGAAAACTGCTGGTCTCTCCAGGCAGGCCTATCCTGTAGGACATAGTAGCATTGAGGTACAACTGTGGTTGCAGGCGAATATCCACGCCAATGCCGAGCGGGATCTCAAATCTCAGGTCGCCCGGTATATCGTATACTGCACCCGCACCGGCAAAGACAAAAGGAGTAACGGGTTTTTCAGGACGGAAATACTGGGCATGAAGCTGGAGGTCCAGCCCCACGAATGAATGATTGGAACCTGCCTCAGAAAACTTGCCCAATCCGGCCCTGAATGGGGTCACGAGGTTGAGATAACGATGCAGATTATGCGCATAGAAAAGCTCAAAAGCCGGTGTATATCCTTTGAAGTTGTCAAAATCACCGGTATACGGCCCGGTATAATCAACCATCATCACCCGGGCGCCGACTCCCTGCTTATAACCCGGATGCTGGGCATCCAGCCGGAAAACGACCGATATCAAAACCAAAACAACAATGACCGGAAGAAGTGCTTTTCTCATATTCCTTGTTTCACATATACAAACATACAGAAATTGTGCCAAATACATTCGCAGCATACATCAGTCCCGCAAACAGACGGCCAGGACAGCCCCTAAGGACAACGCCTGCTGATATCCAAGCCATTATATTCATAAAAAACGTAATATAATACCGCTTAATTCACCGCTTTTATACGCTAATCCGGGACTAAGTATTAAATTTGCGGTATCCACGACTAAACCCCCAGGCATGAGGCGGATTTTCATTCCCTTGTTCATCTTGTTTATAGCTGTATCCTGCCAGCGCGAACCTGTTACATATCCCAATCCGACCTCCGACTATTCCAGCTTGCCGGTTCTGGCCTGGACCCGTCAGCTTGATGCGCTTATCAGGAACACTCCAGGTTATATATCGCCCGTAGCTGCACGCTCTGCCGCTTTTATCGGTATTGCCATGTACGAATCGGCTGTGCCCGGAATGCCTGAATACAGGTCACTCAAAGGCCAGGTGAAAGGACTTGAAAATCTCCCCGCAGTTTCACTTGACAAACAATATCACTGGGGTATCGCCGTCAATGCCGCCGCAGCCTCTGCCGTCCTGAGTTTTTTCCAGGGCGCTCCGGCGCAAATGCTTGCGCAGGTGGCTGCGCTCGAGGACAGTCTCTTGCAGGAGATGAGCACTGAAGTAGCAGAAGATGTCGTACGCAGAAGCATCGGTTGGGGCAAACGTATCGCCGAGGTGGTACTCGCTATGGAAGCTACCGATCCTGCAGGACACGCAGCTTATTACAACAACTACCAACAGGACTACCAACTGCCCTCAACACCGGGTACCTGGACCCCTACTCCCCCGCTTTTTCATCCGCCTCTCGCGCCTTACTGGTCAGGTGTACGTCCTATCCTGGCCAATGTACAGCATGTATATGCCGCAGCTCCGCCGGACTTTTCTACCGATCCCTCTTCTCCTCTGTACCATGAAGCACAGGAGTTGGCTTCATTCAGCGATCTGAGCGAAGATCAGAAGCATATGGCTGAGTTCTGGAATGATTCTTCCCCTGGTCTCACTATGGGTCCTGCATTTCGCTGGTTGGCTATCTCAGCCCAGATCCTGCGCGACAAGGCCGCAAGCCTGGATAAGTCGATAGAGACCTTCGCCAAAGTAAGCATTGCCCTGGCCGACGCCGGTGTAAGCTGCTGGTCTGCAAAATATACATATCATACCATGCGACCGGTCACTTATATACAGGCCTATATCGACCCAGCCTACCAGGAATACATCTCGTCTGCCTCTTCTCCTGAATATACTTCCGAGCATGCGATGTTTGGCAGTGCAGCTGCAGAAGTACTGAATGAACTCTTTGGCAAAAATTACTCTTTTACCGATCGGTGTCACGAAGGCAGGACGGAATTCAGAAGCACACCGCGTTCGTTCAGAGGCTTTTACGCGGCAGCTGAAGAAAGCGCTTACTCACGGATGTATGCAGGCAATCACTTCCGTCATTCATGCGACGAAGGCCTGCGCGTAGGCAGGATTGTCGGTCAGCATGTACTTTACCGGATAAACTGGAAGTATTAAAAAACGATAATTGAAGATATTCAGCTTCATATCAGCGCTCTATATACTGCTGCTAAGTACAGCACCAGCCGTACAGTCGCTGATCCCGGGCTGGCATATAGCCTGCTGTACAGAAGAAGCTGAAAGCGCCCATGATCATGCACAGTGCAGTGCAGAAGATCATATTGCGGCCTCATGCCGCCCTGATCCCTCCTCCATACAACAGGGCGACGGTTGCTGCTCCACTGCAGCAGGAGACAGCGGGTCATGCTCTATGACCTGCAATCCGTTTTCCTGTCACAAGTGCACGGTAGTTTTTCTGGTCATGCCGGTTCCTGTGTCTGTGACCGCACTTTCGGAGACCAACTCCCTGCCTTTCGCTTTCATCGGCTCTGTCTCTGTACAGGCGCTGGATGTACCCTGGCACCCTCCCTCAGCGATCGCATAAGTATCCTGTTTTTCTTTTTCTTTTTTTGGTTCACTCAAAAAAACTATATGCGATCCATATACCTTGTAGCGGCGCTCTGGTCGCTATTCACGCTGTCCGCCCAGGCACAGACGCCTCCTAATGTAGTGGAAGGCCACGTTCGGGAAGCTGATAATGCTCCCCTGATAGGAGCTACAATATATTTCACCGGTACGCGGCAAAGTACCGAAACAGACGAAAACGGTTTCTTCCGGTTTACACCCGAGCCGGGATTTCAGCGGGGCAGCCTGCTCATATCGATGCTCGGTTATCGCGCTGATACCCTTTATATTACAGAGCCCGGTCATTATGACTTCGTGCTGGCCGGCGATGCTACGCTCTCTACCGTAGAGATCAGCGGCCGGCAGGTGGGTACGAAGACCGAGCGTTCGGTCCAGAAAGTAGAGACCATCCAACAGGTTGAACTGACCAAGAGTGCCTGCTGTGACCTGGCAGGCTGCTTCAATACACAGGGTAGTGTCCAGGTCAATGTGACCAATGTCGTGACCAATGCTATGGAACTCCGCCTGCTTGGCACCTCAGGCGTGTACAACCAGATCCTGGTAGACGGGATGCCGCTGATGATCGGCAATTCGCTTACCTACGGCGTGAGCCAGATATCAGGTACCTGGATAGACAGGATCATGGTCTCCAAAGGGACGACCTCGGTCCTCCAGGGATATGATGCGCTTTCCGGGCAGATCAACATCATCCTCCGTAAGTATGACACGACAGATCCGCTCATGTTTAACGCCTATATCAACAATTTCGGCGAAAAACATGTCAATGCCAATACATCATATAAAGCGGGCAAACTGCGCCTGTCCTCCGCGCTTCATTTCGTATCGCCCGCAGCTATATTCGACCGCGACCGCGACGGCCTGACAGACCTGCCCCGGATACGCCGGTTCGGGTTTTATCAGACTGTAGAAGCCGGCAATGTACAGGAGGACGGGTATAGCAGTGTCAGTATATTTTCATACCAGCGCGAAGAGCGTATCGGCGGATCACCCTCCTTCGATCCTTTCACACATGGGGGTTCGCGCGAGGTGTACGGCCAATGGCTGCGTACCGAGCAACCCTCCCTGATCACCAAGCACTACTACAACTGGTCCGGGCGCCAGGGAATCGGTTTGTATGCCTCATTTCAGCAGCACAGGCAAGACTCCTGGTTCGGAACATTGTCCTACCGTTCAGTCATGGACAATCTCTGGCTCAATGCACAGTACGAAAACATCTGGAAAGAGAGACATATACTCAAAACCGGTATCAGCTACCGCCATTTTGTGTCCAACGAACAAATAGCTGAAACAGATCCGCTCAGCCAGCGCAACTACAGCGGCCGTTACCTGAAACAGGAGTATATCCCGGGCGTATTTGCAGAGAATACCCTCAACCTGCTGGACGATCGCTTATCCATACTGACAGGTCTCCGCATAGATCGTTTTGCCGACGAGCGCTGGCGCCTGGTTCCGCGGTTGATGGCCAGCTACCACATGGAGAATGGCTGGACACTGCGCGGGTCCATCGGCAAAGGCGTACGTACCATTAACCTCTTTGCCGACTACCCGCAAATACTCGCGGGTAACCGGGCCCTGCGTATCGAGGAGACGCCGTCTCCCGAAGTATCGTATACACAAGGTATCAGCGTCAATCATTCGTTCAATCGCGGCGACTGGGTGATCGAATCGGGTATAGACGGATATTATATGCACTTCGAAAACCAGGTCTACCCGGATTTCAATGCCGATCCGCTCTATATAGTAATACGAAATGCGCGCAACAGCTCCCGGGCGCTGAGTGCACAGGCAAATCTCAGGCTGGAGTTTGCGCAATGGCTGGAATACAAGATAGCTTACAATTTCCTGGATGTTTACGAGCTGACCGACCAGGGCAGGGAGACACTGCCCTTCATCAACCGGCACAGGGTAGCCCAGAGTATATCTGTCAGGCCGCTGAAAAAGCCCTGGTTCCTGGACATAAACACGCACTGGTCGGGAGAGCAGGTACTACCGGATAATACGGGCTTGCCTGATCCGTACCGCTACCCTTCCCGCGCACCTAACTATTGGCTGGTCAACGCACAGTTTACCTACAAGTGGAAAAACTGGGACTTCTACGGTGGCTGCGAGAATATCTTTGACTTCCGGCAGACCTTCCCTGTCAGAGGATGGCAGGATCCTTACGGGCAGTATTTTGATGTGAGCAGCGTATGGGGACCGACACGGGGCAGAGAGTTTTATGTAGGCGTACGTTTCAAGATTGCCCGGACTGAGGATGATCATCACGATCATTCAGGTCATGATCATGACCACGACCACGACCATTAAAGACTTAAGTACCCGGACAAAAGCAAAAGGGCTGCGTGTTTAATGCGCAGCCCTTTTTCGTCTCCGTGATGGAATCAGCTCCCTCCTCCCTGTCGTCATTCACGCAATTTCATGTGAAAGTAGACATCGGTATTAGGCGGCACCACAGGCTCCAGGCCTACAGCTCCATATGCCTGCTCGGCAGGAATGAATAATATGAATACAGACCCTTTAGGTATCTGCAACAAAGCCTTATCCAAACCGGGAAGAACGGTCTGACCAAAACGGAATTTTCGGGCAACACCCTGTTCGTAAGAGTTGTCAAACACGATACCATCCCGCCTCATTCCTATATAGTCGATGAAATAGACAGCATTGTTCTTAGGCTGCTTTTTCGTGCCTTTACTGAGATAATGTATACGGATACCATCTCCCATATCTTCCCATCCAAGGGTCTCCGGCTGCTTCTGGTCTACACGGACAAAACTGTCCAGTACAGGAAGTATATCGGGCACATGTTTGCTCTGCTCGGCGATCTGGGCGGTACGCTGCTCCATCTCATGGGCCTCATACTCTGAGAACTCAACGCCTGTCTTGATATCAGTGAGTACAAGCTCGTAGTACAGTGTATCACCTTTGCTCATACCCCTGGGTAGTGTAGGCAATGAATCTACAGGCACTATCAGAGTCGCAGAATCCCCCCTGGACAGTTCCATCAACACTTCCAGGGTCGGGGAAACACCGCTGCTCACCAGCTCAGGTCCGGGGATCGGGTAGCGCGGAATAAAATCATTCTCGTTGTAGTGATCCACGATATCGTCCTGGTAACGGATATAGAACCGGTAGAAAACATAATCTCCCGAGCTTGCTTTCCTGCCTCCCAGTGACGTGTGATTGTGATAAGTGTACCCGCGGGGTGTAAGCCGCTTCGTAGGGTCTTCGGCTCTTTGGCAGGCGATCACGCCCAGGAGCAGCAATAGATAGAAATAATTGTTAGAACGCATGATAGTTGATCAGGAATTAAAAAGGCCGCATGAGTCATGTCATGCGGCCTGTCGTATGAACTGGTAAATCAGAATCGTAAGATCGACGACCGAACAGTCAAATCAACCCCTCCAGGGAAGTTGGTTGACGTAGCGGCCTATTTCATATCCGTAACGAACACCTTCCTCGCAATCCATGCGGAAGTGTACGCCCAGCGGAATTCTTGAGTAAGCATTCTCTTCTGCCATTTCATAGAATGAAGCGAATGTACGCGGGAGACCGAGAAACTCGGAACGGCCATAGTGACAATTGTCTGTCATCCTGTATGAGGGGCCAAATATACTTGTCATAGCCTCAGCTGCTGCTGCACCCATCGTAGAGTGTCCTGAAGGATAAGCAGGGAAAGACGGCGTATTGTTATTGAGACCTGTGAGCGGGTTGTACAGTGCAGTCTCCCAGTTAGGATCTGTAGTACGGTGGATCGCTGTGATAGGACGCTCCACATTGTATGTGAACTTGGAGTTCCAGCAACCTACAGCCGCATCATTGAGGGCCATTGAGGTCTTGGCATAAGCGAAAATGGCTGTCTCCAGGTTGCTTTTTTCTTTCTCGATCACCTGGTTAAGGATAGCGACCCAACGAGGACCGGGGCTGAAAGTAAGATCAACCAGGTCGTCACTCCAGAACTCAGCGATCCACTTGTCTTCGTAGGTCAGAGAAGGTACAGTCTTGTTGTATACCTCAATAACATTAGTATAATACTCCGAATTTGAATTGTCAGTGTGCTTATAAGGCGGGCGGCATACTTTGGCAGCATCCGGCAGAGCCCATACACGGACCTTACCCCAGTAAGGGAACATACCATTTCCTGGTCCAGGGAAAGTAGGCACCCACAGACCGGGTCCTACAGGTGGTACATAGCCACGGAAAGGATCGCGATGCGCATTATGTCCCCAGGAGTCAGTAGCAGCCCAATCAAGCATCACACGCGCCACGGATTTGCCATGATCACGCGAACGCTGATATATGTCATCAGCAACCTGGCCTTTGTAACGCTGCTCCAGTTCTGCTTCGAGCGCAGAGATGCGGTTCTTCAGCTCGGCACTTATATCAGGGAACATTTCGATGTACATAGAACCGTAAAGCGCATTCAGCACCGAAGGCCAATGGTATTCACGGCTGGCATCCGCCTTGGGGATTGACACCGAAAACCTCACTGCAAGAGAGTTATATCCCGGCATACCTGAAACAAGAGCTTCATAAGCGGCAAAGTTGGTAATACCGAGCATCCGAGGGGCTGGGCCGGGGCGATAACCTGCTGCATAACGCTCTATATCCAGGAACAGAGTATTCCACCTAAGCGCCGATTCAGCGCCAAAGTCGCTTACTTTGGATACAGCCGCCTGATCATCTCCATCACGGCGACATGCACTGACAAGTACCAGGATACTAAAAAGAAGAAGGGGTAACTTAATGAATTTCATAGTGAAATCTGCTTGACTTTAGAAATAGTTTTTTAATGCACAACACAATAAACAGGACAATATTACGCCACGCCGCCCAGCACATCGATTAAAAATTCCTTAGAAAGAATCTCCCTTGAACGAAAAGCTCGCCTATAATTATAGCAGGTATAGCGAAAGCAATCCGGGAGAGTCTGACTCAGAGGCCCCATCTACCGCGACGCAAAATTAGTAAAAAACTGATTAACAAGCATTCATACAGGCATTCCGACGTATTTCTCTCTATTTAAGCAATAGGAAATTCCTTAACTCTGATCGAAAATGTACTTTTGTCTCCGGTAACACTGTTATTGCACAATCTCCGCTTCAAGAACCGCTATTCCATGAATAGTTCTTTGCGACAATTTCAGTGAATCTCAATGTAACACTGCATTATAAAACAACTCCCGGACTCATGAATTCACTGAGACTCATTGCGTTTGCTTGCTCCTTGCTTTTGTTCAACAGCTGCCAGGAGTCCGCAAATACCTCGCTGACTGAATCTGTAATACAGGCAGATGATCTGCACCGTGTCAACCGCAGGTTGATAGAAGTGGCCATGGAAGACAATTTTCCGCCCATGATCGCGGCCCGAGTATATACATACCCTCATATTGCAGCTTACGAAGTCCTCAGCAAAGCATATCCCGACAAACTGCCCGGGCTCACCGGAAAACTCAATGAGCTGTCTGAGTTCCCGGCCTGGGATACGGCCCGTGATGCCGACCCCGGTCTCGCTTCCCTCGCCGCTTTTGCTGTCACAGCACGCAAATATGTTTTTTCCGAACACCATATGTCGGCGATGCTCGAAGAGCTGAAAACCCTGGCCGGCGAACGCGGGCTGCCGGCACAGAAAATCGAAGCTTCCGTGGCCTATGGCACAGAAGCGGCGAAGGCGATCATATCCTGGGCAGATAAGGACAACTACGGTCCGACCCGTACAAAAGATAGGTTCACTGCTTCACTCGGCCCCGGAGACTGGAGACAAACCCCTCCTGACTACATCAGCGCCCTGGAACCATACTGGCAGGAGATACGCACGATGGTACTGCCTTCGCGTGATGCTTTCGTCGCCAAACGCCCCCCGGCTTATGATCCCGCTAAAGAATCCGACTTCTACAAAATGGTCGTACGAGTGTATGACGCATCCAAAATCCTTACACAGGACCAGGTAGAGACTGCGCTGTTCTGGGATGACAATCCCAGCTCTTCCGAACATCGCGGGCACCTCACTGTCCTGATTCACAAGATTTCTCCGGCAGGACACTGGCTCAATATTGCCGACCAGGTCTGCCGGCGCACAGACAAAGATCTTTTTACTTCAGCGCAGGTATATACGTATGGGGCCATATCTATGTTCGACGGGTTCATCAGTTGCTGGTACGAAAAGTTCAAGACGAACCTGGTACGTCCCGTGACCTATATCCAGGAGTTCATAGACCCGAGTTGGAAACCACTTATCCAGACCCCTCCGTTCCCCGAATATACAAGCGGTCATAGCGTAATCTCCGCAGCAGCGGCAGTCTCCATGGGGCGCATACTTGGTGATCCGGTACCGTTTACGGACTCTACTGAAATAGAGTTCGACCTGACTGTACGCAGCTTCCCCTCCCTGGATTCGGCGGCCCGCGAAGCCGGTATGAGCCGTTTTTACGGTGGCATACATTATATACCAGCCCTGGATGAGGGATACCGGCAGGGTAAGTTCGTAGCGGAAATGGTCCTGGACAAGATCATGAACGCTCCGGACAGCCAGTAACGATCACATTGCTGATCACCGAAAAGTTTAAATTCCGATTCCAATCATATTCAGTACGGCCATGAAAGCACTCCCCCTGCTCCTCTTTTCCTGCCTGCTACTTGTCCTGGCGCAATGCACTTCGCCGGGCGATCCTTCGACAGCAGCCGATGTCACTGCGGGCAGTATCTCGGCTACAGGATTCGACACCAATGCTGACCGCGATGGGCTGACCGACGGTCCGGTCTTCGAACTCCTACCTTCGTCCGCGACCGGTATTGACTTCACAAATCCCATCATAGAGTCCGACCAGCTCAATATACTGGCATACGAATACTTGTATAACGGTGGTGGTGTGGCCGTGGGCGACATCAACAATGATGGCTTGGCCGATCTCTATTTTTCGGGCAACATGGTTCCCAACAAACTCTACCTGAACCTGGGCGATTTTAAGTTCAGGGATATCACTGCCGCAGCCGGTGCAGACGGAGGGCAGGGATTCAAATCAGGTGTGACCATGGTCGACATCAATGGAGATGGATGGCTTGACATATACGTATGCAAAACCGCCCTCTCAGATCCTCAGTACAGGCACAACGTACTATATATCAACAACCAGAACGGTACATTCACTGACCAGGCAGCCACCTACGGCATCAACGACGCCAGCTTTTCGACCCAAGCCTACTTCTTCGACATGGACAACGACGGCGACCTCGATCTTTACCTGGTCAATCATCCGGGCGATATATCCGAGGGCAATAATATCAATGTCGTCGCTGCCGCCGGAGGCGGATACGAACTCATTCCTGTCAAGGACAATGGCTATGAGAGTGACAGGATCTACCGCAACGATGGCAAGCGGTTCACCGATATCACGACCAAGTCGGGGATACTGAACCACTCTTTCGGGCTCAGTGCCGTGATAGCCGACTTCAACGAGGATGGGTATATGGACGTATACGTCTGCAACGATTATGTGATGCCCGACTACCTATACATCAATCAGGGTAATGGCACATTTCGCGATAGCTTCGAAGCCTATTTTCACCACTCGACCTTCTCGTCGATGGGGTCGGACTATGCAGATATCAACAACGACGGATGTCCCGACCTGATCACAGTCGATATGCTGGCAGAAGATAATCATCGCCAGAAGATGCTCGGTATGCTGCAGAATTTCGACAAGTTTGAGCGTATGCAGGAAGTAGGCTTGCGGGCCCAGTTTTCCATCAACAGTCTGCAGCTCAACAACTGCAATAAGACCTACAGCGATATAGCCTTTGCCGCCGGTGTCGCTTTCACGGACTGGAGTTGGGCCTCTCTCTTCGCAGATTTTGACAACGACGGGTGGAAGGACCTCTATATAGCCAATGGTTACAAGCGGGACCTCACGAACAACGACTACGTAAGGTATCAACTTGATTCGCTGCGCAAAGTACTGATCGCAAACAAAGGCCAGCACACCGACCAATGGGTCAACCATATTCCTTCCAACAAGGTGAAGAACTACCTGTATCGCAACAATCGCGACTTCACGTTTACCAATATGGCAGGTAAGTGGGACAATGCACCTGCCTCTTTTTCAAACGGAGCAGCCTATGCAGACCTCAACGGCGACGGCTTGCTGGATATGGTCGTCAGCAATATCGACGATGCCCCCTTCATCCTTCGCAATGTGAGCCGCTCATCTTCCTACCTCAGGCTCAACCTCAAGGCTGACCAGGGCAAAACGGCCTATGGCGCTCAGGTGACCCTGACGGATGACCAGGGCAATATCCAGAAGCAGGAATTTTATCCTACCAGGGGCTATCTTTCCAACGTAGAGTTCACCCTGCATTTTGGTCTTGGTAAGCAGGACAAAGTAGCCCGGCTGGAAATCGTATGGCCCGATCAGCGCTACCAGGTCCTCGAAAACATACCGGCCAACCAGGTCCTGACCCTGGAACAGGCCAATGCATCCGGAAAATATACGCGGCCGCGGCATGCTTCTAACGTATACTTTGAAGATATCACCGCCAAAGCCGGTATGGCGCACATCCACCAGGAAAACCGCTATATAGATTTCAAACGCGAGCCGCTGCTCCACCGCAAACTCTCTGCAGAAGGCCCTGCACTCGCAGTAGCAGACATCAACGGTGACGGCCTGGATGACTTTTTTGTCGGCGGAGCGCACAATAGCCCGGCGGCCATCTACCTTCAACAGGCGGATGGAACTTTTCGTATGTCTTCCCGGGAGGTGTGGCAAGCAGACGCTGTGTATGAAGACGTAGCTGCTGCTTTTTTCGATATCAATCAGGATGGCCACCCGGATCTGTACGTGGCCAGTGGCGGAAATGAATTTCAGGACAATGGCCCCGAATACCTGCACCGTATTTATATCAATGACGGCAAAGGCAATTTCTCCCGGGCAGGGGACCTCATGCCGCAGATACGTATGAGCGGAGCATGTGTCGTACCCCTGGATTATGACCAGGACGGCAAAACTGACCTTTTTGTCGGTGGACGCCTGAGTCCCGGTAAGTATCCGATCGCGCCCCGCAGTTACCTGTTGCGCAACACAGGTGGGAAACTGATCGATGTCACTCCCGATATAGCCCCTGCCCTGCTCAAAGCGGGCATGGTCACGGACGCATGCTGGGCGGACCTGGACGGAGACAAGCAACCCGAGCTGACGATCGTGGGCGAGTGGCTCCCGGTCAGGGTATTTGCCTACTCAGATGGCAAGTTTACTGAAAAGACACAAGATCTCGGTCTCGAACGACAAACCGGCTGGTGGTGGAGCGTAGCGGCGGCGGACCTGGATGGGGACGGCAGGTCCGAGATCATAGCGGGCAACCTTGGGAGGAACTCTCAACTGCAGGCCTCCGCACACAGGCCGACCGAGCTCTTCGCCAAAGACTTCGATAATAACGGCAGTATGGATGCCGTACTCTGCTACTACAACGGAGAAAGAGCTTATCCCATCGCACTCAGGGACCGTATTCTCGATCAGATGATCTTTCTCAAGAAAAAGTTCCTCCGCTACAGAGACTACGCCGACGCTACTGTAAAGGATATATTTACGGACGAACAACTCAAGGACGTACTCTACTTCAGAGCGAACACGTTCCAGTCCACATTATTCAAAGAGAGTGGCGGAAGGTATGAAGCCAGGCCGCTGCCTTTCGTGGCGCAGATCTCAGCAGTGCGCACACTGCTCATCTCGGACATTACGGGCGACGGCAAGCCGGATATCATCCTGGCAGGTAACGACTACGGTACCGATGCCCAGAGTGGCCGGTATGACGCAGCACAGGGGCTTTTCCTTGAAAACCTCGGTGAACTCCGATTCAAGGTCTGGTATCCGGGCGAGAGCGGTCTCGTATTGCCCGGCAATGTGCGGCGTATCCTGCCGTTGAACCGGCCGGGAGGTGAACAGGCCCTGCTGGTAGCCCGGAACAATGACCGGATGCAGGTGTTGAGGATCAGGAAATAAGCCAAACAAGATACAGCCCCTCAAAAGTGGAACTAAACGACAATAGATACCAGGTAGGCGGAGTCGACCTGCTTACACTTACGGAAACATACGGCGCCCCGCTCTATGTATATCACAGTGAGCGCATACAGGCACAGTACAACCGTCTTTCAGGTGCATTCGACGTGCCCGACCTTAAAATACACTACGCCTGCAAAGCGCTCAGCAACCTATCCGTCCTGAAACTCATGAAATCCATGGGGGCCGGTCTGGACGCGGTATCGATCGAAGAAGTACACCTGGGCCTGCAGGCAGGATTCGAGCCGCAGGACATAGTCTTCACACCCAACTGCGTATCGGTACAGGAGCTCGAAGCCGGTATCCGCCTGGGCGTACGTATCAACATCGATGACATAGAAGCGCTGGAGTATATCGGTCTTTACCACGAGGGGCTGCCGGTCTGTGTACGCATCAACCCACACCTGATGGCCGGGGGCAACGAAAAGATCTCGGTCGGGCATATCGACTCCAAGTTCGGCATATCCATTCACCAGCTTCCACTGGTACTCCGGCTGGTACGTACGCTGGGTATCCGCATCGAAGGCGTACACATGCATACCGGATCGGATATACTCGATATAGATGTTTTTTCCCGGGCAGCCGATATTCTCTTCAACGTCGCCGACCAGTTTGAAGACATCAGCTACCTGGACTTTGGCAGCGGCTTCAAGGTCAAGTACCGGCCCGATGACTATGAGACGGATATAGAACGCTTTGGCAAGTCCTTCTCCGAAAAATTCAATACCTATTGCAGCGAAAGGGGCAAGCCGCTGAAACTGATGTTTGAGCCCGGCAAATTCCTGGTCAGCGAGGCCGGTTATTTCCTGGTACGCACGAACCTCATCAAGCAGACCACTTCGACAGTGTTTGCAGGAGTAGACAGCGGCTTCAACCACCTCATTCGTCCCATGCTCTACAATGCGCATCACGAGATCATCAATATCTCTCATCCGCAGGGACAACCCCGCATCTATACCGTCGTAGGATATATATGTGAAACGGATACTTTCGGCTACAACCGCCGCATCAATGAGATCCGCGAAAATGACATGTTGTGCTTCCTGAATGCCGGTGCATACTGCTACATGATGTCATCCAACTACAATTCAAGACTTCGCCCGGCCGAAGTGCTGATCCACGAAGGCAAAGCATACGAGATACGCCGCCGCGAGGTACTGGAAGACCTTACCCGCACTATGGTCGACCCGGGAATCTTCGGATAGCCGGTATCCATCGTCTATTCTCAGAAAGAAGAGGTCGCGATAGCTATCCCGAGGCCCCCCGCAATAGCGAGCAGCTTACGCCAGGAGATATGGTGATGATGCGCATCCTCCTGCTCAAAGAGTATCGTCGTCGATATATGCAGGAAGGCCCCGATCACGATACTGACCAATATGTTGAAGCCATTCTCTCCCCAGGGAGCTATGCCTGCGATCCAGGCTCCTACCGGCGTCATAAGCGTGAATAGCAGCAGGGCACCGATAGTAATGAGACGGGAAAACCCGCCGTTGATAAACAGCGTGCCCAGTGCAAATGCAGCAGGCATATGATGCGCTACGATACCCCAGTACAGGTGTGTACGATCCGAAAAACCGTGGTGATGGTGATGATGGTGGTGACCGTGATCATGCAGATGAGATGCGTCGCCTGCAGCGCCTTCGAAAGCATGCGAGAGCGGCAGACCTTCCAGCAGCGAATGCACACAGAGCCCAACCAGTACAGATATGGCAAAACTGTGTTTCTTGTGCTCATGCATATGGATATGCCCGTGTTCGATCCCTTTCGAAAGGTTCTCGAGCAGTAGCTGGATAAAAAATCCCAGCAGCACATACCAACCAGCCTGGATGCCACTACCGCCGTACACCATCGGCACCAGGTGCAGGAAAGTAATACCGATGATATAAGCCCCTGTAAAAGAAAGCAGTAACTTCAGCAGTTGCGTATTGTTCTTGCGTACCAGGAAAGCCCCCATACCAGCCCCCAAAACCAGCAACACGAAAAGCAATGTATCTGTCAGACCCATATCAACTTAATTAGCCGAGAAACAAATCAATCTGCTAAAATAAGACATTCGCTCCTTCGCTGTACAGTATCGCTACAGACGCAAGCGAAAATTCATCCGGCAGATATATCATTCGCACAGGGAGGGCCGTTAGTATAGCGGCTCTTCATCTACAGCATTACCTGGCTTGCAGGTCCACTACACCAAATTTTGAGGCAATTAAACTTACTACCCATTATAATTTTTGATAATATTTGTACCTACATTTGTACCAGTAGCGTTGTATAGCCATTACTTTTCACATGCACATACATCTCATCTCACCCAATATGAAATTGTCCAGAATACTGTTGCTAAGCACATTCCTCCTGCTCTCAGGCGGAGCCTTGCTTGCCCAGAAGACCACTGTCTATCATGAGGCGCAGCTCCATTTCAAAAGAGGACAGGACTACTACGACAAAGCGGTCTACGCCATGGCCAGGGAGGAGTTTGACAAATCCCGGCAGCGGCTCGTCACACCGGCTGACCAGCAGACACAGGTCCTGCGTATTCAGAGCGACCTCATGTATGCTTTGAGTTCTCTGCGCATGGAGTTGCCGGAAGGCGAAAGACAGGTAGTGGACTTTTCCCGTGAATTCAGCGGTACGCCGATGGCCAATCGGGCGCTGATGGAACTTGGCAATTATTACTATACCGATCGTAAATACGATGAAGCGGCAGAGTTCTACTCGATGATAGAAGGCGCCGGGCTATCTGCCGAGGAAACCAGTGAGGTACGCTTCAGGCAAGGGTACGGGCACTTCGTCAAGAAGCGCTTCGGCAATGCCAAGACGGCTTTTGCCAGCATCCGCAATGTCAAGAACAAATACTACTATCCCGCCAACTACTATTACGGGATGTCCTCTTATTACATGAATAATTACCGCGATGCGGTCGAGGGTTTCAAGGTAGCATCCGGTGCACGCAAGTACCGGGTTCAGACGCCCTTCTATGTAGTCTCGATCAACTTCTCGCAGAAAGAATACGATGAGGTCATATCTTACGGAGAGCAGGTCCTCAAGGAATCGGACATCCAGAAGAAAGTAGAGATCGGCCAGATGGTGGGCCAGGCTTACTACGAAAAAGGTATGTACCGCGAAGCACTCCCCTATCTCAATGAGTATGCGGACAAAAACCGGAACCTCAGCGCCTCGGACTATTTCCAGGTCGCCTACTCCAACTATGATGCACGTCAGTACGGCAAGTCCATAGAGTACTTCCGCCAGGCCAGCTCCGACGAAGGTGAGATCGGCCAGATGGCCTATTATTATCTCGGGGACGCTTATGTCAGAAACGGCGAGCGCTCGCTGGCAAGAGCGAGTTATCTCAAGGCTTCGAATATGAAGAAAAGGGCTGATATCGCCGAAGATGCGCTCTTTCAATATGCCAAACTCTCCGCGGAGCTCAACTCGGACCAGGATGCGATCACCGCCCTGCTGAAGTTTGACACCAACTCCCGCTACTACGCCGAGGCACAGGATATCATTGGAGATATCCTGCTCAATACCCGTGATTTCGAAAATGCCATTCGTATCATCGAAGGCCTTCCGGAACTCAACGCCAAGCTGAAAGAAGCATATCAAAAAGTAACCTATTACAGAGCTACCCAGGTCTTCAACAACAAACAATACGACCAGGCGCTTGCCCTCCTGGACAAATCACTGCGCTACCCTGTAGATGCCAGGTTTAAGACAATGGCCACTTTCTGGAAGGCCGAGATCTATCACCAGCAGAAGAGTTACGCGACCAGCACCAAGGAGTTCAACAACTTCCTGGCATTGTACAAGTCTGTCAACTCCCTGCCCGATCCGCACCTGATTCACCTGGCAAACTATGCCCAGGGCTACAATCATATCAAACAAGGCGACTATAATACCGCGCTGCCCTACTTCGAAAAAACGGTAGACGGTATCCGTACCAGCCAGAACAGCCTGCAGGACAACCTCGTCAAGCGCAACGTGTTCGGCGATGCCGTGCTTCGTGTTGGAGACTGCTTCTTCAAGCGCAACAAGTATCGCGACGCTACCAAATACTACGATGAAGCCATTAACAACAAATACAGTGGCTACGACTATGCCATCTTCCAGAAGGGCATCATATACGGCCTTGAAAACAACAACAGCCAGAAAATACAGGCGCTAGAACAGCTCATCAGGGAGCAACCGCGCTCCGTCTACGCCGACGATGCCTTGTTTGAGCTGGGATTTGCCTACGAAGAGACCGGCAGCAACGCCAAAGCAAAGGACGCGCTTGTCAAACTGACTTCCGAATACAAGGACCGCAGCAACCTCATCAACCAGGCCTATATCAAGCTGGGCCTTATTGCCTATAACGCAGGCGACAAGCAAACAGCACTGCGGTACTATAAATCTGTATTCGAAAACAACCCGACCAAGCAGGAAGGAGAAGACGCCCTTGCCGCGATCGAGGAGATATACGTGGTCGATCTCGGTAAATCGGATGAATACTTCAAGTTCCTCGAAAGCGTACCCGGATACAAAGTGGGCGGCGATGCCAAAGACTCGCTCAGCTTCCGCGTGGCCCAGGTGCAATATGACAATGGCAACTACGAACGCGCGATCACCGGATATACAGAGTATCTGACGAAGAATCCCAAAGGCGGTTATGTCCTCAATGCCCTGTACAATCGCGGAGAAAGCTACCTGCTCACCAAGCAATACAGCAAAGCTGCCAAAGACTACCAGGCCGTAGTAGATCGCGGTCAGAGCCCGTTCTACCAGAAAGCGCTTGAGAAAGCAGCCGTCATAGCGTACAACCATGATTCTGACTTTGAACTGGCGCTCCAGCTCTACAGCAAACTGGAACAAGTATCCAACAACGAAAATACCCGTCATGAAGCGATCCTGGGAGCGCTGCGCAGCGCCCACAGGGCCAACAAGCCCCAGTCCGTATTGTCCTATGCGGAAAAGGTCAATACCAACCCGCGCTCTACAGCCGAGCACAAGGCACTGGCGAGCTACCTGACAGGCAAGATCCACTTTGACCGCAAGGAATACGACAAGGCGCTGCAGCCATTCAACGAGGCAATCAAACTGGCCGACAATGAGCAAGGTGCGGAAGCGCGTTATCTCATAGCCCGGATCTACTTCGAAAAACAGGAGTTCGCCACGGCAGAGGATCTCAGCAAACGTGTTCTCGAAGAAAGTGCATCTTACCCGGTATGGGTAGCCAGGGCGCTTATCCTCCTGTCTGACATCTACTTCAAACAAAACGACTTCATCAGCGCACGTGCAGCGCTTGAGGCCGTGATAGAGAACTTCGACCAGGACCAGGAGATCCTCGGCGAGGCGCAGAAGAAACTGGCCGCTGTCGAACAGAAGGAGAAGACAGGTAACAAGTCCAAGACCAAGAAGACCGACGAAGAGATCGACTTCAATGAATTCAACGGCGGCAAAAACTGATCTTCCGTTTCGTTCATCCTTTTTATAATCACAAGCTCAAAGCAAAACACATTATATGCAACGCTCTGCCCTAGTCCTTGTACATGGAATATTGCTCGGTAGTATGTTCACCGGCCTGCAGGCACAGACAGACCTTCCGTCAGGCAAAGTAGAAGTCGTCAAATCCTTTGACGCAAGGCTTGAGGATACGGACAAGATCGGTGTCCCGGCGCCGGGTGTCAAGATCGATACCAGCGCCAAGAGGTATACCTACGAAGTCATACCTTCGGAAGCATCGAAGATCAAACTCAGCTACCAGGCGCCTGAGATAAGACCGCTTGCTATGCCCAATGAAGCCATGCCGCCTTATTACAAGGGGTTTGCAAAAGCAGGTATAGGCTTCCCGATATCTCCTTACGGAGAGCTAGGATATGGCACAAGTGTCACCGACAATCTTTGGATCATGGGGCAGTTCAGGCATCATTCCGCCAACGACTCCCGCCAGGAGAACCAGCGTTTCATGGACAACGATCTGTTGCTTAGGGGCCAATACTATTTCGACCAGGGTTTTGTAGTCGGCGCGAGGGTCAACTACAGCCTGGATGACTATTATTTCTACGGGTACAACGACCAGGATACCAGCTTTCAGCCACAGTACGTGCGCAGGCGTTTCAATACCCTGGATGCCGGCTTCTCACTTGCCAATGCAGAAGCGACCAGCTCCAACCTCAACTACTGGGCCAATTTCGACTTCTACTCGCATAAAGACAATCTGGAAGCCCGCGAGGGAGGTTCTTTGATCCGCCTGGGTCTGAAGAAATTCCTGGGCGGCAAGCACCCGGTATTCGCCGAGATCATATCCGATATCAGCAATTACCAGGATACAGGGCAGTATAAGCTCAATAACTTCTTCTTCGTACCCGGAGCCGCTTTCCAGGGCGATATATTCTCTGTGCACGGCGCCGTGAGGATCGCCTCTCACAACGACGAGTTTTTCTTCCTGCCGGACCTGCGTGCTTCATTGCGCCTGGCTGACGGAGCTTTCAATGTAACAGTGGGCTGGGATGGCAACCTCTACAAGAACAGCTTTCGCAACCTCACCACCTATAATCCCTTCCTGCGTCCCATATTGCCCCAGTTGCGCAATGCAGTTTACCAGGACATCTATGCAAGTATCTCCGGTATAGCCGGCAACTGGAACTACGAGGTCAGGGGAGGTTACAAACCGACTAGCGATATGGCGCTGTTCACACCGGACTACGCAGATATACCTACGCGGTTCCAGGTACTGTACGACACCGTATCCATCATCTACGCCAAGGCAAACCTGCAGACTACGATAGCAGAGCAACTGATCCTGGGCCTCAGCGCCGGGTACAATATGTTCGATCCCCGGACAGAACTCGAAGCATGGCATATACCATCGATCGAGACCAACCTGTCCGCGACCTATCGTTCACTGGACCAGAAACTACGTGTCAAGGGTGAGGTCTATTTCACCGGAGGCGTACCTTATCTGTCGGAAACCCTGGAGGTCGAACGACTCAATGCATTGTTTGACGTGAGCGTAGCTGTCGATTATTTCTTCACGGAGAAATTCGGAGCATTCGTACACCTGAACAACCTGGCCGGCAACCGCTGGAGGCGTTGGTACAACTACCCTACCTACGGTATCAATGCATTGGGTGGTATTATGTTCCGCTTCTAGATCACGATCGATTGGCGCTCCGCCCGGACAAGCAAAAGGTCTTTCTTGTCCGGGAGATTACTTGCGAACAAACCGGGCACTCATGTGCCGCTCGAAAGTACGCACTGTACATATATAGGTACCAGCTTTCAGTCTGTCCGCAGGAATGCGGAAACTGTGCCGACCGGCCGGCATCCTTCCGTCGCTGATCCGCATGATATGACGACCGGAGATCTCGTACAGGTCCACCTGCGCACGAGTAGACCAGTCCAGGACAATCGATACCTCGGCTTCCGTGTCTCCCGCAGGGTTGGGCCGGACAGGTTCTATACTGTGTGGCAACACGGGCTTCGTATCACGGGATACAGATACATTATCCAGGTCAGACAGCCAGTCCAGGAAGTAGGCCGACAGACCTGAAGCGACCCAGAAATCAGGCTCTACCTTCATGAGGCGGTTGACATTGCTGGTACCATCGAAATTACGTACCCAGGTATCACCACCGTCGGCGGTATAATACATGCCCTGCCCATAACCGCATATCCACCCCTCATCGGGCGAGGCAAAACCAATGCCCTGTACATCCATGAAAAGACCATCCCAGGGGATCTCGTGATATGTCCAGTTACTCCCGCCGTCTGTTGTACGCAGGTAGGCCGGACGGTCGCCCTTGAAGTTCTGTACCGCTGCGAATGCGAGCGTATCGTTTACGAATGAAAACTTCCACACATAGGTCATCGGCTCGTTGGTCGTAGCGACCACACGCCAGGTATTTCCGCCATCCCTCGTCTCTAGGATATTGCCTGTTTCCGACTGGAGAGCGCCCTGGATACCAGTACCACAGATGAATCCATGCAGGCTGTCCAGGAAGTGTACGTCTACCAGCCCGTAAGAGAGGCTGTCCAGCTCGATCACGGACCAGGTCTCCCCGGCATCCTCCGAACGAAAGAACCGTGCCGGAGAAGCAAATATGCCGACTGCATATATATGTCTGTCGCCGATATGACCGATACCACATACCCCTTTATACTGGCCGGGCAGCCGGTCCGCTATATTTACCCAGGTCCGGCCGCTGTCTTTGGTCATCAGGAACGGGCCGGTCCGCTCCAGGGATCCTGCAAAACCAAGGCCGCCCGATACATACTCTACCGCACGGAAATACACATCATAGTCCTGGGATGCAGTCCAGGTACGGCCACCGTCAAAGGTCGTATGGATAAATCCGTCACCGGTCGCAAGCGAACCGTGCAGGCGGTCGGTAAAATAGATATCGTCAAAGCGCACTCCGTTTTGCAACGGTACCTGTTCAAACCTGGACCATTGGGCGGAGAGGCTTGTCAGTACAAGGAGACATAAAGGCAGAAAACATACACGCTTTTGCCAGGTTTTAGCTATTAAGACCATATTGCTCTTTTATCATTTGCGCAAACGAATAGAAAAAATCCATCGCTTCGGGGTTGCGCATCGAATCCTTGCTGTAAGATTGGGCCGAAACCCTGCCCATCAGTATTTTCTTGACCGGAGCTTCCATTTTCTTGCCACTGATCGTATAAGGTATAGCCTCCACAGCTATGATACCATCCGGCACGTGGCGCGGCGAGTGGTCTGATTTCAGCTGGGTCCTGATCTTTTGCTGCAGCATATCGTCGAGTTGCACTCCTTCTTTCAACTGAACGAAAAGAGGCATATAATGGCGGCCTCCTGACAACTCAAGATTGACGATCAGGCTGTCTGATACATCCCGGATCTTGTCCAGCGACCTGTATATCTCGCTCGTACCGATCCGCACACCCTGTCGGTTCAGTGTAGCATCGGACCTTCCATAGATCACGACTCCGCCTCGCGGGGTGATACGTACCCAGTCGCCGTGCCTCCAGATACCCGGGTATTCTTCAAAGTAACTGGCGCGGTACTTCTGCATACCAGGATCGTTCCAGAAGTATACGGGCATGCAGGGCATCGGTTCTGTGACGACCATCTCTCCTACCTCATCTCTTAGCATCGCGCCGGCCTCATCAAAGGCATACAGCGCGCAACCCAGGCTCCTGCACTGTATCTCACCCTGGTATACAGGCAGCAAAGGATTGCCGCCTACAAAAGCCGTGCAGACGTCAGTCCCTCCGCTCATACTGCAAAGCCATACTTCCTCGCTCACGTTGGCATAGATCCAGCTGAACGCCTCCGGCGGCAAGGGAGACCCTGTACAGCCGATCGAACGCAGCGTAGACAGAGACCGGCCTTCGGCAGGACGTATACCGGCCTTCATCGAAGCGACCACGAAAGGAGCGCTGGTACCGAAGTGATGAATACCGGCTTCGTCCACCAGGTCCCACAAGCGACCGATATCCGGATATGCCGGGCTGCCGTCGTACAGGACGATCGTTGCTCCTGCCAGCAAAGCAGCATGTGTGAAGTTCCACATCATCCAGCCTGTAGTAGAGTACCAGAAGAACCGCTCGCCCGGACGCACATCATTGTGCAGGTGCAGGTATTTCAGGTGCTCCAGCAACATCCCTCCATGACCATGAGTGATCGCCTTCGGCGCCCCGGTAGTACCGGACGAATAAAGAATGAATACGGGATGCCTGAAATCGACGGGCGTGAAGGTCAGCTTATGCCCCTGGTAGCTGTTCAATATCTGGCCCCAGTGCTTCCAGCCTGCCTCGGGAAGGGTAATAGCCCTATCGATCAGCGGCACCAGTACGGTATGATAGATCGAAGAGATCCGCTCTGAGATCTCTTTCAGGTCATCCATCCGGGAGAATAGCTTGCCGTTGTATGAATACCCGTCCGTAGCGATGATAAGCTTCGGTTTGATCTGGTCAAACCTGTCAATGACACTTTCTATACCGAAGTCCTGTGAACAGGACGACCATACAGCGCCTATTGATATAGTAGCCAGGAAGGCAATGGAGGCCTCGGGAATATTGGGCATGTACGCAGCTACGCGATCGCCGGGGCGGATGCCTATATCTTTCAGATAGGCTGCAAAAGCACCTACGGAGCGCTCCAGCTCGACCCAGCTGACCTGGCTCAGTTCCTTGCCCTCGACCAAGTGCAGAATAGCCGGATAAGCATCTGTACTGTTGCGGAATATGTGTTCGGCATAGTTGACTGTGGCGCCCGTAAACCACCTGGCTTCCGGCATAGGTGCATGGTCAAGTACAGATGTGTAGGGGCTATGGGTGACCACACGAAAATAATCCCATATACTCTGCCAGAACCTGGCCACATCCAGCACTGACCATTGCCAGAGATCGTCATAGGTATCCAGGGCCAGGTGATAGCGTTCGGCGACCCAGGACATATAGTGCTGCATATGGCTTTTTTCCCGGAACAGCGCCGAAGGCTCCCACAGTTTTACCGGAATTTGAGTATCGGGCATATCAGACATGAGCAGCAAGATGTATTTTCGTTCCAATCGCTAAAATAGAAACTCCTCTTGTTATCACCTAGCAATCCGGCGAATGCCCGGCCGACGGACAACCGGGCCTTCCTGTACGGAGATGGCGTCTTTGAGACCATACTGTATACCGGCGGTCGCCTGCCGTTGCTCGCGTATCATCATGAGCGGCTGCTGAAAAGCCTCGCGCTGCTCCGTATCGCCCCCGGCAACCTGGCAGACCAGGATTACTTTGTTCACCAACTGCTGACAGATTTACCTTCCGCCCACGACCAGCGCATCAGGATCACTGTATACCGGGAGGCGACCGGGCAATACCGGCCGGACGAAACCGGCAGCGCTGCATGGTCGGTACTGCATGCGCCGGTCCTGTCTCCTGCCCGCATGTTGACGCTAAAAGCCGGGCTGGCAGAGGGAGTCCGGTTGCCCGTACAGCAACCCTACACAGCCTTGAAGTCCTGCAGTGCGCTTCCTTATGTGCTTGCGGGCCTCGAAGCAGGATCAGCCGGACTGGATACCATCATCCTCCTCAATACCGCAGGCAGGCCAGCCGAGCTGTTGGTTCATAACCTCTTTTTGTTGCTGGATGGCACGTGGTACACTCCACCGCTGACTGAAGGCCCCGTGGCCGGGGTGATGAGGGCATTTCTGCTGGATAGGTCCGATACCTGGTCCCGGCCTGTGGCGGAAAAAATACTAACTTTGGACGATCTGGCAAGCGCAGAGGCCTGCATAGGCAGCAATGCCGTAAGGCTGATAGACAGGCTGCTCCCAGGTGAACAAACCGGGTATGCAGAGACTGTGGCCCGCCGGTTCCGCTCAGAAATATTAAAGGCACTAGATATACGATCCGATCCATGATCCAGAAAATACTGATAGCAAACCGGGGCGAAATCGCCTGCCGTATCATACGTTCGGCACACAAAATGGGTATCCGTTGTGTCGCCGTATATTCCGAAGCAGACCGCAAGGCACGACACGTATTGCTTGCCGATGAGGCTTATCTGTTGGGGCCACCTCCATCCGCCCAGTCTTACCTACTGGGGGACAAGATCATTTCTATTGCCCTGGCCTGCGGTGCAGACGCAATCCATCCCGGGTATGGTTTTCTCAGTGAAAATGCTGATTTCGCCGATGCGGTTGCTGCCGCCGGTCTTGTATTCATCGGGCCTTCAGGTGCAGCTATGCGTAGTATGGGCGCCAAGATCGCAGCCAAACAGACAGCCAGGGCTGCCGGTGTGCCCCTGGTCCCCGGTACGGAAGAAGCCCTGCAGGATCTCGGCCAGGCCAAGCAGATAGCCCTGGAAATAGGTTTTCCGGTGCTGGTCAAAGCCTCTGCCGGCGGTGGCGGAAAAGGCATGCGGATCATCAGTGAGCCGGACAGCTTTGCCGAACAGGTAGAACGTGCCATGAGTGAAGCGAAGTCCTCTTTCGGCGATGCAGCCGTTTTTATTGAAAAGTATATCGGCTCACCGAAACATATCGAGATCCAGATACTGGCCGATAGCCACGGCAATACGCTCTACCTCTTCGAGCGCGAATGCTCCATCCAGCGCCGCCACCAGAAAGTCATAGAAGAAGCCCCCTCTTCTGCGGTCAGCCCGGAACTGCGCAGGCAGATGGGCGAATCAGCCGTAGCCCTCGCACGTACCTGTGGGTATACAGGAGCCGGTACAGTAGAGTTCCTGCTGGATGAAAGCGGCAACTACTATTTCCTGGAGATGAACACGCGGCTACAGGTAGAGCATCCTGTGACCGAATACATCACGGGGCTGGACCTGGTTGCCTGGCAGATACGTATTGCCGAAGGCGCCGAACTCGATATACGGCAGGAAGAGCTCCGCCTCAAAGGTCATGCGATCGAATTGCGTGTCTGCGCCGAAGATCCGGCCAACAATTTTCTTCCCGTCACAGGTATCCTGTATGAATACAGAGAACCGGCAGGAGACGGTATACGGGTGGACTCAGGCTTCAGCCAGGGAGATGAGATCCCGGTTTACTATGATCCGATGCTGGCCAAACTGATCGTATACGCAGATACCAGAGAAGCTGCCATCCGCAAGATGACTGAAGCCATACAGGATTACCGGATCTCCGGCATTCCCACCACACTTGCATTCGGGGCATTTGCCATCAATCACCCCGCTTTCCGCGACGGCAGTTTTGATACCCATTTCGTAGAACGCTATTTTGAGCCGGAAGCCCTTTACAGGCAACACAGCAAAGCGGCGGAAATAGCGGCCATGGCAGCCCTGATCTTCCACCGCAGAGCACTGCAAAAACCAGTTCTCCCTGCTGATGGGGCCGGAAACAAATGGAATCAGCGATTGCTGCTCAGGTGAGCGGTATTCCAGGCTTCTCTATAAGCCTGATAGAGTCTGGACAGGTGTATTCTTCCCGGAGTAAAACTCAGGGCATCAGTGTCTGAAAGGAAAGCAATCGTACAGGAATTCCCCACATGGCCATTGTGACGATATCATCCGCGACCTCGGCCACTACCTTGACCCGGGCCTGCTCATGTTTTAGTTGCTCCGGCATATTGAGCACATAGTAGTGGGTATCGTCATCGGCTATGATACCCCAGAAGCCCGTCTCCAGGGATACATAGGTGACCCTTCCGCTGATATACAGGCTCATAGTGTATTGATAGGTTGGTGCACATCTACCAGCCGGTCGATCGTACGCTGCAGGCGGCTGATCATTTCCGATTGCTGCTCCACGGTACGAAGCATACCCTGGATATCTGTCTGCTGCTGACCGATATACTCCTGGCGATCCGGCGGACTGTGATCGAAGTCAGCCAGTCGCGTCCGCACCATCCAGACTTCGCGTATATCGTTTACATTCATCCTGATCGGCGGGTAGTAATCGTTGTCGGAATGCAGTTCCAGGTGCCGGTGCCTGCGGATATTATTGACCACCCGTTTCACCAATACATCGCCTGCAGATACGACCACATACACATGATGGTCCTTGATCCCTGACTCCCAGAGATGCTGCTCTACAAAACTGCAGATCACCTTGTCCTTCGAATAAAGCACAGGCTCCATACTATCGCCCGAAACATCGAAAGACCGGAAAGTCCCCGAACGGTAAGCATAGTCCGGTAAAGAGTATGCAGGCAACTCACTGACAAATACCGGGTCCAGTTGTTCGCCGGCATAACCGGCCTGCGCTTTGACCGGTACATGGACAATGCGCTCATTGTCATCCGGATCGGTCACGATCGTAAGGACACGGGCGCTGTCATGCCCTTCCTCCCGGTAGAAGAACGAACCGTCTCCACGACATATATACACCGGGTTGAAATTGTACACTTCAACAGCCTTGCGCAGGAGATCAATGGTCACATCCCGTCTACCGTTGAGTATCTCACTGAAACTCTGTGGCAGATAATCCAGCGTCATGGCAAACTGACGACCGGAGCGGACTTTGTTCAACTCCTTCAGCTTGTCAAAACACTCAATGAAACGCTGCGTTACGATATGGTTCATACGATCAGGTTAGTGTCACGCGGGACAGATTCCCAAATTTATACATTCAACCTAATAGTATAAAATTTTTTAATATGTTTTTTCCGCTAAATATTACCGGCCGGGGTCGGCGTACCGGAAGATCAGGAGCCGATCAGCTCTCCCGCGATCCTCAGAAGAGCTGTAAAATCTTCGTATTTCAATGAAGCTCCTCCGATCAGGCCGCCATCGACATCCGCCAGGGAGAAGAGTTCCCGCGCATTAGCGGGATTGCAACTGCCGCCGTAAAGTACCGGAACCGACGCCGCCACATCACGCCCGAATCGATCCGACAGCAATTGACGTATGAAAGCATGCATATCCTGGGCTTGTTGCGGGCTGGCCGTCCGGCCTGTACCTATGGCCCATACCGGCTCATAGGCGATCCATACGCCCCCGATCTCTTCCGGGTCCAATTGCAGTATACTCTCGTTCAGTTGTCTTTCTACATAAGACCTTTCCGCTCCCGATTCTCTTATATCGAGCGACTCGCCACAACAGTAGATCGGTATGAGGCCCGCACGCCGTGCACTGCGGATCTTGTCCAGGACAAGTGCATCTGTCTCCTGGAAATAGATCCTTCTTTCCGAATGTCCTAGCACAACATACCGGGCTCCCGTAGAAGCGATCATGCCGGCAGAAATCTCTCCGGTATACGCGCCGGACTCCGCCTGGTGACAATTCTGGGCTCCTGCACTCCATCCGTTGCCGTTTGCAAAGGCCTCGGCCAGCCCGGCAAGATGAATAGCCGGAGCATTCACGACCGCTGTCACACCGCGCGGTACCTGGTATTCGCTGAAGGCAGTCCCCAGCTCCAGGCCTTCCTGCAGGGTTTTGTGCATTTTCCAGTTGGCAGCAACATAGATCGCTTTCTTCATGACTCCGGGTTTACTGTTTTTGACCGTTGTGTTTTTCTCTTTTCTTTGGCGATGGCCGTATACGTTACGTTGCGATCTATCCTGTGTCCCGGACGCGCCCAGCGTACCGACTCTGCTTCAGGAGCAGTTACAGGCGTATCCTCCGCCACCGGCCTGCCACGCTCAAACGGTACAGCCGGCTCCAGGCCAAGTATGCGCAACATCTCCATATCCTCATCCTGGTCAGGATTGGGTGTAGTGAGCAGTTTCTCACCGGCAAAAATAGAAGCGGCCCCTGCCATGAAACAAAGCGCCTGGCCTTCTCTGGACATTTGGGTCCTGCCGGCTGACAGGCGTACCGTAGTGTGGGGTAGTACGATCCGTGTGGTCGCGACCATACGGATCATCTCCCAGACCGGGATCGGTTCCAGTTCTTCCAGCGGGGTGCCTTCTACGGCTACAAGTGCATTGATCGGGACGGATTCGGGCTGCGGATCCAGCGAACGTAACGTAAGCAGCATTTTGCAACGGTCCTCCACGGACTCACCCATGCCTATGATCCCGCCTGAGCATACGGTCAGGTTGGCCCGACGGGCATGACTGAGCGTCTTGAGCCGGTCGTCATAGCTGCGGGTGGAAATGATCTCTTTATAGTACTCGTCCGAAGAGTCGAGATTATGATTGTAGGCATACAGACCTGCGTCTGCCAGTCTTTGTGCCTGGGAAGCATTGATCATACCCAGGGTACAACAGACTTCCATATCCAGGCCGTTGACTGCCGACACCAGGTCCAGTACATGCTCAAAGTCCGGCCCTTCTTTGACATTCCTCCAGGCAGCGCCCATACAAAGCCGTGATGCGCCGCCCTCCTTGGCATTCATGGCGGCGATCATCACGGCTTCGCGGGACATCAGGGGCTCATCCTGTACACCGGTGTAGTATCTGGCGGCCTGCGGACAATAGGCGCAATCCTCTGGACACCCGCCGGTCTTGATCGACAGCAACGTGCTGATCTGGACCTTACGGGAGTCATGATACTGCCTGTGTACGGTAGCAGCCTCGTATACCAGCTCCAGGAGCGGCTTATGATAGATTGAGAGGATATCTTCGAGAGTCATGATGCACTGACGTATGATGAAAGTGCAAATATAACCGATTAGGCCTCTTCAACAAGGTATTCATCCGGCAGGATTCATACAAGCCGTCACTTCTGTTGCTACATTCAATATATCACTGCTTGAGAAAACGCAGCGTGGCGGATTGTCCGGCATTGATCACCTGCACAAAATAAAGACCGGGGATCAGGTTCACCGTCTGTACCTCCAGGCTTCCGGCAGCCGGCACATTAAAGCGATTGCCAGAAAGAATGCGGCCGTTCTGGTCCATCAGCCTGTATTCGCCTTCCATGGCAGCAGCGCTCCTGATCAGCAGCCGGTCATTGACAGGATTGGGAGCAAGCATAAGTTCAGCGCCCAATTCGGCTTTTGCGACTGCAGTCTGGTTCCACAGCAGCCCTTTACGCTCGTTTTCGAGTACAGAACGCATGATGGCTACCTGGCCCTGGGTGAAAGTGTTCAGACATTCCTGGGTAGAATAGTCCATATAGTTTTCGATCATATCAGGCTCATCTGTTCCCACGCTGTCGATACAGGTATTCCGTGTTTTGTCACATGAATAGTTGGTCTGACTGCCCTGGTTGGGCGTATCATCGACACCGTCGTCCACTGTACAGTCGTTGCCACCGAAAATACCTCCGCCGTCGCCCCAGATATGGCGAAGACCAAGGTAGTGGCCGACTTCATGCGTCAGCGTGCGCCCGTTCTGAAAGATGACTCCGATTCCCTGTACATCCATAGGATAGGGATTGTTGCGGCCGATACAGCGGTAGTCCACCACCACACCGTCCAGGCCCGGCGACGGTGCGCTCACACCCTCCGGCCAGTTGGGCAGTCCCGCAGGAGGATAGGCGTATCCGAACAATTGTCCGCCGAAGAAAGGTATGGTCTGGAGTTTGCAGATCCATATATTCAGGTAGGCATCCGGGCTGGCTGCGTCGCTTCCGCCCTGCGCTGACTGCTTGACCTCATCCGGCAATGCGATGAACTGCGGAGTGAAAAGCTTGTCCGTGTAGGTACGCCTGACTTCAGCCAGCTCAAAACGTATACCGGCGTCAGCCTGGCGATCCTGGAAAATACTCCTCAATTCGTACCTGTCTTCATTGAGAAGCTGAAAGTCTTCGTTCAGTACATCCAACTGGCTCTGGAGAACAGAATCCGGAAGGTTCTCTTCCTCATTCAACCATACCACGTGAAAGACCACGCGTACGACATACGTATCCCGGCTCCTGCTGTGATCCGCCACGCGCATCTTGGCATCAGCGAAGGTCTTCGCCACCGCATCGCGATACCCCGGGTACCGGGTCTCCATACTTTGCAGGCCGATATCGTGTCCGCAGAACAGGTGGCCCTGAGTGTCCTGCGCCACAACCGACAGGCTCATGAGCAGGGCAAGAATGATGAAAAACTGTGCTTTGTAGTACATAGTCAGTAAAAATATAATGGGTTAGAATAATGACCTGTATG
The DNA here is from genome assembly GCA_964537925.1 of uncultured Saprospiraceae bacterium. Taxonomy (GTDB): domain Bacteria; phylum Bacteroidota; class Bacteroidia; order Chitinophagales; family Saprospiraceae; genus SLDF01. The sequence goes on along the minus strand of CAZICV010000002.1, from coordinate 240,658 downwards.
GATATTCTCCCTTGTGGCAAAGCATCAGAAATGCCGAGCCGGGAGAAATAAAAGTCAAATAAAACGAACGGAATCTGGTAATGAAACACTGTGGATACACAGGTCAGAACTTTCCCATTAAAGCGCGCTCAGAAATAACTAGAAACTGAGGCACTACAAGTATCACAGAACGTGATACTCATTTCAAAGATAAATAATAAAAGGATCTTGTCAAGAGGAAAGATAAAACAACCTGAAAAATTCCGGTGCACGACATTCAGGCATAGCGGGTACATATGCCTGCCAGAGTCCGCACCCAGCTCTGATCATCCCCGGCACTACTCATATTCGTCCGGTTCGATATGGATCAGCACGTTGCCGATATGCGGAATTTCTTTCAGCAACGTGTCCTTGAGATTATGCGCCAGCGTATGGCCTTCCCGGACGCTGATATCCGCATCCACAGTAGCATGGAGATCGACATGATATTTCATACCGATCTTCCGCACGAGGCATTTTTCCGTACCTCTGATGCCATCCACCCCGGCAGCCACATTCCGTATCTGCTCTACCAGTTCATCATACAACTGCTCATCCATGATCTCCCCGAGTGCCGGACGCAGGATCAGGTAGCTGTTGTACAGGATAAACCCTGAAGCAAACAGTGCAGCCCAGTCGTCGGCCGTCTCATATCCTTCACCCATGATCAGCGCTATGGAAATCCCTATAAAAGCCGCTACGGAAGTAATGGCATCGCTGCGGTGATGCCAGGCATCTGCCTTCAGCGAAGAACTTCCCGTCTCCTTGCTCCTGCGCATGACAAGCCGGAAAGAAAGCTCCTTCCAGATAATGATCGCCCCCAGGACGATCAGTGTCCAGGGTGCAGGCAGCTCATGCGGGCGACCTATATTCCGTATACTTTCGTAGGCGATAATGGTAGCTGAAGTGATCAGGAAGCCCACCACTATAAAAGTAATAAGCGGCTCTACCCTGCCATGTCCGTAGGGATGATTTTCGTCGGCCGGCCGGTTGGCATACCGCAAGCCCAGCAGGACCAGTACGGAGGCGAAAATATCCGTTGTTGATTCGATCGCGTCGGCGATCAATGCATATGAGTTGCCAAAATAACCTGCCAGCCCTTTGATGACGGCAAGACAGGTATTACCGGCTATACTGAACCAGGTCGCTTTGATAGCCTTCTGCTCATTGCTCATATATGCCGGATACTGGTTAAAACTTACCGGTCGACAGGTATTCCAGTGACCGGCGATCAGGAAACAAATCTACAAAAGATTGGTACCAGATCTTTGTGCCCGGACCACAAAGACCAAAGCACCCGCGTAAGAGTCAGCCTACGGTTGCATAGGAGGATCAGGAATACCGAAGGGCGCTGCATAGTGGACCATTCCTGGTACCCCCTTCAGGCTGTCCGCAACCAGTTCAACAGCCATAAAATGATCCCCCGGTACATCGAAAGGCGCCCTGATCCCCCATTTCCCGGCCGGGGCAAAACCAAAACGCGGGTAGTACTCCGCGTGGCCCAGCACGACTGCAGAAGCATACCCGAGCCGCCTGGCAACTTCAAGGCCCTCTCTGGTCAACGCTGTACCTATGCCTCTGCCCTGGTACCCGGGCAATACCGATAGCGGAGCCAATGCCAGGCTCATGGTCTGCAGTCTACCGTCACTGTATACAGGCAACTCTGTGAAAAGAATATGGCCTGTTACATTTCCTTCATAGATAGCTACCAATGACAGCTCTTGTACAAAGGCCTGGCACAGACGCAGCTGTTGCACCAGGATCGCCTCATCGTCACCGCCGAAAGCCGCCCTCAGCAACCCGTCTACAGAAACATGATCAGCAGGATATTCCTGCCTGATAGTCAACCCTGAATGCATAATACAGTCTTTCTTGTCCCGGATACATCCACCGGCAAAACACAAATAATCGTTGGACTCTTCTTCTTAATGTAAAATTACCCGGTGCACAGGCAAAGTTTCTCATTGCGGAAATCCACCTGTCCGGCAGCGTAAAAATACGCACATACTTTACGTAGATCTACGGTTGCATGCCCAATCGGGCCGACTTAGTTTGCACCACTGAGAAAAGAAATTCCGGCCTGTCGGAAATCCGTCGTTGCTTCTATAAAAACTGAGATTGTACGTATGAGTTCATCAATATGCTCACCTGTGCTATTCTTCTTTATCATCACTGCGTTAATCAAGCCGCTATCGACATTCGGGCAAGCCGCCAAAAAGAAAGTAGCGGCTATCGCTCCATTTACCTATTCCAAGGAAAGAGTCAAAAAAGCAGACGCCGAAGATGTCTATCGCGAAGTCAAAGTAGCGATTGTAAAAAGCGAACGTTTTCAAATGGTAGAACGCGACCAGTGGGGAGCCGTCGCTCACGAGCGTAACCTTCAGAAAGGAGAAGCTTTTATACAGGGAAAAACGATCAAACAAGGGCGTAGCCTCGGCGCCGAACTCCTGGTCCTTGTTCATGTACTCAATATTGACCGCAATAATGCCAATAAGCTACCCAACCCTATAGTACATCTCTGTATCGTCAATATCACTACCGGGCAGGTATTAGCAAGCGAGATCGTGTCAAAAACAGGCCGCCAACAATTGTCTATCGGTAGTATGACCAGTAAAGTCAGTGACAATATGAATAAAATCTATGGATCGGGGCGAAGCAGTACACAAGGCGATGCCGTAGCCACTATCGGAGAGACAATAGAAATGTCAAAACTGAGTAGCCCCCATGCTATGATAGACCAGGTTTACAACTTTCTGAATGCATATGTTCCGGCAGGTCTCAAGATCTTCAAACTGGATGAGGTCAGAAGTACCCGGGTCAAAAGTTTCATGATCAAAACCAGCGATAAGTCTCTTAAAAAGGGACAGCGAATCGAGGTCATAGAAGAAACTATGGAGACCGGTATCGACGGCACTACAGCACGCGTAGAGCGTCTCGTGGCAGAAGCAAAAATAGGTAATGCTGCCGGTGAAGTGATTATATGCACTGTATCCAGTGGAGGGGAAGACCTCTACTACAAATACGCCAGAGATAATGTCTTCTTGCGCGTGAAAAAATAAACCCTGTCAGTTACCATAAATATGATCGTCCCTTACCTAACTCCAATCATGTTTCAGGTCAAACTATTTCCGACTCCCTTAATCTGTATAATCTGTTTTCTGGCCACCATGCTGTCATTTGCTCTACCAGCGACTGCCCAGGCCAGAACAGACAAATCAATACAACCGAGTATTATGGTCATTCCATATGTCAGAAAAGGTGAAGATATACGCACTGTCCTGGAAAATGATATCAACAGAAGAGTTACGATCGCAAAGGTTAAAGAAGGGTTTGATGACCAGAGTTTAAAGACTATTGACTTCATAGCCAAGATGAAAGAACTGGAAAGAAGCGGTGCATTCACAAGCGGCAGCCAGAGCGATATGAAGACCCTGATCATAGAATACTCTGGGGCGGATATCTATGTCGAAGTAGAGACACACTTGTATACTGGTTCCGGGGGTAGCAGTATCCGTATCATTCTGACAGCATACGACGCAGGCACTGCGTCCTCTCTGGCGGACAAAACACTTAGGAGCAATGAATTCTACACGGACAAAGTAGATCTGCTGATCGAGAACGCATTGAATGCCAGTATTTCCGAAGAAGATGACGGGCCCTCTATATTGAGCAATTTTGTGGCGACTATCAAAGAAAAATTGAATGAGATCGCCCATGAGGGCAGATCCGTCAAACTTGTTTTCAGTGTAGAAAAAAATGTCCCCTATAACTATGCAACGGAAACAGGAACAGACGGCAGTCAACTCCGTGAATTAATAGAGGCTTGGATAGCCGCGCATGCACACAATAATTACTATCATCCACCTGCCGGCACTCCTTTGAGGGTGATATATGACGATGTGCGTATTCCACTGCGAGACTCAAAAGGAATACCCTATAGCCCCTCCAGATTTGCCGCGGAATTGTCGAAGTACTGTAGCACCCTCACACGTACCGACAATATGGCTCAGGGTTGGAAGATGTCTTATGATATCAACGGCAACACAATTCATGTAAGATTGAAATAAGAAACAAATATAATGTAAAAAGTATAAAAAATGAAAGAAACCGCACAACAGATTAAATCAAAGTACAATTACCTGAAATTGACAGCTATTACAGGAGCCATAGTCACTATTGCTCTTTTCTACCGTTTCAGAACTGCATCTAAGGAGAATTATTCAACAGGAGAAGGCAAAATTGAAGTGGAAAAAGGCGCATCTGTAGTCATGGGCAAAGACAATTTTACGAATACAGGGGGAGGAACTATTAACATGGGAAATGTTGTCTACAACAACATCACTCAGAATACCACAACTACGACCAACTCGAACAATACATATAAAAGCGTTTCCAATCCGAACCGTACTGCCGCTACCGACCGAGGAGGAGTAAGGTTCCAATCAACCGGTAACAATAACAATCTGGAGCAGAATACAAGAAATAAGATAGAGGTAGAAATACAGTCCATTCTGACTCAACAGGGACTTCAGAACATAAGATCAAAGCACTCAGCGATGATTACTCCCTATGTTGACTACCAGGAAAGCTACATAAGTTCTGGAATGGTCAACCTGCCTTCAGTTCGCCTTGACCTCGCACTAAGCCTGAAAAAAGAAGACGGTTCAGAGTTCACTTCAGCAATAATCGAATTAGAAGGAGAAGGTACTACTAAAGATAAGGCTCTTGATAAAGCACTGGAACGGCTGAAAGAGCAACAGTCTGTCTGGAACCCCTTCTTCCAGGATGTACGCAAAGAAATGGGTATATAAGGGCTTAACAGCCTTTCTCTGCCCAGTCACTCACACCCGCTCCAGCACCAGGCTGACGGCATGCTCCCCGAATCCGAGACTGTTGATCAGTATCCTTTCCATTCGGGGCTGATCGGCGGCGGCCTCCACCCAGGGCGGAACAGCTGCCTTTCCATCGTTCAACAGGTATTCGGCCAGCAGTATATTCAGCCCGGCAGAAGCGCCCAGCGCATGCCCTGTGAGCCATTTCGTCTGATAACATAGAGGCATTACCTGGTGGCCGAACACGTTGCACAGAGCGCTGATCTCGGCCGCATCGCCGGCCGTCGTACCAGGCATATGAGCTACTACAGCCTGTATGCTGGGGCTACCGGCCCGCTCCAATGCCTGCTGCATGGAGACCTTGAGCGCCTGGCCTTCGGCCGATACAGATGCCAGCGTACGGGCGGGTACGACCGCAGCACCCCAGCCTGTCAGCAGCATAGCGCCTTTTGTTTTCTCCCGGCTCAACGACAATGCTACAGAGGCCTCTCCCAGGACCATCGTATTGGATGGCTTGTCCGGATCGCCTGACCGGCAAGGATACGTTGCACCCTCCGCCTCTGCGCTATAGATCCCCATCGCCTGCATCTGGCGGATCGTAAATCCGGTCAGCGGCGCTTCGGCGCCGATCACAATGGCTTCATCTGTCATATCCGCTTCCAGCCAGGCAGCTGCACTGACGACGGCCATACTCATAGAACTGCAGGTGGCGCTGATATCCATTCCTGTAGCCGGATCTGTCCTCTCGCCAAATCTCAGGCAGGCAGCAGCCATATTCCCAAAGGTCGTATACGGGCTCGTCCTCGGGTGAGCTCTTCTGCTTTCATCGGCCAGGAAGTCTTCGTGGTAGCGCTCAAGCAAGCCCGTAGTCCCGCGCGAGCTGGCGACCTGTAAAAAACGTCGCCGCCCCTCTCCTGCCGGTACAAACCCGTAAGCCCATACAGCCATCTGCACACTACGGTCATATTTTTTCAGTTCCGGCAGTGCGTACAGCAATTGTTGCAGGGCGATCTCTGCCTCTTCGTGGAGAGGCGCCTGCCAGCTACCAGCCCGGTAGCTCAGCCCGCTAAGACCCCGCTCCCACCCCTTCTCGACGGTCGAGCTGACCGCACCGAGCGCCGAAAGACTCGCTACAGGACTTATATAAACACTCATGCCGGCCCTCCCAATGTTTCGACAGCCTCCAGGATCGCCGCATAGACGAGATCCAGTTGCGCATCGGATATACAATACGGGGGAAGCACATAGACCGTATTCCCCAAGGGTCGGAGCAGGATATCCCGAGACAGGAAGAAGCCGTACAGTCGGTCACGCAAGCTGTCCAGGTACCCACTGCTTTCGCCAGGCGGGAAGTCAAATGCCAGGATCGTGCCCGTAGACCTTGGGGCCATGTCCGGCCTGGTCTTTATCAGTAACCGGGCAAACTCAGCCTGCCGCCTGCATATACGGGCTATAGACGCTTGCGTCTCGGGTAGTCCGAAAAGCTGCAGGCTGGCCACCCCTGCCGCACAAGCGATCGGGTTGGCCGTAAAAGAGTGCCCGTGAAAAAAAGTACGAGCCCGGTCCTGCGACAGGAAGGCGCGATAGATCTCCTGCCTGCACATCGTCGCTCCGAGAGGGAGAAATCCCCCGCTCAGCCCTTTGGCCAGGCAAATGATATCAGGTGTAGTCGTTGTCTGATCTGTAGCCAGGAAGGTCCCGGTCCTGTAAAAGCCGGTCATGACCTCATCAGCTATACTTATGATCCCGAGTCGTCTACAGTGCTCCAGCAGCGCTGATAAGAAGTCAGCATCATACATACGCATACCGCCAGCCCCCTGTATCAGCGGCTCAAACAGGAATGCCGCAATCCTGCGCTGCCGGTGTATCTTCTCCAGCGTATCGAGCACCACTGAGAGGCTGTTGTCTACCGGAGAAGGGAGATACTCCACCCGGAACAGGTAAGGTGCAAAGGCTGCCTTGAATGCGCCGACATCTCCCGCACTCAGTGCACCCAGGGTCTCCCCGTGAAAACCTCCCGAAAGCGCCACGATCGTATCCCGTGTATCTCCCTGCAGATGATGGTACTGTATCACCATCTTGAGCCCCACTTCTACCGCAGTAGAGCCGTTGTCGGAATAAAAAACCTTATAGTCATCGTCCCGGATATGTCCTGCCAGCCGCCCAGCCAGTTCCTGTGCCGGGCGATGCGTACATCCGGAAAAAATCACCTGTTCCAGCGTCTTGCTTTGCGCGGCAACAGCCTCCGCAATCTTCGGGTGCGCGTGACCGTGCACATTGACCCACCAGGAAGAGATGCCATCTATCAGTATACGCCCGTCTTCCAGGTAGAGCAAAGCACCTTTGCCTGACCTGACTGGAAGTGGAGCAGGATCAAGCCCGTGCTGGGTATAAGGATGCCAGACAGGCCCGGCATCATGTCCCCGAAGCTCACCAATACCATTCATCATGGGCCAAAGTTACCATTTCATCGATCGCAGAAAGATCGATATGGTCCATTTCCGGCAGATGGCCCAGCAGCGGCACATCGGTCCTGGACAGAATAGCCTGCTCGGAAGAAATATTCGGCTTCCCTGCAAATACGATCCCCCGTACCGGCAGCCCACGATAGTGAAGTGCCTCCAGGCTCAGGAGCGTATGGTTGATACTGCCCAGGTAGTGCCTTGAAAGCAGCACCACAGGCAATCCTAACCTACCGACCAGGTCGATCATACAGTATACATCGTTGAGTGGCACGAAAAGCCCGCCAGCCCCCTCGACTACGATGGGTTGTGCAGACGGCCTGGCCGATAGTATGACATCCATATCTATGGAAGCACCTTCCAGCGCTGCCGAAGCGTGGGGCGACAACGCAGCCTGAAGCCGGTAAGCCTCCTGCGCAATATGCGACCCTGGCAGCCCCGACCACCGCTGCACCTTATCACTGTCCGTATCGTCCAGGTCGCCCGACTGGACGGGTTTCCAGTATACGCCGCTGCAGAGACGAAGCAACACGGCAGACAGCACCGTCTTGCCAATGCCGGTCCCGATACCCGTGACAAAATAACTATCCATCACCACATAGATTTTTTGAGGAGCAACAACAACAGTTCTGTTTCTTCTTCCGTATTGAACGCGTGCAGGCAGATACGCAGCCGTTCGCTACCGGCAGGGATGGTCGGCGCTCTAACCGCCCGTACATCCACCCCTCCCTTCTGCAAAGCGGCAGCGGCGCTCAGCGCCCGCTCATTGCCGGGAACCAGGAAGACCTGGATCGGTCCGGGCAATGTAGTCCAATCGGGAAACAGCACAGCCGCTTGGCGCCGAAAGCGGGCTATCACTTCGTTCAGCGCGAAGATCCTCGGCTGCAGGAGACTTTCGTCCAGTACATCCAGGAGCCGCCCGGCGAGGACTGGCGGCATGGCGGTCGTGTATATAAAGGACCTGCAGCGATTGATAAGAAAATCGACCAGCGCCGGTGCACCCAGCACGGCAGCCCCTGCTGCTCCAAGTGCCTTACCGAAAGTATGTACCCTCGCCAGCACCCTGTCTTCCAGGCCTGCAGCTATCGTGCATCCGCGGCCTCCCGGGCCGTATACGCCGGTACTATGGGCTTCATCCACGATCAGCCATGCACCATAAGACTTGCATAGCCCCGCAAACAGGCCGATCGGCGCCTCGTCGCCATCCATAGAGTACAATGACTCTACAAGTACATAACACTCTTCTCCTCTCTTCTGCTGCAATTTCCGCTCCAGGTCCATAGGGTCATTGTGGCGGAAAGAAAATGCCGGACCCAGGGCAAGCCTCAGGCCCTCGCGCATGGAAGCATGTACCCTCTCATCGTACAGAAAGCAATCCTGTCTGCGCCCCAGCGCCTGTATAAGCCCCATGTTGGCATGATAGCCCGAACCAAAGAGCAGGGCTGCCGGTGCACGAAAATAGGTACGCAGACGCTCCTCCACCTGTTCATGTATCGCGTGGTGTCCGCACAGAAGGCGTGACCCTCCGCTACCAAAGGCCAGCTCTGTTGTAGACTGCCGGGTCCACCCTGCCAGCCCCAGGTAATCATTAGAGGAAAAGTCAGCCAGCGCATGGTCAGACCTGGACAGACTTCGCAACTGCCCGGCGTCTCTCAGCTTCTCGAGGTCTTCGGTGATATATGCCGGTATTTGCATGATGCAAAGTAACGACATGCCGTCAATTGATCCGTCGGTATTACGTCAAAACGCTAGACGGAAGGCACTGCTGATGTCTGCGACATCGCTGCGAACTACAATTTCCTTACCTTCAACCCATACAAAAAATCGTACAACAGCCTATGGAATTTGGGAAAACAGCGCACCCTGAAAAGGTCGTCTACACCCTTCCCGCCATCGAGACAGACCTGCTGTCCATGCTTCCTGACCGGACTGACAAGCCTGTGTTCTATCTAGGGGCCAAATCCTGGCTGATGCCTGAATGGAAAGGCCTCCTGTACCCCGACCGTACTGCAAAGGAGGCATATATCTCTGCTTACGGCAGCCAGTACAACTCCATAGAACTCAACACCACCTTCTACAGTATACCCCGCCGAGAACTGGTTCTCAGGTGGTGCGAAGCCATGCCGGACGATTTCAGGTTCTGTCCGAAATTTCCCCAGATCATCTCCCATGAGGACAACCTGCGCAAACAAAGCCTGCCCTTGCAGGACTTCCTGGAGGTCTTGCAAGCTTTTGGGCAAAAGCTGGGCGTTGCCTTTCTGCAGCTCCCCCCGAAGTTTTCGCCGGACAGGCTCGGAGAAATAGCCTTTCTGCTTGAGACTGCCGGGCCTCTAACGTCCCGCATTGCAGTGGAATTCCGTCACCCTGGTTTCTTTACTGCACCCATTAAACGAGAAGTAACGGAATTGCTTAAGCACCATGACAGCAGTTGGGTAGTCACGGATACGGCAGGCCGCAGAGATCTCCTGCACGGTACACTTTGCAGCCGCAAATGGCTGGTCCGGTTTGTAGCGACAGGTATAGAAGAGATAGACCGATTGCGTGTCGACCAGTGGCTGCAGCAGATGCAGGTACTTAACCCTTACCTCGACGAATTTTACTTTCTCAACCACAATCCCGAAGGCCGATTACTGGCTGAGCTCTCCCTATATTTGTACGGATGCCTTGACGCACGTGAGCCCTGGCTGACCAGGGGGCCACGGCGTATCGAGTCGTATGGCACACAATTCCAATTGTTTTGACCCATGCAGAAAAAAGCACCCTTTATCCACAGGGATATCAGTTGGCTCAGTTTCAATTACCGTGTATTGCAGGAAGCCAAAGACCCGTCTGTCCCCCTGTTGGAGCAGATCAAGTTCCTGGCGATCTTCTCCTCCAACCTGGATGAATTCTTCAGAGTGCGTGTCGGCCAGCTTCGCAACCTGGTCCGTCTGGGCAAAAAGACACAGAAGGAACTCGAGTTTGAGCCCAGGCAGCTATTGCGACAGATCCTCGGTATAGTCAACAAGCAACAGGTAGAATTTAACCAGATCTTTGAACAACAGATCATACCCGAGCTGAAACGACACAATATCTACCTGCTGCGCAGGCTGGACCTCAGTCAGCAGCAGCACGAATTTGTAGAAGCGTATTTCAGGGACAACATGTTGCCGTTCGTACAACCGGTACTCCTGGTGCCCAATATGGTACGCATATTTCTCAACAACGCTGCGCTCTACCTCACGATCCGCATGATACCCAAGGGCAAGACCAATGTGCCGGAGCAGTTCGCGATCGTCAAGATCCCGTCGGATCACCTGCCCAGGTTTATCAAACTACCCGGACTCTCCAGCCGTCATGACCTGATCATGCTAGACGATATCGTACGACACAATGTGAAGCTTCTTTTCCCGGGTTTCGATATCCTGGACACGTATTCCATCAAGCTTACCAGGGACGGTGAACTTTATATCGAGGACGAATTTGCGGGGGATCTGATCCAGAAGATCAAGAACAGCCTCAACAAGCGCAATGTAGGTCCGGCTGCACGCCTCGTCTACGACAAGGAAATCCCCAAGTCGCTGCTCAACTTCCTCAAGACCATGTTTGAGCTGGAGCAGGCCGACCTGCTCCCGGAGGGACGTTACCACAACAACTTCGACTTCTTCCGATTCCCGGACTTCGGGATGAAACACCTCAGGTACAGCCCGCTCCCCCCGCTACGGGACAACCTGCTCGAGAACGTGAAGGACTTTTTCGGAGCACTGTCCGATGCAGAACACCTGCTCTGCTTCCCCTACCAGAGTTACGCGCCCGTGATCAGGTTCTTTGAGGAAGCGGCGCGTGATCCATATGTCACACATATCAAGCTCATCCAGTACCGCGTAGCCAAAAGCTCGCGGATCATGGACGCCCTGATCGAAGCAGTGGAGACCGGCAAGAATGTCTCTGTCTTCATCGAGGTAAAAGCCAGATTCGATGAAGAGGCCAACCTGGAGTGGGGCGAAAAACTGCAAAAAGCCGGTGTGCGTGTCCACTACAGTATGCCCGGACTGAAAGTACACGCCAAGATAGCCCTCGTACGCAGGATCGAGCAGAACGAGTCCAGGATCTACGGCTATATGAGTACCGGCAACTTCAATGAAGACACCGCCAGGGTCTACAGCGACTTCGGACTGTTCACCACGGACATGAGACTGGTGCGCGAGGCAGGCGTTGTATTCTCTTTTCTCGAGATCGGCAGGCTGGACAAGGTCCAGTTTGATCACCTGCTGGTCGGGCAATACAACCTGCGCGACAGGCTTGTCGAGTTTATCGACCAGGAGATAAGACATAGCAAGGCAGGTAAACCTGCACGTATCGTACTGAAACTCAACTCTCTCCAGGACCACGAGATGATCGGGCATCTCTACAGGGCGAGCCAGGCCGGTGTACAGGTACAGCTGATCATACGCGGTATATGCTGCCTTGTACCCGGTATCCGGGGATACAGCGATCATATCGAGGCCGTCAGCATCGTAGACCGCTACCTGGAACACGCACGGGTATTTTACTTTCACAACAACGGGCAGGAACGGCTGTACCTGTCGAGTGCGGACTGGATGGTGCGCAATCTCAGTCACCGCATCGAGACTGCTTTCCCTGTGTACTCCCCTGCACTGCGGCAAGACATCATGAGTATCATTGAGCTGCAGCTCAATGACAACGTCAAAGCCAGGATACTGGATGCGCAGATGAAGAACGAATACCGGAAAAACAATCATTACCTCGTGATCAGGTCTCAGACTGAGACCTACTATCACCTCAAACGCCGGCAGGAAAACCAGTCTTCGGCGTCATAACGGATTCATTTGTACTTTTGCGCCTAAAACCATGATAGAAGCAATCTCCCCCATCGACGGCAGGTACCACAGGCAGACCCAACTGCTGCAGGAGTACTTCTCCGAATTTGCGCTTATCCGCTATCGCGTCCGGGTGGAGGTCGAATATTTTATCGCGCTGGTCAGGCAGCAACTGCCCGGGCTGAAAGAATTCCCGGAGTCCGGGTTCGAGGAACTGAGGGTTCTGTACAAGGATTTCACACAAGAACAGGCTGCCAGGATCAAGGACATTGAAAAAGTAACCAATCACGACGTCAAGGCTGTCGAGTACTTCCTCAAAGAATATTTCGATACACGCGGTTGGCAGGTATATAAGGAATGGATTCACTTCGGCCTCACTTCCCAGGATATCAACAATACAGCCATACCGATGTCCCTCAGGGAAGCATGGCATTCAGTCTGTGAGCCTGAACTCCTCGCAACGCTCGGGCAACTGGAAAAGATGGCACAAACCTGGCAGCATGTACCCATGCTGGCCCGTACGCACGGCCAACCGGCGTCACCTACTGGCCTGGGCAAAGAACTGACTGTATTCACCGAGCGCCTGGCCATCCAGCTCCGATCGCTGCGACAGGTGCCGTTCTGTGGAAAATTCGGCGGCGCTACAGGCAACTTCAATGCGCATATCGCCGCATTTCCAGGCCATGACTGGGTCGGCTTCGCCAATGATTTCCTGGGCAAACAGCTTGGCATCAGCCGAACACAAACCACCACACAGATCGAGCACTATGACCAGTTGGCAGCCTTCCTGCAGGCGCTCAGCCGCATACACACGATCCTGATCGACCTGTGCCGGGATATCTGGACCTATGTCTCGATGGACTATTTCAAGCAGAAGACCGTAGCCGGTGAGATCGGTTCATCTGCGATGCCGCACAAGGTCAACCCGATCGACTTCGAAAATGCAGAAGGCAACCTCGGCATGGCCAATGCAATAGCAGGTCACCTCGCTGAAAAGCTGCCGGTATCACGCCTGCAGCGTGACCTCACGGACAGTACCGTACTGCGCAATCTGGGATTGCCGTTGGCTTACGGACTGATCGCACTGCGATCGATCCGCAAAGGCCTGGACAAACTCCAGCTCAATGAGAACAAACTCGCCCTGGACCTCGACCAGAACTGGATGATACTGGCCGAAGCGATACAGAGTATACTCAGGCGGGAAGGTTATGAGCAACCATACGAACAGCTCAAAGAACTGACGCGCGGCAAAGCGGCCGTTGACAAAGCAATCATGCACGGTTTTATTCACGGGCTGGACGTATCTGACACGGTAAAGGGAGAACTGCTCGCACTCACCCCGGCCGGTTACGTAGGCAATGCCCTGGCGCCGGGCGGCAGTACCGTCGGGGAGATACTTGCTGACCAGGCAATATGAAAGAACTGAAAAACATGGTCCGCAGGCCGGTAGGCGTCATAGGCTCAGGCAGCTTCGGTACGACTGTAGCCTACCTGATCTCACACAATGCCGATGTACTGTTGTACTCCCGCAAGCGCGAAACCGTTGACACCATCAACAAGTTGCATGCCTGGCAGGGAGTTCAACTATCCGAACGCATACGCGCCAGCAGCGATATCGAAGAGGTAGCAGCAACATGCCGGCTTATCTTCCCGGTCGTACCTTCCAAGAGCTTTGCCAATATGATCCGGAGCTTCGCTCCCTATCTCAAACCCAATCACGTACTGATACACGGCACCAAGGGATTCGGACTTCGCGGCCTGGACGAGGAAGACCTGGCGGGAGCGGAACTCACGCGAGATCATATCCGCACCATGAGTGAGATCATTCTTGAAGAGACCAGCGTACTCCGCGTAGGTTGTCTTTCAGGGCCTAATCTCTCCCGCGAGATACTCGACAACCAACCTGCAGCTGCGGTAATCGCCAGCCGCTTTAACGAAGTCACCGAAGCGGGCAAACTGGCCCTGGACAGCCCGCGCTTTGCCGTATTCGGCAGTAGCGATCTCATAGGAGCCGAACTGGCAGGGGCCCTTAAAAACATTATAGCGCTTGCATCCGGCATACTCGGCGGCCTCCATATGGGCAAGAACATCCAGGCAATGCTGATCACCCGCGGCCTGCGGGAAATGATCTATATCGGCAAGGCGCTGGGAGCAGATGCCAGGGCTTTTCTCGGCACAGCGGGTATCGGGGACCTGATCGCGACCGCCACGAGCGAGAACAGCCGCAACTATACTTTCGGCAAACGCCTGGCCAGCGGAGAAACCGTAGAACAGATCAACTCCAGCATGGACGAACTGGTCGAAGGCGTACGTACACTCCGCATCGTACAGCAACTGGCCAAGAACTACAAGATAAGCGTACCGATCATGCAGATCCTGTACCGGGTCATCTACGAACAATTTGACGTGGAAAAAGCGATGCAATACCTGATGCGTTATCCGTATGACCAGGACGTCGATTTCATCTGAAACAACCTCAAAGCAACATCTTCTATGCCTGTCTTGTCCTCACCCGGCTTTCGCGCACCCGCCTTCCAGTGGAACGGACATATACAGACCATCTTTCCGAGCCAGTTCCGCAGCATAGAGGGCGTCTCCTACCGGCGTGAAAGGCTGGAGCTGCCCGACGGTGACTTCCTGGACCTGGACTGGCTGCAAAACGGCTACCCTGAGCTGGTCATACTGACCCACGGACTGGAAGGTAGCTCCGGCAGGCATTACGTCCAGGCGCCCGCCAGGCTGCTTCACGATGCAGGTTATGATGTGCTGGCATGGAACTGCCGGTCCTGCAGCGGCGAGATGAACCGCCTGCCCAAGCTGTATCACCACGGAGATATACTCGACCTCGAACACGTAGCCGCGCATGCGCTCGAGGGCAGCCCGTACAAGGGATATTACCTCATTGGGTTCAGTATGGGTGGCAACATTGTGCTCAAGTATACGGCACTGTCTGCACAACCCTGCAAGTATCTGCTGGTCAGTACAGCCGCTGTCTCCGCCCCGGTACACCTCGAATCCAGCGCCGCCAAGATGGATCACTGGCCGTACAGCTTCTATGGCCGCCGCTTCTTCCGCAAACTCAGGGACAAACTGACCCTGAAGGCGGCCCAGTTCCCGGGATGGATAGACCCTTCACATTTTGATCATATCAGGCGCTGGCGCGATTTTGACGAGCACTATTCCGCGCCGATCAACGGTTATGCAGATGCAGACGAATTCTACTATCAATCTTCTTCGCTGAATTTTATGGACCGGATACAACACCCCAGCCTGCTGTTGCAGGCACAGAATGACCCGGTGATCAGCGCACAATGTTTCCCCTATGAAATAGCGGAAGCGAGCCCCCATATTCACCTGCAGGTGACTCCGCAAGGAGGGCACACCGGCTTTATGGAGCGGGGCCAGTACTTCACATTTGCCGAACGTTCGCTTCTGGATTGGGTAGCCGGTTCCACTGTGAAAGACTAGATGCCGCGGCCATTCTCTGCCGGTCCGTACTTTATTTTGCGGCGTTTATGTGTAGTTTTGTATACTTGAAAAGGCAGGTTTTCCTGCTGTAACTCCATCAAACAGGCTATTTCATGTCCTCTGCATTCGAAAATATGTTCACGCGCAACGAAGCCATCGACGACAAAAGCTTCGTTTTCCTGATCAAGGCCCTGGAACGCAACAACCTGCCCGGCTTTGACTATATTGAATTCAAGCAGGCGCTCCAGGCTCTGCAGGCATTGCAGATAGACACCCCGACCGCCATCAGGTCTGCATTTGCGACAGCAAGTACCGTAGGTCTTACCCGCGATAAGCTGCTAGAGACCGCAGATCACTACCAGAAGGTGCTGATGCAGGAAAAAGCACAGTTTGACCAGGCACTGGAAAAACAGATCCTCGAACGCATCGAAACACGCCGGACCGAGACCCGCAAACTCCAGGAGAAGATAGCGCAATACAAGGAGCAGATCCGCAAACTCGAAGCGGAAATAAACGCCCACCAGCAAAAGATAGATGATACGGACAAAGATATCCGCGAAGCGGAAGCGCGGATCGATTCATCCCATCAGCGTTTCGACAGCACTTTCCAGGAGATACTCAAACAGATCAAGGCAGATCTCGACCTGATCAATCAACATATCTGATCAGCACAGCCCCTGTTTATCTTCCCTTAGCAGGTCTTCGCACCTGAGAAGCAGGGCGAGTCGGCACGCTGCCTGTCCCGTATGTCTGCCTGCTGATCACTGATACCGCTTTTCACGCACCCGGAAAAGTCAAGGCCCCGTCTGCACATCATAGCGGCCTGATAACTACAGCAAAGAATAGGCTGTGGATCACCCGATCCGTTTAACACCCGGTTCATTGCTTCATGCAAATATCCAAAAAGGATAAAAATAACATACTATATTGGATATATAATAAAAAAGGGAGGCTCTATAAGCCTCCCAAATCTATCCTGGTATATTCGTAAGATCAGGACGTGACCGCTAAACAGTCAGAGTGTGTCCACAATAATATAAACAAATGTACCAAAAAAATATCATTTATACAATATTTAAACCATAAAATTGACACAATTGTACTACAAGCAAACTTGTACCCAACACTGAATACAATACAGGCAGACATACATCTACACCAGGGGTACAATAAAACACATCAAAACAAGTCACTTAGAAGACCCGCAGCAGGTAAAAATAGATTTTTAGCAGTATTCTGAACAAACACAACAAGATACTTCTATCTATAATTGATTATTTTTGATAGTAACAGTGATCTCCAGGACATGCTGTTAAGCAGACTGGACTCTTGTCTATACGGGAGCGCCAGTCCTCTCCTGCATGTGGAAGAGAATGTCAATCGTCCGGGACGCTGAGTAGTATACCAGATCCGATAACCAAGTACCCTCAACGATGGAACCTCAATCAGCAATGATCAGCAGTGTCGTCTCACACCTGGTGTCAAAACTCAGGGAAAACAAGACGATCCAGGATTTCTTCTCAGACTTTGCAGATGCAACCGTAAGATGGATCAGACCGATCTTTCTCACCGAAGATGAAAAACCTACCGAAGTTCTGAAGGACCTGGGTGATGCGCCGGACGACCGGATCAACACACAGGCTGCCGAAAATGCGCTCGCGAAAGCTGCCCGGAAAGACCCCGGGGGTGAAGACATGATCCGGGCCATGTACGAGATCATCAAACGAACGGGAGAACAAAAGGCATCCAATCAAATCATACATAGCAAAAACGTAGTCACCGGCAGCATACATGGCAGTGGCAATATCGTCGTCGGAGACCAGCACGGCAAAGGCCCATCGGAATGATTGAAAACAGCAAGAACATCGTCTCGGCAGAGATCCATGCAGGCGGTCATATCATCGTGGGTGACGGCAGCACGATCATCAATCTCAAAGAGTCTGTTGCATACCGGAATATCCTCCGGACGATCGAAGAGCTGGACTCCGGGCTGGTGAAGACTCTTGACCGGATCAGCCGCTATCCCGAAGACGAGGGTTTCAGACAGGACCTCATAGAAATATCGAAGAAAAAGCACCAGGCACAGGAAGAACTCTGGGCCTTGAAACGCGAATTGAACACACTGGTAGACCTCGTAAACCAGCTGCCAGAACAGACAGGGGAACTGGCGGACACTGTCAGGCAACTGATCCGGGGCGGCAGATTTGACGAGGCGAAGACACTGCTGCATTCTGAAAGGCTCAACAATGAGCTGGAACAGCTCCTCCTCGACAAAACACATCTCGAAAGCAGAGAAGAAAATAACAAGCGGCTGCTATCCCAAAAAGCCATGGAGTATATGTTACTGGCCGGCCTTACGGCCGCCAGTGCCGACGATCCCGACAGATCTGAAAAAGCCACTGCATACTATGAACGGTCGTTACTGGCAGAGCGCAATGTATACAACCTCTTCTCGTATGCATTCTTTCTCCAGAAGCGCCATGATTTTGATCAGGCAATCGAACTCTACCGGGAGATCATACAACTCCCGCCCGGAGATGACGCTTCACAGGAGCAGCTAAGCCGTATACAGGCCAAAACACTTACTAATCTCGGCATCATGTATTCGATCCAGGATGACCCGAGCGCTGCATCCGACGCCTTCGACGAAGCACTGCAGCGATACAATAGCCTGACCGATATAGCGGGCCACGAGCTTGAAAGAGCGGGTATACTGGTCAACCTGGGTGTGTTCCGCACTGACCAGGGCCAATACGCCGAAGCCAGATGTTTACTCGACGAGGCGGAGCGTATCTACGGATCGGCACAATATACAGATCACCCCGATCTCCCGGCAGATAAAGCTTTCCTGTTTAACTGCTCAGGCAACCTGTTCTTCCTCGAGGCTAAAACGGAAGAAGCTGAGCTGGCTTATGGAAGGGCACTCGGCATCCGCAGAGGCCTGGCGGCCTCCGACCCACAGCGTTTTCTTCCGGCCCTGGCCAAAACCCTGCATGGCATTGCACTACCTTATATGCTGCAACCAGGACGGACCGCCGAAGCACAACAAGCGCTGGAAGAAGCACTGGCGATACTCCGCGACCTGTCCTTGCATGACCCACGGGCTGGGTTGCCGGACCTCTGTTATACCGCTGCACTCGCCAGTCGATTCTATCGTGAACAAATGCCCGACTGGCAGAGATCACTGGCACTGGCGACAGAAGGAATACAAGCTGCGTTCCCTTTCCTGGAAGAGCTGCCTTCATTGCAGTCGCAGGTGAAAAATATTTTCTCAGTGGTAGAATCCTGGGGGCTGGACCCGGACGAATTCGTGGAACAGGTAATGGAATACAGGTAACACCGGATCAGAGGTCAAACAAATATACCGGCCGCTTTACTCCTCCTGTGAAGCCTCCTGCCTGGCAGAGGCCGCATGTGCCAACAGGTATTGCTGCATCAACTGTCCGGGATCGCCGGCAGGCACAAGGCCCAGCTCCTTCCCGCGATCCAGCATGAACCGGAATGCTGCTTCCGGCTCATTGGGTATGTCTCCGTCGAGGATGGCATCGCGCACGGCATTCTTGATCTGCCCGACCTGCGGAGAAGGGCCGATACCAAAAGCATTCATGATATGTATCCCGTCTATCGGGGGCTGCCAGCTGCGCAGGCGGTCCTTTTCCTCTACCTCCTGGATCTTGTCGCGCACCAGCACATAGTTCTGTATATACCGGAGCCGTTTTTCGCGGTTCTTGGAAGTAATATCCGCCTCACAGAGCGCCAGCAATGAATCCAGGTCTTCTCCAGCATCCACGATGAGCCGGCGGATAGCCGAGTCCGTGATCTCTTCCTTCGTGAGACTGATGGGCCGCAGGTGCAGTTTGACCAGTTTCTGGACAAACTTCATCTTCCTGTCCAGCGGCAATCTCAGCGATTGGAAGATACGGGGTACCATCACAGCCCCGAGCGCTTCATGCCCGTGAAAAGTCCAGCCCACTTTAGGATCGAAACGCTTGGTCTGCGTCTTGGCGACATCGTGCAGCAACGCAGCCCAGCGCAGCCAGAGGTCCTGGCTGTTGGCAGCTACATTGTCTACCACTTCCAGCGTATGGTAGAAATTGTCTTTATGTGCACGCCCGTTGCGTACTTCTATTCCCTGCAGCGCTGATACATCCGGCAGGATCAGCGTCATCAAACCCGAATCGAACAGCAGCTTAAGTCCTACCGAAGGCTGAGGCGCAGACATGATTTTGTTGAACTCCGTAGAGATGCGTTCCTTGCTTACTATATGTATCCTATTGCAGTATTTGCATATAGCCTGCCAGGTATCGTGATCGATCTCAAAATTCAGTTGTGTCGCAAACCTGATCGCCCGCATCATCCTGAGCGGATCATCCGAAAATGTACGGCCTGGCTCCAGCGGGGTCTTGATCAGCTTTTGCTCCAGGTGCAACAGCCCGTTGAACGGATCTACGATCTGGCCGAAATCCGCCTCGTTGAGGCTCACAGCCAGGGCATTGATCGTAAAATCGCGTCTGTTCTGATCGTCTTCCAGGCTGCCGTCTTCGACTACAGGCTTGCGTGAATCCATCCTGTAGGACTCCCGCCTTGCTCCGACAAATTCGATCTCCACCTGCTCGTGCTTGAGCATAGCCGTACCGAACCGGCTATAGGACACGACCCTCGGAGACGGGCGCAGCTTCGTCGCCACCTTGCGTGCCAGTTCGATACCACTGCCCACACACACGACATCGATGTCCTTTGTCCCGCGCCCCAGCACCCGGTCCCGGACAAATCCACCGACCAGGTAGGCCGGAGCATTCAGCTCTTGCGCCGCCTGTGCGATCTTGTCGACGATGAATCTTTCCTCTTTGCGAATATGGAAAACCAAAGCGGCGCTTTTTTAAACGGTTACATTCATAACTTCCGACCCGCCGTATACAGCGCCTATCTCGTCGAGAATACCGAATAGTTCTGCAGGATCTTCGGACTGGACAAGCCGCGAACGATAGTGTTTGATGTTTTCAAAGCCCTTGAAATAGTTGGTATAGTGGCGACGCATTTCGAGTACACCGAGCTTCTCGCCTTTCCACTCTATGGACCTGGCCAGGTGCTTCCGGGCGGCGTTTACCCGCTCTTCCGTATCAGGTGGGGGCAGATGCTCCCCTGTCTCGAGGAAATGCCGGATCTCCCTGAATATCCAGGGATACCCGATACTCGCCCGTCCGATCATGATGCCGTCCACTCCGTACCTGGCCTTGTAGTCTCTTGCCTTCTCAGGCGTATCGATATCGCCGTTGCCGAATACCGGTATATGTATGCGTGGATTTTCCTTTACCCGGGCTATATAAGACCAGTCGGCTTCCCCTTTGTACATCTGCATCCGGGTCCTGCCGTGAATACTGATGGCCTGTATGCCGACATCCTGCAGGCGTTCTACCACATCCTCGATCATGATCGTATGCTCGTCCCAGCCCAGCCTTGTCTTCACCGTGACCGGGAGATTGGATGACTTGACGACTGCTTTGGTGAGTTCCACCATCTTGGGGATATCCTTCAGGATACCCGCACCTGCCATCTTGCAGACCACGTTTTTTACCGGGCAGCCATAGTTGATATCCAGGACTTCAGGCCGGGCCGCTTCCACGATCTCAGCCGCCCGCATCATCGAGTCGAGCTCAGCGCCAAAGATCTGGACACCGATAGGCCGCTCTTCATCATAGATGTCCAGCTTACGCACACTTTTTTCGGCATCCCGGATCAGTCCCTCAACGGAGATGAACTCCGTATACATCATGTCACAACCGTTTTCCTTGCAAAGCGCTCGAAAAGGCGGGTCACTGACATCCTCCATAGGCGCCAGCAACAAAGGAAACTCACCCAGCTCGACAGATCCGATCCTCACCATATCTCCAGTATTCTGCTTGCAAAAATAGCGAATATGCGTGAAATGCCCGCTCATATCCCGTCATGCACGAGACCTGCGAAAGCAACTTTCCCTGTCAGAAAACCGTTGCACTTTAAAAGGGGATTTTATTGACTCCATTTGTTCCGTTTGCCGGGCTGGTTTCAATCCCTATTTTTACACGAAGTTGCCAGTCGGCATACCCGTTTTTCATTACCGGTCCGGTAATCCCGGTTTTATGCCGGACCGATCGAGTCAGTTAACCATGAGATACACTACACATCGTTTTTTGAGGACGTCGCTCCTTAGTCTTGCGCTGCTCCTGTTCGCAGGTTGTACCCGTGTTGATACAAGCCTGCTCCAGGGTGCATGGATGGCGTCGGAGGTCGCCGAAGAGGGCCAGGCGCTCGATATCGACCTGAGCCTTATCCTGTTCGAATTTGACAAGCAGAATCGCTACATTTTTGAAAACAGCGCCCATCTCCGTGAAGCGGGACAGTATGAAGTCCGGGGGACTTCTCTTATCACAACAGACACGACCGGCAACAATCCGCTGAAAAAAGCCGTAGAGATCACCCTGCTCACCCGGGACTCTCTGCATCTCCGCATGAATGCACAGGGCAAAGAGCAATTACTGAAGCTCTACCGGGTCGTTGCAGATGATGAAACTATAACTGAGCCTGAACCAGGAGAAGAGGCGCAGCCCGAAGAGCTGTACGAACAGTAAATAATCCGGCCCCTCCTCTTTTCATTCCTGCCATCCGAATCCAACGCAGTGTGTTGTCCTCCGGGTATGCATAGCGATATCTTTAATGCATAGTCCGAATCAAAACTTGAAAGTATACTATCTACAAGTTCATATATGTAGATATAAATAATATATTTGCAGCGAAATCAGCATCCTATCCTGGTGTAGGATACGTTCATGGGATTGTAAATCTGGAGGAAGCCGCGATAACGTTCGTGGCTTCTTCTTTTCAGGCAAGGCCCGTTCTTCTATTGCAGGGAAAAGTTAATTTTGAAACAGCGCTGAACAGAAATCAGCGGTTTTTGATTACGCTGAGGTAGTTTCCTGCCTCCAATGACCGAATGTCACATACGCACCATGAAGTTTGATCTGTTTTTTGCCTCCTCCCTTTTGTTCTTTTTCCTTTTGTCTCCCGATACAGCGCTGGCACAACAGCAAAGGGGGTACAATGCCGCAGAGATCCAGTTGGCACTGCGCAAACTGCAGACCGCCGGGACCGTCCTGTACGTAGCGGCACACCCGGATGACGAGAATACACGCCTGCTCAGCTACCTGGCCAACGAAAAATGTGTACGTACTGCCTATATATCGCTGACCCGGGGAGATGGCGGCCAGAACCTCATCGGACAGGAACAGGGACCCTTGCTGGGCCTGATACGTTCCTTTGAACTCATGGCTGCGCGGAATGTCGACGGGGCCGAACAGTATTTTACACGGGCTTACGACTTTGGCTATTCCAAAAGCCCGGAGGAGACCTACGCCATATGGGATAAAGATTCCGTCCTAGCCGATCTTACTTACATCATCCGCCACCTCCGGCCGGACCTGATCATTACGAGATTTGCTACGGACGGCTCCGGGGGCCACGGTCACCACACCGCATCGGCTATGCTGGCGGAAGAGGCCTTTGCAGCTGCCGCCAGCGACAAGCGTTTCGCCTCGCAACTGAAACAGGTCTCTCCGTGGCAGGCCAAAAGCCTGCTGTACAACAATGCGGCCAGGTTCCGCAATCCCAATGCGGACATGACTGGCAATATCGCGCTCAATGTAGGCAAATACAATCCTCTCTTGGGCAGATCCTACGGAGAGATAGCGGGGCTCTCGCGTAGTATGCACAAGAGCCAGGGGTTCGGCTCGGCCAATGCCAAGGGCGACGTGATCGAGTATTTCAAACCAATACTGGGTGCTGCTCCGAAGCAGGATATATTCGAGGGTATCGACCTGTCGCTCAACCGTATACCCGGTGCACGCAAGTTTGCAGCAGCCGTGGAGAAAGCAGTAACTGCTTACCGGCCGGACAGGCCGGACCTGATCCTACCCCAGCTTTTCGAAGCACTTGAGGCATTACGTGATATACGTGATCCTTATTGGATGAAGATCAAAAGAAAGCAGGTAGAAGACCTGATACTGGCCTGCTCCGGGACCTGGATCGAGATCAACAGCAAAGAGCCTACCGCAGCGCCCGGTGAGGAAATCTCCCTGCAGGCATATGCGATCAACAGGTCCCCCGTACAGGTATCGGTTGAGCGGATCGACGTAGCCGGCCTGGGCCATTTAGCCGATATCAAACTGGGCGAGAATCAACTCGTACAGCAGGATATGCCGGTGAAGCTGCCTGATGACATCTCCTGGAGCGGTCCCTACTGGCTCCGGTCATGGCCCGAAAAAGGTATATTCCAGATCGATAGCAAGGCCGTGTTGCTGGACCCTGTACAGCAAGGCGCTCTCCACGCGGATGTATCGCTCCTGATCGGCGGACACCGCCTGACTGTGCGCCGGTCGGTCACGTACAAGTGGGTAGACCCGGTACAGGGAGAACAATTCCGGCTCTTCGAGGTCACACCGCCTGTATTGATACAACTGCCTGAGCAAATGCTTGTTTTCAACCGCCAGCAGCCGGGGACCTTCAAGGTCATCCTCAAAGCAGGCAAGGCAGGAGTGAGCGGTAGGCTGCGCCTGCAGTCGCCGGGAGCATTCACCTATAGACCTGCCTACTATGACTTCAACATAGATACGAAAAACGCAGAGCAGACTTTTGTTTTCGAGATCGATCCCGGCAAGGCGGAAGGCAAATTTCCTGTAAATCCAGAAGTCCTATCGGGCGATAAAGTGTATGACCGCAGCATGCTGCAGATCAAATACGATCATATACCCATCCAACTTATCTTCCCGAAAGCGGCTGCGCATTTTGTCAACCTGAACATCGTGCGCGAGAAAAACCGCATCGGGTATATACCAGGGGCCGGGGACGACATACCCTCCGGCCTCAGGCAGCTGGGCTACCAGGTCCAGGTACTGGATGACGAGACCCTGGACAAGGCTGACATAACATCCTATGAGGCAATCGTCACGGGTATACGCGCCTTCAATACCAACGAACGCCTCATAGCCAGGCTGCCGGTGCTGATGGACTATGTGGCCCAGGGAGGGACTCTGGTCGTACAGTACAATACAAACTCCTGGGCGGGGCCACTCAAAGGAGCCATTGGCCCTTACCCCTTCGAGATCACACGCAACAGGGTGACGGATGAAAATGCGCCTGTCAGCTTCACCCAACCCTTGCACGAAGTACTGCTCCATCCTAACCGGATAGGCCCGGAAGATTTTGAGGGATGGATACAGGAGCGCGGACTTTACTTCGGCGGCAACTGGGATACTGCCTATGCCACGCCGCTGATGATGAGCGACCCCGGAGAGGCGCCGCAGGCAGGCAGCTTGTTGGTAGCCCCTTACGGAAAGGGTTATTTTGCCTATACCGGTCTTTCTTTCTTCAGGCAGATACCCAACGGTACGCCCGGTGCATTCCGCCTGCTGGCCAACCTGATAGAACTCGGCAACAAGACGCCGTAACACAAACGATCGCCGGGAAACTTAACAAAACTGCCTAACCCATGAGTGACTATCCGGAAAGACCCGATCGCGCCACCTACTGGCGCCGCTGGTATCTAGGCCTCGTTATGTTCCTGCTGCTGCAGATCCTCTTGTACAGCCTCATCACAAATTACTACTCATGAGCCTGGCCGATTGGATTGTACTCGCCCTTACTATCATAGGGATAGCTGTCTATGGTATGTGGAAAAGCCGCGGCCAGAAGAACCTGGAGAGCTATTTCCGGGGTGACAATTCGATGCCCTGGTATACGGTAGGCCTTTCTGTCATGGCGACACAGGCCAGCGCCATCACCTTTCTCAGCGCACCGGGACAGGCTTACACCGACGGCATGCGCTTCGTACAGTATTACTTCGGTCTGCCACTGGCCATGATCCTGATCAGCACTGTATTCATCCCGATCTATCACCGGCTGAAAGTATATACGGCTTACGAGTTTCTCGAAAGCCGCTTTGATCTCAAGACGCGTACCCTGGCCGCTTTCCTTTTCCTGATCCAGCGGGGGCTGGCGGCCGGACTCACGATCTATGCACCCAGCATCATACTGTCGTCCATCCTGGGATGGAATATCTACCTGACCAATGCGATCATCGGCGGCGTGGTGATCCTGTACATTTTCTCCGGGGGTACCAAGGCTGTCTCCTATACCCAGCTAACCCAGATGGCCGTGATCCTGGGCGGCATGCTCATCGCCGGGTACATGATCGTAAAGATGCTGCCCGAAGGCGTTGGCTTCCAGGATGCACTGGTCATCGGCGGACAGTTGGGTCACATGAACGTGATCGACTTCAGTTTCGATCTGACGGAGAAATACAATATCTGGTCCGGCATCATCGGGGGATTCTTCCTGGCGCTTTCCTATTTTGGCACGGACCAGAGCCAGGTCGGCCGCTATATCACGGGCAAGTCCGTCGCGCAGATCCGTTTCGGTCTGCTCTTCAATGGCGCGGTGAAGATCCCGATGCAGTTCTTCATACTGCTCACCGGTATCCTGCTGCTTGCTTTTTACCAGTTTGAAAAGCCGCCCGTCTTCTTCAATCATACGGAGATAGCAAAGCTCGAACAGTCTCCTTCAGCGGGCCAGTATGCAGATATCAAGGCATCATACGACACACTCCATGCCCGCAAGCAACAGACGGCCATGGCACTGCTGGAGGCTGTACGTAGCGACGACGATGCAGGCACGAGCAGGCTGAGCGGTGAAATGCGCAGGCAGTCGACCGACATGGAGGACCTGCGCAACCAGACGCGTGCGCTGATCAAGAGCAATGATCCGCTGGCAGATACCAACGATACCAATTATATATTCCTCGACTATATCACGCGGTTTCTGCCCGTCGGGCTGGTAGGCCTGCTGATAGCGGTCATATTCTGTGCCTCCATGTCTTCTACATCGAGTGAACTCAATGCACTTGCCTCCACCACGGTAGTCGATATCTACAAGCGGAGTATCCGTAAACATAGTACCGAACGGCAAGACCTCAAGGTATCTAAAGTCGCTACGATTCTGTGGGGACTCTATGCCATAGGCGTAGCCAACCTGGCCACCCAGCTGGGCAGCCTGATAGAAGCCGTCAATGTGCTGGGTTCCTTGTTCTACGGGACCATATTGGGTATTTTCCTGGTCGCGTTCTTTATGAAGAAGATAAAAGGCAATGCGGTATTCACAGCGGCCATCGTATCAGAGGCAGTGGTGATCTACTGTTACCTGGCTACAGACCTGACTTTCCTGTGGTTCAACCTGCTGGGCTGCGCACTGGTGATGATACTTGCCTGGATCTTTTCTTACCTGCTGCCGCAGAAACCGGCCTCTGGACTGGACCAGGATATGACTGCCGCTGAAGTCTAGTCCTCCATCAGCGGCACAAAGCCGAATGAAGTCCCGTCGAACAGCCCGAGGTCACTCATCTTGAGGCTCGGGATCACCAGCAGCCCCATGAAAGAGAGTGTCATGAATGGAGCACGCAGCCTGCTACCCATTGCTTTTGCCCGCAGGTCGAGAGCCGCATATCTACGGCCTGTCTCTTCAGCCGTATTAGTCGTCATCAGCCCGGCCACCGGCAGCGGCTGCAGGATAGCGCCTTCATTACCAATGGCTGCAACACCTCCGGACGCATCCATGATCAACCGGATCGCTTCCAGGATTGCGCTGTCCTCAACCCCTACGACGATGATATTGTGACAATCATGCGCTACAGACGAGGCGATGGCTCCTTCTCTCAGTCCAAACCCCTTGATAAAACCTATGGCAGGCCTTGCCTGCCGGTACCTGTTGACTACGACGATCTTCAGGATATCCCGGGACGTATCCGTACTGACATGGCCACCGGATACCTTCGGCTCTTCGATACAGGACCCCGTGATCAGCTCTCCGTCCATGGCGCAGATCACCCTGAGCCGGGTTCCCGATGCGGCAACCCGCAATTGCTCCTCCGTGACCTCGTACCGGACAAACTGATTGACAGCCCGGACTTCATGTCTCGGTATGAATACCTCTCCTCTGTCATAGACACATCTGCCTCCGATCCAGGTCTCGAGCACACGAAACTCCTTCAGGTTGTCTACCAGGATAAAGTCGGCGACATCTCCGTTACGCAACTGTCCCACCGGCAGCGCATAGTGCTGCACCGGGTGTACACAGGCTGCCCTGAGCACATCGAATAGATCAAATCCATCCGCCACAGCACGGGCTACCAGCCGGTCGATATGTCCTTCCAGCAGATCATCGGGGTGTTTGTCGTCTGAGCAGAACATCACGCTGCCTGGATGAGTGCCCAGCAGTGGTTTTAGCGCCTCGTAGTTCTTGGCTGCACTCCCCTCCCGGATGATGATCTTCATGCCCGCATTGATCTTGTCCAGCGCCTCCGCCAGCGAGAAGCATTCATGATCGGTGGATATACCTGCAGCGGCATACCGGCGCGCATCCTCTCCGCGCAAGCCGGGCGCATGACCGTCTACCGGTATGCCCTTTTCCCTGGCCATCTCCAGTTTGGCCATTACATCCCGGTCACCGTGCAGTACACCGGGATAGTTCATCATCTCGGACAGGTATTTGAGGTCCAGCTCTTCTATCAGCGAAGCGAGTTCCGCAGCATCCATACTGGCGCCTGCCGTCTCAAAATCCGTCGCAGGCACACAGGAAGGCGCTCCGAAGAAAAACCTGAAGGGTACACGGGCCGCATCCTCCGCCATGAAGCGGACGCCAGCGCTACCGAGTACATTGGCTATCTCATGCGGATCGGATACGGTCGCGACCGTACCATGACGTACTGCCACCCGCGCAAATTCCGAGGGGACCAGCATGGAACTCTCGATATGGATATGCGCATCTGTAAATCCAGGCAACAGGTAAGGTAGCGAAAGGTCGTCCTCAACAGTTGTGATGTTTGTGATACGGTCATCTTCCAGTTGCAAATTGACCGCATAGATGCTGCGGTTTTCAAGATCGACCAGCCGGCCGCGGACATTTGATTGGTTGCGGTGCATACCTGTTGCCTTTAAACGGATCCCCCTCCGGTCTAACAATGGCAGGTGATCACTGACCGGCAAGGAGACCACTATATACACAAGATACGCAACATAGCTGACGGAGATGTGTACGGGATATTGAGATTCCCGATATAAAACCAGTAGTGTATGACGGAATCAGGAGGTGACCGCAGCGACCGTATAACCGGACTTTTTCAGCAGTCGCAGCATGCCCCATTTTCCGGGCAAGTGACCGCAGCCAACCGCAGCAAATACAGGCGCTTCCTTCATCAGAGAGCCAAGTCTTTCCGTCATGAGGGGATTGCGGTGGTTGAGCATCCACTTGCGGTTGCCGCCCAGGCTGCGGCGGCTGGACTTATACATACCGCTCAGATCCTGGCGATGGTATTTTTCTATCATGGAGAGTACAGAGGCCCTGAACCGGGTTACATTGCGGCAGATCCTCGCCAGGTCTTTCCATCCGTCCTCCGCCTGCATGCGGTGCAGCAGACCCAGTTGTTCGTCGATAGTCTCCAGGCCGCAAAGTTGCCTGCCTGATCGCTCGGCATAGGACCATAATGTCTGGTCCAGGCTTTGCGCATGGTCATCATTGAGTACTGCCTGCGTGATCAGCTGTACTACAAATACAGCCGGGAGATGGTCGCAATGTCTCAGTTCGATCTGAAAGGCCTTGCGTACAATATGCTCCATACGGGCATATACCCGTGGTGAATACCTGGAAGAGAGGCGCTCACTATCCGCTGCCTGCAATCCCGGAAATGCCACCGGTTGCTGGCGCATATCCAGCTCGGCCGCGAATATTTCGCACCTGTCGATATAGTGAAACACCGACCCGGTAAGATCAAATGCCCGGTTGTCGGCCACATGCATAGTGCCGAACAGGTACGAAGGAGACGACTCCGCAGACTTAATCTCCCAGAGCAGCGCATCTTTCAACATAGCGAACTCTGCCTGCCCGGTGAGTAAGTATCTGGCAGCCTGACCGGATAAGAGATCAAGACCTAGTCATAGTTATAAGGCAGGACCTTGGATTCTTTCACTGTAGACAAGGTCATAAGTGTCTTGAGCCGTTCGATCTCTTCGATCTGGGACAGTGTCTTGAAAAGAATATGCTCATAGGACGGTATGTCCTGCGTGATGATCTTCATCAGGAAGTCCGCCTCACCGGTGATGATATAACACTCTACGATCTCCGGTATGTTGCGGACCTTATCCAGGAACTTGTCCAGGGCGTTCTCCATCTGCCAGGCCAGCGACACCAGTACAAAGGTCTTCACATTGAGCCCGATGCTTTGCGGATTTACGTACGCGTGATAGTTCTGAATGATCCCCGTTTGCTCGAGTTTTTTGACACGTTCCAGCGTTGGCGCGGGCGACAACCCTATCTTCTTTGACAGATCGAGATTAGTGATCTTACTATTGTCCTGCAGGATACGCAGGATCTTCAAATCGATTTTGTCCAACTTGTTCTCTGGCATAACACCAAATATTAATTCTTTATTAAAAATTTGCCTTTAGCAGCAACAAAGAAAATAAAATATTCTGATTCAGCCATGCTTGGACTGAAAATATTTTATATATGAGCTTCAACAAAAAAGGGCGCCTCAGCGACGCCCCTTGTCAATATTACAAACAGAATATTCTACGGGAAAATACCAAGCGACATATAGTCGCTGGAGATCTTATTGAGCGCACTCACAAAAGCGGCCGTCCTGAGATCATTGATTCCTTTTTTCTTCTTCTGTACTTCGCGGATCTGGTGATATGCGGTGACCATCGTCTCTTCGAGTCCGGAACGCACCAGGTCGATCTCATCCGCACCTCTGGTGAGGAAAATACGCTCCTGGACACCTACGGTTTTACCGGTCATATTTTCGACCATGTTCACCAGGTTCTCATAGGTGTTGTGGTCAAAGCGTTTCTCCATACGGCCGAAGCGCATGTGGGAAAGGTTCTTGAGCCACTCGAAGTAGGATACTGTCACCCCTCCGGCATTGAGATACATATCCGGCAGGATCACGATACCTTTCTTCAGCAGGATCTCCTCGGCATCTGCCGAAATCGGTCCATTGGCAGCTTCAGCTACCACTTTGGCCTTGATCTTATTGGCATTGGAAGCATTGATTACATTTTCCAATGCGGCAGGTATCAGCACATCACATTCCAGTTCCAACGCTTCTTCGCGTGTAGCGAGTTGCTTTGTACCAGGGAATCCAACGATCGAACCCGTCTCCTTGCGAAACTTGATCAGCTTCTCTACGTCGATACCTTCGGCAGAGTAGATCGCACCTTCGTATTCAGATATCGCTATGATACGCGCATCACCTTCCTGCTGGGAGATCAGGCTCGAATAGCTACCTACATTTCCCAGACCCTGGATCACGATCCGCTTGCCTGCGATACCCGGGGTCATCCCCAGCGCCTTGATATCTTCCTTGACGGAGAAGAACTCGCGGATACCGTAGTACACACCACGTCCGGTAGCTTCCTCGCGACCGCGGATACCGTTCTGGTTGACCGGTTTGCCTGTCACACAGGCAGCGCCGTCGATGTCTCCGTGTTTCATCGTGGTATACGTATCCACGATCCAGGCCATTTCACGTGAGCTGGTACCATAGTCCGGCGCAGGTACATCGATACCCGGGCCGATAAAATTCTTGCGGATCAGTTCAGCCGTATAGCGACGGGTGATCTTCTCCAGTTGTTTGGGATTGTAGTCCCTGGGAGAGATCTTGATCCCTCCCTTTGCGCCCCCGAAAGGAACATCCACGATGGCGCATTTATACGTCATCAGTGCAGCCAGCGCCATTACTTCATCCTGGTTGACATGGATGCTGTAACGTATACCTCCCTTGGTGGGCATACGGTGGTGACTGTGCTGGACACGATAGGCCTCGATCACCTGGTACTCATTACCGATCTTGACCGGGAATCGCATCTGGTACACTGCATTGCATACCTTGATCTGCTCCAGCAGACCTTTAGGCAGGCCGGTGTGCTTCGCAGCCTTGTCAAAGTTGCGTTGCACACTTTCGAAGAAAGATGGTGCCTTATTGCTCATTCTTGAAATGTTTTTCTAATTGGGTTAGCTTGCGATCCAGGCGGATCAGATAGTAGACAATGCCCGCAAAAAGGGCCAGAATCACAGCCACTACGACATAGATCTTGCCGGTGCTCCTGAAGAAATCCTGTGACTCAACTGCCTGCGCACTCAATGTGCTGCAACTGAAGACAAGCAGGATCAATGCATTGATAATTCTGTTCATGCTTTCAAAATCGCGGTAAAACTCGGACAAAAAAATAACTTAACCAAATAGCATTCTGCCAGGACATTTTACTGGCCTGACTGTTCCAGCCACCTCGTATGCAACCGCATCCACCTGTACTGCAGTTGTGCCATCCAGAGCCCGATCAAAGTCCAGCCGATGATCGCGGGATAGAAAATGATACGCATCGTATTATCCAGGTCATCGCCCCCGAGCGCCGGGTTGCCGCCGTTGCCCGGATGCAAGCTCTCGGTCATGCGCGGGATCACAAAAAGCAAGGGGATCATAGCTATGAAGGCGAAAATATTGTAGACGGCAGAAACCCTCGCGCGGCGATCCTGGTCAGGTACAGACTGGCGCAATACGAAGTAGGCAGAATAGATCAGGAGACAGATAGCCGACATATTCTGTTTGACATCCCAGCTCCAGAATGCTCCCCAGGTAAATTTAGCCCAGATCGCACCTGTGACCAGACCCAATATGCCGAACAGTATGCCCACGCTCACCAGCGAAGTCCCGCGCATATCCAGTCCCGGGCGGCCGGACGCGAGATAGCGTACGGATTGTATCGCTGAAGCCAGGAACAGCAGTATCATACCGAACCACAGCGGTACATGGAAGTAAGTATTGCGTATGGTCTCCGACAGGATATTCCTGAACGGGAAGCGGAATGCACCACTGTCATGAAGATCCCGGACCGGCGTAGCGGACCAGGCTGTCGCTCCGCGGGCTGCATCATTGCCCGGCAGGGCTGATATCAGCAGCGCCGAAGGCCGCACAAACGAACCGTCCCGGTCCGAATCGATGATGAGGCTGGCCTCGGCGATGGCCCGATCTACAGGCAGGTCTGCAGGCAGTACAAAGTCCAGGACGAGCATGGTCTCCGCCAGCGCTTCATAGCTGCTTTGCGCGACTGCCTTGTCATCGCCCAGGTGCAGCCAGGTACGCAGTTGACCAGAGGACCTGAAGAATGTGTTGTACCCGGTCACTTCCATGCGTACGGTATCGCCGGCTTTTGCATTGACAGGGTCTACCAGCGTGATGCCCGGATTAAGCGGTACGCCCAGGCCGAGTACGATCACACACAGTATGATCACTACGCCCAGCCATTTCCACCAGTTTCTTTTCAGGTTCATATTGATTTACTTTTCAATCCCTCCACAGGTAAGGGAACAGGTAAATAGCGATTCCCATCAACAGGGCGTCGAGTGCAGCCAGTATGCTGAGATCGCCATATATCGCCGTATCATTGATCAACCCCAACGCATTCGCAGACAACTTGATAAGGATCAGCAGGATCGGTATCACTACGGGAAAACCGAGTATAGCCATCAGCGTAGCCTGGTTGGTGCCACGGGACGCCACTGCAGCGATGAAGGTGAAAGCGACCGATAGCCCTGTGCTACCAGCCAGCGCCGTGAGTGCAAACAGACCGCTATCGCGGACCGGGCTGCCCGCCAACAGCGCAAAAGCCAGGAAAGTAAGCAGGCATATTATACAGAGTATCAATGTATTATATAGCATCTTCGACAAGATCACTCCATAGGGACTCACAAGCGTATACAGGTATATCTGCCGCTCGCCACTGTCCTGGACAAAACTCTTCAGCAAGGCATTGACGGATGCAAAGAGCAGGATCAGCCAAAACTGCACATTCCATACATTGGCCGGGATATTGATGAACGTAGTGTAGACAACGAATACGGTAGCGAATACGTAGAGCAGTACGCCTCCGATCGCATATTTCTGCCGGTATTCGAGACGGATCTCTTTTTCCAGCAGCACACGTATTTCCTTGTTCAGCGAATGCTTCATTCGCCGGTAAAGATAATATGCTGCGGACTGGATTGAAGCCGGGGACATGCCATAATACTGCAATATAGCTGCTGACCGTGACGGTCAGCAGCTATAGAGAAGATTGCAACCGCGCATCTCCGAGTGATCCAGCCGTCCCAGCACTTCAAAACTACCGTCTTCGTACACCCTCCCCTGATCCTCAACTGCGATGAAAGCACAGGTATCTATATTGGCCAGATCAGCGATACGAAGCACACATACCGCACCGAATGACTCCCTCGCGAACGGATCAGTATTGCTTCCGGGTGACACACGCATCGTTGGAGGAGCGGTATACCTGCCAGCAGCCAGAGCATATGCCTGGGACAGCATTTCAGTCATACCGTATTCGCTGTGAATAGCCTGCAGTGAAAATCCCGTACGAAGGCGGTCGTGCAACTCCTCCCTGACCAACTCCCTGCGCCTGCCTTTCATACCGCCTGTCTCTATCACCTGAAGTCCCGGCGGCATCCTGGTCCCCTCGCTTTCGGCCAGGTCAAGCAGCGCAAAACTCACTCCCCACAGTATGCATCGCTTCCCTCGGTCTGCAGCCTCTGCCAGATCAACGAGCAGGCGCTCCGTATCGTAGAGATAAAAACCACCGCCTCCCTGCTGTACAAACTGCTGTACCATGTGCACCAGCGAAGACCCTGTGCGCTCCAGGTAAGCCGGCAACAACGCATAGTGACTATAGTCCTCCGCCTCTCCAAAAGCATACCGGAAACAGTGCGTTGCCACTGTGTCATACCAGGCCTGCTCCCTCAAAAGATGGCGAGCCGGTTGCTGGCCCGTAGTACTGCTCGAAGTAAAAACAAGCTCAGGCATCCAATCACCCGACCGCACCTCATGCGAGCGAAAAAGCCCTACCGGCAGGTATGGTATCTCCGCAGGTGTATGTACCGATCTTTCGTCCTTGCCGATAAGCGATGCATAGGACCTGTATACAGGATTATGCTCATACTGATAGTAAAAGAGCTCCAGCGCCAGTTCATCGAAACGCTCCGGGTCAGGCCGCTCGAACAAATCCAGGATTCCTTGCCGGAGATATTGTATTTTTGGCATAGGGCTAAAACAGGAAAGCCCGAAAGATCGTTAAAAAACAAATGAAAAAAATAACTGCCAGGTTATTGCTGTTCCTGCTCGTCGCATCCGGCCTGTATGGCTGTCTGCGTGCGCCCGACTATCCTAAAGAACCCCGCATAGCGTTCCTCGGCATGTCCAAAAACACGGTGGCACAGAGCCTGCTTAACAAGGACTCTATCCTGATCCGGTTCTCTTTCACGGACGGGGACGGAGATATAGGCAATACTGCCGACGACAATACGCTTAATATATTTCTACGGGATTCGAGGGACAGCTTCATCGCCAACCAGTACCGCATACCTTTCGTACCCTCCGAAGGAGCGGCCAACGGCATTTCGGGAGAGATCACCGTCGTCGCCTATACGACCTGTTGCTACTATCCCGACGAGCTGGAGATCCCCTGTACACCTTCCCTGACCTACCCGGTAGATACACTGCGCTACCTGATCCACATCGTGGACCGGGCAGGCAACCTTTCCAATGTCATAGAGACCCCGGATATCTATATACTCTGCTCAGAGTAGACAGCCCAGTCGATACCTTGCTTGAGCAGGTCCAGGGTATGGGCCTCTTCACTGCCTTCAGCCGGGCTGTGGTCATAGGCCCAGTGAGCTCTCGGCGGAAGGCTCATCAGGATCGACTCTGTCCTGCCATCGGTATCGAGACCGAATTTGGTCCCCTTGTCGTACACCAGGTTGAACTCGGCATAACGGCCGCGCCGAAGGTACTGCCACTGCTGCTGTGCCTCTGTGTACGGCATATCCTTGCGCACCGCTGCTATCTCCGTATATAATGGGGCAAATAAACGGCCTACAGCCAGTACAAAAGCCAGCAACGCTTCCTTTGACATACCCCGGTCGGCAGACAGGCGATCGAAGAAGATACCTCCGATACCGCGTGTCTCCTTCCTGTGCCGGATATAAAAATACTCGTCTGCCCAGCGCTTGAACTCCGCGTAAAAACCGGGATGAAACGCATCGCAGACAGCCTGCAGGCGGCGATGAAAATGGGTTGCCTCGGCCTCATCCACATAATGCGGCGTGAGGTCAATCCCTCCGCCGAACCACCATGTATCGCCACATTCGAAGTAGCGGACATTCATGTGTATGATAGGCACCAGCGGATGCAAAGGATGCAGTACGATCGAGACGCCCGTGGCAAAAAAGTCTTCCGCCTTTAGGCCCAGCGCCCCGGCTATCCGCTCGGGCATATCCCCGGACACGGCGGAGAAGTTGACTCCTCCTTTCTCTATAACCTGCCCGGATATCACACGGGTCCTTCCGCCTCCGCCTCCGGGTCTCTCCCATAGGTCCTGCACGAAGCGCCCCTGCCCGTCGAAAGCCTCCAGGCTGGCGCAGATCTCATCCTGCAACTGGCGGAACTGATCCGCAATGGACGCACGATCTTGCCGGTTATTCATGGATCTTGTTTTTAGCCGCTGCCACTACAGCTTTGGTATTGCCTATAAATATGTCTTTGCCCAGCACCGCTACGGGGCGCTTTAGAAAAGTATACTCACTGAGTATGAGACGACGATAATCGTCCTCTCCGAGCT
The DNA here is from genome assembly GCA_964537925.1 of uncultured Saprospiraceae bacterium. GTDB lineage: Bacteria > Bacteroidota > Bacteroidia > Chitinophagales > Saprospiraceae > SLDF01. The sequence continues at coordinate 204,311 of CAZICV010000002.1, read as the reverse complement.
CTTTCTCATGCAGGCCCATTTCCCGGTATTTCATCGCTTTCCGGCTGAAAAGCGCTTCATAGGACCCAGCCAGTTCTTTCATGGTGTCCAGTTGTTCCGGCGTTATCTGTTCGGTCTTGATATCCTGCAGGACAATATCGGCCGTGGGTTGCCACTCTTTCAGGATACGCTGGCAGGTCGTGCAGTTGGCCAGGTGATAGATCTTTTTCATCGGGAAGATTGTAGTTTAGAGGACGATCCCCTGCACATGACCGGTCTTTTCCGATGGCAGCCCCGGTCGGCAGGCTGCGTAAAACCAACGAGGTTTCACTACATTTGAAATATTGTGCTGTCATAAAGTTAAGCCCCTGCCTATGAAATACCCGGCATCAGAACTGATTTTACATAAAGATGGCAGTGTCTATCACCTGGGCCTGCGTCCTGAAGACCTGGCGGATACCGTGATCACTGTGGGCGATCCGGAGCGCGTGTCGAGCGTGTCTTCACGCCTCGACCGGGTCGATATACGCAAGCAAAACCGAGAGTTTGTGACCCACACCGGATGGCTGGGCCGGAGAAGGATCAGCGTCGTTTCGACAGGGATCGGCACGGACAATATCGACATCGTATTCAACGAACTGGACGCACTGGTCAACATCGACCTGCAACGCCGTGAACCCTCTGACCAGGTACGCTCGCTGGATATCATCCGCATAGGTACTACCGGCAGCCTGCAGGAAGACCTGCCGGTAGACAGTTTTGTGCGGAGTGTGCACGCTGTCGGTATGGACAATCTACTGCATTTCTACGAGCGGGCCCCTGCCCCCACATCTGCAGAACTGCTGGACAGCTTCTGCACGCATATGGCGCCGCTTCCCGTACAGCCCTATATAGCATCCTGCTCCCCTGCCCTGCTTGGGTCCGTCTGCCCGGCGATACGGGAGGGGTTCACACTGACCTGCCCCGGCTTCTATGCACCCCAGGGACGCCAGTTGCGCTATCGCGCAAGCCAGGCCGACTGGCTGCTGCGCGCATCTTCCTGGTCCGAGGGCGCCTGGCGGGCAACCAATTTTGAGATGGAGACTGCCGGCATCTACGGCATGTCCGAAGTACTGGGCCACAGAGCGCTATCGCTCAATGCCGTGATCGCCAACCGCGTACAGGGGCGATTCTCTGCTCAGCCGGAAAAGACAGTCATCGCGCTCATAGAACAGGTACTGGCCGATCTTTCCTGATACCGGGTAAGCGCGGTTCATCAGGACGCCGCGGCGCTTCATCGAAATTATGGCCTGCCACTGACCCGAAGTTTGTTACTTTGTTTGTGTATTCAGTCGCTGTATGGCAGATCAGATCAACATTCCGCTGGTTGTCCGCAAATACCGATGGGCGTCCCATTTGGTATTCTGGACCGTGGTCTGGCTTTTCTTTGCCCTGGTAGAGTCACGCGGCCATCATATGGGCTCGGTGCTGGTCACCGAGCTGATCAGTGTACTTTTCTATGTAGCGCTGATCTACTTCAACCTCAACTATCTCATACCGCTTTATCTCACGGAGAAGAAATTCTGGCTCTACTGTATACTGCTGATACTGGCGGTATTCATCATGACCCCGGTCAAGATCATCGTCCTGCACTTCCGGTTTGCCGGGATGCCGGAAGCGCAAAGCCGGCTGCTCACCGGGCAGCAGTGGATATTCATCTCCAACTTCCTGATCACCGGCGGGTCTACGATCTACAAGATCATCTCGGACTGGATCCGGCATCAGCGCGAGAAAAAAGAGCTGGAAAAACAGACGATGCAGTCCGAACTGCGCTTTCTCAAGTCCCAGATCAATCCCCACTTCCTCTTCAATACGCTGAATAACCTCTACGCGCTCACCCTCAAAAAATCCGACCTGGCGCCGGAGATCGTGCTCAAGCTCTCGGAGATGATGCGTTATATGCTTTACGAATGCAATGAGAAAAGGGTCCCGCTATCCAAGGAAGTGGCCTATATGCAGAACTACCTCGAACTCGAAAAGCTGCGACAGGGTAAGGGCGTGACTATCACATTCGACGTGGAAGGCGATATCACCGATCAGCAGATATCACCGCTGTTACTGATCCCTTTCCTGGAGAACAGTTTCAAGCACGGCTTGAAAAGCCAGATCAAGGAGGGATTTGTTCATATCCGTATGTGGATACAGGACAAGGACCTCGAATTTGAGATCATCAATACCAAGCCACCGCTGGTGCCGCAGCAGGAACACAAAAAAAGCGGGGGCATCGGTCTGGTCAACGTACAACGCAGGCTCAATCTCATCTACCCGGACAAGTACGATCTCAAGATCACCAATACTCCGGATACCTACCAGGTGTTCCTGAGCCTGGTCCTGGACGAAGGCATGTATTAAACCATATATAAAACGACAACCGATATGATACAGACACTCATCGTAGACGACGAACCCCTGGCGCTGGATATCCTGGAGACCTATATCGAACAATTGCCGCAACTACACCTGGTGCGCAGGTGTGAAAATGCCCTGGAAGCACGCGAGGTACTCAAGGAGCAGGAAGTGGACCTGATGTTTCTCGATATCCAGATGCCGCAGCTCACGGGCGTAGACTTTGTCAAGACACTGGCCAACCCGCCATTGGTGGTATTCACCACAGCCTATCCCAATTTTGCCATCGAAGGCTTCGAGCTCAATGCCCTGGATTACCTGCTGAAGCCTGTTTCCTTCGAGCGGTTCAAGAAAGCCGTACAGAAGGCGACTGAAAAACTGGAAAACAAATCCGCCCGCAAACCGGCCACAGACCCGGAAGAACTCAACCCGGACTATATCTTCGTCAAGGCGGACAAGAAGTTCGTCAAAGTCAAATACAGCGACATCCTGTATATCGAAGGTCTGAAGGACTATGTCATCATCCGCACCGCTACAGGGAGGGTGATCACGCTGCAGACGATGAAGAGCCTGGAAGACAAGCTGCCACAGAACCAGTTCATGCGGATCCACCGGTCATTCATCGTACACGTAGACCGCATCAACGCCATCGTGGGCAATATGATCGAAGTGATCGAACGCAACGAGGTCAAGCAACTGCCTGTAGGCAAAAACTACCGGGACGAGCTTTTCCGCATCATCAACCACAACAAGCTTTGATCCAACCAGACCCCGGCTGGTGGCCAGCCTGGGAATCAGACTCGGGACTGCAACTCATACGTACGGAGCCGGTCCACGGAGGTGATACACACCAGGCCTTCCGGCTCTCATGCAACCAAGGTACCTTCTTCCTCAAGATCAGCAGGCACCGCGACGGGGAGGCTATGTTGGCTGCCGAAGAAGAGGGACTGACCTACCTGGGCGACAGGGGCCTGTCTACACCGGCAGTCAGCCAGAGAGGTCGTACAGCAGGATTGTCATGGCTCCTGATGCAATGGATGGACCAGGTTCCGGTTTCACCTGTGCATGAAGTCTATGCTGCGGAGCAACTGGCTGCCTTTCACAGCCGTAGAGAGCCTACTCCCGGGCACGATGCCGACAACTATATCGGTTCGCTGCCGCAGATCAATACACCTTGCGATTCCTGGGTCGAATTCTTTGCAGAGCGGCGCATCGCACACCAGGTACGTATCGCATCCGACGGTGGCCGGATAGATGGAGCTATGCGCCGTAAATTCGATCGCCTCATCAACCGGCTGGACGGTATACTGCCCGCCCGGGCTTCCTCTCCCCTGCACGGCGACCTGTGGGGCGGCAACTGGCTGGCCCTGGCGGATGGCACTGCCACCTTCATCGATCCGGCCGTATACGCCGGAGACAGGGAGACCGACCTGGCCATGACCCGGCTTTTCGGCGGTTTCGGCCCGGTATTCTATGAGACCTATGAACGATTGTTGCCTCCAGAACCTGGCTGGGAGGACCGTCTGACCATCTACCAGTCCTATTACCTACTGGTACATGTCAACCTGTTCGGCAGCTCCTGGCTGACAAGACTGGAACCGGTGCTCCGGCGGTACGGCTAGTATCCCATGCACTATCCAAATATGTATAAAAAAGCCGGGGCACCTCATCAGGCGCTCCGGCAGCGATTGTACAGGTGATTAAGAATACTTCTTAGAAGCCAGTTATATCCTTGACAATAATAAAACTTCCCCCATAGGTGGCTTCAACAAAGTTGACCACTTTGGTGACATAGTCAATGGTGAGGCTTCCGCTGTGTCCCCAGGATGAGGTAAAATCATAAGAAGCACTTGAAGCAGTCTGCGCCGTCTGTGTGAAACTGAGCGAGGCCGGCGCGATGCCCAGGATATCGGCTATCCCTTCACGCGCTGTGTCGTAAGTGGTCAACAACACGGACGCGGCTGACTGGTCTGAATGGTTGGGTTGAAGACCACTAGTGGCCGTCAGCACGCTTGTGCCACAGACAAGCAATGCCATCAATACAAAGACTCTTTTCATCTCTTTGATTATTTAAGGGTTTGAAATAATTAAACTACTTTAATTGATCAGAAGAAATACTCAGAAGCCTCCTATATCTTTAATGATAATGAAGCTACTTCCATACGTGGCTTCAACAAAGTTGACCACTTTGGTAACATAGTCAATAGTGAGGCTTCCGCTGTGTCCCCAGGATGAAGTAAAATCATAAGAAGCGCCGGACGAAGTCTGCGCCGTCTGTGTAAAACTGAGCGAAGCCGGCGCGATGCCCAGGATATCGGCTATCCCTTCGCGTGCCGTGTCGTAGGTCGTCAGCAACACGGACGCGGCTGACTGGTCTGAATGGTTTGATTGAATACCACTAGTGGCCATCAGCATGCTCGTACCACAGACAAGCAATGCCATCAATACAAATACTCTTTTCATCCTTTGATTCTTTAAGGGTTTGAAATAATTATTAAGACAGATTAGCTCAAAAGCCTACTACATCCCTAATAATAATGAAGTTAAAAGGCCCAAAGCCTGCTTCAGATCCTGTCACCGTCTTCGTCGTGTGGTTCACGACGATACTGCCGCTATGCCCCTCTGTCGTCGTGAAGTTATAAGACGTGGTACTCGCTGTCTGTGCCGTCTGGCCGAATGTAATAGTTCCCTGCGCGATTCCCAGAATATCGGCTATTCCTTCGCGCGCCGTGTCGTACGTCGTCAGTAGTTCTGCCGAAAAGCCAGGCCTGACGGGATAGCTGTCATTGTTCGCCATCGCAGCACCGGCCCCACCTAACAGTAAAGCCAGCAGCAAAATCACTTGTTTCATAAGATATACATTTAAGATTAAAAAATCAAAAGAGTATATACCTATGCCAAAATGAATATATCAGATACTATCACCAGGCAAGAAGTATATCAGATTTCAATAGTTAAACTTAAATATAAGCAGAACCAAGGTGGTAAATGTCAATTTTAACACTCGTTAAAATTTCGAATATTGCATACTAACACTTCTTAAGACTTGACTTACTATCTATGCCTGAATAATCTTAAAATAAATGAAGCAAATCGGATATATCGCACAGGCATATATCCGCATGGGCGAACCGATCAGCAGATGTCCCTCAGAGCGGAGAGTCGGAAAACAGGCAGGAGGATACCGGGGGGATTAGACACCAGATTGCATTATTGGCATCCTGGCAAAAGAAAAGAGCCGGACCTCTGATGGCGCCGGCTCTTTACCCGAACAATATAAAGAATTGGTTTTCTACTACTAAAGAAAGGCCTTACCGGCTTTTAAAGCGCACTCACGTTCGTTCTCACCTCTCATCACCAACACTATCATCATCATCAGTGGCTGATCTGGACTTTTGAGCTGTATACGCCCGAGTCGGTAGTGACCCGTACCATATAGATACCCGCTGCTACCTGTCCGGTCTGCAATGTATACCGTTGCAATGCCCGGGGTCTTTGCTCCCGGATCCGCTGGCCGGTCACCGAGATCAGCTCTACCGTATGAATGGTCTCCGGGCGGTCCATCTGCAGGTGGATAAACTCACCAGCCGGATTGGGATATGCCAGCAGCGACGGTATCGCCGGGCGCTCTGTAGCCCCTGTACGCAGCCGCACCGAAGCCCTGGTCGGCGGAAGACTCACTACGCGGCCATCGGCAAGCATGGCTTGGCCACCGTGGAGATTTATTGGGATATCAATGCGATCGTTACTGATATGAAAGCCATCAAGATTCTTTACTATTATAAAGTCTAATTGCCCCACTATACCGTAACCACTGCTATACCGTCCGTCTGCCTTAGCGAATCCGGCATCCACGCGGCTGCCATAGGGCTTGACCTGCATCTGGAGCGCCGGGCCCGATCCGGCCAGCCAGGAATCCTCCTCAAAACTGAGATGGATAGAGCTGGTATCCAGGAAATCTGCGCCTTCAAAATCCAGGCGGAAAGAAAGCCCGGTAAAATCATAGGCCGGGTAGTCCGGTGTGCCGATATGGATATTGAAATAGGCTGTATCTCCTACTTCCACTTCGGGATTCAGTGGCTCCAGGATGAACGGGATCTCTACCAATGGGTTGGGCGCCGGGGCGGCCAACCGATGGTACCGGCCATAGTTGTCGTGGATCGCTGCCGTATCTGATACCGAGACGATACCATTACCGTCGGCATCCGTATGCTTCAGATCGGCGCCTGCATGTACCTGGCGCCGCCCCCAGTCATCGGCGGCATTTGCCACCCACATACCCGGGTCACCAGGCCGTGAAGTCCCGACTTCGCCGAGGTAATAAGCCAGGGGCAAGAGGTCGCCCATATCCACCCGACCATCGTCGTTGATATCTCCCGGCCACACACAGTCCGTGTAGCAGCGCAGATCAGGGTAGTAGTCGATCACCTCCATATAGATCTTCACGATCTTACAATCGCCTCCCGCACAATAGCGGATCCGCATTTCATCCGTACCCGTATAGCCTGTCACCGGGTGATAGACCATGAGGTTATAGCCCTTCACCGGCTGGCCGTCTATCTCTATTTCCGTTTGTCCCGGGTGCAGCTCAAGCAGTCCGTGGACCGGCGCTTCCAGGATTTCAAAGCCATACGAACTCACCGGTACCAGGTATTCGATCACATAAGGGACGTCCACCGGGGTGGTGAATGTGTAGGAAGTTCCCTCCGGTTCTTTGTTGTCGATCTCTATATGCACGACCGCCGTCTCGCAATTGGCGGTCAGGGCACATACTTTATACGTGAAAGCATCCACGCCTGCATAACCGGCATTGGGCGTGTAGACAAAATCTCCGCTACCAAGATTGGTCAGCACGCCGTGGACCGGCTGGCTGAAAGAATGTATACCATAGCGCCGGATCAGGTCATTGTCCCTTACGTTGAAGCTGACCGCTTCGTTGACTACTGTATATACCTGGTCATCGACCAGCATATCGTTGGGCTTGTCAAAGTCAATCACCTGCAGCATATAGTGCTGCTGCCATTCCGTACCATCTACCTCACGCACCAGTGTAAATGCGTCCGGGCCGGTATAACCACGTGCCGGTTCATAGACTGCCTGCGTTCCCGCCAGACTTACAGTACCATGCTCAGCACCCAGCAGGACCGAAAACTCATCACTGCCTGTGAAAAAAGAAACAGCCTGGTTCTTCAACAGTATGCGTCTGGTGGTATCCGCTACTGCAGACTGATTAGCAGACTTGACCAGTATGGTCGCTGTGGCCGATGCACAATTTCCGTCCTCATCACAGGCCACATACCGCACAAAAGCGGTCCCTGCCCGCTGCGGATGCACGACCAGGTTGCCATCATCAGAAACAACTGCACCGATATTCTGTGTATAAGGCAACTGGCTGAGCGCGACATTCCCCCCGGCAGAGCGATCATTGGACAATACATCCAGTTCTGTCTCTCCGCCATCCAGGTCTACGACAAAATAATCGTCCACCAAATCAAGCGCCGTCACATCCACTACCACTGTCCGGTAATAAGGCGCTACGATCGCCTGGCCGACCAACCGCCAGTACTCATACTGGAAAGTATCCTGGCCTGTAAAGCCCGCATCAGGTACGTAAGTAAACCGGTATTGATTGCTCTGTACAAGCGCATAGGACACGGACCCGTTGGCAGCCGGGCGGACCATATTGATCCCGTTTGCAGAACTCTCGTTGAACTGCAATTCAACATCCCGCAAGGTCTTGTGTTTCAGCAAGGGAGTGATCTGTTGAGCATCTACACCTGTCACAAAAAACAAGCATAAAAACGCCCACAGCATCAGCCTGCCGCCGTCTTTGAATCGATTCATTGTTCGTCTGTTAATCCTTGAGCTAGAAAACCGGTATAAATATAAATAACTTTATCGATCGGCGACGTGTAGCTCGTTGAAATTTTCTTCCATACAAGACTCTTTAGCATGCAAGAAAGCAAAGTAGTTACAGTTATTAAATCCTTAAGCAAGACAGAGCGTAATAGACTCGTAAAATTTGCAGAGTCACCATATCACAATTCTAACCAAGATACTACGAAACTTATAAAGCTCATAGTATCAACCATTGACAAGAAACCATTCCCTAAAGACATCGAGTCTTCAGAGGAAATCGACACTACAAACAGTGTCAGATTTCGTAAAAAAATGAACGAAGTCATGAATATAGTTAAAAAATTCATAACAATTGAATATATTATTGACGATAATCTAATAATGGAAAGTAAATGTATCGAAGCTATTAACAAAAGATCAATAAATAAATTATATTCTATATTATTGAATAATAATATACGTAATATACCATTCAATGAAACATCGCAATCATATTTCCACAAATACAATATAGAGAAAAATTATTATGAAATGAAATCATTTGACCTCGAAAGGTACAAAGAAACAAATACAAAGAGCATTATATACAATTTAGACCAATTTTATACAATTGAAAAATTAAAATATTCGTGCGATATATTAAGCAGAGGAGAACTAATAAACATAGAAAATGATAATATTTTATACAATATAATCAATAATATAAAAAACAATAAAACAGACCAAAGTGTCACTACATCTATATACTACAGGATATATATGACACTCGTAGACCCGGAAAACACCCAGCACTATAGCGAATTAAAGGAGTTAGTTTTCTTGAACACAAATAACTACCCTCGAGAAGAATTGATAATATTTTACGAATCATGCATAAATTATTCAATAGATAAAATAAATAGAGGAAATACTGAATATTTTCAAGAATTATTGTCAACATACAAAATGTATATCAAAAACATATACTATGATCATAGATATAAAATTGACCCGTTTACTTTCAAAAACATTGTAACAATATCCCTTAGATCGAAGGACTTTGACTGGGCTGAATCCTTCATAGAGAACTATAAGAATTTGCTTCCAGAGGAATACAGAGTTAATGCATATACATACCACATGGCCCAGGTGTATTTTTACAAGAAAGAATATAACAATGTATTAAACTTGCTGCAAAAAGTAGAATATAGTGACATGTCCTATAATCTTGACTCAAAAACAATGTTATTGGCTATATACTATGAAACCAATGAAACAGACACACTCTTTTCACTTCTCGATTCATTTAAAGTATACATAAACAGGCATAAAAATTCATTGACAACACAGACTAAGAGCAACTACTTAAATCTATTAAAATACATGAAAAAAATACTAAACATAAATACACACAAACCGAAGGAAATCCAAAATCTGATTCTAGAAATAGAACAAACGAAAGGCGTAACCAATAAAAGCTGGCTCTTAGAAAAACTCGAAGAACTCCGCTAACCATCCTGCAGAGCAGCCTTGTACACAGCCAGGCACCTGGCCCGAGCCATCGTATGGTCGACCATAGGGGCAGGATAAGCAGGTGTACCGTATTCAGGCACCCAATCCAGCATATAATCTCCCTTCGGGTCGAACCGGGCCGCCTGAGCAATAGGGTTGAATATCCGGAAATACGGAGCAGCATCCGTACCACATCCCGCAGCCCACTGCCATCCGCCGTTGTTGCTTGCCAGGTCGAAATCCAGCAGTTTCGACGCAAAATAAGCCTCTCCCCAGCGCCAGTCGATCAGCAGATGCTTGGCCAGGAAGCTCGCAGTGACCATCCGCACACGATTGTGCATATAACCGGTGGCATTGAGTTCCCGCATACCGGCGTCCACAAGCGGGTAGCCCGTCATACCGGCGCACCAGCGCCCAAAATCTTCCTCCGAATCGCGCCACATAATGCGGTCATAGACCGGCTTGAAAGCGCGCTCCGCCACGTATGGAAAAAAAGCCAGGATCTGGCTGTAAAAATCCCGCCAGATCAGCTCGCCCAGGAAAGTATCGCTCAGCCGGAGCCCCTGCAACGCCCAATGACGGACCGAAACCGTGCCGAACCGCAGGTGAATACCCAGGTGTGAGGTGCCGGCCATACCGGGATAGTCCCTCCGATCGGCATAATGACGGACCAGGTCGCCCGGTACCGTGCGCGGCGGTATAAAGGCCGATGATGGTACAAAACCCATCTGCTCCAGCGTGATCATCCCTTCGCCGCCAAAACGATGCAAAGCCGCCAGGTAGCGCTCCACCGGGTAAGGCTTCAACCAGAAAGGCAAGCCCCCCTCCGACCTTGTCGTCAGCATTGCTTTCCACTTGCGGCTATAGGGAGTGAACACAGTGTAGGGACTACCGTCGTCCTTGACGACTTCGCCTGCCTCGAATACCACGTGGTCCTTGCTGGTCCTGAAAGAAATACCCCGGCTGCCCAGCAGTGTCGATATGGCCTCATCCCGGCTGCGGGCATAGGGTTCGTAGTCGCGATTGGTGTACACAGCGGTCACTTCAAACTTCACCAGCAATTCCAGCCAGCATTGTTCCGGGTACCCGTACAGCACGACCAGGTCCGAGCCCATACTGCGCAGGCGGTCCTTCAGCGATCCGATTTCCCGGTGAATAAAACTCACCCGCGCATCATCAGGAGCCAGCTCATCGAGGATATGGCGGTCGAATATAAATACAGGGACTACCGGGTGACCGGAGCGAAGCGCAGCGTACAATGCAGCATTATCTTCCAGGCGCAGGTCCCTGCGGAACCAGTGAACAACAACAGGCATATCCGGCATATATGCCGAAAGATCGGTCGAACAATCGCCCTATACAACCTTCCTCCCATAAAGTTGTGCACAGAGACCATGCCCGGTTATTTAACACCGGTGTTTCCGGCTGAATCCATGAAAAAACTTAACTTTACAAAAGTCCCCTGCCGCAAACCCGACACATGACCCGACCCTTCTTCAGCAGAAAACCCGGCTGCTTCGTCTTTCTCACAGTGGTCGTTCTGTTACTTCCCGGCTTGAATGTCACAGGGCAGCGACTGCACCTGAAGACAAACTTACTGGCGCCGCTCAGCTTGACGCCGGGTCCCACGCTCAGCGTGGAGCATACCCGCACCGATAGCAGGTGGTCACGGGAGATTGGGCTCGGCCCGTGGTGGTTCTTTCGGAGAGCGGGATCGGACAATCTGCTCAATGGAGGCAACATAAGCCCTCACAGCGCACCGGCGGGCCTCGTCTTCGTCGCACTCCACCGGCAGCGGACCGACAGCAAGTACCGGGATGGCCTACATCTCGGATATACCTGGCTGCCGCTGCGCTACCGCCAGATCTATTGTGAAGAAGTAGTGCGCAGCCTGTCGGGGCTCTGCGAATGTGTTTCCTATCGTGAACAAAACCTCGTGTCCACGGGCCAGCGCATCCATCTTTCGTACAGAGTGGGTTCCGTGATCAAGGCAGCCTCCGGCGAATGGATACTTGAGTCATTCCTGCGCATCGGGCTGGCCTATACCTGGCATAGCAGAAGTCGCCTGTATGCGTACAATGCCACCTGCAGCGAACAGGAACAAACCAATAACAATATCATAGTGCTCCCTTCAATCCAGTACAATGGCTTTGACATCATCAGCCACGATTATTTCAGTCCTCAAATCCAATTCGGCCTGAACTATGTGTTTCACTAGTCAATGCGTGCACGCACGCCCGATTCGAGCGATACTGCTTTTCGCGGCATTGTATTTTGTCGCCTGCCGGGGCTATGAGGGAGACCGCTTTACCATACTACGCGGACAATTGTACACCACGTCGGGCAGTATATCACCCACCAGTTACAAAGTCTATCTCGGCTACCCGTCATACGGAAGATACAGTTACCTGCAAATCATCGATACACTGTACTGTGATTCCACAGGACGCTTTGAACTTGCATTCATCTCGGACCCCGGAAGAAGATTGCGATACTGGATACCGTTCGCAGACAGTAACGGGTGCTATCTTGAAGGAATAATCGAGGAGGGCATCATAAATACCGTAGAGGCCCATATAGTACTCCCGCAACCGCTTCTTGCCATACGTCTGCAGGACAGTACCTTATCGAAACCCTGGCATAGTTCACGACTCAGCATAACAGAAACGGACTGTGCCTTAACTCGTTCGGACTTCCACCCTCTTGCTGAACTGCCGGGTAAACAGCCTATCTACCTGTTCGATGTGGTGCCCGATATGCAGCACAAGATTTCCCTGTACATCAATTCATCTGGTACGGCGATTGTGAACAGAGATACAACGCTCTTCATCGGTCGCGACACCGTATGGCTGGACTGGTAGTTCCCGGCTGAACAGAACTATGCACCCGTTGTTTCGCAGCTAAAATCCGGCACCTCTGACCATGAGCCTGTTACACAGTGTACACCACATAGCGATCATCTGTTCCGACTATGCAGTCTCCAAATCATTCTATACCGGTATCCTGGGCCTGGAAGTCCTGTCAGAGACCTACAGGGCCGAACGGCAGTCCTACAAACTGGACCTGGCACTGGATGGGCGATATATCATCGAGCTCTTCTCCTTCCCCGCTCCGCCGCCCCGGCCTACCAGGCCCGAAGCTGCCGGGCTGCGCCACCTGGCATTTGCAGTGACGGACCTGGACGGTTGCATCACGCAACTAACCGAAAAGGATATAACCACAGAACCGGTCCGCACAGATGAACTCACCGGTCGCAGATTCACCTTCCTGTATGATCCTGACGGGCTGCCGATCGAGCTATATGAATCTGCCGGTTAGCGGCTTTCAGATGACCGCCACACGCCGACCCAGGTACTGGTGCAGCACTTCCCTGATATTGTTGAAGATCCGGGGCTCCTCCCGGAGAAAAGCCTTCAGGTCGGCCCACACTGCCTGTTCGATGTCTTCTTCGGTCTGGGGGGTGAGTTCAGTATCCGATGAATACATGAGAAACCAGGTACAGACCTTAAGCACCCGCTTGCCTTTGCCGCTGCGGTAAGTGTGATAGGTCGTACAGAGATGATCGCCCGCCTGCAGCGAACGCAGACCGGTCTCCTCCCGCACTTCGCGCACGGAGGTCTGCAGGATATTCTCACCGGCATCCATCTTGCCTTTCGGCAGATCCCAGAACCCGCGGCGATAGATCAGCAACACCTTTCCGCTATCCTGTACGACCAGTCCGCCCCCTGCATGTACCGGCTCGAACAGCGCACTGAAGTCCTCAAATGCACGCACGACATCGCGGCAGATAAGGATGACCTCATGCGATGATCCGTTCTTTTCCAGCAGGTCGATATAGTTGAAAAAAAACTTGGGCTTGCCCAGGTAGGAAGCCTGTACTACGATATGCCCCTGCTCCGGCTGGTACGCGCCCGACTCCGTCTCCGACAACAACACCAGGGGCGCGTTATTTATATATATTTTGTACATTGAGCGGCTATTTTAAAAAAGCTGAGCGCACGTGATGGACAGAGCCAAAGAAATCGCCCTCAAACTGCTTCAAATAAACGCAATAAAACTGAGTCCCCAAAATCCCTTTACCTGGGCCTCGGGCATCCGCTCACCCATCTACTGCGACAACCGCATAGTGCTATCTTACCCTGAAATACGGCAGACCGTAGCCGACGCTTTTCTCGATGAGGCAGGCCGTATAACCGGCGCAAACGTGGTCGCCGGCGTAGCTACGGCAGGCGTCCCGCACGGCGCTATACTGGCCTATCGCATGGGTGTACCGTTCGTTTATGTCCGGGACAAGAGTAAATCGCACGGCAGGCAAAACCAGATCGAAGGAGAACTCCCGCCCAATCCCCGGGCAATCGTCGTCGAGGACCTGATCTCGACGGGAGGCAGCAGTCTCAAAGCGATAGAAGCGCTGCAGCAGGCCGGCTGCGAGATAGCCATGACACTGGCCATCTTTTCGTATGAACTTCCCCAGGCACGTGAAGCTTTCTCTGCCGCGGGTATCTCCTACACGACCTTGTCCAACTACCCGGTGCTCCTTCAATCGGCGCTGGAGACCGGCTCCATAGACAGCGCCACGCTCGAACTGCTGGACCAGTGGCGGATCGCCCCTGAAAAATGGCAGGGCCCTTGCTAATTGCCCGGCAAAACCTATTTTCGCAATCTCGAAAGACAAACCGAACACATGGATATACTGACCGAGCGCTCAGTCGCATTCCTCGAATCCTATCTCAACAACCCGTCACCGACCGGTAAAGAATACAAAGGCCAGCAACTCTGGCTCGATTATATCAGACCCTATGTGGATGCCTGGGATTCCGACAACTACGGAACCGCCTATGCCATCATCAATCCCGGCCAGGACTACAGGGTACTGATAGAGGGTCATGCGGACGAGATCAGCTGGTTTGTCAATTACATCAGCGAAGACGGATTTCTCTATGTCATCCGCAACGGCGGATCCGACCACGTGATCGCCCCCTCCAAACGCGTCAATATCCATACGCCCAAGGGCATCGTCAAAGGCGTATTCGGCTGGCCGGCCATTCATACGCGCATCGGCAAAGACGAGAACATCACGCCCTCGCTCGATAATATCTTCATCGATATAGGCGCCCAGAACAAGGAGCAGGTACTCGAGATGGGCGTCCATGTAGGCGCTATGATCACCTACGAAGACACCTTCATGGTGCTCAATGACAAATACTATGTCGGCCGCGCCCTGGACAACCGTATGGGCGGTTTCTGTATCGCCGAGGTAGCCAGGCTGCTCAGGGAGAACAACATCAAACTGCCCTTCTCCCTGTACATCGTCAATTCTGTCCAGGAAGAGATCGGGCTACGCGGAGCCGAAATGATCGCAGAGACGATCAAGCCTCATGTGGCTATAGTGACCGACGTGACACATGATACCGGCACCCCGCTCATGAACCAGAAAAAGCTGGGCGAGGTCAAATGCGGCAAAGGTCCGTCGGTGACCTATGCACCCGCTGTGCACAACAAGTTGCTGGATATCATCCTGGACACCGCATCCGAACTGGATATACCGGTCCAGCGTGAAGCAGCCTCCCGCAGCACCGGCACGGACACGGATGCATTTGCCTATTCCAACGGAGGCGTCCCCTCTGCGCTGATCTCCCTGCCGCTGCGCTACATGCACACGACTGTAGAGATGGCCCACAAGGACGATGTAGCCAATGTGATCCGCCTGATATACGAAGTAATTCAACGGATAGAAAGCGGCCAATCCTTCAAGTATTTCTAACTTCCCTGCCGTAAACCTGTATAAGGTCCGGCATGAAAGGATTCCTGCTATCGAGATTCCTGTACCACCTGGTGGTAACGGGCAACTTTTGGATAGCGACATCTGTAGTCTCGCTCCTGCTTTTCCTCGAAAAGCTCTATAGTGCCGGCCCGGACACAGATTACCGTTTCTTTCTTTTCGGGGCTACTGTACTGGTGTATGACCTGCACCGCACCGATCTGTTGCGGCTTCGGCGCGGCGATGATCTGTACCGGCTCATCAGCGCCGCTTTTGCACTGTTGCTGCTCGGACTGACCTGGCGCTCATTTGGCGCCTGGTTCATCCTGCTCCTGCCGCCGATGGCGATCACCGGCAGCTATCTCCTGTACCGGAAGATGGGTATACTGTCCGTACGGCGTTACTGGCTTCTCAAGCCCGTGAGTGTCGGTATATGCTGGGCATGGATGTCGCATATCCCGTTCATTGCTACAGGCGACTGGACCTTCTGGGGGGGGGGGGCTGTATTTGCCTTTATAACAGGCCTCACATGGGTGTTTGACTGGAAAGACAGGGAGACCGACCGGGAGGGCACTACATTGGCCCATCGTTTTACCTTGTCCTCGCTCAAATCACAGGCGCTGACCTGGCTGTCGCTCGGTGTCATAGCTATGACAGCAGGATATATCGCGGGAAAAGCAGGTTGGCAGGCTACCACAGCCTGGATATCGGCCTGCCTGGTTACAGGCCTGCTCATAACGAAACTACAAGAGGACACGGACCGGACTTTCTTTCACCTCATACTGGACGGCTGCATACTATTGCCCTACCTGCTGTTACTACTGTATATGTGGCTATCGTAACCTGATCCCTCAGTCTGGTTCCCCGGCCAGCAAGTCAGGCCTGCGTGCACGGGTACGCGCCAGCGACTGCTCATAGCGCCAGGTTTCTATAGCGGATTCATTGCCGCTCAGCAAAATATCCGGAATGGACATACCTCTGAAGTCGGAAGGTCTTGTATAGACGGGCGGCGCCAGCAGGTCGTCCTGGAACGAATCGAGCAGCGCAGAGGTCTCATCATTGAGTACACCCGGTATCAACCTGCCGATACTGTCCACCACCACCGCAGCTGCGAGCTCTCCGCCGGACAGCACATAGTCGCCGATGGAGATCTCCATCGTGACGTATAGTTCGCGGATCCGTTCGTCTATGCCCTTGTAGTGGCCGCATATAAGCAGGAGATTCCGCCGCAGCGAGAGCCTGTTGGCCGCTTTCTGATCCCATCTCCTGCCGTCGGGCGTCATATAGATCACTTCATCGTAACTGCGCTGTGCGAGCAGCTCGTCGATACAGGCTGCCAACGGCTCCGGCATCATCACCATGCCTGCGCCTCCGCCGTACTGGTAGTCGTCTACCTGGCGGTGCTTGCCCAGGCCATAGGGACGCAGATCGTGAATGTGCACCTCCAACAGGCCCTTCTGCACTGCCCGCTTGAGGATCGAATGCGCAAAAGGTCCATCCAGGAGGCCCGGCTGTACGGTGATGATGTCGAAACGAAGCATAACTCGTCTAAAAAAGACTGTCCGGCGCGGACCAGTATGGTGTACCGCACCGGACAGCCGGTAATCGTTTTATGAAATAACCGCCGCTTAGTTGATAGACAGCAGTTCCACTTCAAATATCAACGTAGCGTAAGGCTGGATCGTCTGTCCGGCGCCGCGCTCCCCGTATGCCAGGTTGTACGGTACGAAGAGTTTCCACTTGGATCCGACAGGCATGAGCTGAAGCGCTTCGACCCAACCCTGTATCACACCGTTGACCGGGAACGTAGCAGGCTGTCCGCGCTCCACAGAGCTGTCAAACACCGTGCCGTCGATCAATGTGCCATGATAGTGCGTAGTCACTTTGTCCGTCGCTTTGGGCTTGGGGCCATTGCCCTCTTTGAGTATCTCGTACTGCAGGCCGCTGGGCAGTGTGACCACACCCTGGCGCTTGCCGTTCTGCTCCAGAAATGCCTTTCCTTCTTCTATAATCCCGGCGCTTTCCTTAGCCTGCTGGGCATTCATGTAGGTCTCCAGGATCTGGTTGGCCTTCTCAGGCGATATCTTCAGGTTTCCTCCTTTGATCGCATCTGACAGGCCACTGGCCAGGTCCGTGGTATTGACCTCATCGAGGCCGCTGCGCTTGAGATTCTGGCCGACCAGAACACCGACGCTGTAACTAAGTGAGTCCATTTTTGCTGGATCTTTTTGAGCATCGGCTTGCTGGCTCAGGCCTACAAGACACAACGCAATGAATGAAAAAATACGAGTCATGATGGTTTTGATTGTATTTCCTTTAAGCCTGGTTCAGTTCCGTATAGTACTGGTAGAAGTACGGGATCGTCTCGATCCCCTTGTAGAAGTTGAACAGACCGTATTTCTCGTTGGGTGAATGCAGGTTGTCCGAATCGAGACCGAAGCCCATGAGGATCGTCTTAAGACCCAGCTCCTGCTCAAACAGGGCTACGATCGGGATACTGCCGCCGCCCCTCGTCGGGATCGGCCGCTTGCCGAAAGTATGCTCCATCGCTTTGCTGGCCGCCTGGAACAGTATGCTGTCCGTAGGTGTGACTACCGGCTCACCGCCATGATGATAGCTCACTTTGACCTGTACATAGGGGGGCGCTATCTTGCGGAAATGCGCATCGAAGAGTTGGGATACCTGTTCCGAACGTTGGTTGGGCACCAGGCGCATGGATATCTTGGCAAAGGCTTTGGACGGAAGGACCGTCTTGGCGCCTTCTCCCGTGTAACCGCTCCAGATACCGTTGACGTCCAGTGTAGGCCTGATGGAAGAGCGCTCCATACTGCTGTACCCCTTCTCACCCCATACCTCGGCGATACCCAGGTCTTTTTTGTAGGCTTCTTCATCGAAAGGCGCTTTGGCCATCTCTGCACGTTCCTCAGCAGACAGATCTGTTACATCGTCGTAGAAGCCTTCTACCGTCACACGGTTGTCCTCGTCGTGCAGGGAGGCGATCATACGCGCCAGTATATTGGCCGGATTGGCCACGGCGCCGCCGTAGACGCCACTGTGCAGGTCCCTGTTCGGACCTGTGACCTCTACTTCCATATAGGAAAGCCCGCGCAGTCCTACATCTATGGACGGCGTATCGTTGGCGATCATGGATGTATCCGATATGAGTACGGCGTCCGCCCGCAAGCGATCCTTGTTTTCGCGTACGAATATGCCCAGGTGCTCGGAGCCTACTTCCTCTTCGCCCTCAAGCATGAATTTCACATTGCAGGGTAAAGCATCGTTCTGCACCATCGCCTCGAATGCCTTGACATGCATATACATCTGCCCTTTGTCGTCACAGGCTCCACGCGCATAGATTGCCCCCTCGGGATGGAGATCCGTCTTTTTGATCACCGGCTCGAAAGGCGGCGAATTCCAGAGATTCAGCGGATCGGGCGGCTGTACGTCGTAGTGACCGTAGACCAGTATCGTAGGTCTGGCGGGATCGACTATCTTCTCACCGTATACGATCGGGTGACCGGCGGTCTCGCAGATCTCTACTTTCTCCGCTCCTGCATCCTGCAGCCGCGCGGCTACAAATTCGGCGGCGCGACGGACATCGCCTTTATGCTTGGAATCAGCGCTGACGGAAGGAATCCTCAGAAACTCAAGCAGTTCTTCCAGAAAGCGCTCTTTATTGCGTTCCAGGTAAGTCGATAGTGCATCCATATACTTTCTTTTTTTGCGGCCTGAAAATAGGTGTTTTTCCCCAAGAGATAAAATAAGACTTGACGCGGTCAAAACACCGGCCCCATCAGGTCAAGAATGCCCGGCGGCCAGTCTCCCCGTGCACTGACCCTCCGCACAAAGAGAATATCCGGCATGCGCCGCTGCAACAATCCCCATGAACGCTCACCCTGCAGCAACATCCACCGACAGGTAACATCCAACGGCTGAAAACCGTTTTTGGCATAAAACTCATCAGAAGCCGAAAAGGCCAGCAACCAGTCCACCTGTGCTGAAACAGCTACTTCATGAACGGCCCCGATCAGGCCGGATCCTGCTCCTTTGCCACGCGCGGCATCCTGTACACAGAGGTCCGAAAGACCGAATACAGCCATACTCCGGTTGTTCACACTCACCATACGATAGTCCACGGCGCAATGAGCCGCAAGCCGCTCCCTGTCAAAACCAAGTATCCTGAAAGACGGCAACTGCTTGTAATGACTGCGATTGGGCGGATAACCCTCAAAAGCCGCCTGCAGCAGGTCGGAAATACCCGTCCGCAACTCCTGGTCCACATCGGGCTCACAGATTCTCTCGTAATGCATGCGCTCAGATAACGCGCGGGCCTCCCTCATATTTCGCCAGGACAGTGTCCAGTTGTGTTTCCTCTGTTATTTCGGTGATCTTTCCATCCTGGGCATATGATATGATGCCCGATTCTTCGGACACCACCAATGCCCCGATATCTGTCAGTTCGGTAGCGCCGATCGCAGCGCGGTGCCTGAGACCGTAGCGCAGCGGCAGGCCAGGATCATATGATAACGGCAGTATACAGCTCGCAGCGTATATCCGCTTGCCGATGATGATCATGGCGCCGTCGTGCAGCGGGCTGGACTTCTGAAAGATACTTTCGATCAGCATCTGGCTCACTTTGGCGTCCAGCCTCACACCCGACTCGCGGAACACGTTCAGGTGCTCCTCTCCGGCAAAGATGATCAGGGCCCCGGTCCGGCGATGTGCCATCGAGAGTACGGCCCCCTTCACGGCATCCTTGACCTTGTAACGATCCTGGAAGGAAAGACCGTCGCCTTCCAGCTGGAATACCCTTCGCAGGAAAGACAACCGACCTTTGAGCGTATTGCTTCCTATCAGCAGGAGAAAACGCCGGATCTCCGGCTGGAACACCACGATGAGCAGGATCACTCCGATATTGGTAAACTGGCCCAGCAACGAGCTCATCAGGTTCATATTGAGTAGCCTGAAGAGCCACCACATGCCGTACATGAGCAGCAGACCGAAAAAAATGTAAAAAGCCACACTGCCTCTCAGCAGCTTGTAGATCCGGTAGACCAGGTAACCGAAAATGGTTATGTCCAGCAGATCCCAGAACGTGATCTTTAAAAAGCCTACTTCAAACAATACGCAGTCTGTTTTTCTTGCGAGCTAAAAAACTTCCAGGTCCACCCAACAGGGCAGATGATAGTACTCCGGTCAATACTTCACTTTATGGTTCATGTTGTAGAACATAAAGCTCAGTATATCAGTCTCTTCTTCGATCTGCTTCGATACGGGTTTACCTGCACCGTGACCTGCGCTGGTCTCTATCCTCAGCAATACAGGCAGGTCTCCTTTCTGGTGGGCCTGCAACTCTGCCATGAACTTGAACGTGTGCGCGGGCACCACCCTGTCGTCGTGATCGGCCGTGACCGCGATAGTCGCCGGGTATGCCTGGTCCTTGATATTGTGAAGCGGAGAGTATTTCATCAGGTATTCAAAAGCAGCAGGATCATCGCTGCGGCCATAGTCTGTAGCCCAGGCCCAGCCGATCGTGAACTGGTGGTAACGCAACATATCCAGTACACCTACCCTGGGGATGGCCACACGGAACAGGTCCGGGCGCTGTGTCATGCACGCGCCGACGAGCAGTCCGCCGTTGGAACCTCCCTCGATCGCTATCTTCTCCTTGCTGGTATAGCCTTCTGCTATCAGGTATTCCGCGGCTCCGATGAAATCGTCAAACACGTTTTGCTTGCGTTCCTGCGTACCTGCCTTGTGCCACTCCTTGCCAAACTCTCCACCGCCGCGGATATTGGCGATCGCCATGACGCCACCGTTCTCAAGGAAAGGAATACGACCCGCCCAGAAGCGCGGCATCACACTGATATTAAAACCGCCGTATCCATAGAGCCAGACAGGTGTCTTCGCGGATTTCACTGCACCCTTGCGCTGCACGAGAAACATGGAAACATCCGTCCCGTCCTTGCTCTTGTAAGTGACCTGTGTCGTCTCGTAGTCGGCGGAAGGAAAGTCGAAAGTGGGCTCCTTGAATACTGCGACCGATTTGTCCTCCAGGCTGTACCTGTAGATCGAAGTCGGCTTGGTAAACTGCGTGAAGCTGAAGAAAACCAGTGGCTGATCCTTGTCGCCGCGCAGTTCATTGATCGTACCGAGACCCGGCAGGAGTATTTCCTCTGCGCCGGAACCGTCCGTAGCGAACACTTTCAGTTTGCTCGTAGCGCGATGGATATAGTTGGCTACCAGCTTGCCGCCGCAGAGCTGGACCTGTGACAATACGTCTTCCGATTCGGGTATGATGACCTGCCAGCGGTCTGCAGCCGGGGCAGCGGGATCAATCGCTACGACCCGCTGGTTGGAGGCCCAGTTATTCGTCAGGAAATATAGTTTACCATTGATGTGATCGATGAGTTCATAATCATGATCAAAAACGGATACGATCGTGACCACCGGGTTATTGGGAGCCGACAGATCCTTGATCATCAGCGAGTTGCCACTGGTGGACTCAGCGCCCATGATGACCAGGTAGCGGTGATCGGACGTCACGGAAGTCATATGTGTACGCTGTGGGTTTACCTTGTCCTCATAGATCAGTTTGTCCTGGTCCTGCGAGGTCCCCATGGTATGGTAGTATACCCGGTGGAATTCGTTCTTGCCCGATAGCTCTCCACTCTCTCTGGGAGCGGGGAAACGGCTGTAGAAGAAACCTTCACCCTGCCAGTCGATCGCCGAGAACTTGACCCACTTGACGGAATCCGTAACGGGCTGCATCGTATTCAGATCCAGCACCCGGACGGTACGCCAGTCGGACCCGCCCTCGGATATGGCGTAAGCCAGGAATCTGCCGTCGCCGGAGATGCTGTACTCCGCCAGCGATGTCGTTCCGTCAGCCGAAAGCTTATTGGGATCAAGTACCAGTTTGGCTTCTCCGTCCAGTGTCTCCTGTGCATAGAGCACATTCTGGTTCTGGAGACCGTCGTTCCTGAAATAATAGTACTTCTTGCCTTTCCAGGTCGGGGCCGAATAACGCTCAAAATTGAAGAGTTTCTCCAGGCGCTGGCGGATCTTTTCCCTGAAAGGGATCTGCCCGAGGTACCCGAACGTCACTTCGTTCTGACGCGCTACCCAGTCCTTCGTCTCATCCGACATATCATCTTCCAGCCATCGGTACGGATCCTGTATGACCGTACCGTGGTAATCATCCGATACGGTACTGTCACGGCGCGTCTCCGGGTAAGTCACCGGGATGGCGGTATAGTTGACATCTTCGGATTCCTGGTTGCCGCCACATGCAGCCAGGGTGAGTATGAACAACATGGAAAGGGGCTTTCTGAACATAGATAAAAGCAGATTTTGCGTTAGTTAAGATATGAGATGAAGAGCAAGTCGCCCGGAACCCGTAATTTTGTACCCAAGTCCTCAAGCAAGATGTTCTTAAAACACCTGCAATTTAGCGAGATTTTATCATTTCTGTCTGTTGCTTTCTTGCTGACAGCAGCAGAGCCTGCGCTCCATGCGCAGGAAGTAAAAGTCAACGAGAAAGGCGAACGCATCGTCGTCTTCCCCGACGGCTCCTGGCGTCCCTACCAGGCTGCCGATTCCGTACTGGTGAACAAAGCAGCCGGGTTTCTGCTCGAAGATGACCACGAGGATTCCCCTTTTGAAATACCGGCGGAAGCCAAGGACAAAAAAAACAAGCGTTCCGGTAAAAAGAACACAGCTTCGGAATCCAGGAAAAGGCTCAGCACCCTTCAGCTGCAATTGGAAGAAGTGACGGCCGAAAGAGTAAAGCTCGAAAACAAATACAGGAAGTTTTCGCAGGATCCCTCCATCCCCACTATCGAGATCGAAGAGTTGGCCCGCTTGCTGGATCAGAAGATCAATGAAGAAACACAACTGAAGCAATCGCTGGCGGAAGCCGGCATAAGACCCGCCCCGACAAAGGAGACCGATGCAGATAAAAACGCCACTGCTACGTCCGGCCAGGATCAGGCGTTGAAGTATGTAGAGCTACCCTCGTCGGGCAAGACCGCCTCCGCCCGGTTCCCCGCACGGAAAGACCTGATGGCCGCCCCCCCGGAACGCGTATTCAGCGCTCAATCCGTGACGGTCGATGAGTTCAGCCGTCGCAAGCGCACAGACCTGGAACCCGGAATATTTTTCACACATACGGATCCCAAACTCAGGCCCATGCTCCGGTCTGAACAGTATATGACCTGTAAAGCATACCTCAGTCTGCTCGGGACCAACGTATACCTCAACCTCGATATCCGGTTCATATCTGCCAATGCGCGCAGAGAGTACGGAGCTATACAGCAGGGATCCGTGCTGATGCTTCGCCTGCTCAACGGCGAAAACCTCTCCCTGGTCTGCAACTCCTTCGACGCAGGATACGTGGACCCAGGCCAGAATACTACACTCTACCGTGTCCAGTACGGACTGAACAAGGAACAACAGAAACTGCTGAAAAAATACGAGGCGGACAAAGCCCGGCTGATCTGGACTACCGGCTATGAAGACTATGAGATCTACGATGTGAGGTTCCTCATAGACCAGTTGACAAGTCTCGAAAGGCTGCGATGACGCCTGGCAGAACACCCCGGATATCAATACGCTGAAATATGCTCGGACTCAAACTCCCTACCGATCCCAGATGGGTCGGTCTTGCAGAGATGCAACTGGAAGATATCCTGACGGATCATGCCTACTGTGAGCAAAAGGCTGCGACTTCCTGTATCTCGCTCATTCAGCAGTACCCGGACAAATCAGAACTCGTCGACGAGCTGGCTCCGGTCGTCACTGAAGAATGGGGGCACTTCAGGATGGTCCTGGGCGAGTTGAAAAAAAGAGGACTCCGCCTCGGCAAGCAGCGCAGGGACGAATACGTGAACGGGCTCCTGGGCTTCCAGCGCAAAGGCGGCGGCCGCGACGAGGGTCTTGTGGAAAAACTGCTGATCTGCGCACTCATCGAGGCCCGAAGCTGCGAGCGATTCAGGCTCCTCTCCCTGCATCTCGCCGATGAAGGGCTGCAGGAGTTTTACCACAAGTTCATGGTGGCAGAGGCAGGGCACTACCGGATGTTCATAGACCTGGCCAGATTGTACGGCGGCGCCGACAAGGCCAACCAGCGATGGCAGGATTACCTGCAGTTTGAGTCAGATCTCATGGCCGAACTGGCGCTGAGAGGAGACCGGATGCACTGACCCGGCTGACCCGGACGCACTCCTACATATACCATATGAGCTTGATCTATATAGAAACGGACCGCACATTTCTCCGCCCTCTCGTACCGGGAGATGCGGCTGATCTCTATGCACTCAACCAGGATAAAGAGGCCCTGAGATATACGGGAGACAATCCTTTCAAGGACGTGGCAGAGGCCGAACTGTTCCTGGCCGGATATGACCAATACCGGCGGTTCGGCACAGGCAGGCTGGCCGTCATCTTTAGGGAAAGTAATACTTTCATTGGGTGGTGCGGGCTCAAGTACACGGAGTCAGTGGACGAATACGACATCGGATTCCGCTTCCTGAGAAGATACTGGAACCAGGGGTTCGCTTCCGAAACGGCGCTCGCTTGCATCGGGTGGGGTTTTGAACACATCGGGATGGACCGCATCGTAGGGCGGGCCCGCACGGAAAACATAGCATCCGTAAGGGTACTGCAAAAGATAGGCCTCGTATTCAAAGCGCCGGTTGATTTTGACGGCCATGAAGGCCTGTTGCTCGAGATCACGCGGTCCATGTATGAAAGCAACCCACTGTACAGGTAAATGTCGCCAGGACCCGGACCAGCACTCAGTTACAGCATCCGGCATCTTGTACCAGCGGCCTCGGATAGTCAAGCGTAGCCCCTGCAAGCACGGATGCCGGCATCTGTTCGGGCTGATGGATATACTGTTCGGGGACAAGTGTGAGTTCAGGCAGCCAGGTCTTAACAAAAGTCCCGTCCGGATCAAACCTCCGGGCCTGGCTGAGTACCCCCATACCTCTCTCCTGCCGCTGTTCGAGCCCGGCGCCCGCCACATGGTTCCAGTTGCCCCAGTTGCTGCACGGGTCGTAGTCCACCAGCATCGACTCGAAGTATTCGGCGCCAAGCTGCCAGTTGACCTTGAGGTCACGGACCAGGTAGGAGGCGACGTTGAGCCGTCCCCGGCTCGACATGAAGCCGGTAGCTTTCAGTTCCAGCATATGGGCATCGACAAAAGGTACACCTGTCCGTCCTTCCGTCCAGGCCTGCAGTGCAGCCATATCGTCAGTCAGACCAGGTACCGGGACGCCGCCGATACCTGAGGGCTGGAAGATCTTGCTCCCGTGTTTTTTGGCCATGAATCGGTAAAAATCACGCCAGAAAAGCTCAAATATCAGGCAGTAAGTCGATTCGTTCGCGCCTATTTCGGCTTCATACTTCCTGATCTCGTGGTAGATCAGCTTGGGCGACAGACAGCCTTGTGCCAGGTAAGCGGAAAACTTTGAGGAGTGATCCGGGTCCAGGAACCTGTCCCTGGAGTCCTTGTATGTCCTGACCGCACCACTGGTCCAGAGGTAGTAGCGCAGCCTGTCCAGGCCTGCGGCCTCTCCTCCCTGCAAGAGAAATACCGAGCGTGGGTCGGCGTCAAAATCTTCGTGGCCCAGCTCCCGGAGCGAAGGCATATCGCCATAGTCCAGCGTAATATCTGGTTGCGGCAGCGCTTCTTCAGGGGCCGGCAAGGGCTGACGGATATGTACGACATGTTCGACCTCCTTGCGAAACTGGGTGAATGAATCGGGTGTCTGTGCCACGGGAAACGGGAGATCGGCTGTATACAGGAGCATCTTGCCCCGGAAAAACCGCATCTCCTGTCCAAGCGCCCAAAGCCGGCGCTCAAGTTCGTTCTGCACATAGCTTTCCTCTGCCGTGCGCTCGCGGTTGCAGTAGACACAATGACTCTTCACCTGCTGCGCCAGTCCGGCGATGATCAATTCCGGCTTGCCAATGCGTATATAGAGATCGAGGCCCAACTCCCTGAAACGCGTTCTGAGCGCCTGCACAGACTCCAGTATGAAACGGGCGCGATACCTGCCCGTCTTGGCAAACCCACCCGTTGTCGATCCGAAGAACTGTCGTTCATCGAAAATATAAACCGGTATTATCTCATCATGTGTACGCAAGGCCTGCGTCAGCGCTTCATTGTCGTGCAGACGGAGATCTTGCCGGAACCATACAATCGCTCTCCTATTGCTCATATCGAAAAATGACTAATTTTGGGCTGCCTTTGCAAATCTTTAAACACCTGGCCGCCTTGCTTGGTTGATAGGAAAACCGAAGGCGACCATTAAAGCCCTAATTCCTGCCCGATAATGACACTTAATCATATACTGCTGGCCTTCACTTGTCTAAGCCTGTTGCAGCCGCGCGCAGAAGCGCAAAAACCCGCATACGCCCTGTTCACGGGCGAAGGTAAGACAATTAGCTATGAAGAGATACTAAAAAAAGCCGCCGATGCGGACCTGCTGTTCCTCGGCGAACTGCATGACCAGGCGATTTGCCACTGGCTGCAGTTGGAACTTGTACGCGATCTCTATGAACGCAACAAGGGTAAAATCACCGTCGGCGCAGAGATGTTTGAATCTGACAACCAAGTACTTATGGACGAGTACTTCAATGATCTGATCACCCGCAAGAAATTCGAGGAAGAAGCTCGTCTCTGGAAAAACTACCAGACAGACTACAAAGCTATACTGGAGTTTGCCCGTGAGAAACAGCTTCGTTTCATAGCGACCAACGCGCCTGGCCGCTATGTCAATGCACTTTACCTGAAAGGCCCCGAACTGCTTGACAAGCTCTCTCCGGAAGCCAGGGCTTTCCTGCCTCCCTACCCGATCCATTTCGACCTGACCGTCCCCTGCTATGCCAAGATGATGGATATGGGCGGCGGGCACGGCAGCGGCGAGAATATAGCGCGCGCCCAGGCGCTTCGCGATGCTTCCATGGCTTACCGCATTTCGAGGTTCCGCCAGGACGGCTTTTTGTTTGTCCACCTCAATGGCGCCTATCACAGCGACTACAGGGAGGGCATACTTTACTATCTCGAGCGCTACAAGCCTGGGCTGAGATCCGTCGTACTGACCACCGTCGTACAGGATGACCTGGACAAGCTCTCGGAAGAAAACAAAAACAAAGGCGATATCATACTCTGCCTGCCATCTACCATGATTAAAAGTTTCTGACGTACGACAAGATGAGTTACAAGACAATCATTACATTTCTGACCGCCGCCACCCTCTTTACAGCCTGCAACAACCAGGCCGTCCAGAAAGAGCAACAGGTCAAGGACCTCTACGCGGAAGTCATGGAAATCCATGACGACGTGATGCCAAAGATGGCAGATATCCAATCGCAGAAGGACAAGACCAATGGGTTCCTGCTGGACTCGGCCTGGCACGAGGCACACCCGGAATACCTGGATCAGTTGCGGAAAAATCTCATAGCGCTTTCCGAAGCAGAGGACCGCATGTGGGATTGGATGCACAATTTCAGCGACCGGTACGGGCAACTCAACGACGCCGGCAGTCAGCTGCTCTACCTCAACGAACAAAAGGATAGTATCTCGACCGTGCGGGACGTCATGTTGCGCAGTATCGAGGCCTCTGCCAACCTGCTTTCGCAAAAGCCCTTCAACTAGCGACATGCCCCAACGCATACTCCTGCAATACTTACTGGCTGCGGCCGTTTTTCTTTCCGCCTGCAGCCAGGGCAACCGTACACTTCCCAGGTACGGCGAGACACAGGTCGTAGAGGGAGACACGCTCTATCACCGCATCCCGGATTTCAGCTTCACCGACCAGGACAGCGCCACGATCACCAATGCGACTTTTGCAGAGGGTATTTACATAGCTGATTTTTTCTTTACATCCTGCCCGACCATCTGTCCCAAAGTAAAAGCGCAGATGCTGCGCATATACGAGCGTTTTGCCGCCGAGCCGTCCCTTAAGTTCATCTCTCATTCGATCGATACCAAAAGGGACTCTGTACCGGTGTTGCGCAGGTATGCGGACAAGATCGGCATCAGCAGCGAACGCTGGCACCTGGTGACAGGCGACAAAGCAGCGTTATTCAGGATAGCAAAGGATTACTTCAGCGTAGCGCTCGAGGACGCAGATGCACCGGGTGGGTATGACCACAGCGGTTATATCATCCTGATAGACCGCGACCGCCATATCCGTGCATTCTGTGACGGCACGGACCCGGAAGCTGTGGACAAGTTCATGGGCGATATCCAAACGCTGCTGGATGAATAGATACCATCTGGCTGTGTCGGCCTGCATGTGTGCGGCCCTGCTGCTCTGGCCCGCCTGCGCGGGCAATACCTATGTGCAGGGCAAACGACTGTATGATATACACTGCGCCAACTGTCACATGCCCGATGGCAACGGCCTGGCTGCGCTCTACCCTCCGCTGGCCGGATCCGACTATCTGCAGGCACACCAGGAACTGCTGCCCTGCATTATCCGTCACGGGCTGCGGGATACCATCACGGTAAAAGGTAAAGTATATGACCAGCCTAT
Organism: uncultured Saprospiraceae bacterium; assembly: GCA_964537925.1. Taxonomy (GTDB): domain Bacteria; phylum Bacteroidota; class Bacteroidia; order Chitinophagales; family Saprospiraceae; genus SLDF01. The sequence goes on along the minus strand of CAZICV010000002.1, from coordinate 175,289 downwards.
GGAAGGGATCAAAAACCTCAATGAGGTAGAGATAACGAATATCATCAACTATATCAACCAGGCCTGGGGAAACGCCCTCGGAGAGACAACCTTACCGCAGACGAAAGCCAGGCTCGGGCAATGCAATTAGTGATTATCGGGTAATAATCCTTATTTTACCACCGTTTTTTAGCAGAAATAGACTTGTATATGCCGCGTACGACTTCTACGATACTTTCTATATGTCTCGGTTTTTTGTTCTGCACATCATACGCACAGGACGATATACACATCATTCCCGACCAGGATACACTCTCAGTTTGCGCCGGGCAGTCCGTTACGCTTTCGGCTTCCGCCGGGGAGTCTGTCAACTGGAGCCCTGAGGCTTTGTTCGATGATCCTTCCGCTCTCACGGTGACCTGCACACCAGTAAGTTCGGGATATGTCTACCTGGAAGGTCTCATAGGCGATGAGGCTTTCAGGGATTCTATCTACCTCGAGGTAGTGACGGGATCGGCGGATATCGTCTACTCCGGGGCTGACAATCTCTGCGAAGGAGTCCTGATCAGCGTATCGGCCAATGTATCGCCCGCAGGAGGAACTATCCGATGGATCGCTGCCGGGTCGGCTATTGCTGACCCCAATAGTCTGCAGACCGATCTCACGGCCCCGCGCAACGGTCGGATCATCCTGGCTTATGAGCTTGGCGGTTGTACCCTGTTTGATACACTCCAATTGAATATCTCTGAGTTCGGCGTTCCGCAGGTCGCTTCGGATACTACGGTCTGCCAGGGCTCTCCCGTACGGCTGGGCACAGCTACAGGCTCTGCCACTACACTTTACAGATGGGAACCGGCAGAAGGCCTGAGCGCCGTCAATGTACCGAATCCGGTCGCCACACCGGAGGACACGACTACTTATACGCTCTACATCAGCAGCCTGGACGAGCAATGCAAGGATACCTTCTCCGTGACGATTAACGTGATCCCGATATTTGCCCGGATCAATCCTGCCACTGATACGATACTGCTGTGCCAGGGAGACAGTATAGAACTGACGGCTGCTATCAGCGGAGATCCTTCTACCCTGCTCTGGGGTCCTGACGACGGTGTACTGTCTTCGCTGACAGGTACAGATGTACTGGCTAAGCCGGACTATTCCAACTTTTACTATATCCGCTACCAGGCCAACGGATGTACCGTATACGATACGGTATTCCTGAAAGTGGATTCGTTGCCCGGGATGCAACCTATCGTGGCTATTCCGGCCAAGGATGAATATTGCCCGGGAGAGCTGATCACGCTGTTCTCACCTACCTATGACGGCCTCTATTTCCCCGATATCGAACACGAGTGGCGCCCGCAGGATGGCTCGCTGCAGTCCGATCCGTACCTCTACAATCTCGTCATCGAGACAACCGTGACCAACTGGTATATACGTACGACGACGAACGGCGGCTGCCTGGTCAGAGACTCGATAGAGATCATCGTCAAACAGCCTTCCATCGAGCTCAATGTCACGGATACGATCGTCTGTCCGGGCGAATCCGTCCAACTGCGTATACTCAACGATGTCAAAGACATATCCTGGATGCCGCCTCAGGGCCTCTCCTGTACGGACTGCGCCTCACCGGTAGCGACTGTCAACAGTACGACACAATACACCGTAAGCGGAGAAAATCAGGGCTGCCCGACCAGCGCCAATGTACTGATCCGTACTTTCCCTATCCCCAACTTCTTCATCGAAGTGGAACCTGAAGGTGAACACTATATCGGCGACCTGGTCGAACTCAATGCCATAGCCATACCGGAGCTTGGAGAAGGCATCGTATATACCTGGAAGATTAATGGCAACACGTTCCCCGGTACAGGCAAATCGATCAGCAACGTGCCTCTGTCACAACGGACCACTGTAGCCGAAGTGTCTTATGTCACCAGCGACGGCTGTACAGTCACAGCTACGCTCGTCATCACCGCCTCAGAGCCAACGTATGATATACCGAATGCTTTTTCACCGAATGGCGATGGCGTGAACGACAGGTTCCGGATCATCACGCAAGGTAACCTGCAGGTATCGGACTTCAGGATCTTCAGCCGTTGGGGACAGTTGCTCTTCGAGTCCAAGGACAACGAAGGCTGGGACGGTACTTTCGGTGGTAAGGCATGCCCGCCCGAAGTCTATGTGTATGTTGTCCTGTTCACATTGCCCACCGGAGCTACCATACAAGAGAGAGGAGATCTGACCCTCCTGCGTTGATCCCGGACAGAAGCGAGTCTGATAGAGAAGGCTCGGACCTGGCAGTACCAGGTTCGTCTACTTATCTTCACGAGAATGGCTCCTTTCCTTGTGCAGTGTGTCTCTGTGCTCTTCACTGTTGCCTGTTTCTTTCTTTCTCAGCCCATGTGTTGGTATTCGACTCTCTGGCTACCGTACAGCTGCACTCAGTGGCTGGCTCTCTGGCCTCTTCTATCATTTTGTGCCGACCGGTATCACCGGGAGCTACTGACTAACTGACTATCTGTATGGAGAAAAACCGGTCAGACCGGTTCCCGGCAGACAAGTGCCGACCTCCCCGGAGACAGTAACCTCTATACGGACACTGTGCAATAGGCCAGGATAAGGATACCACGTACGCACTCCCCCAGGCACCGCCGGATTATGCCAACGAGTCTGAAGGACTTACTACTATCTGGTCTGAAAATCGTTCGGAACGCGGAGAGCGGTACTCCTGGGATTACGGCGAAAGCCTTACCAACTCGTCATATGCACCGGAGCAGCGGCCGGAAGCTGCCCGGTATCGCTAGCTTATCGTACGCAACCGGTATGAGGAAGATACGATCACGGTAGAAAGAAGTTTTCAGGCGCTGGCTCAGCATAGACGGAACAAGCCTCCATATCGGCCCGAAACCGGGCGATCTCTGCGTATCATCCACGACCAGGCTGACCTGCACAGGCTATCGGCAGATAAAACTATGGATCAGGATAGCAGGAGGAAGAAAGGTCGCACGCCAAAAGCTGTGTCTGTTGCGCAAACACATATAGCCCTGAAACACCTGTCCCAAGACATCTATTTCCCGGCACTGATCAGTGGATATGGAAATAACAAGTTCGCCGGATCAGGTCCTGTGGAGCCCTAGAAGAACAGTGCCAGGCTGATACTTGGCAGGATCGGCAACTGATAGATCCGCTTGTTCGTCAGGCGCTCCAAGTAGAAGATATTGTTCCTGTCGTAGATATTCGTCACACTCATGGTCGACTCAAGCCTGGTGTATTTACCGATCTTCCAGTTGTGCTTCACAGATGCATCCAGCCTGTGGAAAGCGCTGAGGCGGCCCCCGTTTCGCTTATCGGAATAGATGATGGATATGTCATTGTTCTGTGTGAGATAATCCTGGTCTACGCCATCCAGGAAGTTGATACCGTGGTAAAAGCCCTGTGTAAGCGTGAAAGGAAAGCCTGTACCGAAATTCCAGCGCACACTTGCCTCCCATGCTTTCTGTTTGCCGAAAGTACGCGTGTACAGCAGGTTGATATTATGTCTGCGGTCAAACGTTGCCGGGTATATCACCCTGCCGTCATTCCGGTCTACATAACCCAGGGAATATGTCGCCCATACCGCCTGGTTGGGGTCGTTGTACTTGAGCAGGAAGTCAATACCGTACGCATTGCCGGTCTCGGATATATAGTTCGGATCACGTACTTCGCGTTTGTTTCGGTTGAGACCGATCAATTGCGAGAAACGCTTGATATATGGCTCGACATTCAGTTCCCAGCGCTCGGTCAGGTCGATCTCCACACCTGCGATACCATGTATCGCCTTCTGCAGCTTGGTATCTGCCAGTTCGGTACTGTTCGGTTTGAACAGCTGCTCATCCGGACCGGAGAGGAACCCTACAAAGAGATTGACTACATCCCGCTCGCTTACCGTGCTGATGAGGTTCTGCGAATAGATACCTCCGGCAAATTTCAGGCGAAAACCATCCGTCACATTGACTTTGGCGCCCAGGCGCGGTTCGATCGATACCTCGCTGATGCTGGCATAGTACTGTACCCTGAGGCCTGGCTCGAGTACCAGTTTGCCATAGCGCTGTTTGAACTTCACAAAACCGCCCAGCTCCGTGTTGTTCTGGGTCTGGTCGATGGTGAGGCCGAGCGGCGTGCGGAAGTTGAGCGCCGTCTGGAAACCGGATACTTCCACCCCGTACTTGATCTCCGTATTGGCGCCGTAGTAACTGAAATCCAGTCCTACATTGAACCCGTCAATAGAAGAATTGCGCGGTGCGTTGCCCCCTTCGTCGAAGGTAATATCGTAGTTGGAATAGCTCATGTAGCCGCCGATCACCAGGTTAGTGGAAGCAGGTATGAGCAGGAAGTTTGTCCCTGCACCGAATGTGTTCCAGTTCAGGCTGTAAGAGTTGTCAAACGCCACCCGGTCGTTGAAGTTGAAGCCAAAAAGATTGAGCTTGCTTCCGTTGCCGGAGACAAAGGAAAGTTTGCCATACAAATCGGTAAAGCCGAAAGGAAGCCCCTGCCCGTTTTCCGTAGCATAGGGATAGAGGACCGGTGAAGTACGATCCAGGTAAGAATGTTTGCCGGTCAGGATGAACGAAGTACTCCCTCCGTTGCCGTCCTCCTTGAGACGGGCGATAGGTCCTTCGATCAGCAGTTTGGACTGGAAAGGGCTGACTGAAGCAATACCACTCAGGCGTTTCTTATTACCTTCCCTGGTCTTGATATCCACTACAGCCGATATGCGACCTGCATATTCTGCATTGAAGCCCCCCGTGAAGATATCTGCACTCCGCACCGTCTCCGTCTCGAAGACGGAAAAGAAGCCGATCGAGTGGAATGGATTGTAGATCGTGATACCGTCCAGGAGTATCTTGTTCTGGATCGGTGAACCTCCACGAATAAAGATCTGCCCACCCTGGTCTCCGGAAGTGATGACACCCGGCAGCACTGTCAGGTATTGCGCTATATCTGCGTCACCGCTGGTACTCGGCAGCGCCTTGATCTGCTTGGGCGTGACCGTCACCTTGGATATTCTTACCTCGGTCTTGGCCGCCTCCCGCTGGCCGCTCACCTCGATCTGCTCGAGTTGTACGCCGCTGTCTTCCAAGTAAATCGCCTTGTAGTTGATACCACCGGCCCTGACCGTCACTTCGTAGGTGAACTCATTGAATCCGATATAAGAGACAACCACCTGGTAAGTACCGGGCGAGAGATCGGCTATACTGAAAAAGCCCTGATCATCCGTCTCATCGCCGTGGGACGTACCGACTATGGATACACTGGCAAAAGAGATCGGGCTGCCACTTTCTTTTTCATAAACATTTCCCCTGATGAGGGCTTTACCGGATTGCGCAGAAAGGACTGCTACCGGCAGCATCGCCAGCAGAAGTAGAAGTTGCTTCATTGGAGCCAATACTTGATCAAAAACTTAAAGCTGAAAAACGATATCCTGCCAAACTTATTGGCTGTCAGGCAACTTAACTGCCATACCGCCGTTGGGTTCGGGGCGTAAATATACGCTTTTTGGCCGGTTGGATATTCACTTTAACATTTCAGCGCCCTGGCGGATGACCACAGGTTCGGGGCCGGTACAGTCGACTATGGTCGATCCGATGATATTACCCGGTCCACCGTCCACTACAGCATCCACGCGGCTGCTGAACTCATCGAAAATCTCCGAAGCATCCGTATAGTATTCCAGTATTTCATCCTCCGAACGCACCGATATGGACAACATCGGCCTGTCCATGACCTCAATTATACGCTGCGGGATACGGTGGTCAGGGATCCGCACACCGATCGTACGCTTGCGGTCCTGCACCAACTTGGGCACCTCGTTATTGGCTTCCAGGATAAATGTAAACGGCCCCGGTGAGTTGCGTTTCATCATACGAAACACCGCATTGTCCAGCGGTCTCGTATACTGGGAGACCTGCGCGATGTCACGGCAGATGAATGTGAGCAGCGCTTTGCCGGGATCCAGTCCCCTGATACGGCAGAGCTTCTCCACGGCGGCTTTGTTCATCATATCGCAACCGAGACCATACACAGTATCCGTCGGGTATATGATGACACCGCCCTTGCGCAGGATATCGGCTATCTGTGTGATCTTCCTGTCGTCCGGGTTTGCAGGCTGCAGTTCTATGTACATGAGCTCGTCGTTTAGTCGTCGTCCTCTTCGTCGAGGTTGTCCAGCATATCCGCCAGTATATCCCTGAACCTCAGGTAGGTGTCCAATAGTTCCTTATTGAGGATGCTGTACTCCGCCAGCCCGTGCAACAGCAGTTCCATATAGACATACTGATCCTCCGGACGCTGCAGCTTCAGGCGCTCCGTCATCGAATGCAATCCGTCTACTTTGCCCAGTGCGTCGCGATACGTTTGTTCCGGGCTGTCATTCACAAGATCCAGTGTATGACCTGCCGAAAACCAGTTGCGGATCCGCTCAAAAGGGTCGTTCCGCTCTGATTTCTTGAGTTTATCCGGATCCGGGTAGTGCTCTGTGAACTCCTCTTTAATGGCCTTGCCAATGAGGTGCAGCGCTACGTCGTATGGTCCTTCCTGCTCACCTTCGTATACGAGCTCGATCTTACCCGTGATAGCCGGTATGATCCCCCAGAAATCAGCCAGTCGAGCGGTTGTCGACGACTCTCCGTTCCTGAGCATACGACGCTCAGCCGTACTGATGAGATTTTCATAGGCCGAGATGCCCAATCGGGACGATACCCCGCTCTTCTCATCGACGAACTCGCTTTCCCGGGCAGCAAATACCACGCGCTCCAGCAAGTCGGTCAGCATCTCGGGTACATAGACACGTTGCTTTTGCTCCGGCAGTATACGGGCTTCCTGCTGTGTGATCTGCTTGGCTATCTCGATAGTCTCCGGGTAATGGGTCAGTATCTGGCTTTCGATCCTGTCCTTGAGCGGGGTGATGATACTCCCGCGATTGGTATAGTCCTCCGGGTTGGCTGTGAAAATAAACTGTATATCCAGCGGCAGACGCAGTTTGAATCCACGGATCTGCACGTCCCCTTCCTGCAGGATATTGAACAGCGACACCTGGATACGCGCCTGCAGATCCGGCAGCTCGTTGATCACGAAGATCGCACGGTTGGATCTAGGTACGATCCCATAGTGTATTACGCGATCATCCGCATAGCTCAGACGTTGGTTGGCCGCCTTGATCGGGTCTATATCGCCGATCAGGTCGGCTACGGATACATCGGGCGTGGCAAGCTTCTCCACGTACCGCTCGTCGCGATGCAGCCAGGTGACCGGTGTCTCGTCCCCCATTTCTTCTACCATGAGACGGCCCGATGAAGTGATCGGGTCAAAGGGGTCCTCATTGAGTTCTGTACCGCCGATCACCGGCACATATTCGTCCAGCAGGCGTACCATGAGCCGCGCCAGGCGTGTCTTGGCCTGACCGCGCAGTCCCAGCAGGAGAATATTGTGCCGTGAGAGGATAGCGCGCTCAATATCCGGTATGACTGTATGCTCAAAGCCATATATACCGTCGAATACGGACTTTCCCTCACGCAGGAGCTGTATCAGGTTGGAACGGAGCTCCTCCTTGATACTTCGGGGCTGATAGCCGGAAGCACGCAGAGCGCCGAGCGTATGTATGGTATTTACGGGGTCTTTCATGGTGGACACAGGCAGAAGGTTTTTTTATTGTCTCAGATGCCGGGGCAACGGTATGCCCTCAAGGTCGCGCCATTTCTCGAAGAAGAGGGCCAGCGCTTCCTGCTTGCGGTCATCCAGGCGATAACTTATATGTTCGGTGAAATACTTTTTGAGGTCGATCTGTTCATCCGCCGTCGGCAATATCTTGATTAGCTGGTCCACGCGTTCTATACCGTCCTTCAGCGCTTCGTCGAATATCCTGACGATCAGCGGGTCCAGCTCCCTGACTGATGCCCACAGCGCAAAGACAAAGGGAAGGCCGGTCATCTCCTTCCAGGCGGCGGAGAGATCGTAGACGTAAGGAAACCTGGCATGCAACGCAAAAGCCCGGTCGCCTATGACCAGCCCTGCCGTCTCCCCTGTTATCCGGTCGATATAACCCGGCTCCGCAGGCAGCAATTCCGGGTTGAGCTGCCAGTATTCACTGAGCAGTATCCGTGTCAGCACAACCGAAGTCCGCGACTGATAGTCGAGGTAAAGCCTGCTCACCTGTTCAAGTGGCCGCTCGCTGAACAGGCACACCGTTTCGACCGGACCGTCTGCACCGATGCAATATTCCGATATCACCCGGTACTCCGGTATCCGTGGCAGGATAGCTACAGGTACCAGGCCCATATCTACACGCCGCTCCGCAAGCTTGGCAGCACATACAGCCGGGATATCCAGTTCGAGTTCTATATGCCTGATCAGCGGACTGTTCATGAGGCCGTAGAGAAACGGCTTCGTATTCAGGTAGCTGACAGCAGTCATCTTCAGCATAGTCAGGCCACGATTTTGCGGGCAGTTGTGCCCAGGTGGGTAGTATCGTTGGTCAGTTGCAGCAGAAAACCTCCGTCTCGGTACCTGGCTCTGAACAGTCCTGTATTGTTGTGCTCAAATTTTTCCATCGACGCCATAGGCAGCTGCTGCATTACGCAGGCCATGCAGCGGATCGTTCGCCCATGTGAGCATACAAGTATGCGGCGTTCGGGACGGGTCAGCAGTTCGTCCAGGAAACTCCGCACCCTCAATGCCAGCTCTGCCGCGCTTTCCCCCTCTTCCATCCGGTGATCAAGATCTCCTGAAGCCCAGGCACGCAACATTTCAGTGTACCGCTTTTTCATAGCGGGCGTATAAGGTTGACCTTCGTATCTGCCCCATGAGATCTCCCGGATAGAAGGCGTGACAAGCAGCGGGATGCCCTCCTGAACGAAAGGCTCCAGCGTCTGTTGTGAACGGCGCAGATCAGAGGCATAGAGCAGCTCAAAGCCCTCTTTCTTGTAATACTCGTAAAATAACTGAGCCTGCCTCAAGCCGGTCTCGTTGAGCTCGCTGTCTATGCCGGAGCCTTGTACAATACCGGCCCGGTTGAACGCTGTCTCTCCGTGCCGGACGATATAAATTTCCTTTTCCAAAAACAATCCTGATTATTGAAGTACGGGCAGGTCCAGGTAGCCCTTGAATGCAGTATCCTCCTCGAACACCTCGTGGGCAAAGTCTTTGAGCACGTTATACAGTGTATCGCGTTCGATGGGTCTGCGGCCCACCTGGCGGATCAACGTGACGAGCTCGTAAGTGCTCATCGCCGGATGCTGCTCTTCTGATCCGGCCATGGAGTAGATCTTAGTCGTATCGTCAATAGTCCCGTCTATATCATCTACCCCGAAAGAAAGGGACAGCTGTGCGACCTGCCGGCCGATCATCGGCCAGTACGCCTTGATATGGTCGAAGTTGTCCAGGTATATCCTGCTGATGGCATAGTTGCGCAGATCCTCTACATAGGTAGACTCGGGCACATGTTCCATCTGGTTGCCTTTGTTGCGGAACTTGAGCGGGATGAAGGTCTGGAAGCCCCCCGTACGATCCTGCAGTTCCCGCAACCGCTGCAGGTGGTCGACCCGATGTCGGTATTGCTCTATATGTCCGTAGAGCATGGTCGCATTGGAACGGCAGCCCAGCTTGTGCCACTCTTCATGGATATCCAGCCATTGCTGGCCCGTACATTTGCCCCCCGCGATCTGGTCCCTGATCTCCGGGTGAAATATCTCTGCGCCTCCACCGGGCATGGAGTCGAGTCCTGCTTCTTTCATGATGCGCATTCCCTCGGCGTAAGAGACCTTTGCCTTTTTGAAGATGTAGTGATACTCTACGGGAGTGAGCGCTTTGACATGCAGTTCGGGACGGTGCGCCTTGATACTTTTGAAAAGATCTGCATAAAAGACCAGGTCATACTGGGGCAATACCCCGCCTACGATATGCACTTCGGTGACCGGCTGCCCGTCATAGCTGCGCACGATATCCATGATCTCCCCGATCGAATACTCCCATCCCTCCTCGCGCTTTTTGATGAGACGCGAATAGGAACAGAACGTACAGGTATACAGGCAGACATTGGTCGGCTCGATATGAAAGTTGCGGTTGAAAAAAGTATCGTTGCCATGTTTGCGCTCACGGATCATATTGGCCAGGCTTCCCACAAATCCCAGCTCCCCGCGTTCGTACAGCGCAAGGCCTTCCTCCTCCGTTATCCGTTCCCCGGCCTGTACTTTCTCCGCTATGACCGCCAGTTCCCTGTCCTGCCTGGACGCAAGCCTGGTCACTGTCTGCGTAGCAAGCTCACTCATGCACGTTTTTATTTATTTTGACAATCGGTAAATTTAAAACATTTTCATCGCTTAATAGTTGCCTATAGCGTCGGCCAGATGGAATCTCCGCCCTTACATATCATAGCCTTTGACAACCCCAATCCACCCGATTACGGCGGTGCAGTAGACCTGTTTTACAAGATCAGGGCACTGGCAGGCGAGGGTATACGTATCCATCTTCATTATTTTGATTATGGCCGGCATGATCCCGGTCCGCTGGCCGGCTGGTGCGCATCCGTCAGCGCCTATCCCCGCGTGCGCCGGTTGAGAGACGTCTTTTCACGCACACCCTTTATCGTGCGGTCCAGGCCATGTGCAAAGATCGCAGAAGACATCCGCCGGGACCCCGGACCTGTGCTGCTGGAGGGACTTCACTGTACCGATCTGCTGAGCAGACTGGATGCGGGCTACAGCTTTCCGGTCTGGGTGCGGCTGCATAACATCGAATGGCAATACTACAGGACACTTGCACGCAAGGAAATAGCGCCTTTGAAGAAGTGGTTTTTCCGGATTGAGTCGGCAAAGCTGCGCCGATGGGAAAAGAAGCTGTCCGTCGCAACCGGCATATGGGCTATCTCCGACACGGATCACGATTATTACCACCGCCTGCTTCCCGGCAAAGTGAAGACATTGTACCCCTTCAACGGATCCGCGGAGGTCACCGGCAAAGCCGGCAGCGGCGCCTACGTGCTCTACCAGGGAGACCTGGGTATCCGTGACAATGCACATATAGCTTCCAGGCTCATGTCTCTCTGGACCGATCCCACCCTCCCGCAGTTGGTGATCGCGGGCAAAAGGCCTCCGGCCTGGCTGCACCGGCTGCAGGGTGTAAAGAACATCCGCCTGATCGCCAATCCCGGCCAGGATGAACTGGATCGGCTCATGGCCGATGCCCATATCGTACTCGCTTTGTCTGGCGTAGCTGCCGGCATGAAGCTCAAGCTCATCCATGCGCTCTTCAAAGGGCGGCACTGCCTGGCCGACACAGCAACACTGCAGGGCAACGACCTGGGACAGCTTACTAACGTATTGCACGCCCCCGGCGACCTCAAAAAGACTGTGGTGGAACTCATGCAGCGGCCTTTCACAGAGGAACAACGAAAACACCGCAAAGACGTACTCGAAAACTACTACACGGATGCAGCACTGGCCCGACGCATCCGGGAGACAATCTTTTCATCCGCCGACAATACTTCAACACAATAAATACCATACCACATGAATAATATGGAATACAGAAGACTGGGGAAATCGGGATTACATGTATCCGCCCTTTCCCTTGGCTCATGGCTGACATTCGGCAGCCAGATATCGGACGATGTAGCTGAAGCGCTGATGATCACCGCCTACGAAAGGGGGGTGAATTTCTTCGATAATGCCGAAGTCTATGCCAATGGAAGATCCGAGGTCGTGATGGGCAATATCCTGAAAAAACTCGGCTGGCCGCGCGACTCATACATCGTCTCAAGCAAAGTGTTTTTCGGGGCCGGGGCGAAATGGCCCACACAGAAGGGTCTCAGCAGAAAACACATCTTCGAGGCCTGCGATGCAGCTCTCAAGCGCCTGCAGGTAGACTATCTCGACCTGTACTTCTGCCACAGGCCTGACAAACAAACACCCATAGAGGAGACTGTATGGGCTATGAATCACCTGATACAGCAAGGCAAGATCTTCTACTGGGGCACTTCGGAGTGGTCGGCCCAGGAGATCATGGAAGCGCATATGGTCGCAAGGGACCTGCGGCTGATCGGCCCGGTCATGGAACAGCCGCAGTACAATATGTTCCATCGCGACAAGGTAGAGGCAGAGTACAGCCAGGTATACAAGACAGTCGGTCTCGGTACCACCATCTGGTCTCCACTCGCCTCAGGCACCCTTACGGCCAAGTACCTGGATGAGATGCCGGAGGATACGCGCATGAGCCGCCAGGGACTACAGTGGCTCAAAGAACGTAACCTGACCGAAGAGAAGCTGGACAAAGCGAAGTCACTGCACCAGCTCTCCACCGAACTGGGGACATCACTGCCCAAACTGGCAATAGCGTGGACACTCAGGAATCCTCATGTATCCACTACGATCCTGGGCGCCAGCAAACCCTGGCAACTGGAGGAGACACTCGATTCGCTGGAGGTACTGCCCTTGCTGGACGATGCGGTCATGCAGCGCATCGAGGATATACTCGGCAACACCCCGGTACGACCTGAATATTGACAGGCTCTACACCGGAAAAGAGAAAGCCCGGCAGTTTAAGCTGCCGGGCTTTCTCTTTTTTGTATCGGTCACCACTGCCCCGATCCGTATATTTTATCATGCAAACTGCAGTACGCTCTCATCCTGGTGAACAGGCATCACCCAGCCCCTGGTATCAGGTATGGCGCCGGTGCGCAGCAGGTTCATCTCGTTCTTGATCATCCTGGACACTTCGTAGCTGGCCTCGTCCATCTCGAGCAAGCGGTCCTTGTAGGCTATGGCCGACACATGCGATATCACCGCCGCTGTACCGGAGCCGAATACCTCCTGCAGCTGGCCCGCATCATATGCATCTATCAGTTCGTCTATCGTGATCGGGCGCACTTCCACATCGTACCCCTTGTCCCGGAGCAGCGTGATGATCGAATCTCTAGTGATACCCTTCAGTATGGCGCCGTCCGTGAGCGGCGTAAGAACTTTGCCGTCTACGACAAAGAAAATATTCATCGTACCTACCTCCTGGACAAACTTGCGGTATCTAGCATCAAGCCACAGGACCTGGTCGAAACCATTTTCCCTTGCTTTGCGGGCAGGCAGCAGAGAGCCTGCATAGTTGCCCGCGGCCTTTGCCTCGCCGGTGCCACCTTTGGCAGCGCGTACATGGTGCTCGTCTGCAAGCAGGCGAACCGGTTTGTTATAATAAGGACCTACAGCCAGGGTGATGATCATAAAACGATAAGTCTTCGAAGCAGCTACCCCTATAAAAGCATCCGTAGCGAACATAAAAGGCCGGATATACAGTGCACTGCCTACCGACCGTGGTATCCAGGCTCGTTCGAGCCATACCATCTGCTTCACTGCCTCCATGAATATCTCCTCCGGGAGCTCAGGCATACACATCCGCTCGGCGGATTCATTCAAGCGCCTGGAATGCATCTCCGGTCTGAAAAGCAATGGAGTACCTGTCTCACTGACAAACGCCTTCATGCCCTCGAACAACGACTGGCCGTAGTGCAGGGCCATGTTCGCCGGATGGCACATAAAAGGCTGGAGAGGTTCGATCCGGAAATCCTGCCATTGCCCGTCCTTATAGTCGGCAATGAACATATGGTCCGTGAACACATTCCCGAAAGTCAGATTGTTCAAATCGACCTCCGGCAACCTCGTCCGTTCAACAGGAGTCAGATTTATTGTTATTTTCATGCTTCAAATTTAACCTATTATAAACTAATATTAAAATTCAGCCGGGGCAGTTTATCGTGATAATTATTCTTATCGGAATCGCGTTTCACCTATTAAACAGCATTTTATTCCGTGTCGCTCAGAGATGAAATATAAAATTTACCAGCTCGAAACATTTGAAATACAATCTTCCCCATGGGCAGCCAATGAAAATGCGTCCACTTTGCTCTTTTTCCCCGGCGACAGCCTGCCGGCAGGCCAGGAAAGCATGCTGCGCAAAATGATGAAGGCCGTAGGCCAGGATATCGACAGGGATTGTATGTTGTGTAACATCCCCGGCGGCCAAAAGGTTAACCTGCCGGGTATCATGAGGTTTTCGGCAGCGCCCAGGCTGTTGTTTTTCGGTACGGGCCCGGAGCTCGACACGGATATCGTGTTTCCCGTATACCGCTGCATGCAGCTCAACGGCCGTTCGCTGCTCTGGTCTGAATCACTCGACCAGATCGAAGCGTCCGACGAACGGAAAAAAGCACTCTGGCGCGAACTCAAGATCATGTACAATATCGGCAAATGAAACAGCAGCTCGTCTTTGCTACCGCCAATGCACATAAAGTGACCGAACTACAGGCCATCGCAGGACCTGCCTACGAGATACTCAGCCTGGCCGATATCGGTTGTACGGACGAGATCCCTGAAGACGGGGACACACTGGAAGAAAACGCGCTGCTCAAGGCCCGGTATGTCCTGGAAAGATACGGACTGCCTTGCTTCGGAGAGGATACAGGGCTGGAGGTCAGAGCATTGAGCATGGCTCCCGGTGTCTATTCAGCCCGTTATGCAGGTCTTCAAAAAGATCCCGCCGCCAATATGTCGAAGCTGCTGGGCGAACTGGCGGCGCACAACGACCGATCCGCACGCTTCCGCACCTGTATCGCACTGGCTGACGGGCGGCAGGAACGCTTGTTCGAAGGTATCGTGGAGGGCCGTATTGCGAAGGCCCCTGCAGGCTCCGGCGGATTTGGCTATGACCCGGTATTCATACCGGATGGCTATGAAGAAACCTTTGCGCAGCTTCCGCCCGAGATCAAAAACGGTATCAGTCACCGCGCCCGGGCGACTTCAGCCCTGATCGACTATCTCAGGTCAACAGGTCTGTGACGACCATCGCTCCGAACACCACACTCGCTACACCATTGGTCGTGAAGAATGCCAGGTTGACACGGGACAGATCATTCGGCTTTACAAGCAGATGCTGGTAGATCAGCAACCCGCAAAACACGGCAAAAGCAGCCCAGGACAACCACCCGGTTCCCACCTCGTCAGCCTGCAGCCGGGAAAGCGCCAGGAACATGAACAAGGCTGATCCGGCATGTACAAACTCCGATATCCTCAGCGCCCCACGCTCTCCGAACCGCGCAGGCACCGATCTCAACCCCTGCTCCCTGTCAAACCCCGCATCCTGCAAGGCATAAATGATATCAAAACCCGCCACCCAGCAAAGTACGGACAGCCCTATGAGCAACACCGCCGGATCAAAGTAACCGGTGACAGCGATAAATGCACCTACCGGCGCCAGGCCGAGCCCGGCGCCCAATACAAAGTGGCAAAGCCAGGTGAAACGCTTGGTATAGCTGTAACCCAATACGACAGCCAGCGCAACCGGGGACAGGTAGAAGCAAAGCGGGTTGATAAACCAGGTAGTGGCTACGAAAAGAAACGCATTCCAGCATGTGAACAGCAGCGCCTGCCGGGCCGATATGACACCGGCCGGTATCTCCCTGACAGCCGTACGCGGGTTCTGCGCGTCGAAGTGCCTGTCGATATAGCGGTTGAAAGCCATCGCCGCACTCCGCGCAAAGATCATACAGAGCAGAACCGGCAGGCCAAGCCAGGGATCCGGCAACTCATCTGCCGATCGCAGCGCCAGTACAAACCCGACACATGCAAACGGAAGGGCAAACACAGTATGACTGAACTTGACCAGTGAGAGATACTTACCTACCATAAAAAAAGCCTGTGCAGTTGACTTTGCACAGGCTTCAAAATTAGTCTTATCTCCGCTATTATTGTGCGGGAGGAGGCGTGCCTTTTACTTCACCCTTGATTGTGAGCATTGTCTGGGCAGGATTTGTATTGGCAGTGATGGTCACGTTCTTGGAGTCGGGACCGTTTTTGCCTTTGGAGTCAAACTCTACAGGGATCTCTCCGATCTCACCCGGTGCGATAGGCTCCGTAGGGCACTTAGGCACCGTACATCCGCAGCTGCCTTTGCAGTTGGTGATCACCAGCGGCTCGCTGCCTGTATTCTTGAACTTGAATGTATGCTTGACTTTTTCGCCGGCGTTGATCGTACCGTAGTTAAACTCCTGGCCGCCTTCGAAAGTCATTGTAGTTGTAGGACCTGTGGGTGCAGCCGCAGCAGCGCCGTCAGCAGGTTGACCGTTGGCAGGATCGCTCATCGGAGTGGCAGTAGCCTGATCGCCGGTAGTTGCAGTGGTCGTATCCGTAGCAGCCGAATCACTGGCGCTGTCGCTCTGGCAAGAAGAAAAACCAATCATCGCGAACAGACAGATTGAGCAGAAAAGAATCAATCTTTGTTTTTTCATCACGTGGGATTTTTTTTAGTGTAAAGGAATTCAATGCAAAATTAACGCATTTCAAAGGGCATGTCGCGCCGCGAATGAAAAAAATATAATAATGTTTCTTAACGCAATGTTAATAGCTTCTTGAGAAGAAGGCGCTGAGTCTTTCTGTATCCCAGCAGCTCAGGCATTCGGTCGCGCTGAGCCCACCTTTCAGCGCCACCGGTATCCCCCAACGGATGTCATCCACGCCCGCGATGCTGTGTGCATCGGGATTTATACTGAGCCGTACACCCTGCTCCAGCGCATAAGGGATCCAGGTCCAGTCCAGGTCCAGCCGATGCGGATTGCTGTTGATCTCGATCGCCACATCCTGCGATGCCGCAGCACGGATCACTTCGCGATGATCGATCGGGTAGCCCTTCCGCGAAAGCAGTAGCCGTCCCGTAGGATGACCGAGGATACGGGTAGCCGGGTGTGTTATAGCGCGGATAAGGCGCTCCGTAGCACGCACTTCGTCCATCTGCAATACCGAGTGGACGGAGGCGATCACGAAGTCAAACCCGGCCAGCACATCATCCGGGTAGTCAAGACTGCCGTCGTTAAGTATATCCGACTCGATCCCTTTGAAAATACGGAAATCGCTCCACCCGGCATTGAGCCGGTCTATCTCGGCCCATTGTTCCTGCAGCCGCTCCACGGTCAGTCCGTTGGCATAGACGGCAGACCTGGAATGGTCCGTGATACCCAGGTAACTATATCCCAGGCTGCGGCAATGCTCGGCGAGCTCCTGCAGGTCGTGAAGGCCGTCGCTGTAGGTACTGTGTGCGTGCAATACGCCACGTATATCTCCCGCTGCCAGCGAGTCCGCTGCCAGGCGCTCCGGGTAGTCAAGCAACAGTTGCTCGCGCTGTTCCGGCCGTACATAACTCCTTCCCACACCGGAAAAGACCTCCGTCTCCTCCTGTGCCGACGATCCGGTGTCGACCCACCCGATCGCTTCCAGGAATGATTCATCGCCCGTAGTACGCACCCAGTCCGTCCCCCAACTGTCTGCGCGGGAGCTATGCACGCGCACCCTCACCTGCTTGTAGAGGAAGTAATCGCCCTCGTCTTCCGCAGGCTCTGCGTCCGCACCAAGGGCCTGCCTGATATCCTCCGGAGAGACTGTAACCAGGATATCTATGGCGTCCAGGACGGGCATCATACGCCTGATAGCACCGGTCAGTTCGATCCGCTCTCCGGGCAGGGCGCTTCGCAACCGCTCAAGCAGCCCGGCCGCAACCGGCTGGACCAGCGCATAGAAGGAAAGTCCCCTGTTCGATTGGAAAAACCTGATCTTCGCAACAATGTCGTCCTGCGTTTTCCTGCCAAACCCGTCCAGCGTGATCAACCGGTTTTCCAGGCAGGCATATTCCAGCTCCCCGACGGATGTCACACCCAACTCTTTCCAGATCACACGTACTTTCTTGGGTCCCAGCCCTTTGATCCCCAGCATCTCCCTTACACCTTCAGGTGTCTTGGCGCGATAGGATTCCAGGACCTCCATACGTCCTGTATCCACAAGCTCGCGTATCTTGTCGGCTATCGCTGCGCCGATCCCTTTGATGTGCTGCAACTCGGAAGCGGGCATTTCGAGCAGGGAATCTCCGAGCTTGCGCAGCACGAGATACGCATTCTGATAAGCTTTTATCTTGAAAGAAGACTCTCCGTGCAGGTCCATCAGGTCTCCCAGCTCCTGGAAAGCGCGGGCAATTTCTTTGGCGGGCAGGGTCATGATTAAGTGCAGGTTTGGATTGCAGCATGTAAATTTACGCCTTAAAAAACAGACCATGAGAGGATTTATTCTGTTGTCCATCGCTATCTCCTGCTCGCTCTGGGCCTGCAAAAACGACGGCGGAGCAGCTTCATCCGGTACGGCTGCCCAGGCTTCCGCTCAGGCTGCGAACCTGGACGGCTATGTGATCACGGATCTCCCCGGCTCTAAATTGCAAAAAGCGACCAAGACCGTCAACGGACTGCTTTTCGAGGACGGCACCCTGCTCGACGGCAAGAAACACGGGATTTGGACAGAATACTATCCGCAGGAACTGAGGATCAAGGATACACGCTCCTACATGGACGGAAAACTGACCGGCAACTGGCTGAAGTACAACAACCTGGGCCGGGTAGAAGAGTTTGAACAGTACCTCAACGACCAGTTGCATGGTATAAAAGTGCGCTACTCCATGGGCAAGCCGCTCGAGTACGCAGAGTATAAGCTCGGCAAACTACACGGTAACTATAGGACCTACCACAAAAACGGAACGATCCAGCAGGAAGCCAGCTTCGCAGACGGCAAACAGGACGGTTATCTCCGTTTTTATGACGAGGATGGCAAAAAGACCATCGAATACCTCTATAAGAACGGTGAAAAAGTCAGCGGCGGCATCACCGGCCAGTAGTCTTCCCACAATCGCTTATGCAGCGCCTGCAGCATCCTGACCTATTGTCCTACAGCCAGTCGCTGCAGACCGGGAGCAATGAAGGGCAGCCCAGGCTATGGGATCCAGTGCGCCGCAAGTGGGCCGCTCATACACCGGAAGAACTTGTACGCCAGCTGTTTCTCAGGTACCTGCTCACAGAGCTTTCGGCAGCCCGCATAGGTATAGAGCGCTCGTTCCAGGTACATGGCCGTACACGCAGGTTTGACCTGGTCATATTTTCCAGGGCATTGGCCCCGCTCCTGCTGGCCGAATTCAAACGCCCCGACATCCGGCTGGACCAGGCCGTATTTGAGCAGGCTGCACTTTACAATTTTGCCCTGCGTGCGCCTTTCCTGCTGATGAGCAACGGGCTCGAAACTTATTGTTGCTCAGTAGACTTTAACAGCGGCCGGCTGGTGTATGCAGAGGAATTGCCCTGGGACCTGCTCCGCACGACTTGATGTGCCGCCGCATGCCAAATTTCTCTTTATCTTCGGGACCCATTGATCACCACTACAGACCCAATGAATAAAAACATGATACTCCTCACCGGCGCTTGCGGGCAGATCGGCACTGTCCTCTCCCGTGCGCTGCAACAACAACACGGCTACGACCATGTACTGGTCACCGACCTGCATGACGAACCACCCTTCCCCTGCCGTTATGAGCGGCTGGACGCCACCGACCAGGCACGGCTTTCGGAGCTGGTGGAGGCCTACGATGTCACAGAGATATGGCATCTCGCAGCCATCCTGTCGGCCTCCGGCGAAAAGAACCCGCTGCGGACATGGGACATCAACATGAAGTCCCTCCTCCATGTGCTTGAGATAGCCCGCACCCGCCCGCTCAGCAAGGTATTCTACCCGAGTACGATCGCCGTATTCGGCCTGCTTACGCCCAGGGAACTGACACCCCAGCACCCCAACCTCACGCCCGAGACCGTGTACGGTATCAGCAAGGCAGCCGGTGAAAACTGGTGCAACTACTACCACAAACGCTATGGCGTAGACGTCCGCTCGGTCCGGTATCCCGGTATCATCAGTTGGGACAGCCAGCCAGGTGGAGGCACGACCGACTATGCCGTGGAGATTTTTCACGAAGCGCTCTCCCGCGGTAGTTATACCTGTTTCCTGGATGCCGGTACACGCCTGCCGATGATGTATATGCCGGATGCCGTGCGTGCCACTATGGAACTCATGTCCGCACCCGCCGAACGTATCCGTGTACGTACATCGTACAACCTGGGCGCCATGAGCTTCACCCCGGCGGAGATCGCTGCGCATATACAGGAGCATATACCCGATTTCACGGTCAGCTACGAGCCGGACTTCAGGCAGGCGATAGCCGCCACCTGGCCCGAACGCATCGATGACGCCGCAGCGCGGGACGACTGGGGCTGGAAAGAACAATACGATATCCGCTCCATGACCAACGATATCATTCACAACCTGAAGGCACACGCCGGATAACCCAAATATCACCCCATCATGATCAAGTCTGTCAACGAACAACTGCAGTCCGAACTCGAAGAACTGGAAAAGTCGGGACTGCTCAAAAAAGAACGGATCATCACCACGCCGCAGTCGGCTGTGATCAGGACCGATACCGGCGGCGAAGTACTCAACTTCTGTGCCAATAATTACCTGGGCCTGTCCTCTCATCCGGAGGTCATAGCAGCCGCCAAAGAAGCCATCGACTCACACGGCTACGGTATGTCTTCCGTCCGGTTTATATGCGGCACCCAGGACCTGCACAAGACGCTGGAGCGCAAGACCGCCGAATTCCTGGGTATGGAGGACGCCATCCTGTATGCTGCCGCCTTCGATGCCAACGGAGGTGTATTCGAGCCTCTGCTCGGCGAACAGGATGCGATCATATCGGACGAGCTCAACCATGCATCTATCATCGACGGGATCCGGCTCTGCAAGGCAGCCCGCTATCGCTACAAGCACAACGATATGGCGGATCTCGAAGAGAAGTTGAAAGAAGCGCAGGGCGCACGCAGGATCATGGTCGCGACGGACGGCGTGTTTTCCATGGACGGCACCATCGCGCAACTGGACCAGATCTGTGACCTGGCCGAGCAGTACGGAGCGATGGTGATGGTCGACGAATGCCATGCATCGGGCTTCATGGGCAAGACCGGCCGCGGCACCCATGAGTATCGCGATGTCATGGGCCGCGTGGATATCATCACTGGCACCTACGGCAAAGCGCTGGGTGGCGCCTCCGGCGGATTCACTGCCTCCAGCAAACAGGTGGTGGAGATGCTGCGCCAGAAGTCGCGCCCTTATCTCTTCTCCAATACCCTTGCCCCTTCTATAGCGGGCGCTTCCATACGCGTACTGGACCTGCTGTCCGGGAGCACCCACCTGCGGGACAAGCTGGAAGACAACACCCGCTATTTCCGTTCGGAGATGACCGCCGCAGGCTTCGATATCCTGCCGGGCGAGCACCCGATCGTACCGATCATGCTCTACGATGCACCGCTTGCACAGCAGATGGCTGCCGCCCTGCTGGAAGAGGGTATTTACGTGATCGGCTTTTTCTTCCCGGTCGTCCCCAAGGGTAAGGCACGCATCCGCGTGCAGATCTCTGCCGGGCATGACCGTACCCACCTCGAAAAAGCGGTGGCCGCTTTCACGAGCGTAGGCCGCAAGCTGGGTGTGCTGAAGTGACAAGTATATAGTTCAACTGAACGGATAACCGAGAGGCCGTAGGGGTATGATTCCTTACGGCCTCTCGTCATTTAGCTTTGACCTGGTTTCACACAAGCCCGCCTCTCCCACCCGGCCACTACATCCTCAGCGTAATCAACCAGGGGCAGATCATCGCATCAGATAAGCTCGTCGTCATACCCTGATCAGGCCTGTTTTACTACGGCTCAGTCGCTGGGCATTCCGCGAATCACCCTGATTACCAACTTTTTCCGGGTCACAGCGGTTTAAATTAGAAATAGCACAAACTCTACCGACCTAGCTGTACATCAAAAAGTCTGCTATGCACACCCAAACGAAAACCGCGATCACCGTGCTGCTGCTGGTCATCATACACCTGTCGTGCAACTCATACAAAGATCTGCTCACCGTACCTGCGCTCGATGTCGAGCGGTACAGCGGTACCTGGTACGAAATCGCCCGGCTGCCCAACCGATTTGAGAAAGGCCTGGAATGCGTCACCGCTACCTATACGCTCCGCAAGGACGGCCGCATCACCGTCCACAATCGCGGGTACAAGACAGGAGATCCCTCAGAGATCAAAGAGATCAGAGGTGTCGCCTGGACGCCCGACACAGACCATCCTGCCCGCCTCAAAGTCCGATTCTTCTGGCCTTTTGCAGGGGATTACCAGGTCATAGCGCTGGACGAGGAATACAGGTATGCGCTCGTGGGCGATCCTTCGCGCAAATACCTCTGGGTACTTTCACGTACGCCGCGCCTGGCTCCGGCGATCTATAACCGCCTCCTGGAGACGGCAGAAAAGCAAGGCTTCGACACGTCGCTGGTCACACTTATCCGGCAGGACTGCGCAAGCTGACCCAACAAATAGGCTATAAACAAAAAAAGCCCTCATCAGGGGCTTCTCTAGTGATTCCGCCGGGGTTTCCCGTCCGCCTCCGCCTCACGGGATCTTACTTCTCGCCCCAGCTATAATGCACGGCCATAATCCCGTACACCCTTTTCCCGGCATTCCCTAAATGCAAAAAGCCACCCTCATCAGGTGGCTTCTCTCGTGATTCCGCTGGGGCTCGAACCCAGGACCCCATCATTAAAAGTGATGTGCTCTACCAACTGAGCTACGGAATCTGACCTGCGATCCTCAAATCGCGGTGCAAATATATCTAAATCGCGCACATATATCCAAGCGCATGCGACAAAAACTTTTGTATAAGTCTGTACAGGCTTGATACGCAGCAGCTCACAGGGCAAACACGCGTCCTTCCTCTGCCAGTTCCGTATCGGGAAACACAGATCTGGCCTCCCTCAACAGGGGTTCCAGGTGCTTGTAGCGCGACGAAAAATGCCCGATCACCAACTGCCGGACACCTGCATCCCGAGCCGTCTGCGCAGCCTCCGCCGCAGTAGCATGCATCCGGTCGGCTGCCTGCGCCGCCATATCCGACAGGAAAGTGGCTTCGTGGTACAGGAGATCGACACCCTTCACTACGTCCGCCAGTGATACATCATAGACCGTATCCGAACAGTAAGCATAGCGCCGAACCGGCGCCGGGTCATCCGTGATGGCCTGGTTGGCCACCTTACCACCGTCCGGCAACAGGTAATCCTCTCCCCTGCGCAGCCCTGCGATTGCCTGGTATGGAATGCCGTAGCGCTCCAGCGCCTCTGTCTTTATACGCCGATCCTTTGTCTTCTCCTCGAACAGGAAGCCCATAGTCGGCACCCTGTGCCGCAAAGGAAAACTCCGGACACGCAGCACACTGTTTTCGTAAAGATCATGTGGGACCGAAGGATCCATTTCCGTCACATGCAGTTCGTAGGAAAGTACAGAACCAGATATCTGCAGCGCCGTGGTTATAAAAGCCTGCAGCCCGAAAGGGCCGAATACCAGCAGACACTCCGTCCTGCCCTGGAGATTGAGTGAAGTGAGCAGCCCCGGCAGCCCAAAGACATGATCTCCGTGCAAATGACTGATGAATATCACGTCCAGCCTGCTGCGCTTCACTCGGAAAGCATCCAGCCGCATCTGGGTCCCTTCGCCGCAATCTATGAGGTAGATACGCTCGTTGTGATTGACAGCCTGCGCACTGGGATGCCTGCCATGAGCAGGCAGAGCGGAATTGCACCCCAGGATCAGCAACTCAAACCGCATGCAAAAACCTGTGGCTTATTCTTCTGTGTTCAGTTCGCGCTCGATCTCTTCCATATACACATAGTCCTTCGACTCCTGCAACGTAGGAATAATAACCAGGACCGTATCCAGCTTGGATATCTCGATGAGTTTGCGCACCATAGGGCTCTCCACACCCGTCAGAATAAAGGAGCCCTGGTCCTTCCAAAGGCGGTTTCCTGTCAAAATAGCACTCAGACCTGACGAATCGACATACTTCACTTTCGTCAGATCGATGATCAGGTTATTGATGCCTTCATTCTTCAGGATCAGCAGATCGGATTTCAGATCAGGCGCTACGATCGAGTTGAGATTCTCCTCTTCGAGCGTCAGTACGGAAAGGCGCTCTTGCTTATCAATTGTGTATTTCATCTGGTACTTAGTCATTTGGGAGGTCAAAGATACGGATAAAAACGGACTGCGACACGAAGGCCTAAACCTTTGGATTCGAGCGTTTGTTTCCCGGAGACATCAGTTTTCCTTAAAGTTACGTTAATACATCGTCTGCAGGCAACTGAAACAGTGCCTATTTCCGTAACTTACAGGAAAGCGACCTGCTAAAATTGCAGCCGCAAACCAAACGGCACGGTTTTGTCAGGAAATAAATGTAGCCTTCCGTTAGACAGATTGGCCACATATTTTAACTTTACCTAATATTAACAAAGGGAGCTAACATAATGAACAAAAAATTCTCACCGGAAGTCAAGAAAATCATCTCCGTCAGCCGGGATGAAGCCATCCGGCTGGGTCATGATTACATTGGCACCGAACATTTACTCCTCGGCATCATTCAGGACACCAGCAGCCTTGCCAGCAAGGTACTTCAGTCTCTTGAAGTGGACTTTGAAGAACTCAGGTCTTACATAGAGGACTCCATAGGCAAATCACGCAAGGAGCAGACCAACTTCAACGTTGGCAGCCTGCCCCTGGACAAACACGCCGAAAAAGTCCTGAAAGTGACCTTCCTCGAGGCCAAGGTCTTCAAGAACGACGAGATCAGCCCCGAGCACCTGATGCTGTCCATCCTGAAGCACACAGACAATCTTGCCTGCAAGATCCTGCGCCGCTTCAACGTGGACTACGATACTTACAAGAGCGAGCTGGACTATACTTCCGAAGAGGGAGACAGCTACCTGCCGGACATATCTGCCTCCTCTTCATCCGAATCGGATATGCCGATGGAAGAAGAGAGCACAGAGCGCTATGCCCGCCGTGGCAATCCCAAGTCACGCACACCGGTGCTGGACAACTTCGGGCGGGATGTCACCAAGCTTGCCGAAGAAGGCAAACTGGATCCGATCATCGGTCGCGAGAACGAGATCGAACGGGTATCCCAGATCCTCAGCCGCCGCAAGAAGAACAACCCGATCCTCATCGGGGAGCCCGGCGTAGGCAAGACAGCCATCGTCGAGGGCCTGGCCCTGCGGATCATGAAGAAAAAAGTATCCCGGACACTGTTCAACAAGCGCATCGTGATGCTCGACCTGGCTGCATTGGTGGCCGGTACCAAGTATCGCGGCCAGTTTGAGGAGCGGATCAAGGCGATCATGAACGAATTGGAAAAGAGCCGCGATGTCATCCTCTTCATAGATGAGATACACACCATCGTCGGCGCCGGCGGAGCCACCGGCTCGCTGGATGCTTCCAATATCTTCAAACCGGCGCTGGCACGCGGCGAACTCCAGTGCATCGGTGCATCGACCCTGGACGAATATCGCCAGCACATCGAGAAGGACGGCGCGCTTGACCGCCGGTTCCAGAAAGTGCTGATCGATCCGCCTTCAGCCGAAGAAGCCGTACATATACTGCACAATATCAAGCTGAAATACGAGGAGTTCCACAATGTCAACTACTCGGATGCGGCGATCAAAGCCTGTGTGAAACTGTCCGACCGCTATATCTCCGACCGTTTCCTGCCGGATAAGGCTATCGACGTACTGGACGAGGTAGGCGCACGCGTCCACCTCAAGAACATCCATGTACCCAAGCATATCGAAGAGCTGGAAAAACGGATCGAAGAGCTCAAGGAACTGAAAAACCAGGCAGTCAAAAACCAGCAGTACGAACGTGCGGCAGACCTGCGCGACGATGAGTCCAAGCTCTCCCGTCAGCTGGATGATGAGAAACTGAAGTGGGAAGAAGAGTCCAAGACCCGGCGCTACCCGGTCGAAGAAGAGGATATCGCCGAAGTGGTATCTATGATGACCGGTATCCCGGTGCGCAAAGTCGCACAGAGCGAGAACAACAAGCTCGTCACCATGTCCGAAGACATCCAGCGGGTGATCATCGGCCAGGACGATGCAATCAGGAAGATCACCCGTGCTATCCAGCGCAATCGTATCGGTCTCAAGGATCCCAAGAAACCGATCGGTTCCTTCATCTTCCTCGGGCCTACTGGTGTAGGTAAGACAGAGCTCGCCAAAGCGATGGCCAAGTATATATTCGACTCGGAGGATGCACTCATCCGCATCGATATGAGCGAATACATGGAAAAATTCTCCCTGAGCCGGCTCATCGGTGCACCTCCCGGCTATGTAGGATACGAAGAGGGCGGACAGCTCACCGAACGCGTGCGCAGGAAACCCTACTCCGTGATCCTGCTCGACGAGATAGAGAAAGCACACCCGGATATATACAATATACTCCTGCAGGTGCTGGACGACGGACAGCTTACGGATGGACTGGGCCGCAAGGTAGACTTTAAGAATACCTTGATCATCATGACTTCCAACATAGGTGTACGCCAGCTGAAGGACTTCGGACAAGGTGTAGGTTTCGCGACCAAAGCCCGCGAGCAGGCAGCCGAGGAGCACTCCAAATCAGTGATCCAGAATGCCCTGAAGCGCACGTTCAGCCCGGAATTCCTGAACAGGATAGACGACGTCGTGATCTTCAATTCACTCGGCCAGGACGAGATCTTCCGCATCATCGATATCACACTCGGAGACTTGTACAAGCGCCTCGACAACCTGGGCTTCAAACTGCGACTCACCGAAGACGCCAAAAAGTTTGTCGCCGAGAAAGGCTTCGATCCGCAGTTTGGCGCAAGACCGCTGCATCGCGCGATCCAGAAGTATATCGAAGATCCCCTGGCAGAGTTCATCCTGGCGGAAAACCCACAGGAAGGCAGTCACCTGGAAGCACAACTCAATGCCGATAAGGACGGTCTGAAGATCGTTCTGCAGACGGAAGTGAATACCGACGTCAACGACTGATAGACAGATTAATTGTTTCGCAATAACATGAAGTACATCAATTGGATTAAAAATTGATGTACTTTTATGTTTCTAATACCAGTAACACAAGCTTTTCATTTCATCAAAAAATCCGCCTTTGGGTAAACAACGCAGTATCAGCAGAAAAGACCAGGAAAAAAATGCTTTCCGGGTCAATGACCAGATCCGAGTACCACAGATAAGATTGGTGGGCGATAATCTGGAAGAAATAAGCGCCATCGCAGGCAAGTCCATCGAGAGTGCTGTATATCCGACCCGGGTAGCGCAACAATGGGCTACCGACCTCGGGATGGACCTGGTCGAGATCTCCCCCAACGCCGTACCTCCGGTATGTCGTATTATCGACTTCAACAAGTTCTTGTACAACAAGAAGAAAAAAGACAAGGAGATCAAGGCCAAGGCGCTCAAGACCGTCATCAAGGAAATACGCTTCGGGCCCAATACCGACGAACATGACTTCGAGTTCAAAGTAAGGCATGCCAAGGAATTCCTCGAAGAAGGCGCCAAGGTCAAAGCCTACGTCCAGTTCAGGGGAAGGTCCATCGTCTTCAACGACCGCGGTGAGCTCCTTCTGCTCAAGTTCATCAAAGAACTTGATGAGCATGGATCCGCCGAAGCGCTACCCAAACTTGAAGGCCGGAGAATGCACGTAGTGATCGCTCCCCGCAAGAAAAAGTAATTACCGCTTTTTTAGCATTATATAGTGATAGCGAGCGCAAATAGGATTATATTTGCGCTCGCTTTTTTCATCAACTGATTAAGTTTCGACATGCCAAAGATCAAAACACATTCCAGTGCGAAGAAGCGTTTCAAAGTAACCGGTTCAGGCAAAGTGAAGCGGTTCCAGGCAAACACTTCGCACCTCATGCGCAAAAGAACGAAGAAGCGCAAGAGAAACCTGAGGGGCTCCACACTGGTGCACACCTCCGAAGAAAAAAGAGTACTGGTGCTACTCGGAATGAAGTAATCCATTTTTTTAACGAGGATACAGGACCAAAGCATCGCGAAGATCCCTGTATCGTACTAAATCAGAACATATGCCACGTTCAGTCAACCACGTTGCGTCCAGGAAAAGACGCAAGAAAATCCTGAAAGCAGCGCGCGGTTATTTCGGCGCCAGGTCCAAAGTCTACACCGTAGCCAAGAACACGCTCGATCGCGCAATGGCTTTTGCTTACCGCGACAGAAGAGCCAAAAAACGTGCTTTCCGCAGACTCTGGATAGCCCGTATCAACGCTGCCACCAGACTCGAGGGTCTTTCTTATTCAAAGTTCATGCATGCCCTGAAAGAGAGCAACATCGACCTTAACAGGAAAGTCCTGGCCGATCTCGCTATGAATCACCCCGATGCCTTCAGGTCTATCGTTGCAAAGGTGAAATAATACAACAGTTTAAATAGTAAAGAAGCCGGTCCTGGTCCCAGGGCTGGCTTTTTGATTTTAGTAAGGTTCCATCCGACACCTGCACTCAGCACAGGGCCGAACGTCCCTCCCCGACAGGCTGCTTCACCCCACCTGCGGGTATCTTTCCCGGAGAACACACTGCAAAAAAACAGCGCCGATCCTTTCTTTTATCCCGTAAAAAGCTGTACCTTAATAAGATGGGCAGTACTAGATCTCTTACGCTACTGTCTTCCGCTTCCTGAAAGACCAGGTAAATCGAAATACTGCTACCTGCTGCCCGGCCGCATCCGTACCGATGGAAGTCACTGTCACCACGCTCCCACCGGGCTGTGCGGCAGCTTCGGATATAGCAGCGACGATCTCCCGGCCCTCGCTGCAGCGAAAGAAGATCCGTCCCGTTGCTTTCTTGCTGAAATCCGCTTCCATAGCTGTCAGCAGCATGGATATACCGCTGCCCCGGCGCTCGATCTCCCTGTACGCCAGCACACCGGTACTCAGTTCGGCCGCCATCGACAGGCAGGCGAAGTACACGGACCTGAACGGGTTCTGGTTGAGCCAGCGCAACCGGATACTCGTGACAGCTTCTGCTTCGTCCACGCTTCGCAGCCGGACGCCCGCCAGTATGGCCGCCGGCAACCGCCACAGGAGGAAAAGATGTATACGAAATCGATCGCTCATGATCTACCTGGTTTCCAACAAGATAAGCAGAATAAAACAAGGAGCGGGCTGTGACAGCTTTCGTGTATCACAGCCCGTTCCTGCCGGCTACTTACCGTACCGGCCATCGGGTATACCTTATTCCTGTCAGAGTGTGTACTGGATACTCAGCATCCACTGACGCCCGGCCTGCGGATACAGGCCCCTTTGATTATAGATCCCCCCTCCCTCGGCACCGCTGAAAGGGTCATCCGCGACCGGGTCATAACCCAGTGACCGGAAACGATAGGCCCAGCCATTGGATACATACTGCCTGTCAAAGAGATTGTTGATCCAGAAGCTGACCACCAGCCCGCTGCCTCCTGCCGCCTGTATGGGTATGCGTAGCCTCAGATCCGAATAGGTATAGGCGTCCAGCGCCGTATTCGGATTGGATGTATTGTCCAGGTATTGTCTGCCGACATACTTGGTGAGCAGGCTCAGTTCCGGGGTCAGCGTCCAGTCGCCGATCCGCAGATCACGCAGCGTATAGCCCAGTTCGAGGTTGCCTATCACGGACGGTGACAATGCCAGGTCCGTATTGCGGTGTGCTATGCCCACCTGGGTTCCTTCGTCCCAGTCGTCTATATATTCCGTGAATGCCACCACCTTGTTGGTACTGAAGGTCAGTGCTGTCCCTGTATGGAACCCTTTCCAGCGCCAGGCAGCCTCGATCTCCACGCCTGCGCGATAACTCTCCGGGATATTCACCCGGTTGTATTCGCCGACATCGTTGATCGCGCCCGTCACAGCCAGTTGGTCGCGGTAATACATCAGGTAGGCATTGGCCTGTACGGTAGCGTTGGACCAGCGTCTCCTCCATCCCAGTTCTGGATTGTAGAGATATTCGGGTCGCGGCACCTGGTTGGCTGCGGAATTGATAAAATCGTCGCGATTGGGTTCCCGTCCTACCGCTGCGAACGACAGGTAGAGCTGTGAAGCAGCGTCCAGGTCCAGGCTCAGCCCCGCTCGCGGGTTGAAGAAATGATACTGCTCATCACCGGAGAAAAAGCGGTCGTCATTGTTGTCGCCCGCATAGCTGTAGCCCACGGTGCGGTACTGCAGGTCCAGGTAGACATTCCAGGCCGTTCCCAGGCGCTGCAGGTAGCGGGTGTAAATATTGAAGTCTGTCTTGTCCGCGTCGTTGAAATAGTAACGATGGTCTTTCTCGCCGTTGCTCGCATACCTGGCCCAGATCACCTCGCCGTAGTGATCGCCGAGGTACCTGTTGTACCCGCCGCCTACTGTCACCCGCGATGCCCCGGCATTCCAGTCCTTGTCCACCGACCCTATGAGGCCGTAGAAATGATTGTCCAGCCAGCGGCGGCGTACCAGGTCACTCGCCGCCAGAACAGTGTCACCCAGGGCCACCGGCAGCAAGTCATAGCGATGGAGCGAATCCAATTCGCGGAATTGCTCGAAGTAGCCGATGCCCCGCGTATAGTGCGCGGTCAGGTTGGTATACAGATCCGGCGCAGGGTTCCACTGGTGGATCAGTTGATAGTGTGTCTGGCGGTACTGGTCTACCTCGTCGGGGTAAGCAGATCCGTCCGACCGTAGGCCGGCCGTATTGAAGCGCCGGAGTACAGGATCGTCTACGTACTGGGCAGGCACGCCATTCCAGGCCTGGTAAGTCCGCTCGTTGCCCGAGAACACATTGAACCGTAATATCTGGTCGCTGCCCATCCACGCGCCCGACGCGAACCAGGAGTCCAGGTCGGCCGAAGCCCGGTCGATATACCCGTCGGAGCTGATCTTTGAGAACCGACCGTCCAGTATGAACTGTCCGTCTATGAGCCCGGTACCCGCCTGCATCCAGGCCCTGCGCGTGCCGAAAGAGCCGGCTGTAAGCCCCGCGGAAGCATGCGCCTTGTCTTCGACATTGAGCGTACTCAGGTTGATCGTAGCACCGAATGCACCGGCCCCGTTGGTAGAGCTGCCCGCGCCCCGCTGTATCTGTATCTGCCTCGCCGAACTGGCGAAATCCGGCAAATCCACCCAGAATACACCCTGGGACTCCGCGTCATTGAGCGGCACACCGTTGATCGTCACATTGATCCGGGTCGGGTCCGTACCGCGTATACGCATCCCGGTATACCCGATACCAGTCCCGGCATCCGAGCTGACTACTGCCGACGGGGTCCACTGCAGGATGAAAGGCACGTCCTGCCCCATGTTGTTCTTCTCGATCTCGGCCCGGTCCATACTCGTGTAAGTCACGGGGGTGTTGCTGCGCACCCAGGTACCGATCAGTTCGACTGCGTCGAAAGTGTAGGCTTCTTCCTCCAGCCGGATATCCGGCAACCTGCCGGACTGAAGGTCATAACCGCTTCGGGCAGTGGCATACCCGATATAAGTCACGACCAGCTCTCCCCGGCCGGTCGTGGTCACGGGCAGCTGGAATCTGCCACGATCATCCGTGACCAGAACGGTACTGTCGGGTAGAACAAGTACGGTGGCGCGGGGCAAAGGTCGGCCCTGCTGATCGGATACACGGCCTTCGAGCCGCTGCTGTGCCTGCACGGCATTCACTGTGCCGCCTAAAAGGCACAGCCACAAAAGAAAACGAAACATAATAAAACATTGATAATGATGAGAAAAACCGACCATCAGGGGTTCGATGACGGTGTTTTACTCGCAATTCCCTTCCCGGTATTACCCGGGCAGGTTCAATGGGTATGATCTCAGCCTGTATTTCATCCCGTCAGACGGGAAAGGCACCCCAAATGAGACTATCACACGGAGCAAATCTAAAGCATCCCTTCCAATTCTGCAATCGCTTTCAGCGCTGTTTCCGTCCTGGCCTGCCAATGGCCCCAGAGCGGAACGAACCTGCGGCCGCTCTCCAGCAGTTCCCGCTCATACACAGTATAGAGGCGGTCACGCTCCTCCGGGTGTTCCCTCAGGGGGTCTTCTTCCCAGGGCACATCGGTACCGCAGAGCAGGTAGAGATCTGCTTTTTCCGATTGCCAGGCGGCTTCGATCTCCGGCGCGCAAAACCCATATTTGTAGAGCGACCATACCTTGAGCACCAGCATATCCGTATCGAGGAAGAGAAACCTGTCAGCCCGCTCTTTCGCAGCTTTGATCGCCGACTGCTGGCCCCTCATGATGGACAACAGGTCTGCCTGAGTGTAGGGCCTTTCGAGTGCAGACAAGAAGTCACGGGCGTATTCGGGTACCCAGCGGGCGCCAAATCTCATGGCCAGAGAGGAGGCCAGGTAGGTCTTTCCTGTCGATTCCGGGCCGGTAAGCGATATGATCTTCACGGCGCAAAGATAAGGCAACCGGGCGTCCCGTCATCCGCACCGCACCTGGTCACAGCCAACCCCTGCGATGTGTTTTCTGCAGGTATATTTCTGCGGGAACTGACAGGTACTATTTGGCTGTTATCTGCTCATAGCACAACCGGATCCGGGTTGCGCTTGTTTCGCCGTTGCCTTGCCCGGTCAGTTTGAAAATACGCTGCCACCGGGGTATTTTACTGATAATGATCCTTTTCTGAACAGATGCATGATATAGAACCCTTTTACCTCTGGCGCGAATACTATGTAGCCGCCGAAGATGACCGTTCTCCCTTCTTCGGCCGGGAGTACAGCGAATTCCTGTTTACCAATACGATCTACAACTACTATATACATCCCCAATGGGATGATTTCGGCTCCCAGACGCTGTACAGCAAAGTGCTGTACGCCGACTATGACCAGGGTTTTGCCGCGATCGAACTGATCGGCGAGTGGAACGACTGCCTTTACAACGATATCATGCACCTCAAGGAAAACCTGCTCAATCCCATGATCAGCGAAGGGATCACGCGGTTCATGATCGTCTGCGAAAATGTCCTGAACTTCCACAGCTCGGACGACTGCTACTACGAAGAGTGGTATGAGGATGTCTCGGACGAGCACGGCTGGATAGCCTTCGTCAACCTGCTGGAGCACGTGGAGCAGGAGATGCGCCGGAGCCAGCTGCACAGTTACGTACATTTTATCAACGACCTCAACTGGCGCAAACACAAACCCGGTATACTGGCCGAAAAAATGGAAAACCTGCTCTCTGGTACGACCAGGGAACTGCTCTGACAGGTCCCTGCCCGGCATTTGGGGTGGAAAAGCCTATCTTTGGCCTTATGACAGCACATCGCTCCGGTTTTGTCAATATCGTAGGTCGGCCCAATGTGGGCAAGTCCACCCTGCTCAATGCGCTCATGGGCGAGCAGATGTCTATCGTGACCAACAAACCCCAGACTACACGGCACAGGATCTTTGGTATCCTCAGCGGAGAGGACTTCCAGGTCATATTCTCCGATACACCCGGCATGATCCACCAGCCCCGCTACCGGATGCAGCAACATATGAACCGCTTCGTAGAAGGGACTTTCGAAGACGCCGATCTCTTCCTGTTCGTAGTCAACGCCGGCGAACAGTACGATACTGCGGATCCGCTCTTCAACAAATTCAGGAAAGCCGAAGCGCCGGTCCTGCTCGTGATCAACAAGGCGGACCTGCTCACACCCGCCGAGACCGATAAGGCAGTAGAGACATGGCGCACTCTGTATCCCTTCACAGAAGTACTGGCCGTATCCGCCCGGGAAAAGACCGGTACGGAAGAACTGCTCCAAAATATACTCGAACGGATACCCGAAGGGCCCGAATACTACCCCAAAGATCAATTGTCAGACAAGTCCGAGCGCTTCTTTGCCAGCGAGATCATACGGGAGAAGATTTTCCTGCTGTACCAGGAAGAGATCCCCTACTCCTGCGAAGTCGTCATCGAAAGCTTCAAGGAGGATACGGAGCGTGTGCCGCCGCTGCTGCGGATCATGGCCACGATCTATGTGGACCGCAAAACGCAGAAGAGCATCCTCATCGGCAAGGGTGGCGCCAAGATCAAGGAACTGGGTACTGATGCGCGGCTCCATCTCGAGTCTTTCTTCGGCTACAAAGTATTTCTCGAACTGCATGTAAAAGTCAAGGAGAACTGGCGCGACGACGACCGGTCGCTGCAGTTTTTCGGTTACGACCATGTTTGACGTGCAGTACAGGCCAACTAGCTGAAAAGCGTTAGCTTTGCGGCATGGGAAATATAGTGGCGATCGTAGGAAGGCCGAATGTAGGCAAATCAACCTTGTTCAACAGGCTGGTCGGGCACCGGCAGGCCATCGTGGACAATATCAGCGGAGTGACCCGCGACCGGCAGTACGGCTCCTGTGAATGGAATGGAAAGATATTCACCGTCGTTGACACCGGCGGCTTTGTAGAGCATTCCGACGACCTGTTCGAAAAGGAGATCCGCTCACAGGTCAAGATCGCCGTAGAAGAAGCGGCAGTCATCATTTTCATGGTAGATGTCGAGACCGGTATCACGCACCTGGATGAAGAAGTCGCTCAACTGCTGCGCCGTTCCAAAAAGCCCATCCTGCTGGCAGTAAACAAAGTGGATAACTCCCGCCGCACAGCAGATGCCACAGAGTTCTGGGCGCTGGGATTCGAGCAGGTGTTCGAAGTAAGCTCCGCATCCGGCAGCGGTACCGGCGACCTGCTGGACGCCGTCACGGAACTTCTCCGCGACGAGCCTTCCGGCCTGCCTGATCTGCCCAAGTTTGCCATCGTCGGACAGCCCAACGCCGGCAAGTCTTCCCTGATCAATGCGCTGTTGGGCGAAGAACGCAACATCGTGACCGAAATAGCGGGCACGACCCGTGATGCCATACACTCCGTATACAAGAAGTACGACCGGGAATTTATCCTCATCGACACCGCAGGTATACGCAAAAAAAGCAAGGTCCACGAAGACCTGGAGTTTTACAGTGTCATGCGTGCCGTCAAAGCGATCGAGGAGGCAGATATCTGTATCATCGTCATCGACGCCACGATGGGCCTGGAAGCACAGGACATGAGTATCTTCCGCCTCGCGCAGAAGCGCAACAAAGGGATCATACTGCTGATCAACAAATGGGACCTGGTAGAGAAAGAGACCAATACCGCCCGGGACTACGAGCAGGAGATCAAACGACGGATCGCCCCGTTTACGGATGTCCCGGTCGTCTTCATATCGGCGCTGGAAAAACAGCGGATCTTCAAGGCCGTGGATGTAGCGCTCGAGGTACACGATAACCGCAGCCGCAGGATTAAGACTTCTATGATCAACGAGGTCCTGGGCGAGGCCATCGAACGCCAGCAGCCACCCTCCCACCGGGGCAAGTTCATCAAGATCAAGTACGGCATGCAATTGCCGCTGGCCTACCCGGCGTTTGTCTTCTTCTGCAATTCGCCGCAGCATGTAAAGGACAGCTACAAGCAATACCTGGAAAACCAGTTTCGCGCAGGCTTCAACTTCACGGGCGTACCCATCACGATCTTTTTCAGAGAAAAATAGTCGCTGCCGCAATGCGTATCCACGAAACAGGTATCCGGGGACTGCTGCTCATAGAGCCACAGGTATTCAGGGACGAACGGGGTTATTTCTTCGAATCCTACCAGGAGCAGCGCTACCGGGAAGCGGGTATCACGGCCGGGTTCGTACAGGACAACGAATCCCGTTCCGCCTACGGAGTTCTCCGCGGGCTCCACTACCAGTTGCCCCCCTTTGACCAGGCCAAACTGGTGCGTGTGATCGAAGGCGAGGTGATCGATGCCGCTGTAGATCTCCGCGAAGACTCCCCGACCTACGGACAGGCCTATGCTGTACACCTGACCGCAGAAAACAAGCTGCAGCTCTTTATACCCAGGGGATTTGCCCACGGATACAGCGTGATATCGGAGACCGCAGTCTTTGCCTACAAATGTGACAACTACTATTCGCGCGACCACGAAGCAGGTCTGCGGGCAGACGATCCTTACCTCGGTATTGACTGGCGGTTGGATACAAGTCGAGCGATCATCTCCGATAAGGACAAAGTACTTCCTGCCTGGGGCGACCACCGACCGTTCAAATGACAGATACAGCATGAAGCTACTCATCACCGGTGCTACAGGGCAACTCGGATCTGCACTGCGCGAGCAATTAGACGGACATGAACGCCATACGGCACTGTTCATGGACAGATCTGCCCTGGATCTTTCAGACGCCAGGAGTGTGCAGCGCCTGCAAGACCTGGACTTCGACCTGCTGATCAATACAGCCGCCTATACCGCTGTGGACAGAGCCGAGCAGGAGCAGGATAAAGCTTTCCGGATCAATGCGGAGGCTGTTGGCGAGATGGGGGCTATATGTGCTGCACGTAACATACCTGTCATCCACTATTCCAGCGACTATGTCTACGATAACGGGCTTCGTCGGCCGCTGCGTGAAACAGACCCGGCACAGCCGCGCGGGGTATATGCGCGCAGCAAGTGGCAGGGCGAGGAACTGCTTCGCCAAAACCAGCCGCACCACCTGATCCTGCGCACTTCCTGGGTGTTCGCACACTCAGGACACAACTTTGTACGCACCATGCTGCGCCTGGGCAGGGAACGCAGCGAGGTCACCGTGGTGGCAGACCAGTGGGGAGCGCCTACCTATGCTACGGACCTGGCCTCGGCTACACTGCAGCTTGTAGACCGGGTTGCTGATGGTGATATGGTCTCTATCTCCGGTACCTACAACTATGCCGGGGCAGGCATGACCAACTGGGCCGACTATGCCGCCCATATCTTTTTCCTCACAGGTATCACATGCAAAGTACTGCCTACCACTACCCAGGCGTACAATGCACCTGCACCCCGGCCGCTCTATAGCCTCATGGACCTTTCCGCGATCAGCCTGCTGCTACCCGACCCGCTGCCCTCCTGGCAGGACGCCCTCAGCCGTTGCCTGGACCGGCTGGGTGAGCAAATTTGACGATTGCTCCGAAAAACTTAATCTCAAAAAGTTTCGTTCTACCAGAGACATTATACATATTGTAAGCAGAATAGAAATGTCCCGGCTTTGCGTTTACTCCTGCCAAGTATACTGATACTCGTATTCTTCCTCTTGTGGCCGGCCGGTCGGGTGTTCGCTACACACAACCGCGCAGGGGAGATCACCTATGAGCAGGTCGGAGAGCTGACCATCCGTATGACGCTGACTACGTACACACGCACCAGCTCCAGCATGGCAGATCGCGACAGCCTCGAGATACAATGGGGCGACGGCAGTTCGCAGTGGGTACGGCGATCCAACGGATCAGGTACGCCTCTGCCCAATGACATCAAGAGAAATCTCTATATAGCTGAACATACCTACCCGGGACGTGCCACCTATACCATATCGATGACGGATCCCAACCGGAACGGCGGTATCATCAACGTCAACCCGCCCAACTCGATCAATGTCATGTTCCACGTCGAGACGACCTTTACGTTCCTCAATCCCCAGTTCCAGGGCTTCAACAGTTCACCGGTGCTACTGCAGCCGCCAATCGATATCGGCTGTGTAGGCCAGCTCTTCATCCACAACCCCAATGCATACGATGCAGATGGCGACAGCCTGGCATACGAACTTATCGTACCCCGCCAGGACAGGGACCTGCCCGTACCCAACTACCTGTTTCCCAACCAGGTCAGTCCCGGACCTGCCAATCTCATCAATCTCAATACCACGTCGGGTGACTTCGTGTGGCTCACGCCACAACAGGCGGGCGAATACAATATCGCCATCCTCATCAAGGAATACCGGGCCGGTGTCCTGATCAATACGATCATCAGGGATATGCAGATCCTGGTACTGAACTGTGAAAACCGGCCTCCCGAAATATCCACCATAGACGAGATCTGCGTGATCGCCGGTGATACGGTAGTCTTCGACGTCACAGCTACGGATCCGGACCGCAATCCTACTCAGAAAGTAAGGCTGCAGGCATTCGGCGGCCCTTTTGCGGTAGATGTAAGCCCGGCGACACTACAGGTCGCCCAGGGGTTCCAGGATCATCCGTTGACAGGCCGCTTCATCTGGATCACCGACTGCGACCATATTTCGGACAAATACTACAATGTCATCTTTAAGGCCGAAGACAATTTCTTCGATACAGTCGGTCTGAGTACTCTGAAAACCGTCCGTATCAAGGTAAGCGGCCCGCCGCCCGAAGGGGAGATTATCGAGGTCGGCACACAAGAAGTACTGTTGACCTGGGATACACCCTACCCCTGCGAAGACGCTTCAATGGGCTATTTCAGGGGATTCAGTATTTGGCGCAAGAACAGCAGCAACTCTTTTCAGCCGGATACCTGTGCACCGAGCATGGCCGGTAAAGGGTATACCCGCATCGCCTCCCGTGTCAAGACCCAGGAAAACGGACGCTATGTATTCCGCGACAACGATATAGAGAAAGGTCGCACTTACTGTTACAGGATCGTACCCGAGTTTGCCCGGCTCTCTTCCGCCGGCAATCCCTACAACCTGGTCGAAGGGCTTCCGTCCGGCGAACTGTGCATAGCGCTGAGCAGGGACGTACCGATCATCACGAGAGCCAGTGTCCTGGAGACATCTCCCGACGGCCGGATTGAAGTGAAATGGTCCAAACCACTCGTGCCGGACCTGGATACGCTTACCTATCCTGGCCCGTATACCTATCGGTTGCTGCGGGGCGAGGGGTTTGACCCGACCACATTCACCCCGGTACCAGGCGCTACATTCACCACCGACTTTTTCTCCCAGGCCAACGACACGATCTTCATAGACCAGACAGGTGTACACACCATACAGTCACCCTATGCCTACATGGTAGAGTTCCTGACCGGCAATACCCTCTACGGCCAGACCAACCCGGCGAGCACAGTCTTTCTTTCGGTCGTCTCGACGGATCGACGCAACGAACTCAGCTGGGACTTCAGTGTCCCCTGGGAAAATACCCGGTACGAGGTATATCGCAGGACGGAGACCGAGCCGGATTTCAGCCTGCTGGCCGAGACGGCCGAGGCAGCTTATATCGACCGTAACCTCGACAACGGCAGCGAATATTGCTATTATATCCGATCCATCGGTACCTACGGTATCTCCCGGATCGAAGACCCGCTGTTCAACCTCTCTCAGCAGTTATGTGGTGTCCCGATCGACTCGGTGCCTCCCTGTGCCCCGGATCTCACGGTGACAAATGACTGTGCACTGGCCGGTGACGCCGTCACGGAAGAACATCTCGTCAACCTGCTCAGGTGGAACGACCCTGCCGCTTCCTGCACGGACAGTCGCGACGTAGCGCTTTATCATATCTACTTCAGCCCTTCACGTACCGGCCCGTTTGAGCGCATAGCTACGATCGACAATCCACGCGTGACTGATCTGACCCACAAGGGTGACCTCGGGCTCGCAGGCTGCTATTATGTCACCGCAGTAGACAGCATCGGCAACGAAAGCCCGCCGTCGGATACCGTCTGTGTGGACAATTGCCCTCGCTATATCCTGCCCAACACGTTCACACCCAACGGCGACGGCTACAACGATCTCTTCCGGCCCAGGCTCAGGCGATTCATCGCTTTCGTCGACTTCAAAGTGTACAACCGTTGGGGCAACCTGGTATTTGAGACGTCCGATCCGGATATCAACTGGTCCGGAGCCAACAGCAACGGGACAGAATTATCCGACGGCACTTATCACTATATCTGCCGTGTCTTTGAGCAGAAACTCGACGGCAACCAGCCTATAGAGACCTCGCTCAGCGGCTTCATCGAACTGATCAGATAAATAAGACGCGACATGTTCACCGGTATCATCGAAACGATCGGCCAGGTAATATCCGTACAACGGGAAGATGCCAACTACAGGTTCAGGGTGCAATCGGCGGTTTCCGGGGAACTGCAGATCGACCAGAGTATAGCACATGACGGTGTATGCCTTACAGTGGTCGCGCAACAGGACGACTGGCACGAGGTGGTCGCAATACAGGAGACGCTCGCAAGGACCACTCTCGGAGACTGGAAGCCCGGCCTCGCCGTCAACCTGGAACGCGCTATGGTCGCCGGCGCCAGGCTCGACGGTCATATGGTACAAGGCCATGTAGATACGAAGGCTACCTGTATATCGCTCACAGAACAGGGCGGCAGCTGGCTTTTCAGGTTCAGGTTTGAGGATGAAGGCGGGTCAGCCGGCCTGGTCGTAGACAAGGGTTCTATCTGCGTCAACGGCATCAGCCTCACGGTAGTGCAGGCCCTGGCAGATGGGTTCGAAGTCGCTATCATCCCCTATACTTTTACACATACCAACCTGGGCGCTCTTGAACCCGGCCACTCGGCCAATATCGAATTCGATATACTCGGCAAATATATTCAGAAGCATATCGGGCACTACCTGCAGGACTTATACCGGTATGGTCAACCCGCTGAATTAT
The DNA here is from genome assembly GCA_964537925.1 of uncultured Saprospiraceae bacterium. Classification (GTDB taxonomy): domain Bacteria; phylum Bacteroidota; class Bacteroidia; order Chitinophagales; family Saprospiraceae; genus SLDF01. The sequence goes on along the minus strand of CAZICV010000002.1, from coordinate 135,105 downwards.
AACCTGGTAGCTATCCTGTCTGAAGAATCAGACCTACTTCGTGTATTATCAACACTTTTTAATGCGTTATTAACATTCAGACCAGTACATCTGAATTTAATACATATAGGCATTTTTATTTGTCATTATCTTTGCTGCCGGAAACCCCTCTAGATAATCATCCCAACAAAAAATGCAAGCTGCACTATGAGCCTCTCAAGATTCAATGCCATTGATATCATCCTCAATCGTACGGAGCTGGACATGGATTTTGTCGACAAACCCACGGAAAAGATCTCCTCTTTTTTCGGGTGTAACGTATTCAACGACAAGGCCATGCAGAAGTACCTGGACGAAGACGCCTACCTCAGCGTAAAAGCTGCGATCCAGACCGGCGAAAAACTGGACCTCAAGATCGCTACCGTAGTGGCCGACTCTATGAAGCGCTGGGCAATGGACAAAGGCGCTACGCACTATGCACACTGGTTCCAGCCGCTCACAGGCCGTACGGCAGAAAAACATGACTCATTTTTCACACTGAACGGCGAGGGCAAAGCAATCGAAGAATTCAGCGGCGAGGGACTGGCTCAGCAGGAGCCCGACGGATCTTCATTTCCGGGCGGAGGACTGCGCTCCACGTTCGAAGCGAGAGGTTATACGGCCTGGGACCCTTCTTCCCCGGCGTTCATCCTGGAAGTCGGCGAAGGCAAAACACTCTGTATCCCGACGATCTTCGTCACATACGGAGGTGAATCACTCGATCACAAACTCCCCTTGCTCAAGTCACAGGCATTCCTGGAAGAGGCAGCCATACCGGTCTGTCATTTCTTCGACAAGAATGTCAGCAGGGTGACCATCACCCTGGGCTGGGAGCAGGAATATTTCCTGATAGACGAGGCGCTGTACAATGCCCGCCCGGACCTGGTCCTCACGGACCGTACGCTGGTAGGAAAGCCCTCCCCCAAAGGACAACAGCTCGAGGATCACTACTTCGGTACGATCCCCGACAGGGTATATGCGTTCATGCGGGACCTGGAGACTGAGTGCCACAAACTCGGCATCCCGGCGCGCACACGGCACAACGAAGTAGGTCCCGGCCAGTACGAGCTCGCGCCGATGTTTGAGGAGGTGAACGTAGCGGTAGACCACAACCAACTGCTGATGGACCTCATGGATCGTATCGCCCGCAGACACCGCATGCGCGTTCTGCTGCACGAGAAACCTTTCGAAGGCGTCAACGGAAGCGGCAAGCACAACAACTGGTCGATGGGCACCAATACCGGCAAGAACCTGCTCTCGCCGGGCAGCACCCCGGGCCGGAACCTGCGCTTCCTGACCTTCTTTGTCAACACCGTACGGGCTGTATATGAATACGCAGATGTACTGAGGGCCAGCGTCGCCTCTGCGGCCAACGACCACCGCCTCGGCGCCAATGAAGCGCCTCCTGCGATCGTTTCCGTCTATATCGGCGACGAAATGACCAAGGTATTCGAGAGCATCGAGTCAGGTATCAATGCCGATGAGGACGGTGTGAAAAAAGTACTGAACCTGCTCAGTAAGATCCCCAATCTCGAACTCGACAATACAGACCGCAACCGTACTTCCCCGTTTGCCTTCACAGGTAACAAGTTCGAGATACGGATGGTCGGTTCTGCCCAGAACTGTGCGCGCCCGATGACGGTGATGAACACCATCGTCGGTCACCAGTTGAAACTGTTCTACAAAGAAGTACAGGGACTGCTTGCAGGTGGTATGGACCAGGACAGCGCGATCCTGTCCGTGATCAAGCGTTACATTACCGAGAGCAAAGCGATCCTGTTCGAAGGGGACGGCTACTCCGAAGAATGGAAGCAGGAGGCTGCTGCCAGGGGTCTGTCCAATACGCCGAATACACCGGATGCACTCAAGGCATATATCTCGGAGCCGGTCAAGCAGCTCTTCAATGAAAGCGGTGTACTGACGGCCAGGGAGCTGGAAGCCCACTATGAGGTCATGGTAGAAAGCTATATCCTGCACCTGCAGATCGAGAGCCGGACCCTGGGCGAAATGTGCATCAACAGCCTGCTGCCTGCAGCTATCCAGTACCAGAACACGGTAGCGGAGAATGTGCTGAGACTCAAAGAACTCGGCCTGGACAAGGACGACTACCGTGCACAGCTCGATATCCTGCGCCGTATTTCCGAAAACATCAACCGCATCAAGGAGAACGTCGAGAAAATGACGAAGGCCAGGCGCAAAGCCAACGAGCACGGGCACGCCAGTGACCGCGCCGCCGCCTATTGCGGAAATGTAAGGCCGCTGATGGACGAGATCCGCATCTATGCCGACCGCCTCGAATACCTGGTAGACGACAGGCAATGGCCGCTGGTGAAGTACCGCGAACTGATGTTCCTTCGCTGATCCGGATCAGCAGCACATACATAAGAACAGGAAAGCCGGTTCTCCTCCGCAGGAAGACCGGCTTTTCAATTTTTTCTCCCCCACTGTTTTGCTGTAGAGCCTGATACGGGCCGTGAGCAATCCCGTGAAATAGAATCAATCTGGCTGGCTGACCGCCCGGCATGATTTTGCATTATTGGTTGTATCCTCCCTGCAGAGCAATACTTTCCGCGCACCTTGGTTTATCCACAAGTTTATTCCGGCAAAAAAACAGTCAAGGTTTTTCCATCATAACGGACCAGCGTCATTTTATTTGTGCCAAACCAGATATTTTCTGCCGCATCAATTTCTATGCTCGTAATATGGCTGTTGGACTCACCGTCTATTGCCGAAAAGGACGACATAATCTCTCCGGTAGAAGGGTTATACAGCAGCACGCTGCCGGAGTTAGCAGCTCTATCGAATGTGGCAAACCAGATATTTCCCGTTCCATCTTCTTTCATACTTGTTACAATCATACCGGGAAACAGACCTTTAAAGTCTTTTCCATCATAATGGTCCACGCCCCCGTTCCCTCTTTGAGCAATCCATATATCACCGTTTTGATCCTCCAGCAGGCCGTTGCCACTTAATAAATGGCCCTCCGAACCAAAGACAGTGATCGTCGCGCCATCAAAACGGCACAGCCCTACATGCCAGGAGGTAAACCAGATATTCCCACTCTTGTCTTCGATAATTGCTGGCACAGCACTCAGGTTGGGGCTACCGGCATCGGGAGTACCTAAATCGAGTAAATTCGTAAATTTTGAACCGTCGTAGCGGTAGACGCCATTCGTAGTGCCAAGCCAGATCATCCCCTTTTTATCCTGCAGCATACTCCAAACTTCATTATAAGGGCCTGGAACAGTTGTTTCCGGGCCTAACGAAGTAGTAGCACTATGCCTGATATAAGAAAACGGGAAACTGATGAAAGACTTTCCGTCGTACCTCGATACCCCATCCGTAGTGCCAAACCACAGGTTCCCTTCCCTGTCTTCCATGATACAATAGATGACATTCGTAGCAAGTCCATCCTTCATGGTAAAATTATCAAAGGAATCTCCATCGTAGCGATAGACTCCTTCTCCCATAGTTGCAACCCAGATATTGCCCTTCCTGTCTTCTATGATAGAGTTAATACTGACACTCGTATCTGTGTGCGGCCCGGTATGTGTCATGTAGGAATACACTCCTTGTTTACGGATCATTTTAGGCGCTGCGATCCTGGTTATCTGTTGCTGATTTACATTGACGGTTGATGTGTTTGAATTCACCTGTCCGTTGCAGGAGGTAAAAAAAGCAACCAGGAACATCAGGCCAAAAGTCCACATTTGATTGATATAGTATACCATGGGGTTAAGTGTCTTCAAAACGGGGAAACGGCTGTAACGGGGACGTCTCCCCTGCCAGTTCACGATCCAGTCATATATCTATGGCCGGGATCAATGTATCGTATCCGGGGAATTCCTCTTCCTGCCGGCTGTTTTCAGCGCGACGCTCCTGATAGTATAGATCACCGTCAAGGCCCCCGTGAAAATGCCAATGCCGATGAGCTCATCCTGTTTGGAGTGATACAGTAGCCAGGCCAGCGCTGCCAATGTCAACACCGGTACGATGATGCCACCCGGCACCTTAAAGCCCACAGGCCCTCCCGCTAGCTTCCTGCTCAACCTGTACCTGATCAGGGCCATCGCCACGCCCACGAAAAGCAGCATCATCGAAATAGTAGCTACTACCAGCAACTGCCTGTAGCCGCCCGTACAAGCCAGTACCAGTGCTATAGTCGTAAGGGTCAGGATAGACCAGTGCGGCGTGGCGTAGCGCGGATGCACCGCGGAAAGATACCGGGGAAGCAGACCATTGAACGCTCCTGCGAACAAGACCCTGGAAAAAACCATGGTGCTGGAATACAGGCCCCCGAAGATGGACACAATACCGCAGACGATCAGCACCTGCACAGCCCAGTTGCCCAGCCACGACCCCGCTACGGCAGCCAGCGGTGCTTTCTGCCCAGCCAGTGAATCGCCAAGACTGCTTTGCGCTACCAAGTGGATCAGCATGTAAAAGATAATGACACCACCAATGCCCAGCAACAGGCCCCTGGGACCGGTACGACGGGCATCCTTCATTTCACCGCCGAGGCTGGCTGCCGACTCACCGCCCAGGTAAGCGGCAAACAGCAGCAACGATGCGGAAGCGATCATATCGCCCCGTGGCAGTCCATTCCAAGCCAGGTTGTCGAAGTTGAGTTGAAACAGGCCGATAACGACCAATAGCGCCAGCGGAAGCAGCTTCAAAACCGTGACCAGCTTCACTACCCGCATACCCTGCTTCACTCCGGCGATATTGCTGTATGCGACGAACCCGAACAGGCCTGTGAACAACAGGATGCGGTATGGCATCCTGTCAAATACAGGAAAAGGGACAGACAGCATATCGGCAATGCCGTTGACCAGCGCCGCACACAACAGCACGCCGCAAAACCAGAACAGGTTATTGGCGATAAACCCGGCGAAGGGGCCGAACGCCCGCTCGATATATACATAAGCGCCGCCTGAGCTGTTGATACGGCCGCTCATCTCGGCAAAACACAGCATGATGCAGAAGTAAAGCAGGCCACAGACCATGTAAGCAACGATCCCTGCACCGCCCAGTATGGCAGCCACCAGGGCCGGTAATAGAAAGATACCGCTGCCGACCGTGATATTGACGACACTCGCGGCGATATCGATCACCCCCAGTTCACGCTTCAGTCCTTCGTCATTGTTTCCCGGTGCAGTTGGCATATTGGTTGTGTCAGGTATAGATCGATATTGAGCAAGCGAAACAACAATACGATTTTCGCGCGTTACTTACAGAGGGCGCCCAAAAAAACTGCAATAATCCCGCTTGCTCTTGCCCGGTATCGTTTGCCCTCCAGGGATGACGACAACATTAAATAAGACATAAAAGCAATCGAAAACAACTTGCTCATTATCTTGTTTTTACATACATCTATTGAGCCGGACACACGAGGCCTCGTTCCACATCTCAGGCTCCCCCAAGCAGCCTTTTGAGCCACTTAAACTTGAACGGCGTATATGGCGGATACTTCAGGTTGCTTTCAAACCAGGTAGGCTTGTGCAGGATACTCTTGTAGTGCGAAAAAGCCCTGAAACCATGCTCTCCGTGGTACGAACCGGTACCACTCTGTCCTACGCCGCCAAAGGGCAACCGGCTGTTCGAGACATGCATCACGGCATCGTTCACGCAACCACCGCCAAAAGAGATCTCCCGCAGTACCCTGTCGATCACCCTGTTGTCCCGCGCAAACACATAACAGGACAAGGGTTTCTCTCTTTGCCGGACCTCCCCGATCGCCTCATCCAGCGAATCGAATGCGATGACAGGCAGTAACGGTCCGAATATCTCCTCCTGCATTACCCGGTCGTCAAAACCGACTCCTGCCATCACGGTAGGTTCAAGCCAACGCCGGGCTATATCAAAGCCGCCTCCATACACTACTTTGTCGCCGTCCATCAGGCCGACCAGCCTGTCCATATTGCGTGCGTCGATGATCTGCACATAGTTCCCGTTTTCGATATCGTACCTGTTCTGTGCTATCTGTGCCGTCAGCGCCTGCAGAAATTTTTCTTTCAACGGGCGATGCACCAGCACATAATCCGGGGCTATACAGGTCTGGCCTGCATTGAGAAATTTGGCCCACACCAGGCGCTTGACGTACATCTCCATATTGCTGTCGTCCAGGACGAACGCCGGACTTTTGCCACCCAGTTCCAGTGTCACCGGTGTGAGGTGGGTAGCCGCTGCCTGGTACACGATACGGCCTACGCGTACACTCCCTGTAAAAAAGACCTTGTCAAAGCGTTGCCGGAGCAGCATTTCCGTTTCAGGGACGGCTCCCTCCACTACTGTAAAGAAACCCGGATCGAAATGCCGGTTGATCATCTCCACCATTATCCGGCTGGTATTGGCCGGCAATTCACTGGGCTTGACGATCACCGTGTTGCCTGCAGCGATGGCGGCAATGGCGGGCCCGAGGGATAGCTGGTAGGGGTAATTCCAGGCGCCGATCACCAGCGCAACACCCAGCGGCTCTGGCAGGATATAGCTTCTGGCCGGGAAGTTAGCCAGGTTGGTACGCACCCTCCTGGAGCGCGCCCATTGTTTTACATTCTTGACTGCGTCGTTGATCTCTACATGCAGCAAAGCCAGCTCGGTAGCGTAGTTGTCGAATGCCGACTTGCTGAAATCGGCACAGATCGCTTCGTTCAGCCTTGGTTCATATTCCCGCAGCAGTTGTCTCAGTTTCTTCAGTTGAGCTATCCTGAAAGCAATATCCTTCGTACGATCCGTAGCAAAAAAAGCCCTCTGTACCGCTACTAAATCTTCATACATACCTGCCTGCATGATCCTGCCGGTTTTGTTGTACCAATTGATTCACCCTTGATCCTACTACCGGGGCTTGGGCGCCATTTATCCGCCCTGCATCTCCCTATGAAGGGCCGTGTTTATACTTTGATGGCCAGGCGTACGGACTCATTGATCCGGATCAACATCGGCGGAGACGGCAATTCCGCAAAATAAGCATCGGTCGCCATACGCGAACCCCGCCAATGACCGTAGTCGTCGATGATCAGCACACCTCCTTTTGATAGCCGCGGATACAGTTGCTCCAGCTCGAATTTCGTGGAAGCATACCAGTCCGTGTCGAGCCGCAGGATCGCGATCTGTCCCGTGTGCCCACCCAGTGTTTCCAGTACGTCCCCTTTTTTCAGGAAGATATCAAACAGGAAGCCGCGATCCGAAAACCGTTTTTCGACCTCCTCGTAAGATGCATAGCACCACCCGTTCTCGTCCCCGAATGCCTCCATCAGTTGAGAAGCAGACTGGTCATCCTTGTCGATGTCGACCGCCTCAGGCGCAGTCATGCCCTCGAACGTATCGTAGAGGTACAGCGCGCGGTCCCTGATCCCGTTCCGCTGCAGCACCAGGCCCGCCAACAGGGCACTACCGCCTTTCCAGACGCCGCATTCCACGAAATCGCCCGGCACATCGTTGCGCAGCACATAACACACAGCCGTATACAGTGCAAACAGCGCCGACTTATCCGTCATGGTATATTCACGCACCTCGCGGAAAATAGCGCTGAATTCTTCGTTGGCGTCAATATCCGGAACCGCTTTGTCGTGAAATCCGACTTCATGCGAAGTTGAAAACCGGATGATCCTTTTTTCCATAAGGACTGTATTATAACGGTTAAAGTGAACGTTCGAACAGCTGGTTCATCAGCCTGACTTCTTCCTCAAGCTCCTCCGTGACATAGGACTGCCGCTCTGCACCCGGGACGATACACGATAGCTCCGGCGGAGCATATTCGTCCGAATCGATTCTATGCAACGAATTGAGACCGGGATAATTCTGTACAACTTCAGTCGGAACGGCCAGTACATTGGTTTCTGTAGCCCCTTTGAAAAAGTCGGTCTCGTTGCCGTGTATATTCCCGGCAGGGTAAGCCCGCGTTACGGACCAGAAGCATACATAGTCGTATGTGCGGAAAACGCTCAGTATTTCAGCGAAACGGAGCTGGCTCCGCTGTTCGAAAAAGACGATAGGACGCTGACTCTGAAGCAAAGATCTCATGCCTTCGATCACAAAAAGCTCCTGGTCTTCGACATCGATCTTTACCAGGTCGCAGCGCTCCAGGCCCAGGTCGTCAGGCTTCATCTGCAGCAAGGGCAGTTGGGCTCCGTCCTGTGAACGTTCGAAGTAGGTCGCACCCATGTTCTGCGGGTCTATAACCGGGCGGCAATGCCGGGTGACTTCTGTAACAGGACCTGCCAGGCAAGCGTGGATGACGACATTGTCAAGTCCATTGATAAGCTTGTTGACCGACAGGAGCTCCCGGTTCTGCATTTCCGGCTCGATGGCATGAACCCGGCCTTCCGGTCCTGCCAGCCTGGAAAAAAACAGGGTATGAAAACCGATATTCGCGCCGATATCGAGGATGATATCGCCGGGACGGATCAGTTGACCAAGCAATAAGGTCTCACCCGGAGCCCACTCCCCGTACTCGCGCAACGACCTGCCGATACAACGATCACTTGTCGTATGGACCAGCTTCCCGAAACGGGTAAGATAGCATGCATAATCCATGTGCATTCCGGTTGTAAGTCAAGACAAGTTATCATTAAGTTTCCGATTATTTAGTAAATTGTCAAACCTCTGCAACCGAGAATCCGCACAAGCTGAATGAAAACTTATATCCACCCGTTTTCTGCGAAGGGTATTTTAAAGAACTGGTCCAAAATCACCGGTATGGAGTCTGTACTGATGAAAGAGATCGTAGTTCGCAAAGGAACTTCTGCTCCGCCAATGGTGGTGGTATCCAATGAAAGCGAAGAGATGGAGCCGGTCCATATCAGAGAGTCTGCGGTACAGCTCTGTCCGCTCCCGATCGCGGACATAGAAGACCAGCGGGTGATGAGCCGGTTCTGGTTTGACGATCTTTGGGCCGTCATGCATCCCGAGGCTTTCCGCTGCGAGCAGGTGGAAGTCGAGCAGATGAAGCATTTCGCGGCAGATGCAACCAGTCTATACAAGCGCCTGGACCTTCGCCTGGAAGAGGTAAGTGCATCGGGTGCACTGGACAGGTTTGCCGCACGCTTCGGAACAGCGATCGGGAGCCTGCAGCCCGGCCAGGAATTATGTTGGGGCGATGTGTTTCTTTTCCCTGCCATACTCCGCTATTGCGAAGAGTTGAAAGCGCTCGGTATACAACAATCCTTGTCCTGTCACCTCAGTATACCCGAAACACTCACGGAATCCGCCTGCGGCAGGCTCATTCTACAGGCTATGTCTTCCACAGACCGTGTGTATGTACATACCGATGCCTATATCGCCCGCCTGGAAAAACAGCTTGTCGCGCTCAGCCTGCCCATACCTGCAATAGTGCGGTTTGATATCGGCCCTGATTACCGAACGATCGCCGGGGTACTTGACCGCAATAGCCACCCGGCAACATCATCGCTGGATCACCGCCAACGCGCCCTGGCGGATGACGCTTTCGACACGACCGGCCGGATCCCTCATCGCTTCATCTGCCTCGACCGCATGGACCCCATCAAGGGCATGCATATATTGCTGAAGGCTATGGACCGGCTGCTGACCGCCCGGCAGGACGAAGGCGTCGATGTAGGAAGCCAGTACCGGTTCTATTTTCTGATGGATTACCTGACACATTCTCCTGCCACCGACACAGGAGACGACGCAGATATTCTCTGGATACAGTATGTCCGCTATCTCCGCGAAAACCTGGTCCCGCAGATGGAAGCAAAATGGAAAGGCGTATTTTTCTGCGCCGACAATATCCCCGACAAGGAGCTGGTCATACACCTGCTGAAGGACTGTCACATCATTTCAGGTGGTATACAGGACGGACTGAACCTGTCCTTCCAGGAAGGCATATTTGTCAATGCGCATACGCGCTACGGCAGGACGGGTATCATCGGCAAGGGCGCAGGTATCAGCATGCAATCCGAGACTGCCGGGCTGGGTGCGCTGGCGCACTTTACGGAACCCGGATCGGTAGAAGCTATGGTCCAGGCTTTCGGGTCCGTACTGGCGACTCCGACAGAAGAATGCCGCCGCCGTACGATACAACTGGCAGATGCGTACGAATCGACAAGAACAACAAGTGTTTTTACCCTTTAAACGACCATGACGACACTGCAACACTGGCTGGCCCGTCTCTACGACCTCGAATACCCTGTATCCACAGGCAGTATTAACTTGTACAAAGATACCGTACAGACGGTGGACGCCCTGCTCATGCGGCAGGGCCGGGAAGTAGCGGAGCACGACTGCCCCTACCCTGTCAGCGTATCTGTCGCCGAAGGCAAAGTCTCCATAACCGTAGCATCCTCCGAAAGCACACTCGGACCCGGAGAACGCCTGAATATCCCTCCGGGCACCCTGCGAAGCCTCCGCGCCCTGAGTGATACAAAAATGATCATCCAACTGCTGAAACAATGAAATCACCCACAGAACAACAAGTGACCGAATCCATCACAACGCTGATGTACGACTATATCCGCGCCTATGTGCACAGCGACAAGGAGGCTTTCAAAAGTTGCTTCCACAAAGAGCTCTGTACATCCATCGGCGACCGGTTTTTATCCTCTGAAGATCTGAAGAGCAACAGGTCCGAAGGCCATTATTTCGACCTGAGAAAGGGGCATTGGCGGCCGCCGGTCCGTACCGAGTTGTCCGTCTCTCCCCTTAACGCCGTTTCGGGGCTTGCCCGGGTAAGGTGGGTATTTCCCGCCAACCCGACGGGTACGCAGTATATCGGCTTCAGCCTGTACCTCTGTGTTAGCACGTCTAAAGGGTGGAAGATCCAACTGATCTGTCTGCCTACGGACAGCGCCGAAAACCTCGTCCGCGAAGACTCTGTATACCACGAGTGGGATGTAGAGCGGTGGAGCATTTTCAAAGACGAACTATGAACGAGCTGTTCGACCTCCGGGGAAAGGTCGCCATCGTCACCGGCGGAACCAGCGGTATCGGACGCGGCTATGCCCGCGGGCTGGCGCGGTGTGGCGCAACTGTCGCTGTACTGGCCAGGGATGCAAGCCGTTTCGACGAGCTCACCAGGGAGCTGACGGCCCTGGGCGCTCCCGATGTACGCTGCCTGAGCTGTGATGTCAGCTCAGAGTCTGCTGTCACAGCCTGCATAGAAGAAATAGTATTTCGTTTCGGCCGAATCGACGCCTGTTTCGCCAATGCGGGCAAGGCGAAGACGGTCCCTTTCCTTGAGAGTACGATCGACCAGTACCGGTCGGTCAATGCCGTCAATTTCGAGGGCATGTACTTCTGCTTCAGGGAAGCGGCCAGGCACATGAAACAGCATGGCGGCAAGCTGATAGCGACTTCTTCGACCGCAGCAAGCCATGGTTCTTCGGGGCTGCTGTTCTACTGCGCGTCTAAAGGGGCCGTAGAAGCGGCAGTGCGGGCGCTTGCCGTAGAGCTCGCGCCTTACCATATCCAGGTGAACGCAGTCGTTCCCGGCGTTTTCAGGACGGGTATGACCGCCCGCAGCGAACAATTACTGCAGACCTCACTGGAGAGGATACCTTCGACTTTCATCGGCCAGCCTCAGCATGTAGAGGGCCTCGCTGCGTTCCTGGCATCAGGCGCGAGCGATTACATGACCGGCGCAAGCCTTCATGTAGACGGTGGGCTTTCGGTCTGTTGGTGAGCGGGGTCGATATAGGCGATCAACGGGCAGTGATCGCTCAACAAGGGCTGTTGGGGCGCTTCCAGCCGGGCGACCCTGACCTGACGGTTGGTAAGTATGTAATCTGCAAAGCGGACGGGCTTCGTATACAGTGCATTACGCGTAGATGTTATGCCGTGTTCGAGTACCTGGTTGACAGTCACATCATACTGAGACTTCACGAAACATGCAGAATCCGGCTGCAGGTTGAAGTCCCCGCAAGCCAGGATACCATCGGAAGACAATGCGACAGAATCGATCAGTTGCCCGAACCGCCTCGCCTGTGCGCTCCGGGCAACTGTGTCCATCTTTCCGTGCGGGTCCCATAGCCCGTGAATATTGCCAACGGTCATATATGTCCCGTCATACCGGCACCGCACCGCCTGTGCAGACCTGGACAGCGGCGGCGAACCATCCGGCCCCCGACGATAACTATCATGCACCATACCGGCTGCATATGCATCGATGACGACCGCCGCACGGATAAAAACGGCGATCCCGTATTCGAACGGCAGATCAAGCCACTGACTGTCATTGACATACCCGCTGCTGCCGCCGCTGAAAAAACCTTTATACCCGGAGAGGACGCCGGAGATATCTTCGAACAGGCGGAGGTTGACCCTATGGCCGTCGTCGTCCTCCCGGTATTGATCTTCCGGCGCCAGGGCAGGCCCTGAGAACATTTCCTGGAAGCAATAGATATCGGCATCCCCGGACCTGAGCCATGAAAGCAGTTCATGCTCACGGCGTCCGCCCCAGGTATTCAGCGAAACAAGCAGCATCTGCCCAAATTAATGGATTTCCGGCAGAATATCGTGCTGGTAGACCGCCTGCGTATCCAGGGCATCCATATTGCCCAGTCCCGGAATGAGGAGAAACGCAATGATCGAATGACGATAGGGTCTGTCCGTGACAGGCATCACACAGTGAGGGGCCGGATCGACTGCTACATCCATCGCCCTGAGGCAGAGGCCGGGAAACAGGATCGTGTCCGTGGGTTGATCCCTGTCTTCCGGGTAGTCGAAAGGTGCGGCCATATCGCTCAACCGGCAACTGTGGCCTTTGCCGATCTTCCAGTTTACATGTGCGTCATCCGAGTTCAGTATCAGGCTCAGGGCGCTTTTGTCGTAATGTGGATCAGTCGCAAACCGCAGCGGACTCAGGCTGTATCGCACCAGCTTGAAAATAACGGGCAGCGCCCGGTTGGTGTCAAAACGCGCTGCAAAAGCCGGGAAAGTCCGGCCGAGGTCGTCGATACAATCCCTGAATATGGGCGAACATATGTATTCAAGCTCCTCGAGCTTTTCGCACAACCGGATCGTATTGGACTCCTGCCCTATGGCCGATCCACGAAAGAGCGCCGACCGCGAGAAGTCATAACACCACTGAAGGTACACCTTGTCTCTTTTCCGGTCATTGACCAGCCTGTTCCGGTAACTGCAGGGTACATTGCAATAGTAATAATCGTGATCGTCCTCCTTGAGCCATTCCTGTGCGTACCGGCGCAGTTGAAGCCCTTTCTCGGGTTCGCTCTCTACCGAATCAATGAAACGGTCAAAGTCCTCGTAAACTCCCTCAAACCATCGCATGCTCGGCAGCACGCCATTGAAGACTGCATATCCCCGGTCTTCAAATTTGTTTAGGTAATTCGTGCGCATTTATTAAGGTTTAGATTGTGAACGTGTATCATAATCGCTCTTCCCACCACCTGACAGGCGGGGAGTCCGCGTACAACGGTTTGACGACATGCAGCGCCTCGGGCATACCGTGGGTGATATGTCCGAAATAATCGCGCCCGTTCCGCTCAAAAGCCCCTTTCACCACTTTGCTGAGGCGCCGGAGCTCTTCTGTGCTCATAAAACTCACCCCTGTCCGTTCAAACGAGGACTCGAACTGGAACACGATATACGCAGCTTCACAATTGCTGTAGCGCGGATGGCTGCTCTCGTAGAACGGGGCAAACGAGAGCACGAAGCACCGGATATCGCCGGTCCAGTATCGCCAGCCATGCTGCTCGAACAGGGCCGCATCTCCCATACTCCGCCCGTCATCGCTCAACGCATGTAACAGGGAACTCAGGAAACGGGTAAAGACGCCGATATCCTGCAGCAACAGCGGATGTGTCAGTTTAAGGGAAACAAGGTCCTTGCCGGCTTCATGCGCAGCCGGTAGCTCCGTGCGTAGCTTATGCACAGCCTCGTCAACCTGGTCCGCCAGCGACAGGCCGGGGTCGACGCATAGCTCAAGCCAGAACGATTTCGCCGCAAACGGGCAAAACGTATAGTTAACAGTTTCCTGAAACATGATCAAACCAATAAAGAGGGGGAGTAAGGCGAAATAACTTACACACAATATAACCAAAATTTCATACAAACAACAGGTATCCAAAAAAAATAACAAGAGAAACTCCGGCATGCATCTGTGTATTATCTTATATTTGAAACAGTCCGGGTTTACACAAGTCAATCTGGATGTAACCATGAAGCGCTATATTCTTACCGGGGCGCCCGGCGCCGGGAAAACAACCCTCATCGAACAATTGAAAGAGCTCGGCTACCCGATCGTGCGGGAGAGCTTTATGTATGTTTACAAGGAATTTGAACAGACACGCGAAGGCTCCCCGTTTGACCACGAAGATTTCCTGGATGAGGTCGCCATCGATCAGCTCAGGCAGGCTGATTCTGCAGAAAGCTATACGGACGAACTACCTGTCTTCTTTGACCGGGCGCCGCTCTGCACAAAAGCGCTGGGGGAGTTCATGGGCAGGGTTCCCGGCCCGATCCTGCAGGATGCCATCACTTATTCGGTGAGGCATACACATCGGCACAGCCAGGTATTCCTCGTGAAACACCTGGACTTCTGCGAACAGACGGATATCCGGAAGATCTCCATGGAAGATGTCGCCCGCTTCGAAAACCTGCACCGGAAGGTATATGAATCCTATGGGTATCCATGCATTGCAGTGCCCAACAGGAGCGTCAGCGAACGCCTCAACTTTATGCTGGAATGGATCACCTGAAGATAGACAGCAGGACAGCCGCCGACCACCGGGAGGCGGCACGTATCTTCCGGGAAGAGGGGCTGCTCATTCTCACGCATGCCGTAAGCAATGAATACGCCGACCGACTCAAAACGAGAATGGACAGCGACACGCTGGAATTGCTCAGGTTTTGCGATACCATCGGCGGCAACCCGCGCAGGAACGGGCAACTGCAACAATCCCCACCCCCCTTTCCGCCTTATCTATCGGAAGAAGTACTGGCCAACCCGCTGGTATGGGATATCGTGACCGAGGTACTGGGACGGGACGCACACATGGTGTTCATAGGCGGCAACACCAACTGCCCCGGAAGCCAGGCACAGAGCATCCACCTGGACCAAGCGCACAAGGACGGTATCGTCACAGCTGCTACTTCGATCATCCTGAACTATGCGCCGCAGGACATCACATCCGGGAACGGCGCGATGGAGATCTGGCCACGTACGCATACCGTTGCCGCTGCGCAGATCGTCAGTGATGACCAGCTCGAACATCGTCGCCGTGAGAACCCGCCGTACCGGCTCCGGATGTCCCGCAATGACCTCGTGCTACGCGATCCGCGGCTCTGGCACAGGGGTGTAACGAATCCGTCCGGTGAATTCCGGCATCTCACAGGTATCGTGATCCATGCCACCCGGCAGGAACGCGCTGTTTTTGATCATACTGCCAGACCCTTTTTCGATAAGCTCTGCCTGCCGCTGGATCCCGTATATGAAGACCTGAAGTCCACTTACCTTACGCAGCCTACGCTCGATATGGTCAGCAGCCAGGCATCCACCGGCAAGCTGCGGCCCCTGGAAGGGCTATAAGCGCTGCAGAAGCACGGATGACCCGATAACTCCTGCGCTCCTATCCGTTGACCTCCCGGAGCACCGGCATTTTTTCCCGTTTCACACGCAGGGGTGTCTTTTCGTGTTGCTCCTCCGGCAACTCACGGGTCAGCCACCCTCTCCTACCGGCCGTAGCGATGGCGTACGGGGTGATCCAGAACAGCGAGAAAGAATAAAAGACAGCATACGGATAAGCCCATAGCGCCTCGGCCAGGTTATGTCGCCGCGCATAAAAGAAGACCTGGATACTTGAATAGATCAGGAGTCCCAGGAGCGCCGAACTCAGGAACAGCAGCGGGTGTGTGCAGACGAATATGATCATGAGCAGCATCGTCGGGTAAGCCATGATCACTTTGAGCCACTGGTTCAGCAGCAGGATACGCGGCCCGGCTGTAGAGCCTTCGCGAAACCGGGTAAAGGCGAACCGGCTCATCATGATGTTCTCGCGGACATTGCTCCGCTCCCACCGGGTGAACATCTTACGGAGGTTATTGTATTTTTCCGGTGTATTGGTATACACATAGGCATTTTGCTGGAACAGTACATGGAACCCCTGTCTGAGGATCATATTGGTCATGGCACGGTCTTCCCCTATATCCGATGGCTGTCCCATGAATTTCTGGTTGATCCAGTCGGGCAGACAAGTCATCACAGCATCCCTACGATAAGCCGCCAGCGCCCCGGGCGTACACAGCACCGAGCCAAGTACACTCTGCGCCGAGCGTATGAGCTCAAAACTGAATACAAAGCTTACATTCAGCATTTTGGGAATGAGGGCCTTGCCGGTATTCAGTACGCGTACATTGCCCGCGACCGCACCGCAATTTGCGTTCGCGACGAAAGGACTCACCAGGTTGCGCAGCGTATCTTCCTTCACGATGGAATCACTGTCTACTGTCACGAATACATCCCCGGTAGCAAGCTGGAATCCACGGTACAGTGCATGTCTCTTACCTTGGTTGAACGGTTGCTGGTATATCGCCACCCGGTCTCCCAACTGTTCCCTGGCTTTTTTCATCCAGTACCAGGTATCGTCCTTGCTGCCGTCGTCGATGGCGATCAGTTGCAGTTTCTCATGCGGATAGTCGCTTGCTGCGAGGCTCATCAGCGTTTCCCATACCAGCCGGCCTTCGTTGTATGCCGGTACGATGACCGTGCAGACAGGCAAATCCTCATCGGCAGCAGCGTCCACCGGCTTGTACCTCCGGTAAAGGACAAACATGAAAACCAGAAAACAAAACTTCAGGATGAGCAGTGAAGTAGTCAGGACGATGATACCCGTCCCCCACCAGGTATTGAGCCGTTCCAGGCGAAGGACCTCGAAATGCGGCTGCAGTGCGTATACGAGATAAGCAGCAGCCAGCAGCAGCAGCACGGTAGCGGGCAGGATGAGATATCGCTGCATCTTCCGGATCATACCAGCATATACAGGGCTGTGGCTCCGCCCGGGATGGATCTTTTTCGTGTCATTGTTCGTCATGATAAAGCGCGTTAAGTTGTCTCCGGACACACCTGCCCGGTAAATCACTGAATGACTACTTTCCGGTGAATTGAAGGACGCCTGTGCGCCCCGCAACCCCCGGGAGTGGTAGTTTATGCATTCAAATTGTAGGTTGGGTTTCTACCCTAAAGCACGCAATTACCGGTCCGGAATTTTCACTAATTGAAAATCAGACCCTTACACAATACACACTTCGAAGAAAACGGGGAGAAAAGCCACAAACTGTGGAATTATTCCACAGTTTCCCGGGCCAGGCTTTGATGGGCACAGACCCCTTAGCGTACACGCTGAAGAAGCACCTAATGTTATGCTATGGCAAACTAGGAACCGGTAGTTGAGGCAAGATATAACGGGTCGTTTTTCAGTCCGGGTGCATCCTGCACTGCAGGATTATCCTTTCGAGGAACTGCCTGTCGGCAGGGGCTGCTGCCAGCCGCAGCGCCTGTTCGTAATATATACAGGCCTGTCCGGGGTCGCCGCTTCTCTTACAAACATCGCCTTTGGCAGCGGGTACCAGGAAGCTGTTTTTCAGTTCGGTACCGGCCGCCAGTTCGTCCAGGGCTACGATACTGTCCCGGCTGTCCAGGTAACTCTCCGCGATGAGCCTGTTGAGGGTCACGACCGGTGACGGAGCTACCTGCTCCAGGCGACGGTACAGGGAAGCAATAGCGGCCCAATCGGTCTCCCCGAATGTCGCAGCCGTGCAATGGACCGAAGCGATGATGGCTTCTATATGAAAACGCGAGGCCATTTCAGAGCGGGTCGCCTTGCCGAGGTAGTGAAACCCCTCTTCTATGAATACTTTGTCCCATTTGCGGCGGTCCTGTTCCTCCAGCGTAAGCCACTCGTCCTGCATATTGCGTCGCGCCGGGAACCGCGAGACATTGAAGAACATCAGCGCCAGCAATGCCTGGGTCTCGCAGTTCAGCACAGTATTGTCTCCTTCCAGCAACCGCGCCAGCCGGATCGCCTCGTAGCAGAGATCATCGTTGATCGCCTCTTTGCCGCGCGTAGCCTTGTAGCCTTCGTTGAACAGGAGGTACAGTATGAGCTGCACTGTCCTGACCCTTTCTTCAGACCGGGTGATGACGGGCGCCTGCAGGATATTGCCCATTTCCCTGAGCGAGACCTTACTCCTGGCCAGGGCCTTTTTCACAGCCTCTTGCTGCATCAACAGGGCATTGGCGATCTCCGGCACACCGAATCCGCACAGGATATTCAGTGTGATGATGACCTGGCTCCTGGTAGAAAGCCGCGGATGGCAACAGGTAAAAAGCAACCGGAGCTGGCTGTCCTTGAGCGAATCGGGTGATAGCAGGATATCAAGCTGGTTTTCAAAATGACGATCAGGACTTCCCAGGTAAGCCGAGGACGAAAGCGACTGCGTCCTGCCGGCCCTTTTGAAGGCGTTGAGCGCCTTGTTCCTGGCCACCTGCATCAGCCAGGCAGCGGGATTGTCCGGGACGCCTGAAAATCGCCACCGGGCCAGGGCCGCCTCAAAACTGTCCTGGACTACATCCAGTACCGTATCGATCTGGTCCAGGCCAAACATACGGGACAAGACAGCAGTCATCTTTCCCGCGTGTTCGCGGAAAAGATGAGCTGTCAGGCGGCCGATCCTGTCCTGGTCGTCCAATGTTCCTTATGCTTCTTCCATCTGGAAGACCTCGCGGACTTCTACCGTAGCCCCCAGGCGGAGCGAGGGACAGCCTTTCGCGATCTCCGTCGCTTCTTCAAGCGACCCTGCCAGCAGGAAATAGTATCCGCTCACACCTTCTTTAGTCTCGATATAAGGTCCGTCCGTAACGATCTTTTCGGTCCCGCGGATGTACTTCCCGGATGGCGACAGCGGGTTCCCGTCTTTGAAGTTTCCGCTCGCGACGAGGTCTTCCACCCATTTTACATGGCCGGCAATGTCTTCCTGCATTTCCTGCGGGGTCATTTTGCCATAGTTTTCCAGGCTCTCCCGGATCAGCATCAGATACTCTTTCACTGGTTTGTACTTTTTAGATTAGTAGTTTGTTTGTCGTTACTATGACAATCGGCGACCGGTTTCGGGGACAAATTGACAAAGATTTTTTTGGCGGCCCCGATCACTGCGCTCCCTCTGCTCCTCTCCTTGCCAGCCTGCCCGCAATAACACTGATGATAAATATCTGGATCGCATGAAAGAGCATCAGCGGCAGCAGCACCAGCCCTGTGGGTATGGATGCGGGAAACAGGATCTTGGAGAATACGGTACCATGCACCAGCGATTTCTTGGTCCCGCAGAACTGCGCCGTGATACGGTCCTCCCGGTCGAAGCCCAGTTTCCCGGACAGGTAACCGGTCAGGAAGTAAACGATATAGAAAAGCGCTGCTACTCCCGCAGATATGGCCAGGAGCGACCACCAGCTTACCGAAGCGAATATGCCTGCTTCGAAGGACTCGGCAAAACTCTTGTAGATGATCAGCAGGATAACGGACTTGTCGAACAGGCCCAATCCGCGACCGTACCGCTGTACATAGCCGCCCAGGTAGCGTTGCAGCGCCAGGCCCAGCAGTACCGGCGCGAGGATCTCCGTGAGCAGCTTGACATAGATCATACCCAGGTCAAAATCACCGGCTGCCTGCTCCAGGAAAAAGCCCATCCACAGCGGGGTAACGGCGATACCGATCAGTCCTGAGATGCTGGCATTGAAGACAGCGGCCGGGATATTGCCCCTGGCGATGGATACCATCACTACAGAGGAAGAGACCGTAGACGGAAGCGTCGCCAGGAACAGGAATGCCAGCCAGGTCACCTGCCCTTCTTCGGTCCGGACGAATGGATAACAGGCCAGTATGATCAGCGGGAAAAGCAGGAACGTAGCGGACTGGACCAGCACATGGAGCCGCCAGTTCTTCAGCCCGCTCCTGATCCTGGCCGGGCTGAGCTTCAGACCGTAGAAGAAAAATATCAGCGACACACCGATACTGCCGATGAGGTCCAGGGGCAAGACACTATCCTGGCCGCCTCCCTGCGGAAAGAGATATGCCGCCAGCACCACAGCTATAATCGCCAACACGAATCCGTCTACTCTCCCTTTCATGTAAGATTGGCCGGTTATCAGGTGCAAGTTAGCCAAACCCGGCGGCTTTGCGGACCGGTACTATCGCACAGGTATATACAGCGCGGACACGGCTGCTCATTCGATCGCACCGGCCGCAGGATCAACCAATCAACGTCCTGAACGAGAACCGGGAGATCAGTTCGAGGTTTTGCTTGAAATAAGCCATCGGCATCTCTTCTATATCCGCAGCCATAGACTTTAACAAATTCACAAAGCCCCGGTCAGTCGCCATAGCATTGAGGAAGTCTCTGAACAACAACTCATCCCCTGCCTCTGCAATCGACCGTATGAACTGCTCCGCAAAAGCCGTATGCCTCACCACTACTCCGAGAACGAACAAGACCGGCATAAACTCCCGCCCTGCGTACCCATTGTCCGATATCCTGAAACTCCCGTGCGCCCGGATGATCCGGTATATATTGACATAGCGGTTGATAGTCCGCGGTGTCTGGCCGTATAGGGCAGATATCTTCTGCATATATGCCAGCTCTTCGCCACTGAACACCAGCTTCTCTCCAATACTCTTTACGTTACCTGGCTGTATTTCAACGCCACCGGTATCTTTGCTCTGATCCTGCAGGCCCACTATCGCGCTATATGTCTCAGTGCCCGCATCGGGTACGGTCCTAGCCCCGGTTGGTCTTTCAGCAATTGTACCGGGGTCTGTAATTTTTCTATTGTCGTCTTCGGTACTATCCTTCTTTAACACTTCATCACTGCCGGCCATTTCGGTCCTGAGCAGGTACTGTATCAGCTTTTCACGCCCGGTCCTGTTCAGGGGTTTCAGCACAAACGGTATCTGGAATATCTTCTCCAGGTAATCGTATGAAGTAGCCGCCCCGTCCTGCAACACAGGATAGCCAGCCTCCTGTTGTACGATATCCGTATCACCGACGGAAACGCTTCGTTTTCCGAAGAGGCTTTTGTATTTCTCCGATAGTGCATTGTTGAGCCAGCGCGGATCGACACCGACTACGACCACGAAGAGCGGGAACGCGAGCAACAGGTGGATAGCTTCCAGCACTTTCACGACCACGTCCTCATTGCAGCGATCCAGGTCGTCGATATAGAGCACGATCCGGTCAATCTGCACGGCAGGGGTCTTATGGTCTCCTATTTCGCTGACAACCTGCTGGTTGAGGAAGAGTTCGTTGAGCTTGGAAAAGTCCCGGCGTATCCAGGAGACAATACCGAGCTGTTTGATATAAGCATCGTCGGCAGACCTGCTTTCGAGGAAACCTGCCAGCAACCTGCCGCTGCCTATATCGGCCAGTTGCTCCTCCAATATCTCCTTTCTGCGCCCGGCTTGCTCTTGTTGCTGCTCAAGCCCCTGCCGTTCCGCTTCCAGCCGTGCAATCTCCTTCTGCAGTCGTTCGACCTCGTCGTGTTCCTTTAATCGTACGCTCTCCTTTGCCGTTTCGATGGTCTCTTTCAGGCTTTTCAACCGCTTGTAGAAGCCAGACACTTTGTCCATATAAGGACTGAGCCACACCGCCAGGTTAGTCAACCAGGCGACCACAAGCGAGGCTGCTACATAGCCTCCCTGTACGAATTGCTGTATATACTCACGTAGTGGCCCGAGCGCCAGCCAACTGCCCAGCACTGCCAATCCGCCCAGCAGCCATATCCAGCGCCATCTTCCCTTCCTGTTTTCCCTGAGCAACCGGAATGACGCTGAAAGCTGCCCTTTGAAACTGTCTACTTCAGCCAGTCTTTCGTTGATCTCACGGATATCGGTTATCAGAGCCTCTTCCCTGTACTGGTCCCGGATACGCTGAAAATCCTCCCGGATAAAGGGGTCGGAAAACACCACCTTTGCAAAGTCCTGGGTCTTCCACACCTGGAGGGTTTCTTTTTTCTGTTCAATACTGTCCTCTACGTTTTTCTTTTGCTCGTCCAGCACCCTCGCAGCCGTCTCATTGGCGCTTAGTTTCTTTTGCACCTCGGAAAGCTGGTAGCTGGTGATATTGAGATCTTTGTATATCGTTTTGATCGCGTCGGCGCCAAACTCCTTTTTCTTGGCATAGTCGTTGAGACTCTCGAAGATATGCGTGATAAGGCTGGCCCACAGATTGGCATCCGAATAATGCCATGAGTTGAACCTGACCGGCACCACATGTCTGACATAGTCGGGATCCCCGGAGACGGACAATTTCTCGATACGCGCTGCGAGCTTCTCCATGAAAAAACTCTTGCCGGAACCCCAGTGGCCAAACAACCCAATCGCCAGCGGCGGCTGCACCCGCTTCAGAGCGATCACCGTGGCGAAAGAATTGTAGTCGTTCTCAAAATCAAGCTGATCATCGGTGGCATGGTGATTGCCCTCAGAGGCAAAGAATGGCTGGAAAAAGCGCAGAGATGGCTCATCTTGCGTTTCCGACTCATCAGCGGAAGCGCGCAGGATCATATCATATTGTTCCTCGGACATTTCGAAGAATAGTTGCAATGGGCGGGTTGTGTCCTCCATCGCGGCTGCCAATAGCCCTATTTTATCCCTGAAGCCGCTCAGCGGGACAGGAGGGTCAATCATTCGTTTTACTTTCATCATAAAGCGTTCTCCGTAGGCATTACTGGGACCCACCGGTTCGTCCACTTCCAGTTCGCAGACGATGCTCTGATAGTTATCTGCCGCAAAACCTAATACCCGGTCTCCATTTCTTACATTCCCGAACAGATCGTACTCCCGTCTCTTGTTTCCCAAGGGGTAATATGTTGTCAAATAGGCGTCGTCTCCGGCTTTCATACTATCTATCCGCCATGTCTCCGGGTTCATCCTGAGCAGCCAGCAGTTTCTCGTCCCCGATTCACCTGCCTTCCCGTCTAAACTGTCCGCTTCCGGTTCTTCAGCATCTTTTCCGGGTTCCTCGCCGGTGCCGGTCATTTCTTCCTCGGGATCAGACTCTGGAGCCGGCGACTCTCCCATCCTTCCCTCCCGTACGTTCCTGAACTTGTCTATAGTATCTGCAATCTCGCGGATGAGCGTCTCCGGGCCTGAACCGTTCTCAAAAACAGTTTTCGCTCCGGCGATAACCCGGACAGGCTCTCCGTCATTGATAACCTGCAGCAACAGCATATTGCCTTCAGACTGGGACAAGGCCGCTTCTACCATTTCCATAACATGTGCCAGGTTACCGGCAAAGCTGTCCTTCGAGGTTGTCAGTATGACGATACAGTCGGCCCTAACGATTCTGTCAAACGAAAGAGACTGTTGGTCAATATCCGTACCTGTGACCTTGGTATTATATAAAACTTTGGCGCCCCTCAGACCTATACGAAGCTGGCCGGCCATCTCCCGGTCTTTCTGACCGGATAATATATGAACAGTGAACAGGCGTTCCATATGAAATCAGGGTTTATTTCACAATTCTTACGTCGCTCGACGCTCACAAGGTCTTGCAAACCTTTAGCCTCTATATCACTACCCCGGCTTGCTGAACATCAGTTCCACATTGCCCCGCAGGTCGATGAAGAAGCCGTGTACGTTCAACTTGAATCCACCGAACTCCTGGGCTATCCGTCCGGCCAGCTCTAGTGCAAATTTCTTATGCCACTTGATTTCCCTGAGCTTATTCGACAGGTTAACTTTCGCGCTGTCCAGCATATTGGTATACGCTCCGCAGTCCTGGTGCTCTACGAGGTATATATCCTTTATCCCATGAAGGTCTATCGCCAACTGAATATGGTCCATCATCGCTTTGCCCCAGTGACAAGCATATTTGTCATGGTAATTGTGACCATTGCCGTCCGCTGCGAATAAATCCCTCTTTTCCTGTGTAGTCAGCAGCGATGTCCCCGCCAGTATAAAGTGATCATAGCGGTTGTGCAGGTTGTCAAAGTGCAGGAAATCAACGAGGTTGTCTGTCAGCCGGAGGTCCATGCAACTGATCACCAATATGTTCTTTTTGGGCAGCTTATACTCATCTGGACCGGGATAGTTCAGTGTTGACATTTATACATAGTTAAGGACGTACACAATAGACAATCTATTAAACATAGTGAATTTAAAACAAATAGACAAAGAAAAACTTAAGAAATAACACAGTTCAAATCCAATCGCTATAGAGAAGCAACTACCTGCCGTTGTTCGTCCGCTTATACTTTATTTCCTACAGCGGGATCGTGCGTTCATGGACATAGTGCGATAGTGCGTGATGCGGTATTTGACACAGTACCAGATACCCGCAAGAAGTATGAGCACATCCATACTTGAGAGAAAGGCAGATTGACCAGACACCTATTCCGACACAGCAGGCAATATACAGACGCACAAATGAGTGGGCCAGCAGTCTCTGTCTCCTGTTAGAAATACCCCTTAAACGTCATAGGAACAGAAGTGCAGATCGTATCCAGTCCTCCGGTTTTGACAAACATTTTTGCAGCACGCTCAAAGTTGAATAACCGATATAAGTGATAGTCTGTCAGTTTCTTATGAGAAAATAATAATTCATTCCTTGAAAAGAAAAACGGTGTCTCTCTGCCAAGCCTGGTCGTTTTGACCTCAATGTATTTATCGGTTCCGTCGGGATTCCTAGAAAGGATGTCAAAGCCTGCTCCATCTCCTTCTTCTTTGGCTATCCAGCGCACCTGGTCCGCCAGGTTTTCCTTGCCGGAAACAGTCAAATGCCATTTTTCATATTCCAGCACCATCTCTTCGCCGAGCGCTCCCAGCCTCCTGTTCCGTTGTTCCGCCTCCAGGTAATTTACTTTGACGGGGTTTCTGAAATATATGGCCTCCGGCTCCTCGACGTTCTATCTATGACTCGCTTTTTCTGTCCGTCTCAATTGTTTTTATTAATCAGGTTTATCACAAGGCTTACCATCACATCCTTATTTTCCGCGCGACTCTCAGCTATCATTAATGTCAATGCCACCAAGGCATTATTTTCAATTAATCTCGTACCGTCAGGTTTATACAGAACACCGTTTTTCTCCAAAAACCAGAGAAACAGAAATGCAGCAATTCTTTTGTTACCATCACTGAACGAGTGATTTTTTGTAACTAAATACAAAAGCATAGCCGCCTTTTCTTCAACACTTGGATAAAACTCTCTACCATCAAAAGTTTGATATATTGTGTTGATCGAACTATGAAAGGACTGGTCCTTCTCATTCCCAAACAAAACACTTCCTCCAAACTTGTCTTTCAATACAGCTATTGCTTCTTTGGCATGCGCATAAGTGGCGCGATATGTTTCTTTGGGTGTAGTCTGTCCAATCACCAACTGTTGTTGGTCATATCTGTCCAACGTGTCAAGTGCATATGTATAATCGCTGATGACCTGCAACAGACCGATCGCTTCAGTCGCAGTTAACTTTTTGTTTTGCAATACATTCGACAGCAATTTGACGGTTTGTTTCAGGTCGTTGTACTGCTGCAGTTTAATTTTCTCATCAACCGCGTAACCTTTAACTAAATACTCCTTTAATACCCGGTTTGCCCAAATCCGGAACTGTACCCCTCTGCTTGATTTGACACGGTATCCGACAGAGATTATCATCTCTAAATTGTAGTGTTCAACCTTATAAACCCTGCCATCTGCCGCAGTTGTCGCAAATTTTGCGACAACTGGGATATCGCGTAATTCTTCTTTCAGCACATTGTTGATATGCTTACCTATGGTCTTGATATCTCTGCCGAATAATTCAGCTAATTGCTGACGCTGGAGCCAAACGGTTTCATTCTCCAATCTTACCTCAAATCGGGTATTCCCATCCGCAGAACGATAAATAACTATTTGCTTATCATGCGCTTCCATTTCTTCTTTATTCAGTTCATAACCCATCTTTGAACAACTTTAACCATTCTTTTTACTCTGCCCTTGCCGCAGAACCGCATATATGAGCAGGACGTTATCGTTTTGTTTTGATTTCCTGGTAAGATAATTCTAACGACTGGCTTCATTCTGAAAGAATACGTCGTTCATATCGTTTTACGCTACTTCCTGCTACATATCCAGGCTTTCAAATACTCCATAGATCTTCAAGAATGTGATACAGCATCATGCTCACTATAAGAAAAAAGCACCACCTATTGCGTAACCAAACAGTTACTATTATATTTGTAACCGTTCAGTTACTCATAAAAGTTACGCGACATGAGAAGAGACGTATTCCAGGCCATTGCGGACCCTACGCGACGGGAGATCCTGCAGCTGGTCACCAGTGAGCCGATGCCGCTCAACGCCGTGGCCGACCGCTTCCCCGTAAGTCGCCCGGCCATATCGCGCCATATGAAGATACTCGTCGAGTGCGGGCTGGTATCCGTGGAGCAGCGCGGCAGAGAGCGCTATTGCCGGGCATGCCCGGCGCGGCTGGAAGAGGTGGCCCGCTGGGTAGAGCCCTACCGGGTATTCTGGACACAGAAGCTGGATGCGCTGCAGGTATTCCTGGAGCAGGAACAAATGCCGCAGCCATCGGGACCGGAGACATCCAGCCCCGGCGAATGAGCCATTGCACACCGGTCGCCCGGATACATCAACCCATAAATCAAATCATACACCATGTCAGCAACACCTTTTGTCATAGAGCGGACCTACGGAGCCCGCATCGGCCAGGTCTGGAAGGCCATTACCGACCGGGACGCCATGAAACAGTGGTACTTCGATATAGCCGAATTCCGTGCAGAACCAGGCTATGAATTCCAGTTTACCGGATGCGGCCATGACGGGCAGCCCTATGTCCATCACTGCCGGGTGACCGAGGTCGTCCCGCAGGAAAGACTCAGCTATACCTGGCGCTACGAGGACTATCCCGGCGAATCTGTGGTGACCTTTGAGCTGTTCGACGAGGGAGAGCGCACGCGGCTCAGGCTCACGCATGCAGGCCTGGAGACCTTCCCGTCCGACAACCCGGACTTCGCCCCGCAAAGCTTTGCAGAGGGCTGGCTCGCGATCATAGGTACCTCGCTGCAGCAGTTTGTCGAGACGGATATGATCCGCATCACACTGGATATTGCAGCGCTTCCGGAGGCCGTATGGTCCGTACTCACCGACCCGGCGCTCATCAGCTCCTGGGCGGAAGGATTCGGCCCGGACATCGAGCTGGAGACCGGCTGGACTGAGGGCTCACTCGTCGTCTGGAAAGGACAGGGCCAGGTCGGCGCCGTAGGCATCATCGAAGCGATAGAAGCGCCCGGATATCTCTCGATGGCATATTACGACTCCATTGACAGCCGTCCGCCGGAGCCATTGGGCGACTACCGGGAGCGCTACCGGCTTTCTCCGGCGGCAGACGGTCGCACGGCGCTGGATATCACTTCCGGCCCGCTATCCAAAATGCATATCCCGCAACACCGGGAGATGTGGGAGAAGGCAGCTTCGCTGATCCGCTCGCTGGCAGAACACACCGACATATAATAAGCCTTACCGGCGGTACGAAAGCAAGACACAGGGGCCGGGAACTATCCTGTGCCGGCCCCTGCTGTCAGTATGGAGATGAAAAGGCGGGGTACTCAGTCCAGCCGGATACCGTATTTATCCAGCAGCCCGGCGACATTGTCTGCCGAGAAGCGGGCGCCGCGCAGACGATTGACTTCCGGGTCGATGGAAAAGTTCCGGGCATGGCGCAGATCGGCTTTTTCCAGGCAGGTTCCTTCGAATACCGCACCCGCCAGGTCACAGTCGTCGAATACAGCCTCCGTCATATCCGCTGCGGTCAACTCGGCCCCATGCAGGCGGCAGCCGCTGAATACGGTCTTGTGTACTTTGAGCCCGTAGAAGGAGGTATAGTCCATCAGGCAGCGCTCGAAGCGGAATGCCAACAGGAAGGCCGTGCAGTCGTCGAAGCGCAGGCCCAGCAGCTTGCACCCCGCAAACCGTACCTGCCGGAATGCCGTACCGCGCAGCGATGCACCGCTGAGATCGCAATCTTCGAAACTGCTGTCCGCAAAGATGATCCCGGAGAGATCCGCTCCAGGAAAACTGCAGCGCTCAAATCGGCAGTCTTCATAGGTACCCGCCTCCAGCTGGCGGCCGGTGAATACCGTATCCTGGAAATGCCTGCCTGCGATAAATATTTTGCTCATGAACGGAAGTATGATCCTTCTGTGGATGATCCCATCAAAGATAGAGAGCCGCATGGAAAAACAACGCCCTGGCGCATATCGTCTAATAGTTTGATTAAAAACATTTTACACAAGGATACTTTCACCACCGGCAGAAGCTTTTCATCTCCTTCGCGACCATTCATCCAATTGTTGGCGCTCCCGGCTGCTCAGGCCGTCCACACCTTTTTTACCGACCTTTTCCAGCAATTTATCCAGTTGGATTTGCCGCTCTCTCTTCTCCGCCCTGTAGCCGCTTGCATGCATCCACGCCAAACGAAAACGCTGTTGAAATTCATCGTCTTTCCTCTCCTGTAAGAGATAAGAAAATTAGCTAGTATCAGCAATCAGGCTACTACATCGAGATCGTTGGCATTGTATATAGTTTTTCGGGAAGAACGCCTGGTCGCATCCAGGACATTAAAATAGAAAACCCAATAGTGAACTATATCATAAGCACTCATTTAGCAGACAGCAATCCCTGAACCTTCTAGGCAGTTTTACATACTCAATGAAAGTAGCTAATTATAGTCAGCATTGTCAGATGGCGTATTTTGAATGAAATAAATTGAGTTTACTTACAAACATTTTAGACCTAATTGACGCCAGTTGCGGCATCGTTAATAACAATTCATCCATAAGATGTTTTTTTTCCTTGAGAGTCATTCTATCCCACAACCTAGGACCAATAAAAGTATTTTCAATTTCACCAATTAATATAGATGTTATAATTTTCTCAAGATCTTTATCACCTAATAGCTCTATATCATTTATATATTTAACAGATCTATTGTCCTCAGGAAAAAAGGCAAATATGACGTGAGTTTCATATCTGGTAGGAAGAACAGTTACAATCAAATTCTGGTAAATATCATCTGTCGATGTGGATTTGTTAAGCTCTGTACCATCTAACGAAAAAGAAGGTGTAATTACCGATGCTGCTGCAATTGGAATTGTCTTATCAATTGAGTATGTAAAGTACTCTAATTTATCAAACGATCCTGTTTCCAATATTTCATTTAATCTGCCCTTTGTTACATTCATGTCTCTTATTGCAAGATCCGTCCCCGTAATGTAACCTTCTTGCATTTCATGATTTTCAGATTTATTAAAAAACTCATTGTGTCTATACCCTCTGCTAGTTTCTATTTTCGCATGATACTCTTTTGCAAAAGATCTATAAGACACCAGAAAACAGTGTTCGTCGTTATCAACATCAAACCCATCATTTTCGATTTTCCTAAATAGCACTGTATCATGATATCCACAAAAACCATGAAAGGTTGAAGCTACCTTCTTCCCAATTGGGTCGAATCCATACCAGCCTATTCCATGAGGTTTTAGATGCAAAAAGGAGTATACTACATTATTTCCATTTATTTCGGACTCTAGAATATTCAGTACCCCATTTTTTTGCAGTGAATGAGCTTGTACAATTTTTCCATTGCAATCAGATTTGTTATAATGGAAACACTCTTTTATCCTTGCGTCACTTTGAAACTTTGACCGAAACTTGTTCAGATCTTGCAGCATTTTCTTCGAATCAAATATCATGTTTTGTATGTCATTATTCCTATAATAAAACTACGCAAATACAATTACAGCTCATTCAATTAGTATGATAGGCTACTAAAAATCGTTACAAGTTCTTTTAACTGAAAGACTATTCAAGCTAATTTTCTACCTATCCAAAGCCTGTCGACTTGTGACTTTGCGCTGCAAATTACGATTGACTAAAAAGCTCTTATTACATACAGACAGCCCGGTCAGCAGCAGGACGGGGATCATCCATTTCATGCAAAAGCAGCCATTACTGACGATGTCTCCCATATCCTACGATACATAAAAGGTCTGTTTCTCTGGTCGGCACCTCATTCCAACCGGATGTCAAATGTATCCGCCACGCGATAGTCCCGTCCCAATACGACGATCTTGTACACGTCCTTCTGCAGGCAAAGTGGCGTATTGCCCTCAGGGGAGCCGATCTCAACAACATCTGCAGAGATACCACCGGCCCCGTACTCACCCGTCCTGTAAGCCAGGATCAGCAGCCAGGCTATTATGCCGGGATCATTATTCATCGTGTAGTGGTATATATTTTAGTGGTACACCGCCTGCGACAGCCGTGTGACACCGAAAATTAAGGAAATCCGGCAAAACAGTTTGATGAAGCGTATTACCGTCGTCGGATTGGGTCCTTTTATAGCACACTATTTTCAAATAGTCTTTATCACCCGACAAAACCGGCCATTTCTTTGGCTCTGTCACCCAAAAACCGTATCTTAATAAGATGGGGCATATTGAACCCGCTCCGGCTATTCCCAAACGACAGCCTTCCCTCTGCTCAATCCTCGATCGCCTCGATGCCCAACTGCTTCAGCCGATCCAGATGCGCGTTCATAGCGGCGAGTTGTTCCGGCGAATGACCCTGCCAGTTCTTCACCTCGCCGACGACCCGCAGCGGATGTTGTGATCGGTAAGACTTCGTCGGGTTGCCCGGAAACTTTTTATCCGTGAGATTGGGATCGTCTTCAAACGGCCCGGTCGGCTCCACGATATAGATCCTGCCGGGACCCTCTCCCAGTGCCAGTTCGGCTCCCCATACAGCGGCGTCAAGCGTGGCAGTCAGGTAGACATAAGCGGCAGTTCTGCGGCTGCCATAGTTCGACCGGAAGCCCGGCGCGATCAGGTCTTCCCGGTCCAGGTCCGCCTTCGTACCGTGGTAATATACCTGCAGGTCCTGATCACCGGCTGCATCTTCGATGGTATTAGTCGTATCCATGATAGTTGAAAAATTTCCCGGATATATCTCCGGGTCGGCAGATCGTTCGCTGATCCTGTACGGAATACAAGGTTACGATTTTCCGGCGATTCAGACTGCTCATTGGCCAGGTCCATGCGGAACAGTTGATACCTTCGGGACGATGCATTTGGCACAAAATTCCGTATCTTAATAAGAAGTACCATACTCATCATTCAACCTCAGAACTTCTTCATCAGCACCACCCCGCCAACGATCAGCAGCATCCCCGCGATCCGGCCGATACTGATGGGCTGCGGCTGTGCGCCCAGCACCTGGAAATGCTCCATCAGCAGGGATATGAGCAACTGACCTGCCACCACCAGGCTGAATGCCAGCCCGGGCCCGATCCGCGGAAAAGAGAAAATGATCACCGAGACATAAAATGCACCCAGCATACCGCCGATCCAGGCGTAGGGCGGCGCTTCTCTCAGTCCTTTCCACGACACGCTCTGGGAGCTCAGCAGAATATAGATTACCAGCGCCAGCACACCGACCGAAAACGAGATCATCGCTGCATGCAAAGGGCTGCCACCGGCTTTGGCCAACTTACTGTTGAGTCCTGCCTGTACCGGCAGGAAAGACCCGGCCAGCAGGGCCAGGATGATCCAGGTTATTTTTTCCATGACGATTGAATATTTAAAACGAGTTTGTATTAATAAGCTCTCCGGTATTGCCAGGGGATATCGGGTGTGACGCCCAACCGGATAGCTGCATCGATCGCAAAGTAGGGATTGCGCAGGTGCTCCCGTGCGATGACAGCCAGGTCCGCGTCTCCCTTCTCTATGATCTCACCGGCCTGCCGCGCATCCGCGATCATACCTACTGCCCCGGTCGCGACAGATACCTCTCTGCGGATACGTGCGGCAAGGGGCGCCTGGTAGCCGGGTTGTACGATGTGCGGATCGACCTGTACGAACCCACCGCCGGAGGCAGTGATCAGGTCCACCCCTTCCGATCTGAGGATATGCGCCATACGCACGCTGTCATCCAGGGTCCACCCGTGCGGACTGTCGTCGTAATCTACTGCCGATATCCTGACCAGCAGCGGCATCCCCTGCGGGATGACTGCCCTTACCTCCCGGACCGTCTCCCTGAGCAGCCGGACCCGGTTTTCGAAGCTGCCTCCGTAGTCATCTGTCCGGCGGTTGACCAGTTCTGAGTAAAACTGGTGGAGCAGGTAGCCGTGGGCTGCATGCAGCTCAACCGCGTCAAAACCGGCCGCTACCGCATGAAGCGCCGCCCGGACAAACTGCCGCTTCACTTCGCCGATCTCCGCGATCGTCATCTGTACAGGCCGGTGCCGTCCGATGGGTGTGGCAGAAGCGCTTTTCGGTATCCAGCCACCCTCTTCGATGCCCAACGGCGTCATACCCTCCCTGGGATGCCTGCTGCTCCCCTTCCCTCCGGCATGCCAGAGCTGCACGGCGATCCGGCTGCCCTGTTGCTGTACGAATCTCACGATGGGACGCCAGGCCTCCACCTGCGCTTCGTTCCAGATAGCCGTATCGGATAGTGTATTCATACCCTCGGGCGCTATGGCAGTACACTCGGTGATGATGAGCCCGGCGCCGCCTACGGCACGGCTGCCGAGGTGCACCATATGCCATTCGTTGGGAAGCCCCCGGCTGGCGCTGTACTGCTGCATAGGCGAGAGTGCGATCCTGTTTTTCAGCTCCAGTTCACGCAACCGGAGCGGACTGAATAGTGCGTTCATCTTTGCTTATTTTGTTGATACAAAGATCCGGCACGCAGAAAGGGGGAAAAATGAACTACGTCAAAAAAGAAAGTTGAACCAGGTCAAGATCTGCGGTTGACCTTGTTGTTGCGGATCCGCGAAAGGAACTCGGTAGACATCCCCAGGTAGGAGGCTATGATGTACTGGGGCACCTGTTCCAGGAACTTGGGGTATTGCTTCACAAAGCTGTCGTAACGCTCCTCGGCGGACTGGGTGAGATTGGTGATCAGCCGACGCTGCTGGGCGGCAAGGCCGCGCTCGGCGATGATCCTGAAAAAGGTCTCAAACCGGGGACCGGCAGATTTGAGTTGCTGCTCGCTTTCATAGCTTAGCGAGAGCACCGTGCAGGCTGCTATAGCCTCTACGAACAGCGTAGCCGGCTGCTGGTAGATATAGCTGTTGTAATCCGTGATCCACCAGTCTTCGACCGCCAGCGCAAAAGTAGTCTCCTGCCCCGAACTGTCTACGATGAAAGAGCGCAAGGCCCCGTCCACCACATAATAGCGGTACCGCGCAGTGAACCCCGGCTGTACAACGAGCTGTTTTTTGCGCAGCCGTTTTTCCTGGAAAGCTTCACTGAACATCCGGGCCTCCGCAGGCGTCACGTCTACCCGTTGCCTCAGGAAATCCGCTATTTTCTCGCCGGGCGTCATGGATACAAGGTTACGATTTTCCGGCGATTCAGACTACTCATCATGCGAATAGCCCGGGAGTTGCCCGGAAATATCGTATCTTAATAAGATGGGCCTTATCCAACGCTGGACAGTGTGTTGGTGGCCTCATTCCACCCGGATGTCAAACGTATCCGATACGCTGTAGTGCCGATCCAGCACGACGATCGTGTACGCGCCCTTCTGCAGGCAAAGCGGCCTATTGTCCTCCTGCGCACCAATCTCCGCGAGATCTGCAGGGATGCCGCCGGACTCGTACTCACCCGCCCTGTAGGCCAGGATCAGCACGGGGTAAGCATAGCTGCTTCTTCTCTCCGCCGGGAGTCTGTATTCTGTCCGTCCATCGGAAAGCCAGTCTGGCCGCCCGTCTTTGTAGTCCGTCAGCGGATGGACAACCGCGATATCCGTCTGCCTGGGCTCGCTGAAGCCGTTGAAGACCGTACTGTCCGGATCGACCAGCACGAAGGACTGCTTCTCCTGCGTGGCGTACAGGAAATAGTGGCTGATATCTGACCGGCTCCGCTCCGAATACCTCACCTGGTCCACCGTAAAAGGATCTACCCCGGTATACTCTTTGAGCCTGCCTGCCATAGCCTTCTCCCAGCCGGCTACCTTGTCCTCGTACACATGGTCGAAGCCGCAGTGTACGATCAGTTTGCCGGGCGGATTGGCATCGATAAAACGCTGTATATTCCTGGCCTGCGCGATCTCTCTTTCCTTGCCGTTTATTCCAGGCGGGGCTTCGTAGCCGAATACAATGAAACCGAGCCGACGAGCCTCGCGGACCAGGTTGCCAAACTCCGGCTCCCGGGTATAGTAGCCACTTTCCGCGATGGCATAGTTGCGCTCATTGACCAGGCTGTCAAAGATGCCTTCCAGGCCCAGGTACCGGTAGCCTTTTTCGTACAGGCCCTCTAGCAGGCTCCCGGTGAACACCCTGTGCCGGGGATTGTGGTGGGCTTCGTTGATCACGATGATCTGCTCCCGGACCGCACGAGCCAGGATATAGCTCTGGGCGTTCACCGGGCGATGGTCTTCCAGGATAGCAGAGTCCCGGCCTGTCGGCGTATAGATACGCGTATTCATCCCCTCGTCCCAGGTGATCAGCGCATTGCGATAGTCACCGGCGAATGAATAACTGACCGCGCCGGTCTGGTATTTCCAGGCGGTCGTATCCTGCCGGAGAGCAGCTTCGATATCCTCCGCAAACCTGTATGTCCCGGTATCTACCTGGCCCCGTGCCGGTACAGCCAGGGATATCAGCCATCCCAATAGCCAATATATATGCTTCATCGTCTCAGCATAACCGCACCAGGGCCCGTAGGTTCACTGAGCTTGCTTCCCGGCAGGCGGGTTTTCACCGGGATGAATGCCTGCGACCCGACCCACAGATGTAAAAGAAAAGACGGCTACCGCAGGATTGAGGCAGCCGTCTGTACAAAGCTGTATTCTCTTAAGGGACATACCGGCCTGCAATCCTCCGGCGATCAGTAGGCCGCCGTGAACCGCATCCGGTGATGACGCGGCGTTTCTATCTCATCGGCGATGACTACGGCCAGGTCTTCTCCGGACAGTATGCTCCTGCCCGCTTCGCTCATCACCGGGTAGTCGATACCCAGGCGATACTGGCCCGTCCTGCCTGTTGTAATACCGGCGTGCATTTCGAAAGCCGGACTGAAGAATGCCCAATCCAACTCCGTTTCCTGCTTGAGGATATTCAAGTAGTCCCTTGCAGCCGATGCGCCGGGCCGGATCTCCGGGGGAAAACCCTCCGTATCCACCGCCTGCACACCCTCGGCGACATACAGGCTACCCGCCCCGCCTATGACTATAAAACGCTCTACACCGGCCAGTTTTACCGCCTGCTGGATAGCACTGGAACCCTTGAGAAAGTCCTCGTATATATCCGGGTTGCCCCAGCCGGGGTTGTATGCACTCACTACCACGTCACAGCCCCTGATGGCATCGGCGAGTTCATTGACCTGCAGGACATCGCAACTGAGGTATCTCAGGTTGCTCCCGGCCGGCTCCTTCTCTTTTCTCGATATACCCAGTACATCCATGCCTCTGTCCGCCAGTTCGCGGACTATATGGCTGCCTACGAAACCCGTGGCGCCGATAACTGCTACTTTCATCTGCTTATATTTGATTTGCCTGCAAGATACGGGCACTCAGCTTACCGTCAGATATGTATTACCCTTTGGTAACCAATTACCATCTGGTAACTATTTTTGTCTCAAAATAGACCTTATGAAACAAGCTCCCGGGCACCTCACCCCCAAGTGCAGGCTACTCATCACCGGCGTCAGGGACGTACAGGAGATCATGAGCGGCAAGTGGAAATACCCGCTTGTTGCCGCCCTGTTCTACTCCGGCAAGATGCGGTTCATGGAGTTGAAACGCCATATCCACGATATCGCCCCCAAAGTACTGTCAAAAGAGTTAAAGGACCTGGAGATGAATCATCTCGTACGGCGGACCGTATGCGATACCAAGCCTGTCACTGTAGAATACGAGCTGACGGAACTGGGCCGTAGCTTCAACAGCATCATCGAGGCCATGGGCGACTGGGGCATACGGTATCGTCGTTCCGTGCTGGGGAAGCAAGCGTAACGAGACAGCTTTCACCTATACGATACAAGCCCGTAGTTTCTTGCCGGAAGTTGAGCGGGTCCGATAAAATACGTAGTCCGCCCCCCTGCTTGCGGGTCAATACCTCATCGGCAGGATCTTGCGCGGAGTCTTAGCCGGGCAGTCGCCAGGCAGGACGATCTTACAGTCGCTGCCCTCCGCGTCTCTGGCTGAATGAATGATCATCATACACTCCGCATCATCCAGGAGCTTACTACGAGCGACGCATCAGCCCCCAGTTCATTTCTTTTTGCTTTTCGGCTTTGGTGCAGGCAGCTCATGGACCGTGACACGGACCAGTTCACTGAGCCAGGCACTGTCTTCTATTTTGTCCTCTACCAGGAAGCTGGGCTTCGCTCCTTCGTAAGGCGGCGCTTCCACTACATCGCCTATGAATGCGCGCCCTGCACCGGTCGGTTTGATGAATAACCTGTTGTCGCAGATCAGTCCGAAGAGTTTACCGTCGGAGTAGATACCATATTCGCCAAACATCTTCCTGGCGGTTATCTCTCCCGCATCACTGATCTGTCCGAGGACAAAGTCCACAAAATTCTGGTTGGAAGCCATTCGTTGTTCTTTTAGTTTAAAACAGATGCTACAGGTCAAGGTCAAGCTGAAGACCGGTTACCGGTCGAAGACATTTACTGCCTCAGTATCTTCTCCATCGTCTTTCCCTTCGCCAGCTCATCGATCAGCTTATCCAGGTAGCGGATCTTTTGCATGAGCGGTTCCGCGATGTCCTCTACCCGGTACCCACATATCACACCCGTGATCTTTACAGCATTGGGGTGGATCTGCGGCGCTTGGTCAAAAAAGGTCTCGAAGCTGCTCTTCCGGTCGATCTGCTCCTGCAGCGACTGCCTGTCGTAACCGGTCAGCCAGCAGATGATGGTATCCACTTCCTCTTTGGTACGGCCCTTTTTCTCGGCCTTTTGTATGTACAGCGGGTAGACCCCGGCGAAAGACATCCTGTATACCCTTGAATGATCCATTTCGGTGGTTGTTGATGGTCAAAACGATCCGTCGCAGCTGGCCGCAGGCTGGGCAGCCGCATGAACCGCTGCTACTAATATATGATCGGTACCTGGCAGATATAGCACCTGCTCTTCATTCATCATGAACATATGCTCCCATCTCGATTTTATTGCAATTATGTCATTGGCCAGCAATGACATAATTCAATTTCGACTTCAACCCAATGAAATAACCAACCCCAACACCCATGATTGAAGCGAGGATATCTTTATAATCGAAGAAGTTATCTTTAAAAACGCTTCCTTGTATCAGCTCATATCCGACCAAGCCAACAATAGCCCAAATAGCATATTTCTTAAACGGCATTTTCTGATCCTGGGTAAAATAAAACAGCATGGTTATGAGCCCCGCAAAAAAATTAGGCGATGAGTCCGCGACTCCAAGGTCGTTTATCTGGTTTGCGTACACATACTCTCTATACACAGACTTTAGCAGGATGGCAATTACGGACAACAGTATGATTGCCAACCATAAGTATTTTGTTTCAGAGAAAGGTCTAAATTTCATTTCCTGTTAGATTTGGTTTTGCAGCTTTACAACTAACGTTTTGATGCCTGCTCAGTGGCGGATTTGACTTCGTTGATCTTCAATTCGGCACACTACCTTGTAAATATACCATCCCGATACCAATCGGGATGGCTGCGAAGCAGCATGTTCGATTAGCTACTTCACCCGCCATTCATCCACACACCTGTTGTGTGCCGGTGTTCTTTGTCCACCGTATCCAGTAAACCGTTATGCCTCATCTGCCTGCAGCCTGGCCAGTACCTGGCTGCAACGTTCCTGCAGTGTACCCGTGACTTCCAGTGTCTCCGTACCGAAGTCCTCCAGCCAGGCACGGATGATGCGGTCTACCGCGCGTCGCAGTCCCGGCCGGTCAGCATCGGTGCATATGATCCTGTCCGGCTCTTCCACCGGTACGAAAACCACCAGGTCGATGGCGGTCATTGCCTCCTGTGCCCTGCCATAGTCCGCCCGTATATCTCTCCTCTTGTCCAGGGCATGGAGATAGGCCAGTATATCCAGCGGGCTCCTGTCGTAGATGATGTCCCCGTGTCCGGCCTCCGCCTGCCCGATCGCATACGTAAGCTGCGCCCGGAAATCATCCAGGTCCGGCAGATCGCCAAAGACATACCCAGATGCCTCCATCGCATGGTACGGCTCTTCTATGAAGGTATAGCCGGTCAGTGTCTCCGCCAGTTTTTCGGCGAGTGTGGTCTTACCTGCCCGATGTGTCCCCGTGATGGCTATTTTCATGCTTGTGATGCTATGCGACCCGTTCTCTCCCCGCCTGATAGCAAAGTCGTTGGTTACGTGCCTGCGTTGCGCTTCGTCCGGTTTTTCCTGTGGGATCAGTCATTCCTGACCGGCTCGTAGTACAGTATCACGGCTCCGCCGCCTAAGGTTTTTGTCCGTACGAGTTTTAGCATGGTGCGGTCGTTCATGTCTTTGAACAACGGCAGGCCGCTCCCGGCTACCACGGGATGTACACAGAGCTGGAGTTCGTCCACCAGGCCCAGGTTCATACAGGCCACGATCAGGCTCGGGCTGCCGATATAGATATCCTTATCCCTATCCATACCGGCTTCCTTCAGCGCCCGGACTTCTTCGCGGATATCCTGCCCGGCCAGCCTAGCGCTCTCCCAGTCGACATCCCGCAGTGTACGGGAAAAAACGACCTTAGGAGCCATGTCCATGATCACGGCGAATTCGTCCATTTCCTTGTTGCCGGTCGGCTCTTTCACCACGGTCCGCCAGTACTCCATCAGTTGATAGGTGATCCTGCCGTACAGGATAGCGCCTGCATTGCGCAGCAGGTCGGCATAGTGCTGATGCAATTCTTCATCTGCGATTACGGCTGTGTGGTCGCAATACCCGTCGAGGGTCATATTGATGGCTGCGATGAGTTTGGTCATGGTGGTTGGGTTAGGTTAATATTTCATATCGTCTTATCGAAGTTGACACTACCGCCAAACATTACAAAACAGCGGTTTGGGGTTGGCGGTGATTTTCGGTACTACAACTCAATAGAATCCCGAATTATTTACAGGTTAATTTCCTACAGTCAGCCCAATTCATGATAGCTATTGGGATGAGTAAGCTCTGCTTTTTGTAATACCCTGTTAGTTGAAGTCTTTGATATCAGTATTTATTCTTTAGTGTGGCCGGAGGTAATATCCAGTCTCCACTTCTACTTTCTTCGACTGTCATCACAATTCTTTCCCTTAGTTTGTACTCAAAATCGAATATTTCCAAAAGTCTTTTTTGTGAGTCTGTTTTATGAGGTGTTCTTCCTAATATAAAGCATCCAATTGCTTCTTCAAATGCTTCCACACTCTCCCAAATCCCGATATTGATAAATGTGGTATAATGTTGGCTTTCAACATCAAGAGTATGGTATTCTTCTTTCACACTAGCGATAGGCGTGCTAAAGAATTCCCTAAAAAGTCCAATTTTGTTCTCAGGCTCCATCTTATCTATCCACATTTTTTTGAATAGATCCGCATGTCCTTCTTTTATATACCACCTAACAATAACTATTATCATCAACAAAGCATTTTAAACACAAAAGCTATCTTTCGAAATATTTCAAATTTTCATTATATTTCCCTTTAAACGACTCTCCCTTTTTAATGAATCCTTTTTTCGATAGGTACTTCCTCATAGTATCGTTGTCAGTGGTGCTATACACTTTTTCATCACCAACTTCTTGCAACAACCTATCATTGAGAGATCTATTAATACCCCGCTTTCTATATACTCTCTTTGTCACAGAATATCCTAACTCGTATTTCGGGTTCTCATCATCTGAAATTCCCGCCTTCAATCTAATTGCTTTAACAATACCCTGACTCTTTGTTTTTATGGCGGATACTCCAACTAACTCATCGTTGTCGCTGTAATAAAAAACCCAACAGCTTGCAATGTTTAATACGATCTTCCAAACCATCTGGATCAACTTGCTTCCCTTCCAGAACTAGGTTCTTAAATAGCTCAAGCTCTTCTCTTGAACAGTTCGCAGGCTTTTTGATGATTATCATCTAATCTGTCATTAAGATTTCAGCTACTATTACTACATACGGCTATAATCTCTTTCCAATATACAGTTTACAATGAATAAATGTAGCGTTTCCACCTAAAACCATCTGAGTAGCTTCGTATGTGAAGGAAGATGACAGCGCGCCATTCTCTCCATTATAATGTGTGAAAGTACAGCCTGATCCAGGCCGCTAATCGTCATTCCTTGCCTCATCCGCCAGTTTTAGACGGATGAAGTCTTTGGCAAGCATTGCCCCGCCTACCTCCGGCGCAGAATCTACCAGCCCTCTCCCCGCTTTCTCTATGCCTGCAGACGCTGAGCCGGGCTTTCACTATATTTGCCTTACCACCCCAAAAATCAAACCGGCACATGAACCTGACCCCACAGATCGCCAAACACCTGAGAGACGTACACTTCGGCGGCAACTGGACCGTATCCAGTATGCAGCCGCACCTCGCAGACGTCACCTGGGAAGAGGCCAATACCCGCCTCTACGACCTCAACACGATCCTGGCGCTGGCCTATCACACCACCTACTATGTGCGGGCGATCAAGCGCGTGCTGCAGGGACAGCCCATAGACGCCAAGGATATCTACAGCTTCGACCATCCGCCCGTACAGTCCGCCGAAGACTGGGACCGGTTCCGCGAGGAGATCTGGGCGGATGTGGAGGAACTGGCCGTGCTGATCGAAGCGCTACCAGAAGAAAAGCTCGGCGAAACCTTCGCAGGCGAACAGTACGGCAGCTACTACCGCAACCTGCACGGCCTGATCGAGCATACCCATTACCACCTGGGACAGATCGTGATCATCAAAAAGATGATCCGTCAGGGTGTACGCTGATCCCCTCACCCCTATCGCCCACACCTGTCCATAATGGAGATAAAAGACGGCAGACCGGCTATCCACATGACCACCCGCCAGGAGTGGCGTGACTGGCTGGCGACGCACAGCGCCACACATACGGGCCTCTGGCTGATCATCTACCACAAAAAGAGCGCCGTGCCCTGTATCCCCTACGAGGCCACCGTCGAAGAAGCCCTCTGCTATGGCTGGATCGACAGCAAGACCAAGAAGCGGGACCACGAGAGCTACTACCGCACTTTCTCCCCGCGCAAGCCGCGGAGCCAGTGGAGCCCGATCAACCGCGAGCGCGCCGACCGGCTGATCTGCGAGGGCCTCATGACCCCACAGGGACAGGCGGTGATCGATCTGGCGAGGCAGTCGGGGAGCTGGGAGCCGGAGACCGGCGTGTCACCGGGAGCATGAGCGCTGCGCTACGCGATACCGGAGCTGTCGCCTCCGGCATACCAAAACGGATATTCATATCCAATATAGATATTTTAATGATCAAAATATCCCGATCGGATAGGAAAGTTGCTTTGTGTGGTCGATTTGGCTCACAAATTGTATGGACGTATGCACTCAACTCTCACACCTCTCGCAAACCCGGCTTTTTTTCGTTCAGCTAGTTCTCAAGACTGCCGATTGTACCAGCTGTTTAACCTCTCTTCTCCGCTACCGGCGTATAGGCTTCATTGCCCTACGCGGGCAGCGGTTCTTTTGTCTTGACACAAAAGAACCATCCCGAACCAATCGGGACAAGGCTGGTTTTTGCCACCTGGTTTTCCTACGCATCGCGTGACCGCTGCGCAGCTAAGCCGTTCGCTGCTACCCGCAAAGCTACCTGTTCGTAAATACGGCGACCCGGCAGCGCCATTCAGACCCGGCTACACTCAGCAGCTCACTTCCGACGCTGCTGCTCCATATCCACCCGCCTGCACGCTTCTGCTGGAAAACTTACAGCGGCAAAAACAGGCCGTTCATTCCGGTATTACGGCGAAAATGTCGTATCTTAATAAGATGGACTGTACTGATATACCATCAAACAAGCCAAACGCCTCAAACTCTTCCCTCGCTCTCTCCCAGAGACCGGCATTTTTTTCGAGCAGTATGTTTTCAAGACCCGCAGTTATTAGCTCACATATTGCACAGATGAGCGCAGATCACTTCTCGCAACATCAGGCAAATTCGTGGCATCTGTGAGAGACAATATATAGACAAAGTGGCGCCGTCCGCAGGACACGCGTCTTTGACGCAAAAACTGCGTATCTTAGTAAGATATGGCTGTATAACCCAACCATTGGCTCCGGACACCCGAAAATGTACACCCGTCGCAAAATAACATCAACCGTTTTTTCGTATCTTGATCAGCAGTATGTCCAGTCAAAAACCATCCGGCTTATGAAGACCGCCCGCAGCATCGCTACGATCCGCCACTTCCCGGCAATCATCCTGCTGGTGGGTCTCGGTTCACTCTTTGCAGCCTGCTCCACCCAGCGGGTAGCGATCGATCAGGCGTATGAGGGTACGGAACTGCCTGCCCAGCAGTACGACCGCAAGACGGAAGCTGCCCGCTGGCAGAGCCTGCGCGCTGTACCGGATTCGGTCCTGGCCGTGGGATCCGCAGGAGGCAGCCAGGCACCACAGCAGCCGGTCAACGAATAAAAGCCGTACAACAGCCAACATTTTTGCCCCATTTATATCCATACGGGATACAGTCAGCCATATCTCCGTTTGGCATACCGCCGCAGCCCACACCCCCGGTCCGCCGACTGCAAGGAAAGTATGCTGGCACCAGGCAAGGCAACGTTCTCTTCTTTGACACATGCCTGTAAAGCGACTATTGCACAGATAGCGACGGAACACACCTCGCGGCACGCTCTCTCTAAGACCTGCTCATTCTCCGGGCGACCGGTTTTTAAGCCAGGCAGGATACGCCCCTGATATGCACCTATACTTGCAGAAGAATAGCTGTATATAACTTTCGCTTGTCAATATTTGACAAAGTATTCTTTATGGGAATAAATTTTCGCATATTTGAATATATCACCCTCAATGCAGCGTTCAAAAAAATCTGCTACAGAAGCCCCGCGGAGGCGCGAGCGCACATATGATGGCATTCCAGCCTGCGCGGTGTCAAGTTCGCAGTAGCATATATCAGGCAAACCCGCTCACCGGATCAGCAGCGATGACTGTCTGACGGGCATTCTGAGCTTTTCAACCTTTAAATGAGCGTATATGAAACAGATCTTAGCATTATTCACCTTCGCCTTACTCATCTCACCCCTGTCACTATATGCGCAGGAACAGTTTTATCCTGGCCAGGTATGGATCATAGTCCGCGATCCCGGTATCATACCGGTCAGAGGTGAAAAGTCTGTTGATCCTCGATTCGCACTTGTACTTAGCACGTTTGGCATCACGGAAATCAATCAGCCCTTCCACTTTGCCAAGACAACTGAACTGAGAAACCTGTACGAGCTGAATACCGCGCTGAGCGAAGACGAGCTCTTTGCCTCACTGAACAAGATCAATGACAACAACGAGCTGTTTTTATCCGTCGAAAAATGCTATATGCCCCAAACCCTGGCTGATCCCGGCGACTATATGTGGTGGCTGATACTCAACGATCCGTCCAATGACTGGCTCTGGCACCTGCAGACGATCCAGGCGCCCCTGGCCTGGGATATTACGAAAGGAAGCCCTTCGGTGAAAGTCGCAGTAACGGATGACGGTATCGACCCGCTCCACCCGGATCTCGTCGGCAAGATAGATCCCCCCTCCAACTTCCAGAGCGGAACTCCGTTCACTCCTACCTCGCACGGTACTTCTGTAGCTACGATCCTCGCAGCGGAAACGGTGAACCCCGGCGATGTATCCAACGGGCAGATGGTGTCGATCGGGTGGAACACGAAAATCATGTTCAACTCGTGGGGGCTTTCGCCCTGTGTATACGCCAGTACGGTACTAGGTGCAGATATCATTTCACTGAGCTGGTTTGCCGGGTGCAGCCCACCTACGTCCTACCTGCTGGCCGAACAGGAGATCCTCGGCAATGGGACAACG
Source organism: uncultured Saprospiraceae bacterium (assembly GCA_964537925.1). Taxonomy (GTDB): domain Bacteria; phylum Bacteroidota; class Bacteroidia; order Chitinophagales; family Saprospiraceae; genus SLDF01. The sequence goes on along the minus strand of CAZICV010000002.1, from coordinate 91,103 downwards.
ATCATCAGGGCAGCGGGCAACGGCAGTATGCACTGCGGCGGACTGAGGTTGTACCCGTTCTCGGGCCATGAAGACCCGAGAACAATCGTCATCAGCAGTTCAGGCAAGGATGACCGGCATGTGAACAGCGAATCGTGCTCCGGCTCATCCACCAACAGTCATTACCCGGAGGTTGATTTATGTGCACCGGGCTACCGGATCATGGGTGGTGGCGAAACTTCCGGAGGGACAAATCCCTGGCCCTATTATGGATGTTGGGGCGGTACTTCACAAAGTACTCCCATCGTCTCCGGCACGGCGGCACTTATGTATTCGGTCAACCCCTGTCTCACCTCAAACTGGACGCAGGATATTCTGAAAAACACCACCGACCCGGTTGTAGATGCAGCCAGTTTTCCGGGTGTAGTGGGCACAGGCCGGCTCAATGCCTACAGAGCGGTCAAAGCAGCACAGGGGGCGCTCAGTACCAGCCTCGACCTGTATATGAAAGACCGCCCGGAGGACTTCGGGTACCCGGGCAGCTATGCCTGGGGCTGGTGGTTTGATAAGAGTCCGGATATCTGGGTGAGAAATCAACAGGACGGCTTTACCAACCAAAAGCACCAGGAGCCTGAATACAACTCTTCCCAGCCGGTCTATGTCTATGTGCGGGTCTGGAATAAGAGTTGTGTATCCAGCAATGGTCAGGGCGATCTCGCGCTTTACTGGACAAAAGCTTCCAGCTCCTCTTCCTGGCCGCAGAACTGGGATGGTTCGCTGCCGACCATCGGAGATATCGTAGGAGTACTACCAATACCGGATATACCTCCGGGCGAGAGCTATATATTCGAGTTCGAATGGAATATCATCAATCCCTACATCCACGCCAATTGGGCCTCCTGCCTGCTGGCGAGGATCGAGAACATCAGCAGCGACCCGATCACCATTTACCCTAATCACCTTGAGCACGATGTATATTACAACAACAATGTAGCGCTTCGCAACGTAACGATCATTGATATACATCCAGGTATCGTGCTACCTGAGATCGATGGCATCCGGTACCCGCTCGGACGGTTTATGCTTGTCGGCAACGCTACAGACCGCGACCAGGCATTCGATCTGGTGTTTGAGATCGCCGAGGATGAAGAGTCGCCCCCGATCGTGGCAGATGCTGAAATCCGCATCATCACTAACGACGAAGGTTGGGAGATACTGCGCGAAGCCCTGGAAGTGCATCCGGACGTCAGGATCATGAAACAGAGAGAATTTATCATCCTGAAGGACAAGATCAGGCTCGAGCAGATCGAATTCGAAACTGGCAAAAGGATACCGCTGTATGTTGGCTTCAGTTTTCTCTCACACGATGCTTCTGAAGAAAAAACTTACCACTACAGAGTGGCACAAAACTACTACTCCTCCAATGAGGATATAACCGGAGCCGAACATTTCACCATCCGAAAATCACCCAGGAGAGCCCTCTCGGCCAATGCCGGCGGGGACATACAGATCCGGAAAAACGAGACTGCCTCTGTGATTGCCGCCAACATACCGGAACAGGTCATCTACAACTGGTATGATCCGCATGGCAACCTCCTCTCTACAGGTAGAACGGCTACGGTAGCGCCTGAGATCACCTCTAAGTACCTGCTGGAAGTGATATCCGAAACGGACGGATCAAAAGCCTATGATGACATCACTGTAGTGGTAAGGCAATGCTGGATCGAACAGGTTGCCCCCAACCCTGCTAATACTCATGTACTCGTATCTTATGAGATCGGGGACGCACAAAGCGCGTACCTGGTGGTAACGGACAGGTCCGGCAGATCACAAAACAACTATATACTGACCCAAGGTAGCAGCATGCACCAGATCGATGTTTCAGACTATAAGCCAGGAGGCTATAACCTGGTGCTGGTAATCGACGGAGTAGTAGCGGATAACCAAACACTGATCATTCAATGACGATTCGGATACTCCTGTAGCTCCACGGGCTACAGGAGTACCTTTCCCCGGTGCTGTAATCATGGCAGAACACAAAATCCGGAACGAAAGAGCACATAGAATAGTGATATAATCACAATCAAATACCGACATGGCTGCAGCAGGACTATTTTCAGGAGCGACTGCGCTCAAACCCGATTGTATCATCGGGAAAAAACACGGAACAGGATGCCTGCCCGGCATGGGTGGCTGCCTGATCGCCTACCCGCCGGGATACCCGTGGAGCGGCAACAAGATGGACATCACACTGTACGAGCCGGCCGATACCGGCGAAGGCAGTACCGGTATCCAGATGGCCATCGTATTCATGAGCCCGTATCCCGGAGGAGGGATCTTCATGCCTCCCGCCGAAGGCAATGCGGAAGTGTACCCTGCCTATGCACAGGAGCTGGGACTGGACCGGATCGAGGTGATCGCATCCGGTTATGAGATCCTGTATTCGTCCGTGTATCCCGACGGGTATATCATAGTGGATGTAGAAGTGGAATAAAGCCCCGGTCACACTATGCTGCCCTGGCGCCAACGCAAAGCCGTATCTTTGCCCGTATGAACGGGTACCGAACCGGCCTCCGGCACAAGATGATCCACCGGCTGATAGCGCTGCTGTCCCTGCTGGGTCTGTGTACGTTCAGCGTACCGGCGTTGTCGCCGGGTTTATCGTCTGTGCAGACAGAACTGTTTGCAGCAGGGACGCGGAGAAGGACCCGTAGCTCCCTGTCCGTACTGTGCCGTGCCATCGCCCGGATGCATCGTGCAGGACCATCGCCGCGATTCCGCCCGGCGGTATTGCTGCTGGTCGACCGGCTTTGCCAGGCCAGGCTGGCAAAGCACCTGCGTATACATGCTTCCGTAGCCGCTACACGGTCCGCCCGGCTGCTCCGCCCTCTCCTGCCCCGGGCCGGATCTGACCTCGCCGTCTCGTACTGACGGAGCGCTCCGCTCCGCAGCCGCCCTGTACTGCGGCAAACGACGAGATCCGATTGCCTTGCACACATTGCCGTGCAAAGGCGCCACTTAACATTTCCACCACCACTATGAAACGTCTGAAAAAGGCGCTGCGGCTCACGCTGCTGGTCGTCCTCATCATCCTGGCCTCGCTCGGCCTGGGACTCACCGGCGGCGTGCCGCTATCCGCTATGGGCAAAAGACAACTGAACCCGGAGGTCCACGCCAAACAGCAAGCGGGCGAGCAGGACACCAGGTCCACCAGGCGCAAGCAACAGGCGACGCGCAGATAGTTATCTTTCAACAGGATCGCAAAAAAGCCTGCAGAAACTGTGATATTTCCTGCAGGCCTGCGAATCATATAGCAACCGGTCAACTAACAAGACCGGCTTGCAATACCGAAAAAGACGATGAAAATGACATACAGAAACAACTACTATGAAGGCTGAAGACAGGACCGGGCAATTCCTGGCCGTGACAGACAGTCACAAAGGGATCATCTACAAGGTGGCCCGGGCCTACACCTCCTCTGCAGACGACCGGCAGGACCTGGTACAGGAGATACTGGTACAGCTTTGGCGCTCATTCCACCGGTATGATCCGCAGTACCGGCACTCCACCTGGATATACCGCATAGCGCTCAATACGGCCATATCCCATGTACGCGGCGAAAACCGCAGAAGCGGGGTCAACCAGGCGCTGCCGGACAGCATACTGAGCCTGGACGAGGGACCGGCGGACACGGAGGCGGAAGCTGCACTGGAATACCTCCACCAATGTATCCGGGAACTCCGGGAGATCGACCGGGCCGTGATCCTGCTCTGGCTCGAACGAAAGACGCAGCAAGAGATCAGCCATATACTCGGCCTGACGCCAACGCATGTAGGCACCAGGGTCGCACGTATCAAACAACAGTTAAAGAACAGGTTCACTCAATTCAAACCAGAATAAAAGTCATGGAACAAGAAGATATCCTCCGCATGTGGAGCAGCTACGACAGCAGGCTCAACGAACTGCTCCGCATCAACCGCAGCCAGGCGGCCGACCTGTCTGCACTCAAAATACGCTCGCTACTGGGTACCATGCAGCCGCCCAAGCTCTTTGCGCTGGCGACAGGCATACTCTGGGTCCTGGTGGTCGGCTATATACTGGTACACCTGGCCCGGTACGCAGCGGACGAGGTGAGCGTTTTCTTCCTGGTGTCGGCCTCCCTGCAGGTCCTCCTGACTGCGGCGGCCGTGATCGTCTACCTCTACCAGCTGATCCTGATCCGCGGGACGGATATCTCGCAGTCGGTCCTGGAGACGCAGCGAAGGCTGAACGGACTCAGGTCCTCTACCCTCTGGGTGACGCGCATCCTCTTCCTGCAACTGCCGCTGTGGACGACTTTCTATATCTCGGAAGAGCTGCTGTACAATGGCGGCCCCCTCTACTACTGCATACAGGGGCTCGTAACGGGGGCTTTCACCTGGGCGGCGATCTGGCTGTTTCGCCATATCCGCTACGAAAACCGCCACCAGCGCTGGTTTCGCCTCATCTTCAACGGCAGGGAATGGACGCCGCTGATGCAGTCACTGAACCTGCTGGAGCAACTGGAGGAGTACCCGGAGGACTCTAGCGACAGGAAGTGAAACCGCCCATACTACTCCCCGGGATCAGCCGGGCGAAAGGCATTTTTCGGATTTAACGGCTACAGTATCAACAATGAACATCATTCGATCCCAAATAACTGTCTATCAGTATATTAAAAGCGTATATGTTCATTAAACAATGAACAATCCGGGGAAAAAGAATTGCGTGATCAGGCAAGTCTTCAGGTCTCATTGGCAGCTCAGCGCTTTGTAGCGGCGAACACAGGTGACCCCGGTAAAAAGCAGGCCCATCCCCTCAGGATTACCGTTAAAAATCCGTATCTTAATAAGATGGGCCTGCCTCATCCGTCGATGCCCGGAGATAAGCTACCTGCGGCGATGCCTTCACCACTGCAGTATTGTATATTTGTTACCGAGGCCATCCGATACAGCTATGATCCTGACAGAGAACATACGCATACACCGCGTAGTGACAGGCACCTGGAAAAACCTGTTTTTTTCCGTCATCACCTGTTCCGCCGCCTATTTCATCAACGAACTCTGGCTGAGCAAGTATTTTTCCTTCCCGCCTTTCGTGCCTACGATACTGGGTACGGCGCTGGCATTCTTCATCGGTTTCAACAACAACCAGGCCTATGACCGCTGGTGGGAGGCCCGCAAGATATGGGGCTCGATCGTCAATAACTCCCGTACCTGGGCCAGGCAACTGCTTGCCTACACCTCCCCGACCGCCGATACGACCGCCGACGAACTCAATGACAACCGTACCCGGCTGATCCGGCGGCATATCGCTTTTCTCTATGCGCTCAAAGCATACCTGCGCCGCTCGGAAGACCTGTCCGGCATGGAACAATACCTCGGACCGGAAGACCGGGCCGGTATCGCGGGCCAGGGCAATCTCCACAATGCACTGCTCTCCCTACAGTCCCGGGACCTGGAGCAGCTCTACCGGCACGGAGCCGTCGACGGGTTCCGCTTTCTCGAGCACAACCGGATGATCACCGCCTTCTGCGATGATATGGGCAAATCCGAACGCATCCGCAATACCGTCTTCCCGACCACTTACAACTCCTATGCCAGGGGTTTTATCTGGTTCTTCGTATACGGTGTGACCATGAGCATCGGCAACTCGGTCGGCATATGGTCCATCGTGTTCGGCACGCTCACCGGGTACGTATTCTTCACCATACAGGCTATCGGCAGTTCGCTGCTTAACCCCTTCGAAGCGGACAACCCGACCGGCATCCCCCTGGACCAGATCACCCGCACCATCGAGATCAACCTGCTGGAAATGCTTGGTGCTACGGATATACCGCCGCCCGTGGAGAGCGTCGGCGGAGAGTATGTGATGTAATGCCTTATCTCTAACCAAAAAACGAAACCAACGATGGAAATAGAACAGATATTCCGCAACAACGAAGCCTGGATAACGAAACAACTGCAACAGTCGCCGCAGTACTTCGAGGAACTGGCGGAGAGCCAGAGTCCCAAGTACCTCTATATCGGCTGCTCAGACAGCCGCGTCACCGCAGAGACGCTCATGGGCGCACGTCCCGGCGAAGTATTCGTACACCGCAACATCGCCAACCTGGCGCCCAACAACGACTTGAACGTGCTCTCCGTGATCACCTATGCTGTAGTCCACCTCCGGGTCAGCGATATCATCGTATGCGGTCACTACAACTGCGGCGGTATCCGCGCAGCTATGCTGCCCAAAGATATGGGGCTGCTCAATCCCTGGCTGCGCAATATCCGGGACGTATACCGTACCCACAAGGAGGAACTCAATGCCATCGAATCCGAAGAGGAACGCTACGACAGGCTGGTGGAGCTGAATGTGCTTGAACAGTGCATCAATGTGGCCAAGACCAAGGAAGTACAACTCGCCGCCATCGAAAACCGGATTCGTATCCACGGCTGGGTATTCGATATGCGGACGGGGCGACTGGTAGATCTGAAAATCGACTTCCCGCGCATCGCCGCCGAGATCAGCGATATCTATCGGCTGTTTGAGAAGAAGTGATACAGTTGATGGAAGAAAAACAGGTACAGAAAGGCCCTTAAAAAACGAAAACCGATAGCTTGAAGGGGCTTCAGGGGCTACCGGGAATAAGCTTTCTGCCGTAAAGATAAGGAAGTATAACTAACGACATCTAAATGACTCAGACAACCCCGCCTTACGTCGAGACCCAAATGCTGATCCGCAGACCGGCGGAGACCGTATTCGAGGCATTCATCGACCCGGAGATCACCCGGCAGTTCTGGTTTACCCACAGTAGCGGCCGCCTGGAAGCGGGCAGGACCATCACCTGGGAATGGGAGATGTACGGGGTCTCCACCACCCTGCTGGTCAAGGAGATCGCGCCCAATGAACGCATAGTGATCGAATGGGACGACCCGGCCACGACCGTAGCGTTCAGCTTCGACGCCTGGGGGCCGGATGCGACCTATGTCGTGATCCGCAACTACGGCTTCCCGCAGACCGGAGAAGAACTGTTGCAGGCGATCCGCGACAATACGGGCGGCTTCACTACGGTACTCGACGGCCTGAAAGCCTGGCTCGAACACGGTATCCGGCTCAATCTCGTGGCCGATAAGTTCCCGCAGAAGCCGGAATAAACCTACTCATCACAGCCTGAATCCAACCATATGGACAAATACCGGGAAAACATCGGTACCTGGGACCGATTATCAGCGCTCTACCAGGAGCGGTTCATGGATATGACGCTCTATGACGAGAGCTATGACCGCTTCTGTGCCCTGCTGCCTGAGAGCCCCCGGATACTCGAGCTGGGCTGCGGTCCCGGCAACATCACCCGCTACCTGCTGCAGAAGCTGCCCGGAGCGAAAGTACTCGCTACAGATGCCGCACCATCGATGGTAGCCCTGGCTGCACAAAACAACCCAGCCGCCGAATGCAGGGTGCTCGACGCCAGGGATACGGGACAGCTGACCGGTCCCTACGATGGGATCGTATGCGGCTTCTGTATTCCCTACCTCTATGATGAAGACTGCTCCCTCCTGCTGCAGGACTGCCATAGGTTGCTGGATACGGGCGGTGCATTGTATCTCAGTTTCGTAGACGGCGCGCCGGAACTCTCGGGCTACCAGACCGGATCGGACGGCAGCAGGGTCTTCTTCCGCTACTACCGGACTGCAGAGCTATACCGGGAACTGGAAGAGTCCGGCTTTCGCATCCTCCACCGGCTCAATCACCCGTATACGCGCCGCGATGGATCGGCCGAAGTGCATGTAGCACTGATCGCTCAGAAAACCGACCGGAATTGATCACATATTTCGTCACACCCTATCTTATTAAGATACAGATTTTCAATGATATATGCAAATCAACATACAGAAAAGGTGTAAGTCGGATATTCCTGCGCCAGGACATCCTTCGGGATACCCAGTTTACGGATCATCTCCAACGACAACTTTCGCTTTCGGTGCAGGATCTCACTGGTACGGCCTTGGGAGCCGATCGCTACAGCCAGCTATTTATGCTGCATACCTGTCTGCTCCATACGGAAGCGGATCACATCAACAGGATCCGGAGGATCTATGGGTGATACCTCTCGCTCGTAATGGTCGATGAGCAGCGAAAGCGACTCCAGTTCCTCCCCTTGCAATGTATTCGGCTTAGTGTCGAAGATCAGTTCCAGCCTGGCCACGGCCGTGCGATATTCTACTTCCGTATTGATTACTTTCCGCTGCATAATGGACTCCTCTAAGCGCACCGGGGATAAGTATTCCCGAACCAAATAGATACCCTTGAACAAAATATATCCGACAAAGATATAAAATATATCCCAATAAGCCTGATCGAGTGCGCCGACTAAACATAGGGACAGGGCTTATGTCGTGCAGGACAGACCTCCGGCCCATCTATACGCCGTATCTGTCGATACGTCCCGACCGCCTGGTCGGAGCCGCTTATCTTTGCACGGCCCCCATGCAAACGATCTCAAACAACAACATTACCCCATGAAATACCTTCTTCTCATATGGTTATCTGTCCTCCTGCCCCTCTCGGCCGCTGCTCAGAAGGGCTTCCCCGGCTACTATGCATACGTGGCTGAGCTGCAGCGCGCCGGTGCACTCTATGAGCGTGCCGACTATCGCGGCGCCGCCCAGGCATACGAAGCCTCTCTGCTCATACCGGTCGAACGCGGACTGATCGTCGCTACCCCCGACATACTCTACGCCGCCGCCTGTGCATGGGCGCGCGCCGGCGCCCAAAATGAAGCTTTCAGGTGCCTGGACCGGCTGGCCGGTGAACTGAGTTTTGCCGGGGAGGAGCGCACTGCGACAGAGCCGGAACTAAGCTCCCTGCACCGAGACAGGCGATGGCAGCCATTGCTGAGCAGGTTGAAGGACAACGCGGAACAGGCCGCGCGACGGGCGGCCGTATATGCAGAGCGAACACAGATCACACCGGATATACCCGGCACACGGTTTTACCCTTTGACAGACTATGCCCGGCAATTCCTGGAGAGCGAGGAGCTACCTTTTCTCTCTGTCAACCACTCGTTTGCCCGGATATACTTCCACGGCGCCTCTTATACGGCGCAACACCTGGACCTGGTGCGGGAAGAACTGACCAAGTCCTACTACCATATACTTGCTCTGCTGGACGTACCGGCCTATACGCGCGGTGTACACTTCGTGTTCACGGATTCTGCGGACGAGATGGAAGCGCTCACGGGGTTTCATGTACGGGGCGGGCTGGCCTGTCCCGGTCACGATCTCGTCTTCTTTGTATATAACGGCGACGGGCGGCGCGGACAGTTTACACACGAGCTGTTCCACCTGATGGCCAACGAGGTCTGGGGCATCACCCACTCCCGGCTGCTCAATGAAGGCAGCGCAGTCTATGCAGACAACCGCTGCTTCTACGACAATCCCGTCTACTCGATCAATGCCTATATGCTGCGCGAAGGCCACGCCGTACCACTGCAGACCCTGATCGGTGACTTCGACCGGATGGCGGCTGAAAACGAACTGGTGGCTTACCTGCAAAGTGCCGGGATCTTCAAGTATCTTTATGAAAGATACGGCCTCGATCGTATGCGCAGGCTCTGGACAGCCGGTTTCGATGCATTCGCGGATATATACGGGTTTACGGTCCCGGAGCTGGAACGGGCCTGGACAGCATACCTGGAAAGCATCGAACCTGTGCAGGACATCGACTGGCAGATGCTGTTGGAGCACGGCTGCGGATGATCCGTACGATTCTACTTGTTTTGTTACAAATCCTAGCGATATATGCACCCGAACGCTCAACTCATCCACCGGTTTTATGAAGCTTTCCGGCAAAAGGACTTCCGCACGATGCAGGCCTGCTACGCCGATGATGCAGTGTTCAGCGATGCGGTATTCCGCGACCTGGATGCCGCACAGGTGCGGGCCATGTGGGAGATGCTGATCCGCAGCGGACGAGACATGGAACTGGAGTTCACCGCTGTACAGGCGAATGATCATACGGGCAGCGCCGAGTGGACGGCGACCTATACGTTCACCAAGACCGGACGGCAGGTAGTCAACCAGGTCAAAGCTTCTTTTGAGTTCGACGGCGAAGGGCGCATACGCCGCCACACGGATAGCTTCGGCTTCTATACCTGGGCGCGGCAGGCGCTGGGACCAATAGGCTTGCTGGCAGGCTGGCTGCCTTCGCTGCGCCGCAAGGTAAGGGAAGCGGCTCGACAGAGCCTGGGCGAGTTCATGGCGAAGCAGGGGTAGAATTCCACTGCCATAACAGTCCCTGTCTGATATGTCGCAGGCACCTGCTTTTCATCTCAAGTGTTTCTTGCTCCGCATCATCTATCATATGTACCAAAAATTGCGAACGCTCTTCCAGAGCCGTATCGATGATGCTGCATATTCTATCTCGCAAGGCAGCATTAATCGTTATTACCTTACTCATTTCACGGCCGAGTACGATCATAGCCACTTCATCATGTTCAAGGGTGCCTCCATATAGATCGAAATGATCCGACCAGATCATGTCGGTTTCGATATCTGGGTAATACCTACATATCGAAGCTATATCTTTCACATCTTTTATCCTCCGGTCCGGACGATCATCAAATGCGATCATCTTCAGAATCACCATCGCAGGTATGGAACAGGCTTTATAGTTTTCCTCACCGATATGGACTTCTGACAGACCTGATTGAAATACTTCATTGAAACCAGCTAGGTTAATCTTTGCAAGACCGACGCCATCCAAGATCACCTGATCTTCGTCGGCTATTGCACCGAACGGTAGCAGATCAACAATCACTCCTTCAGGAGTTAACATACAAAATGCATTTTCTCTGCTATGCTCGTAAGCGTATTTCTCTTTTAAAGCCTCCTGAAGGTGATGGTAAGCATCGTTATTAGGTATAAAAACAGCAAGATCTACATCTCTTGTACCGGAAGCTTCTATCTGATTTTCTACTAGCCAGAGATTTCGCGCCACCGCCCCGACAATAAAGAAGTCAATACCCAGTCGCAAACAGGTATCACTTATTTGGGTGAGGACCTCTTTCAGGCCTTCAACTTTCAGCGCCTCATAGCTGATCTTCGACATAGCGTGTATAAATCATATTAGCCGTTTCCATATATCTCAGGTCACCTTCATGGATTAAATCGGCGTATACGAGCATAGGGTGTACAAAGGTATCTTTCCGTTCCTCAATCCAAAATCGCTCATACACCACAATATTACCTTTCGGGTCCGGGATCATCTTTAGTTCTTTCATCAGATCCTCAAATGGTAGTTTGGTATACAAGATCAACCTGTCCGCAATTAGGTTTCCTCCCAGCTCTTCAGCCGCAGCAGCACCTCCCCAACTGGTCCGGTCAGGTAAACGGACCTCTTTCCAGCTTTGATCGCTCTTCAGCCAACGGTATCTGCTCTGCCTGAGTTTAGGCCTCAATCTCCGGTTGTACATAGCCGCCCATTCCCGGAAAAGACCAGCCCTGTCTGTAAATCGGTATTTTTTGTCATCTACCCGGAGTATAATTCCTTCTTTCAGCAATCCGTGTATCACTTTTCGCACCGTATCAATTGATACATTGGTCTGGGCCGCTATGGTTCTGTAAGGCTCATTCAGAAATTCCGGGCGAATCAGGAAAATGTAAATCACTTTCAACCCTGCCGGGGCAAGCGTATAACCGATCACAGGCGCCACTTTAGCACGATTGCTTCTGTTGTTTTCAATATATATTTGTATACCGGGGTTGCTCAGGTACATATTGCCTGCAGTATCCAGATAAGGTAACTGTTCGCTCCTCATCATCTCTTTGGCTTGGGGTGTGATGTATTCGGCGATGATAATCGAGGGTGCTCCTTTATCCTGCAAACGGTTTTTCAAGTTGGAGACCTGCATAGGCACTACCTTTGTTTGTAGCACTATACGATACTCCAATTGCACGTGATTTTTCTGTATCAGAAGACGAAGTTCTTCTCCTTTGTTTCCAGAGGTTCCTTCCAATACCTCACATCGGAACATATTGAGCTCGTTGAGCTTTCGCACAGCCGTATCGACAGTATCTGATCTCATGTATGCAAATATACACTGTATGTTCTGAACATACAAACAAAAAATAGCGTACAAAATCACCTTCGGGGCCCCTCTGCACGTCCGGCAAGGCAAAAACCTTGCCGCCCCTCTTGCGACCTATAGGTCGAAGCCCGTATCTTTATAGTATAGGGCATGGTGATCCGCCCGGTGTCAGTCTTCCTGCCATACTTGCGATGAGCAGGTATATTCCACTGAATTTCTGATAGTTACTCCGATCAGGCCCACGATAGGTGCTTGGATCGGATTGGTATCCTGTCCGCTATCGTCGTGACCAGCATTGCCTGTTCAATCCGCCACCGTTATAAAAACTGTACACCATGACAAAACCGGATAAATTCCCCCAGCAAAAACAGGCCAGGCAACCCGGCCGGGAACATAAGATGCACCCCAAACCCGAGATCATCCGCAAAAGCTATAAAGGCAGCGGGCGGCTGAAAGACAAGATCGCCCTGATCACCGGCGGCGACAGCGGTATCGGCCGGTCCGTAGCCGTGCATTTCGCACGGGAAGGCGCCGATATAGCGATCGTCTATAAAGAGGAGGACAAAGACGCTGCCGACACGGCCAAAATGGTCAAAAAAGAAGGGCGAAAATGCCTGCTCATCACAGCAGACCTGGAAGACCCGTCCGCCTGCAAGGCCATCATCAAATCCGCTATCGCCGCCTACGGAAAGCTGCATATCCTCGTCAACAATGCAGCCGTACAGTATCCGCAGGACCGGCTGGAAGACATCGGCGACGAACAGCTGCGCAAGACATTCGACATCAATATCATTTCGATGATCGCCCTCACCCGTGAAGCGCTGCCCCACCTGGAGAAAGGCGCCAGGATCATCAACACTACTTCCGTGACAGGCTACCGGGGCAGCCACCACCTGCTCGACTATTCGTCCACCAAGGGGGCGATCACCTCCTTTACCCGCTCACTGGCGCAGAATCTGGCCGGGCGGGAGATCCTGGTCAACGGCGTCGCACCCGGACCAATATGGACCCCGCTGATCCCTGCATCCTTTGACAAGGTGAGCGACTTCGGGCAAAAGACGCCGCTGGGCCGGGCGGGACAACCTTCGGAAGTCGGACCGGCATTTGTCTTCCTGGCTTCGGAAGATGCCAGCTATATCACCGGCCAGATCATCCATGTCAACGGCGGTGAGATGGTCGGCGGCTGAACCGGTCTGATACACTTATCCCTGCTCCGTGCCTCCCGATCCTGTTTTTGAACCTCTTCGCTGCCAAAGATTTCTCCTGAACAGGAGCGTGTAGACCAGAGCGAACAACAATGCCTTTGCCGTCTCCTTGCCCCAGGCAAAATGTACCTGGTCGTCCGAAAGAAGGAATAACACATAGTGTACAGCCAGCAGCAGTGCACCGATCAGCAACAGTCTCGTGATATAGAGCTTCATCAAATTCTTTATTTTCAGCCCTGTGCGGAAAACCAGCCATCAGGCCGGCAGCTAATATAGATATCCTGCTGCCTTCCGGCAACCATACCACGCCTCCGCCAATCGTCGGGGCCAAAACCTTCTCTCCTCCAAAACACTTACTATAGCACGCCATGCAAAAACTCTACCGCGAACAGGACCTGCCGATCAGCGCCGAAGAAGCCTGGGATTTCTTCTCGGACCCGGCCAATCTCAACGAGATCACGCCGCCGGACATGCTGTTTGAGGTCACGTCCACCCTGCCGGACAGGATCTATGAAGGGCTGATCATCACCTACCGTATACGGCCGGTGCTGCGGATTCCCATGCACTGGCGTACGGAGATCACGGAGGTACGGGAAGGCCGGTATTTCGTGGACGAACAGCGCAAAGGACCTTACCGTGCCTGGCGTCATGAGCACCATTTCGAGCCGATAGCGGGCGGCGTACGTATGAAGGACCTGCTGCAGTACGATATCGGCAAGTCCGTGCTGGGTGCGGTCGCCGGCAAACTGTTCGTACACCGGAGAGTCCGTGACATATTCGACTACCGGTACGAAACCCTCAGGCAACGCTTCGGAGAGATCGGGTGAACATCCCGATCACCCGCCAAAAAGACTTATCTTACTGATCAGTATAGCTCCTTTCATATCATGCGTCACAGCTTTCTCCCTGCGTTATTCACCTGCATCCTGCTGCTCACGGCGGCAGCCTGTCACCGCAAAACCACAGAGACAATGCAAACGACTGCAACAACCGGCACGGCAGGCTGCTCCCCCACCTGTGCCGCTACCTGTACGGGCAGCACCACGCCAGAGCTGGTCTGCACGCTGACATCGGCCGAACTGCAGCAGCGCAAAGAGACGGTACTGGCCAGCCTGCGCCGCCAGGTACTGGAGAAGCGGGAACTGAGCGACGGTTATGCTTTTCGCTTTGCAGGCAGCGACGAGGTACTCGACGAATTGCTGGAATTCATCAAGACCGAGCGGACCTGCTGCGCTTTTTTCACCTTCGGACTTTCCGTGAGCGGAGACGGCCGGGAAGCCTGGCTGCAGATGACCGGAGCGCCCGGCGTCAAGTACTTCATCGAAGTAGAACTGGGCCTCTGACCGGACCAAAAAGCGGTACAGACCGGACCCGGCAAACTTGTACCACAACTAATACACGACAGTATACTTTAATACCGATCGCGAGGGTGCAATAATGCTGATCAAAAATTACACCCCAAATGAATATTTAATTATTCTATTTGGATATTATTTGTATTTTTGATCAACTGATCTGAGCGAATATTATATCGGGGAATACCCGGCGGCAGGTAACGGCGATACATTCGTCGATATCGCGCTGCCGGGTTGTTTTTATCAATGAACCGTGGCGGCAGAAATTTCACTTCCGGCCCGGTGTTCCTGCAACCCTGCCCCGGCTCACTTGTTTATAGAAAGTCCGGGCCAGGAGCGTCCGGGTCCATCACCCAATCAATTTTACCCGATTTTCCTATGGAATACAGATTTCTCGGCGCATCCGGTCTGCAGGTACCGGTACTGACATTCGGCACAGGTACTTTTGGCGGCAATACGCCTTCCTTCAAATCATGGGGCAACACCCAGACAGAGGAAGCCAGGCGTATGATCGGTCTCTGCCTGGATGCAGGCGTGAATGCCTTCGATACGGCGGATATCTACTCCGACGGCGGGTCGGAAGAGGTCCTTGGCCAGGCGCTGGAAGGGATCGGGCGCGACCGGGTGATCATATCCACCAAATCCACTTTTCCGTTCAACGGAGCAGACCGCAGTTCCGCCAATTACCAGGGGTCGTCCCGCCTGCATGTGATCCGCTCCTGCGAAGCAAGCCTGCGTCGCCTGGGCACGGACTATATAGATATCTACCACATGCACGGGTTCGACGGCCGTACACCGGTCGAAGAGACCCTGCGTGCGCTGGACGACCTGGTGAGCAGCGGCAAAGTACGCTATATCGCCTGTTCCAATTTCTCCGGCTGGCACCTCATGAAATCCCTGGCCGTATCGGACCGCTATGGCTGGAGCCGCTATGTAGCGCACCAGGTATACTACACACTGGCGGGCCGCGAGTACGAATGGGAACTAATGCCGCTGGGTATCGACCAGGGGGTGGGCGCACTGGTCTGGAGTCCGCTGGCCTCCGGCCTGCTGAGCGGTAAATACCGTCGCGAACAGCCAAAGCCTGCTGCAGGACGGATCGCCCAGGGCGGCAGCCCGGTACCGCAATCGGCTGTCAGCGAAGAGCAACTGTACCATATCCTGGATGTACTGGATGAGATCGCCGCGGAGACCGGCAGGACAGTACCCCAGGTAGCGCTCAACTGGCTGCTCTGGAAACCTACCGTGGCGAGTATCATCATCGGCGCGAGGAACGAGGCCCAGCTCCGCGACAACCTGGGCGCCACCGGATGGCAGCTCTCTGCAGAGCAGGTAGCCCGGCTGGACCTGGTAAGCGATCGTCCGACCATCTACCCGTACTGGCACCAGCGCCAGAACCTGAAGCTCAACCCCATACCGCCGTCATACCAGGGGCACTGACCTTCGACCAGTGCAGCCCGGAGCGGCGGGCGATACGGAGAATAGCGTGACCACAGCTGCGTCTATACAATGACGGTGTATTTTTTTATCTTGTCCAGCTAATAAAATACACTGTCGCACTATGGCCGAAACGCAGAAGAAGTCCAAGCACCCCAAGGCGCTGCCTTATCTTTTCCTGTCCGAAATGTGGGAACGCTTCGGATACTACCTGATGATCGGGATATTCACCCTGTATCTCAAGGATGTACAGTCCGGTTTTGCCATGACGGAAGCCGAGGCCAGCGACCTCTACGGCACTTTCATCGCGCTGGTCTTCCTGACGCCTTTCCTCGGCGGTCTGCTTGCCGACCGATACCTGGGCTACCGCAAGTCGATCATCGCCGGGGGGCTCATGATGGGCGCCGGGTACTGCCTGATGGCCGTGCATTCGCTGCCGATGCTCTATGTGAGCATGACGCTGGTCATACTGGGCAACGGTTTTTTCAAGCCCAATATCAGTACCCTGCTCGGCAATGTATATACCACGCCGGAGTATATCCACAGGAAGGATGAGGGATACAATATCTTCTACATGGGTATCAATATCGGCGCGTTCATCTGCAATTTCTTCGGTGCGGTACTCTACAATACACTCGGCTGGGGACCTGCATTCATAGCTGCAGGTATCGGGATGTTCATCGGGGTAGTCGTGTTCCTGCTCGGCACCCGTCACTACCGGGCATTCGATATACCCAAGGGCTTACAAGAAGGCGATATGCCGATGAGCCGGATCGTACTG
This sequence comes from uncultured Saprospiraceae bacterium, assembly GCA_964537925.1. Classification (GTDB taxonomy): domain Bacteria; phylum Bacteroidota; class Bacteroidia; order Chitinophagales; family Saprospiraceae; genus SLDF01. Next base: position 74,252 of record CAZICV010000002.1, on the reverse strand, counting down.
CTGATCCTGGCGCCTTCGGTGGTAGCCGGGTTCGTAGGCTGGATACTGCCGGGTACGCTTTTCGGTAGCGACAGCACCGACGCCTTTATCTTTGCCTGTATCCCGGTCATTTACTTTTATACCTCGCTCTGGGCCAAAGCCAGGCCGGACGACAAACGGCCGATCGGCGCACTGCTGGCCATATTTGCCGTAGTGGTACTGTTCTGGGCCGTATTCAAGCAAAACGGATCGGCGCTGAATACCTGGGCCGACCGTTATACGGACCGTTCCGTAGAGGGCTCTGTGAAGTCTGCATTCGAGGAAATGCAGTTCACCCAGGCGCTGCTTTACCAGAAGGACTCCGTACCGGTCTACGACCAGCAGTTCCGCCTGCAAAAGGAAAACGGCGTCGTACTCAAGGAATGGAACTACCCGGTCTACTTCCGCAACCAACCGGCTGACGAACTGCCGCAGGAGGGCAGCACGATCAGCGTATGGAGCACCAACCTCAGCCAGAGTATCAATCCCGGCTGGGTGATCATACTGACGCCGCTTATCGTCGCATTCTTCACCTTCCTGCGCAGGCGCGGCAAGGAGCCTTCCACGCCTACCAAGATCGCGTTCGGTCTCTTCATCTCTGCACTAAGCGTGCTGGTGATGGTCGCGGCCGTGATGGCCGGGGGCGATGGCGCCGAAAAGGTCAGCGTATGGTGGCTGGTCGCCAGCTATGGTGTGATCACGATCGGCGAATTGTTCCTCAGCCCGATGGGGCTATCGCTCGTGAGCAAACTGAGCCCCGCCGGGATCACTTCGCTGATGATGGGCGGATGGTTCCTGTCCACATCGATCGGCAACAAACTCAGCGGCGTACTGGCGAGTATGTGGGATACCTACGAGGACAAAGCCACCTATTTCTGGGTCAACTTTGCCCTGCTGATGGCCGCGACCATACTTTTGTTCGCCATGTTGCGCGGGCTCAACCGGGTCATGAAAGAGAAAGGGGTACACTGAGGACCGGTGTACCCGGATATCCGGGCATATGAGAGACGATAATCGCCGAAAACAGCAGGCCAGGACACTGAGGATATTCCGGCGGGTACACCGTACGACCGGGGCGATGCTGTTTGTATTCTTTTTCGTGATCGCGGTCACGGGGCTGTTGCTGGGATGGAAAAAACACAGCGGCGGCGTGATCCTGCCCAAGTCCTATAAAGGTAGTTCGACCGACCTGGGCGACTGGCTGCCGATCGACAGCCTGCATACGATCGCCCTGGGCATACTGCACGATTCCATCGACCCGGCCCTGTCTCCTGAACTCGAAAGGATCGACGCCAGGCCGGACAAGGGCATGGTCAAGTTCGTCTTCATAGACCACTACTGGGGCGTACAACTGGACGGCGCTACCGGGGCACTGCTGCACATCGAGCGGCGCAGATCCGATATCATCGAGAACATCCACGACGGCTCGATCCTCGACTATCTCTTCGGCACGGGCGGCGAGCAGATCAAGCTGGTCTACACCTCTGTTATGGGTCTGGCCCTGCTGCTCTTCACGATCACGGGGTTCTGGCTGTGGTATGGCCCCAAGCGCATGCGGCGTACAGCCTCCCGCCGTGGCAATGGTCCGTAAGGACCCGAGATACCGTCAGTCCCACCTGATGATATGGTCCTTAATCCCGCTCTCGATAGACCTGGTCCAGAAATGGACCATGGATCTGTGGGGCAGTCGTTTTGCATAGATCTCCGACTCCCGGTCCCTTCCCTTTCGGTGTACCGCCAAACCCGCCGCCCAGGAGAACAGTCCGCTGTGCTTGCGGCCGTACCTGCTCACCCGGAGATCGTCGTAACGCAACTTCATACGCCCGCGTGCATGGTAATTGTTGCCAAAGAAATGAAAGGCGCCATCGTGCAGCCGTCCCCTGGCAAAACAAAGACCGCTAACCGGGCCGACCAGTTCGTTGAGTGAAGTAAAGTTCATGGGACTCAGCCTGCCCTGGAAGATAAAATGATCGTCCGGCGCCCTATGCGGAAACCGGCAACTGGCCGTCAGGATACATTCCTTCATCAGGCGCATACGGCTGCTGAGCAGTATATCCTCTCCGCTGCGCCGATTGCTGACCGACGATGCAGTCAGCGTCCACTGGTCTATCGTTAGCCGGGCAGGCGGTTTATCGGCTGCCGTGCGTTCTTCATAGACCAGTTCTCCCGCGTCGAGCTGCAGGGTATCCAGCGAGAATGGGAAGGCAATTCCTTCGAGCAGCGAAGGCAACAGCTTCTTCTCCCGCTTTGCCGGCGGCAGTCCCGTATTCTGGTAGATATCCAGCCGGTGACCTTGGGCTAAGCAGACAGGTAAATGCACACCCCGATCGCCGCTGATCGTATCCAAGCGCCAGGTAAACTTCATCGAATCGACCTGCCACCCGATCCGGGGAGCCATATGCTTCAGGCCATCGAAAAACGTCTTTTTGCGGGTACTGCTGATCGCCAGCGCCGATGCGACCCAGGAGGCAGATGGCTGCTTGGACAACGTGGCAATATCCAGGCGGTGATGCGAAAAAAGATCCGGGACCGATATACCGGACACCTGCAATACCAGGGCTGCTGTATCGGGCATGATACGCCACTTCCCCGCACTGTCCCGCAGGATCAGCGCCACACCCAGGCTATCGATGTGAAAACGTATGGGCTCCCCGTTCTGCTGGACCCGTATGCTGAGCGCCCTGAGACGGATATCGCCGATGGTGATCAGGCGGTCCCTGTCTGGCGTCTCCTCCTCTTTGCCGCCTTTTGCCGGAGAGGGATTAAAGACCAGCTCGCCCTCCGACAGCAGTACCCGCTTCAGGCCGTTTCCCTTCAGCAAATCCCTCCAGGACGCCACAACTTCCAGCCGGGCCGCCGAAAGCGATATACCGGACGAAGGCGACTCCCAGCAGAGATCTTCCAACTCCAGATACGGCGGCAGTAACCGCAGCGTATGACCCGCATAGTAGAGCGTGTCGCCCGGAGGTATCCGCTCATGCAGCCGCTGCATCACCATCTTCCTGATAAACGGCGGCAACTGCCAGGCCGCCAGAAGCAACAGCACGGAAAGTACCGCCAGGATACGGGCGATTCGTACGATCAGGCTTTTCTTCTGCGATGTGCTCATCTAAGTCAAGATACGAAAAAAAAGTGAAACCACAGAACCGTCCCGACAGGGCCGCGCACAGCATGAACTTAGCTTGACGGAACGATGTTAGATCCTGATTTTCTTATGATCTAACAAAAAGCAGATGTCGATCAAATCACAAGCCGACCTGGAAGGAATGAAAGCCGTCAGCGAGGCTGTCAGCATCACCCTGCGCGAAATGCGCGCTTTTGCCCGACCGGGCATGAGTACACTCGAACTGGACGAATACGGTGGCAGGCTGCTGGCAGAGATGGGCGCCCGCTCCGCCCCCACCCTGACATACGGTTTTCCCGGCCATACCTGCATCAGTGTGAATACGGAAATAGCGCATGGTATCCCTTCCGGCAAAAAGATCCTGCAGGAAGGCGACCTGGTCAATATCGACGTGTCTGCAGAGCGCAACGGGTACTGGGCGGACAACGGCGGCTCCTTTGTACTCGGGCAGGACCTCTACGACCGCCGGCGGCTCGTGGACACTTCACGACAACTCCTGCGCGAAGCGATCAGCCAGATCAGCGACGGGGTGCGGCTGACAGAGATCGGCCGCCTGATAGAGAACGGGGCCAGGGAGGCCGGTTATACCGTGATCCGCAACCTCGCCGGGCACGGGGTAGGCAGGAGCCTGCACGAGTCCCCGGAAGGGATCGTATGCTTCTACGACCGGCACAATCGCCAGCGATTCCGCAAGGACAGCGTAGTGGCGATCGAAACCTTTATATCCACGGGAGCGAAATATGCACACACTGCCAGGGACGGCTGGACGCTTTTTGCCCGTGACGGAAGCATGGTCGCACAGCATGAACATACCATCGTAGTGACCGATACGGAGCCGGTGATACTCACCGAGGCCAATGAGATATGGAGCTGAATACCCCTGTATACCGCCAGCGCTCTTTTTGATATTTTTACCCGGCCTGCACAGGCGGATCCTTATACTTCAACGATCAAAAAAACCGCGACGTGAAGGAAACATTCAGGATATATCTGCAGGAAAAGGCAGGCGTGACAGACGATGAGTGGAGTCTGCTGGCCGGGGATGTCGTGTACCGCAGTTATGAAAAAGACGCTTTTCTCCTGCAGAGCGGGGAGATTTGTCACCATGTTTTCTTTGTCGCTTCCGGCCTGCTGCGCGCTTATACGCTGGACGACTCCGGCAAAGAGCATATTATGCAGTTTGCTTCGGAAAACTGGTGGCTAAGCGACCGTAGCAGTATCTATTTCCATGCGCCGACGGAGTATTTCATACAGGCGGTCGAACCCACGGAAGTGGCGATGCTCGATATGCCCTTCATGGAACGCGCTACCGGGATCAGTCCCTCCTTCCGCCGGTACAATGAGCAGAACCTCCAGCGCCATATCTATCACCTGCAGCACCGGATCAACCTGCTGCTGAGCGCCAGCGCGGAAAAACGTTACCTGGAATTCGTAGCCCTTTACCCGGACCTGATGCTGCGTGCACCCCAGTGGATGATCGCCTCCTACCTCGGCATCACACCCGAAAGCCTCAGCCGGGTCCGCAAGGAACTGGCCCGGAAAAATTTCAGGCCACAGGACCGGTCCTTCTTAACATAGGTCAATGCAGAGCGCAGCGAAATGCTGCAACTTTGCATTGTAAATCACCAAAATCAGTGATCATGAAAACGAAAAGCATAGAATTGGTCGCCGCCCCCAGGGAGCCACACTTCGTGGGCGACGGCTTCCGTGTCCACAATTTCATCCCTTCCGGCTACCGGATGGATATGGAGCGTATGAGCCCCTTCATCATGCTGGACTATAATTCCAGGTACGATTTTCCACCCAGCAACACGCCCAAAGGCGTAGGTGTGCATCCGCACCGGGGGTTCGAAACGGTGACCCTCGCCTACCAGGGCAGTGTAGCGCACCACGACAGTGCGGGCAACAGCGGTGTGATCCATGCAGGGGGTGTTCAGTGGATGACGGCAGCGTCCGGCGTACTCCACAAGGAGTATCATGACCGCGCCTTCAGCGAAAAGGGCGGCCCCTTCCAGATGGTGCAGCTCTGGGTCAACCTCCCGGCCAAAGACAAGATGTCCGAGCCGCGCTACCAGGGGTTTGATCACGGGCAGATACCAAAGTACCTGCTGCCGGGCGGCCAGGGTACGGTGGAAATCGTGTCCGGCTCATACAAGGGCATACAAGGCGCGGCAAAGACCTTCACGCCGGTACATCTCTTCAATGCCCGCCTGAACAAAGGCGCCGAAGCGGAATTTTCATTCCCTGCGCACTATACCACCGGCCTGTTGGTGATCGAGGGCAGTGTCCGCGTCAACGGTACGGAGACCGTGCCTACGGACCATTTCCTGCTGTTTGACAACGAAGGAGAGGATTTCAGTGTCGAAGCGCCGGAAGACGCCCTGGTACTGATCCTGAGCGGAGAGCCGATCAACGAGCCGATCGCGGCGCATGGGCCTTTCGTGATGAACACCCATGCCGAGATCGTACAGGCGTTCCAGGATGTGAATATGGGCAAATTCGGTTATCTTGAATGATCAACCCAAGCAGAACGACTTATGTCCAATATAGAATTGATCTTTGAAGAACGGGCCCGCCACATCGGCGATTTCCTGGTCGGACGGCTGATACCGTTCAGCCAGAAGCGGATGGTGGGCCCCTTCGCTTTTATCGACCATATGGGCCCGGCCACGCTGGACGAGCACAAAAACTTCGATGTACCGCCACATCCGCATATCGGCCTGTCTACACTGACTTATCTCTTCGAGGGCAGCATACTGCACAAGGACAGCCTGGGCACGGAGATCGAGATCAGGCCGGGACAGGTCAACTGGATGACGGCGGGAAAAGGCATCGTACACTCGGAACGCACACCGGCCAGGCTGCGCCATACGGAGAAAAGCCTGCACGGCCTGCAGATATGGGTCGCGCTACCCCGTGAACTGGAACAGATGGACCCGTCCTTCGTACACGTGGGTGAACAGGATATCCCGACATGGGAAGAAGATGGTGCTTTGTTCAAACTGATCGCCGGAGAAGCTTTCGGCCGAAAGTCGCCCGTACCGGTCTACAGCCCGCTCTATTTCCTGGAAATCAAATCCTCAGGCAAACCGCTCAGCGTATCGCCGGGAGAAGAGCTGTTCGGCGAGAGCGCACTCTACATCCTTTCCGGGCAGGTCCGCAGCGAGGGACATGTCTTCGGCGCCCGGCAAATACTGGTCGCACGCAACAGCAAGCTCTGCAGTTTCGAAATGGACCCGGACACGACCATTTTTATATTCGGCGGGGAGCCGTTCCCGGAAGGCAGGCATATCGACTGGAACTTCGTCGCTGCCGACCCGGAACTGATCGCTGCGGCCAAAGAGCGCTGGGAGCGACAGGAGTTTCCTCCGGTACCGGGTGAGACGGAGTTCGTGCCTTTGCCGAAGACGACGCTCAGGCCGCGCTGATACCAAGTACCGGTCACCAATCCACTTCGTCGCCAGCTATCACCGGCGTCAGCGACTGCATCTCTTCGTCCATATAAAGCCGCGAGCGGATCAGGAAGCGGAAGCCCAGCGGTATCTCGAGCGAAAAGCTGGCGCCTCTGCCTTCGGTCACATCCAGTGTGAGCTGGGTATGCTGCCAGTAGTTGAACTGGTCCCTGCTCATGAAGAACGGGCACCCGTGTATCTCGCCCAGCCACACATCGCTGGCCCCGACGCGAAACTCCCCCCTGGGAAAACACATAGGCTGTGAGCCGTCGCAGCAGCCTCCGCTCTGGTGAAACATCAGCGGACCGTGTTCCTCCCGCAGGTGGTCTATGAGTTCGGCCGCCTCGTCGGTGATCCTGATTCTCTCTGTCGCCATGATACTTACTTTTCAGGTCCTGGTCGTGAATGAAAACCGGGCCTGCCCTGCAGGAGGACAGACCCGGGCCGTCTCTGCCACGGCATTTATATACTCAGTTCCATAGCATCAGAAGAAGCCTAGTTTCTGCTTGCTGTAGGAAATGAGCATGTTCTTGGTATTGCGATAGTGGTTGAGCATCATCTTGTGTGTCTCACGCCCGAAGCCCGACTTCTTGTATCCTCCGAAAGGTGCATGAGCCGGGTAGGCATGATAGCAGTTGACCCAGATACGACCTGCTTCGATACCGCGGGGTACCTGGTACATCTCGTGCGCGTCGCGTGTCCACAGACCGGCGCCCAGCCCGTAGAGCGTATCGTTGGCGATACTCAGCGCTTCTTCGGTGGTACGGAAGGTAGTCACAGCTGTGACCGGGCCGAAGATCTCTTCCTGGAATACACGCATCTTGTTGTTGCCCCGGAAGATGGTCGGCTCGATGTAATAGCCGTTTTCAAGTCCGCTGTTGAGCCTGGCAGGACCGCCGCCGCAGAGTACTTCCACGCCTTCCTGCCGCCCGATATCCATATAGGACAGGATCTTCTGGAACTGGTCGTTGGAGGCCTGCGCACCCATCATCGTGTCCTCTGCCAGCGGATGGCCGAGCTTGATCTGGCGCGTGCGCTCGACTACCCGCTCCATGAACCGGTCATAGATAGACTCGTGTACCAGTATGCGCGAGGGACAGGTACATACTTCGCCCTGGTTGAGTGCGAACATAACGGCGCCTTCCACACACTTATCGAAGAAATCATCGTCCTCCCAGGCGATACTCGGCATGAAGATATTGGGCGACTTGCCACCCAGCTCCATCGTCACGGGGATCAGGTTTTCACTGGCATACTGCATGATCAGGCGGCCTGTCGTGGTCTCCCCGGTGAAAGCTACTTTCGCTATCCTCGGGGAAGTAGCCAGCGGCTTGCCTGCTTCGGGGCCGAAACCGGTCACTACGTTGAGTACACCGGGAGGCAGGATATCCTGGATCAGCTCCATCAGCACCATGATCGATGTCGGCGTTTGTTCTGCGGGTTTGAGTACGACACAACAACCGGCCGCCAGTGCTGGCGCTACTTTCCAGCTCGCCATGAGCAGCGGGAAATTCCAGGGTATGATCTGCCCTACCACGCCGAGCGGCTCCTGCAGATTGATACTTACCGTGAATTCGTCGTGCTCGGACATAGTGCTCTCATCGGCGCGAATGGCTCCTGCGAAGTACCGGAAGTGATCGATACAGAGCGGGATATCGGCGGCCCTGGTCTCGCGAAGGGCCTTGCCATTGTCCACCGTCTCCACCCTGGCCAGGTACTCGAGGTTTTTCTCCATCGCATCTGCGATATCGAGCAGAACTTTCGCCCGGTAAGCCGCCGATGTTTTGGACCAGGTTGCGAAGGCCTTGTGCGCGGCATCCAGCGCTTTCTCGATGTCTTCTTTGGTACCCCGGGCCGCCTGTGTGAAAGGCTTGCCGTCGATGGGCGAGATATTGTCGAAATAAGCACCTCCGGCCGGTGCAATCCATTTGCCGCCGATAAAATGCTCATACTTGCTCTTGAACGATGGCCGCTCTACCGCCGCCACTGTTTCTGTCATTTCTGCACTTTCCATAATTTTGTTCTTTAGTGTTTGTGTAAAACAACAAATTTGTTCTGCAGAATATTTACACTACAGTATCAATGATTTGTACTACAGTCTCAATCTACGTACAGTGGGTGCAACTACTCTCCCGATCAGTATCTTTGATAGGTAAGGCAGGAGCTGTGCACCAGTGACAAACCGGCGCCAATGCGCAACTACCGCGTATTCTGCACGTTACTATTCAATACACTTCCGCAGGATGCCATGACAATGATGCTCAACAGGCCTGATCTCATACCGCTGAAGACGGAACGTACACTGACTACGCTCGTAGAGAACAGGCACTCTTATACGCTCAACTCCTGCGAGTTGAATGTGTTTGAGACACACCGGCGCGCGGAACAGGTCAAGCTGCTCTTCCCTGATATGGTCTTCACGAGCATGCTGCGCGGCAAGAAAGTCATGCATCTCTTTGAAAAACCTGGATTCGACTATTTCCCAGGTGAATCATTGATCGTGCCGCCCAATGAAGGCATGGTGATCGACTTCCCCGACGCCCGCAGCGAAGATCCGACCCAATGCATCGCGCTGGCGATCAGCGGCGATCATATCTCGCATACCCTTGACTTGCTCAACGAGCGATTCCCCCGGTCGGACTCGTCGGATCTCTGGCATATCCGGTATGACTTTTTTCACCTGAGCAATAACCAGGATCTCACGGAGATAGTGAACCGTATCATCCGCATCAGCATACAGGAAAAAAGCCGGGAAAAAGACCTGCTGGCGGAGCTGGCGATGCGTGAACTGCTCATCCGCCTGATGCAGACACAGGCGAGGGAAGTGATCGAGCAGAACCACCTGCAACTGTCCGGCGAAAACCGCTTTGCGCATGTCGTTTCCTATATCAAATCTTCATTCACCGAGAAGATAGATATAGACAAGCTCTGTGAAAAGGCCTGCATGAGCAGGGCGAGTTTTTTCCGCAAGTTCAAGATGGAGCTGGGACAGACACCCGGCGACTATATCAATACCGAGCGCATCAGGTTTTCCATGCAACTGCTCTCCCAGCCTACCGTCTCCATCACAGAAGCCTGCTACAAAAGCGGCTACAATAACCTCAACTATTTCTCCCGCCTGTTCAGAAAAACGACGGGATTGTCCCCAAGTGAATACCAGAAAAGTGCTGCTCAGCGCAGTATGAGCCGATAAGCCCGTATCCCCACGGATACATACTAACCGACCGGGCCGAATCCCGCGCAAACCTCTGCCATACCGGCGCGGATCTCTTCCAGGCAGAGCCTGCCCATACTGCCCGCATGGGTATGCTCCGGCATATCCGCTGCCGAGTAATGAAACCCGCCGGCCGCTACCCGGTTGCCGATGACGCGATATGCCTCCCTGAACGGCATCCCGGAACGAACCAGTTCATTCAGCGCCTCTACGCTGAATATAGCCTTGTAGCGATCATCCCCGAGCAGATCTTCCCTCACTTCGATGCGTGACAGCATCAGCACACATATCTCAATGCAGTCCTGCAACTGCCCGAAAGCGGGAAACAGGATCTCCTTGGTCAACTGGACATCGCGGTGATAACCGGACGGCAGGTTGGCGAGCAGGAGGGCAAGCTCATTGGGCAGCGACTGAATGCGGTTGCAACGCGCCCGGATCAGTTCAAAAACATCGGGATTCTTCTTATGCGGCATGAGGCTGCTGCCCGTCGTAAACTCTGCCGGGAACCGGATAAAGTCAAAGTTCTGGCTCAGGTAGAGACAACAGTCCATAGCAAAGCGCGCCAGCGTGGCGGCCACCGAACCGAGCGCCACAGCCGTGACCCGCTCGCTCTTGCCGCGCGTCATCTGTGCATATACGGAATTATAGTTGAGTGAGCGAAAGCCAAGCAGTTCTGTCGTCATCCCGCGGTCCAGCGGGAACGAAGAGCCGTAGCCGGCGCCGCTGCCGAGTGGATTTTTGTTGATGATCTTCCAGGCGGCCAGCACCAGTTCCATATCGTCCGCCAGGCTCTCTGCATAGGCGCCGAACCAGAGTCCGAAGGAAGAAGGCATGGCTACCTGCAGGTGTGTATACCCGGGCATCAGCACGGCCTTGTGCTGCTCACTCAGGGCCAGCAGCTGGTCAAACAACCCGGTCACCGAATCCTTCAGGGCTTCAAGCTGCTCCCGGACAAACAACTTGATATCCGTAGCGACCTGGTCATTGCGGCTGCGGCCTGCATGTATTTTTTTGCCGGGTTCGCCGATCCGTCGTGTCAGCTCTGCTTCGATATGAGAGTGTACGTCTTCTGCCGAGGGATCGATCGAAAAGCTTCCCTGTTCGAGTTCACCGAGCATCCTGTGCAGTTCCTCGCGGATCATACCCAGCTCCTCTTCCGACAGCAGGCCTACCTTCGCCAGCATGGCCGTATGTGCGAGATTGCCCTGTATATCCGCTTTGATGAGAAACCGATCGAATTCGCGGTCACGTCCTACGGTGAAGCGTTCGATAGCCTCCGAGAGGCTGGTATGGTCTTTTTCCCAGAGTTTCATGATGCTGTAATTGAATTGAACGAGATCCCGCCGGGCCGGTGCGGGTAAAGCAGCGGGGCCAGCAAGGATATGTACAGCGATACGGCTTCTTCTATTTCGCTGACACAGATATACTCATCGGCCGTATGGCTCCGGGCCGAATCGCCGGGGCCCATCTTGAGCGCCGAGAACGGCATCAGCGCCTTGTCGGAGCTGGTCGGAGACCCGTAGCTGGTCCGCCCCAGCGCAAGGCCGGAACGCACAAGCGGGTGCTCGTCGGCGATGCGTGTGGACCGCAATCGGAAACTACGCGGCTCCAGGTCACAGGATGTGTGGGCACGAATGATCTCCAGCAGTTCTTCGAATGTATACAATTCGTTGACGCGGATATCGGCGGTAAAACGGCATTCGGCCGGTATGACATTGTGTTGCGAACCGGCCTGTATCATAGTCACGCTCATACGGACCGGGCCTAGCAGACCGGATACCCTGTCGAATGCGTATGATGAAAACCAGGCAATATCCTGCATCGCGGCAGAGATAGCATTGACGCCCTCTCCGCGGGCGGCGTGACCGCTGACACCGTGCGCCAGGCAATCGATCACCAGCAGCCCCCGCTCCGCTACGGCGAGGTGCATGCCCGTGGGCTCACCGACAATGGCTCCGGCTATCGGCGGCAATTCCGGGATCAGCGACTCGATGCCGCCCCGGCCGGAGTTTTCCTCCTCTGCACTGCCTGCGAACACGAGGTTGCAGGCCAGGTCGGCTTTGTCTGCGTAGTAGCAAAAAGCTGCCAGTAAGGACATGAGCGCCCCTCCTGCATCGTTGCTGCCGAGACCGTACAACCGTCCGTCCGATATGACCGGCACAAAAGGATCCCGCGTATAGCCAGGTACCGGCCGTACGGTGTCGTGATGCGAATTGAGGAGTATCGAGGGTTTGGCAGGATCAAAGTACCGGTTGAGCGCCCATACATTGTTGCCCTTCTGCCGGGGGACACATCCATGATCCTGCAGGATACCGGCCAGTAAGGCCGCCGTTTGCGCTTCTTCCCCGCTGAACGAAGGTATAGCTACCAGCCTACCGAGCCACTCTACGGACTGCCGCTGCAGTGAACTGACGATTGCCTCACTCATGCCAGGAGATTTGTTCCCCGCTCGCCGCTGACCAGCGCCGGGAGTTGTTCCGCAGGCCCTATGACCACCCGGCGTACGCCGCCTGCGATCGCGGCGAAGGCATTGTCCAGCTTGGGGATCATACCGTCGCGGATCACACCGGAGGCCCGAAGCTCGGTGTATCGCCGCTGTGTGAGCTCCCTGATCACTGTCTCCGGCCTGTCCGGGTCGGTACATACGCCTTCGCGTTCAAAGGTATAAATCAGGTGAACATCGTACCCGCCGCTAAGCCCGGTAGCAAGAGACTGGGCGATGGTATCTGCGTTGCAGTTAAGCAGCTCACCGTTGTGTATATCCGCTACGATCGGGGCGATCACCGGGACAAGTCCTGTCTCCAGGAAACTGCCGAGCCGGGCCGTGTCCACTCCGTCTATATCGCCCACATGACCATAATCCACACCTTCGTCTATCCTGTGGTGCGCCTCCATGATACCCCCGTCCGCCCCGCTCAGGCCGATCGCGTTGCAGTGCCGGGTCTGCAGGGCTGCTACAATCTGCTTGTTGATCAGTCCTGCATAGACCATCACGACCACATCCAGGGTATCATCATCCGTCACACGACGGCCGGCCACCATCTGCTGCTCGATACCCAGCTTCCCGGCGAGCCGGGTCGCCGCCCGGCCTCCTCCGTGTACCAGTATACATTTGCCCGGCAACCGGCTGACGGCGTCCAGCGTATGTGTTAGCAAATCAGGATCATCTATTACCTGACCGCCGATCTTGACTATATAAAGTGTTTCCATTTACACACCATTTAGAAGAATACTCGCCAACACCGCCTGAGCCGCAGGAATGCGGTTGGCCGCCTGGTCATATACAATACTGTTGGGTCCGTCGATCACTTCGTCGCTCAGCTCAAGATTGCGGCGTACAGGCAGGCAATGCATCACTTTTGCTGCATTCGTCCGCGCCAAGTGTTCTCCGGTAAGCATCCAGCTCCGGTCGCGGCATTGCACGGTACCGTACGGCTCCAGCGGGCTCCAGTTCTTGACATATACGAAATCAGCGCCATCCAGCGCCGCTCCCTGGTCATGAGTGACGGCGGCGCCTGCGGTAAAGCGGGGATCCAGCTCATATCCCGGCGGATGTGTAATCACGAGTTCGGCATCCGTGCGCAGGACCCACTCCGCGAAGGAATTGGCGACTGCCTGCGGCAGTGGTTTGATATGCGGCGCCCATGTAAGTACGACACGGGGCCGGGGCCGGGCCTGGTGCATCCGGATGGTCAGGCAGTCTGCCAGGCTCTGCAGGGGGTGGCGTGTCGCGGATTCCAGGCTGATATAGGGTTTGCCTGCAGCTTGCCGGAACCGTTCCATCACCGTCTCGCTGTAGTCCTCTGCCCTGTCCTTGAGGGAAGGAAAAGACCGCATACCGATCAGGTCGAAATACCGGCCCAGGACATGGGCTGCATCTTTGATGTGCTCGACACCGGCGCCATCCATGACAGCCCCGTCACGCAATTCCAGCGCCCAGGCATCCTTGTCCGCATCGCAGACCACCACCTGCAGCCCCAGCCGTGCAGCGGCGATCTGTGTACTCATGCGTGTGCGCAGGCTGGGGTTGAGAAAGAGCAGCCCGAGCGTCTTGCCTGCGCCCAGCGAAGGCATGGCATGCGGATCCTGCCTGAAGCGGTCGGCCAGCGTGAGCAATTGTTCCAGGTCCGGCACATCGTGTATACTGGTGAACTGTTTCACGGTCAACTGGATTTCAGGGTGGTGTAAAAAGCATCGAGAAACCTGTCGGCTTCCGCGATGGTGAGATTGAGCGGCGGCAGCAAACGCAGGACATTGGGTTTTGCTTCGCCTGTAAAGATGCCGTGTGCCTGCAGGAGTTCGCGCCTGACATGTCCCAGTTCCTCCGGCAGATCGATACCGATCATAAGCCCGCGACCCCGCAGTTCCCGGATCTCGTCAAAGCCCGACAACTGCTCTGCCAGGTAGGCGCCGACCTGGGCGGCATTGGCCCGCAATGATTCTTCCCGCATCACTTCGAGTACGGCAATCGCTGCTACACAAGCCAGGTGATTGCCGCCAAAAGTAGTACCCAGCATGCCGTAGCGTGCCTCGAACTGCGGCCCGATCAACACGCCGCCGATCGGGAACCCGTTGCCCATGCCTTTGGCCATGGTATAGAGATCTGCATTGACCCCGGCGATATCGTGCGAAAAAAACTGCCCCGTACGCCCATAGCCGCACTGGATGCCGTCGGCTATATAAACCGCGCCATATTGGTCGCAGAGCCTGCGGATCGCCTGCAAGAATGCGGGCGACGCCTCGCGGATACCGCCGACACCCTGTATGCCCTCTATGATGACCGATGATACCAGGTCACCCTCGCTGCGGAAATATGCTTCCAGCGCTTCCTCGTCATTGAAAGGGAGAAAAACGACATCTGCACCCCGGTTGACGGCAGCGGATATCGCAGGATTGTCCGTGACGGCAACCGCCAGCGAGGTACGCCCGTGAAAGGCGCGGCGAAAGGCAACGATGCGGCTGCGGCCGTTGTGAAAGGATGCGAGCTTGAGGGCATTCTCATTGGCCTCGGCTCCGGAACTGCACAAAAACAGGCGGTAATCCGCTTTACCGCTCTCCTCTGCCAGCATGGCGGCCAGCGCTTCCTGCTGCGGTATGATCACCGAATTGGAATAGAAACCGAGCTCACCAAGCTGTCCGCTCACCCGGCGGATATAGTGCGGGTGACTATGCCCGATCGAAATGACGGCATGACCGCCGTAGAGGTCGAGATAAGCCCGTCCCTCTTTGTCCCAGACAGCCGTACCGCGACCTCGGGTGATCTCTATAGGTTGGAGCGGGTATACGTCAAACAGATGGCCCATAGTTGAATGGATTGTAGCTGTCTAGAAAGCAGCCGGTTTGAGGTCCAGGCCGGTACGCTCGTCCAGGCCAAACACCAGGTTCATATTCTGCACCGCCTGCCCGGCAGCGCCTTTGAGCAGGTTATCGATGGCTGCATGGACGACCAGCTGTTCTTCATTGCCTTCGACATGCAGCAGGCAACGGGAGGTATTGACGACCTGCTTGAGGTCGATAGGCCGGTCGCTGACCGTCGTCAGGGGATGGTCGGCATACCAGTCCCGGTATCGCTCCGTCCAGAAGGCCGGTCCGCCGGGGATATCCAGCACCGAGGACACGAAAATGCCCCTTGTGAAGGGACCACGCCAGGGTATGAAGCGGATATCAGGTTGTTGTGTTCCGCCGGAAGCATCATAGAGAGTCTCCCCTACTTCGTCCAGGTGCTGATGCGTCAGTGCCTTGTAAGCGGACACATTGTCGGCCCGCCAGGAGAAATGTGTAGTGGGCTGCAGTTCCTGCCCTGCTCCCGTAGAGCCAGTGATCCCGGTGCTGTGTACCTGCAACGCCGCCCCGGATGCCGCGACCGGCAACAGCGAAAGTAGTACGGCCGTAGCGAAGCAGCCCGGGTTGGCGATGGCCTCTGCGCTCTTTATTTCTTTCTTTCTGAATTCGGGCAGCCCGTACACGAATTGCCTGCCCGCGGCCATGCACCTGGACTGCAACCTGAAGTCCTGCGACAGATCGATGACCTTCGTACCCGTATCCAGGGGATGTTCCTGCAGCAGCGCTGCCGCCTGCCCGTGACCGCCGCAGAGGAACAGTACGTCTACCGGGTCCGTGCCACCTGCGCTGAAGACCAGGTCCGTCTCGTCCCATAGGTCCCGGTGTATCTCTCCTACCGAAAGACCGGCCTGGCTGCGGCTGGAGACCCAGCCCAGTGTGACCTCCGGATGCCGGGTCAGCAGGCGTATCAGTTCTCCTCCCGTATAGCCGGCCGCTCCTGCTATCCCGGCCCTAATCATGCTGCCCGACACTGTGGATCGTATGAAAGATCCTGTTCTGGTTGCCAAAGATGCGGCTGAATCCCTTCACGTCTTCTCCTGTCCACGCATTGTTCATCTCTCCGTAGCTGCCGAACCGGTCGCTCATGAGATCATGCGGGCTCTCGATGCCGTTGAGCACGAAGCGGTACGGATGCAGCGTGATGTATACGGTACCGCTGACATGCTGCTGGGTATCTGCGAAGAATGCTTCCATATTGCGCATCGCCGGATCCAGGAGCTGGCCCTCGTGCAGCCAGTTGGCGTACCACTGGCTGAGCTGGTCTTTCCAGTAGATCTGCCACTTGGTCAGCGTATGTTTTTCGAGGAGCTGATGCGCTTTGATGATGATCAGCGGGGCGGCAGCTTCGAACCCAACCCTTCCTTTGATACCGATGATCGTATCGCCCACATGGATATCCCGCCCGATGGCAAAGGGCTGGGCGATTTCCTGGAGATGGCGGATCGCAGCTACTGGATGATCAAACGAACGGTCGTTGACCCGGTACAGTTCACCGCGCTCGAACCCGAGTGAAAGCGTCTCCGGCTCCTGCCTGCCCAGTGGCGTAGGCCAGGCTTCTTCGGGCAGGTAGCCGTTGGACTGCAATGTCTCCCGGCCTCCTACGGATGTCCCCCAGAGTCCTTTATTGATGCTATAGGCTGCTTTCTGTGCAGACAGATAGATGCCGTGCCCGCGCAGGAACTCGAGCTCCTCTTCGCGACTCAGTTTCTTGTCGCGGATCGGTGTGATGATCTCTGCCTCCGGTATGCGGTTGTGGAATACCATATCGAAACGCACCTGGTCATTGCCTGCCCCGGTACTGCCGTGCGCGACTGCATCGGCGCCGATCTCTGCTGCAAAATCCGCTACGGTGATGGCCTGTATCATACGCTCGGCGCTCACACTCAGCGGATAGGTCCCGTTTTTCAGGGCATTGGCGTAGACCAGGTAGCGCAGGCAACTGTCGTAATATGCCCTGGTTACGTCCACACAGCGGTAGGAAGCGACACCCAGCGAAGCGGCGCGTGCCGCGATCCGTTCAATCTCGTCCGCCTCGAAGCCGCCTGTATCCACGGTGATTGCATGCACTTCGTAGCCCAGGACTTTATTGAGATATAGTGCACAGTAAGTAGTATCCAGGCCCCCGCTATAGGCCAGAACGACTTTTTTCATAGAGATTGCTTTTTGAAATGAACAATGAAACCTGTCGGAATACTGCCCGGCACAGCCGCCGCAAGCTGCATTTCCTTTTTCTTCCGGAACGGCTTGAGCAGTTTCCATTTCTTGAGCCGCATGAACCGCTCATACAGTTTTGATTTGCGCTTGAATTCGTTCAGCCTTTTTTCGGTCTTCTGTACACCATCGGTAGCCGGATCGTAGAGCATCGCGGTGCAGAGACAGTTCTTCCGCTCTTTGGACATGAGTATTTCATAGTTGATACAACTACGGCAGCCTGCCCAGAAAGCTTCGTCGTCCGTGAGCTGCGAGTAAGTGACAGGCTTGTACCCGAGTTCGGAATTGATCTTCATCACCGCCAGACCGGTTGTCAGACCGAATATCTTGGCATCCGGAAATGTCTCGCGGCTCAGTTCAAAGACTTTGCGCTTGATACTGCGCGCCAAGCCGCTGTGGCGATAATCCGGCGCTACGATGAGGCCCGAATTGGCGACATACCTGCCGTGGCTCCAACTCTCGATATAGCAGAAGCCCGCCCAGGCGCCGTGCCGGTCAAACGCGATCACGGCCTTGCCTTCCAGCATTTTCTGCCGGATATAGTCCGGGCTTCGCTTGGCGATACCTGTGCCGCGGGCGCGGGCCGAAGCCTCCATTTCGTCGCAGATAAACTGGGCAAAATCAAGGTGCCTGCTGGTAGCAATGGCGATATGAAAGGTCTGTGCAGAATCCATCTTGGAAAAGGATGAAACAGTGGTACGAAAACCGGGTGATCATGGAAAATGAATGCAAAAACGGCAGTCCGGCTGAAGGACCGGCTGTACGTCTTGCTCAAAAGGTCTTACTGTACTTCAGACCTTATCTATGTGTGCCCTGGATCAACGTCGGAAAAAGAAAGTGCTCTTGCGGCAGCAAAAACCAGCGCAGGAAGGCGCCGGAAAAACCCCAAGCGGAAGAGCTACGGCAGGAGCCATAGTCTGTGCAGGTTGGGAAGTTTTTTTTCTCATCTCACAAATACGTGTAAGTGGGGTGATTGCAATTAAGCGGTACAAAGAAAATAATTAATCGTGTTCCTGCACCCCTTCTGCAAAATATTTCATGCTCTGTTAACCTTGCCGGACCGGCGAAAGAAGGCCTTTTACCAGAGCGATACCTGATTCAACGTGATTTCGCGCCGCAGAGTTTCGTTGAGATTTTCTTTGGTCAGGCCGAATTCCCCCAGGAGTGACCAGAGATCGCTTTCGCCTGAACAGTGTGCAAACAAGGCTTCCCTCCCGGCTGTACGGCAGATATATTCGATGATCAGCGCTCCCGTCATGTAAGGTATCGGTGTCCTGTCTTCCGCATAGAGCCGTTCATAAGGATCGGTGTGCAGGGCCAGGTCAAAACCGGGACTGGCCTCCAGGTATTCGCGGAAACGGCGGCGATGTACGGAATACGGCTCCCTGCCGCTGCCGCCGATCAGGGTAGCCAGTCCCTCGTCTAGCAGGCGCGCCATACCCGGAAACCTGTGGTAGGTGTAGATATGGACCAGTTCATGGGTATAACACTCGGAGGCATTTCCCGAAAAAATATGGCGGCCATACTCTGCAAACCCTCCTGTACTGTCAGTATACATCATCGGGTGATAGTCAAAACCCTTGATCCTGAAAAGCTCGACGGGGTCTGTACAGGAATAGTAAGTCACCGGTACAGGGTCCATTTGCAGGAATGCGGCCAGGCGTTCGGCTTCCTCCTGCTGCCTGGCCATGTCCACCTCATCAGCCTGCCTTCCCGGACTGATATAATACGTGATATGGCCTTTCTCAAGACGGTCCCACCCGCATACGGCATAGGTCGTGTACCTGCTGAACTGTATTTCCTCCCCGTCCGTATGCGCCACCAGGTTGAAGACCACACGGAGGTAATTGTCCCCTGTCTCCCGGTGAGCGCCGATATACGCCAGTTTGACGATCTTCAGGCCCCGGTCGTCCGTGGGCAGGATCTCCATAAGCGACGGTTGAAAAAAATCTTCGCCCAAACGGCTCTTTTCCATCCCCTGCAGATCGGCATAGGGGTATACATATCGCTCAAAGTCCGATGACAACCAATATACGCTGGCGCCGGGATCCGCCTCACGAGTCCGGAGAAATGTATCCAGGGCCGCGATGATCCGCTCGTTTTCTGGCTTTCCCCGATCGATGGCTGGAGAGACGGTGAGGTGCGGGGCCGGGGCTCGCGGGGCCGCACATGCTGCTGCCAGGATCAAACAGGACAGCAACATATAATGCTTCAGGACTTGACGGATCATAAGACATGAAAACGCCGGAAGCAGCGGGTTTCATATTTTGTGTTGGATCTATAAGTCCTCCCCTGCATGGTCTGACGGGTTCCTGAAGTCAAGACCGGCGTCCGACAGCGATTGTTTCAGTATCGGTATGGTTTTCTTCCCCATACCGTGGAGTTTCAGTATCTCCTTTTCGCTATAGCGGGACAGTTGTCCAAGCGTCGTGATCCCGGCGGCCTGCAACGCCGATCTCGCCGGGCCGCTCAACCCAGCCAGGAAACCATCCTCCGCTCTGTCGGCCGCTGCACAGACAGGACAGACCGGGCAGTCGGAACTCTTGTAGTATTTGTGTCCGTTGGTGCAGGTGCGTTGGGTGCCGGGTGTTGCCATATTCTTGTCTGGGTCCCCCTGTACAGACAGGCCCATCTATTAAAGATACATATTGTGTGTGAAATTCCGGTTACCCTGCCGAGCTGACTCATCGACAACGTCATCCAGAACTACAAGACCAAAAAGGCCTTCGATAAATAAAAACTACCCGCAATAAAAAAGCCCAAGCTGGTCAGCCTGGGCTTTAAACTATTCCATGTCTCTATACCTATCTTCCCATTGTTGACTATCTGAATAGTAAAATTTTGATTCTCCCAATGAAGTTCCAAATGAAATGGTATAGTGTGTACTATCTCTCTTGTCATAATACAACACATCCACACCATCTCTTTCTTCATATCCAATTTCTTCCAGCGAATTTGGCAGTCTCCCCTTCTCCAATCTAAAACCTTCAATTTTATCTATGAGAAAATCGCCATCCTTAATAAGCCGATATTCTCTCCCGTCATTCAAAAAGAAAATCCAAATAAAAAAAACAATAAATACACTCGTTGCTATATAAAATGCTTTTTTTCATAATAACAAGGATTTTCTTTAATATAAACTGGATTTGTAGTATAATTGGTCCTAGAGGGTTTCTTTTCCGGATCAATGCGCGGCAACAAATGATAATTTGGTGCTTTTTCAGGAGCAGTTGCTCCTAAATTATCCAGATAGCCTTGCAACTGTTCTCCAAAACTCAACTTACTATTTGGATCAAAGTAATTTGCCCCAAAATCCGCTCCAAATCTATCGCTCGGTAAATCTTCATAACTATATGCTGAATGCTTTGATAGAAATCTATCCGAAAACTCTTGAAGGTATCCATCTTGAACAGCCTTACCAGTTGGATCAATTGCTGCCTGATTGATTAAATTCATTTGCGCCCCTTCTCTCATGTATCTAAAAGCATCACTTTGTATAAGCTCCTGAGCCCGCTGTTTTTGGAGTTTATATTTATAAGCCTTGCCAGCATAAAACATAAAATGGGCCATATCGATCCAACCACCTTTTTCAGTATAAATATATTTATCCCTGAAAGAGTTGATTCTTCCCGTTGCACCAGGCATAGGTCTCGGGCTATCTAATGCCCATTCAGCTCTACCAAGCTCCAACATCGCCTTATGTGCTAAATTCCCTTTTTTCAACCCCCAAAGGGTTCCAGTAGTATTAATAGTAGTCACAAAACCTTTGGCAGTTCCCGCTTGAGGTTTTATTGGCTCTCTACCGTCTTCATCGAGTAAACTAATCGGACTATTCAATGCATAATTATACGGGTTCCAATCTGCAAATTTTCCTGCCAGCAGATCCACACTCAGCCACCGCCCTATTCTCTGATCATGTACCCGGTACTCGAAGGAATAGCTGTTGCCGGTGCCCTGCGGTTCATTGTCCATCTCCTGCCCGCTAAACCCAAAACAATCTATTCCACATAGGAGCTATTCCAACATCCTCAATATTTCATCTTCTGAGTATTCTTGGTATTCACCGCAAGCAATTGTTAGAGTAAGTTCTTTTCCGGCATCGTTCAAGAAGTCAATGTCAATATGCTCGGATTCCGCAATTCCATCGCGATAAAACTTTAATATATAGTGCAAAGCATAATCTATTCCATGAATTGAGATGCACCCTTTAAAGCTGCGCCTATTAAAGTCTACCGCCTCATACTTCGAATGATTATGCATGGTTTTTCTTAGTAATATAAAAAAATTATCAAACCTTAATCCTATATCATCGACAAGATTCTCTTTCAATAACAAAAAAGCCATGCATAAATCAAAATAAATAGTTCGATTGAGATGCACTTTAATTTGCAACTGCTCCATGAATTCTCTCACATCCACACTTGCCCTTAAGTCTACCTGTCTCACTGCCATCTTAAATGATAATTTTGCAATATTTCTCCTGTTTTAGGATTTAGTTCTTCGAGATGTATATGCTATGCTTGTCATTAACATCTCCCGCCTTAGCTCTATGCTGCCATTTCCCGTCAGCACTTCTCCATTTGTTTAGCTCGACTTCAATTGGATTCTTACCGATCTTCGTTCTTGCTAAATTCCGAGCTTCTCTTTCTGATTTAAAATATGAGCTAAAATTCTTTGTATTTTTTGTAGCATAATCTTTTACAAACTTTCCTTTTGCGACTCCATCTCTTTTTCTTATTGCCGAATGTACTAGGTCAACTGTTTCGTCGCTAGACTTTTTGGAATAAGTAACAGCATTTTTTGCCCACTTTGCTCCCGTCGCTCCAATACCTGCAAGTGGAGCTGTCGCTGCAAAGCTAAACCCTACATTTACTTTGTCGCCTTCAAACAAATATAAAAATCCATTTAATGCATCTGCAAGTTCACCCAAAACAGGGACCATGCCTATCCCGTCAAGAAGGAAATGAGCAGCTTCCATCGGCTTGATTTGCTGCATCCTATCCCGCATCTGTGCCTCTGCCTGCAACTCAACAGCATGCGCTTTAGGGTTCGTTAAGAGCAAACCAGTTCTGAACGCCCTCTCTCCCGGCTGAAGACCTTCAAGATCCATATACTTGATGGGCATATTCCCCGCGAATTGATACGGCGTCCAGTAAGGGTATCGATATAATCGGATCCACACTCAGGAACCTTCCTATCCTTGGATCATGCACCCGGTACTCGAAGGAGTAGCTGTTGCCATTGCCCTGTGGCTCACTGTCCATCTCCTGACCATTAAACCCAAAACGATACCCGCCCACATTCGACTGGCGGCCTGGCATCGCCCATCCAAACGGGTAGTAATCGCTCGCAGTACGCACATCTGGCAGATAATGTGTCACCGGTGTTCCTTTTTGACAGCAAACATTCGCTATAAAGAAATTACCTGCAACCCAATTGCATTACTAATTAATACAAAAAAGTAAATCATTTATTGCATATACAATATTGTTAAACTTGATAATCAAATCATTTTTTGTACACATAAAACTGTCGGACAATGAATCATAGCTTCTCACCTCGCTAGATTCTAAGCAATTTATTTGAGATGGACTATACTGATAGCCTTTTATTTCTTCCGTATATCCATACTGAACCAATACAGATCCATCCAATATCTCCAACTTTATGAGCTCCAAATATTCATCATAAAAACCAACGGGGAGGTAAATTATTTGAACATCTGCCTTATCTGTTATGCTACTTAGACAAGATATCCACCCCCTAATCAATGCTTGCACAACACTTAAAACCTTATACGTATTATCAATATTATTCATTAGATTTTTGTCAATAGAAAAATAGTAAGTATCTATTTTTTTTATAAAATCTATTGTTTCAAAATCTATTGCAATTGATGCGTTTTTTACATTACTAAAGTCTACGTTTATCATATTCTATTTTTCATTTTTGTGTCTGCTTCTTTGAGGGTGTTATGATTTTTAAATACTCAATTCCTCTTGAAGGGCCCTAAATGTCATGTTTCAAAATGACCTTTCCGGTTTAAGATGCTGATCTCCATAGGGCTTTCCGTATTGATTTAGCTATGTACTACTTTATGGGATAGGCAGTTATTACATTGCTTGTTCCCTCTTCAAGCACAATATTGATTCTATTTAGAGCCTCGTGAGACCCTTTCTTACCTCCCTCAAAACCTATCTTCCTACCCATATCAATAATGTAACTAACATTTCCATTGTCTTGCAGAGTCCTAACAACTTTATCACCTCCTTTTCGAGCCATTTCCCACGCTTCATCAAGTGTACTCACGAGGTTATCTTGGCCTATGCTAAATACACCATGTTTGGCCTTTGAAAGATCATCCGCAGTATGAGCTAATACATGAGATAAACGATTCCCATGTTTGCTTCCTTGTTTAAAGACTAACCCTGAAGCGGAATGAAAAGCATTATCAGAATATTTCAGAGTCTTCCTCGCCCATTTAGCTCCCGTCGCCCCGATACCTGCAAATGGAGCTGTCGCTGCAAAGCTAAACCCTGCATTTACTTTGTCTCCTTCAAACAAATACAAAAACCCATTTAATGCATCTGCGGCTTCACCAAAGAAGGGCACCGTTCCTATACCGTCAAGAAGGAAATGAGCAGCCTCCATCGGCTTGATTTGCTGCATCCTATCCCGCATCTGTGCCTCCGCCTGCAACTCAACAGCATGCGCTTTAGGGTTCGTTAAGAGCAAACCAGTCCTGAACGCCCTCTCTCCGGGCTGAAGACCTTCAAGATCCATATACTTGATGGGCATATTGCCAGCGAATTGATACGGCGTCCAGTAAGGGTATCGGTATATAACCGGATCTACACTCAGAAACCGTCCTATCCTAGGATCATGCACCCGGTACTCGAACGAATAACTGTTGCCATTGCCCTGCGGCTCATTGTCCATCTCCTGACCATTAAACCCAAATCGATAGCCGCCTACATTCGACTGGCGGCCCGGCATCGCCCATCCAAACGGGTAGTAGTCGCTAGCAGTACGCACATCCGGCAGATAATGCGTCACCGGCGTTCCCGCTGTCGTACCCGCATCCACCTTCCGGTCCGAGATCACCGAAAGTACATTCCCCAGGTGGTTCCGCAACTCGTAACGCTTGCGACCTGTGATCCACGATGCCAGCGTCGGCTCTATCTCTTCATCCTCTATCGGGATGATCCCTCCGGCATAGAACAGCCGCATCGAGTTGTTGAAGACACCTAACCGCTCCAGCCCGTACAGGTGGTGTTCAGCCAAACGGTATTCCCGCACCGCTTCAGGCGTATTGTAAGCCGGCTTCGGGTAACGAAAACTGTACACCGCCAGTATATTCCCCTCGATATCCCGCGAATAGTAATACGCCGTATCGTGCGTGCTGCTCACAGGACGTATGATCTTTACCCTACGCCTGTCCTGCGCATCATATTCAAATTTAATCACCTGACCCGAACTTTGCAAAACTGAGTCGATCTTTCCGGTCGGCGTCCAGGCTATATTCAACCCCGCCTGGATATCCTGTACCAGGTTGCCGCTCAGGTCGTATACATAATTGCTCGTATTCGTCTGGTGGATCACATCTCCCTTCGTACCGCTCGATGCCCCGTTGTCCGTGACACGCTGCAGTCGGTTGTTCTTTTGCGACGGATACTCGCTCGTCTGGTGATTATTGTAGTAGTAATAGATCAGGCTGTCGATCACATTGCCCGACTCGTCCGTCCTGCGCAGTCCCGTGATATTGCCGGCGGCCGAGTAAGCATAGTTCTCCCGGTAGGCCGTCGACGGAACCAATACACTGTTCCAGTGAAATGCAGTACCGTTGTATCCCGCCCAGGCGCGTTGCTGCGTCAGCCGGTTCAACTGGTCATAGTTATACGTATAGCCCTTCGTCAGGTCGCTGTCCACGTCCCGGATACCGTACATGCTGTTGCGGATATTGCCGTTGTAAAGCGATACTCCACCGCTGTTGAACGCCGACACAGACGAATAAGCCAGCTCCGGGTAATGCCCGCTCGTCGATGTGACACGCGTATAATCACCGAAAAAGTAACCCAGCGTGAAAGCCGCCGCATCGCGGGCCACATACCGGCTATGCGGATACCCGGTCCCGCTGCGACCGTCCTTGCCGATGTCCAGGCTGTCGGATAGTACCGAGGCATTCACCGCCTTGAGCCAGCCCTGCAGGGTATACGCGTAGTCAGTCCCCTGTACGCGTATCTCCCCGATCTCGTGCCGGCCGAGCGGACCATGCGGGTAGTACTGGTACTGTGCGTCGCGGTCCCATACGAACCCGTCCACGCTGGTCTCTACATGCGTCAGCCGGTTATCCTCATCGTAGCGATAACGATGTGTAAAATGGTCCGGTTTGCCTTTTTGGTAGCGGACACTGCTGACATTTCCGCTGACCAGGTCATACTCATAACCCGTAATCATATACCGCTGGCCGGCCGGCACATCGGGATAGTCCTGGATCAGTTCTTTTACATTGCCGGATACATCATAGGTATAATGAGTGGCGTGATTGTAATTGACCGTATCTGCAAAGTTTTTGAAATAGGCGGACGAAGCCAGCCTGCGCAAAAGATTCTCCTGTGCGCCGCTGGTGAATTCTGCGGCCGGAGTGGCGTATCGGGTCTGATCGTAATAGTGCCTGGTCACATGATAACGCGCCGATCCGGATCCGTACCAGGTGTTGAAAGTAGCGGTGGTATACGGTGTTGCCGATACGGCAGTTGCATTGACGATCTGCCCCGTCTCGTATATCCTTCCGAGCGCATCGTACCGTGTATACCCGTACCTGTTGGATGCCGCATTCCTGCTCTCCCGGGTGATCACCACACGCCCTATCCTGTCGTACCAGTACTCCGTAGCACCTCCGTCAGGGGTCAGTTGTTTGTATACCTGGTTCAGCGAGTTGTACCAGTATTTAGTTGATCTGGCATGACCCGGATATTGCTGCGTACCGGTACCCGTATTCCTGTATATCCTCGCCTGGTTGATCTGGGTGCTGTTGAGATAGGCCACTCCTTCAGGAGGGACAGTCTTCACCAGGTTGCCCGACTGGTCAAAATAATACAGGGTATAGTGATACTCCTTATGATCACGGTTGAGCAACATAGCCTTGGGCTGAGCCAGGCAATGTGCCACATACCGTTCACGGAAGACGGCCCGGAGGCTGTCCAGGATAGCCGAATAGGCAATAGCCCGCTGGGTGGCCATATGTTCCAGGAAGACCTCCATACAGTCACTTACAGGATTGTCGGTCGTGTAGGTCCGGGGGCACAAAAGAAAACCGTTGGTACAGGCGCCGATACTGCTGTAGTCGGCCCACCGGGCGAGGAACGCATCATAATCAGTCACCTCCAGGTTCAGGCCGAGGGTATGGTTCATATACATGACATAGGCCCCCTGGTCATAACTCATTCCACAGGACAAGATGAACGCAGCCCTTGCTGCCGCCACATCGGATCCCGACCGGCAGGTATTACACATCAGGTAAGGAGGCAGCGATATGGGATCCGGCAGGTACCGACAGGAGGTCGTACATCTGCTCATCAATGTATCCAGTTCAGCGGGTGTAAGATTGTAATTGGACATCTGGCTCAGGAAGGCCAGAAAACTGGGTGACGGATCCGACAGTGGTTTGTTCTGGTAGCAGGAATAAAGCGCGCTCAGGCTCGTACACACACAGTTTTCTTCTGCGACAGGGCTCAGATAGGAACTCTGCTCCGGCCCCAGGTACTGGCGATGTATGTGCCTGCCGGGTGTGTTGATCTTGCGCACATTGCATGCAGTATCGCAGGGAGAATAAGTAGTTCCGCATACTGCGTTGAGTGCGCCTTCGAAGGAAGTGTCCCCGTAAGAGGTAGGTGTAGGACAGGTTGTTGCACCAAAAGGCCTGTTAGCATGGCAGGCACGTTTGCAAATGGCAATGAACCTTGTCCTCGCTGCACTTTTCTTGACCGGGTCGCTCAGGCAACTGCAGGCCGCCAGCTCAGCCATCCACTGGTCTGCCATTGCTTCACAGCCGGATTCGCAATCCGCCAGCAAGGCTGTTTCTGTTTCTGTTCTCATATCCGAGATTCTGTCGGTGATCTCCGATACGCTGCCGCTGTAATCTTCCGGGCATATCCAACGCCTTTGCTTGGGAGCATAAGGATTATCTACGCCACAGCCGACATCATCGATACCGATACAGTCCGGGTCTACAATGGTAGCACATATATCCGCGTATTCGCCGGCTATCCTACAGATCACTCTCTGTCGCTGAGCCAGATAAATATCCCTGTACGTCCTCCACCACCGGTCACGGTCTGCCGTACATCCGTCTGTCGTAGCACAAGGATAGCTGCCGTTGCAATAAACGATAATATTCACCAACTCCCTGAGTGTCAACGTATCCGCCAGGTTTGAACCATATATATAGTCCAGGAAATACTCCAGCTCATCGCGATAGTCTTCACCCGGGGTTCCGATGCCGAAAAAGGCATCGAGATCAAGAATATTATTGTCCATGGCAAACCAACTCGCAGCCTCATAAGTATCTGCCGTCTTAATAGATTGACCCGACATCAGCAATTTATAGTTGTCCCTGCACCACTCCAGGTAGCAGTACTCCGGGTGATAGTCAAGCAGACTGGCTGCCCAGGACGGCTGCCAGTAAAAGATGAAATCTTTCATGCCCAGCTCTTGCGGCGGGTAGTCCAGTCCATTGATCCGTATGACCGAAGGGGTGACGCCGTCTTCATCCAGGTAGGGCGTCAGTGGCTGACGGTAAAGCGGTCCTGTACCGGAGTGATTGTAGAAGATCGAAGTCACGTCAGTCGTACTATACACCGATGTGAGCGGATCCACGCTATAGCCGGCATATTGACCTCCCGGCGAAAGATCGGCCATCATCGCTTCCTCAAGCATATCGCATTCGGAAGGACGCTCACAATAGGCACGGCAATTTGCCAGGTTGCGATTATATATCTGGCGGGCCTCGAGACTGTCAGCCGGTGTCCAGGGCAATCCCATATCCAGCAGCCTGGCCTTGTAAGCCTGCACGAATGCATTGGAAGACCCCCCCAGTGATGCATAACACTCTTCGCAGGTCTCAAAACAGTTCTGGTCGAAGATCTCCGAAAAATATTCATCCAGTTCGGCAGGAGCAGGTATACAGCTGTTTTCATGCATGAATACCTCAGAATAATGCCTGATTGCATCCTCGCTGACCGACAGGTCCAGCTGAATAAAGATCTCTCCGGGAACAACTTCTTTAGCCGGAATAACAAATGACTGTACGATTGCTGCATTGGGTGTATGACACAGCGTGTCGAAGACCTCAAGAGTATAATTTTTATACGTATACTGGTAGTTAAGTGAACCGCAGGCATCCTTGACTGTCACCACTGCATCGTAATGACAATCAAAGCAAATCGTACTCCTGCATTTTTCGTTGTACGCAGCAGGATTGATATTAAAACTGATCTCCAGGTCGACCGGCGTAGTGGCAAGGTAGGTATATGTCGATACTATCCTCCCATCGACGAGACGTGCATGCAGGATACTATCCGTCATAGATACCGTCGTACCACCGGTATTGGACGGCAACGCTGTGATACCTGCGGGGCTTTCGCCGGAAAGCGCCGTAGCTATGGTCTGACCTGCAGCGTTGAGATAACTTACACTCGCCTGCCCGTTGGGATCGATGACCAGGTTTTTCTGGTACTGGTGAGCAAAACCGACATCATTGCCGAAGATGCGGTCCAGTTCTGTCTGGGAGGGCTTACCATAAAAGTACATTGTTTCATGACCTGAAGCCGGCTTTAGGCTTCCACCCGGACCACTCTGAGCGGCGACCCGGTTCGTTCGGTCCGGGGTAAATCTTGTCTGCGTGTAATGGTATCCGTCGGAGCGGGGGATATAGCGAATAAACTCAGGTATATCCGTGGACGGCAGATACTTATTGGCGGTGCCGTAGTATTTGCCGGCTCCATAGACACCGGACAGTTGTATACCTGCATAATCACATGTACCGGGGTCAAATGCGGCCGGTGTCGGCCTCGTCGTTGCATTGATACGGATAGAGTCACGTGCATAACTGAGCACAAAGTCACTGTTGACATAGGGCAATACATCTATTACTTTCCGGCCAAAGAAATCGTAGTAGTGATCGGTCACGAGAGACTTACGCTCCTGCTTCAACTCAGTCACTTCCTGCCGCATCTTCATGGAGCCGTCGTAGTACTGGATCGTAGCCTTGGTCTTGCCCCCCTCTGCAAAAGTCTTGAGCATACTCCAGTTCATCGCTGAAAGATGCGCCGCTGTGTACTGGTATTTCTGGGCAAAACTCGCAAGGGAGATCGCAGAGCCCAGCCCGGCAGAACTCCATTTTCCTTCTTCTCTTGTCCCGTCCGCCCTGTAACGTACACCTCTCACCCTGTACAGGATATACCCATCTGGATAGGTAAGCTGAATAGTGACCTGGTTTTTGTCTGTAGTGATACGACTGGCGTTATTCACAAAAAGCCAGTCAAAGTTTGTATAGGTGGGCGTACCGGCCGTGATTTCGCGCGCTACTCTGCTCTTGGCATTGTAGAAGGTATATTCTACATCATATTCGGCTGCTCCGGCCATATTGGTCCAGTTGATCCGGAGCATCTTGCTGGAAGTGAATGTAGCGGAACTGTCCGCATGGCTCAGTGTACTGAAATTGGCTGTCGTACTGAACTGGTATACACGATCGATCAGGATCTTCGAGCTCAGGCGCACATATGTGTTCTGTGCTGGCGCAGTCATGACTGTTACTACTACCTTATGTGCATCCGGAAAATAATAGTAAGCCCGCTGGGTATAATTGGTACCTGCTGCAGGATTGTAGTTGACAGAAAGGGTCCTTGTCTCCGTAGTCAGGGTATTGTTACTGTCCCATTTTTCGATCTTGATCGTGATGTTCTGCGTAAAAGTGGCATTCCGATATAGATTACCGTCCTCGTATATTTCAAATACAATCAGGTTCCTGACAGACCTGTGCGCATCGATAGTTGCCCACTCAGCCGGCACGAGAAACTTGTCATCCTTTACCTCCAATGTGGCGCCATTGATAATCTGTGCACCGATCAACTGGTTGTAGAAAACTTCCTCCGTCGCATGCAACTGCCAGGAAAAAAACACGGGGAACAGCAGAAACAACCTTCTCAGGGAGGAGGTAACCACGAATGACCGTCCTGAACTGACAGCGCTCATTCCGCTTTGCAGGTTGAAAGGTTTTTTTTGCATTGCTTATGACTTTGGATACTATTGAATAAGGGTATAACCATCTGTTTTAAAGCCCGGCCGGTAACGGTTGTCTTTGCCCGGTACTACGTATTCCCTGAGCTGCTTCAGCTCATTGTCCTTTAGTCTCTTGTACTGTTCATACCGCACGAGCAGGCTTTCCTGGACCCTGGCGGGATCTTGACCATTACTGTCGGTATATGCGGCATTGACTTCTATACGTTGAAGGAGATAGGCCCGATCATAATAGAGAAGGATATCCTGTCCTGTAGCATACGATGACAACTGTAGATAGGGCTCTCCCCCAGATCCGGTACAAGAGGCTATTATATACTGCCCCGATGTCATTAGTTCATCCAGGCGCCGCAGGTCCAGCCAATCATCGGTAGAAACACCCTGTTCCACCTTACTTAGCTGTATACTGCGTGAAGGATGGTGTACCATCAATTTTACAAGTCGTTCGGATACGATGACAAATTCGCCGGACAACAGGTAATATCCGTCACGCTGCAGGTACAGATCGCCGGAGAGTGAATCCTTCAGTTCACCGGAAGAATAGAAAGTATAGTTTACCCGGCACTTGAACGGTCGCTGTGCCTGATATGCAGTGATGATTTTTCCCAGCAAGTGATGCGCGTCCCCGGCCTGAGCGCTCGCCGCTGCAGCCCACAGCAGTAAAAACAACATAGTCACTGATCTAACAATACGATATCTGCTCATCTGTCTCGATTTACTGGTCTCTTGTCATTCGTTTTGCGCCTTCCTGTATGGTCATGACACCCCTTTCCGTTTCCCGTTTGATCCTGATCAGGTTGCCCATGTCATCGTACTCGTAGAAGGTGGCATAGTTATTTTCATCCAGGGTGGCAGAGATCCTCAGGTTGGTATGATCATATACATGGGTCTGCATCGTTGAAAGCAGCGGATGCACCCTGAAGTCGTCGAAATAAGTGATCCCGTTGCTGGTAGCGAACGTAAAATCAATAGAGGAGGTAGTCCCGGGACAAGGTTGCGATCCGGATACGGTAAATGTTCCGGATATACGCTGCCAGCCATCAATGACAGGACCTGACGGGCTGAGCACGACGGAGCTCCCCGAAGAAGCACAGCAGGCCGTGTTGTTGAGACGCACCGTCAGTGTAGGCGTTGCACCTGAAGAGGCTTTTCTTATCCACACGCTGGCCACATAGGTGCTGGCCTCGGGATAAAACTTGGGCAACTTACCCGGGTTCTTCATGATGTAACCATGTGTAGGAGATGTGCGATTGGCAAACTTTGCACCGGACTCCGTATAATTGGGAATGATCCGGCACTCACGTGCAAAAGAGCCGCTTGGAACTTTGAGCGAATACCTCCCGGTATGTGCAAATTCATCGGAACGCATGGAAACATGGCCGGATGAGAAAAAGTCAAAATGAGGATCCAGGTAACATACACTGTCCCGACAGTCTGTCCGGTAATTCCAGTCCTCGAAGCACTCCATAGCTATATTCCGCAGGAGAGCATTGGCTGCGGTCGCCTTCACCACATTGTCTTTATAACCGATGATCGAGGCATGGGGTACACCCATGGCATCTATACTTTCGATCGTCTTCATCCGGGAGTTGACCTTGGTCTGCGTCGATGTCGGTATCCAGGAGACGTCTGAGGTGCCCACGGCCGACAGGGTATTGGCAGAAGTAAACGACCATAAGTGCGGAGAGAGATTCGATATATATCCATCGTCCCGAACCCTGACCGTCGTGTTGGTCGCATGTGCAGAATGCCTGTTGGTATGCCGGACAAACTCTCTGTCGGTGCCCCACCGTCCCAGCAATCCTGCCGTGAATGGGTTGATGATCGAATCCTGTATCAGCGTCTGGCACCCTTCGATTTCCTGGCAGGTTCTGCAGATCATATAAGCATAATAGTAGCATTCAACAGGGTCTCCTGCTACTAATGTGACTCCCTGGGGAGGATGGAAGGCACAGGATCCATGCAGCAGTATATTCGGGGGTACAAGATTACAGTTGAGAGAACTCGTCATAGCCTGTTGTTCCTGTGATGATCTTTCCCCTTTGAGCGAGCCTTCGCATTGCCATGGCCTGATCTCAAGAGAACAGTTTTCACCTATCCTGGCGATATATACAGGATACAGGTCATTCTGCTGACCGACAGGGGGTGATATCCTGAAGAAAGGAATTGTATTGATCGGCCGGCCTCGCCAGACTTTAGTCGGGGATACGCTGAACACTGAGGATACTACAGAATACACTGTGAGGCTATCTGCTGCACTTTTGGCCCAAAAAGTATCCCTGACCATCAAGGCCTGCAAAAGAGTATCCTTGAAAAAAAGATCGGCTTTGCCAACAGTGTCCGTTGTGCACTCCCGCCTTTTAGGCCAGACCTCGTCTATCTGCCAGTCCTGTTTCATGGTTATCCCCCGGACGTCGGTGATCTGGTTAGAAAGACTATTGAGCCCCAGCACCATCGGATTCACCAGGGATGTATATTGATACAGCGGCACATTGTACTGATTCTCATTAGCCGGCCGCACGATCTTGATGCTATAGGAACCGGCCGGCAGGGTTCGTCCCGCCTCGTTAATGATAAACCTGTTTGTTCCGCTTGTACCGACAAAATAGGTACCGCTATAAGGTACATTTATCGTCTGCGTACCATTGGTGATATACCTGTAGACAATCAGCTCATCCCCTCTGACGAGACTGTTGGCTACACTCGTGTTGCTGATCTGTCCGTTGGAGCTGACAGGAACCCCTTCAATAAAAATACCCTGCTTGCGTGAAGCGAAGTCCAGGTCGGCGTACCCCCAGTGTGCGGGATAGACAGTATGAAAATGATGTTTGCCGAATTCGTTCTCGGTTCTTTGTATCAATACCTCTCCACTATGTGCATCGTAGTACAGGTTTTCGGTCGCCAGCGTTGAACCGTATTGCATACGTGTCACCCTGGACAGGATGCCGCTCCGGTGTACTTTTTTTGTAGTGGCAGCGGTCCGCAGCATCAGGTGACTCTGCTGGTAGATGGGGATTGCTACAGGTATGATGAAGGGCAGGAAAGCGAAAAAGCCTTCCGTATTGACAGCAACTCCAATAGACCTCGTTTTATTCTCTTCTTCACTGAAATCCTGCCAGGTATCTACCGTAAGACCCAAGGTACCTGCCGTGGTACTACCATTCTTTTGCAGCACATTGACCTGGTTGTCCAGGCGCATTCGTCCATCGTCACCGGGTGCAGTCCGATACTCAAACAAAGTAGAAGTCAACAGGTCTCCCTGTTCATTGTACTCTGCCTCCTCTCTCGGTTTCCCATGCATATCATTGGTTTCCACCACAAAGCCCTGGGAAGCATGCTCATGGTCCGTGTTCGCAAAGCCAAAGAACTTGAGTATAGGCTTAGGCCGAAGAGAGATTCTGGCTTTAGCCGTCATGTAAGACTTAGTCGGGAAATCCCGGGCAGTATAATATTTGTACACAGAATACCCATTAGAGCTGTTGTTCGCCCGCGCCGTCTTATTACGTACTTTCACTTCACTGTAACCCACCGAAGGAGCAGGATACAGCGATTCTGCCATCGGGTTTTCCATATAATAGTAATTGTCCGCCGCCAGCAGGATCTCCTCCTTGTATGGAAGCGGTGAACGATGCAGGTTTTCATCTCCCCCGAGCGCAGGCTCCCAGGAAGCCACACCGCTGCTGATCATTTGTTTCACTCCATTGACAATATGTTCCGTCTCATAAAAAAACTCCTGGATGTGATCCGTCGTAGTCGTTCCCGTAGTCATCTGCGCCCAACGATCGCTCAACTGAACACTTTTGACACGAGAGCCGCCGCCCAATTTCTTGTAAGTCGGATTTGCCAGCCTGATCCAGGATTTTTCCGGGGTAACGGTCTTGCCATACTGCCTCAATACTGCGTGGCGATCGAATCCTGCGAACATAACCACTACTTCATCGAAGACACCGAACACGGCTTTGCGAATTGCGTCCAGCGGGTTGGCCGCCTGTATACGCGGTTTGATCAGTTGCTGCAGTTCCAGGCGCAACATCTGCGTTGCGGCCTTGGTGATCGGATGGATTTTTTCATTGGTATCTGTATCCAAATGGAACACCCGGATCTTGATGGCCGTAGCCTCGCCGCTGCCATTCGTAGAAAATGTCTGTATGTCATTGATATCATAATTGAGGTATCCGCTCACATACTCGGAGTTACCTTTTCCATCCAGGTTTACCCAGCAATTGAAATAGATCTGGTCTACATCTTCAAAATAACGTTGGCGAACAGCAGCAAGCGGTACAGGCACAGGCAGGTCGATCACGACATAGGGGTGTATGGTGTTGACTGAGCTGTACAGCGTATTGACGAGCGTATTGTTACTCTCCGCTGTAAAGCCCTTGATGAACATCATTTGCCCGGCCCTTTTGTCCTGGACGAAAGCATAATCATCCGACTCGTATGCGATCGTGATTATGCCGCCTGAAGGCAGCGTTATCTCCCGCAAATTGAATGCATTGGCACTGATCGTGGCATGTGCAATATCCTGGTAGACATAGGGGAAGTCCTGTGCATAAGGATATGTTGCGGGATTGTTCACCCTGAAGTTGCCCCACCGGTCGGTGCTGTTGGGCGTATAGTTGTAATACTGGGTAGTTCCCTGGACAAAACTGGTATGATAGACGAAAGAATAATGGTTGTATTTCGTCTGATTTACCTTGTATTTTGTATATACTGCTTTCAATACCAGTTTACCCCGATTTACATTGGACGTATTGGGAATACCTTTTGCGAGATTGAGCGAGTTGGTCGTAGAAGTTTCATACTCAAAGACGACGGTCTTCTGAGGCACGGCGGAAGAACCATGCAACGCCAGGTCACTGCGGGAGAATACAACTATGGAATCGAGTTTTTTCAATGTCTGGGTAAGATCACGCATGCCCCTGTCGCCATTGACGCCCAGACCGTCTGTTCTGTTGGACGTATAAAAACGCGCTACCTCTGTAGGAGACTCTATGGAATGGACATACCAGTTGTCCCGCTCTCCGTATACATAAGAAGCCTTGTCATCCTGGCTGTCACTTCGATACCCGGCGTTATACCTGGCTGAGTCATTGACCACACTCACCGGGTTTCTCCACCTGTATCCGGCAGTTCTGGAGTAGTTGAACTGTACTGCATTTCCCAGGTCGTCAGCCGTAACTCCGTCTCCGGTCCTGTCTACATAGTCAGCCGAGTAGATACCGGTAAGCAGGTAAGACGTGGCATGAGCAGGCAGCGTCTCCCTGTTGAAATATCCTTCACGGCCTCTGTTATTGCTGACTGAATTGTCTCCGGTTGTGCCGGAAGTATATCTGGCCATACCGCTCGCAGGATGACTGCCGGGACTCTGAACACTGAACACCACATCCTGCTGGGTATGGTTATACACTGGCAGACCGAACCTGAAGGTCTGGCCGGTGTTTTGGGTCAGTGTTATTTCCGAGATATGGTGATTGGGATAACTGAGCCTGTATATTCTTGAAGCAGCCAGTGTATCCGGTACGCAACCTGTGGCTGTAAACGCATTGAAAGGAAAGGCAAATATCGGGGGATATTTACCCTGCATTTCTACCTCCTCATGTGTCAGATAGGCAATATTAGTATTGCGCACCGGCCTTGCGGACGGGTTGACAACATTCGTATTGACGGCTTTTTCCGCAGCGATACGCAGATTCGTCTCGGCGACCATTGCCCTGGACGCTTTGACTATCGTAGCGCCATACCTGTCCAACTTCACACGTGCAGGCTTCTCGCGATGAACACGATCCTGCAGTGTGGTATCGCTCATATGAAGTTCGTCACTCATCCGGAAGAAAGCCGGCTCATAGGTCCATTGAGAAGGACTGGATATCGCACTTACCTGGTGCGTAAAGGGAAAGTACTGCAGGACTTCATTATAACTGTTCCACCTACCTTTTCTGCTTTCTCCTGAAGAAACATTTACGTCCAGTCCGGCATGAAATGCATTGCCTACGCCCAGCTCCACACCAAAGCTCTTGGCATCAGTAGTAGCGACATTATACGGTTCGTTAAAAGATCCGATATCGTTTCTGTGTAACCTAAACTGACCGCTCAGGCCATGTGCAGATACCTGGAATAAGTCAAAAGCACCTATTACCGGCGAAATAGCCGGAGCGGTTTTCTGATATGGCTTATTCTGCAATTTATTGACATCCAGCAAGATATTGTCCTGTGAGACCGGGGCGTGCTGATAATAGAGACTTCCGTAAGCAGGTCTGCGTATATCTTTGTCTGCCAGGAACTGCTCTACAAAATAGCCGTTGATCGTCACATTGGGATGGGTACCGACGATCGCAGGCCCGACCGTTCCGTGAAAAGACAAAGAGCGGTTAAAAAAGGGAAGAGATGGAACAGGCGTATATCCCATGGAAGCAAAGCCAATACTACCACCAGGTGAAAAAGCCATGCTCTGCGCCCATCTTTTACCAGTTCTCTTTGTATAAGAAACACCCCAACCCAACTCTTTAAGCCCCTGACGTGAGTTAAAACCTCCTATACTAAGGTTAAGCGATCTTTCTTGCTCTTTTTCTGTCTTGCCACTGATCCCTACCCTAAGGGCCACACCGATACCTGTGGAAGAGTTGTAAGAGAAGTTGCCGCCGACACCGAGACCTTTGGTATTTGACCCTCCTGAAGTAACAGGTATGGTAACCGTCGGCGAAAATCCAGCCTCCACTCCCCAACCGGTGTAGTTATTATAAAAAATCCCAGCGTTAACTCCTACCCCCAGAAAACCAAATGCTTCAAAGGCGGAACCGACACCGAATCCTATGGTTGTATCAGGCTTTATACTAACCTCTCTGCGTATCTCATCACCTTTGAAGTCATCCGGCAATCCCCTTACGGTCCGGTTGACGGAGCCAGGTGAGAGGGTCCATCCCAGTCCTACCCAACTGGCTTCTTCTTCTACGCCAGGACCGGAAGCATAGCTCAGATTAAGCGGATAGCCGCCGATCTCGCAGACCGGGATATTATAGCTGAAGTCGCCTGAAAACGGATCGACAAGATTGGATGCCGATACTTGCTGAAAACCTTCAAATTCGGGTTGTACCGGGCCACTCGTCAACGCCATGGCTACAGCCGGAAAAACCGTTTCGAGAATGATCAGCAAGCAGAGAGACAAGGCGATCCGCCTGCGGGAGTGTCTGGAAATATACATGATGGTCAAAGTTGTCTGGTGTTGAAACAAATGCGGACGTCAGTGCCCTGTGGCAGCGGCATCCGGTCTAGATAAAGACAACAGGGCGCTGCGCTGCCGCGTATCTCATCCAGTGAAGTATGCTCGAAGAAGAAAAGCAGCCTGATCCGGTTGCCGATAAATCCGTTCTCTTCCATAAAGTGGAAGGAAGGCACTAACTCCTGGTCTCCTATCACAAGCCTGGTCGCAGATGCTGCAGCCGACCGATAGAAGTGCAGGACTTCCTTTCTCATCGAGATCAACTGTTCGTCACTGCCGGATCTCATAATACCGGCCAGTTCAGTACCCTGCGCCACATCCAGCAAGAGTTCGACATGGAGTCCGCGGTCATTGAAAAAAGCTTCCGGCCTGCCGGACATGTTTACCGACTTACCGGCCCGGTCATTGACCAGTGTATCCGGCAGCAATACTGCCTTTATACGTACACCCGGCAGATCCGTATCTACTGCGAAAGCATTCGCCGGATCGTAGATGTATTCCCTCAGGTCCTGCTGCCTGCTGCATGCGGCCATACCGATAAGGCATACCAGCAAGAGAGACAAGAACATATTACATCTATTCATATCTTTCTGAATTCTAGTCCATATTCGTCCTGGTGATGATCCCGGACCACAATGTGGTAGACGCCGTTGGTCACCAGGGCAGCGATGGAATGATCTATGAGATTGGCCCCGAACTGTACGGTAAAGGTCCCGGTGGATATGACCGTATTGGGAGTCGTGTCCACGCGTACGATCCTGTAAGGGACGGAGGCATGGCCGCTTTTATGTACATATAGCAGGCGCAGTGTACTGCCCGATGCATGATAACAGTTGGCAAACCAGGGCTGCATCTGTACATAAGTGTCGGCAGGCGCCATCATCAGGCCGGATACATCACCGCCACAGTCAAAGCTGAATGTCCCCGGTTCACCGGAAGAAACAGGCTCGCCGTCCCTGTAGGCGATCACCTCCCAGGCGTAGAGCTGCTTGTTGCGGAGACCGGGCAGGTGTGTGCCGATGGCGTACGAATGGCCCCGTAGCTGAGTGATATCCGCTACTGCCGGGCGCTGGGCAAGCGCTGCCATTGCCGAGCGTGCGCCGTCCAACTCCACTATGCGGACCCGGTACGTCAGGTCCCCCCCGGCCGGCATCGGGGGACTCCAGGTGAGCAGTACCTGGCATTCGTCCAGGACAGCTCCCGCAGCCGGCGACTCGATCTGCACGGGCACCAGCGGCACAGACCGGTTAGACTCGCATCGCTCATCCAGGACTACCTGCTCAGCCACCCCGTAGAACGAATAGCATATCTCGTACTGTCCATAAGGCAGCCCCTGCTGCTGGCGGGCAAAATTGTTGAAAGAAGAAGAACCGCTATACTGCACCGTCCTGAGCGACTGGCGGATATGGAGTTGATTGACCCCCGGGCGCAGGTGCACGATCTCCGAGCGAAACAGGATCAACTCCTGTCCACCGGCCGACAATACCCTGACAGTTACTTCACCGGGTATCGTCGCCGTCAGGCCACTGTAGATAGTAATATTGGAGAGTATGTCATCGTAGCCGATGGTCTTCTCCGGTATCGGTTTTGGATAGATCACGACCTGGGCTTCCGTGCGAAGAGCAAGGAAGAGACAACACAAGCCGCAGAGGTAACGTAAACAGGCTGACATATATAGGTTCTTTTTCATCTGTTTATACTATAATTCACTGAACAATTGCCGTAATACTGCAGGCCGCCGCCAAGCGTGGCAACAGGTGTAGCCGGCGCCAGGCAACTGATCTGAAAACCTGCCGAGACCGCACGCAGCACGGGAAAGGAGGCCGCCGCCAGGAATCCGTACCTGAGCCCGTCAAAAGGGAGCCTGACCAACTGGACACCTGAACGCAAACTTACCCGATCTCCCTGGAGCATATAACTTATATCCATATTGATATCCTGTATGGATCCCCGGCTGTCAAATCCCGTCGAACTCATCAGGGACAAACTGTGCCGGTCATACCAGGTAACCTGGCCATGTAAGAGCCCGTACAGCAAGCCGGTACGCAACGTAGTATCCGCTACGGTGAGCAGACTTTTCATATTGCTCATCTGCAGGGACAGAGTCGTTGTTTGCCGCTTTCTTCTCTCCTGCCATTTGAGTCCGACCGTATACGCATCGACCTCGAAGCCGCTGCCTGAGATCTGTGCCGCGGGATCCGTACTCAACAAGACGACCGGCCTGTAGCTGGCGGTCATAGAAAACCGCTGTGTGATCCGCCACTGGCCGTCGGCGACCCATCTCCGCTGTGTATGCCGCGGCAGTTGCTGTCCGGCCTGTGTCCCGCCCAGCGACTCCCAGTACTGCCCCGAAAGTCGTATCCTTACGCGCTTTCCACCATATTCGATACCCGCATCGGCCAGCCACCGGTCGCCTATCAGGTAGGGGTTGCCGAATGTGAAGAATCGCGGGCCGATGTACTCGGCATGAGATACCAGGTGAAGGAATCGGAACAGGGCGAACCGCGCGCCGACAGAACCCGCCAGTTTTGATGGAGCTTCATAGAGCGGACTTTCGTCGCTCACAGGCAGGAAAGCGGCATAGGCCAGCTCTGCCTCAAATGAAAGTCTCTCACCGGCCTGCATCGTCGAGCGGGCAGAGACCACAAGGTTGTTGGGATGCGCTATTTGTTGCCGGCCTGTTCCGTGGTTGAAATCATTGGCGTATTGAACAGTGATCTCCGTGACAGCCCGGTCTGTCTCTTTCCTGGCTACCTGGAGCAAGTAGATCTCACCCCAGTCATTCCTGTTGTTCAGCAGGGGATCGTATGCGAGCAATACGTTTCTCCGGCCCAGCAGCTTACCCGCAAATACCTGTCCGTTGTATCCTTCTCCTGCGGCTTTGACACCCAGTCCCCGAACGGGAATTCCCCAAGCGGTAAACCTGGACACACTGAGACTCTGTACACCGTAGTCAATTGATCCGACCGCCTGCATGCATCTCCTGTACCTGGCCTTCCACGGCGACAGGCGGGTATCGGACCAGTCCTTCGCTTTCTGTCCCAGCTGGCTGCGCTGTCGCATGGCTTCCAGCATATCTCCGGCATGGGTCACCGCTCCATCGCGCATCCTGCTCTCCAGGAAATCACCGTATTTGTTCTTGGCGGCATAGACCTGCTCATACACGGCCCTGATCCTGACGAGGGCGTCCAGGTACTTTTGGTACTTATCCGCCTCACCTGTGAGCGTGTCTCTTATACCTGCCTCTATGCTATCCAACCGCGCCTTGTAGTTGCGCTCATTTTCCAGTATGCGCCGATCCAGCAATACGCGCTCCGTAACCTGTGCCAACAGGTAATCTTTCAGTTCGGTCAGAAGACCGGGATCGACTGAAAGACCCGGGCGTTTCAGCCCGGAGACCGTTTGCGCCACACGATTGTTTCTCCACTGGTTGAGGTCCGCACTAATCCTGCCGATATGCCTGTAGGACGGTGAGTTGCCTACCTGCTGGTCCATTAAGATACTGTTCTCTATACGTACCGGGATACCGAACAACTCTGCCCCGGACGATATATTCAGCATGTGAAAGAAGCCGTCGCGTTGAAGGCTGAAGTGATCATTGGCTGAAAAAACGAGTGCATATTCTATGCCGCGTACAGACCATAGAGGCGGCTTGGTGACAGAGGAACTGATGGCCCTCCATCCTATTGCTTCGGCCAATCCTCCTGAAAACTCCTGCATACTGTCAGGGCTGATACCCAGTTCCCTGAGCCAGGAGTTTACGGAGTCCAGCGAAATACCCTCCCCCGAGAAATTCCATCTGCGTTCCGGAGCACGATACAGCGTATCCTCCCGGCCCTGAGCCCAGACACCCGATATTATGCCGGGCGACAAGATTGTAAGGAATAGCAGACGTAGCATGATCCGATCCATAGAAAGTTTACCGAAAAAACAAGCCTGTCTCCGTCAGGATACAAATCCCCGGAAAGTGCCGCAAGGCGATTAACCTGAAAATCTTTAATTTTTTTCTACCGCAGACCAAGCCACCATCGTACAGGACCAAACACAACATACCATATCCTGCACGGCCTGATCACCGGGAAGAAAAATACGCTACGCACCTACCTGAAAATATTTCGAAAATTCAACTACCCATTAAATCCGTCTGCCCTTTACCATCCAAACAATCGTCGATAAATACAGGCAAACTGACATATGCATTACACAAATTCTATATCTAGGCAGAATATGAATTTCACTTTCAACCAACAAAACGGATAATGAAAAGAAGCAATAAGGATAAGAGCAATTTCATACCAGTGATAACTAAAATGATTATGCCCGAAAACCTTTTGACTTACTACAGCAATATAGCAATTCGGCGCGAGTTGTTTTAGACAAATTCAATCTTTTTCAAAATAAATTTCATCGCTCCTATACCCACATGCGCATGTATTACACACAAAAACAAACAAGTAATGCCTGTTCAGCATATATAAGCATCAGCAAAGCAAGTGTTTTATATCGTAACATCGATGTTTGAGGGGCTCAGTAAAATACCTGACAGCACTAGGAAAGCTCTCTTATTTGATCTCGTCGTCATAGCTTCGGTCACTCCACTGAAAGGAGCTACTTCAAATTAGCTTTTACAAGAACAACGAAAGCGATCTTTTTTTGAACAAAAAGGTCGCAGGAACAACATATGGCACATTTTTTGCATGTGTTTATGGTTGTGATTCACTACTTATTTAACCAACCTGATTAGGTCTTACAAAACAAGGAAGCTATGATCCATCATGCACACAGGCTCTGGCAGATCGCCATCGGACTCTGCTGCTGTCTATCACTCACCGGCCAGGTAAAGGTATCCACGGCGGTACCCAAAAGCGGCCGCGGCGGCGAATTTGTCAAACATTTTGACGGCCCGAACTCTCTCGTACTGGCTCCTCCCTCTGGCCAGAACATGCACCAGACTTATTTCAACGTATGCCTGGAGCGGTTGCAGACGGGTACACTGAAAATCAAGCTCGAACACGAAGATCTCAATAAGGTACCTGCATTCGCAGCCTACAGGCTGGATGATGGCGAGTGGCAGTATACGCCCATGCATGATACCGCCCAATACAGCATAGAGATATCCGCAGGTACACAGCGCTGCTATTTTGCTTCCGGGGTACCATATACATATGGAGACATGCTACGCCATGTAGCAGACCTGCCCGGTACCTGCACGGAGATCACTCCGCTGCCACGCAAAAGCCTGGAAGGCCGGGAAGTGCCCGTGATCCGGATCACCAACCGCGATATCCCGGATGATGAGAAGCAACTGGTCTGGATACTGGCCGGCCAGCACCCTTATGAACTGCCCGGCCTGCATACGGTACGGTTCATGATGGACTTTCTCACATCCGAGGAAGAAATAGCCCGGTCGCTGCGCGATCGCTGTATCTTCTATGTATGCCCGATCGTAGATGTGGACGCATCGGACAAAGGCCTCTCGGGCAAAAGGATCGTGGGACGCGGTACACACCAGTTTCCACTGCAGGATCTCAACTGGGACTGGAATGTGACCCTGGGCTCCTCCAGCCCCGTACGCAATACGAACGGCGGGCCCAATGCATACGACAATATCAGCCATCCGCAGATCAAGGCCCTCCAGGAGCTGATCTACAAAACAAGCCAGGCCAATCCGCTGCGCTTCTTCCTGGACAGCCACTCCCCTTTCCCGGAGTATTGCAAGGGCAACGATACCTGCAGTTTTCACTTTATCGACAAATACCTGCCGACATCGAGCCGCACTTATGCAAGATCGGACAGCCATATGCGGCGCTTCTGGGATCAGTACAAAGAGCTCATGGGCTTCAGCCCGGTAAGGCTGTCGGATGACTGGCACGGAGGCAACTCCTCTTCCACCGGCAGAAGATCCTACGCCTATTCCTATGGACCGGGCGAACAGTTTGACTATGAGCGCTGTGCTGACTACTGGGTAGACAGTGAAAATGCACTCTACTATCGTAATACGCTTGCACATCCCAATATCTTCTTCTCGCTGACCCTGGAGACCGGGTGGTATGAAACCCCCACCGGAGCCGCCCAGAATATGAAGTACTGGAACCTGTATACACTGTACCAGCATGCCGCAGCTCTGTGTGTCTCCATGTATGGGCTGCTGGAACCCTACACCGTAGCTGCCGATGGTGACATGATCATCGACGTCACCCGCAACAAGAAAAAGTTCACGATCAAAGGCGACTGGACAGAAGTAGCCGCACAGGTCCCCAATACGCAGATGCACTTCAAGGGAGGTACGGCGCTCGCTACAAATAAAAAGGGCTCCAGCATAAGAATACCGATCGAACTCCAGTCCCCCGGGTTGTATGATATATTCCAGTGGCACTCACCGATGGTGAAAAGCCCCTTTGCCAACATGCCAAACCTTGTGATCAGCGACCCTTCGGCACAGATCACGGTATTCAACGGGGAGGAACATTTCCACATATTCATCGATCAGTCACAGCCCGGCGGGGCCTGGCTGCCCGTCACTACCCTGTACCTGACC
Organism: uncultured Saprospiraceae bacterium; assembly: GCA_964537925.1. Lineage (GTDB taxonomy): Bacteria > Bacteroidota > Bacteroidia > Chitinophagales > Saprospiraceae > SLDF01. The sequence continues at coordinate 29,834 of CAZICV010000002.1, read as the reverse complement.
AATGAGAAGGCACAGCCTTACATCGAGATCATCAAGTCCAACAACAACGGAAAGATGCTCCAGGCAGACGCATTCAGGCTATCTCCGAGCAGCGGCCCCGCACATATACCGGCCACTGCCGCGAAAAACTGAAAATAAAGGTTTCGATACGAACAGCTTAGTAGAGGATGAAGGGGAGCGTATGACGCTTCCCTTCGCTGTTTATATGCAGGAAGTACTGACCCGGCGGGTACCAGCGCATATCTGCGTGGTAGCGCTCTCCCGGACCTACAACCGGCAATGTCGAACCCTGCAGCACCCGGCCGCCTGCATCGCAGATCGTCAGGAAACCGCCTTTGAACGCATACACGGCCTCCAGTACCGCCGCCTCCCTGCCGGGGTTGCCGAGTAAACGGAACTGCAGTGCTTCCGGCAACTCATAATCCCGGGCGGCACTGATCAGCAATGTACAATCTTCACCGGGGAAGACTTCGCACCATCTCGCCTGGAATTCCTGCATGTACACATTGGCAATAGCCGCGTCATGGATGATCAGTGTATTCTCGTCGTTGTTGTTCTCCGCCGCATTGGACCAATTGTGTGAACCGGTGACCACCATCGGGTCCGAATCCGGCGCAGAAGGGTCGATGATCGCATATTTGTGGTGGAGCACAGGTGGCAGGTCATGCCTGAGTACGAAGATTCCGTTTTCACGCAGAAAATCGAAGCGCGAACCGGAATCGTTGACATTGTTGATCAGGCCACGGACATAGACATCATTGTTCTGCAGGTTTACGATCGTCTGGGCCAGGTTGGCCCTTGTGAAAGTCAGTAAAGCAAAATAAACATCACGCTCGGCGGTATTCAGCGCATTGACAATGTGAAAGGTCGTATTGTCCGAAGGTGAGAAATATACCTCTACCCGGCGTCCACCGATGAACAGGTGATGCGGCGTATTGTCCGTCTTGCGCGACCCGAAACGGCTGGCCGCCTCGTCAGGCTCAGGGCCGGAACTGCCCCACATCTCGTTGAACTCCCTGGTATATACATATGCGAGCGAACGGTCGCGGATGCGTACCAGGTTGTTGTGATCCTTATATATCTGGTTGGTAGTCGTATTGGTAGCGCCTGTGATCACTACACAGTCTTCCGGCATATCCGCATCCACGATGAGAAACTTGTGGTGCATCAACGGAGAGCCGGTATTACCCATCAATACCGGGAAGTCCGGTTCGGGGTTATACAGAGCGGTGTTGGCCGTGTCATCGCCGGTGATATACCGGACAACTACTCCCCTGGCCCTGGCGACATTGAGTGCATCTACGATACCGCGCCGGTTGTTGTTGTAAAAACAAGCATCGATGCTCCTGCGTGCAGCAGCGATATGATCGATGAGCAAGGACTCGATCACCTCGCCTCCCAGGCCGTCTGCGTAGGCCCCTGTACTAATCCGCTCATCTACTGTCGTCGTGAAATAAACACTTATATCCCCGCTGCTCTCAGACGAAGTGAGTCCCCTGAACAGCTCTACCACCGACCCACCGCTATACAGGCGCACCAGGTACTCAGTAGAAGGCGAAAGATCTGCGAGCTCATGATAACAGCTCCCCTGGCAGCTCTCCAGCGAGACGGAGTCGAGACGGTTCCCGTCCATATCGTCCACCAGCAGGTAGTCCTGGACGGAGAGCGGACGCAGTCGCAGATTAAGTGATGTCCGGGTAGCTGTGTCCAGCTGAATGAAGAACTGGCCGTACACCTGCTGTTGCAGGATAGCGAAAAACAACAGCGCTCCTATTCTCCCAATAATAGTCATCTCTTCGGCAAAAACTACAGATACCGGGCAAGATAAGCAAAAATACAGACAGGCGCAGCTTCCGGACCAGTGCCGCAGAAACGCCGGAGGGGCCTGAGATCTCAGGCCCCTCCGGGGATATTCATTCCTTATACTTGTGGAGTAAAGGGTTATTTCTTCTTCACGACGACATTATCCACCCGATATGTAGTTGTCTGGGCAGCAGCTGTACCACTGTATCTGAAAGCGATATGGATCGTGCCTGAGAACCCGCTCAGATCGATCTCCCCGGATGGAATGAAATCATTCTCCGTATCGGTCTGGGTCGCCACACGCGCCGGCAGCTTTGTCCAAGTCGCGTTACCTACATTTGTCCCGTTGAAGTCGTTGGACACAAAGACTTCAAGCCCGTCATGCCTCCACGCGAAATAAGCCGATTCGAAACTCAATACACGTGGCGCGTCCAGCACCACCGGCGGCGTGATCATCCAGGTCACATTGGCCGGATCGGCAGAGTTGAAAGCCGTTGCCTGGGCATAGCCGTTGCCGCTGAATATACGTCCGCGCCATACACGGGAACCGATCTCCGCAATATTCTTCCAGCCCGCGAGCGCCAAGTCCACATCATTGGGCAGACCGGTAAATGTCTGGTTGATATCGTCATCGCCGCCGGGGTTGGTGCCGCCTGTGATATCCCCGAGGTTGCGGATACTGATCTGGCGGGAGTTCTGGTTGCCACCCTGGGATACGATCGCGGTGATCTGTACTTCACCTGTAGCTATCGGCGTACTTGCGAATGCAGCATAGGAAGTTGTATACAAATCGATCGTACCTGATGCATCCCTTACCGTAGCCACACCACTGTATGTATTGCCGCTGGTCCTAGAGATGGTGGTGTTCTCTATGCGCACAAGTTGAGATTCCAGCTCTTCAAACTCAGCCAGTATCTGTGCCACTGTACGAAGCTTGGGCTGTGGCAGAGTACCCTGGCCGATCTTACGGGCGCGACTGTTGGACAGGTTGAGCTGCATGAGCCCCTGGAACTCTGTGATCGAAGCACCGGATACATCGACTTCCACCTCATCGCCCAGCGCGAGCGTATGCGGTGTATCGAACCGTATGACGATACCGGCGCCGTTCACATCCTGCACGACACAGTTGCGGTTCGTGATATTGGAGTTCGTCAGATCGGATATTACCACAGACCGGATCTTGCGGCCATCCGGTATATGCGCAATCGTATCCGCCGTATTGTTGAACAATGAACGTATATCCGCTATCGGCATCAGCTCCAGGTTGCTGTTGGAGCCACACCGGTCACCATCCAGTTCAAAGTCGGTCAGTTCACGTATGAAAAGTTGCTTGTCGGCCCCGAACACACTGTAGACTGCCGTCAGTGTTCCTTTACCGGCCGGCACCGTCCTCCATGCAAATTCGGCAAAACCACTTGTCCGGAGGATGATACGGTTGCCGTCACAATCTTCTATCGTGAGGTTTTTCGCCTGGCGATTGGCTGCATCGGCGAGCGTAGTACCCAGGTCCGCGTCCGGGAACTGTACATTTTCCAGGCGGATCAGTGTGCTGATCATGGCTGTATTGAGATCAGAGATACGCACGGTACGCGCAGTTGTCCCTTGGTTTCTCCGCCCGCGGAAGAAATACTGGGACCTCAGCGAATCCGGTATACGCTGCACCACACCCGACGCATTGACCTGCGCCCCCAACTGTACGATACCGTTGTTGGACGCCAGCCATAGCCCCTTGACCTTTATAAATACCCTGCGGCCGATCGGGTAGTCGTCTGAAAGCCCGACCCGCTCGATCTGTATATCGATACCTGCAGTCTCGTCCTGCAGCACGAGGCTTTTGAAGAAATTGCCCGAACGATCGTCCGCCACCACGACGCCGGAGATCGTCAGATCTTCCGTGATCTCGATGGGAGCGCCTTTATACAGTGCTTTGAGCTCCGCTATCGTCGCATTGGCTTGCAGGCCTGCCGACTCATCCACATATGGTGGTTCGTCGAAGTCTTTCTTCACGCATCCATTCATCACTACCATGCCCAGCAGGCAGATAAGGATCGGTCTCCAGTATTTCATACGAAAGAGGTTGTTTTAGAATTTGTAGGAAATGTTGGCGAAGTAATTAAATCCGTAAGCATAGAAGTACTTCGGCGGGAACCTCGCCGGGTTCTGATCCGTGAAGTCAAAACGAAGCTGCTCATATCCCCCGGTGATAAAATTGCGGTTGTTCAGCAGGTTGCCGATACCTACGTTGAGGTATATATAGTGCTTTCCAAACTTCCAGGATTTGCCGCCGAACAAATCGACGGTGACAGCCGACGGCAGCAGTTCCTGATCTACGATGGCATGCCATTCGGGGCTATCGTAATCGATATCGCTCACTGCCTGGGCAGTACGCCTGAGCGGGTTGAAATCCAGGTAGCTCTTGCCGAAATAGTTGATATTGACATTGAGGAACCAAAACCGGCTGGAACGGTAGTTGATACCGACACTATAAGCCTGTTGAGGCGTCCTGGATACAAAATAGTTCTCTACGTAGATCGGGAGTCCGTTTGCCAGCGGACGGCTGCTGTTGTCAAATACTACATAAGCCTGTGGCCTGTTTGAAAACCTGAAGTCTCCCAGGGAGGCGACGCCGGTCAGCGACACGGAAGGACTTACTTTGTACTCGATGGCGAGTTCTGTACCCATATGGGTCTTCTCAATACCGTTGAGCACGAAATTGACCAATCCGCCTACATCGGTGGTACCGTCCTCATCGAAGTCAGACCCTTCATCCTGGAAATAGCTGATGATAGTGGACTGGTCGCTGAAGCGGGTATAATAGACCGATGCACGTGCCTTGATATTGGGCGAGCGGAACAGATAACCCGCCTCTCCCGAAAGGGTTTTCTCAGGACGCGCATAGGGATTGACCTGGTCGCGGGTCCGGGGAGAGACGAATACATTGCGGTACAGCGGGCTGGAGGTACCGCTCATAGCGTGTACATACAGGTACTGGCGGCCGTCGAGCTTGTAGGTAGCCCCTCCCTTGAGCTGCCAGGTCAGGAAAGACATGACCTCAGACTCTCCGTAAGAGTCCTCCGGGAAAAGCCCGTTGCGCATACGCCCTTCACGCCACATACGATCTCCCGCTACCTTGGCGGCCAGGAAGAAGTCCCAGCGGGGAAGCTTATAGGTGGCCTGTCCCCATACATGGCCGTGGCGGATCTGTGCCAGGTAATCATAGCCGAGGCGGTCTCCCGTCTGCAGCAGCGTGTTAGGGTCATTGAGGTCGCTGCGCCATTTTTCCGGGTCATTCGGGAAGTCCCGGCGTGCAAACCTGTCTTCATTGAGGTAATAGTCTGCACCCAGGAGGTCGCTGACTACCTTGAAGTTCTCACCCGTAAAATGCCTGTAGGCGACCCCGGCATTCACAGAGAGGCGGTCGCTGAGGAAGTTTTCGTAGAAGCTGCTGAAGTTCCACACCTTGTTGTCGATCCTGCGCTCCTCGATGAAATAGCGGGCAAACAGCCCGGTCGCCGTATTGCCAGGTATCCCACCTACATCGGTGATCGTGCGTTCGTTGTTCTTATTGGTCTCGTAGAAGCTGTCCCAGTTGAGTTGTCTCGCCCGCTGATCGTTGCGCAGGAGTGCCGCAACTTCTGCGGCCAGGTCCGGATCCTGCTGAAAGCTTGGCAGCTTCTGATAATAGTCCGGGCGGGGATCATTGGGGCCATCCCATGCAAGCGCGCCAAACCCGTTCCTGCCCGCTTGGTACGAAAGTGAAGTAGTCAAGGTAGCACGGCGACTGATGTTGAAGTCATGCCTGAGTATCGCCATCGGCAGATGCGCATTGCTCACGCGCGCATTTCGTTTCTCCCCGTTCTGAAAGCCCCAGTTGGGATTGTAGTAGTTGGATCCGGACAGATCGTACATCTCCTGTATGGCGGGCCCGGAGCCACCCCTGATAGTCGGCGCTCCAAAGACGGATAGTCCTATGCTATGGCGGTTGCTGATCCTTTTCTCCGCACCGGCAAAATATGACCATGCATCGTAAAAAGTCCCTTCGATATAACCCTCCTGCGCCCACCTGCGGGAGCCTGAGAAGCTGAATGACCAGCCGTTGGACAGAATACCAGTGCTGTGCGTCAGCATGATCCGGTGATCATAGCTGCGGTTGGAGACAGCGTAGGAAAGCCGGGTCTCGGCCCGTTGCCTGGAAGCGCGTACATCGATATTGGACGCGCCGCCTATATCTCCGAAGCCATAACTCACGGGAGTCAGGCCGATATTGATGTCCCTGTTGCGGAGTACATCATTGAGTCCGCCCAACTGCCAGAAATAAGGCACACCTGTCTCGGCGTCGTTGAAGGGTACACCATTGACATAGAGTTCGGAATAATCCGGGCTGTACCCCCTGATGCGAAACCGCGCAGGACCAAATGTAAAACTCGCCGTAGATACAAATACATCCCTTGATGCAGTCAATATGGATGAGATATCCTGGCCATCGCCCTGGCCGTCGATATCCGCATCTTCGGCATCCAGCGATATCACAGGCAGCAAGGACAGGTCGTCCAGGTCCGCTGTAGCGCTTTTGCGCAGCGAAAGTTCGCCCAGGTTGAGCGTACCTGTTTCAGGTACGACGATTTCCAACTGAAGATCCTGGTGGCCAGGCATCGATACCGATAGAACGGATCTGCCGGGAGCCGTGACCTGCAGCACGAAAAGACCGGTAATGCCTGTCTGCGTCGTGGCATGTGTGCCGACAATGACTACCCGGGCATTCTCGATACCCAGCTTACTTTCCTGATCGACTACGAGTCCCGTAACAGTGACCTGCTGCGCCGCGACCGAAGCAGGCAACAAACAGATCAGAAACAGGACATATCTGGAAAAGTTATATATGTTTATCTGCATAGGGAACAATTCGTGCGGCAAAGTTAGCAATCAGATACATTACCAGTGTGAGACCATTACGTTAAATCCCTGTAAACCCTCTAACGGTAAGCCCTGTAGCCGCTAAAGCCGACCGGTGCAAATCATCTGCAGCTGTAACTTATCTGCCCTCCGGTTCGTCATTCCTGTACGGCAAGGGCTATCTTTGCCCTGTACAGGCAATCTCCGTAAATGACGTCAAGACCCTTGCTTTCGCTCACACTGGCCCTGCTCACCATCCTGAATCTGTATGCACAGAAAAAAGACTACAGCATAGCCTGCATAGCATTCTACAACTTTGAGAACCTGTTCGACACCCTGGATCAGCCCGGGGTCAACGACGCTGAGTTCACCCCGCAGGGGCCACGCCACTGGAATACAGCGAGGTACACGGAAAAGCTGGGTAACCTCGCAGAAGTCGTGCAGCAGATAGGTCTCGACGCGACACCGGACGGACCGGCACTGCTGGGCGTAGCAGAAATAGAAAACAGGAGCGTGCTCGAGGACTTCTCACGCCAGGAGAAGATCGCTGCCCGGCGGTACCAGGTCATTCATTATGACTCGCCCGACTACAGGGGCATCGATGTAGCGCTGCTGTACAATCCACGCTACTTCAGGGAACTGGCGTCACGGCCTCTCCCTGTAACGACCAATGATCTGGACGGCAGGCCGCTGATCACCCGGGAAGCACTGTATGTAAAAGGGATCCTGAACGGGGACACCCTGCATATACTCGTCAACCACTGGCCTTCACGCCGCGGCGGAGAGGAAGCTACCCGCCCGCTCCGCAATGCCTGTGCAGCACTCAACAGGCAGGTAGCGGATTCGCTGAGGGCCATTAATCCTTATGCCAGGATCATCGTGATGGGAGACCTCAATGACGATCCTATCAACGAAAGTGTCGTGAAGGTCTTGAATGCCTCAGGCGACAAGAAGAAAGTATCTCCGGACCAGTTTTACAACCCTTTCCTCTCCTTCTACAACAAAGGGATCGGTACACTGGCATACCAGGACGCCTGGAGCCTGTTTGACCAGATCATCCTGTCCTACGGGTTTGTACACAGGGACGATACGGTTGAGCCCGGCTACATGTTTTACAAAGCCGGTGTGTTCAATAAGCCATGGCTGATCCAGAAGTCAGGCAGGTATAAGGGCTACCCTTTCCGCACTTTTGACTTTGACAACTATATTGCCGGCTACAGCGACCACCTTGCCACTTATGTCCTGCTGATCAAAGAGCGAAAAGAATCCCGGTAGAACATCGTTGATTTTTTTTCAGCGCCAGGACCAATCGCACACAATACGTCCGGCTATTTTAACGTTTTTGTAACATATACGATTTTTGCATATCTTTGTACGAAGGCTTGCAACGGTCGTATACGGGATTTGTCACCATGAAAACCTCAAATATCTTATACGTATGAGAAAGTTGTTTTATTTGATGGCGGTACTTGCTTTTGCAGGTATCATCGCCTGCGCGGACTCTGCCAGCAAAGCTGAAGAGGCTGCCGATGACATGAAAGAGAACGCTGAAGAAATGGCTACTGCCGCGAAGACTTACCTGGAAGAGTCTGTCAACATGATCAATACTGAGCTTGGTGAACAGAAAGGTAAAGTGGAAACGAAGCTGAAGGAGCTGGAAGGAAAAACCGATCAGCAATCCAGTGAAATGCGCACAAAGCTGGAAGCTGCGAAGCAAAGCCTTGAGAACTTTTCACACGAGGTCGGCGCCGCTACTGAGCAAGGAGTGGATGCACTCAAGCAGAAGTGGACTGAGACCAAAGACGCTGTGAAAAACGCTCTGGGCGAAATCTAATCAGTCGCTCCCTGGACAAAAGAGACCGGGTCCCGAGACTGGGACCCGGTTTTTTTTATGTTCGTGATCGCTCCTAAACTCGCTCCATTTGCTCGCAAAACCGATCCTGCTGGACAAGACCTCCCGCCAGCTCCTGCATGAACTGGAGCATGGCAGCGACCATCTTTTCATTACAGGCAAAGCAGGTACGGGCAAATCTACCTTGCTCGATCTGTTCCGGAGAACCACTGCCCGCAACATCGCCGTCCTGGCCCCTACCGGTGTAGCTGCGCTGCATGTACAGGGACAGACCATTCACTCATTCTTCAATCTGCCGCCCCGGTTTGTCGCTCCGGGCAGCCTGGAATCAGCAAGGCGCAAGACCTCGCTCTGGAAAAAACTCGATACGCTGGTGATCGACGAGATATCGATGGTACGGGCAGAGATCATGGACCATATCGACTTCCTGCTCCGTCGGGCCAGGAAGAAAGACCTGCCTTTCGGCGGTGTGCGGCTGCTGCTCTTCGGCGATCTCTTCCAGTTACCCCCTGTCGTCAACAGGCAGACAGACGGACAGGTATTCCACCTGTTTTACGATACACCCTACTTTTTCTCCTCCCAGGCTATACGCCGGCTGGACCTGAAACTGGTAGAGCTGACCCATGTGTACCGGCAGGAACAGAAAGAGTTTTTGCGGCTATTGGATGAGATCCGCTTCGGCACCGCCGACGAAGACAGCCTCGAACTGGTCAACACACGTGTAGAACCTGACTTTGACGAGTCGGTCCCATATGTTCATCTGTGCACGCTGCAACAACTGGCACAATCCATCAACCTGAAAAAGATGGATCAACTGGAGGGCGTGGGCCGCACGTTCACGGCCGAGGTATCCGGCCGATTCCCGGAGACTTCCGCACCGGCACAACACCACCTCTTTCTCAAGCCCGGGGCACAGGTCATGTTCCTGCGCAATGACGCGGAGCAACAATATGTCAACGGGACGATCGGCCAGGTAGCGGAAATAAGCACCGACAAGATACTGGTCAGCAAACAGGACGATACGCACGGGAGCAACCTGATAGAAGTCAGGCAGACCTCCTGGGAATTTACCGAGTACCAGCTGGACGCGCAGGACAGCAGCCGGATCACTACTACTACGGCCGGTACATTCAGGCAGTTTCCGCTGGCGCCGGCCTGGGCCATCACCATTCACAAGAGCCAGGGCAAGACTTTTGATCGTATCGTGCTGGATCTCGGAAGGGGCGCTTTTGAGCATGGGCAGACCTATGTGGCGCTCAGCCGGTGCCGCACGCTGGAAGGCATCGTGCTGAAGAGGCCGCTCAGACTGAACGACCTGATGGTGGATGACCGCATCATCGATTTCATGCAACAGATCCGCTGAGCAGGATCGTTTACCAGATTTCGTTTCGTTTGCTTATTTTCGAGAAGATAAAATGCAAAATCATGGCAACCCGTAAAAGAAGAGTCCAGCAGGCGAACAAAGCACAGCAGGATCAGAAGCGTTTCTTCAAGATCGTAGCTATCTCGACCCTCATCATACTGATCATTCTTTACCTGGTCTATAGCGGATCCAGATAGCAGGAGACCTGTCAATAGTGTACATCCCCAAAATATATCGCTGGCAGGATACGCCCGGTATCCTGGATTTCATCCGCCGGTACAGTTTTGCCATGCTGGTCAGCAGTACGTCCACCGGGCTGCGGGCGACACATCTGCCGCTGGATCTCGTGATGGATGAGGCAAACGAGCCGGTACTGACCGGGCACCTGTCGCGGGCCAATGAACAATCCAAAGCGATAGACGCTGGTACGGAGATGATGGCGATATTCCAGGGGCCTCACGGCTATATATCCTCCTCCTGGTACGATCATCCCAATGTCCCCACTTGGAACTACCTGGCTGTACACGCCTATGGTATCCCGCTACCTGTGGACCGGGATGAAACGATCCGGTTGCTGGAAGCCCAGATCAGGAAATACGAAGAGACCGTCAACGGAGATATGTCGATCCACAAACTCGACGAAGATTTCCTGGAAGCTCATCTCTCCGGGATCGTCTGCTTCAAAATGGCCATCACACGGATCGAAGCCGCACAAAAAATGAGCCAGAACCGCGACGAGACCAATAAACAGCGCATCCTTCATCACCTAGGGCAGCAGCCGGAGGCCCATGAGCTGCATGACTACATGAGGGCTAAATATGGCCGGGACAACAGCGGTGAAAAGACGGAAGGCCCATGAGTGCACCGATCCTGTCTCCCCTGTTTTACCTGCCTTCGATCCAGTTTTTTCTGCTCTGTCATCAAACCGGTTCTGTCTGCCTGGAAGCTTGTGAGACCTACCAGAAGGCATCCTATCGCAATCGTGCCGACGTGCTGACTCCTCACGGGCCTGCTCAGCTCAGTATCCCGCTGAAAAAGGGAAAACACGACCGGCAACCTGTGAGAGAAGTCCGCATCGCTTATGATGAGCGCTGGCACAGACAGCACTGGCACACCATTGCTACCGTATATGGCAGTGCGCCTTATTTTCATCATTTTGGCAGCGGCCTGAAAAGCTTGTACGCCGATCCGGGCGAATATCTGTTCGATTTCAACCTGCGTCTGCTGGAGTGGTTGATCGAAAAGAGCAAGCTTCCCATCTCCGTATCCCTTTCGGATACTTACTCCGCTTACCCGGCAACAGACTATCGTGACCTGCGCAGGTCACTGGGCGCCCGTGTCTCTTCCGTACCGCCTGCACAGGTCTCTTATTACCCTCAGGTGTTCGAGGACAGGAACGGGTTCGCGCCGGATCTCAGTTTCCTGGATCTTTTGTTTTGCCTGGGTCCGGGATCTGCAGATGTATTGAAGTCCTCCAAATCAACGTTATTGTAGATCATGTACCTACTCCCCCATCCAACTGCGCTGCAAAGCTCCGCCTTGAAAACCTACAGCTACCCGCTCCTGTTGATACTCACCGGCCTGCTGATCGGCTGTGCCGGTCAGCCTTCGGGTGAAGGCCCTGAGCCGGCAGCGCCTGTTCAGCCCCGGGATCCGCACAGCTATGCCCGCCCCGATGAAGCCCGGATCACACACCTGGACCTGGACCTCAGTGTGGATTTTTCGCGCAAGCTCATCCACGGCGAAGCTGTATATCATATCGCCAATAACCAGGCGGCTGAGATCATACTGGATACAAAGGGGCTGGAAATAGAAGAAGTGACAATCGGTGAGAAGGACAAGAAGACGCCTTTCGAACTAGGAGATCTTCATCCGGTACTAGGCAGACCGCTCCATATACCTATCGGTCCCCTGACGAACAAGGTACGCGTACGGTACAGGACTACGCCACAGAGTGATGCTTTGCAATGGCTCGACCCTGTACAGACCGGGGGCAGGATCCATCCCTTCCTGTATACGCAGGGGCAGGCTATCCTTGCACGGACATGGCTGCCCATACAGGACTCACCCGGTATACGATTCACCTACCATGCGACGGTACGCGTCCCCAAAGACCTGATGGCCGTCATGAGCGCTACCAACCCGACGGGCCGGTCAGCGGACGGTGTCTACCGGTTCGAAATGGACAAGCCCATACCTGCCTACCTGATCGCACTGGCTGCGGGTGATCTTTCCTTCGCAGCCACAGGCGAACGCACCGGCGTATACGCAGAACCCGGACTGCTGGCCAAAGCCCAGTACGAGTTCGCAGATATGGAGAAAATGCTGCATGCAGCCGAGGCGCTGTACGGTCCCTATCTCTGGGACCGATATGATCTGCTCGTACTGCCGCCCAGTTTCCCTTTCGGCGGTATGGAAAACCCGAAGCTTACCTTCGCCACTCCGACCATCATCGCCGGAGATCGTTCGCTCACTTCCCTCATCGCTCATGAACTCGCGCACTCATGGTCAGGCAACCTGGTCACTAATGCTACATGGAACGACTTTTGGCTCAATGAGGGTTTTACCGTCTATTTCGAACGCCGGATCATGGAGTCGATCTACGGCAAAGACTACGCAGAGATGCTTGCCCAGCTCGGCTACCAGGACCTGCTGCGGACCGTCTCAGAGCTGGGTGACACCAGCGAGGATACGAAGCTGGAACTCCACCTTGACGGCCGCGACCCCGATGACGGCATGAACGATATCGCATACGAAAAAGGCTATTTCCTGTTGCGCAGGATCGAGGAGGAAGTGGGCAGGGAGCGGTTTGACGCCTTCCTGAAGAAATACTTCCAGGCCTATGCCTTCACTTCGATCAATACCCCTTCTTTCGAGTCGTATGTCCAGGAACAGTTGCTCAAAGACCAGACCCTGAGCTTCAAATTGTCCAGTTGGATACATAGCCCGGGAATCCCGCCAAATTGTCCCGTACCGAAGTCAAAGGCCTTCGAACGTGTAGAAAACCAGCTTGCTGTCCTGCTGGACCGCAAGGATCCGCGCAAGATATCCACCGACCGCTGGAGCGCTCATGAGTGGCTCCACTTCATAAGGCTGCTGCCGGCAGCCGCGGATACACGGTTTTACGAACTCCTGGACCAATCCTACAATTTCAGCAATTCGGGTAATGCCGAGATACTGAGTGCCTGGCTTGAAAAATCCATCTATGCAGGCTACCTGCGACCGATCGAACCCAAGCTCCAGCAGTTTCTTTCCACGGTAGGCCGGCGTAAGTTTCTCACACCGCTCTACAAAGCGCTGAAAGAGACGGACAATATGCAGCTGGCCCGGACCATCTACAGGAATGCCCGGCCCAACTATCACCATGTAGCCCGCAATACCCTCGATCAGCTCCTGGAGTGGGAACAATGAGCCGGACAATCTGATACTAACCAGTTGATTACACCACAGCCGGTGAAGTTGCCTCATGGTCCCGGTCCCGCAGAAGAGGGATTTTGCCTATCTTTACCGGAATATGTTGTCTCGCGCACCGATACAGGTATTCAGACAGCGGTCTCTCGCTTATCTCCTGCTGGCATTGTTTGCAGGTACCTGGTCTATTGCCGAGCTGCACAAGGCGGACATCATCCTGCCGCACGGCGACGAATCCCACAGCCATGTCTGTGCACATCACCCGGCGCCTGCCAAAGAGCTGCCACCGCCTGACAACGATCACCAGGGAGACCTCTGCCCCATTTGTGATTTCCATTTTTATACTTTCCTCCCGGCAGGTGTTGCTGTGTGGCAACCTGTACACTATCTGTCCGGGCAGAGGCAGATGGTTACCCGCGAAACGCTCTGTTTCGCAGCTCCTCTTTCTGCTTTTGACGGAAGAGGCCCTCCAGTCTTGCTTGCCAGCTAGCATTTCCGGTACACTGACACCTGCCGCAGTACCCGTCTGACCGGGTATGAACAGTGCAGGGCTCTGTCACTTTTCGAAACACATCAAAGCAAGCAGTATGTTGCGGGAATACTTCCCGCTCCTTTCAGTATTTATCTTTCTGATCGCATCCGCTACGGGCATAGCACAAGACTGCGATGCAGTACTCGAAGGCACCGTAGTGGACAGTCATACGGGTACTCCTGTGCCCTATGCCGAAGTCTATCTGAAGGGTAGTCTGAATGGAGCATTCACCAATGAAAACGGGTACTACCGGATAGAAAGCATCTGTCCGGGCAATTACACCGTCGTGTGTACCCATATCAGTTGTACGCATACTGAAGCCGATATCCATATCCGGTCGGTCACCCGCAAGGATATATTGCTGGAAGAACATGCTTTTGTCATAGATCATGTGGTCATATCCAGCCAACGGCCCGGCCCGCGTACTGCCTCACCGAGCGACCAGGTATCAGGGGCAGCCCTGGCCCGCAGACAGGGGGGCAGCCTGGCCGAAACGCTGGAACACCTTCCCGGTATCCATGCATTGCAGACGGGTGCGACGATCTCAAAGCCGGTGATCAACGGTTTTCACTCCAACCGGATCCTGCTGGTCAATAACGGTGTACGCCAGGAAGGTCAGCAGTGGGGGGCGGATCATGCCCCGGAACTGGACCCCTACACTGCCGAACGCATCACGGTGATCAAGGGTGCATCCTCTGTACGCTATGGTTCAGACGCGATGGGAGGCGTGATACTGATCGAGCCTGCGTCTCTCTTTGCCGGCGATGTACCTGCGCACAAAATCCAGCTGGCAGCCAACAGCAACGGAGGCATGGCAGGCGGATCAGTGAGCAGTGGGTGGAAACTGAATAGCACAGATACCTGGAGGGCAAGATTGCAGGGTACTGCCCGAAGAAGCGGCAATCTCGCCTCACCGGACTATTATCTCAGCAATACCGGCCTGTCCGAGTCCGGGCTGTCTGCAACTGCAGCCATGCGCAACGGCCGCCGCTCACTGGATATCTACTATAGCTTCTATGCCAGCAGGATCGGTATACTGCGCGATGCCCATATCCACAACGTGCAGGATCTGCAAAGCGCGCTGCAGCGGGGAAGGCCGCTGTCAGACGGCAGCTTCACATATAGTATCGACAGACCCATGCAGCAGGTCGGTCACCACCTGCTGAAACTGCAATACGGATGGGAAAACGCCAGAGCCGACCGTTTCACATTGACCCTGGGCACGCAGTACGACGATCGTCGTGAATTCGACGCTCATCGTCCGTACAACGAGTTGCTGAGTGGCGTTGCCAACCTCATACTGGGCCTGGCAACGCAGAATGTGGAAATGCTCGTGGAAATAGCCGCCTACCGTCACTGGACCACGACGATCGGCGCCCAGGGCCAGTTCCAATGGGCTACTACGGCCCGGGGAAGGCTGATTCCCGCTTTTCAGAGTCAGCAAGGAGGATTGTTTGCTCTGCAACGCTGGCGCAAACCCGGGTTTCCGCTGGAAGCGGAGTTCGGCTTGCGACAGGATATGCGCTGGGTACAGCTGACAGAATCTCCCAGGGGGGCAGACGATCTGCCCAGGCAGTTCTTCAGCAATCCGGCTGCAAGCCTGGGAGCGACGTATCGGATCAGGGATAACTGCACACTCATGTTGCATTTCGGTTCAGCCTGGCGCGCTCCTTCCGTCAACGAGTCTTTTGCCCATGGCGTCCATCACGGTACCGCCTCTTATGAGATAGGCAACCGTGACCTGCGCGCAGAACGGGCGTTGAACACAGCGCTCACCCTGACAGCGGGAAAAGCTGACAGCTGGAATATCCAGGCAGAGTGGTTCTACTACCGTGTCTATGATTATATCTACAGCAGGCCCGATACGGTCCCTACACTCACTATTCGCGGTGCATTCCCGACATTCAGGTTTGAGCAGGCCGATTCGGATCTCTACGGCTTTAACATAAGTACGCGGTTGCGGGTCCTGCACAGTCTCTGGTGGCAGACCTCCGGCAGCCTGCTTTACGGGTATAACCGGGCCACTGAAAAGCCCTTGATCTGGATACCGCCCGCCACCACCTCCCAGACCCTGTCATGGAAATGGGCAATGCATGACTCGCCGATCAGGGAAGCTGAACTGGGGATATCCGGCTCGTGGGTCGCCAGGCAATCCCGAACACCCCGAACCGGTGATCTCGCTCCTGCTCCTGCAGGCTATTTTCTGCTGGGTGCGGAGCTGAGCGGAGGGTTCCGGTTGTGGGGAGCGGACTGGAGCCTGTCCATCAAAGCCAGTAATCTCCTCGATACTGCCTACCGCAATTATTTGAACCGGTTGCGCTATTTCGCCGACGAACCCGGAAGGAACATATCAATCAGACTAAACACATTTTTCTAATTTTTCAATCATTGTAATCATGCATTTAAGAAATCTGTATACTCCTGCCGCAGTCCTGCTCACCACATGCCTGCTGGTCTTCTCTTCCTGCAAAAAGGACGATCACGATCACCATGAGGAAGAATTGATCACGACCATCAAAGTCAGCGCCGTCCCCGCCGGAGGCGGAGACGCCTTGACTTTCTACTGGCGGGACCTGGATGGAGAGGGCGGGAATCCTCCGGTCATAGATACGATCAGGCTATCCGCAGGTATAGCATACCAGGTCTCCCTTGCCTTGCTGAACGAATCCTTCAACCCGGCAGATGACATCACGGGTGAGATATCCGAAGAATCCAGGGCACACCTGTTCATCTATGAGCCCGGATTCGGGGGGCTAAGCGTCGAGATCACGGATACCGACAGCGACGGCAGACCACTTGGACTTCAGTCGAACTGGACCTGCGGCAACACTGCTTCCGAAGGTGATATCCGCATCCTGCTGAAACATGAAGCTGACAAAACGGCTTCCAACCCCGGAGCTACCGGCAGCACTGATATCGATATCACCATGCCCGTCGTCATCCGGTAGAAGAAAACCTCTCATCTGAGGGCCGGTGTCCCCGGTATCTAAAAAGAAAGCCGCCTCATAGTGATATGAGGCGGCTTTCTTAATTATTATCTGTCAAACGATCAGTCTTCGGTGGCAGCAAACTCCTCTTCGAAGTGTTTGCTGTTCTTAGACGTCACGATCAGTCTGTCATACTTTCTGAGACCTGTACCCGCAGGAATTCGCTTACCTACGATGACATTCTCCTTCAGACCGTTCAGGCCGTCTTTCTTGGCGCTGATAGCTGCGGTGCTGAGTACTTTCGTAGTCTCCTGGAACGAAGCAGCTGATATCCAGCTCACCGTACCGAGTGAAGACTTGGTGATACCCTGGAGGATCGGTTTAGAGGTAGCTGCTATTGCATCCCTGTATTGTACCAGTTTCTGGTCATTGCGCTTGAGATTGGAATTCTCCTCACGGATCTGTCTCAAGGTTACAAGCTGGCCGGCTTTGAGCTTGGAAGAATCTCCCGGCTCAGTGACGAACTTCTTATCGAAGATCCAGTCATTGTATTCCAGGAATTCATATTTCTCCACAGACTCGCCTTCCAGGAAATGCGTATCTCCCGGGTCCTCTATCTGTACGCGTCGCATCATCTGCCGCACGATCACTTCGATATGTTTGTCGTTGATCGTGATACCCTGTGAGCGGTATACTTCCTGTACCTCGTTCACAAGATAGGACTGCACTGCAAACGGGCCTTTGATATCCAGAATGTCCGTAGGAGATATAGATCCATCCGACAGCGGAGTACCGGCGCGTACGAAGTCGCCTTCCTGTACGAGTATGTGCTTGGACAGACCGATCAGGTATTTTCTGCGCTGGCCGTCCTTGGCCTCGACAGTCACCTCACGGTTACCGCGCTTGATCGCACCAAAAGTCACGATACCGTCGATCTCCGATACGATAGCCGGGTTGGACGGGTTTCTTGCCTCGAAGAGTTCCGTCACACGAGGCAGACCACCTGTGATATCCGTGATCTTACCCAGGCTTCTCGGGATCTTGGCGAGTCGCTGACCTGCTTTGATCGCCTGGCCATCTTCGACGGACAGGTAAGAACCAACGGGCAGGTTGTAACCCCTGATATCATCGCCATTGCTATCGACGATACGTATCGTAGGTATCTTGCGCTTATTCTTGGATTCGATGATCACTTTCTCAGCATACCCGGTCTGATCGTCCCGCTCAATACGGAAGGTAACACCATCCTCAATAGAGTCATACTGAACGATACCCTGCATCTCGGACACGATCATGTTGTTGAACGGGTCCCATTCGCAGATCACATCGCCCTTGCTGATCTTGTCGCCTTCCTTGACACGAATAGTTGCACCATAAGGCACGTGGCTACTCGAGAATACTTTGCCGGTCTTCGGATCTACTATACGCACTTCACCTGTACGCGTGAGCACTACGGAGTGCTTATTACCCTGCTCATCCTCGTAGGAAGTGGTACGTATATCGTCAAACTCCAGCTTACCGTCAAACTTGGCGACTAGCATGGACTCGGACTTGGATACGGAAGCGACACCACCCACGTGGAATGTACGCAGGGTCAGCTGTGTACCCGGTTCACCGATCGACTGAGCGGAGATGATACCTACTGCATCACCTTCTTCGGCTACACGACCGGTAGCCAGGTTCTTGCCGTAGCACTTCGTACATACGCCCCTCTTGGTCTCACAGGTGAGTACCGACCTGATCGTCACGTTCTCTACACCTACATCTTCTATGTAGAGCGCCTTCTTTTCATCTATATAGGAGCCTTCTCCCAGGATCAGTTCTTCTGTCACCGGATGATAGATATCATACAGTGTATAGCGGCCTTGTATCCTGTTGGCGAGGGTCTCTATGATCTTGTCATTGTCCTTCAGTGCAAAAGTCTCTATACCCCTGAGCGTATTGCAGTCCTCTTCGAGAATAACCACATCCTGTGCTACGTCGACAAGACGACGGGTCAGATATCCCGCATCCGCAGTCTTGAGGGCTGTATCCGCAAGACCTTTGCGCGCACCGTGCGTAGAGATAAAGTACTCAAGAACCGAAAGGCCCTGGAGGAAGTTTGACAGGATCGGGTTTTCAATGATCGCCGCTCCGGTATCACCGGACTTCCGGGGCTTAGCCATCAGGCCCCGCAGTCCGCAAAGCTGCTTGATCTGCTGCTTGGATCCACGTGCACCAGAGTGTAGCATCATATACACAGAGTTGAAGCCCTGCTTATGGTCTGCCAACTCACGCATCAGGTTGTCCGTGATCGTATTGTCGGCAAATGTCCACTTGTCGATGATCTGGTTGTAGCGCTCGTTGTTTGTGATGAGACCCATATTGTAGTTATCCCATACCTCATCTACCTCAGACTGTGCCTCCGTAAGGATAGATTCTTTGATCGTAGGCGTAATGAGGTCACCGAGATTGAATGACAGGCCACCCTTGAACGACCAGTTGAACCCGAGGTCCTTGATATCGTCCAGGAACTTGGCGGTCACTGCAAAATCCGTACGACGGATAATGTCGCCGATGATGGATTTGAGGTTACGTTTGGTGACGAGCTCATTGACAAAAGGCACGTGGGATGGCACTACCTGGTTGAACAGAACACGTCCTACGGTAGTCTCGATGAGCCTGGGCGCAATGTGGCCATTCTCGTCCTCTACGCGCTCACGTACCCTGATACCTGCGTGCAGATCTACCCGCTTCTCATTGAAAGCAATGATCACTTCCTCCGGGGAGTAGAACTTCATGCCTTCTCCTTTCACTTTGATCTCATCAGTAGACTTACGCTCTTTGGTCAGGTAGTACAGACCCAGAACCATGTCCTGTGAAGGGACCGTGATCGGAGAACCGTCCTGGGGGTTGAGCATATTGTGCGAAGAAAGCATCAATACCTGTGCCTCCAGGATAGCTGCCTGCGAAAGCGGCACGTGGACGGCCATCTGGTCACCGTCGAAGTCGGCGTTGAACGCCGAACAGACCAACGGGTGAAGCTGGATGGCCTTACCCTCTACCAGCTTAGGCTGGAAAGCCTGTATAGACAGGCGGTGCAGCGTCGGGGCACGGTTGAGCAGGACAGGATGCCCTTTCAGTATGTTTTCGAGGATCTCCCAGATAACGGGATCTTTCCTGTCTACAAGTTTTTTAGCTGATTTTACAGTCTTGACGATTCCGCGCTCGATGAGCTTACGGATGACAAAGGGCTTGAAAAGCTCTGCCGCCATTGCCTTGGGCAGACCGCACTCGTGCAGTTTAAGCGTAGGGCCTACGACGATCACCGAACGACCGGAATAGTCTACACGTTTACCGAGGAGGTTCTGACGGAAACGCCCTTGTTTACCTTTAAGGATATCGCTGAGTGACTTGAGCGCCCGTCCGCCTTCAGCTTTCACTGCGTTGGACTTCTTACTGTTGTCAAACAGGGAGTCAACTGCCTCCTGGAGCATCCGCTTTTCATTGCGGAGGATCACTTCGGGCGCTTTGATCTCCAGAAGACGCTTAAGACGATTGTTGCGGATGATCACGCGACGGTACAGGTCATTGAGGTCCGAACTCGCAAAACGACCGCCGTCCAGCGGCACCAGCGGGCGCAGCTCAGGCGGAATAACCGGCAGGTACTGGATCACAGACCATTCCGGCCTGTTATCCGTATGCGACATCCCCTCGCGGAAGGCCTCTACTACCCGCAGACGCTTCAGCGCTTCGGACTTTCTCTGCTGAGAAGTCTCCGATGCAGCCTGCACGCGCAGATCGTATGACAGCGAATCCAGGTCCAGCCTTTCGAGCAGTTCCTTGATCGCTTCTGCACCCATCTTGGCGACAAACTTGTCGGGATGTGTATCATCCAGCACCTGGTTTTCGCGCGGGATCGTATCCAGGATATCGAAGTATTCTTCTTCCGTGAGCAGGTCCAGGTAGGAAACACTGTCCTTCTTTATACCCGCATTGATCACGGCATAACGCTCGTAATAAATGATCGACTCCAGTTTCTTGGAAGACAGACCGAGCATATACCCGATCTTGTTAGGCAGAGATTTGAAAAACCAGATATGTACCACAGGCACCACCAGTTTGATGTGGCCCATGCGTTCTCTCCTCACCTTCTTCTCCGTCACTTCCACACCACAACGATCACAAACGATCCCTTTGTAACGGATACGCTTGTACTTGCCGCAGTAGCATTCGTAATCTTTGACCGGTCCGAAGATCCGCTCACAGAAGAGACCGTCGCGCTCAGGCTTATAAGACCGGTAATTGATGGTCTCCGGCTTGAGTACCTCGCCATAGGATCTCTCCAGGATATCGTCCGGGGAACAGAGGCTGATCGCGATGCTCTCGAACTGTTGTTTATGTTTTACTCCTTTTCTCTGAATGGACATATCGTAAAGGATATCAGATTTTGAATGAAATAGATTGCTGCCTGAGGGTCTCCCCTTTCATCAGTCAAACTTTACATCAAGTGCAAGTCCGCGCAACTCGTGAATCAAAACGTTGAAGGATTCCGGAATGTTCGGTTCCGGCAGGTTATCTCCCTTCACGATGGCTTCATAGGCTTTCGCACGGCCGACAATATCGTCGGACTTGATCGTCAACAGTTCCTGCAGAATGTTGGACGCACCGTATGCCTCAAGGGCCCAAACCTCCATCTCACCGAAACGCTGACCACCAAACTGGGCTTTACCTCCGAGCGGCTGCTGTGTGATAAGTGAGTAAGGACCGATGGAACGGGCATGCATCTTGTCATCGACCATGTGAGAAAGCTTCAGCATGTAGATGATACCGACAGTAGCCTGCTGGTGGAAGCGCTCGCCCGTCTCTCCGTCGTACAGGTGCGTCTGTCCGAATTTGGGCAGACCTGCTTTGTCGATATACTCGCCGATCTCATCCAGGGAAGCTCCGTCGAAGATCGGTGTGGCAAATTTCACACCTAGTTTTTCTCCGGACCAGCCGAGAACAGTCTCAAAAATCTGCCCGAGGTTCATCCGCGAAGGTACACCCAGCGGGTTGAGTACGATATCTACGGGTGTACCGTCGTCCAGGAACGGCATATCTTCCATCCGCACGATCTTGGAAACGATCCCCTTGTTACCGTGTCTGCCCGCAAGCTTGTCTCCTACTTTCAGCTTACGCTTCTGTGCCAGATAGACCTTGGCCAGCTTCAGGACACCTGCAGGAAGCTCATCCCCGATACTGATGTTGAACTTCTCACGCTTGTAGCGTCCTACTTCTTCGTTGTGCTTGATTGTATAGTTGTGCAGCAGCTTCGCCACGAGTGAATTCGTGTGCGCATGTTCTGTCCAGTTGCTATAGTCCACCGAGATATAATCCACTCCCTTGAGGTTGGACTTGGTAAACTTGGCTCCTTTCGGGATCAGTTCCTCGCTATATACACTCTTGACGCCGTGGGATACTTTGTCCTTCAGCAATGTCAACAGTTTATCCAGCAGGATCGTGTGCAGCTCGTTGAGCGCAATTTTATGCTGGTCCTCCAGTTTGGAGAGCAGCTCTTTCTCCTGGACCTTCTGAGTTTTGTCTTTCTTGGCACGCGCATAGACTTGCTTGTCTATGACGATGCCTGAAATAGAAGGAGGTGTTTTCAGCGAAGCATCCTTTACGTCTCCGGCCTTGTCGCCAAAGATCGCACGCAGGAGTTTTTCCTCCGGAGTCGGGTCAGATTCGCCTTTGGGCGTGATCTTACCGATGAGGATATCGCTTTCTTTAACCCAGGCCCCGATACGGATGATACCGTTCTCGTCGAGATCTTTAGTCGCTTCCTCGCTTACGTTCGGGATATCATGTGTGAGCTCTTCTTCTCCGAGCTTCGTGTCTCTCACGTCCAGTTCGAAGTGTTCGATATGGATCGACGTGAAAATGTCTTCACGCACAACCCGCTCGGAGATTACGATCGCATCCTCGAAGTTGTATCCTTTCCAGGGCATGAATGCCACTTTCAGGTTCTGGCCAAGCGCCAGCTCTCCCATATCCGTAGCATAACCGTCGCAGAGGATGGTGCCACGGGATACGCGCATGTTTTTCTTGACGATCGGGCGCAGATTGATACAAGTACCCTGGTTGGTACGCAGGAACTTGGTCAGGCTATATGTCCTCGTATCGTCTTCGAAAGAAACGAGCTGCTCTTCCTGGTTACGGTCATAGCGGATGATGATCTTCTCAGCATCCACATATTCTACTACACCTTCTCCTTCGGCATTGATCAGCATACGGGAGTCACGCGCCACCTTGCCTTCGAGACCGGTACCTACGATCGGCGCCCGCGGCCTGAGCAGCGGTACAGCCTGACGTTGCATGTTCGATCCCATCAGGGCACGGTTGGCGTCATCGTTCTCAAGGAATGGGATCAACGAAGCCGATACGCCCACGATCTGGTTGGGTGCTACGTCCATATAGTCGACCTCCTCGGGGGTAAGCACAGGGAAATCACCATGCTCGCGACACTTGATACGGTCTGTCAGGAATGCTCCCTTCTCGGAGATCGGGGAGTTGGCCTGGGCTATTTTGATATAGTCTTCGCCTTCGGCAGAAAGATATTCCACATTTCCTTTCAGGTCCACTTTGCCCTCCAATACCTTGCGGTAAGGAGTCTCCAGGAAGCCCATGCTGTTGATCTTGGCATGAACACAGAGTGTAGAGATAAGACCGATATTGGGACCTTCCGGCGTCTCGATCGTACACAGACGTCCGTAGTGAGAATAGTGTACGTCACGTACCTCGAATCCCGCACGTTCCCTTGAAAGTCCTCCTGGGCCCAGTGCCGATATCCTCCGCTTGTGCGTGATCTCCGACAACGGGTTTGTCTGATCGAGAAACTGGGACAACTGGCTCGTTCCGAAGAAAGAGTTGATCACGGAAGACAGTGTGCGCGCATTGATCAGGTCAACGGGTGTGAAGACCTCGTTGTCACGTACGTTCATACGCTCACGGATGGTCCTGGCCATACGGGCCAGACCTACACCGAACTGAGCGTACAACTGCTCTCCTACCGTCCGCACCCGCCTGTTGCTCAGGTGATCGATATCGTCGATCTCTGCGTTCTGGTTCATCAGTTTCACCAGGTAGTTGACGATAGCAATGATATCGTCTTTGGTGAGTACCTGGTTGTCCAGATCGATGCCCAGGTTGAGCTTCTTATTGATCTTGAAACGTCCTACGTCACCCAGGTTATAGCGCTTATCGGAGAAGAAAAGCTTCTCGATGATACCGCGTGCAGTCTCTTCGTCGGGCGGCTCCGTCCCCCTCAACTGACGGTAGATATACTCTACCGCTTCGAGCTCGGAACTGGATGGATCCTTTTGCAGCGTATTATAGATGATGGAGTAGTCCTCCTCAACATTCTCCTTTTGCAGGATCACGGTATCCGTATTGGAATCCATGATCAGTTGTATATTGTCTTCGTCGAGGATAGCGTCGCGCTCGAGTATGATCTGGTTACGCTCGATGGTCACCACCTCTCCCGTGTCCTCATCCACGAAATCTTCTGTCCACTTCTTCAGTACCCGGGCTGCCAGCTTGCGGCCAACCGCCTTGGTCAGTTCCTTTTCATTTGCCTTGATCTCTTCGGCCAGTCCGAATATATTGAGGATGTCACGGTCAGAGTCAAAACCAATGGCGCGCAACAGCGTAGTAACCGGAAACTTCTTCTTACGATCGATATAGGCGTACATGACCGTATTGATGTCCGTCGCAAACTCCATCCAGGCGCCTTTGAACGGGATCACCCTGGCAGAATAGATCTTCGTACCATTGGGGTGGAAGGTCTGGCTGAAAAATACACCCGGTGATCTGTGCAGCTGTGAGACGATGACCCGCTCAGCGCCGTTGATCACGAATGTTCCCTTGGGCGTCATATAAGGAATATTGCCCAGGAACACGTCCTGAACAATCGTCTGGAAATCCACATGTTCCTCATCGTTGCAGGAAAGCCGAAGTTTGGCTTTCAGCGGTACGCTGTACGTAAGACCCCGCTGCATACACTCCTCGATCGTATAGCGCGGAGGGTCTATGAAGTAATCCAGAAACTCGAGCACGAAAATACTTCTCGCATCTGTGATCGGAAAGTTCTCCTGAAACACCTTGAACAAGCCCTCATTGGTGCGGTTCTCAGGAGTGGTTTCCAGTTGAAAGAACTCTTTGAAGGATTGCAGCTGGATCTCCAGAAGGTCCGGATTTTCCGCCGCCAATTTGATCTTCCCGAAATTCACCCGTTGATTTTCGGCGAAGCTTATTGCGCCATTTGATGCTGCCATCTGATTCTACCTGGTTTAAAATATGATCCGGTCTGTACCGGCACGAAATTCAAGGTATATACTCTGAAAGACAAAGAGGCCTAGTCGATACGAATGTATCGACTAGGCCTTTATGCCCATGTAAAAGTGTTCGAACGGAACATAAAGCCCGCAGAAACGAAGTTGATTACTTCAGTTCAACTTCAGCACCTGCACCTTCGAGAGCTGCTTTAATGCTTTCTGCTTCGTCTTTGGATACTCCTTCTTTCAATGTAGAAGGCGTACCGTCAACGAGGTCTTTTGCTTCTTTCAAGCCGATGTTCAACAAATTCTTCACTTCTTTAACGACGTTCAGTTTAGCTGCGCCAGCTGATTTCAGAACGACATCAAAAGATGTCTTCTCAGCAGGAGCATCTGCTGCCGCCCCACCTGCTGCGGGACCAGCTACTGCAACTGCAGCAGCTGCGGGTTCGATACCGTACTCTTCTTTGAGGATTGCAGCCAACTCGTTGACCTCCTTAACAGTCAGGTTTACCAGTTGTTCTGCAAACGCTTTAAGATCTGCCATTTTTTTGGATTTAAATTTTTACCAATAAAATATTATTGTTGCGTATAGCTTGGAAGCCTTATTTATGCCCCACGCTCTTCCAGCGTCTTCAGGATACCGGCTAGTTTCGCTCCGCCCGACTTGAGTCCGCTCACGACATTCTTAGCAGGTGACTGCAACAATGCCACGATATCGCCCAACAAGTCTTCTTTGGACTTCAACTTAGCCAGCACTCCCAGCTGCTCATCGCCGATATACACATCGGTATCGATATAAGCCGCCTTCAGAATGGGTCTGTCATTGGTCTTGCGGAAGTCTTCCAGCAACTTAGCGGGAAGATTGGCCGCAGGGCCGAAAAGGATTGTACTCGGACCGTTGAGGGCGCTATACAACTGGGCATAGCCTCTCTCCTCTTCAGCAGATTCCAATGCTTTCCTGACCAATGTATTCTTTACTACCCTGATCTCTACATTCTTCTCAAAGCAGATTCTTCTCAGTTTATTGATTTTCTCTACAGTGAGCGAGGAAGCGTCCGTGATGTAGAAAAAAGAAGAGTTTTCAAACTTTTCTTTCAACTCCTCTATGACCGCAGTTTTTTCTTCTTTTGTCATGATCTATGCTTGTTTAAACTGCTTACTTAATGGATTTGGGTTCTACCTTGATGCCCGGACTCATCGTACTCGCTACGGTGATGGACTTCATATACGTGCCCTTGGCAGAAGAGGGTTTCATACGCATGAGACTTTGCAGCAACTCATTGGCATTGTCCGAAAGCTTCTCCGGTGTGAACGATACACGTCCTACAGATGCGTGAACGATACCGAATTTGTCTACCCTGAAAGCAATCTTACCACCCTTGACATCCGATACAGCTGCTCCGACATCCAACGTCACCGTACCAGTCTTGGGGTTTGGCATAAGGCCGCGCGGACCGAGTATACGTCCAACCTTTCCAACCTGGGCCATTACGTTTGGCGTAGCGATGATCACATCGATATCCGTCCAGCCTCCCTGTATCTTGGTAATGTATTCGTCCAGACCTACGTGATCTGCACCTGCATCTCTTGCTTCCGCTTCCTTGTCCGGCGTACAAAGTACGAGTACACGCTTTGTCTTACCGGTACCATGCGGCAGACTTACGGTGCCACGAATTGCCTGATCAGCCTTTCTGGGGTCCACACCCAAGCGGACGTGCAGATCGACAGAAGCATCAAATTTGGTCGTATTGACCTCTCTGACCAACTGCATCGCTTCCGGCAACAGGTACAATTTGTCTCCGTCTACTTTGGAAGCTACAGCTGCTCTCTTCTTAGCTAGCTTTGCCATTGTATAAAAAATTTGAGGTAAAGCGTCCCTTTATCCAGGACTCCCTTCTGATGAATAAATTAATCAATTGTCCGAGCTGGCGTCAGCACCCCAGGGAGGTGTGCCGTTGACCGTGATGCCCATACTGCGTGCAGTACCGGCGACCATCTTCATAGCCGACTCTATCGTGAACGCATTGAGGTCAGGCATTTTCATCTCCGCTATCTCGCGTACCTGGTCCCAGGTTACACTTCCAATCTTGTTGCGGTTAGGTTGTGCCGAACCTTTCTTCACTTTAGCTGCTTCCAGAAGCTGGATGGATGCAGGCGGGGTCTTGATCACAAAGTCAAAAGACTTGTCTTTGTAGACTGTGATCAATACAGGCAATACCTTTCCGACTTTATCCTGCGTCTCCGCATTGAAACGCTTACAGAACTCCATGATGTTCAGACCCTTGGAACCCAGAGCAGGACCAATGGGAGGTGCAGGGTTTGCCTGTCCGCCTTTCACCTGGAGTTTTACATACGTATCGATCTCTTTTGCCATCTTTTCCTAGTTCTACAATTTAAATACGAATATTGACCGTCGCGAAACCTTAGGGAAGCATCCTGAAAGGAACTAAAGCTCCGTATGTTAATTCTGTTTTTCAACCTGCATGAAGTTCAACTCCACCTCTGTGCCACGTCCAAAAATCTTGACGATAACTTTGAGCTTCTTCTTCTCTTCGTTGACTTCTTTGATATCACCGACAAAATCGTTGAAAGGCCCGTCTACAATACGGATCGTCTCTCCTACGATGAAAGGCTCGAGCATTGCTTCTCCCTCTGTCTCAGATTCATCCAGGCGTCCCAGCATCCGGTTGGCCTCGGAAGGCTTCATAGGAATGGGATTGTTCTTACCCAGGAAATGAATGACGTTGGGCAGGTTGGAGATCGACTGGACCATTTCGCCGGTAAAACGGCCTTCTTCGGCCTCAAGCAACAAATAGCCCGGAAGGATATTCCTTTCGAGCACTACTTTTTTCCCGTTGCGGATCTTATACACTTTTTCGGATGGGACTACGATCTGGGTGACAATATCAGACCAGCCTGAACGCAGTACTTCAGCTTCGATGCGCTCCTTGATCTTGCGTTCTTTACCGCTGATCACACGAAGCGAATACCATTTCTTACTATCTCCCATCCGAACAATAAGATATTATAAATCAGAGACTGTAGATCAGTCCCGTGACTTGCTTTGAAATAAGATCCATCAGGAAGATCAGCACAGCGATCAGGAGCGAAGCCACGATGACCACTACGGCGCTGCTCTGGAGGTTTGCCCAGTTAGGCCAGGAAACCTTATTGATCAGCTCATTGTAGCTCTCCTTTATATAAAGAGATAATTTATCCATGGTTCTTTATTTGCACGGGCAGAAGGATTCGAACCCTCGGCCTACGGTTTTGGAGACCGTCGCTCTACCAGCTGAGCTATGCCCGTAATGCGAAAGTTAAGCACCCCTGAAAAGGGATGCTTAACTTCAATTATGTTCAAACTCGATGATTAGTCGAGAATCTCAGTCACCTGACCTGCACCCACCGTACGGCCACCTTCGCGGATCGCGAAGCGAAGACCTTTCTCCATAGCGATGGTGTTCAGCAGAGTAACTTCCAGTGATACGTTGTCACCCGGCATAACCATTTCTACACCTGAAGGCAGTACAACGTCACCTGTTACGTCAGTCGTACGGAAGTAGAACTGAGGTCTGTAACCGTTGAAGAACGGAGTGTGGCGACCACCTTCGTCCTTACCCAGTACGTATACCTCACACTTGAACTTCTTGTGCGGCTTCACCGAACCCGGCTTGCAGATAACCATACCGCGCTTGATATTGTCTTTTTCAATACCACGCAGCAGCAGACCTGCATTGTCACCGGCTTCACCTCTGTTCAGAAGCTTGCGGAACATCTCTACACCTGTAACAGTGGATGTCATCGGCTTCTCATCGTCTCTCATCATACCGATGATCTCAACAGGATCACCTACGTTGATCACACCACGCTCGATACGACCTGTAGCTACTGTACCACGACCTGTGATCGTGAACACGTCTTCGATCGGCATCAGGAATGGCTGATCGACCAGACGAACCGGCTCAGGGATCTCACTGTCAACTGCATCCATCAGATCACGGATAGCCTGTACTGCAGATGCTTCGCCTTCGAGCGCCTTGAGAGCAGAACCCTTGATCACAGAAGCATTGTCACCGTCGAATTCATATTGGCTGAGCAGCTCACGAACTTCCATTTCAACCAGCTCAATCATCTCCTCATCGTCTACAAGGTCAACCTTGTTCATGAAAACAACAACCTGAGGTACACCTACCTGGCGCGCCAACAGGATGTGCTCACGAGTTTGCGGCATCGGACCGTCAGTAGCAGCTACTACGAGGATAGCGCCGTCCATCTGTGCAGCACCCGTTACCATGTTCTTTACATAGTCGGCGTGACCCGGACAGTCTACGTGTGCGTAGTGTCTGTTCTTGGTTTCGTACTCTACGTGAGCGGTATTAATCGTAATACCTCTTTCTTTCTCTTCGGGAGCGGCATCGATAGAATCGTAGTCCATTTTCTTTGCCAGACCATCGTTCGCCAAAACCGACGTGATAGCCGCAGTCAAAGTCGTCTTACCGTGGTCTACGTGACCAATGGTACCAACATTGAGGTGGGGTTTATTCCTTTCAAAAGTTTCCTTTGCCATCGGTAAAAGGTTTATTTACTATTAGGTTAAGAATTTCAAAGCCTTATCCTTGAGCCAATGAAGGGAATTGAACCCCCGACCCCTTCCTTACCATGGAAGTGCTCTACCCCTGAGCTACATTGGCTGAAAGAAAAAGAGCGGGAGACGAGGCTCGAACCCGCGACCCTCAGCTTGGAAGGCTGATGCTCT
>CAZICV010000001.1:786287-1574040 GCA_964537925.1 uncultured Saprospiraceae bacterium | reverse complement strand
ACGCCTGCGTACCCGTGTAAATCACCGGGCCGTTCATCGTCTCGCGCAGGTAAATGATCCAGCCTGCAGCCGGACCGCAGCTACCGCTCATGCCCTGTACCAGCATACCCGGTCGTACAGGGGCTATGCAGTTCTCAGCTATACCAACATTGATGTTGCTGCACGCAAGAGAGCAGCCCTGAGCGCTCAGCGTGGTGTTCTGGAAAAGCAGAGTCACTGCAAACAGTGCAGCAGACATCAGCCAGTTCCGCTTGTTTTGAAATCTTCGCCTGTCTCGTAGACCGCGTAAAACAGTTGTAACAGTTTTCATTTTGAGATCTTAGTTTTAGTCCAACAAATATGATGTAAGCCTTTGCCCGGAACGATCCGGTCAAAAGAGGATTACCTTGTCATTGGCCAGCAGTTGCCTTTGGCCGGGCAGACTACTTCAGGTTCTAAAATCTCTCAGGAAACTCATATGCGATCCCGGTTCTCAGGTACCGGAAAGACAGCACAGATAGGTTGGTGGTTGGTTGGTTCTCAGGTGCAGCCTCCGTCAATACGGCACTTGTCACCATTTATAACACCGCAAATATACATTAAAATTTAATCTCATATAACACTGCGCCACAAACACACAGATTTAATTTATTTCATTTATATCTATTTGTATATCAACACAATAAATTGAATATCGGCAAAAAACTGATACAGGATGAGACACTGCCCACAGTACACCCGCAGAAAAAGGGATAGAATTCATACCAGAACCAGCAGGCAGACAGGTTCTTACGGGTGGTCGTCCCGTGATCACTCCTTGACGAACGTACCTGCGACAGACCTGCTTCCATCTCCGTAAACACACAGGAAATAGGTTCCCGGTGTCAGCAGGGAGATATCCACAGGAACAGGCTGCCCTGCTGCAAGAAATCCGGCTCCGAGGTCTTGTATGATCCTGCCGTCCAATGTAAGTATCGCTGCTTTCAATGACGTCAAAGCCGGGCTTTCCGAAGAGATCCACAAGATATCGGATGCAGGATTAGGATATAACCGCCAGGCGCTGGCGATGCTTCGCTCTTCCCGACCTGTGACAATAAGCTGCCAGCGATTGTCCGAAGAGAGCAACCATCTGTCCGGATCGATGACGATACTATCCACATGGGAAACCTGCTCCGGCAGCAAGACAACGAACTCCTGGCCGTCGAACATGTGGCCGAGCACCA
Organism: uncultured Saprospiraceae bacterium; assembly: GCA_964537925.1. Taxonomy (GTDB): domain Bacteria; phylum Bacteroidota; class Bacteroidia; order Chitinophagales; family Saprospiraceae; genus SLDF01. The sequence continues at coordinate 1,572,838 of CAZICV010000001.1, read as the reverse complement.
CCAGGGTGTCCAGACCGGGACCGTTCAACCGGATTGGCAGGGGCATAGTAAAATAGGGCACCGACGGGTGGCTCTGCTCCTGGTACACCGTCATATGAAAACTGCGATCCAGCAACTCGCCCTGTATGAGATACCTCGGGTACCCTTCACCATAATACCACTGCTCAAAAAACCACTCCAGGCTGTTACCGTGAGCCTCCTCCATAACCTGCCGGAAATCCTGGACACGGGCAAAGCTATATCGCCAGCGATCGTCGTCAATATAGCTGCGCAGCCCGGCATAGAAAGCTGCATCGCCCATGACCCAACGTAGCATATGGAGCAGGTACGCACCCTTGTGATAACTGAGCCGGCTGTTGAATATCCGGCCCACCTCTGTCGTATCCGGTACATATACACTACCGCCGGGCTGAGCGGTCACGATGCCCTGTACCACTCTCTTCCACTGCGGCCAGTAGAGCTGGTTGGAGAAACGCTCGTAAGCCAGCCCTGTCAGGTAGGTGGCAAACCCTTCGTTGAGGAATATATCGTGCCAGCTACCGCAGGTTATTTTATTGCCAAACCACTGGTGCGCCAGCTCATGAGTAACAAGATCATACGTAAAAGCCCCCATGAACGACATAGTCTGGTGTTCCATGCCTCCTCCCCAGCCAAACTCGGCATGACCGTATTTTTCCGACATAAAGGGATAGGGCCCGATCAGGGTATCGAAAAACAGGATGAGCTCGGCCATCAGGTCAGATGCTTCTATACCCTCCTGCAGGTGCTCCGGGAAGAGATAGCTCAGCAGGTACAGCGACCCTGAAGAAGTCTCTACGGAGTCTTCAAACACCTCAAAATTTGTAGCAACGAAAGCCACCAGGTAAGTGGCTATGGGATAGCGGTGCCGCCAATGAAAGCGGACCCGGCCATCCGGCAGAACGATCTCCTCATGCAACAATCCGTTGGAAGCAACCCGGTTACCGGCAGGCACGGTCACCAGGACATCCAGTGAGTCGATCTTGTCTGCAAGATTCTGCCTGCAGGGCCACCAGTCCCTGGCGCCGTAAGGCTCGCTGAGCGTCCATAGCATGGGTGCACCGCTGTGTTCTCCCTGGCCAAAAGAGCCAAAACCCGAATTCGGCGGCTCCCCTTCGTAGCAGATTGTGAAAGTATACCGATCGCCGGACGCCAGTGAAAGATGAGGGAGGATCTCGAGGCGATCCCCTGTATGTTCATAAGTCAGTTCTACTCCTCCGGATTGTACACCGCTGACATGCAGCGATGCCGACAGATCCATTGCTATCCGGTCGGTAGACTTGCCGGCGACCAGCCCTGTCAACACACAGCCGCGTATATAGCGCACGGCCGGGTCGATCTCCAGTTCCAGCCTGTGATATACGATGTCTATGGAATCTTCTGCGCTTCCCCTGTGTCTCAGGATATCACCCATGATACGGGTCTTGGCATGAGCGCAGGCCGGATTCATCATCTGTAGACTGTCCGGGGCTGACTGTGCGCCCGCTTTATGAGCCTGTATGCATACAGCAGCCAGTATGATAAGGCTCAGGGGTGACAAAAAAAGCTTCATGGCCAGGATGAGTTTATAGATATACACCTCTAAATATAACGACGGCGACCGCCAGTTTGATCAAATAGTCCTGTTTTATACAACGGCCCCGGATTCGACAACTATGGCCCCGACCCTGAAACCGGCCTGTGGAATTGAGCTGACTGGTTTAACTTTGCGATCCATGAAAGAAGACCTGCTTCGCAAACTGTCCGACGTGGAGACCTGGGACAAAGCGCCTAAATGGCGCAAAGCCGCTTCCAGGCCCTTCCGCTACCCCTTCGCCATTCTCTATGCGCGCTTGTGGTATCCGGTATCCAGGAAAGGACTGCTTCTTGACACGCGTACTTTCTTTGGCTCAGATATGCAGGTAAGACTCCCGGCCGGCACAGATCTCTATCTATCAGGCGCCAAGACACATAGCTCCGAAATACGTCTTGCCAGGCTCCTGGTCCGGAATCTCGGGCCGGGAATGACCTTCCTGGATATCGGTGCACATTACGGGTATTTCAGCCTGCTGGCTGCAAAGCTGGTCGGCGACACGGGCAGGGTAATGGCTTTTGACGCGGCGCGGAGCAACTACGAAATACTGGAGCACAATGTAAGCGGCCAGAAAAACATCAGGTCTTTTCACCAGGCGGTAGGCGCGGACAACGGCCTGCTCACTTTCTACGAATTTCCACCCAAATATTCCGAATACAATACGACCGATCCGGATCAGTTCAGAGGCGCCGAATGGTTCCGGGATATCGAGCCCGCCGTACATGAGGTCGCAGCATACTCAATCGATCACCTTGCCGAAATCCACGCCCTCCGGCCGGATATCATCAAGATAGATGTAGAAGGCGCCGAGGACAAGGTTATACTTGGTGGCAGCCGTTTTTTCAGTGAATCGGCTGCTACTATTGTCATGGAATACCTGGCGCCCGAACGGCACAACAAGCCACACCGGGATGCCGTGGACATGCTCCTGGCACATGGATACCGATGCCATCGCATCGATGAGGCCGGGTACCTGCAGCCCCTGTCCGAACCCGATCGCTATCTCAGCGATACGAGGCAGGACTCCGACAACCTGGCTTTTACCCGGTAGGGTAGTCCCGTGACGAAAAAAGCGCATCTCCGTGTGACCGAAGATGCGCCCTGTCGTATTGCGAAAATCAATGTTTGGCTGTTCGTCCGGATCGCTTTTTATCCGTTGAGCGCAGCTGCACCGCCTACGATCTCCGAAAGCTCTTTCGTGATCGCCTCCTGGCGCGCTTTGTTATAGTTGATACGGAGCTCCTTGAGCAAATCTTCCGCATTTTCGGTCGCTTTTTCCATCGCTGTCATACGTGCTCCGTGTTCTGAAGCATGTGTATCGAGCAGGTACTTGTGGAACTGTATCTTCAGGATACTCGGGATCAGGTGTTGGAGCAACTGTTCCTGGCCCGGTTCGAAAATATAGTTGGCTTTTACCTTCTTTCCTTTTGCTCCCGGTTCCTGCTCCACTTTAGGCACAGGCAGGAACAACTCCGCAGTAGCAAACTGCGTAGCGGCATTCTTGAACTTGCCGTAGACCACCTCTATACGGTCGTATTTACCTGTGCGGAACTGCTCCATCAGGAGACCTGATACGCTAGCTACATGGTCAAAACCCAGGTCGGAGAACAAGCCTACATACTCATTCCGGATCGGCAGATCCTTATAGCGCTTGCGGAAGTAGTCATAGCCCTTCTTTCCTATGAAGAGCGTTTCTACATCGCCCGCTGCATACTGAGCGGCATATTTCTCCTGTATGAGTGCATTGGCCGCCTTGTTGATATTGGTGTTGAAGGCGCCCGCGAGTCCCCTGTTGGAGGTCACGACCACGATAAGGATCTTGCGCGGTGTACGCTCTACGCCATAGACGCTGCCAGCTTCTCCATCCATATTGGATAGTATGTTCATCAGCATCTCATTCAACTTGTTGGCATAGGGACGCAATTGGATGATAGTCGATTGGGCCTTGCGCAACTTGGCCGCTGAGACCATCTTCATGGCCTTGGTGATCTGCTGCGTGGAGATGACCGACTTGATCCGTTCCCTTACCTCTTTTAAGTTCGCCATGGGGTTGACCAATTAAACTACCCGGACGCGCACCAGGCGCGTCCGGGAGATGAGTGTTTATTTTTTGTACGGAGCAGCTACCCGGGCAGCCAGCTCTTTCAGTTTTTGTACATCGCCGTCCTCAAGCTTTCCTTTCTTCAGGTTTGCGAGAATATCTGCATGAGCACGCTCCAGCTCGATCAGGAATACCTGTTCGAAGTCCTTTACTTTATCCACCGGGATATCACGCAACAGACCGTTGGTTCCCAGGTAGATGATCGCTACTTGCTTCTCTACGGATACAGGGGAGTATTGTGCCTGCTTCAGGATCTCTACGTTCTTGCGGCCCTTGTCCAGTACTGAAAGCGTAGCAGCGTCAAGATCCGAACCGAACTTGGCAAAAGCCTCCAGCTCGCGGAACTGTGCCTGGTCCAGTTTCAGCGTACCCGCTACTTTTTTCATTGACTTGATCTGTGCCGAACCACCAACCCGCGATACCGAGATACCTACGTTGATCGCAGGACGCACACCGGCATTGAAGAGATTGGACTCAAGGAAGATCTGGCCATCGGTGATCGATATCACGTTGGTCGGGATATATGCCGATACGTCTCCTGACTGCGTCTCGATGATAGGAAGCGCTGTCAGTGATCCACCACCTTTCACGATCCCGGCTTTTTTGAGACTTTCAGGCAGATCGTTCATATTGCGCGCGATATCATCATTGTTGATGACCTTGGCGGCACGCTCCAGCAAGCGGGAGTGCAGGTAAAATACATCACCCGGATATGCCTCACGTCCCGGCGGACGGCGCAGCAGCAGAGAGACCTCACGATAGGCTACAGCCTGCTTGGAGAGATCATCATAGATGATCAACGCAGGACGGCCTGTATCGCGGAAGAACTCACCGATGGCGGCTCCGGCAAACGGTGCGTAGAACTGCATGGGAGCCGGATCAGATGCCGATGCGGATACGATCACGGTATACGGCATAGCGCCATATTCTTCCAGGGTACGCGCAACCTGTGCTACTGTAGAAGCTTTCTGACCTGAAGCCACATAGATACAATAGACTGTCTCGCCCCGCTCATAAAACTCGCGCTGATTGATGATCGTATCAATAGCGATCGCCGTCTTGCCGGTCTGGCGGTCGCCGATGATCAGCTCGCGCTGTCCGCGACCGATCGGGATCATGGCATCGATCGACTTGATACCCGTCTGCAGCGGTTCGTTCACCGGTTGACGGAAGATCACGCCCGGCGCCTTGCGCTCCAGGGGCATCTCATATCGTGCACCCGCTATAGGACCGCGGCCGTCAATCGGCTCGCCCAGCGGATTCACCACACGACCCAGAAAACCTTCGCCGACCTCTATGGACGCAATACGATTCGTACGACGTACTTTGGAGCCCTCTTTGATACCTTCACCGGCACCCAGCAATACCACACCCACATTGTCCTCTTCGAGGTTGAGTACGATCGCCTGTACACCGGTCTCAAATTCTACCAGCTCTCCGGCCTTTGCTTTTCTGAGGCCATATACACGAGCGATACCATCGCCTACTTGCAGTACTGTACCGATCTCTTCCAGCTCTGCGTCAGTCTGGATACCGGACAGTTGTTGTCTGAGTATCGCGGATATTTCATCTGGTTTTACGTCCACCATGACAGCGAGATTTTATGGTTGGTTAAATAGAACGAATTTTGGATTCATATAGGTTGATCGCGAGGTCGCGACGCATTTTCATCAGTTTGCCCGAGATACTGGTATCGATGAGCTTATCATCAAATTCGATCTGAAATCCTCCGATCAGCGAAGGATCGACTTTGACCTGCATCTCTATTTCTCCGGTGACAGCACCGATCTCAGCCAGTTTGGTGCGGATAGCCTGTTGTGTGGCCTCGTCCAGCGGCGCCGCAGTCACGACCTTCACACCTACGATATTGCGAAGCTTCTTGTACTGTGCGATGAAGGACTGCACCATCTCCGGCAACACAGCTTCCCTGCCCTTGCGAATGACCATCATGAAAAACCCGAAAGTGATCTCGCGGGCCTTCCCTTTGAAGAGGTGCGAGAAAATATCCGCCTTGCGGGCAGGAGGTATCACCGGGCTTTTGAGCATAAGATAAAACTCCCTGCTCCGCAGCGCTTCGCGAAACCCGTTGATATCTGCGATCACTGCATCCAGTTCACCGCGTTCGATGGCCAGATCGAGCAGAGACTTGGCGTACCGGGAGGCTAAACGTTCTGTTGACATGGGCGATTCTTAGGTCCGATGGATAAAATAATATAAGGTATCAGCGCTGTAATCAGTTGGGTTTGATCTCCTGGACAAGCATATTGACATACTGCCGTTGGGCATCGTCGCTTTTCAGTTCCTTACGCATCACACGTTCGGCTACTTCCAGGGCAAGCATACCCGCCTGATTCTTGACATCGATCATAGCCTCGTTCTTGAGGTTTTCGATCGCCTCTTTGGCATTGTTGATCAGCAGCTGAGCTTCTTCTCTCGCTTTGTCCCGGGCCTCGGCGATGATCTGGTCTTTTACCTCTTTGGCTTCTTTGAGGATCTGTGCACGTTCTTCGCGGGCTTCCATCAGCAGCTTTTCGTTTTCAGCTACCAGGTTGGACATTTCCTCGCGGGCTTTGCGTGCCTGGTCCAGCGATCCCTGGATATCTTCCTCTCTTTGCTTCAGCGCCCTGGCGATCGGTTTGAAAGCGAACTTTCCTATCAGTACCCAGAAAAGGATAAAGAACAGCGATGTCCAGAAAAGCAGACCGAAGTCCGGCTTGATCACGTTAAAATCGGCTAATATCAACATAGATGCCTGTATTTGTTGTATGAGGATGTTTTTGTAGTCTGATTGTAGTTCAACCGTGAAGGTTGAAATGCCGGAGACTTGCTGCCAATCGCAATGGGTCTCCGGCCTGTTTCATCATTAAGCTACCAGGTAGGAAAGCAGGATAGCGATCAGGGCAGCACCCTCGATCAGGGCTGCCATCAGGATCATGTTTGCACGGATATCACCGGTCACTTCCGGTTGGCGGGCAATGGATTCCATTGCTTTCGCACCGATATTTCCGATACCGATACCGGCACCTACAACTGCAATAGCCATTCCAAGAGCTGCGATTGAGCCTGTCATGATGGTTTATTTATAAAGATGAATGAATTCAATGATGTTCTTCTTCTACGGCTGCTCCGATATACGAGGCAGTCAGGATAGTAAATACAAATGCCTGGATAAATGCCACGATCAGCTCGATCGCCATCATAAACAGCGTCAGCAGGGCTGAACCCACCGCCGCGCCCAACGAAGCGCCGAGATTTTCTCCCGCCTTGCCGAAGATGAAGATAAGGCTGACGAATACCACAACGACTATGTGTCCTGCCGTGATGTTGGCAAAAAGACGAAGCATCAGGGTCAGTGGCTTGATGAATATCGAAATGACTTCTACAGGCACCATGATCACTTTGACGTAGATCGGGATACCCGGAGGCCATAGTATGTGCTTCCAGTAGTTCGTGTTTCCGCTCAGATTGGTCACCAGGAATGCCAGCAGGGCCAGCGCCATGGTCATGGCCAGGTTGCCGGTCACGTTTGAGCCTCCCAGGAACGGTATCTGGCCGAAGAGATTCAGCGCCAGGATGAAGAAAAACAGCGACATCAGGAATGGTTGGTATCTATCTCCCTTGTGGCCGAGAAAAGGACGCACCACTTCATTCTGTATGAAGAGGAAAATCGTCTCCATAAAGTTTTGAAGACCTTTTGGCGCCATTCCCCTGCGCTTGCGGTAAGATGCAGCTACTGAGAGGAAAACCCAGGCCAGGAGCACCGTGACCAGTATCAGGGATACTGTATTCTTGGTCAGCGAGAAATCGTAATAGGAAGTGATACCTCCGCCGAACAGCCCCGCATCGGCGGTACTCTTGGCGTCAGTCTCGTACAGCTTTCCTTCGTAGCATACATACGCCTTGAACTTATCAGCTTCCTCGATATGCTGAAATCCCTGTATTTCCACTTCGCCCATAGGAAAGCTTCCGTCCTTGACCCGGCGCACGGAGCCGCCGTCCAGGACGTAGCGATCTACCGCTTTGGAACCGTTGCCGTGATGACCGATATCAAAGCGGCTGGACATAAAACAAGACCAACCATAGCCAGGGGCATACAGCATACAGGGAAGCGGCAGACTGAAGGGACCGATACTGTACACATTGGCATCGCCGATGTGGTGTATAGCGGTAGAAGTAGCGTCGAACTCTGCGTGATGATCATCGTGGGCCGCACCGCATTCGCCGGCAGCGTGATGATGAGCGTCGTCATGACCGTGAGCGTGTCCGTGGTCATCCTGGGCTTGTACCCAGACAGTCAACGCAAGGGTGCAAAGGATGCTGAAAAAGAGCTTTTGCATGTATAATCCCTAGTTTAAATCAGCCTGTCGGCCGCCTCCAAAAACGCCGCAAATGTAGGGATAATCGGTTTGATATTAAAGCGCTTAGACCTTTTTTTACCCGGCGATGAACGAGTTGTCACACCCGTCATCAAAGGCCGGATCAGACCGGTTCGACAAGAATTGTACAATGTGTCCACGACAGGTTATATTAACCCTGTCTGCCACCCGGAGGCCGAACATAATTCTGCCGGTAAGCTCTTTCGCAGACACCATGTGAAATGGTCAAAATCTGCCTGACGGAGCACACACCTGCCATAAATTTTTGATCTGCATCAGTTGCCGGAGCACATCGGAATACCTTCGAAAGCCTTGGCAAAAGAGATCTGTCTGACAGGTAGTTCTCTCAACCGCTCATTGCCTTCCGTGATCTCCAGGAAGCGACGCGGCGCGACATTGGTCCATCGCTGTATCTCCCCGCTGACAGGCCACTCCACGATCAGTTCATCTATCACCACGGCCTGCCCGAGGCCGATCTCTCTCCGCAGCGTCGAGGCGCCGAAGCTGGCGCCGCTGTTGACTTCCCGGAAGATCCTTCTGCGGACACCGTTTTCCGTGATCCAGATCGTGATCCGCGCCCCCACCGCCACTTTATTGCTTTTGACGCCCTTGAGGCAAAGCGAGATCCAGCTATTGTTGTTTTGCCCCTCGTTGTAATAGAGCGAATTGAAAAATGAATCTCCCTCATAGGCCCCTCCCATCTGTATGAAGATGTCCTGGACACCATTGTTGTCGATGTCCGCAAAGCTGACGCTATGGCCTTTCTGCAGGTTGCCTACGCGCGCTGCCGCCGTGATATCTACAAATCTCTTGCCGCCGGCATTGTGAAAGAACTTATTGGGGATCAGCGATTCGTAGTTGGGATTACCCGTACCCAGGTAAAAATCCAGCCAACCGTCATTGTTGTAATCTCCGAAGTTGCAGCCCATAGCAAATGCCAGTTTGTCGAGTCCTGCCTGCCGGGTCACATTCGCAAAGGTACCGTCGCCATTATTGTGGTATAGCAAGGTCTTGCCTGCCATACCCTGCGATCCCTCCAGCGCTTCTTTGGCCGCCACCAGCGACAGTGGTGTGTTGAACTCGTAATTGTTCACCAGTATATCCAGCCAGCCGTCATTGTCGTAGTCCCAGAACCAGGTGCCGAACGTAGCGTATACTTCGCCGCCCATACCCGACCGGTCCGTCACATCTTCGAATACAGGTACACCGCCTTGCAGTCCCTTGTTCCTGTAGAGAAAATTCTTGCTGGTCAGCGAAGAGACATAGATATCGGTCAGGCCATCGTTGTCAAAATCACCGGCTGTGACCCCCTTGACAAAAGTTGATATCGCCAGGCCCGCCTGCTCACCCACATCGGTAAAAGTCCCGTTCTTATTGTTGATATACAACTGGCAGGGATAGATCCGGGCCTCGTCCACGGACTCATACCCGATGAACATATCGAGCCAGCCATCGTTGTTGAAATCCCGCCACACAGCCGCCTGTCCCGGATACTTGCATACCAGGCCGGCCTCGGTAGTTACATCTGTAAATGAGCCGTCGCCATTGTTGCGCAGCAGAGAGTTGGGTTGCTCACCGTAAGCTTTGCCCACAGCCCCCAGCCAGGCGCCCCGGAGTACGTATATATCCAGCAGACCATCATTGTTATAGTCTGTCTGCACGATATGCAACCCTCCGGTGATATCGGTGAGGCCCGATTCTTTGCTCCAGTCCGCAAAGCTCCCGTCCCCGTTATTGTGAAAATAGCTCATATGCTTGTCGATATGCCAGGACGAAGTGACAATATCGAGCAGACCGTCGTTGTCAAAGTCATCTACTATCGCGCCGCCGCTCATGTTTTCGACATTGATCCTGAGTTGCGGCGCTATATCCACAAACGGTACGACCGCCATTTCAGAGGGGCGATCCAGGCCGCGTATCAGGTATTGTTTGGGCACCGAACCTGGATACTCTCCGACTGCCATGTAGGCTATATTCAGCAGCCAGTGCGCGTTGAGATCAGAAGGATCCTCTTTGAGAAGACCTGCAAACAGCTCGATGGCTTTGCGGGCAGGCGACTGGTCGATATGGATACCGCCTCCCTTCAACGGAAATATACATGTCTCGGCCGAATGGTTGGCCAGGCAGTTCTGGCGCTCTCCCATACGCAGGTAGGCCATAGCCAGCTTCGACCTCAGGGCCTTACTCATCTCCGGGTTGCTCTGTGCGGGTCCCACCAGCTGTTCGAGTATATCGATAGCAGGCTGCTCCTGGCCCAGCTGTATATACGTGAGGGCCTTGTAGTACATGAGTGAAAACTGCTGTGACGGGTCTGTATTGACCCGCAGCAACGAATCGAACATATGGAGCTGGACCTCAGCGGCAAAACTGTTGTTCACGTCGTGAAAGCTGCTGCGTGCTTCCGCCAGCAACTGTATCATGGCCGCATGGGTGGCCGCCGGTTCGCCGGACCGTGATTGCCCCTTATCCGCCGGGCCGCAGGCAATCAACAGCATACATAAGAGAGCCGGGACAAAATAGCGGGATGAGGGGTAAGTGGACATGATATGTATACAGTTGTTTTAGACAATGGCCTGCCGGGGTCAGCAACGGATACCCCATATAGAGGCATGCGACGCCTTGCCTGCTCACTCAATATATATCAACCCGCAATCCCATGCGTCACAGCCCGCCGATATTCTGGTTATTACCGTGCGAAAGCCGTAGCTCGTTTTTCACGTATTACCGTGACCTTGATCTGGCCGGGGTATTGCATCTCCTCCTGGATCTTCTGAGAGATCATGAATGAGAGATCCTCAGCATATTGATCCGTCACCTTCTCACTCTCCACGATCACGCGAAGCTCGCGACCCGCCTGCATTGCATAAGCCTTGGAAACACCCTCGTAAGAGATTGCCAGGTCCTCCAGTTCGTTGATCCGTTTGAGATAACTCTCCAGGATCTCTCTGCGCGCTCCCGGCCTTGCTCCGGATATGGCATCACATGCTTGTACGATAGGCGAGATGATATTGCTCATCTCGATCTCGTCGTGGTGAGCGCCGACCGCATTACAGACCATCGGGTTTTCATTGCTCTTCTCGCACATCTTCATACCCAGGATGGCGTGTGAGAGCTCTGACTCTTCTTCCGCCACCTTGCCTATATCGTGCAACAGACCCGCCCGCTTGGCGAGTTTGATCTGTTTAGGATTCAGCCCGAGCTCTGCTGCCATGATCGCACAGAGTGTCGCTGTCTCGATAGAGTGCTTGAGCAGGTTCTGCCCGTATGACGAACGGAAACGCATACGGCCTACCATACGCACCAGGTCGGAAGCGAGCCCGTGGATATCCAGTTCGATCACCGTACGCTCACCGATCTCAATGATCTGCTCCTCGAGTTGTTTCTTGGTCTTAGCGACCACTTCTTCTATACGCGCCGGGTGGATACGTCCGTCGCCCACCAGCTTCTTGAGCGCAAGGCGGGCAAGCTCGCGACGGATCGGATCAAACGAAGATATGACGATCGCCTCAGGTGTATCGTCGACGACGATCTCCGCTCCTGTAGCGGCTTCCAATGCGCGGATATTACGTCCTTCACGTCCGATGATCTGTCCTTTGATCTCGTCGGACTCCAGGTTGAACACAGAGACCGTATTCTCGATGGTATACTCCGCGCACATCCGCTGGATGGACTGGATCACAATCTTCTTGGCTTCTTTATTGGCATTGAGCCTGGCTTGTTCGAGTGTATCCTTGACCAGGGCCATGGCATCGTTCTCCGCTTTTGCCTTCACCGCTTCCAGCAACAGTTCTTTGGCCTCCATTTCCGACAGACGGGCTATATTCTCCAGTTCTTTGATACGCTGTTCATTAGCGGCATCCAGTTCCTCCTTGCGCTTGCTGACAATCCTGAGTTGCTTCTCAAGATTCTCGCGCAAGGTGTTCTGCTCCTGTTCCTTGGCGTCGACCTGCTCAGCCTTTTGCTGGGTCTCTTTCTGCTTTTGCTTGATCTCGTTCTCCAGCTTTACCACGTTCATCTCGCGCTCTTTGAGCTCGACCTTATGTTGCGCTTTTTCACTATCAAACTCCGATCTGAATTTATTGAACCGCTCCTGTGCTTCCTGTATCTTACGCTGCTTGATGCTTTCGTTTTTGGCTTCTGCCTTGGCGATGATCTTCTCCGATTTAAGTTCCGCTTCTTCTACTACACGCTTGGCAGAAAGGCGCGCTTCCTGTATAAGGAGGTCCGATTTCTGGTTGAGTTCTGCATTCCTGCGTTCCTGCGCTTTGCGCACGATCGCACCTATCGCGAAGAAGCCTGCAACTGCTCCGGCGACGACGCTTATTATTCCTAAAATTAAAGGTGACATGACCTGTTAGGGTTTAAAATATGAATGAAACGGGCGCGAAACCTGTACTTCATTTCACAGGAAAAAACCACAGGAGAGTGCCCTGTCAGCCGAGTACTTCGTCCAGCAGGCGCTCCAGCGCGCCCAGCCTTTCGGCCATGCCGTTGTCATTTGCTTCACGGGCTGACTTGTGAAAATCGACAGCATAGGTAAGAAGAGCCATAGCCATGCAGTCCTGCTTATCGCGGTTGGCATAGGTCAGCTGGAAGTTCTTGATCTTCTCATTGACTTCATTCACGACATCTCTGATGGCATTCTCATCCTCCGCCTTTACCTTAAGGGGGTAGGTCCTGCCTGCGATCATGATATGGATGCTCTTGGTCTCTTCCTGGCTCATAGGATTATATATTTTGAAGCCACTCCAAGCACTTATCGATTTCATTTATATAATGGTCGATCTCTTCCTTGAGAAGCTTTGTCCGATCGCTGCCATTATCCTGGGTATTCTCCAATGCGTCTTTAGTCCTGTTCAACTGTGTTTCCAGGTTCGCTATATTCTTTTTATGATGATCTAATTCTTGTTTCGACCTTATGTTCTCTTCCAGCAAAGCGGCATTTTCCTGTTTCAGGAGACGCATCTTCTGAATCAGCTTTTGGATTTTCCATTCAATGCCGTCAATCTGGGCTTTCCACTCAGTCATCGTCCAAAGATAATAATTAAGTGACTACTCTTATACTACGCGTTGCTTTGGCGGTCCGGCCGATTTTTTCAGATTTTGTACGTATCGAAAACTCTGTGAGCGGACTAACCCTTTCGTACTAAAGCACCCAGCTGTTGTTCTGCCTCGCGGATCAGATCCTGCATAAACCGGTCTATCTCCTTGTCGGACAGTGTACGGTCTCCGGGCCTCAGCGTGAGGCTCACGGCATAGGATTTCTTGCCCTCTCCCACATGTGAAGCATCTTCATATACGTCGAAGAGCCGGATCTCGCTGAGCAGTTGTTTGCCTGTCCTGAACGCCAGCCGCTCTACATCCGCAAACCTGACCCGTTTGTCCAGGATCATTGCCAGGTCACGCTGCACTTCGGGAAACTTGCTGATCTCCCGGAGGTGAATCTTTTGCTTGCGCACCGCCTTCCATATATTGCCCCAGTCAAACACGGCTGCCAGCACATCCTGCCTGATCTCGAAGCCCTGCCGGACTTTGCCGTCGATCTTGCCGAAGCTGACCAGCGTATCCTGTCCCCTGGCGTAGCGCATGCCAAACGCAAAAGCGGGATCATCCAGTTCTGCCGCCTGGTAGTTGGTGCAGCCGATACGCTCCAGCAAGGCGTGTACCTCGGTCTTCAGGCTGTAGAAATCTTGGGGGCGGGGCTTGCCACCGATCCAGGAAGGTTCGGTTTGCTGGCCGCTCAGCAGCAGGCATAATTGCTCTGTCTCCCGGTAAGCACCGTCCTCCTGGCTCCTGTAGGCAAATCCGAACTCAAACAACCTCAGATCTGTCTGCCGCCGGTTGAGATTATATGCGATAGTCTCCAGTCCTCCGGCAAGGAGGTCCGCCCTCATGACATCCAGGTGTGTATTGGATGTATTGTTGATATACACAAGCTCCTCGTCCGGCACAGGAAGTATCGTCAGGTAGTACCTGGACTGGGTGATCGACAGGGCCATCATCTCGTGAAAACCGCGTGCGACCAGCATATCGGCCACCGACTCCCTGAACTGTCCTGGATCCGGGTGAGCTGAAGGACTGACCGCATACCTCATCTGCTGCGGCACAGGCACTTCGTCCAGCCCGTAGATCCGGAGGATCTCCTCGACGAGATCTATCGGGCGCGTCACATCAGGTTTGTTTGTAGGTACCGATACCTCAAAGACACCCGTTCCGGTTTCCGTGCAGGGCATTTCGAGCGCATCCAGTATAGCTGATACCTGACCGGCTGTGAAGGAGACACCTGCGCGACTGTTGAGATAGTCCATCTCCAGACTGATCAGGAGCGGCGTCACAGGCTGATCGTATATGTCGATCACGGGCCCTGCAGGCTCTGCCCCGGCTATCTCCTGTAACAGCAGTACGGCACGCTTGAGTGCATCGATACATACATTGGGGTCTGTCCCCTTTTCGTATGCACGTGCCGCCTCCGTATGAAGCTGGTGCCTGCTCTTGGTCCGGCGCACGGAAGCCGCTGCAAAATGGGCCGACTCCAGGAATACATCCCTGGTATCGGGGCCTACACCGGTCTCCGACCCTCCAAACACCCCGGCGATACACATCCCCTGCGAATCTGCATCGCAGATCATCAGGTCCTCCTCATGAAGGCTGCGTGTGACGCCGTCCAGCGTCACGAAAACAGTGCCTGCGGGCAATGTGCGGACGATGACTTTAGATCCCTTTATCTTGCCTGCATCGAATGCATGCATCGGCTGACCGTATTCATGCAAGATATAATTGGTCACGTCGACGACATTATTGATCGGGCGCTGGCCTATGGCCTCCAGGCGGCGCTGCAGCCAGGCTGGTGAAGGTCCCACCTGTACACCGCGGAGGTATATCCCTGCGTAGCGGGGACAAGCCTTGGTGTCCAATACCGCTACCGATATGGGTGCATCACCAGTACCTGCTTCGAAACTATCCAGATTGGGATACCGGAGTCCCTCTGCAGTAGCATGTCCGTGTTTGGTCTTCAGTACAGCGGCCAGGTCCCTCGCCACACCTAGGTGGCCGTTAGCGTCAGGCCGGTTAGGTGTCAGACCGATCTCCAGCACATCATCTTCATACAGTCCCAGTATCTCCGAAGCCGATACGCCCACCGGTGTATCGGCGTGTAATACCAGTATACCGTCGTGGCTGGCCCCGATGCCCAATTCATCCTCCGCACAGATCATGCCCTCGGAGACCGCTCCGCGTATCTTTGATTTTTTGATTTCCAGCTCCTTGCCGTCGGCAAAAGTCAGCTGAGTGCCGACCGTAGCGACCAGCACCTTCTGCCCGGCACGTACATTGGGCGCGCCGCACACGATGGAAAGAGGCTCACTGCCTCCTGTATCCACGGTCGTCAGTGACAAGCGGTCTGCCTCAGGATGCTTCTCGCAAGTGAGTACATGACCGCTCACGACGCCCTTCAGGCCACCCTTGATCTGCTCAAATCGCTCCACTCCCTCCACTTCAAGGCCTGTAGAAGTCAGTATCGCAGCAGCATCCGCCACCGGCAGGTCTGTAGCTGCGGGCAAATAGTCTTTTAACCAGGAATAAGAAACCTTCATTTTTGACCCTTCTTATACGAAAGGCACAAATATAGCGAATCCGCTATGGATTCGGAGGTCGCCCCGTTGGGCTGCTTGTAGCTGTGCCTGGACAGGAAGTCGACAGGACTACAGTTATTCCGGGATCGAAGCCTGCACCGCATTGAGCACCTCTCCCGGACCTCTGCTGTCGACCAGCGACGCGAAAGCCACGATATGCATATTCTCCGGCTTCCACCAGCCCGGTTCATCCGGTATCGTGAAGCTGTAGCTGCGCTCGATGATATCGCCAAAGCGGAGCTGGCTGGTCAGGAAGTTACCGTCAAAATTGGTCAACATGGCCCTCAGCACATGCTTGTGTACATAATTCACGATACGCCCCCCGACATCGGCCTGGGGGTCTACGATATCGTCTTCGGTGAGCATGACAGAAATACGGAGATCCTGCTGGATATCCTCTTTGGCCTCTATGGCTATCTTCACTTCCAGCCGCCTGGTAGCAGCATTGTAAGCGGGTGTCACCTCAATCTTTACCTTGGGGATCACAGCCGCTTCGCTGGCAATATATCCCGGCCACTTGGACCTGCCCAGTTGGAACCCCTGTTCACCCTGGAAACGCTTCCTGTTGACCACGGCCGCCGGGTAACCCTGCGGTGCTTCGAGCCATTCTTCGATCTTGGCTCCTTCCTCCGTCTTGAAGTCATATTTGCTGTCGCTGTACATCCGCGCGAAATACCCGGCATGGATCGCCACGGCGATCAGGTTCTTGCCATACAACTGCTGAAGATCGAGTATATCAGCCGTACCCTGGGGGCAATTGACGCATTGCACTCCTGTGAATTCCTCGATCAGCACATTGCGCTCTCCCGGCTGCGGCTTTATGAGGCGGACATCGGGCGATATCTCTTTGCACGAACCTGCCACGAGAGCCGTCAGTGCCAGTAGAAGTATTTTTTTCATAGCTGGAATATTCTCAGAATGTTGAATTGACTGTGAAACGCACACCGTTGAAAGCCGGCTCGAGCCGGCAGATACCTCCGGTACACACGACCCCCTCCACCTGCTTGACATAGCTCAGGGAGAAGCGATTGTTTTTCAAGTTATAAAAAATATCAAAGCGCGGGTAGTGTACGCTCAGTTTTTCGCCATTGCTGTCCGTTGGAGAGTTTTTACCGGGGTTGATATTGTACATATCGCTCACCGAAAAGGTCCAGTTCGGGGCAATGCTGAACTCCACCAGGCCGAACAGCCACTGGCCATAGTCCTGGCGGGCTTCTGCCTTCTTGTCTTCACCGATATGCATGAACTGCGCTTCGAGCCGCAGCGATTGTCTCCTGTCTATTTTATAGAGCACCTCAATATACGGGATCAACGTCTCTACGATCGGTACGTCCGGCTTCTCTTCATATACTTCCTGGTTGTAGCGCTGGGACTGTATACCGCCGATGATCCCCAGCCTGCGCGAAGGTTTGTAGTTCACCTCCAGGTCGAGGTCCCGGTAAAGCAGCAGGTTGTCGAGGTTGGTTATATTGCTCACACTCACCCCGAAGGTCCACTTGTTGTTCAGGGCATAGCGGGTCTCAAACTGGATAGCCTGCTCGCTCAGCTCCTGTGTAGCCGCTATATACCGGGTCTTGAGCCGGTAGGTATGCATTTTGGCCATCGGCGGGAGGAAGTTGAGCAGTCCGCGGTTGAGCGCCACAAAAGGATCCGCCCGGAATGTAAAGTCCTGCGTACGCTTGGCTTCGAGACTCATACCCAGGCCTTCCTTGGAGTATCCCAGGCTGGTATAGATGATATTGCCAGGTCTCAGCACGAAGCGACCCGTCGTACTGCCGCCCGAGAAGAGTGTGCGCGGCTCGTATGGATCGAAGAAGTTTTCAGGTGTCTTGAGCGCCCCCTCTACATACCAGGTGAAATCACCGACATTCAGCGTATTGTAGAGCGTGATCGCGTATGAGTTATAGCGCGCTCCGGTACTGTCTTCCGGGTGATAGGTACCAAGTACGTTCACCAGGTTGGCCATAGTCTGATCACTGAGGTTCTTATGTACCAGGCCGATACCCGGGATGATCGACCAGGGGTTTTCCTCTCCGAAGGAAAAATATCCTTCCGCATTGACCCCGGTCACGACCGACTGGTACTGCTCGAAGAGATTCTTCTGTTTGCCGGAGAATGCTTTCACAAAGATATCGGGCGTGATCTGGTACTGGAGCCGCAGCCCGACCAGAGCGTTGTCTATCAGGAGCGGACGATCCTCCCAGGCGCGGAATATCATCCCGCTGCCTACCTGGTCGTAGATATACCCGGCAGTGACGGACAGTTTCTGTATCGTCTTGCTGATATACCAGCGGCCGATGCCCTGCGCCGTATACGAGTTGGTCGGGTTGAGCAGGTTGGAGTTCTGGAAGAGATCGTAACGGATACCTACATCGAACCCCCAGTTGGAGTAGTTGAGCGCCATCCAGGTCTCTCCGCCGAAAAACTGGCGGTCATACTGCGGTATATTGGCCGCACCTATCACACTGTCCCGGATGAAAATATTGCCATTGGCCTGAAGGCTCCCGGTGATCTTTGGCGTACTGTCATCCTGCGCATGTACGACACCTGTTCCTGCAATGAACAATAACAAAACCTTAAACCATCTCATCGTAATAATATTGACTGTTGATTCGTCCTAAGATCACCGGTAACTTATAGTGGGCAGCAAATTTCAAAATTATTGAAACAAATATGAAGGGACGACCTGCAAATTATTTGCCCGGCTTGCTACAAGGCCATAAAATCTTTTTCTTTGCCCCTCAAACGATTCACGATCATGAAACACTTTTTGATCCTCTGCCTGCTCACAGGCGTTACCGCGCTGGGCGCTCAGAGCGCTTTGCCCAATGTCACTGTCAAGACACTCTCCGGACAAAGCATCAGGCTTGATGATGCCGTCTCCAAAGGAAAAATAACCGTGATCAGCTTCTGGGCTACCTGGTGCTCACCCTGCAAAAAGGAGCTGGACGCGATGAAGAGCCTTTACGATACCTGGAAAGAAGACTACAACGTAGAGATCATTGCGATCTCCACCGACGATACCCGGTCACTCCGCAAGGTAAAACCCATGGTAGGCGAGCGCGGCTGGAAATATACCATCCTCACGGATGAAAAACAGGACCTGCTCAAGGCCCTCAACTTCCAGACCATCCCACAGACCTTCCTGCTGGACAAAAACAAGAAGATCGTGTACTCTCACAATGGCTATGTATCCGGCGACGAGTACGAGCTGGAGGAACAGATCAAGAAACACGCCCGGATGTAATCTATTCCCGGCGCTACAGGGCGTTGCTATCCGGCGCCGGATAGCAACGCTCAATACCGTTCATCCTTTACAAAGGGGAGCTTCTCCATACGGATGAGGTCTACCGTGGCAAACCCGAACTCCACAGTCACCCGCCCCTGGATCAGGTAGCACCCTTTCCCCCTGAAGGGGTATCGACGCAACTCCGGCGGAAAATGTGTCGTATCGAAAAAGCGGCCTTCCTCATCCAGCCAGGTGCCAAAAGCCATCCGACCTCCCTGCGAGGTCCTCACCGGCTTGCTGGTCACAAAATACCCCAGCATATACACTTCCCGGCCCTCGGCGGCGGCCAGCCCGCTTGCGGGTGTGAAGTGATACGGCGGCCTGGATGCCAGCAGGTCAAACGGCGGGCAAAGTGGGAATCCCAGCAACTCCAACTCATCGAAGGACTGGTCATACCGCCCTTCATCCAGCTTCGGCAGACTATACTCCGACGGGGGCTCTTCGAACAGCGCAGGCTGACGGCGGCGTGCTTTCACCGGGTCGGACAGGCGGTTCTTCTCCCACATCAGGGCACACTTGGACATCCCCGTGAAGCGGAAAGCACCGATCCTGACGAGAAGCATCAGTTGCTCCTGCCCCGCTCCCACACGCCGCACGAAATCTGCCAGGCTCCGGTACGGACCACGCCGGTCGCGTTCCGATACAATCTCGCGACCCAGGCCCTCCTGCAGTGACCGCATATGCACAAATCCCAAGAAAATATCCGAAACAGATATGCCGGTCAGGTACCCACTGTTGTTCACACAAGGAGCATGGATGCGCCCTCCCTGCATCCGGGCTTCATGCACATAGAGCTCCGTATCGTAGAATCCTCCGAAATTGTTGATCACCGCGACCATAAACTCCAGCGGGAAATAAGTCTTCAGGTACAGGCTCTGCATCGACTCGACCGCAAAGCTGGCCGAGTGCGCCTTGCAGAAGGAAAACCCGCTGAAACTCTCTATCTGCCGCCAGACCTCCGACGCCAGCACATCGCTGTACCCGCGCTCCCGGCAATTGTGAAAATAGCGCGCACGCAGGTCCCGGTATTGGTCGGAGTCGCGGCGCTTGCCGTTCATGATGCGACGCAGGATATCCGCATCGTCCAGGCCCAATCCGGCAAAATGGTGGACGATCTTGATCACATCCTCCTGGTAGACCATCACACCAAAGGTCTCTTTCAGGTGCTGCTCGAAGACCGGGTGCAGATAACGCACGCTACCCGGATCGTGATACCGCCGGATATACTCCCGCATCATACCCGACTGCGCTACGCCCGGCCTGATGATCGAACTGGCCGCCACGAGATGCAGGTAATTGTCGCAGCCCAGTCGTGTCAGCAGGCCGCGCATGGCCGGGGACTCTATATAGAAACATCCCGTACACAGGCCCGATCGCAACTGCCGGCGCACACCCGGATCTTCCTTGATCCGGTGTACAGCGTGAATATCTATATCACAGCCCCGGTTGTCACGTATGAGCCGGACCGATTCGCGTATATGCCCCAGTCCCCGCTGGCTGAGGATATCATACTTGTGCAGCAGCAGGTCCTCCGCACCGTACATATCGAAATGCGTGATCGGATAGCCTTTCTGCATCTGCTGCTGTGCCGTGAAATAGTGGATCGGCTCTTCCGTGATCAATATCCCGCCCGCGTGGATAGAGAGATAATTGGGAAAACCCTCAAGCTCCCTGGCATAGAAAAACAACTGCCGTGCATAAGGGTGATGCCGGTCGGTCGCCTCCGGCTCTTCGACAATGCAGTCTATATCCTCCTTGGGTAGCCCGAATACCCGCCCCAGTTCCCGGATCGTAGAGCTCCCGCGAAATGTACTGTACGTAGCCAGCAGCGCCGTGTGGTCTATCCCGTACTGGTCGAAGATATAGGCATAGATCTGCTCTCTTTCGTCCCAGGAAAAATCGATGTCGAAATCCGGGGGCGAGCTGCGGTGCTGATTGATGAAACGCTCGAAATACAGGTCGAGATCCTGCGGATCCACATCCGTAATGTGCAGGCAGAACGCCACGATCGAATTGGCGCCGCTGCCCCTGCCTACATGCCAGAAACCCCGCTCCCGCGCATGACGCACGATATCCCAGGTGATGAGAAAATAGGCATTGAATTCCATGCGGTCGATGATCTCCAGCTCCCGCTCCACCCGCTCCAGGGCATCCGTATCAGCGCACCCGTATCGCTCCCGGTAGCCATCGAGGGCCAGTCGGCGAAGAAGCGCCCGGTCCTTCTCGCGGCTGGCGGTAAAGTGGCGGCGATTGTGCTGTGCCGACGGCTCCAGCTCGGCCGTACAGCTTTCCAGCAGCCGGGTACTTCGCTCCAGGATATCCGGGTAGAGGGCAAACTCCGCCTCCAGGTCCACGGCATTTCGCAGCTTTTCTGCAGGCGACGCGCAGTCGGCGGGCTGCAACTTGCCGCCTACGATATTGAGGTCCATACACCGCAGGAGCTTGTGCAGGCGAAAGCCCCGCTCGTCGGCAAAGGTGACCGGACTCAGCGCCACCAGGCGGTCACGACACCCGAGCAGCTCACTTCCGTAAAGCGTATTGAGCTGCTCGGGGCGGATACCCAGGTACTCGTTTTCAGCAAATGCATGCAGCGGTTTGGGCGGGTCGCGGTATATGATATATGTATCGGGCAGCTCCGGGGCCAGCTCCGGCAAAGGCAACCCGGCCATCGAATGCCTGCTCAGCAGCGCAGTCAGCTGCCGCCACCCCTCCCGGTTGCGGGCCAGCCCGATATAAAGCAAGCGGTGATCCTGCCTGAACTCTATCCCCAGCACCGGGTGGATACCCGCAGCCCGGCAGGTCCTGACGAACGTATAAGCACAGGAGGTATTGTTGATATCCGTGAGCGCGGCAGCCCGGTACCCGGCGGCGGCGAGGCGATCGGCCAGTGTCTCCGGCGCCAGCGTGCCGTAGCGAAGGCTGAAGTATGAGTGGACATTGAGCAGCATGGACCTGTATATATGCGTCCACGTACTGTCGTATTATTCGACATATATTTGTCGTGAATGCCGGCAAATATATGTCTCATTTATACACGATGCAATACCCCCGGAACTTGAAATCCGCAGGAAAGAGCCCTACAGATAGCAACCCGTAGCAAGAGGCACTACGAGAACCGAGGTATTCCCACACAAAAAAGCAAAGGGCAGATCAGGCCCGACTCAGGCTACGCAGGTACATCCAGTGCGATGCGATCGCCATGCGCATCTTAGGATATTCGATATAGCGGATACCGTAGTCGTCACAAGCCTGGCGGATGATCTTGCTGATCGCAGGATAGTGTATATGAGAAATCTTGGGAAACAGGTGGTGCTCGATCTGGAAGTTGAGCCCCCCGGTATACCAGGATACCACCTTGTTGCGCGTAGCGAAGTTGGCCGTAGTCTGCAGCTGGTGTACAGCCCACTCCTCCTCGATCTGGTTAGCAGGTTGTATAGCCTTCGGGAAAGCAGTATCGGACACCGTGTGCGCCAGCTGGAACACAATGCTCAGCACAAAACCGGCGAAGCTGCCGAATACCAGGAAGCCGATCAGCCAGGGCAGAAAACCTACCTGGTAGATAGGCAGTGCGATGAACAGTATCAGGTGCGCCGCTTTGAAGCCCCAGAAAGCGATATGATCCCGGACGCTCATCTTACGGATCGGTATGATACCCACCCTGCCGGTAAAGTACTTCTTGTAGTCAGAGGCAAATACCCAGTAAAAATAAAGCAAAGAGTACGCCATCCAGAAATAGAGGTGCTGGAAGCGGTGGATGAAGTAATGCTTCTGAGAACCGCTCAGCCTCAGCAAGGGTCCGGCCTCTATATCATCATCTACACCCTCGATATTGGTATAGGTGTGGTGTACCGTATTGTGCTTGGTCTTCCACATATAGACACTCGCACCCAGGAAGTCTACAGTCATACCGGCCAGGTCATTGATCCAGGTATGGCGGCTGAAGCTACCATGAGCGCCATCGTGCATCACATTGAACCCGATACCGGCCGTCAGCGTACCCAGCAGAAGGCATTCCAGTATAGCCAGCCAGGCCGGAGGCGTGAAAAACACCAGGTGAATATAGACGGCTATAAAACTGGAAACCAGGATAATAGCTTTGAAGTACAACTGTGCATTGCCGGTGATGGGCGTACCTGTCTGTTGAAAGTACTCATTGATACGTCTGCGCAGCTCTGCATGAAAAGACTGTGCTTGCGCAGCGAATTTTGGTGTGGTCATTGGTGAACTTAGGCTGTCTTTAATTCAAGCCGGAGACGGCAGGACCGTACCGGACGGATACTATTATGATTAAGAGGTATCTCTCCTCCCGCTGAATACAGAGCCCGCTGTCCCGGAGATCCCGGCCCTGCGAAAAGCATACAACAAGGGTTGAGCACCTGATGGCGCAAGATAGCGCATTTCAGCCAGAAAACAGGCAGGTGCAGAATTTCGTTCCGAATTCTGTTCGTAGGTAGTATGTTGTATTATAACGAGTTGCAGCGACCTGCTCATTCGGCGTACATCGCCTCGATATCATCCTTCCAGCGCTCCAGGATGACACGCCGTTTGAGCTTGAGCGTAGGCGTAAGCTCCCCCGCTCCCCCGTCTGTCTTGACGACTTCCCAGGGAGCATCGATCAGCGTGAACCGCTTCACCTGCTCAAACTTCGAAAGCCCGCTGTTGTACTTGTCCGCAACCCCCTGGTAGAGCGCCGTCACCTTAGGGTGCCGCAGCACATCGTCGATGGTGCTCCACAGTACCCCGTTCTCCTGGCACCATACACGCAGGACATCCGCAGCCGGTACGATCAGGGCGGACACAAATCTGCGCTGCTCGCCGATGACCATGATGTTCTCGATCAGCAAGTCCTGCTTGAAGAGGATCTCGATGGGAGCCGGGGCAATATACTTGCCGCCCGAGGTCTTGAGCAGCTCCTTCTTCCGGTCCGTAATCTTCAGGAAGAGCTTGCCGCCCGGGCCTTTGACGAAGGCGCCGACATCGCCCGTACAGAGCCAGGTCCTGCCCTCGATCTCGCGCAGTACTTCGGCCGTTTTCTCCGGTTGCCGGTAGTACCCCAGCATGATATTGGGCCCGGCTGCAAGTATCTCTCCTTCGCCCGGCCTGAACTCGCCCCCCGTCTCATCGATGCGTACCTCTACCCCTGCCACAGGCAGGCCTACCGTACCCAGCATAGCACCGCCCGCATCATACCGGTTGAACGTGATCCCCGGAGAAGCCTCCGTCAGTCCATATCCTTCGCGGACCGGGATACCGGCAGCCGAAAACGTACGTATGATATTCTCAGGGCACGCTGCGGCGCCCGTGAGTATACCGCGCACATGACCGCCGAGAGCGGCGCGCCATTTGCTGAAGATCAGCCGGTCCGCCAGGCGCCTGCTCACTGCTGACCAGCCCGTGTATTTCTTGTCAAAAGCAAAATCCTCCGTGAGCCCGAGCGCCCAGAAAAACAGGCGGTGCTTGACGCCCTTCAGTGCCATTCCCTTCTGCATGATGCGGTCATAGACCTTCTCCAGCAGCCTGGGTACAGCCGTGAAAAAATGAGGTCTTACCGACTGGAGATCACCCCCTTCTCCACCGAGATTATCCAGGCCCGTATACGTGATCGACATACCTGTACCCAGGTAGGCATAGGTGACTACCTTCTCGAAGATATGGCAGAGCGGCAGAAAACTGAGCACCCGGTCCCCGGGCCTGGTCGGGAGCAGATCCTTGGCAGCCAGCACATTGCTGCAGATATTCCAGTGACTGAGCATCACCCCCTTCGGATGACCGGTCGTACCCGATGTATAGATGATCGTAGCCAAGTCTTCCTTGTGAATAGCAGCGATCCGGCGTTCCCGCTCCTCTATATGGTCGTCGGTCAGCAGATCCTCCCAGAAAACGAACGGCTCCTGCCTGTCAAAAGTGATCACTTTCTTGAGCGAAGGTATATCCCGACGGATCTTCTCCATTTTGTCGGCCATCTCGCCACCGTCGCACAGGCAGAGAGTGATCCCGGATTCCTGGAATATATAGGTATACTCGGCCGTACTGATCGTCGGGTACACGGGTACGGCAATGCCACCGCACTGCTGTATAGCGAGATCCGAGATCAGCCATTCGGGGCGGTTCTGCACGACTACCAGGCCGATACGGTCTCCCGGCTGGATGCCCATTTCTATGAGTCCCTGCGCCAGGCGGTGGACTTTTGTGATGACCTCAGACGTATTGATATAGCTCCAGCCACCCGCAGAACGGGCTCCGACACATTTCTCCTGCGGAAATCGCTCCTGCTGTTCATAGATAAAATCAAAGAGACGCTCTACCTTCATGGTCGGTATTTTATTAGCCGAATATACTGTGTTGTCCATCAAATATATGGAAGACAGCGTAAATTGCGCAGCCAGAGCGCCTCAAGTTGCTCCCCGCCTATCTTATCCGGCTGACCGGTGAGTTTTTAAATTGACATTGTCGATATTATAATAATGGTATTTTTATAATATTTGCAGGGCGCCTGAATATTCAGAGCCAAACAGACTATGGCTAAGAAGTCTCTCCGGAAACCTCAGACGGCCCCCCTGCCTCCCCAGGGGGAAACAAACAGCTGGATCGGCTTTTTTTCCAACAGCCGGCGCAATGCACTGATCCTCTTTTTCTTTTCTTTTCTTCTCTACGCCAACACCCTCGGCCACGACTATTCGCAGGACGATGCGATCGTGATCACAGACAATATGTTTACCCGCGAGGGCTTCAGCGGTATCAAGGGGATCCTGTCTTACGACACATTTTACGGCTTCTTCAAGGAAGAGGGCAAAGCCAATCTCGTGGCCGGTGGCCGGTACAGGCCGCTGACCCTGGTCCTCTTTGCCATCGAATACCAGGTATTCGGGCTGAGTCCTTTTGCGGGACACCTGTTCAACCTGCTCTGGTATGGCCTCACTGTTGTCCTGCTCTTCTACACGCTGATGTTGCTGCTGAGACCTGTACTGGGTCGTAGCCTGCATATCACTGCCTTCCTGGCTGCACTGCTTTTTGCCGCACACCCGGTCCACACGGAAGCCGTGGCCAATATCAAGGGACGGGACGAGATCATCTGCCTGCTCCTGAGCCTGGGCGCGCTCTACGCCGCCCTGCGATGGTACGACTCCAGGAGATGGCACTGGTTGGTGCTCTCAGGCCTGAGCCTTTTTCTCGGGCTGCTGGCCAAAGAAAATGCAGTGACCTACCTGGCTGTGATCCCGGCTGCGCTCTGGTTCTTCCGGACCGGCAGTATCCGGTCCCAGGCGCCTGCATGGCTCCCGCTGATCGCTGCCACGGGTGCATTTCTGCTCATACGTACAGCCGTACTCGGCCAGTTGATCGGAGGACCGCCCCCGATGGAGTTGATGAACAACCCCTTTCTCAAGCTGGCCGGGGAAGTATATATACCCTTCACTACAGCGGAGAAATCGGCAACGATCGTATACGCCCTGGGCAAATACCTGCAGTTGTTGTTGTTCCCGCATCCGCTTACCCATGACTATTACCCGCGCGAGATCGGCATACTGTCCTGGTCGGATATAGCGGTGGCCGCCAGCATGCTGATGTACCTGGCGCTCGCAGTCATCGCCATTCTCGGGCTGCGCAGACGCAGTATATTGTCCTTCGGCATACTCTACTTCCTGGCCACCCTGTCCATCGTATCGAATATCGTCTTCCCGGTAGGTACACACCTGTCGGAGCGATTTCTCTTCATGCCGTCCGTTGGTTTCTGCCTGGTCGTCGCTTACTGGCTGGTACAGGCGGTTCTCCTGCAGGGTATGCGACCGGCATTCACCGCGATCTCCGTCGCCATACTGCTGTTCTGGTCGGGAAAGACCGTTGCACGCAATCCTGTCTGGAAAGATAATGCTACCCTTTTCCTCACCGATGTGGTGGTATCCGATCGCAGCGCCAAACTGCAGAATGCCGCAGGCGGGGAGAAAATAAGACTCTCTACCCAGGAAGAAGACCCGGCCCGCAAGCAGCAGTTGCTCACAGAGGCAAAAGAGCACCTGAAAAAAGCCATCGAGATCCATCCGATGTACAAAAACGCATTCCTGCTCCTGGGCAACGCGCATTTTTACAGCAACGAGTTTCCCGAAGCGATCTCGGCCTATACTCAGGCCCTCAGCCTGGACCCCGGATACGCCGACGCACAGAAGAACCTGGGTGTGGCCTATCGCGACGGCGGGCGCTTCCTCGGCGAAAAACTGGGTGATCTCAATGGAGCGCTTCAATATCTCACGCAGGCATATCGTTATCTACCGGAAGACTATGAAACCAACCGGCTGCTGGGAGTCGCCACGGGGATTTCAGGCGACAGCCAGGAGGCATTGAACTATTTTCGCAAAGCCACCGAGCTGATGCCTGATCTGGCAGATGCCTGGTACAATCTCGGCACTGCCCTCCAGCATGCCGGGGACAACGCCGAAGCAGCAAAAATGTACGAAAAGGCCCGGGCGATCGATCCGGAAGTCATGCAAAGAAATCGCAGAGAGTGATGACGGGAAGGGAGAAAGGAATTGCACTGCCGGGATGGATCTGGCTATTGGCCACGGTATGGCTCCTGCTGGGCGCCAACCAACCACAGCGGAAGACCGGCAGGACGAACACGAACACAGCGGCCACACAGCGCAAGATACCGCGGCTGCCCACCCTGATCGACGAAGCGCGGTGGGTTGACTCCGTGTACCTGTCCATGACGCCCGAGGAGCGTATCGGGCAACTCTTCATGATCAGGGCGCACTCCAACCTGGGCGCCGACCATATCCGCCAGGTAGAAGACCAGATACGGCGTTATCATGTAGGCGGGCTCTGCTTCTTCCAGGGCACACCGGCCAGGCAGCTCGAGCTTACCAACCAGTACCAGGCACTCGTACGCCGGGTGCCGCTCATGATCGCCATGGACGCAGAATGGGGCCTGGGCATGCGCTTCAAGGACAGTGTGGTCGTGTACCCGCGCAACCTGATGCTGGGCGCTATAGAGGACAACCAGCTTATTTATAATTACGGAAGAGAGCTGGCCCGGCAGCTCAAGCGCATCGGCGTCCATATCAACTTCGGACCGGTAGTGGATATCAACAACAATCCACTCAATCCGGTGATCAATGACCGCTCCTTCGGCGAAGACAAGTACAATGTAGTCACCAAGGCCTATATGTATATGATCGGCCTGCAGGACGAGGGGGTCATGGCCTGTGCCAAGCACTTCCCCGGTCACGGCGATACGCAGGTGGACAGCCACTACGACCTGCCCGTGATCACGCACGATATCAAGCGCCTGGAGCGACAGGAACTCCTGCCCTTCGAAATACTCTCAGACAACGGCCTGCAGAGCATCATGGTCGCCCATGTACACATGCCCGCCCTGGACAGCACCCGCAATCTGCCGACCACACTATCCCCGGCTGTCGTCGACACCCTGCTCAGGCAGCGGATCGGATTCGGAGGACTCATCTTTACGGATGCACTCGAGATGAAGGGTGTGACCAAGCATTTCAGCCCAGGTGAGATCGAACTGAGAGCATTCCAGGCCGGCAACGATATACTGCTCCTGCCGGAAGACCTGCCACGCGCCTTCAACCGCCTGCTGGATGCCTACAAATCCGGCAAGCTTTCAGAAGAGCGCGTCGAGTATTCCGTACGTAAGATCCTGCGGGCCAAGTACAAAATGGGGCTGACAGCTTTCACCCCGCTTTCTGCCGACAGACTCTACGAAGAGATCAATGATCCGCAGGCACGCATCATCAAGGAGGAACTGATATCCAATGCGCTCACCCTGGTGCGTGACAGTATGCAGATGATCCCGCTGATGCCGGCCCCTTCGGAGCGGATCGCTGTAGTCTCGGTAGGCAATGACTCAATCAACCGCTTTTCGGAGTATATCCGGGATTACTGGCGGGCCGATGTATTCCAGACTTCGCTGGAGCCCGGTACAGACGAGCAGAACTGGCTCGCAAAGCAGCTGCAGGGATACGACAAGGTCATTACCGGGTTGTTTGCCTCCAATCGCATGCCGGCCAAGAGCTATGGCATCTCTGCCTCCGCCATACAACTGCTGCAGAAGATACATCAGCATGCCGGGTCTGTGACCGTGGTATTCGGCAACCCTTACAGCCTTCGTTGGTTTGATTCGGCCCCGACGATCGTGATGGCCTATGAAAACGACCCGGATGTACACGCACTGGCAGCCCAGGCACTGTTCGGTGCGCGCAGTTTCTCGGGCCGCCTTCCCGTGACTGCCTCCGAAAAGAGCAAGTTCCTGGCCGGTATAGATTCCCGTACGACCCATCGTCTTCTCTTCGGTATACCGGAGAGTTATGGATTCAATTCGGCTGTGCTGAGCAGGATCGACACGATCGCTGCTGAAATGATCAAGATACAGGCGTCGCCAGGTTGCCAGGTACTGGTCATCAAGGACCAGGCTGTGATCTGGCAGCGATCCTATGGCACACATGCCTACGATAGCACCCGGCCTGTCCGCAACGACGATGTATACGACCTGGCTTCGATCACCAAAGTAGCGGCGACCACGCTCAGCCTCATGAAACTGTATGACGACGGGCTGCTTGACCTCGACAAGACCTTGGGCGACTACCTGCCGGAACTGAAAGGAAGCAACAAGGAAGGGCTTGTCATACGGGACGTCCTCGCACATCGCGCAGGACTGTACCCCTGGGTGCCCTTTTACAGGAAGACACTGATCTCGGGCGGCATCGGCGGCGGCAAGCGGCTAGATCCTGCCATATACAGCACTACACCGCGCAATGGGTTCCGCGAGATAGCTACAGGTATCTATATAGATACCGCATACTGGGACCAGGTCTGGCTGCAGGTCAGGGATTCGGAACTATTGCCTACCAAAGACTACCGCTACAGCGATCTAGGCTTCATCCTGTTTACCCGCATGATCGAAAAGATAAGCGGGAAGACACTCTCCGAGTATGCTTCCGAGCATTTTTACAAACCGTTGGGCCTGCGCAACACAGGATTCCACCCGTTGAGATTCATAGCTCCCTCGCGGCTCGTGCCCAGTGAAAAAGACCAGTACTACCGGGACCAGGTCCTGCAGGGATATGTACACGATATGGCAGCAGCCATGCTGGGCGGCGAGAGCGGCCATGCCGGGCTGTTCTCCAACGCCTACGAACTGGGCGTGATCGCCACCCTGCTGCAGAACCGCGGCGACTACGGCGGCCGCCGGTATCTCCGCCCGGAGACGGTCGATCTCTTCACCACGCGGTACGGAGGAGAGACCCGGCGCGGCCTGGGCTTTGACCTGCAGCAGCTCGACCGTACCAAGGGAGTCAATGTGACCGGCCTGGCTTCCAGCAGCACCTTCGGCCATACGGGCTTCACCGGGACCTGCGTCTGGTCGGACCCCGAGTGCGGCATCACCTATGTCTTCCTGTCCAACCGTTCTTATCCTACGATGGACAACACCAAGCTCAACGACTACCAGTACCGCCTGCGGATACACTACACCATCTACAAGGCCATGGAGTGAGAAGATCCGGACCGGGATAGCGGAAAGTTAAAGCGGCAATTGCCCAATTCCGCTTAAATTTGAGGACCAATCCTATTCAGTCCGCATGACCCGAGAGTTTCTGATCAACCTGATTTTCCTTCTCGTGATCAATGCGGTGATCAAACCGGTCTACATCTTTGCGATCGACCGCAACGTACAGAACCTTGTCGGGCCGGATTACGGGATTTATTTTGCCTTGCTGAGTTTCAGCTACCTCTTCCAGATCGTCAACGACTTCGGCCTTCAGAATTTCAATTCCCGCAACCTGTCCCGCCACCGGCAGTTGATACACCGTTATCTGCCTGGCATGCTGCAACTCAAGTCCATACTTGGGCTGCTTTATGCGGTCGTGGTATTTGTCGTAGCATGGATAGTCGGTTATTCCGGCAACTATATGTACCTGCTGCTGTGGATCGTAGGTATACAGATACTCACCTCCTTCCTGCTCTATATGCGCTCCAATATTGCCGGGCTGGGGTTCTACCGGATGGACAGCATCCTCTCCATCACGGACAAGACACTGCTCATCCTGTCCCTGGGCGCCATTTTCCTGTACGAGCCGTGGAAGGCCGCTTTTCACATTGAGTGGTTTCTATATGCACAGGCCGGCGCCCTCGCTGTAGCCATCTTCGTGGCTGCCGCCTTTCTGTGGCCACGGGTACGCATAGCGGTCAAGCCTGCCAAACTCAGCTTCCTTTTCCTGATACTGCGGCAGAGCTATCCCTATGCACTGATATACATCCTCATGATGATCTCCAGCAGGATAGACGTGGTCATGATGGAGCGTATGCTGCCGGACGGCGTACAGGAGTCCTTCGTATACGCATCCGCCTACCGGCTGCTCGATGCGGCCAACATGATGAGCTACCTTTTCATCGGGCTGCTGTTGCCCATGTTCTCACGCATGATCGCACAGAAAGAAGCTGTCGCCCCGTTGTTCGAAGTGAGCATGAAGCTGCTCGGTATCGCCACGGTATGCATTGCACTACCCGTGATGTTTTACGCAACCCCGATCATGGAACTGCTGTATGATTTCGGCAGCGGTTACTCGGGCAGCATCATGCAGGTACTCATGGGTGGGTATATCTGCATCAGTTTTGCCCATGTTTTCGGAGCGCTGCTCATAGCCGAAGGCGCCATACGCAGGCTCAACTTCATATTCACCGGGGGTATCCTGATCAATATCTCGCTCAACCTTATCTTCATCCCGCTGTGGAAGGCCTATGGCGCTGCCTTCAGTACCTTACTGACAGAAGCCTATCTCATGATCGCGCTGGGGCTGCTGATCGGGCGCACATTCAAGGGGTTGTGGAAATGGAAGCTGATCGCCAAGATACTGGGCTTCAATGTACTCACGGCTTTCGCGCTCTTCACCATTCAGAAGCAGGTGGCCACGGATTGGCGTATCCTCTATTTTATCGCACTACTCACCTGCCTGGCGCTGGCGGTGATCCTGCGCATGCTGCCCAGCAGAGCCATCCTCCAGGTCTTCAGGTTCAACCAGGCCTTTCATGATTCTGCCAAACAGGGCCAGGACAACGAGCCGGAGGACAAGCTCTGAATTAATTTGCCTACTTTTGAAGTTTCAAGAGAGCACACATGGAGTCTAAAGACAATATGGGTCTGATCCTGAAGATCCTGTACAGGAGACGCAAATGGATCATACTCGTCGTCGCATCAGTCAGTATCATCACGGCGCTTGTCTCATTGTTGCTTCCCAACTACTACAAGGCGACGACCTCGTTTTTTGCCGCCAGTCTCGACATGACCAAGCCCGAGCATTTCTTTGGCAACTCACAGCGGGATATGGAGTACTACGGGACCGATGCGGAAGTCGAACGACTGCTCACCATCGCCCAGTCGGCAGAGATGTACCAGTTCCTGATCGACTCGTTTGACCTGGGCCGCAAGTACGGGATCGACACGACGCAGATCAAGGCCAAATACACGCTGGTTGAGATCATCGACGGCATCTACAAAGTCAACAAGACCAAGTACAAAGCACTGGAGCTGAGCTTCGAGGACGTAGATAGAGAAGAAGCCGCCAAAGTAGCCAATGCTGCCAGGAACCATGTGGACAGGATCAGCAGGCGCCTGATCCGCGAACAACAGGCCAACTATATCCAGGCGCTCCGGCAAAGCCTCGACATGAAGGCAGAAGCGCTGTTTGCCATATCCGACTCCCTTGAGAGGCTTCGCCGCCAGTACAATATACTCAACTCATCAGCACAGTCTTCCGCGCTCGGCGAACTGATCACAGAGACGGAATCAAAGCTCATTCGCGAACGCGGCAAATACGACGCTCTGCAGGATGCCAAAAATGTCCGCCGGGATACCATCGAGCTGATCGGCGCCACGGTCAAAGGCCTTGAAAAAGAACTCAGCGTACTGAAAGAGCCGGGAGGACGGGGCAGCCTCAATATCTCCAGCTTCAACGAAGGCCGTATCAAGGTAGAAGTGATGGAAGGTAATTTTTACAGCGCCCGCGAACACTATGGCTACAACCTGGAAAGACTACGCCAGCTGGAAGCCGCCTACCAGGCCGAGATACCCGGAGTATATGTGATAGAAGCAGCCACGCCACCGCTTGTCAAGTCCCGGCCCAAACGATCGCTCTATGTACTCTCCGCATTTCTGATCTCACTCCTGCTCAGTTCGCTGTTTGTCCTGCTGCAGGAAAGTATCAGGCATTATAAGTGGAATGAGGCTTCAGGAGATTCCTGATCTCCTGAAGGAGCGGAATGCTGCCCTGCTCCCTGAGCTGCTGAAGGCAGTATTCGTGCTTGCACTGGCAGGCAGCTGGGCTGTATATACCTACTTCCAGCAGTGGATGGTACTGGCCCTGCCTGCCCTTATACTGCTGGGCATGCTCTTCCTCGCCGACAAGCGTTGGTCCGTCTTCCTCATGATGTTGCTGATCCCGGTCTCCACGGAGGTCTACCTGCCCGGAGGCTTCGGTACCGATCTGCCCGTAGAGCCGCTGATCGTGGGACTTATGTTTGTCTTCTTTGTATGGGCGGCCTATTTCTGGCCACAACAGTCTGCCGCCCCCCTGTTGCACCCGCTTTTCCTGTTGCTACTGCTGCATTTCGGATGGACAGTGATCTCTACACTGGCATCGAATCATGTCTGGATCAGTACCAAATTCAGTCTCGCCAAGACCTGGTACATAGTATCCTTCTGCCTTGTGCCGCTATACTGGCTTGACCGGCGACAGGATTGGAACTGGATGTTTCGCTACCTGCTGATCCTCGTAGCTGCCGTCACGGTTTTCATCATATGCCGTCACGGGCTCGAGTACAACTTTTCGTTCCAGGATGTCAACAGCGTATTGTGGCCTTTCTTCCGCAACCACGTTTCCTATGCAGCCATGCTGTCCGTGCTGCTCCCGTTTGCCGGGTATTTTCTCTGGTGGAACAAGTCACAGGGCAAGCGGATCTGGCTGCCGGCGGCGATCATACTAGTCCTGCTGACCGGCATCTATTTTTCCTACACAAGGGCAGCCTACGGGGCCGTACTAGGCGCCGCCGGATTCATATGGATCATGCGCAAGGGATGGACACGCTGGGCGCTTGCCGTCGCCGTTGCAGCCAGTGGGATCATGCTCCTGCACTATACGTCGGATAACCGCTATATGCAGCTCGCCCCCGACTACGAGAAGACGATCACACATACTTCTTTCGACAACCTGCTGGACGCTACGATCAAACTAGAGGACATATCGACCATGGAACGCCTGTACCGCTGGGTGGCCGCCTTCCAGATGATCGATGTACACCCTGGACTGGGATTCGGACCCGGCACATTCTACGAGTCATACAGTGCCTATACCCTGAGCAGCTTCAGGACCTATGTCAGCGACAACCCGGAGAAGTCGGGCATACACAACTATTACCTGATGATCGCGATCGAACAGGGAATACCGGGGCTCATCATCTACCTGCTGCTGCTGGCCGCAATCTTTATCTATGGAGAACGCATCTACCACCACACCTCCAACCGGGAAGACAAGGCACTCACGCTCACGGCCATATCCTGTATCGTCGTCATCTCCCTGCTCCAGCTTATGAACGACCTGCTCGAAACAGACAAAGTAGGACCTTTTTTCTTCCTCAGTATCGCACTCCTGATCCGCGTACACCTTCGCAGCAAAAAAACGGACTGAAAAACACGCTGCAGCCCCATTGCCGGCGGCATGCTCCCAACGCAGGACCTTCTTCTCGGGTGTATATTGTAAACATCTGATAGTCAACGATTGCAAAAACAGGAACGGTTTTTGCTGTATAAAATCTGTTTTCTGACTTTCAGTCGCTTATGTATACTCGTTATATTTCATTTTATATACCAGCAGCATAACAACTCTTATATGACGCACCACTACGCTGTACTGACAACGGCATTTTTTGCCCTCCTGTCCTTTTTTCTTCCTACTGACGGCGAACAGGCCTCTGCCAGGCTGCAACCCGCAGCTCAACACCTGTCCGCAGCTCCATCCTGTGCAGTATGCGACCGGCGTGCGGACTCGCTCCAGCTCGTGGCGCTGTACAATGCTGCAGGGGGTCCGTCCTGGCATACGTCCTGGGATCTAACCAGGTCGATGGACAGCTGGTTTGGTATATTGCTCAACCACAATGGTTGCGTAGGCGTCGTCAACCTGTCCAATAACGGCCTGTCAGGCCTCATGCCCAACCTGGTGCTGCCCGAGCTGCAATTCATCGACCTGTCCCGCAACGCGCTTGTAGGCAGTGTGCCCAACTTCCCGGTCTCCGAGATATTGCAGACGGTAGATATGAACGGCAACTTTTTCACCGGTTTCATCCCTGTGTTCCAGAATAAGATCCAGTTGCGCAGCCTTGACCTGTCCAACAACCTGCTGATCGGAAGTATCCCCGATTTGTCGGGTATACCAGCCCTGCTCGAACTTGACCTGCGCGACAACAGCCTCAGCGGCAGCCTGCCCGCCTTTGTCAACAATGTACAATTGCGGGAGATCTACCTCTCGGACAATGATATCAGCGGACAGCTCCCGGATTTCACATTGCCCTCGCTTACCGTCCTGGACCTGAGCAACAACCATCTTTTTGGTACTATTCCCAACCTGGTCGGCAGCAACAATCTTGAATTTCTCAATCTCTCCTTCAACAATTTCAGCGGCAATCTCCCGGCCTTCCCCTTTATGAGCAAGCTCGGCGTGCTCCTGCTCAACGACAACAACCTGTTCGGGCCTATACCCAACTGGCAGACCCTCTTCAACCTGGAAGAGCGGCTCTGGCTGCAGAACAACAAGCTCAGCGGGCGTATACCCAACTTCAACAATATGCCCAAGCTGCAGGACCTCAACCTGAACAACAACCTGCTCGACTCACTGACACCGCAGACCTATTTCAGCAACCTGGTCAACCTGCGCGTGAGCAACAACAAGCTCACATTCGACGATCTGCTGCCCAGCCGCCAGGTACCATCCGGCCTGTATGAATATGTACCCCAGGAACGCATCGGCCGCGACACAGCTATATTCGTGGACCTGCATGCCGACTATACGATCGAGCTCAATATCGACGAGGCCGTCACCAGCAATATCTACTACTGGTACAAGAATGAAGTCTTCTACGCACAGACTACCGAACCCCGGCTACCTATCCTGAATGCCGGTGTAGCCGACAAGGGCATCTATTACTGTATCATCACCAACCCCAATCTGCCCTTGCTGCAGATCACGACCTTCAGCACTACGATCCTGCTCAATGGTACTTCGCTCAACAACTACTGTGCATTTGCCTACGACCTGACGGATTCGCTCAACCAGTGCCACGATTACTTCTTCTTCGACGTAGACCTGGATGTAGATGATGCCTCCTGTGGTTTCGGTGCGGACAATGTCTGGTTTAAATTCACCGCAAGGGGCCCCAATGCACTGATCTATCTCAATGCTTCCACCTTCCCGGACATGCGCCTGACACTATACGAGTTTGGCAATTCGCCCTGTGTCTCTTCTGCAGCCCATGAGCTCGTATGCAGCGACATCATAGATGTAAACAACCTCGTGATAGGCAAGGAGTACTACCTCAGTGTAGTAGGCGATGGACGCATGATGCACACATTCACGCTCTGTATCAACAACAGCGCCACACAAGCCCCTCCGGCCAATGACCTACCATGCAATGCACGTACCATGTCACCCAACGTATGTATGCCGGGCATGACGATGTTTGCCACAGCTGATGTGAGCAACCCTACCTGCCCCGACGCTTCCAATTCGATCTGGTACAAGACAAGACTCTCGTCCGGTATGACGGCCCTGACCATCGACCTGACCAACAACCTGCTCTTCAACAATGTATCGATCATGATGGGTACATTTCCCAACGGGTGCACAGGCAATTTCGTCCCCCTCTCCAATGCGGTCTTCTGTGAACGGCCCGACATATACACCATTGGCGGGCTGCAGAGCGGTATAGATTATTATATCCAGATCAGCACCTCGCCCATCGGGTCCGGCAACCTGCTTCTCTGCCTGCAGGAACTGGGGCGCACCGTCACCTGCGGGATCAACGACAATTGCAATCCGGGCCAGGGAGGCTCCATCGACCTGCCTGTATTCACAGACGGCGGCACATCCTGCTACACCGGTTGTACCACCGGCGCCGACCCGGGTACCAACCAGGGAGACAACTCCTGTTATTCATTCTACAATCCAACTGTATGGTACAGCTTCACCACAGACGATAAAGCGGACTTCCTCACCATCAGCATCACGAGCGACACACTTATCAGGCCTTATTTTGCCCTGTTCAAGAGCACCGCAGGTTGCCAGTCGATGACCAATGTCTACTGCAAGGTAGAAGGCAGCGGCCGAGTGGACCTGGTTCGCGCCGACATAGAGCCCAATACCAGGTACTTCCTGGCCGTATCAGACTTCTACGGCGAAGAGGGTTATTTCCGGCTCTGCCTCAACACCTACCAGAATACCAGCATCTGCAACACCGACCAGCACCTGGTGGTCACCAATACTTCACTCAACTCTCCGCTGGAAGGGCCCTACCTGCCCGGCGAGGAGGTGACTTTCTGCTACCAGGTCAACGCCTGGCAGTTCATCGCCTGCAACTGGCTGCAGGGTATCGTGCCTGACTTCGGACCCTGCTGGGACCAGGCATCCTTTGACCTGGTAGGACAGCCGCGGATCATCAACAAATATCCATCCTCTTACGCTGCAGGTTCATGGAGATGGTTCAGGGCCGGAGAAGCCATCTACAATGTCAACAATCCCACCTACGGGCTGAGGACCGGGGACCCGCTTCCCGCAGGATGGTACTTCATCAATGCAGGTACCACTCCTCCCGGCAATCCGCTCGACCCGAACAGCTCGTTCGGCGACGGCAGGCGTTGCGCGCTCGATACCCTTACCTGGGAGATATGCTTTACGCTCAGGGCAGTCAACGAGGCCAACTGCAGCCAGCGGTCAAACTGCAATGTCTCCATCAAGACCTTTACGGACGGAGAAGTAGGCGCCAGGAGCCGGGCGGCCTGCCTCACGGATATACCCGTCTATTTCAACGCCAATATGGAATGCTGCAACAACCCCGAGGCATTCCCGCTGGCCGATATCACGATCTGCTCCGGCGACCAGGTCAGCGTACCATTATTTGCCAATGATACGGCCGCAGGTTTCTTCGTCACCCCGATCGGGCACCCCGATATCGAAGGCGCTTCGAGCGGTTACTACGAGGACACACTCCGGCAGACCATACGCAACCTGTCCGACAGCATCGTGTCCTTCCGTTATACGGTCGTACCTGAAGCCGCCGGCTGCCAGGGTCTGCCCGTACAGTTTACTGTGTCGGTATATCCTTCGCCGGGCGTCGCTATAGACGGCGATGCTTCTATATGTCTTTCGGACACCGCCCTGGTCAGGTTCAACTTCACAGGTGAGCCTCCGTTTGAGGCATATTTCACGGCCAACGGCGTGGCACAGCCCTTTGTATTTTCCACCGGGCCTCAGTTCCTACTGCAAGTCAGTCCGCCAAACTCCACCATGTACCGGCTCACATCCGTCACAGGCGGCCAGGGGTGCCGGTCCGGCGCCCTGGATTCGGTCCTGATCGAAGTCAAGCCTACTTCTTATGTACTCGTCGATACAGTCATCTGTGCAGGCGAGACTTACGAACACGATGGCGATATACTGGATACGACCGGAGTCTATGTTTACGAATACCCGGGAGCCAACCTCTTTGGCTGCGACTCTACCTTTGAGATCAGGCTCACAGTGGGCGAGATCTATGCGCAGACGATCGACAAACGGATATGTGCCGGGCAGACATTCAGTGTCGGCAACAATAACTATGACCAGACCGGAACCTATATAGCCGTGCTCAACACAGTACTCGGATGCGACAGTATCATCACCCTCAACCTAGAAGTGGGCGCCCCGCTGGTCATCACAGACCAGTTCATCATAGATGACAACGGCTCGGGCAACGGAGTGATCAGTATCAATGCAGGCGGTGGTTTCCCACCCTATACCTTTGCATGGAGCAACGGCGCCACGGGTTCCCTGCTGCAGAACCTCGAAGGTGGTACCTATGACCTTACGCTCAGCGACGCTATCGGCTGTTCAGCTACCTTCTCTTTCGAGATCAGGGATCTGACCCCGGTACAGGAAGTATCGCTGCCCGGGCTCACGGCCGCCGTCAGGCCTGTCCCTTCTGGCGCCGGTATGCCGGTCTACCTGGATGTGCAGAGCAAGGCCGCTCAGTCCGTACAGCTTGTCCTGTACGATGTATCCGGCAGGCCGCTGTACCGGGAGACCCTCAAACTGGGTGTAGAAGATATCCGCAAGCCGTTGAATATACCGTCAAAACCCGGTATATATATCCTGGAGATACTGCCCGATTCCGGTGGCCGGAGGCACCTGAGGCTGATGGTCTATTGATGTCCCGTCAGTATGGGATCAAGGCAGGCCGGCAAGGCGCAAAACTTTGAATAGATACGGAATCTTTTTGAATGCAAATTTTGTTTAATTTGTAAGCCTGTTAAAGCCATATCTATTGCATGCAGAACGTACTTACGAAATCCATCAGCCCTAAGCTGACCTATGCCCTGATTTGCGGCGTTTTTTTTGCAATCTCATTTTCCGCCTGTCAATCGGACACAGGCTCCGCCTCCGCATCGGCGGAAACACCGGCCTTCCAGATACAGCAGGTCCGCGAGGAGTTTCAGACCGGGCCCTGCACCGGCCCGGAGTCGCCCTGCTTCAGGATATCGCTCTACTACCCGGAGGTCACACAGGGCCGTGAGCCCTTCAAGACCGCTTTCAACGAGCGCATATACCAGGTCATGATCCTTTACCTGCAGGATTTCCTGGTAGACCAGGATAGTGCAGTTACACTGGAGAGTCTCAAGAACAGCCTTTTCGCCGAGTTTGATGATATGCTTGCCGGTATGGAAGAGGAGACTCCCTCTATCTTCAACTGGGCGATAGAAGTACGCTCCGAGATACTCTACCAGTCGGACACCCGGTTGTCCGTCAGTATATACCAGTATGCTTTCACGGGAGGCGCGCATCCAAACAGCGCCATACAGTACATCAATTTTGACCCCAGGACCGGCGACGGGATCAACCTCGAAGATATTGTCAAGGACGTCCACGGCCTTTCGGGTGTCGTCGAGTCTATCTTCCGTACGCAGTACCAGGTGCCTGAAGGCACCCGGTTCTCGGACAAGGGGTACTGGTTTGAGGGAGATACCTTCAGGTTGCCGCAGAACTTTGCGCTGACCAGTACAGGCTTCATCTTCCGCTACAACCCTTACGAGATAGGTCCCTACGTGATGGGCGCCCATGAAGTGGCCGTACCTTACGAAGCCGTCAAATCATACCTGAAGCTGCCCGAATAAACCAGCCGACCCTTTGCTGTGACCCAGCTCAGGTCCTGGCAAACGCCCGCAGGCCCTCCAACAGCCTGTCCAGGTCCTCCAGGCTCGTGTATACATGCGGGGTGACACGGATGCCGTTTACCTTTTCGTACTCTATACCGACGGTGTGTATACTGTATTCCTTCATGAGAAACTTATCGATCTGGCGGGCATTCCTGCCCTCCACACCTACCACGGCCAGTGCACAGCTCCAGGGCGCTCCGGTCGGTGTATAGCTGCTTACACGGTCGATCTTCACCGCCTCCCTGAGCCAGTAGTCCTTAAGATAGCGCAGCCGGTTCTCCTTGCGGGCAGGGCCTACCAGGTGATGGAAGTCCAGGGCCGCCCCGATCGCCATCTCGGAGGCGAACGAGCGGGTTCCCAGCGACTCGAACTTGCGTATATCCGGCCCTTCGGGGTTGTCGTTGGACAGCAGCGCCCATACTTCCGGGATCCGGTCCTTGCGTATATATAGCAGGCCGCTGCCGAAGGGTGCGCAAAGCCATTTGTGCAGGCTGGTAGCGAGGTAGTCGCAGCCGATATCCGATATAGTGAAGTCAACCTGCGCGAAGGAGTGCGCCGCATCCACGATCACCTGTACACCTCGCTTCTGTGCCTCGGCGGTGATTCTCTTGACCGGCAGCAGCTGGCCGGTCCAGTTGATCATATGGGTGAGATGCAATACTCTGGTCCTGGGTCCTATCTGGCTGAGATAAGCCTGCACCAGGTACTCCTCATCTTCCGACGGCAGTTCCAGGTCCACCCAGCGCAGCACGATACCGTCGCGCCGGGCCCGTTGCTTCCAGGCATTCATCATGTTGGGATAATCATAGCGACCCAGGATCACCTCGTCGCCTTTGCCGAGTGGCAGCCCGAATATGACGGAGTTGAGCCCCTCGGTGGCATTCCGGTTGATGGCAATCTCTTCGGCGCTGCAGCCGCAGAGCGCAGCCAGGTTTTTGCGCAGGGATTCCCGGCCCTGGTCCAGTATACGCCACATATAGTACGAGGGCGCTTCATTGGCGTACTGGTAGTAGCGGATATGGGCCTGTTGCACAGGCAGCGGCTGCGGCGATACACCGCCGTTGTTGAGGTTGATGAGATTGGGCGATACGGTGAACTCTTTGCGGATTAGCCGCCAGAAAGACTCATCCGTGACATCACTGCCATCGCCACGCGGAGGCCTGCTGCCGATCAGGTCCAGGCTGGCCGTATCGGAGCTGCCCCAGGCATCCATCGCCAGGCCCATCATTGCCCCGGTCAGGAGGCTGTCTTGTAGGAAATGTCTGCGGTCCATGCCTGTAATCTACGAAGAAAGCATTGCAGGCACAACGGACGGCACAGGTCTTTTTACTGGTTGACGATCAGGATATTGTACGTGAGCGATACACCGGGATCAGAGAGGATATACCAGCGCTGCTGCTGGAAGTTGTAGTTAAGCGAAAACGGGTATGCGCGATCGTTGACATTGGGATTCGGGTTGATCTGTGTCACAAAGATCATCGCATTGGGATTGTTGTTGCAGAGGGGACTGTTGATCTCGATATTGCCCACTCCATTGAGCTGGAACGCCGGTTTGTTGGAGCCCGTCACACGGATACCTCCGCCTGTCAGTTCCAGTGCATATCCTGCGCCTGTACCGAGATAAGTACCCCTGAGTCCGACCTGGCCGCGACCGTGTATACCTACGCCGACCGGGTTGGTGACCCGCAGAGCCGGATCGATCATATCACTTACAGCCCCGTCATACGGCAGTGTAAGGCCGGTATTGACCGTAGTGGGCGTCCAGGTGAACCCGTCCCACTGCAGCAACTGGCCGGACTGGGGTGTGTTTTCCGATACATTTCTTCCGCGCAGCTGGTTGGCATTCCAGAGCGCCTGTGTATTGCGGGCGGCGATGCTGCTCCCGGTGATCTGTATACCTGCACCTTCTGTATAGCTCACGCCCTGGTCAGCGCCCGGCGCCCAGTTCGTACCGTTCCATTTGAGGACCTGGCCGGACTGCGCTCCCTGGGCAGCCAGCTCCAGCGGGCTACCTGCAGAACCGGTCCCGCTGAAGCGGGGACTCACACTCAGGGTCGCAGCGCTCTCATTCGACGGGGACCAGGTCGTGCCATTCCAACGGAGGATCTGGCCGTTCTGTGCGCTCCCACCGTTGATCTGCCCGGTGCTGATCTTGCCGGAAGCATCCAGGTTGAGGGCCGTCTCGGCGGCAAATGCATAAGGCGTGGACTGCAGGTCCGTCTCGCCGAAAGGTTGGTAGAAATTGCCACCGTTGGGATCGGCTTCTACGCGGATGCGCAGGCCGCCGCGCTCCCACTCGATGTCCAGGAAACGGCCGGTGATGACCGTACCCCGGCCGATCACCATATTCATCAGCCCAAACTCATTGGTGCTGGTTGTCTGCGTCTCCCTGTACACGATATTGTTGGTAGCACTCCTGATGATCGTGAAGCGCACGCCTACAGTACGATTCGGCAGGGCGGCCCCATTGTCGTCGCGCAGGATACCCTGGTAGTGGATGCCTTGCGGGATCTGTGCTTCCAGGCATAGCGGCAGGAGGCAGATCAGGGCATACAGCGCTGTTTGTAGCAGCTTTTTCATGAGCTATTTAGCTTTTACGATGATCGATTGATAGAGGATATGGCCTGCGATATTGCGGACGTACAATACGTATGCGCCCGGCAGCAGGTGACCGAGCTCCAGGTCGGTCCGCGACAGGATCTGATGATCGGCTGACTGGCGCAGGTGGGTTCTTCCCGCCAGGTCCGCGATCAGTATCTCGTAGCTGCCCTGCGGGATATCCGTTCCCCTGAGCATGAGCTCGGAAGAGACTGGGTTGGGATAAAGCCTGAGGTCGATCGAAGGGCGGTCCACTCCCGCTACAGAGGTAGCCAGGACTGTAAGCTGCTGAAATCCACTGGTGATCCTTGTCTCATCAACACCGCCGGTGAGGGTGAAAGTCTCTCCCAGGGTGAAACTGTTGTGAAATCCGCCGCTAAGTGTCGAGCCGCCGCCCGCTCCCATATGCTGAAGCTGCTGAGCTTGCAGTTGTGTCCAGGCAAGGCACAGGCACAGGAAGACCGGAGTAGTCCTCAGGCTGAAAAAGAATTTGTTCATAGGCCCTGGTTGTAGAAACCAAAAGTTCAGCAAAGGTACGTTTTTATTGTTTCCACGGCCGGGTCACCCGATAGGCCGGCAGTTAATCCTATACTACCTATAAAACTCAAAATAGGTTGGGGGCAGTATGCCGCACGGCCTGAACCTTATCCAGATCAGGCAGTATACAGTGTACCTGCCGCGTAGATCCCGCAATTGACTTTGCGTATATCCACGCACCATTTTGCGTAGAAGTACGGTTAAACAAGCCCCGGGCCGGGTCTATTTTTAGCCAAAAGCTACCAATGGATCTAAAAGTCAAACTACTCCTCGCCGGCATCCTGCTCCTAGCAGGTATCCAGGTTTACACCCATATCGCACACAACAAGGAGCTGAACACGGTCCGGGCCAACCTCCGTTCCGTGCAGAGTTCGCTGGATACCAGCGCAGTACTTATACATGAACTGGCCACAGGTATGGATTCCCTGCAGCGTGTACTGACCGCCACGCGTAAGCAGATCAACGTCCAGAAGCGATATGAGCAGCACACAACCATACAGAGCAACCCGTTCGAGCGGCTGATCAGCAGGGCGGCCGGGATCATGGACGGGTCGAATAGCAGCGGATCGAGACATTTTGCGCAGGACTGAGCCCCCGGCTCCGTATGCACCCTGCAGTACTATGACGTATATGTACAGAGATCGGGGGCGCTATCACGGCGGCGGCCTTTGTCCCTGTCCGACGGATCAT
Organism: uncultured Saprospiraceae bacterium; assembly: GCA_964537925.1. GTDB lineage: Bacteria > Bacteroidota > Bacteroidia > Chitinophagales > Saprospiraceae > SLDF01. The sequence continues at coordinate 1,528,565 of CAZICV010000001.1, read as the reverse complement.
CTCCATTTATCAGCCTCTCCGCCTGGTTTATACCCTCATATAAACGATCCCGCTCTTTGGTGCTGTCGCTGAAAAGCCGTATCTTAATAAGATAGGCCTTCTGCAAAGCAGCGAAACGCCTCTCGGCTCCATCCCGCCCTGACCGGACAGGCCCTGAAGCCGGGTCGCGCAAAAAAAATCCAGCCGGTCCATATCCTTCGTATGCTGAATTAAACTTACACTTGTGTTCTTATTTATACTTAGTCTTAATAAATACAAGTGTCAACCCTATACAGAACCCTCTCTGCTTTGCTCTGCCTGCACATCGTCTTCTGCAGCGCTAACGGACAGGACACCACAGCTACAGATACACTCCACCCGCTGAGAAGACTGGACTATGCCGCTTACGGCGTGGTCAATTACTATGCTTTTGACTGGGAGACGCTGCCCAACAAGCGCGACGCACTGGACCCGGAACGACTCAACCTATATCTCTACTACCGTTTCTCCCCGCTTATCGAGTTCAAGTCGGAGATAGAGTTTGAACACGGCGGCACGGGAGCCACTATGTCTTTCGACCCACTGGAGGAGTTCGGCGAGTTTGAGCAGGAGATAGAGAAGGGTGGCGCCGTGGTACTCGAACAGATCAACCTGTTCTTCAGGTTCAGGCCGTGGGCCAACCTGCGCGTGGGCAAAATGCGCTTCTACATGGGCAATGCATCGAAGCAGGACCAACCCCGCGAGTATTTTACCGCCTATCGTTCCGAGGTAGAAAATACCCTGCTGCCACTGGGCTGGTACGAAACCGGGCTGGAACTCAGCGGCGATATACCGCTGTCGGCATCGGGCAGGTATCCTGTCCTGAGCTACAAAGCCTATGTGGTAAGCGGCCTGGACAACAGCGCCTTCAATTCGGCCAACTGGGCCCGGCGCGGCTACCAGGCCAGGTTTGAGCAGATCAACGCCGACAACCTGGCCTACGCCCTGAGACTTGACTATATCTTCCGCGAGGATAGCGAGATCGGATTCTGTATATATGCGGGCAACACTACCGGCAACCGGCCCAAGAATGACCTCAGCGCAGACTGCTGGCTGGTATACGGCGATCTGCACTTCGCGATCGAGTCATATCCCTGGAGAGCCCGCGCCTACGGTATGTACGGACACCTGCAGAACTCCGAAGCGCTGAGCGTGGCCAACCGCAATCTCTCCAACAACCTCAACGTAAAACGAACCCCGGTCGGAGAGACCGCCGCAGGCGCCTATGCCGAGGCAGCCTATGACCTGCTGCATATCCTGCCAGGTCGGCGGTCACACCAGCTTTATCTCTTTGGCCGCTTGGAATACTACGATTCCATGCAGAGCACCCAGGGCCGCATATCCGACAACCCGAGGTACAATCGCCGGATCGCCACATTGGGTTTCAACTACTTTCCCCTGCGCAACATCGTGGTCAAGACGCACTATGCCTGGCGCACGCTCGGTTCCGGCGAGCAGGAAAACACTTTTGCCCTGGGAATGGGCTTTGACTTTTGAACATCAATATTTATTTCTTTCATCATAAACAGATTGCAAGCATGAAAAAGTACTATCCGCTGCTGACAGCGGTCATCCTGCTGCTGGGCGCATGCAAAAAAGACGATGTCAACCCCGAAACCGATCTCTCTCCCCAACTGCAGAACATAGGCAGCAATGTGATACTGAAGACCTATGAAGACCTCAGGGACAAAGCTGCCGCACTCAGGACCGCCACGGCCGCACTGGAGTCCAATCCATCCTCAGCTACCCTCCTCGCTGCAAGAGACGCCTGGGTACTCGCCCGATCTCCCTGGGAGCAGTCGGAGGGCTTTCTCTTCGGCCCCGTAGACCAGGAGGGACTGGACCCGTCACTGGACTCCTGGCCGGTCAATGTCACAGACCTCAACAACGTACTGGCCAGCGGCCATGCGCTGACACCTGCTTTCCTGGCCAACCAGGAGGGAACCCTCAAGGGATTCCATACGATCGAATACCTGCTCTGGGGCACGGACGGGCAGAAGCAGGTCGCTGACTTCACAGCCCGCGAGTTTGAATACCTGGCAGCCTGCTCGGCGGTGCTGGCTTCCGACACGGAGTCTCTCTATAATCTCTGGGCGCCTGCCGGAGGCAATTATATCTCCCACCTGCTCCGGGCCGGGGAGAGCAGCAGCGTCTATGTGAGCCAGAAATCGGCGCTGGAAGAGATCGTGAATGCGCTCATCGTGATCGCCGACGAAGTGGGCAACGGCAAGATCAACGATCCTCTGAGCCAGCAGGACCTGACCCTGGAAGAAAGCCGATTCAGTGCCAATTCCAAAGCGGACTTCTCCGACAATATCCGCAGTATACGCAATGTCTATACGGGCCGCTTCCTGGGTTTCGGCGATAGTAAAGGCGTATCGGATATCATCCGCGGAGAGGACACTGTGCTGGATGACCGGGTACTGGCCGAGATAGACGCGGCCATAGCAGCCATACAGGCCATCCCCGGCACTTTCTCTCATGCAGTGATCAACAACCAGGCTTCCGTGAGCGCTGCCCAGGCCGGTGTACGTCAGTTGCAGGAAACGCTTGAGAGCGAGGTGTTGCCGTTGGTCAACACACTGTAAATATGCGGGCGCCGACCTGTCTGCTGTCATTGCTCCTGTGCCTGCTGATCGCCTGCAGAAAAGAGGAGGTACCGGTCGTCGCTTTCACGGATGAAGAGATACGCGCAGGCGGGGCCACTACTGTATACAGCAGTGGCCCCGATGCTTATACTTACCCGCTGGCCAACCTCGATGCCACGCAGGTACAGCGGCACTTCCAGGCGGACCTGGCTTTCGACCAGACCTTTGTCACCTACCCGGCCGCACAGTCTGCCGGGCTCGGCCCCCTGTTCAACCAGACTAGCTGCGTCAGTTGCCACGTACGCAACGGGCGCTCGGAGTTGCCCCGTACTCCCGGTGATCCGCGCACAGGATTTCTCATGCGCATCAGCATGCCCGGCGCCGGTCCTTCCGGCACTCCCCTGCCTGTGCCCGGATTCGGTACCCAGCTCCAGACCAAGGCCATTTTCGGAGAGCAACCCGAAGGCCAAGTATCCATCTCTTATATTGAAGAGGTCGTGACCTTCCTGGACGGGTCGTCGGCGACACTCATGGCCCCGGTCTATACGATCACCGACACCTATATCCCACTGCCCGGACCGGTGCTCAGTTCCTTTCGCAATGCACCACCGGTCATCGGGCTGGGGCTGCTGGAAGCCATCCCTCCGGCAGCGATCCTCGCCCTTGCCGATGAGCACGACTCGGACGGAGACGGTATCAGCGGCAAGCCCAACAGCGTACCGGATATGCATACAGGCGAACCCTTGCTCGGACGGTTTGGCTGGAAGGCAGGTAGCCCCGGGCTCATCCGGCAGACCGCCGAGGCCTATCACCAGGATATGGGCGTCACGTCGGATTTTTACTTTCCCGAGGAGCACTGCTCGGATCAGGCCAATTGTGCACGCGGTATCGGCCCTGGCGCTGATATCACCCGGCAGACCGTAGAGCTGACCGCCTTTTACCCGCAGACACTGGCCGTACCTGCACCCCGCAATCGCCACTTGCCGGAGGTAGCCGCCGGCAAGACGCTGTTTTACAAGATCGGCTGTGTCGCCTGCCATATACCGCGACATGTGACGGGAGATCATGAAATAGCCGCCCTGTCCGGGCAGACCATCTATCCCTACACGGACCTGCTCCTGCACGATATGGGTGCAGGACTGGCAGACCACAGGCCGGAGTTTGCCGCCTCCGGCAGCGAATGGCGTACGCCGCCTCTCTGGGGTATCGGTCTCGCCCGGATCGTACATCCCGGAGCGGGATTCCTGCACGACGGCAGAGCCCGTACGCTGGAAGAAGCGATCCTCTGGCACGGCGGAGAAGCAGCATCCGCAAAGGAACGCTACAGGCGGCTTTCGTCGGAAGAAAGGCAGCAGCTCATCGCCTTCCTGAACGCGCTGTAAGACCCGCTCCCATACCGGCAAAGGTTTCTCTCCTGTTCCCGGAGGTCCACCTTTCCGAAGCCCCTCCTTTACCGTGAGATACGACGGCGCAAAAGTTGATTCACCGGCAGGAAAAACTATCCTGCCTCTGAAAAATGCGTAGAAATACGCTGGACGCCGCTACTCTGCCGACCGTATATTTAAGCAGGTAATATTCTTCTCTCATCCTCAAACAAGCCAGGGCCATGAGCGACTACCTGTACGCTGCCATCAATGAAGCCGTGATCTACGAAAGCGTAGTCAACAACAAAGGCAGGAAGCCGATCAACCGCATCCTGATGGGCACATACGTAAAAATAGAGGAGACCAGCGGCGACTGGCTCAGGGTCACGACCGCCGGGCCTGACGGCTGGATGCGCCGGACCGACCTGGCGGAAAAGATGGGGCTGAAGGTTTTTTTCCTGGATGTCGGCCAGGGCGACGGTATACTGTTGGAGATCGGCAGCTGCAGGATACTGATCGATGCCGGGCCCAACAACAATATGTACCGGTACCTGACCGCCTGGCAGTACAGCTACCTACTCAAAGCGAACCAAAAGGTGCATATCGACTACCTGGTCGTCAGTCATTTCGACATGGACCACTACAAGGGCTTCATCCCGATACTCAATGACCAGAGGTTCACTTTCGGGACCGTCATCCACCCCGGCATACTGAAGTTTGCCTCGAGTGGAAACCCTTATTCTACCGGCTTGGGCGATACGCTGACGCAGGGCGGCGTCAAGTACCTGCTGCAGGTATTTGACGACCTGCTCACGACACAGAGCGCTGTGCCGTTCAACCGGGATATCACTGCCTTCATGCGTGCGCTGGATACTGCCCGGCAACAGGGCAGGGTCTCGGCTTCGATGAGGTGCCGGGCGGGCGATGTCATACTGAACCGCCGCATTGACGGACATGACTTCAGGATCGATGTACTGGGCCCGTTCACGGAGACGGTCAACCAGGCAGAAGCTTTTGTCTACTGGAAAGACGACGGTATAACCATCAACGGGCACAGCCTGGTATTGAAGCTCACCTACGGCACGAGAAGCATCCTGCTGGGCGGCGACCTGAATACTGCTTCGGAAGAGTACCTGATGGGCAAATACGGCCATCAGCATCCCTTTGAATCCGATGTTGCGAAATCATGCCATCACGGTTCGTCGGATTTCACCGAACAGTTCATGTCCTGCATAAATCCCTATGCCACCGTGATCTCCTCGGGCGACAACGAAAGCCATGCGCACCCGAGAGCCGATGCGATCGGGTGTGCCGGAAAATACTCGAAGAGCGCCCGGCCACTGGTCTACTCGACAGAGCTGGCACGCTCGACAAACCTGAAAAACCAGGAGATCCTGTACGGTATGATTAACCTGCGCTGCAACGGCACGGATATCTACATGAGCCAGATGAAGGAGGCGAAGAACAATGCCGATGTGTGGGATTCCTACCGCGTGCAGTAAGTTTACCTGCTTGTATGGTCTCCGGTCCATCTATTCAAAGTGGTACACCAGACCCGGATTCATAGCGTCTCATTGCCAGCACAGCCCGACAGCGCCATCAGACCCGGCTACACTCAACAGCTCTCTTCAACACTGCTGCGTGAAAACTTACGGCTGCAAAAACAGGCCATTTCTCTGAACCCGGCTTGCTCAAACACAAAACACGGGCTCTCCCAAAACCCGGCATTTTTTTCGAGCGGTATGTTTTCAAGACCCGTACACCCTGCGCAGGCTCCGTGCCAGCCGCGTCGGAGTGAGCCGCCGGAACCAACGAAATGACAGCGCGAAGAACAGCAGCCAGGCCTCTCTGGGAAACCACACTATCGCCTGCGAACGCTTCGCTGCGTGGCGTGTACGGGTCGACAGAAAACAACCGCGAGAAAAAACAGCTTGATCTTTGGCTACTTTGTCTTGATACAAAGTAGCGCCGTCCGCAGGACATACGTCTCTGACGCAAAAAATCCGTATCTTAATAAGATAGGCCACAGTGAAAACATGTCGTAGACAGGTCTCCAAACCTCCCACTAATTAATCTCTACTCACCCTCAAACCCAGTATTCTTCGCGCAACTAGTTCTTCAGACTCCCGATTGTACCAGCGGTTCAGCACATTCATGACCTCTCTCCTCCGCTATCGATGTATCGGCTTCATTGCCCTGCGCGGGCAGCGGTTCTTTTGTCTTGATGCAAAAGAACGATCCCGAACCAATCGGGACAAGGCTGGTTTTTGCCGCCTGGTTTTCCGACGCATCGCGTGCCTGCTGCGCAGCTAAGCCGTTCGCTGCTCCGCAAAGCCGCCGCACATAAATACCGACTACCCGGCAGCACTATTCAGATCGGCTACACTCAGCAGCTCACTTCCGACGCTACTTCTCCAATTCCTCCCGCCTGCACGCTTCTGCGGGAAAACTTACGGCTGCAAAAACAGGCCATTTCTCTGAACCCGGCTTGCTCAAACACAAAACACGGGCTCTCCCAAAACCCGGCATTTTTTTCGAGCGGTATGTTTTCAAGACACGCACACAGTGCGCAGGCCCCGTGCCAGCCGCGGCCGAGTGAGCCACCGGAACCAACGAAATGACAGCGCGAAGAACAGCAGCCAGGCCTCTCCAGGACACCATACTACCACCCGCGAACGCTTCGCTGCGTGGCGTGGGTGGGGCGACAGAAAACAACAGCGAGAAAAAACCGCTTGATCTTTGGCTACTTTGTATCAAGGCAAAGTAGCGCCGTCCGCAGGACATACGTCTCTGACGCAAAAAATCCGTATCTTAATAAGATGGGGTATACTCAAATGCGGCCAGTGGAGTGAATCAAGACAAGACTTAGGCTCACGGCCACAAAAACAACCCGACCGACCGCAGCTTCGAAAAATTGTAATACACTGTCACGGCAGGACCCATGCCCAGGTGCCCGGACAAAGCATCCACGTAGAAAAACAACCACTCCGCCTGTACACTCAGCGGCGTATACCGCACCCACAACTCACAGAACAGGCCTCCCACCGCTCCCCAGGCACCCTGCCTGTCTTCCCGCAGCACCAGCGCCGGACCCGCCCCGATACCGCCCGTCACCAGGAAAAGATCGCCGCAGATCCGCCCACTGCCAGGCCAGTACTGCCGGTACAGCACTTGTACACAAGGACGCTGCGACCTGTACCGCCAGCCAGGACCTGAGGCGCTCACTCCACGGAGATAGTCCGATGCATACACCGACAGGTCAAGCCGGTTATAGGGCCAGAGGTAGATGCGCCCTGAGAAACCCGTATTCACGCCCACGGTCACACCCGCTGAAAAACGGGCCTCCAGCTCAGGCTGCGACTGGCCCCATGCCTCGATATACCATGACAGCAGCCAGCCCAACACCAGGAGGCGCATGAGCCTGATCCGCATGAAGGCTCTGCTCACTCCTCCGCAGGTCTGAACAGCCGGTACTCCGCACCCACCGACAGCGAGACAAACTGACCCCTGAATCCCGGCGGCCACAGATCAAAAAACTCCCGGTCCAGTCCTGTGCCGAACTCTCGTATATACCGCACTTCCGCCAGCACATGCCAACGCTTTCCTACCGGCTGCCGCCAGCGGATACCCGCATCCACCAGCGTCGACGGCCAACCGCCGATGACCGGCTCGTCCCAGCGCTCACGGTCCGTGTAACCCGACACATAGATCCGCTCCGACTCAAAGGAAAGGTAGTCGTTGCGCATCACCGAGTATACCACCGCTCCTGCAGCGAATACACTCAGGTACCGCCCGATCCCGTACTCCACACCTACACGGGCCGACAGGTAGCTGCGTCGTACACCGCCCTGCATGCGGGTTTCGGACAGCCCGAAAGAATCCCGCAAAAGCCCCCCGGCACGCAGGCGACCCGATGTCTCCAGCCGCTGTACATGCCAGTCAAGGGATGCCTCAATCGAAAATCCGCTCTTCACCGGCAGCCGCAGTCCAACCGAAAGCGGCTGAAAGGCCCGCAAACTGGCCTCTCCCTCATACAGGCGACCCTCGGTGAACCGGGCCTGGCCGATACTCAACGGGCTGGCCTTCAGGGTCAGCCACGGCGACCACTGTGCATGGGCCATATCCGTCATCAGCACCATGCATGATACAATCATAAAAAGTCTGTAAAACGACATAACATTTGGATGTTTGAATGAAAAAATGGACCGCCGGGACAGACATGGCTACGCCTCTCCGATACAGGGTCTTTCGCTTCCCCTCGGTCAGTGTTTTTTAGTACGTATTGATACTTCTAGAGCCCCTGTAGGGCTATCGGTGACAGCAGGTGTCAGTTCAAAAAAGGCCTGAGCTGCTCCTTCTGCCTCTCGTACAGCCCCCGGTTGCCATTGATCGGGATATGGATCGCGCTGCCACGCCCGGCCTTGATACCTATCCTGCCGCCCAGGATCACACCGCCCACCAGCGCACCGATACCCAGTACCACCATAGCCGGACCGACCAGCAAGGCTTCGATACCATCCATATTCCCCGCTCCGGCCAGTATCGCCAGGCCCGGTATGCTCCCTATCGCCATACCCAGCAACAGGCCCGCTCCGCTGCGGTCTCTCTTCGTCCGCAGATCGATATAGTGGATATCCTCTACCGCCAGCAGGATACTCTGCTCACGGGCATTGCTCATCTGTATAGAATCCTGGCCCAGCGATCGCAGGTAGCCCACCGTCTTGCGATGGGTCGCAAACGTCTTCACCTCCGCCAGGCGCAGGGTATCTCCCGGCTGTGCTGCGCAGATGAGCGACAGGCATAGCATGGAGCATACAAAGCATACTCTGTATACTAACATAGTTAATAGTCTTTTTGAATGAAATTAATTGTCTCGTGGCCTGTCACGGCCGCTCCCTCACTCCGGCAGCCGGATTGCCATCACGTAGTACTGGTCACAGGCATACAGCAGGCCTCGCTCCGGATCGACAGCCACCGTACCGCTGAATGTAGGTTGCGTTACCCGGTTGGGCGACCTCTCGGACCAGATCACTTTACCCGTAGCGGCACGCACGGCATACAAGCGCGAAAGCGTACAGTAGTATATGATGCCATCGTGATAGGATGGAGATCCCGCGCTCACCGATGATTGCCCGGCATCCTTCGTCTGCCAGGCGATCTGTCCTGTCTCTGGCCGGAAAGCATAGAGCAGGTCTGAAGCATCTTTCACGATCAATAGGTCTTCATCAGAAGCATAGACAGTCTCATAAAGCATAAAACCATTGATACCTGAAGGATGGTCGTAGCTCCAGTCTATCCGGCCGGTGCGCATATCAAAACAGTAGAATGCTGTGCCTCCAGCGAAATAAGCGCGATCCTTCAACATATGAATCTGAGCGGTACTGGAATTCCCGAGCTTCGTAAGACTGTTGTGCTGCCATTCCACGCGGCGCTGTGTCATATTCCAGGCCACTACATCCACCCGGTTGGGACTGGACATCCGGTGCTGGAAGATGAGGATACTGTCTCCTGTCCCCGGATCCATCCACACATTGAGACTCTCTATCGCTTTACGAGAGCCGTTACCTATTTCGCGCGGCAGCTTATAGATCGTATCTACACTGGCTATATCACTAAGAGAAGACATCAATAGCCACGCCGAGGTCTCCGGGTCATCGTATTCATCGAAGAACAGGCGGTCGCCAATTATCCAGCCGCGCGGGTTGGAGCTGTGATTACTCTTGACATACTGCACAGTCTGTCCGTGTTCAGCAGTGAGTGTGGCCCGCTCTCCCCAGTCTTTGCATAGTATCAGACTCTGATCCTGCGAAGGCGCTACCACTATATACCTGTCTGTACGGTAGCCCTGCCAGTCCCATATTCTTTTGCCGTTCTCTTTTATATCGAAGAGGTTGATAAAAGGACCTTGGGCAGAGACATGGCTCACTATGAGCCCCCTGTCGATCAGCCTCAGTTCCGGCCGGATAGAGTTGGAGGTATCTGTGTTGAGCGGTACTTTCCACAATATGTCAAGTTTAGTGACTGGTCCTATTGTGTCGCAGGAGGCCGGGTTGACCTCACAGGGATCTGGCTCAGGCGAGCAGTTCTTGTCACACCCCGCCAGTAGCAGCAGACCCATACAGAGAGTTAATACCGTCATCTTTCGCATACTTCTATCTACAGATTGTTTTCAGATTGGGTTCGGCAGCGGAAATAAATGCTGCCGAACCGGTATTGATTTACCTCACTCTCCTTTCTTCTTGGTCCTGAAGAAATTACCAACATCACCTTCAAATATCTTCGTTAGCGCACTCTCCGTACCATCGTCATTGCGCATACGCATATGCGTAGTACCTTCCATTGGTTGAGGTGGAAATGTATGCTGCGGTATATTCATAGCGCTCTCCACCAGCACTACGCCGTCAGATTCCTTGTGCCGCCAGCGTGTACCCGTCTTCACCATGTTGTACTTTTCCTCACACTTCACCTCCACGATCAGGTCCGGGTCCTGCATCTCCGGTACATAGTTCAGGCGGCAAGGCTCTCCCGACTTTGGAAAGTACCGGATCGTATAGTAGTCAAATCGTCCGTTGCCTACCGTACACACGCATTCCCGCTGTGTCGGCTCATATATGTCCTCACTCACCAGCGCACCGGTGAACGTTCGGTACTCCCGGTCAAACTTGTCTATATACCGCACACCGTCCAGCCAGGCCTCACGCCGCTTTCCCGCCCGCTTCTGCTGTGCTATCGCCGCCCAGCATGCAGGGTTCAGCGGCATGAAGCAGAACAGGTTCGCATGCCGGATATACCGCTTCCGCTCCCGCTCATTGCGGTCCGCGTTCGCCTGGTACGTAGCGCGTGTCTGCGCGGCATATACCGTCCATACGTGCTCCTGGTGTTGTGCGGTGAAAGGATCCTCCTCGTTCACCGATTTCAGGAAGTAGTTGATCGTCGCCCACGAGATCGGCACCGGCAGCACCGGGATCACCTTCGTCTGTCCATCGTCTTCGTACTCCACATCATACGCATAGGTCAGCGTGTCACGCACTCCATAGAAGGCCACCAGGTCGCTCGGGCTCTCGTACACATCCAGCGTATCCGTCAGCATCGGCGCACCTACCTTGTACTGGTCCGTGATCCCCGGCAGCGATACACTGATCAGGTACTTCGCCACATCCACAGACAAAAAGTTCAGCAGCTTCGACCTGATCGAGTCCACATCTACCGATTTGGCGACTATCCGCAGAGCCACATTTTCACTGTACCTGATATCCGATACAGGTCCCGCGCTCATCGCGTCCCCCAGCCTGTACAGGAAGTCCGATACCATCACCTGGTTGTTCACGATCTGCGCTCCCTGGTTTGGCGTGCCGAAGGTCACGATCCCGCCGAATTTCCGCTGAAACCCGTTACCCGGCTGCGTATAGTAGTAGTCCGTATACCGGCTCACGATGCCGCCCTGGCTATGCGCGATCACAAAGCTCTTTGTAGGATCATAACCCAGCGGCAATTCATTGCTTATGGGCAGGTCCTGCCGAAACTTCCAGGAAGCTGTGAAGATCGATGGCTGTGACTCGTAATAGCTTGGTGCATAACCGATCACTTCCCTGGGCGGAAAGTCATCTACGATCTTATCCTCACAGGCCGCCGCTGCCTGGTCCCAGCTCGACCCGTCCCCGTTCAGACCGTGTACCCAGTACAGCATCCGGTAGTCTTCCGGTGCAGCCTGCGTCGATATACGGGGGCTGTCCAGCTCCGGCAGCGTATAGTCCGGTCCCTTCACCCCGGGATATATGATCTGCAGCGTATCCGCCACACAGGGTGTAGTCACTTGTCCTGTGACCGTATATATCACGGCCACCAGGCAGATTATGATATATTTTATGAGTTTCATCTCTGTTTGCTTACTGAAGTTAAGGAAAAAATAGCGATTCACCGGCGGATCACCTTCTCGATCCAGTACCGGCCACCGGCCTCCGCACGCACCAGGTACACACCGGGAGCCAGGCCGCTGATATCGGCCTCCCATACCGTGCCACCCGCCTGGCGGCGCTCCTGCGCCACGGCGCCGTCCAGTGTATAGATCCGTACCTGCAGTTCGCCGCCGGTGCTCAGCTCCGGCAGCTCCACCCGCAGTATATCTGTCGCAGGATTGGGCGACAGCTTCAGTACACCGGCAGCACTTCGTCCCTCAGGCTCGGCCGCCGCGCTACGCAGACCCGTACCCCAGATCCCATACTCCGAGTACCGCTCCGTCTCCACCCGGTAGATGCATGCCCCCGACGGGGCCTCCTCCCACTGCATCAGTAGCCGGTAGATCGTCGGGTGGCCGCTCGTCGTATCCGTATCGTACTGCATCACCTCACGACTCACCCACTGTCCCACTCCGTCGTACACATTGATGAAGATCAGGCCCTCTCCACGATCCGTGATCATCTCCATATCTCCGTATATCACACGCTCACGGCCACCGGTCAGTGTATCCGGCACGGCCGACAGCAGCATAGCCAGACCGCTTGTATCCGGCGGATTCAGTATATCCGCGGGCATCGGCACTGTGAAGAGCACCGCGCCTATACTGCTGTATATGCGTGATGTATCCCGGTACAGCACAGAGTAGCTGTGCGGCAGTGTCTGCGCGTTGAACTGGCTCGCCGGGTCCACTACCTGCCGGATCATGATCGCATTGCTATCCCCATCCTCCGCGTACAGGTAGCGTTCATCGCTGTACACCGGCTCCATATACACCAGGTCCAGCGTGGTATAGTCCGTCAGGTCCGCTTCTCCCGGGATCGCATACTGCTGCTCCCGCTCTACCCGGTAGATCTCCAGCGGTACAGCGCCCGACGGCACACCCGTGAGATTCAGCATACTGGCGGCCTGCAATCCGCCGCCGCCGAGCTGAGCCGCCAGTGGCACAGACCATAGCAGCCCACAAAAAATGACCAGTGACACTGGCCAGGCGCACCCTCGCAGCGCGCCGTTTCGATACTTCTTCATAACTTTGTATAGTTTTTGTGAAACAATTGATTACCGCCTCCGGGACCGGCCAGGGTCACGGGGGCTTTTTTTTATCCGCTACGTTTGGTTCTCTGAAGAAAATCCGCCTGCTTATTTCACGCAGTTTGTTGTGAATATCAACTCAAACACATGTTTTCTACTTATGCGCCAGGATAAATCCTCCCGATCGGGGCCATTTCTCCTCCGCGGGCGCCTGTCACACACCGGAACGCTTCAGAGAAAAACCTCATCCGACCCGTTTATACTGCAGAGATATGCCGGTCCCCCGGCACACTCCGCAGGAATCAAACTGTATACGTCGCTACGACCAGGAAATCATCGAATCACCAGGCATCACACACACAACCACAATCAAATAAACATCCTCGATGTTTGACAAATATTTCAGGGATAAAATTAAATAAACAATAAGATACGGAGCCGGTCAATCTTTGGCAGAAACCAGTCATTTTTTGGCAAAAACCGGTCAGATCTTGGCGGAAACAGGTCAGCACCTCTATCTTAGCAGGGCAGAGCATTCTCAATCAATCTTCATCGCCATGTTGCACGATACCATACGCCGCATCAGAGAAGTACACAAGCTGACCCAGGAAGAAGTGGCCGAGCGGCTCAATCTCGCCGTACGCACTTATACCCGGCTGGAGTCTGGTGAGACCCGTATGGACTGGGACCGGGTACGTGCGGTTGCCGAACTCTATGACATGAGTCCAGAGGAATTGGTGGCGCATGACGATAAAACAGTTACCCATACTTTTACAGGCGACCACAGTCAAAATGCCAATAATGGACCGGCATACCACTGTAACTTCTATAGTGGAGAAAAAGACCTCTACGAGCAGATGATCGCCCAGCTACGCGAAGAGATCGGGCACTTACGCCAGGAAGTGGCTTTCCTACGTGAGGAGCTGAGACGGGACCGGTGAAGCAGGCGCAGCGGGCTCCTGGCTCTTGAGTGGCTGTTCCGTGTACACATATATCCACCGGGGATATGCGGAGGCCTGTTCTCTGCCCGGGAGGAGCCTCGCCAGCAAGGCGCTTGCATACACTTACCCGGGCTCTGCCATACACTTACCATACACTATCTATATACCTGGGCGCATGCAGGGAGGGGGAGATGGGGCTGAAATGGGTTGATAGCCGCATTGGATAGGGAAAGGGTGGAACTATTGGGGTTTTAGGGGGTGGCTTTACAGTGGGTTTTAGGGGGTTCCGGTTTTGTTGAATGGGCTGGTAGTAGGACACGCTTCTCCCGTTAAGCTTATCTTCCTTGAATACGCACGCAATATCCTCCAAAATTCAACTCCGTATCTGCTACCTTAATTTCACCCTCCCTTTCATTCCTTAAGGCCGGATACAAGGCCCTTAACCTATGCGCCATCTCCTCTATTGGGTTATCATCCCCCTCGAATCCTGTATTCCTGTCCGACAATGACTCTAAAAGCTGAAACCAAGATCCCCAAGTTGCTCGACTATCAAGCTCTTCATTGGTAAAATGAATATGATTTCGTGAAAGCACAAATAGATATACTTCGGTTACCTCATCATTGATACCGCATTTTTTCAGGAAAGATTTTGCTTTGTTCGATTTAATCCAAGCTTCGACTTTATCTATCCATTCCACCGACTTAGGAATGGCATTGCTTATACGGCTTTTGCGCTCCTTCATCGAGGAAGAGAAAGCGTCCTGCCATTTCAATTGAAATAAACCTAGAGTTTTTGTTTGTGTATCGAAAATCACCGCATCGATATCCGTTGTTCCGATTTTTATCTCGCGATTGATACAGGCTATCCGGTCTTGGGGAAAGAGTCTATATAATTCGCGGCGAAACCTTCCTTCCCTTCTATTCACCGCCTCGAAGTAATCATTTGGAAACCTTCTTTTTAGCTCTCGATTCAGGAAAAAAACAGGCATGCCGATACTTCCTTCGGCAGATCGCATCCAAATATCATTCGAAATTTGGTAATACGGAGCCGGCCGAAGCCCCGGATATGTCAAATGATATTCATAGTTGTCCTTTGTTACAGCTAGACAGGAAGCTATCTGTTGCACTTTTTTTATAGGCCATTCATAAACGTTTGCGATGGCTCCAAAATGTCTTTGTGCGGAAAAACAATACGTAAATACGTCTCTAAAGTCTATTCCCTTTTTCTTGGTCATCAAAGCAACGCAACAGTCCCTATGCATCAATGCACTCATTATGCATTCCTCTATAAGGCTTAGGTAGTCTTTGTACGGGTATCCGCCGAACATATCGTTCTCACCAAAGTCATCTGAAATATAATTTGTTATGAGATACAAATGAGCTAAATCTCTGTAGAAAACCTCTATCTCCTTCGTAGCAGTATATTGAAGATATCGCCCGTGTGAGACGTTTACTATATCCGACAACTTCATCCTCATCTCGGGAAGTTTGTCGCGAATAGTTATGAGCTCGAGTCCATGTACCTTCTCAACCTCCTCGAAATAGTGTTGCAGGCTAATTCGCTCGTATAGTTCGTCACCGGCACCTTTTATCAACGAACGAAAGATAAATTCCTTCTCTCCGTTTTCTTCCAGACTAAAAAGCCCTGCTTTTACGAAATCAAGACATTGCCTCGAAAGCTGAATCGAGGCGCAATCTTGAATCACAGAGTTTATCCTTTCGCGCTCCTCAAGGTCGAACTCAAACATCGGTATGTTGTCGTCGTAAACCAAGTCACGATAGAACAAGTAAAAAGCCAGGGACCAACCGAAATGATAATGATTCGATGTCGTCTCGGAGGCTGGCCGGTTTTCGACGACAAAATCAATATGGCAGGTTTGAAAATCTATGCAGCGTATGATCTCTATTAGCGGGAATACTACATCATGACCGGAATAGGTCTTTCTAACACGACTTTGTTCACTATTCAATATATTCTCAAATCTTTCTTTGGGGCCATTCATATCTCCATGGTTTTTAAAGTAGGCCATCCCAATAGCTCCGGACAAAACGGCAATATCAACCTACCACACCAACGATCTCCGATAACAACTCCGGCAATCGTTTGGCACGCTTCTCGACGGTGTTGATCTCGCACTCCCAGACAGTGACTACCCGAAAGTCCATTTTCTCCAAACCATCTCTATTGATTTTATCACGCACTTTCGTGCGCTCGATCTTATTCGTCCAAAACTCCTTGTGCGTAGCCGGTAATTTAGCCGCTTTGCAACTATGTCCGTGCCAGAAACAGCCGTGCACAAATAAGGCTACTTTGTACCTGGGTATCAGTATATCGGGCTTCCCGGGATATCTTATGTCGTTTTTTCGGTAGCGCAATCCGCTAGCGTGAAGATATTTCCGCACCCATATTTCCGGCTTGGTGTCCTTTGAAGAAACGCAAGCCATAATCTCGCTTCGCTTTATCTTAGTGAACGTATCCATTAGAAATCAACTTGTTTTGATCTTAGACTTGAGTTCTTCGAGTGTTAGTACACACTCTCGCTTTCGATGAATCATTCTATGGCAGTTTGCACAAACTACCGCCAAGTCAGTTTCAGGGTTTGTTAGTGTTTTCTCTTCTTTAGCTTGAAACAAAGGTCGCACATGATGGACTTCGATAAATCCCTTACCCCACTTCCCATATGCTTCTTCGAAATTGAATCCGCAAACCATACAGTTGTATCCATGAATCTGAAGTGCGGACCATCTTAAAGAAGGCATCCGTTCAATACGATGGGAGATAATCATTTTTCTACCGCCTTCTGTTTGAGCTTTACCGTAATCAACTTCGCTTTCTTGCAAGCCGATTAGCTCATCAAAAACTTGTGGATATTCGGCAGCTTTCAATCTCGCATAGCGCTCAATTAGCGGCCAGATATCTTTCTCACTCAAATCTGTAAAACGATCTAAAATCTTTTTGCTATTCGCACTTAGTGGATTGGGAGCTCTCTGAAATGTCCTCCACCCAATTCTTATGGAGGCGCTAAGGTGACTGTCGAAAGCATCTCTCGCATTTTTTAGGCTTCTTGAGAACGTTAGAATAGTCCGCCCCCCACCGAGTGCTTCATAAAACAGATTATAAGCTTCGTTCCATGAGACTACACCTAATATTTTCGGCGGACGCTCCGTCCCGAATCGAGACAAAAAGTAAGCTACTTCAAGAAACTCCTTCGATCTCTTTATCATGGCAAATAGGGCTTACCAAATGGGCTTTTTTTAGCTCTCGGTTGCCATGGAATACCAGAGATTCTCGAGTAGCCATTAAAACTCCCGCGGTCAGAATATCTCCTACTTTTCTCAGCTCATCAATCTTTTGAAGATAATACCTCCTCATTTGCTCATAGGCCTCAAATGCTGTGATATCCTGCAAAAGAAAGGCATAGATTCCACAATTATCACAATCAATAGACAAGTTCTCGTGGTCTCCACGCAACACCACCACATCTTGATCAAAGCCGATAAACACTTCACATTGCTGATCGATAAGCTTAGGACCTAGCACCTTTCCGCTAGAGCAACTATTTGTATAAAAAAAGGCTCCTCGGAAGAAAGTATTGTCATCATCAACGTCTATAAAGCGGCCGCCATTGACTGTCAATTGTGTTTCTTTACCATGCATATAAGCTGTAATAACGAAAGGGATTTCCTTGAGTCGCTCCAACGCTATGTCAAGATACTGTCGATTACATCGATCGGATGGGACATCATGGGACGCATGTGAAAAGTCGGTAATACCTGCCACAAGCGCTAAAAGCTTGTCTCTACACTTCTGGAAATAGGTTCCTAGCTCCTCGTCTTTTTCATCGTATGCAATGACAAATTCAATCATCCAGTTGTTTACCTTCTTTCGTGAGTTGTTCAATAGCCAATTGTAAGATTCCTTTTTCTAGTCGCTTACCAATTTCGGTCTCCTTTCTTATCTCCACAATTAAATTATCCAGTGTGTAGACTTTACCAGACCGAGTAGTTAAGTAGGGTTTGAGCTTTTCCTCTTTAGGTCGCTTAGCAATCCATTGTTCTAATACACAATCGACTCTAGAGTCCAATTCATGTGCAGCCTTATCAACCAAAGCTACGATTTCACTTGTATCAGCTGTATTTTGAATTATAGCCAAAGCTTCATTATTTATAAATTTAACTAGATCATATGAAGATATTTCTGAGAACTGCTTGGCTGTAACAATAATAACGTATATCAAGGATGTATCTTGTCTTATTTTTTCAATTATTTCCGGTGCATGAGGCTCTCCTTGTCCCAAATCAAAATCCAAAAGAACTATAAGCTTACTGGAAAGATTATTATGTATATACTCTAGACCTCTACTTGACTTCTTTTCAAGCCGAACGTTAGATTCTCCATACTTTTCCTTCAAAGAAATGATGAGAGGGTCATTCTCAGGTAAGTCGTCATGAATTATAAATATCTGAATCGGCTCCATTAGTCATCCTTCTTAAATGGGAATGAAATCCTAAAGGTCGCTCCAAAAGGAGCGAACTCGCTGGGAACTACTTTAATGTCTCCTCTTAGTGATTCAACACGTGTCTTTACAATATACAAACCTACGCCGGCTCCTCCGAGATCGGCTGTAGTAGTATAATACATTTCAAATATTTTCACCTCATCGCCAGCCCTAATCCCCTCGCCGTTGTCCGAAAAGTAAAGAACGAAATGATCATCTTCGACAAATCCAGTACACTTAATTATCTTATCCTGTATATTGCGAAGTGCCTTTATTGAATTGGAAATCAAATTTCCGACAATATCTTCAAAGAATTTCTTGTTAGCATACAGAATAAAGCTGTCGCGTACCTCGACTTGCGCTTTGATATTCTCAGCAGCAAATTCAGACTTATATACTCTTTCAAAAAGATCGATCAAAAGATCTCGAACATTAAAGTCCTCCATATCAATATTCGAGCCTGCGTAGCTTAACATAAAGTCAATTATTCGGTTTAGGCTCACCATTTCCGAATAAATCTCAATAGCGTACTCTTTAAAAAGCTCCGTGAACTTGGGGTCGGGGAAATAATCCTTGAAGAATTCAGCTTTACGCTTAAGTTTACCCAACGACGTTCTAACTGCATGAGAAACATGAACAGCGTAATCCTGCAAAGACATAAGGCTTAAGTAAATGTTCTCTTTACGGATATACTCCTGTCGCTCTTTCTTCTGTTGTTGAATCCCCTTTTTTAACGACTTATCAATTTTCTTAGCTTGCTGCCGTAAAGGTTCGAGTGCGGGAGTTAGATTTGGATTCTGTCGCTCGATACTTTCAATAGCTGATTCAAACTCTTTGATTTCGATATTAGCCCTTTCCAAAGCAATCTCCGTCTGTTCCTTTACTACTTCACGCTCATGTTTTTTAAGCTCGCTAAGTTCATTTAATTGTAAAATAATGAAATCCTTTAATTGGCGATATTCTTTGTTATCAACGAAATCTTGCCTATTTGTCGCATCCTTGATTTCAGGGTTGTCCTCTTTTGTGATTTCAAGGATACCTATGACTTCTCTTGTGCCAATCTTGTCCCAAGCTCCAGACCATCTACGCTTATCAATACCTAATATATCTCTTTTTTTATCAACATTACTTTCAAACTCGGCAAAAGGGGTGGTTATTAAACCATCTCTATATATCTTAACACCATCTACACGATAATCATCGTTCTTGTAGACTTGATTGTATTGCCTCTTCGCCTTTTCATTAAAGTAATAAAGATGAAGCCTAATTGGCCCAAAAGAATCAATTTTGGCGCTTCTTTTAAGTATTTTGCCGTGTTTCTTGTCAAAAAATAATGATTCTTGAGTGCCTTCCTCCAAATTAAACTCTAGCAGAAACTCATGGCTCGAATATTTGATAGTCTCCGCTTCGATTTTTTTATTCCAATAGTCTTTGTATTCATTTGATTTCAACCAAATCTCAAAGGGGGGATTAAGAGGAAAGAAAGGCGAGACGATTTTTTCCAGCTCTCGCTCAAGTCGTTTAATATCTAGATCGGTCCATACTTCATGTTGCGGTATGGAACTGATTATGAGTGTAGTACCATGTTCTTCAATGGCAGCCGGTTCGAAAGAATAGTGATTCGGAACGTCTGTGAATAATTCCAACTGTGACTGCTGAGATAATCTTTCATATTCATTCCAATCTATGGTTACTACCAATCGTTCTGTGGTCCCGACTTGCTTAGTGAGAATTTCAACTCTGCCGCCTAGCTTATCAACTGCAAACCGACCAATGCCCTTTTCACCTACGTATCTTCGATTGAATGGAGCTGGAGAATACAGTTGAGTGCGTTTGCTGGCAGTGCCAACCACCATCCATTTGTCTCTTATGTCCTCAAATGACATGCCATGCCCGTCGTCAATAATGGTAATTTGACCCTTGCCTCCCGCATTTAGTCCAACGTTCTCAAACTGGACAATCACTTTCCGTGCATTAGCGTCATAGCAGTTCTTAACCAATTCATACACTGCTGTTACCCGGTCGGTTATAAGTTCCCGACCGATCAAGCGAAAAGTATTTACATCAAATCGCCATTTTAATAAATCATCGCTATTGGGCATTTTCAATCGATCCGATGTGTTTAGCAACGCTTTTAGCAATGGCTTGTCCTAAAAGTACAGGCACTGCATTTCCAATATGTCTTGCAAGCCGACTCGATGAAAAGGGTATTTCCGGATCAATAAAATCATAACTCAGCGGAAAAGATTGGATAATAGCAGCTTCACGAATGGAGATTGGTCTATCCTGCTCCGGATGCCCAAAACGACCGTTATTATACCCGATACAATATGTAGTCATGGTGGGGGCCACTTCATCCCAACTCATGCGACCGTATGCGCTGCCAAATGCTTTACCGCCTTCTTTCTTGTGGCATTCCGCAACGAGTTCGTCCTCCCAATCACGCCAACTACCGCCTTCCGGAGTGGCTCTGATACGTTTCAAACTCAACTCATTAAGCTTTCGTGCACGATGCAACGGATCAGACTTAGATATCTCACCTCCCGAAATAACGGGTAAAGCCCCTATGGCTTCACGAACAGAAACCGAATTATTTTTGTGAGTTGGCTCGATCATTTCTATCTTACCATATAGTGATCCAAGAAGAACCAATCTATGCCTTCTTTGAGGCACACCAAAATCTTGAGCATTATGTATACCGTAGGAAATATGATATCCTGAGCTCTCTAATTTAGAGACAAAATTCGCAAAGACTTTTCCTTCTTTAAATGCCCTCAAAAGCGGAACATTTTCCATGGAAATAATATCCGGAGCTATCTTCACAATAAGATCAGCGAAAGCATCTAGGAGTTTCCAGCGTTGATCATTAGTCTCACTTATCACTCCCCCCCCCTTCCGATTGAAAATTGAAAACGGCTGACATGGCGCGCACCCAATCAGTATTTTTTTTGATCCCGCCTTAAACAAATCCTCTATTTCAGAAGAGCTCGTTTCTCCAATATCCCTGTGTGAGAATCTGGCTTTATTATTTGCTTCGTAAGCATGCCTGCAATTTTCATCAAAGTCAATTCCGGCCACTACATTGAAGCCTTCTTTTTCAAATCCATGCGTCAGCCCTCCGACGCCACAGAAAAGATCGACGACCGAATACTTATCAATCACACATGTGGATTTTCATCAAGTCCAAAGATCACAATACTCTTTATCCCACATGCCAATAAACTTAGCTCGCGGACCATAATTTATTAATATTATTGAATTCTTATCTCTAAAATGAACGGTTCTTAGAAATTTATTTACCCAAAATCAATAACTCTGCTTATGAATGAATAAAGTACATTTCTACCCCACACACAAATGTACTTTAAAATTGCATTTGTGTGAGTCACAATATCAATATAAGTCAATTTTATGAATTGAATCACTAAGTAGCTCAAAGCCCCTTGTTCCATCACGAACGCATAGTAAGCGACCGGGTGGCCATAGCACAGCTCAGTCCCCTTGATCGTACTCCCTATACGCTCGAAGATATGGACTTTATGCGCACTGACGCGAGCCAGCTCCGCCACGATGCTTTTCAGCGTCTGCTCATCCGTATTGTGCTAGAGGGCCGTAGTCGTGAAAACAATGTCAACAGTCTTGTCCGCTAACGGAAGCTGCTCACCGTTGATCTTGTGCAACTCTACGCCATCAGGAGGGGCCCACACTACCCAGTCACACAAATAAAAAAGGGACACCGCTCTCGCAGTATCCCCTCTCTGTGGGTGGGCCCACCAGGGCTCGAACCTGGGACCACCTGATTATGAGTCAGGTGCTCTAACCGACTGAGCTATAGGCCCGGTATCATGCGACGGCGATGCAAAACAAAGATGATCCGCAAAGCCCGGCAACGCAATGACGGTGCGAATTTACATATTTACACTCCCATAAGCTCCGACCTGGTGGAAAAAATTAACAATATCCTGCTGGACTTCGGCAATGTCATACTCGACCTGGACATGCAGGCCGGGCAGCAGGGCATGTATACCCTGCTGCAGCGCCCGTATGATCCCTACAACCAGGACATGCCGGAGGTGTTTCGCGCATTCGAGACCGGGGAGGTGGACGAAGCGGGCATGATCACCGAACTGGCCCGCCTGAGCGGGCAGGAGATCAGCGCCGGGGCATTCAGACCGGCCTGGAATGCCCTGCTGGGCGAGATACCCGCCCACCGGATCGCGCTGCTGCAGCGGCTCCGCGAGCGCTACCGGGTCTACCTCTTCAGCAATACCAACGAGACCCATCTCGATCACCTCTCGGAGAAGTACGGCGCAGCGTGGATGCAGCGGTTCGAGACCGACTGCTTCGACCGGGTCTTCTACTCCTGCCGGATCGGGCTGCGCAAGCCCGAAGTATCAGCATTCCACCATGTGCTGGCGGAGATCGGCAGCGACGGTACGGATACCGTCTTCATCGACGACGGGCGCATGCACATCGAGGGCGCGCGAGCCGCCGGGATACGGGCATACTGGCACGATCCCGCCACAGAACTCTCCGATACCCTGCAAACACTGGGCCTGCTATGATCCGCCAGCCGGCCAAAAGATACTATACGCACAGCGACGCCCTCGCAGCCATGCAGCGCTACTGCGCAGCCCAGGACCGCTGCCAGCAGGAAGTGCTGCAAAAGCTGGCGGACGGAGGGTGGCGCGGCGAAGAGGCCGACCAGGTGCTGTCGGAGCTGATCTCCGAAGGCTTCGTCGACGAAAGCCGGTACGCCGCAGCATTCGTATCAGGCAAGTTCAGGATCAACCAATGGGGCCGGATCAAGATCCGCATAGCGCTGGCACAGAAGCAGGTCTCGGACTACTGCATCCGGGAAGGATTCAAAGTGATAGAAGAGGAGGAATACGAGCAGGCGCTGCGCAAGCTGCTCCGGGACAAGGCGCGGACCCTGGGCAAGGATACACCGCCGGTACGCCGGGCCAAACTGCTGCGCTACGCCGCCTCCCGCGGATACGAAAGCGCCTTGGCCGGCCGCCTCGTGCAGGAGCTATCCTGATCAGAGGATCGTGTTCTCCGTGAAGCTGTGCTTCTCCGGGTAGTCGGTCGTATAGTGCAGACCCCGGCTCTCCTGCCGCATCATGGCGGACTTCGTGACCAGGTAGGCGATGGTGAGCAGGTTGCGCAGCTCGCAGAGCTGGGGGGAGATGGTACTGTTCATATACAGCTCCTCGGTCTCCTTGTAGAGCAGGTAGAGGCGGTCATAGGCCCGCTTGAGACGCACATCGGAGCGCACGATACCCACATAGCTGCTCATGACCTCCTTGAGCTCCTTGAGGCTCTGGGTGATGAGGACCATTTCCTTGGGGTCCGTGGTACCGGTGGCATCCCAGGCCGGTATCTCGTCTACGAACTGTACGCCGTCGATGACCTTGAGCACATCCAGGTGAATACGGTGGGCATAGACCATCGCCTCCAGCAGGGAGTTGGACGCGAGGCGGTTGGCCCCGTGCAGGCCGGTACTGGTACACTCGCCGCAGGCATAGAGCCGGAGTATGGAGGTATGGCCGATATCGTCGGTCTTGACGCCGCCGCACATATAGTGACAGGCAGGTACTACGGGGATCTTCTCCTGCAGGGGATCGATGCCCAGGCTCATGCACTTCTCATAGATAGTCGGAAAATGCGCGATGAACCCGTCCCGGTCCAGGTGCCTGCAGTCCAGGTACATGAAGTCCTGGCCGCTCTTCTTCATCTCGTTGTCGATGGCGCGGGCCACGATATCCCGCGGGGCCAGCGACTTGCGGTCGTCGTAGAACTGCATGAACTCTTCGTCGTCCTGGTTTTTCAGCACAGCGCCATAGCCGCGCACAGCCTCGGAGATGAGGAAGTCGGGATTCTCTCCAGCAGGATTGAACAGCGCTGTGGGATGAAACTGGACAAACTCCATGTTCTCGACCCGGCCCTTGGCGCGGTAGACCATCGCCATACCGTCGCCGGAGGCCACGAGGGGATTGGTGGTATTCTTGTAGACCTGTCCCGCGCCGCCGGAGGAGAGTATCGTGACCCGCGCCAGGCAGGTCTTGATCTCGCCGCTGTCCTTGTCGAGGATATAAGCGCCGTAGCAGGTGATATCGGGCGTGACCCTGGTGACGGTATAGCCCAGGTGGTGCTGGGTCAGCAGGTCTACCACAAAGCAGTTCTCGATGATATCGATATTGGGCAGCTGACGGGCCTTGGTGATCAGCGCACGCTGTATCTCCCAGCCTGTGAGGTCCTTGTAGTGCAGGATACGGTTGACGGAGTGCCCGCCCTCCCTGCCGAGATCATAGTCCTTGTCGGCCTCCTCCCGGTCGAAGCGGGTACCCCACTCGATCAGCTCGCGCACGCGGGCAGGGCCCTCCTTGATCACGAAGTTGACCACCTTGGGATTGCAGAGGCCGTCGCCTGCATCCAGTGTATCGTTGATATGCTTCTGGAAGGAATCGACCGAAAGGTCCCATACAGCGGCTACCCCACCCTGGGCATAGCGTGTATTGCTCTCATCCAGGCTCGACTTGGTGAGTACGGTGATCTTCAGATTGGGCCGCTTGGTCGCCATCTTGATCGCAAATGTCAGCCCGGCTACCCCGGAACCGATCACAAGAATGTCTGTTTTGATCACAGCACCTGTTTTATTTGAGTGCTCAAAATTACGCCATTTCAGCCATTTGCCCCGCGACCGGGTTATTATTATATCCTTATATTTGGCCGGCCGGAGGCTCCCCGGAGTCTACGCGTCTAACCTCACAGCCATACCATATTGAAAATTGCGATCAACACGCGCATGCTGCTGCGGAACCGACTGGAAGGTATCGGGTGGTACACGTACGAAGTCTGCCGCAGGCTGGTCCGCGACCATCCCGATGACACGTTCTACTTCCTCTTTGATCGCCCCTTCGACCCTTCTTTCGTCTTCGGCCCCAATGTAGTGCCACTGCATGTGTGCCCCCCGGCCAGGCACCCTGTGCTCTTCAGGATATGGTTTGACTGGTCGCTGCCCCGCGTGCTGAAGCGGATACGGCCGGATGTATTCTTCTCACCGGACGGGTTCTGCTCGCTCCGCTATCCCGGCAAGACGCTACTCACCATACATGACCTGGCCTACAAGCACTACCCCGAGGCTATGCCTGCCGGGCAGCTTGGGTACTACCGGACCTATATGCCGCGTTTTATCGAACGGGCGGACCGAATCGCAGCTATATCGCACGCTACGGCAGCAGATATAGCCGAGACAGGAGGCCCCGGCGCTGCGGCCAGGACCTGCGTCATCTACAACGGCGGCTCGGACCTGTACAGGCCGCTGGATGAAAATGCGCGACGTGAAGCACAGGTCTCTTTTGCCAACGGGCGGAGGTACTTCCTGTTTGTCGGCGCACTGCACCCCCGCAAGAACGTACACCGCCTGCTGCAAGCCTATGAGCAATTCAGGGACCACAGCGGCGACCAGGCCGACCTGGTACTGGCCGGGCGTATGGCCTGGCAGACGGATGAGATCCGCTCGGTGCTGGAGCGGTCCAGGTACCGCTCCTCGATCCACTTCACCGGCCATGTCGATGCTGCACAGCTGGTGCAGCTCATGGGCGGCGCACTCTGCCTGGTATACCCGTCGCTGCTCGAGGGATTCGGGCTGCCGGTACTGGAAGGTTTCAAGGCGGGCGTACCGGTGATCACCTCCAATGTCTCATCGATGGCGGAGATAGCGGGGGATGCAGCCCTGCTGGTAGACCCTTTCAGCGTGACCGCCATAGCTACGGCCATGCAGCAGGTAGCGGCGACAGAAGAGCTGCGGGAGCGGCTCATCGGCCGCGGACTGGACAGGGCGCAGGATTTCAGCTGGGACAGTTGTGCTGCCGCTATATACGATCAATTAAAGGAACTGTATCGCGACTGATACAAGGAGGATCAGTAATTTTCTATTTTTGGAATGCACTCAAACAAAAACAATCTATGAATCTCGCAGTAGTAGGCACAGGATACGTAGGCCTGGTCACAGGGACATGCTTTGCCGAAACCGGCAATACCGTGGTATGTGTCGATATCGATGAAAAAAAGGTGGAGAAGCTGAAGTCCGGACAGATCACCATCTACGAACCGGGCCTGGAACTGCTCTTCGACCGCAACACGAAGCAAGGCCGCCTGCACTTCACCACAGACCTGAAAGAAGCGACCGAGCACGCCGAGATCATATTCCTGGCGCTGCCCACGCCCCCGGGCGAGGACGGCTCGGCCGACCTGTCCTATATACTCGGCGTGGCCGATCAGCTGTCCCGCCTCATCACCCGGTATACGGTGATCGTGGACAAAAGTACCGTACCGGTAGGCACGTCCGACAAAGTGCACCAGATCCTGGCGAAAAACCTCTCCGAGGACCTCTTCGACGTGGTGTCAAACCCCGAGTTCCTGCGCGAAGGCGTAGCCGTAGACGATTTTCTCAAACCGGACCGCGTGGTGATCGGCACCTCCTCCGAGCGGGCAGGCACGCTGATGAGACGCCTCTATGATCCCTTCGTACGGCAGGGCAACCCGATCATCCTGATGGACGAGCGGTCTGCCGAGCTCACCAAGTACGCGGCCAACTCCTACCTGGCCACCCGGATCAGCTTCATGAACGAGATCGCCAACCTCTGCGAGCTGGTCGGCGCCAATGTGGACCTGGTCCGCATCGGTATGGGCAGCGATACCCGCATCGGCAAGCGATTCCTCTTCCCCGGCGTAGGCTATGGCGGCAGCTGCTTCCCCAAAGACGTGATGGCGCTGGCCAAAACAGCGGAAGAACACCGCTATGACTTCAGGATACTGAAATCGGTGATGAAGATCAACGATATCCAGAAGAAGAAACTCTCGGAGAAGATCATACAATACTTCGACGGCGATGTGACGGGAAAAGTCATCGGCCTCTGGGGACTGGCATTCAAACCCAACACCGACGATATCCGCGAAGCCCCGGCGCTGAGCATCATCGACGACCTGCTCGCGGCAGGCGCTTCGGTGCGGGCCTTCGACCCGGAGGCAATGGAGCATGTGCGCAGCATCTACGGCGACCGCATCACGCTGTGCAAGGACCAGTACGAGGCGCTGATCGGAGCCGATGCGCTGGCCATCGTCACGGAGTGGGCCGTATTCCGTACGCCCAGCTTCGAGGTCATGAAGCAACTGCTGAAGCAGCCGGTGATATTCGACGGCCGCAACCTGTATGACCTCGACAGCATGGAAGAACAGGGATTCTATTACAGCAGTATCGGCCGCGAAGCACTGCAACTATAAAGTATACGACCAACCGTCAAAAAGCTCAACGCCATGCAAGGCCGATCTGAAAAAACCATACTCATCACGGGAGGCGCCGGATTCATAGGGTCTCACCTGGTCCGCAGGTTTGTCCGGCGGTACCCGCAGTACCGGATCGTCAACCTGGACGAGCTGACCTACGCGGGCAACCTCGAGAACCTGTCCGACCTGGAGGAAGCAGACAACTATGTATTCGTCAAAGGGGATATCGCCGACCTGGACTTCGTATCCCGGCTCTTCGGAGAGTACCGCTTCGACGGTGTGCTGCATTGCGCAGCCGAATCCCATGTGGACCGGTCCATCAGCGATCCGCTGGTCTTTGTCCGGACCAATGTGACCGGTACGGCCAACCTGCTGCTGGCCTGCCGCCAGCACTGGAAAGACGACCCGGAGGGCAAGCGGTTTCACCATATCAGTACGGATGAAGTATACGGATCTCTGGGGGCCGAAGGCTACTTCACGGAAGAGACGCCCTATGACCCACGCAGCCCCTACTCTGCCTCCAAAGCGGCCTCGGACCACCTGGTGCGGGCATTCGGGCATACGTACGGCCTGCCGATCGTGGTGACCAACTGCTCCAACAACTACGGGCCCTACCAGTTTCCCGAAAAGCTGGTACCGCTATTCATACGCAATATACTCACCGGCAAGCCGCTGCCCGTCTACGGCAAGGGCGAGAATGTCCGGGACTGGCTCTACGTAGAGGATCACGTGACGGCGCTGGACCTGGTCTTCCACGAAGGGAAGGACGGCGAGACCTACAATATCGGCGGGCACAACGAATGGCGCAACATCGACCTCGTACATACACTCTGCGACCTGGTGGACAGCCGTACAGGCAAGGAGCCGGGCAGCTCAAGATCGCTGATCAGCTATGTGACCGACCGCGCAGGACACGATCTGCGCTATGCCATCGATGCATCGAAGATCGCCCGGGAGCTGGGCTGGAAGCCCTCCCTCACATTTGAACAGGGACTGGCGAAGACGATCGACTGGTACCTGGCCAACGAAGACTGGCTCGAACACGTCACATCGGGCGCTTATCAACAATACTACGAACAGCAATACGTGCACAGATGAAAGGCATCATACTAGCGGGCGGGTCCGGCACCCGGCTCTATCCCATCACGAAGGGTATCTCCAAACAACTGGTACCGGTCTACGACAAACCGATGATCTACTACCCGCTGTCCATACTGATGCTGGCGGGCATCCGCGAGATACTGATCATCACGACGCCGGAGGACCAGGACCAGTTCAAAAGACTGCTGGGCGACGGCGCCGAACTCGGCTGCCGCTTCGTATACGCCGTACAGGAAAAGCCCAACGGCCTGGCGCAGGCCTTTGTGATCGGGGCGGATTTCGTCGGGAGCGACAAGGTGGCGCTGATCCTGGGCGACAATATATTCTACGGCTCACGCCTGTCCAAAATGCTGCAGATGTGCACAGACCCCGACGGGGGCCTCGTGTTTGCCTACGAGGTAGCCGATCCGGAGCGCTACGGCGTAGTCGCATTCGACGAAGAGATGAAAGCCGTCTCCATAGAGGAAAAACCTACTGCGCCGAAATCCAACTTCGCCGTGCCGGGGCTTTACTTCTACGACAACGAAGTGCTGCAGATCGCACGGGACCTGCAACCCAGCGCCCGCGGCGAGTACGAGATCACCGATGTAAACCGCGAATACCTGCGCAGGGGAAAGCTGCACGTAGAGGTCATGGACCGCGGTACGGCCTGGCTGGATACAGGTACCTTCGACTCGCTGCATGACGCCACCGAGTTCGTCCGGGTGATCGAAAAACGACAGGGACTGAAGGTGGGCTGCATCGAAGAAGTGGCCTACCGGATGGGGTTCATCGATGCGGCGCAGTTGCGCAACCTGGCGCACAGCCTGGCAAAAAGCGGCTACGGCGTCTACCTGGAAAGAATCATCCGGTAAGCGAGATAAACCGAACCGGGTCGCGATCAGCCTTTTCGCGCCCGCTGCCTGGCCCAGTACATACCTGCGACACCTACGATCACGAACAGTACGGAGATGATCTCTGCCTGCGTGGCTTCCCAGCCCAGGACATTGAGCTTCTCGTTGACCCGGATCTTCTCTATGAAGAACCGCTCGATCCCGTTGAGTACCATGTACAGGAAAAACAGCATGCCGGGGAATGCCGTGAGCCGCCTGCGCAGCGCCCACAATATGGCCAGTATACCCAGCGCCAGTACGGTCTCATAGATCGGCGTAGGAAATACACCGGGCGAAAGCTCCATGCAGTGGTGAAACGTACAGCCGGGGATCGGTACCCCCTCGTTGAGCACATTGTGCGGGTATGAGTAAGACCACAGGCCGTCCGGAAGCCAGCTGAGCCAGCCCGGCTTGGCCGCTGTATTGGCGATACCCCAGTCCCCGTCCCCGCTGAAGTGACAGCCAAGCCGCCCTACGGCATAACCGACGATCATGGGCGGAGCAGCCGCATCCATCATATGCAGCATGGGGAATCCGCGCCGCTTCACGAAGGCATAGACAGCAAAAAAGGCGACGATCAGCCCTCCGTAGATAGCCAGCCCGCTACCGGAGAACAACTGGCCCAGCGGGTCCCTGAAAAAAGCCTTGATACTGGCTGCACTCTCGAATATGGCAAATAGCTTGGCCCCTGCAAGACCGGCTATGGCCGCGACGATGGTGATATCGCCGACCAGCTCGTACGGCCTCACCTGCCGGGCATGCTCTACCGGCCTGGGCAGGGCCTTTCTTTTCTTCTGCAGGTAGCGATAGCCTCCGTACAGCGCTGCGCCGAGGACGGCGCCAGCCATACTGCCGTCGGGAGAGAGGATCACTGAAGCGGCATCCGCCCGGAAAGCGGCCCCGTTCTGCAGGGCATAGAGCAGCTTGTACCCGATCAGTGCGCCCACCAGCGCCTGGATAGCTATATAGCTGCCGGTCGGCTGCTCGCCTTCCACTGTCCTGACGGTGACCGGCTTGAAAATACCGGCCTGCTCAAGGCGTTTCATCTCAAGCGTGAGCAACCAGGCAGCAGCCAGGAAAGACAGGGCCAGGAGGAGACCGAAGGTCTTGACGACCGAGGCCCAGTTGTCCGGGCCGACACCAAACAGATCGTACAGGATATAGGAAAGATCGGGGTACATGCAGCGGGTGGGTTTGCAAACAAAGATA
Source organism: uncultured Saprospiraceae bacterium (assembly GCA_964537925.1). GTDB lineage: Bacteria > Bacteroidota > Bacteroidia > Chitinophagales > Saprospiraceae > SLDF01. Next base: position 1,497,697 of record CAZICV010000001.1, on the reverse strand, counting down.
GAAGAAAAACAAGCACTTGAATGTGCTTCCGGGCGTGGTCTCCGTGTTGCGTGCGCGGGTCTATACGGTCACCTCAGCGGGCATCGCCGTGAAAAAGGTCTCCGGTGTGACGGAGAGCAACCGGACGGGTTGAATGGTATTGATCAGGCTCGCCGGGCCGGGCATCTCGATCTTCAGGTAGTTGTCGGTGAAACCGCTCAGCAGCCCGGGCTCAGGGCCCGGTTCGAAAAGCACCTCGCGCGTAGTACCTGCAAACCGCTCGTAGAAGGCACGCTTCTTCTTGTCGGACAGGATACGCAGACGCTCATTGCGCTCGCGGCGGATACCCATCGGCACCGGATCGGGCATCTCTGCTGCAGGAGTGCCTGCCCGCTCAGAGTATGTGAATACGTGCAGGTAGGATACATCCAGCGCATGCAGGAACTCATAAGTCTCCATGAAGTCGGCCTCGGTCTCTCCCGGGAAGCCGACGATCACATCTACACCAATGCAGGCATGCGGCATATGCGTACGGATACAGGCCACGCGGTCAGCATAGAGCTCCCGTGCATAGCGCCGGCGCATCGCCCTGAGGATGCGGTTGCTGCCCGACTGCAGCGGCACATGAAAATGCGGTACGAAGCGGCGGCTGTCTGCGACGAAACGGATGATCTCCTCGGTCAGCAGGTTGGGCTCTATGGAAGAGATCCTGAACCGGTCGATACCTTCTATCTCGTCCAGGGCCATCGCCAGGTCCGCAAAAAGCGCTTCCTTGCGCGGCTTCAACCCTTCGATGACCTCCGTACCATTGCCGAAATCACCGAGGTTGACACCGGTCAGCACGATCTCGCGGACATCCATCGCCGCTATGCTGCGGGCATTCTCCACCGCCTGGTCGAGTGTATCGGACCTGCTGCGGCCCCGCGCCTGCGGTATCGTGCAGAATGAGCACTTGTAGTCGCAGCCGTCCTGCACCTTGAGAAAGGAACGGGTACGGTCGCCGAAAGAAAAACTCCCCGTAAATGTAGTCGCCTCGCTGATCTGGCCCGCCTGGACCATACCCTTGCCCGGAGACTTCTCCAACTGATCGACAAAGTCCAGGATGCGGAATTTCTCCGAAGCGCCCAGCACCAGGTCCACGCCTGGTATCTCCGCTATCTCGCGCGGCTTGAGCTGCGCATAGCAACCGATCACGATGACACGCGCATCGGGGGCATGGCGGAGGGCGTTGCGGACAGTATAGCGGCACTTGCGGTCGGCAAAATCGGTCACCGAGCAGGTGTTGATCACATAGATATCGGCGCCCTGTTCAAATGGAACGACATCATATCCCCGGTCTTCGAACAAACGGCCGATCGAAGAGGTCTCCGAGTAGTTGAGCTTGCAGCCCAGCGTATGAAAAGCGACCGATTTGGGGGTGGCCATGCTAACGGGTTGAAAGAGAGCGCAAAGATATGAAATTAATGTTGCGCCCAAACAGGCAGACCGCGCACTAGTGCCACCGGAGTACCAGTGCCGTGGCTGCAGGTATACTGATCCGGCGCTGCCCGGGCAGGGCTTTGCCGGTCAGCAGGTCCGTACAGGATCGTCCGGCCGGTAGCATCTCGGCAAACCTGGCCAGGTCCAGCTCCATATCTCGGTCCCGCACGTTGACAGCTACCATGACCGTATCGCGGTCGTCATAGCGGAAATAGACATAGGTCCCGTCGAACGGGATAAAATGCCGGGTCCGTCCGCTGCTCAGCGCCGGGATGGTCTTCCTCAGCCGGATGAGCTTCTGTACATGGTCGTATATCCGGTTTTCCTCTGCCGTACGCCCGGCCCTCGTAAACTTGTCCGCAGCGTCGCCGGGCCAGCCGCCGGGAAAATCCTCGCGCACCTTGCCATCGGGATCGGAAAAGTTCTTCATGCCGATCTCCGTACCGTAATAGATCATGGGAATACCCCGCACCGTGAACAGCCAGGTGAGACCTGTCTCCAGCTTCCTGGTATCCTCGCCGACGATAGAATAGAAACGGCTGAGATCGTGGTTGTCGAGGAAGGTAACATTGCGCGAAGGATCCTCATAGAGAAAATCGTGGCCCAGGGTAAGATAGAGCCTCGACAGCCCCTCGGTCCATCCCTGCTCACGGGTCAGCGCCTCGCAGATCGCGTAGTACAACTGGAAGTCGGTGACGGCCGGCATAGCGTTGTCATCTGCCCGGCGCATCCGGGTATGCTGTGTGAACCAGGCCTGGTTGGGTGATCCGTGGACCCAGGTCTCCGCAAACAGGCCGAATGCCGGGTAAGCGGCCCTGATCGCCCGGGCCCAGGCAGCCATGAAGTCCTGGTCCGGGTAGATATAGGTATCAATCCGGAAAGCGTCGATACCGCTGTACGCTATCCACCAGAGATGATTCTGGACCAGGTACCTGGCAAGCCTCGGGTGACGCTGGTTGAGATCCGGCATATGCCGGTCAAACCAACCCTGTGCCATCTGCCTGCGGTCGTAATCGGAGGTATAGGGATCCATGAATACCTGGTCGCGGTAGTTGGTCTGCCAGAAGCTGTCATGCTGGTGTATCCAGTCCGGGTCCGGCAGGTCGCGGATGAACCAGTGCTGGTCACCGACATGGTTATGGATCACGTCCATCACTACTTTCATGCCCCGCCGGTGGCAGGCCAATACCAGGCGGAGATAGTCTTCATTGGTACCCAGGCGGGGATCGATCCGGTAGTGGTCGGTGATCGCATATCCGTGATAGGACTCGTAGGGCTGGTCGTTCTCCTGGACAGGTGTGCACCAGATCGCGGTGATACCCAGGTCCTGCAGGTAATCCAGCCGCTGCTCAAGACCACGGAGATCGCCTCCGTGGCGAAAGTACATCTTGCCACGGTCCACCTCACGCTGCTGCATGCCCGGCGCCACATCATTGGCAGGGTCTCCGTTGGCAAAGCGGTCGGGCATCAGGAGGTAGATCACATCGTCGGTCCGGAGTCCCTGCATCCCCGTACCGGCGGCAGGCCGCTCAAGGAGCGTATAGGGATAGGATCGCTGCCTGCCCTCCGAGTCCACGCGGATCTCCAGGACGCCCGGCCTGGCCGAAGCCGTGATCTCCAGCTCGAGAAAGAGGTAGTTGGGATTGGCGACGCGATGGACACTGCGGAGCTGCACGCCCGGATAGGACAGACTTGGCCTACCCGGGCCGATGCCTTTGTCATATATCAGGACCTCTACCACCGGGTCGGCCATGCCGGTCCACCAGAAAGGCGGCTCTATCCTCGCTCCTGTGAAATTCCGGCCATCGGCGGACCGTACCTTATACTCCGACCGGCTCACTCCTGCCGGCAGTCTTTGTGCTGCATCGTCCTGCCCGGCCGAACGCAGGGGCGGCAACAGACAGCAAGAGGCCAGCATCAACCAGGTGCATATCACAGGTACCAGGCGCTGCCGCCGGCTATTATGGCGTATGAATGGCATATCCTTTGATTTGAAGGTCCAAGTCTGTGATAAAAGAAGGAAGAATTTTGATAAAGTATCTAATTTACTCCTGTAAAAGACAAACGCATGATCCCTGAACTGCGACAGGCTTACAACGCTGCTTTCACAGAAGAAAAATACCGCCGGTTCCTGGCTGATATCGAACGCGAGGTCGGCAAGCCTGCACTATTCCGGGTAGCGGAGACACCGGTCTTCGTACCCGCTTACCTGCGCGAGCGCCTGGAAGCCGCAGGCAGCGCCGTGATAGACACAGTCCGGCGACCCGATATCAAAGCGCTCACAAAAGACGCCATACCGCCGGGACTGCATGTACCCGGAGAAGATGAGCATCCACTCTTTCTCTGCGTGGATTTTGCGATCTGCAAGGACAAGGACGGCCTGCTGGAACCCCAGTTGATCGAGTTCCAGGGGTTCCCCTCGCTCTACGGGTGGCAGGCTTTGGTGGCTCAGAAGTTCAGAGAGCACTTTGTCGTGCCGGACGGATTCGATTTCCTGATACAGTGCAGGGACATGGATCACTACCTGGATCTGCTGCGGCGCAGCATACTGGCCGGCCATGACCCGGCCGAGGTGGTCCTCCTGGAAATACAACCGGAAAAACAAAAGACCAATATCGACTTCTACATCATAGAAAAATGGCTGGGCGTACGGCCGGTATGCCTCTCCACCGTCTATGCAGAAGGCGATCGGCTCTACTACGACAGGGACGGCAGGAAGACCCGTATCCGGCGGATCTACAACCGGGTGATCTTCGACGAACTGCAAAACCAGACCGCGATCGTACCCGGCGTGGACCTCACAGCCCCGTTTGACGTCGAGTGGGCGGAGCATCCAAACTGGTTCTTCCGCCTGTCCAAGTACACGATGCCCTTCCTGGACAGCCCGTTCATCCCGAAGAGCACTTTTCTCCACGAGTTTGACTCCAGCGACCCTGAACTGCTATCGCAGTACGTGCTGAAACCCCTGTTTTCCTTCTCCGGGCAGGGTGTCGTCTATGACGTGAAGCCCGAGCATATCGCAGCCATCGACACAGGGCGCAGGCACCAGTATCTCCTGCAGCGAAAAGTCGTTTACGACCCTTGTATCGTAGCTCCTAACGGCCTGGTCAAGTGCGAGATAAGGCTGATGTATATCTGGCCTCCCGGTGACCCCGCACCAACGCTGGCAGCCAACCTCACGCGCCTGTCTAAAGGCGTCATGATCGGTGTGCGGTACAATGAGCAACATGACTGGGTCGGAGGCACCGTCAGCTTCCTCGAGCGCTGAGACCGGGTACGCCTGTGCTGCAAATCCGGAAGCTTGCAAAAAATGGCTTATTTTGTGCCTCGCTAAATTGTAATCGATCATGGACAAACTGAGAATCGGGATCACGGTAGGAGACATCAACGGTGTAGGACTTGAAGTCATCTTGAAGACCATCGTGGACAAACGCCTGCTGAATGTGTGTACTCCTGTTGTGTTCGGATCCTCCAAGGTCGTCTCTTATCACAAGAACATCGTCCAGATCGAGGACTTCCAGTACCAGAACCTCCGTCCGGGCGAAAAGATAGTACCGGACCGCCTCAATATCGTCAACTGCTGGCAGGATAATGTAGCGATCACACTGGGCAAAGCCACGGAAACGGGCGGACAGTACGCCCGGCTGTCACTGGAAAAGGCTATGGAAGCCCTGCAGGGCAACCTGATCGACGCACTGGTGACTGCTCCGATCAATAAGAAAGCCATGCAGATGGCAGGATTCGACCATGTAGGCCATACCGAATACCTCAGCAAGACCTATCCCGGCTCCAGGGCGCTCATGCTCATGGTGGGCGACAATGTACGCGTAGGGCTCGCGACAGAGCACATACCGCTCAGCAAAGTACCTGCTGCCATCACTAAAGAACGCATCCTCGAAAAGATCAGGGCCATGCACGATACGCTGGTGATGGACTTCGGCATCGAACGCCCGTCCATCGCCGTGCTTGGACTCAACCCGCATGCGGGCGACGAAGGGGTGATCGGCCATGAAGAAGAACAGATCATACGCCCGGCTATCGTGGAGGCCAAGAAAAGCGGTATACTGGTGATGGGCCCCTTCCCGGCGGACGGCTTCTTCGGCAGTGGCAAGTTTTCCCGCTATGACGGGATACTGGCCATGTACCATGACCAGGGCCTGGCTCCGTTCAAGGCGCTGACATTCAGCTCAGGCGTCAACTATACGGCCGGCCTGCCTATCGTCCGGACCTCTCCGGATCACGGTACGGCATATGATATCGCCGGCCAGAATGTCGCCGATCCGGATTCCTTCCGCAGAGCTGTGTTCCTCGCCGCAGACGTAGCGCGCAACCGCCGCGAATACATGGAGCTAAGGGCCAACCGCGTACAGAAGGTCAGGTTGGAGTCAGAGGACGAAAATGCGTCTGCAGCAGTAGCGCTGCCCGAAGAGTAGTAGCCGGGAGATAAAAAACAGGACGACTAATTTAGTTCCTCGCTGCGCAGGGGGACAGAACCCCTCCAGGTAACTTTACCGTTCTTCCTCTCCTGCGGCTGCGGCAGGGGTGACCATCTTGTCGTAGAGATACAGATCGTACTGCTCGATGATGTGGATCAGCTTCAGGTGATAATTGGGATCGGTCGCATAACCACTTTTCTTGAGGCCGGTGGCCCAGGCTTTGTAATCCATCGGGTCCAGCTTGAAGAGGTCCTTGTAATACCTGCGCTTGGATAGAAACTCCGAGTGATCGCGGAATGAACTGAAGCTGTCCTTGTATGCCCGGAAACAGGAAGGAATCAGTTTGCCGCGTTGATCCCTGTCGTCATCGACGTGAAAGAATGTCGGGCCCTCCCAGTTTTCTTTGCACTTGATGCCGAAAAAATTATTGGCCTGTACGGCCAGTGAGCTCACACCCCAATTGGTCTCGATGATGGACTGGGCCAGCTTGATGCTGGCGGGAATGCCGTAGAGCTTCATTTCCTCGACGGCCATATCGGCAAACGCATCGATATATTCAGACTTGTAACTTGTCCTGAACGAAGCACATGTCAGCAAAATGAATACCAGGGATAACACGTACAGGAAAAGTTGCTTCATGGACACCGGAACACTGTTTATGTAAAGATACATTTACTCAAATTCCGTGCCACACTGGAACGAAAGGCGTCCGAAATAATGTTTGCGTTCCGTAGCCCCGTTCGTGTAAAAAGATTGTAAAGCCGGAATTAAATAAAAGATAAGTCGCTAAAATTACGCCTTAAGTCAATTTATGCGCAAAAGAAAAGAGGCGAAAACTATTGCATGAGCAGCAAAAACGTAAATTTGCAGCGTTTTTTAACCGCCAGAATGGAAGTAACGGACTTCCCATCACATTTTAAAAGCAGATAAGCCATGAGTGAAGAAGCAGCAAAAACCCGCTATAGCGATGAGGAACTCTCAGAGTTCGAGGCTTTGATAGATGAGAAGCTGGGGACCGCCAAAGAACAGCTGGAGTTTTACCTCACCCAGTTGCAGGAGCTTTCCGAAAGCCCGGATGGCAAAATCAAGGGACTGGACGACGGTATCAGCACCTCGGAGAGCGAACGGCTCACAACGATGGCCAGCCGGCAGCGCAAGCATATACAACACCTTGAAAACGCCAAGATCCGCATCAAGAATAAAGTATATGGGATCTGCCGCGTCACAGGCAAGCTGATCTCCAAAGAGAGGCTGCGCGCAGTGCCGCACGCTACGCTGAGCATCGAGGCCAAGCAGAGCCAGACAGATTAAAAAAGGCCCGGGCTCCCGGGTCGAAAATATATGAAGCGACATGTGCGTTCGATACCGGGCGCACATGTTTGTTTTTATATATTGTAGTAATTTGCGACCGGGTATCATATTATACATAAGGTCATTTAGCCGGTGAAAGAAAAGAATAAACTGCTGCTGATCGGCGGCATCATACTCGTGGTACTGTTCCTCGATCAGAGCCTGAAGATCTGGGTCAAAACACATATGACCTACGGGGAAGACTTCCAGATACTGGGCCAAAGCTGGGCCTATATTCACTTCGTGGAGAACAATGGTATGGCTTTCGGGCTGAGTTTTGGCGGCGATACCGGCAAGCTGATCCTGAGCCTCTTTCGCATCACTGCCGTAGGTTTCCTTTTTTACCTGATCCTGCGCCTGCTGAGAGAAGGCGCCGCGACAGGCGTGCTGGTAAGCTTCTCCCTGATCATAGCCGGGGCGCTGGGCAATATCATAGACAGTACATTCTACGGTATGATCTTCTCCGAGTCCCACTACCACGGCGGCGTGGCAGAGATGTTTCCCGAGGGAGGCGGATATGCCGGGCTCCTGTACGGGCGGGTAGTGGATATGCTCTATTTCCCGATGATAGATACAGTCCTGCCTTCATGGCTGCCTGTGTGGGGCGGTGAGCGCTTCCAGTTTTTCAAGCCGGTATTCAACCTGGCCGACGCCTCCATCTGTGTAGGTATCTTCACTCTGCTGCTCTTCCAGCGGCAGTTTTTCCGCAAACAGCCGCAGCCGACCCGGGATGAGCCTGCCGAAGGCGAACTCGTCGAACAATCTTCAACCTCAGCGGGGAGCTCCGGAGTCTGACACCACACATATATCCTGAGATATCCTTCTTCCCCCTCTACGTGTCCCCGAGGCAGACCCGGCGGATAGAGGATTTCGTCAATGTACGTCCCTTATTTATTTTCCGGCAGTAAGCAGCGACGATGGCTGCTCAGGCGTTTTCCGGGTGTACACAGGATTGACCCCGGTATACATACCCGATGGATATCCTGTCGGCAATTTTTGAATGGTTAGTACAGTTAGTTTTGAAAAACAAAGAAGCCGGTCCCGCAAGTGGAACCGGCTTCACATTTTCCTGTAGCCTCTAAGCAGACTGGCTTAGCTCTTGGTAGCCTTAAGACCTATCTCCAGTCCTACCTGGTCGTTCACCAGCGCATCCTTGGCCTTGTCTATGACAGACTCTGAGCCCCACATGATGTTCCACTGAGTCCTGTCGATCACGAACTTAGGTGTCTTCGCACTGAAAGAATCACCGGCGACAGAGACCTCTGCCGGTATTGTCACGCTCTTGGTGACGCCTTTCAGGGTCAGGTTGCCCGTGATACGGTGCGTAATGCCCGGCTCTCCTTCTACTTTTTCCACAGATGAGATCACGAAAGTGCCCGACGGGTGCGTAGCTGCGTCGAAGAAGTCAGGCGACTTAAGGTGGCCTTCAAGCTTACCTTTGTCCTCGCCCTGCAGATCAGTCACTTCCAGCGACCCCAGATCCAGCGAGAAATTGCCTGCGATCAGCTCTCCGTTTTCCACGCTCAGCTGTGCGTCAGATACTTTGATGGTACCGGTATGTGTACCGGCAGGCTTGCTGCCCTCCCAGAATACGACACCCTCATCCAGTACATAGGTAGCAGAACCCTCTGTAGCCTGAGACTCTTCGGCTGCATCGCCTGTTGTTGCTTGCTCTCCGGAAGGAGAGGAGCATGCTGCAAACGCCCCTGCCAGCAAGAAGGCAAAAGCATACCACTTGATTTGTTTCATGATCAGTATTTTTTCGGTTTTTAGTTGAGAACGGAATGCACGGCAAGTTTGTTTAACCGGATAGAGGCGAATCGCTATCTTTTTTGAAGGGATTCGCCCGGCATGTCTTTGTGCTGGTCTGCCTCGATATAGTGAAGGACCTCCTCCAGCGACCGGAGTACAAAGTAGTTTTTAGCGGCACGGATATTCTGCTGGGCAATCTGATAGCCCGAAAGCAGTATCCGGGTCTCGCTGAAAAAGGCCGACAATCTAGACACGTAATCCTGGACGCCCTGGCGCTGACGCGGTTCGTTGATGATGGTGAAGATAAAATCCGGCCGGTGTATCTCATATGCATCCCGCACATCTTCCAGGGTCAGGTTCATCCCTATGTTGACCACATTGTACTTCCGGGATTTGAGCATGTAGTGGAGAAAAAGCAGGCTTAGCTCCTGGGTCTCTCCTTCGGGCAAAAACAACAGGAATTTCTTCATCTCGCGACCGGACCCCGTGTCCAGACCGTCTATGGCTACGTAGAGTTTCTGCCGGATCAGGTTGGCCATGAAGCTTTCCTGGGCGGCGTTGAGCGAGCCGGTAAACCACAGCACGCCCAGCTTGTCGAGGAAGGGGTATATGACTTCCATCATGGTCCGCTCAAACCCGATCTGGCCCACATTCTGCCGGATGATCCTGTCAAACCTGCTCTCATCCATCTCGATCATGGAGATCGTCAGCGCATCGAGCTGTACATCGTATTCGTTGGTCTGGCCAGATATGCGGGTCACCTGCATCTCTATCTCTTCGTCGTCCATGGTGGCGATCTTGGATATCTTGACGCCGTAACGATTGAGCAGGGCTATATTGAGCAGGCGCTTCAGGTCTTCGTCAAGGTAGTACCGTATATTGGTATCCGTCCGCCGGGGCTGAATAATGCCGTAGCGCTTCTCCCAGATGCGAAGCGTATGGGCTTTGATGCCCGAGAGTTTTTCGAGGTCCTTTATCGAGTAGATCGCCAAAGGTCGGAAAGTTAAAAAGTTGTGCTTATTCCTGCGAAAACGGGTTGGGTCGGATGCCTTCTGTGGATTGAAACAGCTTGCCTACCGCAAATGTTCTCGTGCATGCAACTCGCGAAAATAACCCAAATGCGGGAAATCCGGGGATCGGGTACGGATTTTTCGCCGGCGACCAATACACAGAACTCCGGCAGCCACAGCAAAATCCTACCTGCTCTGCGGGAACATAAAGGCCGATATCCTGTTATCTTGTACAAACTTTTCGACTGCAGGGCCTGCCGCCCGACCAGCCGGCATACGAGCATATATGAAGATCGGTATTGTTTGTTACCCTACCTTTGGCGGGAGCGGTGTACTGGCCACCGAACTGGGGCTGGGCCTCGCACGGAAAGGACACCAGATCCACTTCATCACCTACAAGCGTCCTGTACGCCTGACGAGCTTCCAGGAGAATGTCTACCTGCACGAGGTAGACCCCGGCGACTACCCGCTGTTTGAGTACACACCCTACGAGTCGGCGCTGGCCAGCAAACTGGTGGATGTCGTGCTGTATGAGCGACTGGACCTCCTGCATGTGCACTACGCCATACCACATGCTTCTGTCGCCTACCTGGCCAAGAAGATCCTGCTGACACACGGGAAATATATACCGGTAGTGACTACCCTGCACGGGACGGATATCAACCTCGTCGGGCAGGACAAGTCCTTTGCCCCGGTCGTCACATTCAGTATGAACAAGAGCGACGGGCTCACAGCCGTGTCCGAGAGCCTCAAGCAGAAGACGATGGAGCTCTTTGCCGTAAAGCAGGACATACGCGTGATATACAATTTCGTCGACTTCAACCGCTTTCAGCGCCGGGACAAGGACCATTTCCGCAAGGCGATCGCCCCCGACGGCGAACGTGTGCTGGTCCATGTGTCCAACTTCCGCAAGGTGAAGCGGGTGGAAGACGTGATCCATACTTTCCGCCTTGTCCACGAGCATATACCCTGCAAGCTGCTGCTGATCGGTGACGGACCGGAGCGTACCAACCTGGAGCGACTGTGCAGACAGCTGGAGATATGCCAGCATGTAAGATTCCTGGGCAAACAGGATGCCATCGAGGAGATACTGGCCGTATCGGACCTGTTTCTCATGCCATCTGCATCCGAATCCTTCGGGTTGGCGGCACTGGAAGCCATGGCTTGTGAAGTACCGGTGATCTCAAGCGACATAGGAGGGCTGCCGGAGGTCAATATCCACAATAAGACGGGATTCCTGTGCAAGGTAGGCGATGTCGACGCCATGGCGGCCTATGCGCTGCAACTACTCAGCAACGACGAGATGCTGGCCGAGTTTCGCAGGAACGCCCTGGAACATGCCCGCAAGTTTGAACTGGACAAGATATTGCCCCAGTACGAAGCATTCTACGAAGAAGTACTGCAGCGCAGTGTCTTCAAAGAAGACCAGCCCGTCGTACATTGAAGCGGACAGGTCCCGCCGCAGCGCCGCTCAGTTTATGAACACGATCTTGGCGACGTGCGTAGTCGGCACTTCGAGATTCTTCGTGTAGGTGCAGAACACCAGGTATACGCCCGAAGACACCCGGCGACCACTGAAATCACGCCCGTCCCAGATCGCCTGGCCTCCGCTGGCTCGCCCTTCGAATACCAGCCTTCCCTCGACATCTGTGACCTTGAAGTTGGCGTCCCTGGCCAGTCCTTTGATGGCTATGGGCCCGTCATAGTCAGGCGCTACGGGATTGGGGTAAGCATATACCTCCTCCTGAAAAACAGCGGACGCAAAGCTGGCATCCGCCTTGAATGACTGTATCCCCTTGTTGGTCCCGATATATACCAGGCTGGATGCCGGATCGAATGCAATGTCTATGATGGTATTGTCCAGCAGGGGTGAGTTGCGGGTATCAAACTGGTAGACCGGCTCCGTACCGTTGGGCGACTGTACGAATATACCGCTGGTCGTACCGATCCACTTGCGGTTGGCGCCGTCCACTGCGATACAGCGTATGCTCTGGGTGCTCAGCAGGATAGCGCCGTAACCGTCCTGCTCAAACCGGCGATCCGTACCACGGCAGTTGGTATTGAAAGGGTCGCTGCCACACTCAAATACGATGATACCCTGATCGGTGCCGACCCATATGGCCCCGTCCAGGTCGACAGCCAGGCAGTTGACCCGGTTGTTGGGCAGAAGACTGTTGGCACTGGTGATCAGGCGATACCTGTAGCCGGCCGGGTTGTTCATATCCTGGCCTTCCTGGAATACCAGGACGCCAGCATTGTATGCTACCGCCCATTTGTTGTCATAGGTATCTACCACCAGGTCGAGCAGTTCACGCCCTGCAGGCACACCGAAGCTCTTCCACCTGCCGTCGGCCGTCCATACTGAAATAGGCTCGTTGGCCAGGAAATTGGTGATCCAGAGATTGAGCCGGGAGTCCCAGGCCAATCCGCTGACCCGGGTGCGCTGCTCATCGCCGATCGTCCCGCCCAGAGACGAGTTGTTCTTGTCGTAGATCGTGAAATTGTCCGGGCCCCTCCAATCGATCAAGCCCGCCAGGTAGTTGCCGATCAGGAAACGGTCTTCTTTCGGATGCGCGATCACTTTGTAGAAGTCCGCCATTCCCCGGTCGTTGAACTCTGGCACCGTGTAGCGATTGTACGTCGTCCACTTGTCGTCCTCCAGCACAAAGAATCCGTCTATACGGAACAGGTAGGAGGTATTGGCATGCCGGCCGCCGGAAGCCACTACGACCTTTCCGTGCGCTACTTCGATATCGCTGACATTGGTGGAAAAAGGAGAATTGAACCAGAAGCGTTCACAGTGTCCCTCATAACCCTTGAGACGCCTGTAGTCCTGGTAGTCGTCGGCCAGCCAGATAACCCCGAATTCGTCTTCTACCGCCCCCCTGGTGACATTGGAACAGGCGTCGGCAGGTCCTACAGAACTACCGTCCTCCTGGTAAAAACGTATCTGTGAGGGGCAGCCTGAATTGCATGCCCAACCTGCGCTCAGCCTGCGTGTAAGCCCGGAGAGGAACTGCAGCGTAAAGCCCGGCCTGGTCGCAAAGGAGCTGAATGCTGCGCCATCGGAGCTGGACCATATACCTGTGCCTGCTCCTGCATAAAGCCTTCCTTCGGAGGTCTCCACGAACGGAATGGCAGCGCCGTCCGGCAGTCCGGCCGATTGCCCCAGGTACTCCCACCTGCTGAAGTCCGACAGGTTGGTCGCTTGTGTGTACAATATCCTGTAGAGCCCCTCGGCCGTAGCTATGAAGTGGGAGCCGTTGAAGTGCGCAAAATCAAAGACGGGTACCGGTGTGAAAGTAGTAAAACCGAACTCCAGTGTCCTGAGATTGAGCTCCACGAGGCCGAACCCGGCTGAAAGGTACAGCCTGTCTGCCGGACCCGCCGAGATAGCGTGAATGGTCTTGTCGCCGGAGATACTGAGGTTGTTCCGGATCTGGTTGAGGTTGTTCACTTTTCCGTCCTTCAGGATATCGATGTTGCTGTTCTGATAGACGACGATCAGCGCATCCGTGGAAGGGTGATAGAGAATGTGGCGGATATCCACATCGCTGAGACCGTCCTCCCTGGACAGCTCCCGCATTTCGAAATTGTCCTTGCGGATGAGCACGAGTTTGCTCTGCGTGGCATAGATGACATGCTCTGCATTCTGGGTGACCGAGGAGCCTGTGAGGAGCGGCAGATATGAATGCCAGTCTCCTATCTTCATCAGCGGCTGGGCGCTGTGTTGGCCGGTAGCGACTATAAACCACAGAAGCAGAAACAGTAATCGTTTTTTCATAACAGCTTTTTGGGGCGAAAGGATATCCCTTCTTTGTCTGTAGAAACGGATCAGCGGTACAAATTCGTATGCTGAAGATACCGGTACACGGGATCCGGCACAAGGTACTGGACTGACCTGCCCGCTCTCAGACAGTCGCGTATATAGGTCGCCGACAGGTGCATGAGCGGTGCATCGAACAGGCGCACATGGTCGTGATCGCGCAAAGCACCCCCGGTATACCCCGGCCGAACATATACATAGATCATATAGTCTCTCAGCAGGACCTCGTAGTTTTTCCACTTTTCCAGTGTCTCAAGATTGTCGCTGCCCATGATCAGTACAAACTCCCGCTCAGGATACTTTTCATGCAGGTAGGCCAGGGTATCGACTGTATACGAGGGCTTGGGCAGGTGAAACTCGATATCCGACGCCTGGAGGTCCAGGTTCTCGTCTATGGCGAGATTGACGAGGTGGAGCCGGTCGTAGTCCTTGGCCAGGGTCTGCCGGTTCTTGAGCGGATTATGGGGCGAGACGATCAGCCAGACCTTGTCCAGATCGGTCTGTGTAGCCATGTAGTTGGCGATGATCATGTGCCCGGTGTGCACCGGATTGAAAGAACCGAAGAAGAGTCCTGTCTTCATGAGGGGACCTGGCCGGTGGATCAGTTGTTGGGTATCATCACCGGCATCACCAGCATGAGCAGATCCTGTTGCGGCTCCTGCTCTGCAGGTAGTATCAGACCGGCCGTGCTGGGTTTGGACAGCTCGAAGATGATCTCGTCGTTGTGCAGCACATTCAGCATGTCGATCAGGAACCGTGCATTGAATCCGATCACGATCGGCTCACCCTCGTAGGTACAGTTGAGCTGCTCCACCGCCTCGTTGGCAAAGTCTACATCCTTCGTGGAGATCGTGAGGCTCTTGTCGCTGATGCTGAGCACGACCTGGTTGGTCGTCTTGTTGGCAAATATGGCGATACGGCGCAGCGAGTTGAGAAACTCTTCGCGCGAAACTGTCATCTTGTTGGAGTTGCTGACTGGTATCACCACGTTGTAGTTGGGATACTGCGCCTCGATCAGCCTGCAGGAGACCCTCGTGTCACCCCAGGAGAAAAAGGCGAAGTTGCGGTTGAAAGAGATGGAAACGTCCTCTTTCTCGGGCAGTATGCTCTTGAGAAGGTTCAGTGCTTTTTTGGGCAGGATAAAGCTCGAAGAAAAATTGCTGCCGATGCCATTGTAGGTATACCGGACCAGCTTGTGTGCATCGGTAGCCACGAAAACGATCTTGTCGAAATCGATCTGGGTATACAATCCTGTCATCGCGATACGCATCTCGTCGTTGCTGATCGCAAAGAGCGAATTGGCGATGGCGCTCAGCAGGACGGAGGCCGGCAGAATGAATGTGTCCTCGCCGTCCGGCTCAGGTATGGCCGGGAAGTCTTCGGGCTTTTCAAAAGCCATCTTATACTTACCGAAGGCCGACTGAAGCTCGGCGGTGCGGTTGTCTTCATCGATGTCAAAGGTCACCGGCTGTGCAGGCAGCGCTTTCAGCGTATCCAGCAGCAACTTGCCCCTGATTGCCAGCCGGCCCGAATCCGAGGATTGAATATCCATACGGGTCGTAATGGCCGTCTCCATATTGGTAGCCGATATCGTCATCTGGTTGCCTTCGATACCGAGCAGAAAATCCTCCAGGATGTAGACCACGGAACCCGTCCCTATGGCGCCTGAAGCAATATTCAAGGACTTGAGCAGATCGACCGATGCTACACTGAACTTCATAAGACTTGTGTTTTGTTGGTGGCAATGAAAGGCACAAATTAGAAAGATAATGGCAATCCCCGGTAGCATCGGCACAGGAAAATTGCCCTGCCGCTGCCTCTGCCGACGCTTCGTTTATCCGGGCATATCCATGATCAATCGCCGTGTTCTTCTTAACTTTGCCGCCCAATCGACCGAGATGGACAAAAGAGCCCGTGCACCCCTCATACACCAGCTGATCGCACCCCGGATGCCTGCGATCCGGCAATGGAGCCTGCAAAACGGCATGCCTGTATATGAGATCCGCACAGGTACACAGGACATCCTCAAGATCGAGGTACTCTTCAGGGCCGGCAGGCCGTTCGAGCCGGCACACCAGGTAGCCCGCTTCACCTGCCAGGGCATGCGGGAGGGCACAAGCTCCCTTACCGGCGCCATGATCTCCGAACACTTCGACTACTACGGCAGCAGCCTGGTCACATCCGAGAGCCTGGACCATTCGGGTTTTGTGCTGTACTGCCTCAAAAAGCACCTGCCGGAGATATTGCCCGTGATGGCGGATATCTTGTTGTCCCCGTCATTCGACCCGGCAGAGCTGGACAAACTAAAGCGAAGTGCGGTCGACCGCCTGAAGCTGGACCTGTCCAAAAACGACTTTCTCGCTTACCGGGAGTTTACCTCCGCCATCTTCGGTGCAGACCACCCCTACGGATACAACTCTACGGAAGAGACCCTGCGCTCGGTAAGCTATGAGGCCCTGAGAATGCACCACAGCGAGCGCTATGTAGCAGCCAACGGCCTGCTGATGGTCAGCGGCAAGGTGGACGATGAAGTCTGCAGCCTGCTGGACGAATGGCTGGGCAAGCTTCCAGCGGGGAGTTTTGCCACAGACCCGGTCCTGCCCCTCCACCCGACCCCAACCGGCCGGATCGACTTCCGCAGTCAGAACAAACACCAGGTGGCGCTGAGAATCGGCAGGCGCCTGTTCACCAGGGATCATGCGGATTTCAACGGTATGTATGTGCTCAACACCATACTGGGCGGATATTTCGGATCGCGGCTCATGATGAACCTCAGAGAAGATATGGGGGTCACCTACAACATCTATTCGTCATTGGATACGATGCTGCTGGATGGCCTGTTCCTGATCTCGATGGAGACTGACCCTGAATACCTGGCCCAGGGCGCCGAACAGATCTACGCGGAGATGGACCGCCTCTGCAACGAACCGGTAGAGGAGGAAGAGCTCTCGATGGTACGCAACTACATACTGGGCTACCTGCTCACGGCTATGGACGGACCGCTGCATGTATCGGAGCTGGTGAAGGGTATGTTGCTTGAAGGCGTCGGGCTCGGGAGCTTCGACGAACTGGTATCGACTATCTGCCATATCCAACCCAACGAATTGCAGGAACTGGCAGTTAAATACCTCCGGAAAGATGACATGCTGGAGCTGGTCGTATCGGGAAACTGATGTAAAAAGTTTATTATGAACAGGATGCGATAGTAGTCTTGTTTTTTAACTAACTTTACAAGCTTGTTAAGGAGTATAGCTTAAACAACAGGAAGTGGGGTTAATGAAATTCTTTAATTTTTTTACTCAGGAGCTGGCAATAGACCTGGGTACAGCAAACACCCTCATCATACAAGACGGTAAGATTGTAGTAGATGAACCCTCCATAGTCGCGATCAATCGCAAGACGGGAGATACCATAGCCGTGGGCTCCAAGGCTATGCAGATGCACGAGAAGACACATGAAGAAATAAAGACGATCCGTCCCCTCAAAGACGGTGTGATAGCAGACTTCCAGGCAGCCGAGAACATGATCGAAGGCCTGATCAATATGATCGACCAGAAACGCCGGTTTTTCACCCATATGAAGATGGTAATCTGTATACCTTCAGGTATCACAGAGGTAGAGAAAAGAGCTGTATTCGACTCGGCCGATCACGTAGACTCCAAGGAAACATACCTGATCCACGAACCGATGGCAGCAGCCCTTGGTATCGGGCTTGACGTGGAGGAGCCGATCGGAAATATGGTCATCGATATCGGGGGAGGTACGACCGAAATCGCCGTAATCGCGCTGTCAGGCATCGTATGCGACCAGTCCATCCGCACCGCAGGAGACGAGTTCAATACGGATATCATGAACTTCATGAAGCGGGAGCACAATATCCTGATCGGCGAACGTACGGCTGAACAGATCAAAATACATGTCGGCGCTGCATCCACAGCACTTGACGTCCCTCCGCCTGATTATGCTGTCAACGGCCGGGACCTCATGACGGGTATCCCCAAGCAGATCAAGATCAGCTACCAGGAGATCGCACAGGCACTGGACAAATCGGTAGCCAAGATAGAAGAAGCCGTACTCAGAGCGCTTGAAATGACCCCTCCCGAGCTCGCCTCGGATATATACAAGACAGGGCTCTACCTGACCGGAGGAGGGGCCTTGCTGAGAGGCCTGGACAAACGCATCGCCCAGAAGACCAAGCTGCCCGTACACGTAGCCGAAGACCCGCTCCGCGCAGTGGTAAGAGGCACGGGTATCGCGCTGAAGAACACGGACAAGTTCTCTTTCCTGATAGATCGCAAGAGTATATAAGCAAGGCCCGGTGACAGGGCCTGTACCGTACTATGCAGAACCTTTTACAATTAATAGCCAGGTATGGTGCGTTCATACTATTCATACTGCTGGAGATCCTGTGCCTGTACCTGATCGTCAATTTCAACCGCTCTCAAAGAGAGATCTACCTCAACTCTTCAGGTTTGTTTTCGGCCTGGATCACCCGCCAGACAGACCAGGTAAGCCGCTTCTGGAATCTATCGGAGGTAGCAGACAGCCTGGCACGTGATAATGCCCGCCTGCGTGCCGACCTGGACAAAGCACTGTATACGCCGCTAAGCGCCCGCGATACGATCCGGGACACCAGCTACAGGCAGGAATACCACTATGTCGCCTGCCGGATCATCAATAACTCCATACACCTGTGGGACAACAAGTTCACCCTGGATTGCGGCAGCCGGGACGGTGTACGCAAGGGCATGGGCGTCATCAGCGACGATGGCGTGGTAGGAGTGATACAGAATGTAAGCGAGCATTTTTCGCAAGGTGTCTCCATTCTCAACGGCCAGGTGAGGATCAGCGCCACCCACGCCCGCTCAGGCCAGTTCGGGACAATGGTCTGGAGAGGGTCTGACCCCCGGTATATCTCGCTCCGGGACGTGCCCAAGTATGCCGAGATCGATCGGGGGGATACCATCGTGACCAACCGCTATTCGGCTATCTTCCCGGACGGAATACCCATCGGGCAGATAGACACATTCTGGGTGGAACGGGGTACCAATTTTTACAATATGGAAGTACGCCTCAACAACGATGTGAGCAAGCTTCGCTATGTATATGTGGTCGACTACCTCTTTAAGGAAGAGCAACTTGAAGTAGAACAAAAACCTGCAAATGAATAGGCAAACGGGCCGGCATATCCTGCGATTTATCCTGTTCATCCTGGTGCAGGTACTGATCCTCAAACGCATACAGATCGGCGGATCGGACTTTCACTATATTCATTTGTTTTTCTCGCCGCTGGCGCTCTTGCTGCTGCCTTTCAATACGCCGCGGCTGCTGGTGCTGGGCGTGGGGTTTGCCAGCGGTATCATCCTGGATATTTTCTACGACTCTCCCGGTGTACATGCGGCCGCCTCCGTATTGCTTGCGTACCTGAGGACATACTTGTTTCTCTGGCTGGAGCCACGCGGTGGCTACAGTGTCAATACCAGCCCGACCCTGCGCGCTATGGGCAGCAACTGGTTTTTTACGTACAGTGCAATCGGTTTGGCCATTTATCTGTTATCCTACTATTCATTCCAGGCATTCACCCTGGTCTATATCGTGAGCATACTTCTGAAGACGGTCTTCAGCTTTGTCTTTTCGATGATCCTGATCGCCGTATATATGTTTGTCATTAACCCCTCGGAATGATCCGATCCATGCTCTATGTCTGAAAGATATCAGCAAAGGTACCAATACGTGATCGTCATCTTCTGCCTGGTGGCAGGGGTACTCCTCTTCAAGGCGGCCGACCTGCAACTGGTCGACAACAGCTTTCGCGATCGGGGCAATGCAGCCGCTATAGAGAAAAACATTATCTACCCGGAGCGGGGCCTCGTCTATGACCGCAACAACAAGCTGCTGGTATACAACACCCTGGCATATGACCTGATGGTGACGTACAACAAGCTCGATCCGAACATGGATACCACGGCTTTCTGCAACCTGCTAGGCATAGACAAGAAGACCTTCGAAGACAATATCCGCCAGGACTGGTCCACAGGCCGCTATTCAAGGAATATTCCCTTCCCCTTCCTGCGCAAGATCAACCCGGCAGTCTTCGCCAAGTTCCAGGAACACCTGCACCAGTTTCCCGGCTTCACGGTACAGCGGCGTAACAATCGTATCTATCCCCATACCAATGCTGCGCATCTCCTGGGTTATATCAAGGAAGTCGACCAGGACCAGATCGACCGCAGTGCCGGCCTGTATCGCATGGGCGACTATATAGGGGCCGCCGGGATAGAGCGGTCTTATGAGCCGGGGCTCATGGGTGTGAAAGGTATCGAATACATACTACGCGATAATGTAGGACGAAGGGTCGGACCATACAAAGACGGCGCACTGGACTCCATGCCCGTATCCGGATCAGACCTCATCGCCACCCTGGACCTGGACCTGCAGGCCTACGGAGAACTGCTCATGCAAAACAAGATCGGCAGTATTGTCGCCATAGAGCCTGCCACCGGCGAGGTGCTGGCTATGGTGACCGCCCCCGGCTATGACCCCAATATCCTCACGATAGACCGGAGCCGGGGCGAGGCCTACTCCGCACTGCTGCGCGACTCTCTGAAACCGCTGTTTGACCGTAGCCTGATGGCGCGCTACCCTCCGGGCTCCATCTTCAAGACTGTCCTCTCGCTGATCGCTATGGAGGACGGGATACTGCGACCGACACGCGGGATGGCATGCGGCGGCGGGTATGTGATCGGCAAGTATCGCTGGGGCTGTCGCAAGCACCCGACGCCCTCCAACGTACCGATCGCCCTGCAGTACTCCTGCAATACATACTACTACCAGGTATTCCGCGAGATGGTAGACCGCTATGGCTCACGCAATGTAGCCCGCGGCCTCGATGAGCTCTCCGAAAAACTAAAGCGATTCGGGCTGGGCGTCAAACTCGGCGTCGATCTGCCGGGTGAGATCAGCGGATATATCCCCAACTCCGAGCTGTACAACAAGATGTACGGCAAAAACCGCTGGCGCTCTACCTCCATCATATCCCTGGCTATCGGGCAGGGAGAGCTTCAGCTCAACACCCTGCAGATGGCCAACCTCGCCAGCGTCATAGCAAACAGGGGGTATTATATCACACCGCATATCGTCAAGTCATACCGGGATACCACCGGACAGAAAATAACGCGCAACACAGAGCGTATAGACTGCGGGGTCAGCCCGGAGCATTTCGAGCCGGTCATCGAGGGTATGGCGAGAGTGGTCGGCGGGTCGGTCAATGCATTCATACCGGATATATCCATATGCGGCAAGACCGGTACGTCCCAGAATCCCCACGGAGACGACCACTCCGTATTCATCGCATTCGCTCCGAGAGAGAACCCCAGGATCGCCATAGCCGTGTATGTCGAGAACTCGGGATTCGGTGGGCGCTATGCTGCCCCGATCGCATCGCTGATGATCGAGAAATATCTCCACGGCGTCATCAGCCCCGAGCGGCTCGCCCTCGAGACGCGGATGCTGAGCGCCAGCCTGATCCAACGAAAAACCATAGCCAGCCTGAGATGATCGTATCTGCAATAGTAGCCATGGCACGCAACCGCGTGATCGGTAAGGACAACAGTATCCCGTGGTACCTGCCGGCCGACCTCCGCTATTTCAAGAAAGTGACAACCGGTCACGTCATCATCATGGGACGCAACTGCTTCGAGTCTATCGGCAGGCCGCTGCCCAACAGGACCAATGTGATCGTGACGCGGGATCCTTTCTACCTGGCAGCGGGCTGCCTCATCGTACACAGTCCCATGGAAGCGATCCGGCTCGCCCAGGAGTCCGGTGAAACCGAAGCCTTCATCATCGGCGGCGGACAGTTGTACGACCAGACAGAACCCCTCTGGGACAGGCTATACCTGACTGAGCTCGATATCGAGCCGGAAGGCGATGTTTTTTTCTCCGATATCCGACCAGACGAATGGCGGGAAACCTTCAGAGAAGAACAGGAACCGACGGAAAAAACGCCGTTTTCCTATAGATTTCTTATATTGGAAAGAAAAGAGCAAAATGAAGGAGGAACTTCTTCATTTTATCTGGAAGACGAAGAGGTTTGATCCGCATCAGCTGCACACTACGGAAGGGATCGGCCTCCAGGTCGAACACACAGGCCGCCAGAATATCCACGCTGGCCCGGACTTCGAATTTGCACGGATAAGGCTCGGAGATACACGCTGGGCAGGCCACGTGGAGATACACGTGCGCTCATCGGAATGGCACCGCCACGGCCACGACTCCGACAGGCGGTATGATAATGTGATACTGCATGTCGTATGGGAGGAAGACAAACCTGTACTGAGAGCAGACGGCTCCAGGATACCCTGCCTCGAACTGAACCGCCTCGTACCACCTTCCATACCTGATACTTATGCACAGCTGCTCGAAGCCCAGACCTGGATACCCTGCGAACAGCTATTATACAGGATAGACGCCTTCAGCAAATATATCTGGCTCGATTCGCTGGCCGTAGAGCGCCTGATGCGGAAATCTTCAGAGATAGAAGCGCTCTCACAAAGCCTCGCCCATGACCAGGAAGCCGCTTTTCTCATCGTGCTTGCGGGAGCCTTCGGGCAGCAGGCCAACAAGGAGGCTTTCACTGCTCTGCTCCGTTCGATACCGCACCGGATCATCCGGCAGACCCGCTGCGATCCGGTACTCCTGGAAGCATTGCTGTTCGGGCAGGCCGGATACCTGGACGAGCAGGATACGGCGGATCTTTACTATCAGCGCCTGTCGGCAGAATACAGCCACCTGCGCAGGAAGTTTTCCCTGGAACCAATACCCTCCGGTATGTGGCAGACGGGCAGGATAAGACCTGCCTCTCAGCCACCCGTCCGTATAGCTCAGTTGGCAGCCCTCATCCTAAGACATGAGCAATTGCTGGCCGGTATACTCGCCTGCCCCGATACTCTGTCACTGAGCAAATACCTGCATACCCCGCCTTCCGCTTACTGGCGGGAACACATCCACTTTGGCCGACCCGGCAAAACCGGCCGACAAGGCATGAGTATGGCAAGCCTGCAACTACTGCTTGTCAATGCCGTGTTTCCCTATCTCACCTGGCGGGCGGCCTATACCGGCGACGAAAACCTGAGGGACAGGGTCGTGGTCATGATGCAGCAATTGCCTGCAGAAGCCAACCGGGTCATACGGCAGTGGTCTGAACGTGGGTTCGATGCCGCTAACGCACTGGAGAGCCAGGCCCTCCTCCAGCTCAAGCAGCAGTATTGTGACCGGCGACGCTGTACTTCCTGCCATATAGGCGGCCGACTGCTTTCCGGGACCCTTTAACGAACCGCATCCGGGACCTGGCGGCGATCACTTGAGCTCCTCGGCCCGAAGCCTTAAGAAGAGCTCGGACTCAACGAATTCGGGAGAGGTAGTCCGCAACATCAACCGTATGCGCATATTGATCCGGTCTTCTTTGAGAAAAGGCAGGATATTCGTCACGGTAGGCACACAGTCCAGGTTGGGACCGATCCTGAGCGGTACAGGCTCGCGGAAGTAGAGCTCTATGAACCTGTCCGGTTGATCATTCGTAAAAAACTGGACAGAGACACGCTCGATGAATTCCATGTCCACTCCAAAAATAGAGGTGATCCGGGCCGATTGCGGACGTATCCGCCACCTGGAAGTATCCGTGACATTGTTCTGGTCGAAATAGGCGACCTTGTTGAGCGGGATATCCCGGACCACGAAATAGTGGACCTCAAAGGGGTTGAGACCCGCCGGTATGGTGAAGAAGAGTTTGTCATAAGACATCTCGAACGAACGGCCTGTGGTCTCATCCTTGTTGCAGGAGAACAGGACCAGGAAGAGCGCTAAAACACAACCGAACCGGCTGATCTTTTTCATCATACAAACATAAACGGCGGATGCGTGCAAAAGGTATTTTTTGGCCAAAGATCCGTCTACAGAGGAAATTTGGCAGAACCCGACCACGGCGAAGAGGGATTGCGCCCTGCCTGAAAGAACAAAATAATTATCTCCTGCCCGATGCAGCACTCCATTTATTTATTTTTATTTGAACCGGAATAAAATTACGCTGCACATGGCCACTGGGGCAATACAACAACTTACTTCCTCGGAATCCAAAAAGCATTTTCTCAAATGCCTGATGAAGGATCTTCGGGCGATGAACTATATGCTGGAAAACGACTGGTTCGAATCGGATATCACACGTATCGGCGCGGAACAGGAGATGGTGATCGTCGACAAGGAAACCCGGAGGCCATCCCCCATCGCTGTGGAAGTACTGGAGAAGACCGGGCATCTTCCCTTCCTGGGGGGAGAACTGGCCCGCTTCAATCTCGAGAGCAATCTCGAACCGCTGGAGTTCCGGGGAGACTGCTTTTCAAAGATGCACCAGGAGCTCCGCTCCCAACTGAAGCTCATCAATGAGCTGCTGGAGACCTTCGGCTCCGAGATCATCCTGACAGGGATACTGCCTACCTTACAAAAACAGGACCTCCGGATCGGTAATCTCACGCCCAAGGACCGTTACTACGCCCTCGTAGATTCGATCAACCTGGAGCTCAAAGGCAATGCTTACGAGCTGCGCCTGTCCGGTATCGATGAGCTTATGATCCGCCATGATTCTCCCCTGCTGGAGGCATGCAATACCAGCTTCCAGGTCCATCTGCAGGTCAGCCCGGCGGAATTTGCCAAGATGTACAACATGGCACTGGCGCTGACTGGGCCGGTACTGGCTATCAGCGCCAACTCGTCGCTGGTCTTTGGCCGCAGGCTCTGGCATGAAAACAGGATCGCACTCTTCCAGCAATCTATAGACACACGTACCTCCCACGATCACCTGCGTGAGAAGAGCCCACGTGTCAATTTCGGCAATGACTGGGCGCATCACTCCATCATGGATATCTACCGGGAAGATATAGCGCGCTTCAATGTGCTCATGGGCTTCGATATAGACGAGGACTCGCTGGCGAAGGTACGGGACAACGTCGTGCCCGAGCTCTACGCACTCCGGATGCACAACTCTACGGTATATCGCTGGAACCGGCCCTGCTACGGCATCAGTTCCACGGGCAAGCCGCACCTGCGTATTGAAAACCGGGTCATCCCATCCGGACCGACGATCGTGGACGAGGTCGCCAACTCGGCATTCTGGCTCGGCGCCATGAAAGGCATGGATGAAGTCTATGACGATATCAGCAAACTGATGTCTTATGAAGACGTCCGGGACAATTTCTTCAAGGCCGCTACCCAGGGTATCGACTGCAAGTTCAACTGGTGCGGCGATACCAAAGTATCCGCTCCCGACCTGATCCTGCAGGATATCCTGCCACTCGCCCGCAAAGGTCTGCAGCGGATGAATGTGGACAGTAAGGATATCGACCTGTACATGGGCATCATCGAAGAGCGCGCCCGAAAGCATATGAACGGCGCCAGATGGACGCTGCGGGCCTTCACAGCGCTCAAGAAGATCGCCTCCACAGACGAGGCTCTTCACGCGCTCACTTCACAGATGGTCGAAAACCAGCAAAAAGAGATACCTGTACACGAGTGGCCCATGCCCCAACTCATCAGATCAGAAAAATATCAACCCCTGCATATGCGTATCGATCAATTCATGGAGACAGACCTCATCACGGTGCGGAAAAACGACATCATCGACCTCGTGGCCGAGATCATGGACTGGAAACGGGTTCGATACCTGCCTGTCGAAGAGCAGAGCGGGAAGCTGGTCGGGTTGGTGACCTCCCGCCGTATACTACGGTACTATGCACATGAAAAGATCAACGAAGCCCCTGTAGCCGTAGAAGACATCATGATCAAAGACCCGGTCACCGTAGGCCCGGATCAGACCATACAGGAAGCACTGCGCCTCATGAAGGAAAACAATATCGGGGGGCTGCCGGTGGCAAAAGACGGCGAGTTGATCGGCTTTGTGACCGAGATCCAGCTCCTACGCCTACTGAGCAAACACGCCTGAGGAGAGCTTTGTGAGTTTCTGCACTACGCCGGTCAGACGCAGTGCAGAAACACAATACTATTTCTCTATCACTGCCTGACAAACTTCCGCACGAGCGAAACACCCGATCCGGCAGCATCCGAACAAAGCAGCAAGTACATGCCACCTGCCAGGGCGGATACATCAACGCCTGTCACGGCCTGGAAGCGACCTTCCGAATAGATCCGGCCGCTCAGGTCGATAATCCTGAACTGCCAGTCCCCGGACTGAGGCAAACCCTCCACGAAAAGCCGCTCTGCCGCAGGAGAAGGGTAAAGCCGGACACCGGACGCCCAGGACGGTTCGCTGATACTGCTGGCCACTGCTTCCGCGAGTGTGACCTTGGTATGGCTGCCGCCGTCACCGCTGGTATCACCGTTGCGGTTGACTCCGTTGCCCGCTGCATAAAAGCTGACAGTACCTGTGCCCTCCTGTGGTGCGGTCCACTTGACCTCGAAGCTATTGGGTGTACTCACAGTCCTGTGCTCGGCATACGTGCGGCTTGTAGAAGCCACTGTAGAGAGTTTGGTGTTGGCTGACGGGTCGGAAAATCCCTTCAGATCACGGTTGTCGCTGTCAGACAGGGCGATCAACTGGAAGCCGTACCCGCTGGGTGCACCGGTGAGCGCCTGTATGGATACACGTACCGTATACCTGCTGCCAGGCACATACGCTGTGACCGCTTCTCCGCCTTCATCCAATACAGCGATCTGGGTGCTGGTCTCAATGCCGGCCGAAAAGTGACAAAACTGGCAGGTGAGCGGCTGGCCGCCTTGATGTTCATCACCCGGGGCGCCTGTGTTCCCGGCTCTTGCCGAAGCGGCCCTTCCTCCTGAATTGCCCAGCCACAGGACCGCTGTAGCAAGTGCAAAAATGTACGTAAAATGCTTCATGTTAAATAAGTTGTTGTTTGGTTTCAGAAACTGTTTTCCGGGTTTTTGCCGCGTACGCCCCGGAAATAGGCGTGGATCTTGTCAAAGTCGGCCTCCTGGTCCTCCCCTGGATAAAGGGGCTGGCTGAATCCCACCACCTTATTGCCATAGTCAAACCTGACCAGGATGATCGGGATACGGGCCTGGCGGGCAATGTGATAAAAACCTGTCTTCAGGGTCGTCACCTTGCGGCGGGTACCTTCCGGTGCAATTGCCACAGCAAACTCTTCCTTGCTGTCGAATATATCCGCAATGGCTTCTACCATATTGACTGATTTGGTCCTGTCGACAGGGTGGCCGCCAAGCCAGGAGAAAATAAACCCGTAGGGGAAGCGGAACAAGGTATGCTTGCCGATGAAACCGATCTTCCGTCCGACGACGCTCCGGACAAGCAGGCCCAGCGGAAAATCCCAGTTGGAAGTATGCGGCACGACCGCCACAATATACTTTTTCAGATCAGCAGGTATGCCGCCTGACAACTTCCAGCCCAGGAGCTTCAGTATCCACTTGCTCATACGCTTCATTTCCCTTCTTTTTAGAGCGGACTATAATAAGGAAAATTGCCTGAAATCCCAGCCCGGCCGGTGCATACGGCTGCCAGGAGACGCATGACCCGCCTCTTGATAGATTAGACGTACACAACCGGGGTTTCGTTTGCTCAGCCTTCAACTCTGTCCAAAGCTTTCAGAAGCAGGTCACAGGCGAGGTCTATCTCACCGGGAGTGATGATGAGCGGAGGACAGATCCGCAACGAACGGTCATTGAAGAGAAACCAGTCGGTGATCAGCCCCAGATCCAGGCAGTGGCCGATCCATTCGCGCAGGAGCCCGGGGGTCTCCAGCTCTATGGCCAGCCATAGACCTGCATGGCGGACCTCCTGTATAAGAGGGTGTTGCAGCCGGTTCAGGAACTGTTGTTCGGCGGCCGGGACCTGCGCCACCAGGTCCGACTCCAGTAAAGTCTCCAATACCGCGAGGCCGGCTGCACAACAGACAGGGTGACCGCCAAAGGTGGTGATATGACCGAGGACCGGGTCATGTGACAGGACCTGCATGATATCCCGCGGCGCTACCACCGCGGCCAGTGGCATACCGCCGCCGAAGCCCTTGCCGAGCAGGAGGATATCCGGCTCGATCCCATATGCCTGGAAGGCAAACAAATGTCCTGTCCTGCCATATCCGGCCTGTATCTCATCCAGTATGAGCAGCGTCCCCGTCTCGTCGCAGCGCCGCCGAAGCGCCTGCAAAAAACCTCCGGTCGGTTTGTACAGCCCGGATTCGGCGCGTACGGTCTCCACGATGACTGCCGCCGTACGGTCGGTGATCAGCGGGAGTGATGCCTCATCGTTGAATACCAGGTGCCTGATCTGTGGCAACAGCGGCCGGAAGGCGGCCGTAAAGTAAGGATCGCTCATGAGCGACGCCGCTCCCTGCGTGGAGCCGTGGTAGGCCTGGTGAAATGAAGCAATTTCATACCTGCCCGTATATCGTTTGGCCAGCTTCATGGCCGCTTCGGTCGCTTCCGTACCCGTACTGAGAAAATAAACATTGTCCAGCCGGGCGGGCAACTGCGCTACAAGCAGTTCGGCGAGTTGTACCTGCGGAGAAAGGATCATCTCTCCGTATACGAGCGTGTGGAGAAAGTGGTCCGCCTGCTCCCGGATCGCGCCTACTATCCGCGGGTGCTGGTGACCCAGTATGCTGGGACCTATACCTGATATCAGGTCCATATACCTGCGGCCCGAGCGGTCTTCCAGGTAAACCCCCGATCCTCCCGTGATCTCGAGGCCCATGGGTTGGTCGCTTGTCTGTGCCACATACCGGAGAAACCGGCTTCTCAGGCTGCTCATCCTGTCTATTCGTTTGCCGGTAAAAATAACCTCTTGCCCTCATATTCTCCGCGATATGGCCCCAAGAGTAGCCTGAACAAGACCGAACTTGCTATTTTTGCAGGAAAACACCTGACACATGAGATTTTTGCTATTCCTGATACCACTATTCCTGATCGCCTGCCAGTCCGATAAGAAAGAGAATGCGCAACCTGCAGACCTCTGGAGCGAACTGGAGATCATCCACCGCGCAGTACCCAACAACGGAGTATACAACAACCGTGACACCGCACTGCTCTTCATGGACCGCGCGATTGCCTTCAAAGAGACGGGAGAAGAACGCGACAGCCTTCCCTTCATATTCTACAAAGCCGCTTATGTAGGTCTCAACTTCGACCAGTTTGACAAGAGTATGGACCTGCTGCAGACGGTATGGCAACGCTACCCGGAGTACAGCAAAGCGCCCGATGCGCTATACCTCCAGGCGTTCATCTATGACGAGCACCTGAAGAACAAGGACAAGGCCAAAGAACACTATCTCCTGTTCAAAGAAAAATACCCGGACAACGAATTCAACAAGGATGTGGATCAGCTGTTGATGCTTATCGACAAAGATCCTGAAGAGATCATAGAGAGCTTTGAGCAGAAAAACGCTCAATAATAATTGCTCACAAAGCGTTGTGACGAGATGAAAACCAGGCATACATACCTCATATGGCTCCTATGGGCCGGATTGCTGTTTTCTTCAACCATATCCAAGGCTGAAGGTATCGAGTTCTTTGAGGGAACATTCGAAGAAGCCAAAGCGACGGCCAGGGAGCAGGGCAAACTCATCTTCGTAGATGCTTATGCTGTCTGGTGCGGGCCATGCAAGCGTATGTCCTCGGCCGTTTTTCCCACCCAGCAGGCAGGAGAGGTGTACAACAAGTTTTACATCAGCCTCAAACTGGACATGGAGAAGGGCGAAGGCCTTGAGTTTCGCAAGCAGTTCCCGGTAAGCGCCTTCCCCACGCTGTTTTACCTCGATGCACAGGGCAACGTACTGGAAAAAGTAGTAGGCGCGCGTTCTATGGAAGACTTCGTAGCGCTGGGTCTGAAACACTCTTCCAAGGCCGACCCCACGCAGAACTTTGCCGAAGCTTACGCCAAAGGAGACCGCAGCCCGGAACTCATCCACCAGTACATACGATCGCTCAACTCAGCGGGCAAGCCAAGCATACAGGTGACCAACGAATACCTGCGTTCGGCCAGGAACCTGGATTCGGAACCCGCGTTGCGGATACTATATGAGGGCGCTGTATCAGCAGATACCCGCGTGTTCGATCTTTTCGTCGAGCGTAAAAAAGCCATCCTGCAATTTTACCCGGAAGAAGAAGTCGACGCCCGCATACACGATGCCTGCCTGCAAACTGTGCTGAAGGCCGCCGAATATGACTACCCGGAACTGCTGGAAGAGGCGAAGCAGAAGATGCGCACTTTCGCACCGGCCAGATCCAGGCAGTTTCAACATGAAGCAGATATGGTATATGCAGCCGCTACCGTACAGGCAGGTCCCTTCCTGAAAGCCGCCAAGGACTTCGTGAAGCTGGCCGGCAAGGAAGAGGCCGCACCGCTCTTCCAGGCGGCGGGGCTGGCAGAAAAGAATTTTCCGCGCGAGCAGGCAGTCCTGGCTGAAGCGGCCAAATGGTCGCGTAAGGCTGCAGAGACTGCGGAAGAATCCCGCTACTGGCTGCTGGATGCGCTTATCCTTGAAAAACAGGGGAAAGTAGCGGATGCAAAACAGTCTGCCGAAAAAGCGCTGGCCCTGGCAAAAACGAATAATGAACCATCCTGGCAGATCGACAAACTGCTGCAAAACCTTTCCTTAAGATGATGAGATATAACCTCTACCTCTCCTGCTGTCTGCTCATTGCCTCCGTCGCATCGCTCACAGCACAGGAAACCGGCATCCGCTTTGAAAAAAGCGAGTGGAACGAGATCCTCGCAAAAGCCCGCCGGGAGAACAAGCTGATCTTCATGGATGCCTATGCGTCCTGGTGCGGACCATGCAAGAAGATGGACAAGGATGTGTTTTCCGACGCCCGTGTAGGCGAAGTATACAACAGCCAGTTTATCAACGTAAAGATGGATATGGAAAAAGGAGAAGGACCGGCACTTGCCGAGCGCTACGGGGTCAGGGCCTATCCTACCTTCCTTTTTATCGACGGGGAGGGTGTCGTCATGCACAGGGCGGTGGGCTACCAACCCTCCAACCAGTTTATCGAGCTGGCTCAGGTCGCCGCAGACCCGTCCAAACAACTGGGCGCTATGACCCGGAGATACAGCCAGGGAAATCGCGAACCAAAATTTCTCTATGACTATGCGAATGCCCTGATGGATGTGATGGATACCAAGGCTCCCATGGTCGTGGCAGAATACCTGTCCACCCAGGAAGACTGGAATACACCGGAACATATGCAGCTGGTCCTGGCATCTGTCCAGTCTACGGAAGGTCCGTACTTCTACCATATCGTGGCAAATAAGGAAGCCTACACAGAGCTGATCGGGCAGGAAAACTTCGAGGAGACGATCTACCAGACGATCCTCATGGATATGATGAAAAACGAGCAGGTCAGCCCCGATGCTGCTGACAAGTTGTTTGCCAAAGCTGATGCGGCTTCGCAACCCCGCCTGTCTGCACGTTTCCGCATGGAATACTACAGCCGCCAGGGACAGTGGAACGACTATGCCAGGTCAGCCATCGACTATGACGCTGCCTACCCGATCGAAAATGCTTACCAGCTCAACAATATCGCCTGGACATTCTACGAACGTGTAGAAGACAAAAAACTGCTGAAGAAAGGGCTTGCCTTTGCCGAAAGATCTGTCGCTATCGAAAAGCAGTACGCCAACATGGATACCTTGGCTGCACTGTACTTCAAACTCGGTAAGAAGAAAAAAGCACGTAAAGCGGCAGAAGAGGCTATCGGGATCGCCCGGAAGACAGGAGAAGACCCCTCAGATACTATCGAACTGCTGGAACGCATCAACGGAAAAAAGGCCTGATCCAACCGCCGGGCAGGGGAGACAATTCGCTACTCCTCCGCCTATCCCGTGAGACAACTCTGTACTCCGGCTGAAGAGTTACAGACCGTCTATAGCATATCTACTTCCAGGTATACGGGGCAGTGGTCGCTATGCTTCACATCCGGGTATATCTCTGCATCTTTCAGGCTGTCCCTGAGTGGCTCTGTGGTAGTGATGTAGTCGATCCTCCAGCCTTTGTTCTGCAGGCGCACGGTTGGAAAACGCTGGCTCCACCAGCTGTATCGGTGTGGTTCCGGATGATATACCCGGAATGTATCTATCCAACCGTTTGCGAGGAAAGCATCCATCCAGGCCCGCTCTTCGGGCAGGAACCCGGATGAGTTCTTATTGCCTTTGGGGTCATGGATGTCTATTTCTTTATTGGCGATATTGTAGTCTCCGCAGAGTATGATCTTCGGACGCGAAGCACGCAACTCGTCCAGGTATTGCTTCAGTTCATCCAGCCAGGCATACTTGAAGGTCTGCCGCAGCTCCCCGGATGTACCCGATGGAAAGTATGCGTTGATCAGCCGCACATCACCGAAGTCAAGCTGTATGACACGGCCTTCATCATCGCTCGACTGGTGGCCGGTTCCGTAGAGCACATTGTCCGGCTTATACTTTGTCAGTACTGCGACGCCACTGTATCCCTTCTTCTGTGCACTGAACCAGTAGTCATGAAAACCCAGTGCTTCGAAGAGACGGTGATCGACATTCTCACGCAACGCCTTGGTTTCCTGCAGGCAGATGATGTCTGCCGGATCCGTCTTGAGCCAATCGATGAAACCCTTGTTGATAGCTGCCCGCAGCCCGTTGACATTGTAGCTGATGATGCGCATATGCTTTCTTACAATTGTGGTTCGAAGTCAACCAATTTCACGAACCGGCCTATACGATCCCGGATATCCTGCTCACTGAGCTCCTTCAGCCGGTCGAGACTGAATTTCTCGACACAGAAGGATGCCAGCGCCGATCCGTAGATCACGGCACGCTTCATATTCTCAAAAGAAGTGTCGTCCGTACTGGCGAGATAACCGATAAAGCCCCCTGCAAAGCTGTCGCCTGCACCGGTGGGATCGAATACGTCCGCGAGCGGCAGGGCCGGGGCGAAGAAAATCAGGTCCTCGTGGAAGAGCAGCGCGCCGTGCTCGCCTTTCTTGATCACCAGGTATCGCGGTCCCATCTCTTTTATCTTGTACCAGGCTTTGACCAGCGAATACTCTCCGCTGAGCTGCCTTGCCTCTTCGTCGTTGATCGTGAGCACATCCACCCGCCTGAGCACTTCTTTCAGCCGGTCGAGGGCGATGTCCATCCAGAAGTTCATCGTGTCCAGTACGACCAGCCGTGGCTTTTCGGAAAGCTGGTCGAGTACCGATATCTGTACATCCGGCGTAAGGTTGCCGAGCATGACGTAGCGCGCGGATCTGGCTGCTTCCGGGACCTCCGGACGGAAATCCGCGAGTACGTTGAGTTGTGTCTCCAACGTATCCCTGGAATTCATGTTGAGGTGGTACCTGCCGGCCCAGAAGAAAGATTTTTCTCCTTTTCGGACCTGGAGCCCGTCTGTGCTGACGCCGCGGTCACGCAGCGCCTGCAGTTCCTGTTCGGGAAAATCTTCGCCGATCACGGAGACCAGGTAGATATCGCTGGTAAAGTATGAAGCTGCCCAACTGATATAAGTAGCCGCTCCGCCGATCACTTTGTCGGCTTTTCCAAAGGGAGTCTCGATGCTGTCGAAAGCTACAGTACCGACTGTCAGTAGGCTCATAGGCGCAATCAAATTTTTTCGCTGGCAAATATTGCTTAATTCTGGCAAAGAACGATATATTTGCAATCTCATTTTTGGACCTGCTCCAAAAGCTGGTCTTGCTGCTTTACAGCAGCGTGATCGCAGAGAAATGAATGCCTCCTTAGCTCAGTCGGTTAGAGCACATGACTGTTAATCATGGGGTCCTTGGTTCGAGCCCAAGAGGGGGCGCAACGGGGTTGTCACTTGGCAACCCCGTTTTCGTTTCTATTCACCACTTCTTCATGAGCAGTTGCGTTTACATCCTATTCTCCGCTGCCCGTAACCGATTCTATATCGGTATGACTACGCTGCCCATCAACGAGCGCATCAAACGACACAATGAAGCATACTACTCAGGCAAGTTCACCACAGGCGCTGACGACTGGCAGCTCATGATCGAGCTTCCGTGCAAATCAGTCGACATGGCCAGGGAACTCGAGCAGTGGATCAAAAGAAAAAAGTCACGGAAGTATCTCGAGATGCTCATCGAAAACCAATCCGAACAAGCAAGACTACTCTATATCTATGGACCCGAATCACCTTCATGACTGTTAATCATGGCCCCGCCCCGCGGGGTTGGTTCGAGCCCAAGAGGGGGCGCAACGGGGTTGTCACTTGGCAACCCCGTTTTCGTTTCTATTCACCACTTCTTCATGAGCAGTTGCGTTTACATCCTATTCTCCGCTGCCCGTAACCGATTCTATATCGGTATGACTACGCTGCCCATCAACGAGCGCATCAAACGACACAATGAAGCATACTACTCAGGCAAGTTCACCACAGGCGCTGACGACTGGCAGCTCATGATCGAGCTTCCGTGCAAATCAGTCGACATGGCCAGGGAACTCGAGCAGTGGATCAAAAGAAAAAAGTCACGGAAGTATCTCGAGATGCTCATCGAAAACCAATCCGAACAAGCAAGACTACTCTATATCTATGGACCCGAATCACCTTCATGACTGTTAATCATGGCCCCGCCCCGCGGGGTTGGTTCGAGCCCAAGAGGGGGCGCAACGGGGTTGTCACTTGGCAACCCCGTTTTCGTTTCTATTCACCACTTCTTCATGAGCAGTTGCGTTTACATCCTATTCTCCGCTGCCCGTAACCGATTCTATATCGGTATGACTACGCTGCCCATCAACGAGCGCATCAAACGACACAATGAAGCATACTACTCAGGCAAGTTCACCACAGGCGCTGACGACTGGCAGCTCATGATCGAGCTTCCGTGCAAATCAGTCGACATGGCCAGGGAACTCGAGCAGTGGATCAAAAGAAAAGCTTGTAAAACTGGCAGAGATGATCAGCGGTCAACCATCACGAGCATAGACAGTCCTGCCAGCTCACCGTCCAGCCAAAGCTGTACTGCATAAGTACCTGCCGGGTATTCACCGGCATCTATAAGCTGCCCGGGCATATACACAATGCTTCTCAGCAATCGGCCATCCGGATTGTAAATACGCACCGTATACGTTCTGCCTGGCAGGCCCGTATCTGTCACATCGATTCCGAACACCCCCTGAGCGGGATTGGGCGTAATCCGCAGTTCCTTCGCAGCGAACAGGAGGGAGCGTACCGCCGTTCCGGTCTGGTAGGCGTAAGCGCCGCGCGGCGGCGGGTCGCCATAAGGCTGATCCTCGGGATCGTACTCAAATCCCGGCAGCGATATGCCGCTTCCTATGGCCGGGCTGCCTGCCGTCAGGTGAAAATCTTCGGCGCCCCCATCCGCAAAGAGCGGATCCTCACCCGAAATACCGGCGGATTCCCCTACCGGCAACACAGGAGTCGAAGATCCCGGGTTGGATTCGTTGTACCAGAGATTGTGTGTAAAGAGAAAAGATTCCGGATCCGTATTGCTCCCCACGTTGACATGGCGCGAAAGGCTGTTGGTATAGTAGATGATATTGTTGCGAAAGCTGTTGTCGCCGCAGGGCAGGAAGCGATCCGGGTCCACGCTTTCCTGCAGGATGCGGATGATCCAGTTCTGCGGATGGTAGATCGTATTGGAGGATACATCCACACGAACACAGCCGACATAGGCGACCGGCGCCCAGGACCGTATAAATACATTGCCATAGACCTGGATATCAGCCGCCTCAAAAGGAGCATCCTGCGGACGAAAAAAGGGTAATCCCGTAGAACCGCCCAGGTTTACCGAACGCTGGCCGCCATCTTCGAACCAGTTGTGCCAGATGCGGAGGTACTGGGTACCGCCTTTGGCTTGTATACAGTTGGACCCAAGGCTCCTGAATGTATTGTGATGGAGGTACCCGTCGTGGCATCCGACCATATCGATACCGCTGCCACCGGCAGCCCCGTTTTCGAAGTAGCAGTGGCTCACCTCAAAAGAATCCAGGCCGGACAGCTTGAGAAAGTCATTGTTGCCTGTGGCGCCCATATCCCGGAACGCACAGTCGCGGATGATCACATGATGCGATGGAGTCTCAAAAGTACCGGCATCGTCGATGTTCATACCGTTGCCCGTCTGCCCGGTGAACGTAAGCTTTTCGATCCGGATGTAAGAGACATCGGAGAAATGAAGCCCCTCGGTACCACCTTCGAAAATGACCGCATCACGATCCAGGCCAATGAATGTAATCCACTCATCAGGTGTTCCGTGCAGGTCCGTGATGAAAAATGTGCCCCTGTATGTCGACGGGTATATCAGTATCGTATCGCCTGGAAAAGCTACCGCAGCAGCTTCATTCGGCTGGGCATAAGGACGGCCCGGCCCCACTTCCAGTACAAGGGCATATGCCGATGGAGCCATCATAGAGAGTATGGCAAAAACAACTGACAATCGAAGGAGCGGTGTAATGATATTGCCCATAGCATTGTATGATTTATACAGCCTATAAACTATGTACTCCCGGCTGCGGGTTGGTAGACTCTGCTTATATTTCAAATACCCCTGTCGTATGAAATCTTCACGAGCTTGAGCCGATTGCGCCTGACAGAGGGTATGATGAGTTCGTTTTCGCTGATCTGGAGAGAGTTGCTTACCTGCAGGCGGAGATCCTGCCGGTTGGTATTGAGCAGGCTCCGGCGTTCGTGCAGACCGCCGCCGGTAAGTATATACTCCGATACGGTGTTTTCATTTTTGATCTCGTCATTATAAAGCAGCCGGACGGACGACGGGTTGCGAAAAAGGAAATAGGAGGAGTAAAGTGCGTCGTCATCAAAAGAATATTGCTTCTTCTGCAGCAACTTCTGCCAGTGAGGGGTACCATCCGGGTCGATGGCTACCACCACCAGGTCTTCATAATAGTAGTCCACGGCAAAACGCATGCTGTAAAAATCCCTGCGTCCCTGGTAGAGACTCCGCTCAAACTCCTTCCTGACCTCCGACACCAGTACGATGCCTCCGTCGCGGCGTACGAGCATGTCCTGCATATAGAGATTGCCGATCGTACCGGTCTGGTTCTTCCGGCCGCTCCTGTCCGAAAGGGATTCCGCATCGAAGGAGACAAAAGCTACATTGGGCGACCCTGAAAAATGAAGCGGCACCGTAAAGCGAAAACATCCGGCAGGCTCCGGCTTCGACTTGTCGCCGTACAGTCCTCCTCCTATCAGCACTTGGTTGCGGTTGTCTATCGCATACTTGCTGTTGAGCAGGAGATTGATCTGCGGTCGTACTTCCTGCAACATCGGCTGCTGGATACCGGGACTGGTCTTGATGACGGTCACCAGTTGCTGATCGCGCTTGCCGATGGTGCTGATGTTGTCCAGTACAATGAAAAGCTCCGGTTTGTTGGACAAGAGGATCTCCTTGAAGTTGCTCTGAAAGTCGAACAATCTCACATCGTACACATGATCGGCCATCAGGCCCAGCTTTTCCAGGGAGAGAAAGAAAACTTCAAACTGCTGGTCCTGGTTGAGAAAATGGACTGCCAGGAATTGCTTGTTCTCACTTGCTGTAAACTTGAGGCGGGGATAAAAACCGCCCTTGGGATAGGCCCTGATCAGCAGACTGTCTACCAGCTGCGCCCTGCCGTCAAACTCGCGCACCATAAAGAAGGTGGAATCCCTGCGTACGTGGCTGTAGAAAATATAGAAATGATCTTTACCCGGGTAGACGTGGTGTATGGTGGGCTTGCGGACTTCCAGCGATACTGTCCGCACCCAACTGGTGAAAAGATTGTTGTCAAAAGCCTGGATCTCTACCTCATCGCCCTTATCCAGGCTGAGCAGGAGGTGTTCTCCGAAACGCCCCAGCAGATCGTAGTTGGCATCTCTGAGCATATTCACCTCTTCGGATACCGTCACGATCTGTGCCCGTGCGGCCGCGGGATACAGCGCCAGCCAGAATACCGGAAGCAAACCGATCATAAAAAAACGTACCATACGATCCATACAACGATCCTGCGGCCCGTTTGATTGGCATGAAGGCCGCCATTCTGTTAAAAGTAAGCTTTTTTAGCGAAAAACCGGAAGCTAAGCAGCCTTTGATCCACCCGTGAAACCTCCGGTTTAATCCACCTCTCCGGTAGGAGCAACTAGGATAAGCCGGGGTGAAAAGGCTATCTTTGCATCGCTAAAACACAGGATCATGGTCAACCGTCAGCTTATAGAATGTGTACCCAATTTTTCCGAAGGAAGGGACCCTGAAGTCATCCGCCAGATCACAGACGCCATCTCCAGGGTCGAGGGTGTGCGCCTACTAGACGTGGACCCGGGCAAAGCTACCAATCGCACGGTAGTCACTTTCGTAGGCGAGCCGGAAGCCGTGATCGAAGCTGCTTTTGAAGGAATAAGGACAGCGGCTGAGCTGCTCGACATGAGCAAGCACCACGGCGAACACCCCCGGATGGGCGCGACCGACGTATGCCCGCTGATCCCGATAGCCAATATCACTATGGAAGAAGTCGTGGGCTATGCCCGGAAACTGGCCGAGCGTGTCGGCCGGGAACTGCCCATCCCTGTATACCTGTACGAAGAAGCGGCCAGCAGCCCGGAGCGCAAGAATCTGGCAACGATCCGCGCCGGAGAATATGAAGGGTTGGCCGAGAAGCTTGCCCGCCCGGAATGGAAACCCGACTTCGGCCCCGCCAGGTTCAACGCCAGGAGCGGCGCTACCGTCATTGGTGCACGGGATTTCCTGGTAGCTTACAATGTCAACCTGAATACCAGCTCCGTGCGGCGGGCCAATTCCGTAGCATTCGACGTACGCGAACAGGGCCGGGTACTCCGTGACGGCGACCCGATCACAGGGCCTGTACGCAAAGGAGCGGACGGCGAACCGCTGCGGCAACCGGGCGCCTGCAAAGCAGTGAAAGGCATCGGTTGGTTCATAGAAGAGTACGGGATCGCCCAGGTATCCATGAACCTCACCAATATCAACATCACCTCCCTGCATGAAGCTTTCGAGGCCTGCTGCCGCAGTGCGGACAGCCGCGGGATGCGGGTCACAGGCTCCGAACTGGTAGGTATGGTCCCGCTTCGCGTCATGCTGGACGCAGGCGCTTATTTTCTGCACAAGCAGCACCGCTCAAGCGGTGTCTCGGAAGAAGAACTGATCAAGATCGCGGTGCGGTCCCTCGGCCTCGACGAGCTCACGCCGTTCGACCCCGCACGAAAGATCATAGAATACCAGCTGAAAGATGCCGGCAGCTCACCGCTGATCGATATGGATCTCCGCGCCTTTGCCGACGAGACAGCCTCCGAAAGCCCGGCGCCGGGTGGAGGCTCTATTTCAGCTTATGTCGGTACATTGGGCGCTGCACTCGCTACGATGGTAGCCAATCTCTCGGCACACAAGCGCGGATGGGAAGACCGCTGGGAAATATTTTCAAAGGCTGCAGCCAGGGGACAAGCGGTGAAAGATGCACTGCTTCGGCTGGTGGACGAGGATACGCGCGCGTTCAACCAGATCATGGGCGCTTTCCAGCTTCCCAAGTCAACCGACGCCGAAGCCCTGGAACGCAGGACGGCGATACAGGAAGCCACGCTGAAGGCCATACAGGTCCCATTCGAAGTGATGCGGCAATCCTTCCTCGTTTTCGACCTGGCTGAAGAAATGGTGGCAACCGGCAACCCCAACTCCGTGACAGATGCGGGTGTGGGCGCTCTCTGTGCAAGAGCTGCCGTCCGTGGCGCTTACCTGAATGTGCAGATCAATGCCGGCTCTTACAATGACAAAGAAGCTATAGCCGCACTGCTGGCAGAGGCCGCCGATCTTGTCGCCCGCGCCGATACACGGGAGACCG
Organism: uncultured Saprospiraceae bacterium; assembly: GCA_964537925.1. GTDB lineage: Bacteria > Bacteroidota > Bacteroidia > Chitinophagales > Saprospiraceae > SLDF01. Next base: position 1,458,034 of record CAZICV010000001.1, on the reverse strand, counting down.
CTATCCTGCAGCAGGTGGCGGAGAAAATGTAAATATCTCCTGAAGAAAGTTTGTTCCTGATCAAGGCAGGAGTACGTCCACTACGGACTTGAGCGCTACAAACATAGGCTCCCGGCCTACTTTGGTGACGATGGGTTCGTTCTCTTCATCGTCCTCTGCCAGTGCATCCTCGACGAAAGCCAGCAGGTCCTCCTGTGTGCTGTCTGCAAACAGTACTGTGATCCGCTTGCTGAAGCCACCCTCACCCGCTCCTTCCAGCAGCAGCCAGTTGTGCTCTTCGGCTTCTCTGACATGGTCGCCGTCTACCTCCGGCAGGGGATCGAAGTAGCGCTTACAACATTCGAACAGGATCATGCCCAGGAAAAACAGGTAATCGCGCTCCTCTTCCGTCAGCAATTCGAAAGAATCGCCCAGCAGCCAGGCGGTCAGGTGCGGTTGTGCCTGTACGAAAGCGCGCAACCTCTTCTCCTGCTCCTGCTCGGATATACTTACTTCTGCGTAAACCAGTTCGATGGCGGCTTCGGGAATGACACGTGAGGTGGACATTTCTTTAACGGGTTGTACTTGTTTTATACAAAGTTAGGGTTTCCCCGGCTCATCGTCCTGAAAAGAACTCATTCCCGTACCAACAGGCTGTGCTTGCCAGGCTCTATGATATGGCAGCCTGCTTAAAAATACCCTTGTGCCTCATCGGCACGTACCAGGAAATAGCCGTCGCTGCCCTTGCGCTGGTAGAGCGGCATCAGGATAAACAGGTCGTCGGGCGCATATAGCGGCTCCCCGTTGCTGTACGCCAGCAGGGCTCCCTTTTTGACTCGTTGGAAGTTGTGCCAGCCCGGCTCCATCCGGAATTGATCCCCGGGGGCTATAGGATGCCTGTAGACCAGGTGGCTGACCCTGGGATGGCCTGCAGACTGGGCCTGTAACAGCTCGTTGTGGCGGCTCTCTACATCGGATTCATGAATACATCCCAGGCTGCGCATACTGTTGATGATACCGGCAATCGCCCGGTATATAGATGCGGGGTCTTCATGCCTGCCCGACTCAAAACTGAGCGCAACAGCTGGTATACCCCAGGGATTGCTGTCCAGGTACCCAAGGCAGGTATGGCGCAGATTGCCCAGCAGGCCGCATACGACCGGCACCTGCAGATCGACCGCATGACGCAGGCTGCGCTCATTATCGGCCGGAATGATGAAACAACCTCCGTCCGCTGAAGTAGTATGAAGATCCAGTATGACCAGCTGCTCAGGCTGATAGTTCAGCACCTCCCGTTCGATTGCCCTGTGGAGCGACTGCAGCTCGTGCTCCTCCGCAAACGCCAAAGATGTCTCCTTGCCTCGCAGGCGTTCGATCCGTTCCGGGTCCCAAATACGGTTGAGATCCTGGTCTATGAACCGGATGCCTCTGCGCAATGCCTCGAGGTTGCCGGCCAGCCCGACCAGCCTGCCATGAAACCGGAAATCAGGCCTGGTGATATGCTCCACTTCCAGCATTTTCAATACATAGTCAATAGCTTTGACCCCGGCAATCTCATTGCCGTGCATACCGCCTATGACCAGTATAAGAGGGCCACGGATGCCCTCGTCGTAAATGCCCCACTCGCGGCGGAGCGGCAGCATGCCGTATTTGCCGGAGGCTGCCAGGTCGCTGTTATGAATCATCTTTCAGGCTCAGAGTTACATGGGAACAAAATCCGTATCTTTATAGAATGGTTTGCAGACATCCGGGGAATCGCACAAACCAATCATAATGAATCCGTAGAGTACATGACGGTTCAATCTCGGTCGATCTCAGGTAAGTGAACCGGTTGAAGTTAAGATAGTTGTCCTAAAGAATGAGAATAAACGATATGAGAATACTTCGGACGCTTACAGTATGCACCTTGTGTGCCTTCCTGGCGATAACCGACGCATACGGTCAGGCTTACCAGATGCACTTGTTCTCCAGTTGGGATGATCCCGCACTGGTGGCACGCAGCGGTATCCGCTACAACGATATATGGGGCTACGAGGCCGGTGGCCGCAATTATGTGATGATCGGCTCCGTACGATACAGTCATTTCTTCGATGTGACTACGCCCGAAACGCCGGTGGAGGTTGCCCGCATCGCCTCCGTCAACCTGGCCAACGGCAATATCAACAACACGATCTGGCGGGATTATAAGACTTTCGGCTCCTACGCCTATGGCGTAGCCGACGAAGGCAAGGAAGGTCTCTGTGTATACGATCTCAGCGATCTGCCCAACGATGTGACCCGGATCTACCAGGATACAACCTGGTTTACGCGGGCGCACAATGTATATATCGATGTGCCTGAAGGACGTCTCTATGTAGCAGGCGTAGGCAATTCCCTGATTGTATATGACTTGTTCGCCAACCCGGCGGCGCCCGTACATCTGGCTACACTGGATCTGCGCAGTATCTCGGGTATGGGCAGTACTTATGTACATGATGTCTACGTGCGCAACGATACTGCCTATTGCTCACACGGATTCTCAGGTTATTGTGCCTATGACCTGCGTGACATCCAATCTCCACAGGTCGTCAACTGTATCAACTTTACACAGGGATATAACCACAGCAGCTGGATCACGGACGACGGTGAATATATCGTCTACGCAGAAGAACTACCGCAGGGTAAACCGTTGGTAGTGCTGCACCGGGACTCCTTTCTCATGAACGAGACCAGCTATTTCCTGCCTTTTCGCGAGCCGCTCCTTGCGCCTGCACACCTGGATATTACACCGCATAATCCTTTCTTCAAGGGAGATACGCTATTCGTCTCTTACTATGAAGATGGAGTCGTTGTTTTCGACCTGTCAGACCCTTATCAGCCCGTGCGTATCGCCTACTACGATACATACCCGGAGAACACAGACTACAACGGAACCGTAGGCTGCTGGGGTGTATACCCTTTCTTTTCCAATGGCCTGATTGCCGGCTCCGATACGAAGAACGGGCTCTTCCTGATGGAGCTTGATCTCGGCGCCCTGGCTGTAGATATCAAGGCCTTCACAGCAGATTGTACCGGGTCCGGCGAGACGGCATTAAGCTATGATCTCTCGGGTGACCGGGCGCTTGAATCAATCATACTGGAGGGGTCGGAGAACGGAGTGGATTTTGCGGCCGAGCAGGAGTTGGACGCTGCAACCTGGTCAGCATCATACCGGCTTGGCTCTACACCTGCCTACCTGCGGCTGAAGATAGCTGAAACCGGAGGCAAGGCATATTACTCCAACATCATTACCGGATGCCCGGACAAGCCCGGCAAGATATTATTTTCCCCCAACCCGGCGAGTACCACAGGATATGTGCAGGCTGTCCTGCCGCTTACCGCTACACCGGTGATCCAGGTATCCGATATATATGGCCGTATCCTGAAGAGTATCAATGGTGTACGCCTTGAGAACGGGCAGGTACAATGGCCAACCGACGGCCTGGCGCCTGGCATGTATATATTCGGGATAGAGACTGCAAAGGGGCCGGTAAGCCAGCTGGTCGCCGTTCATTGACAGCTTTTATTCTGCCAAATGATATAAAGGGAACATTTTTTATGCCCCCGGTGAACTTTTCCGGGGGCATATCGTTTATATCCATACCCATTCATTTGGAGAGGGTTTAGTTTTTGTTTTCATAGTTTGAGATTGTAATGCCGGATTAGGGGTAGTCCGGCATTCTTTTTTTGTCCCCTCCTCCCGGTTCTCCGCTAATCCGGGCCATATATATTCCCGTATATCACCTCACTTCAATCTTCCCTGTCACACGCCGAACCTGCCATATAAAATACCGGCGGGCTGACCTGCAAGCTGTTTTGACTGCCCGGCAGGAATGTATTACTTTTACCGGCCTAAAAGCAAATCACCATGAAAAGAGTATATGCCTATCCTGTCTTGCTGGCTTTTTTCTGCAGCGCCGCTTTGTCCTCCTGCAGCGGAGGAGGAAATCCGGGCGAAGTCGAACCCGCGAAGGAGACTGTATCTTCCATCAAGGAGCATGCAAAGGAGCTAAACACACAGCAATCCGCCATAAAAGATGATGTACAACGCCTGCAAAAATCCCTTGCGGACCTGGAGGCAGCCATCAGCGGAGCCTCGGCGGAACAGAAAGCTTTTTTTGACGCCAATTTTGCCGGCCTCTCTCAAAAGCTCAACACCCTGGAAAGCTATGTAGCGAACCTGGAAAGGGAACAACAAGAGATCATCGAGAAGATCCGTACGGGCGAACTGACGGAGGAGCTTGGCAAAGCCACTTCTACCGCCAAACTATCGGATATCGAGGGCATCCGCCAGTCCATCAAAGACCGCACAGTGCAGGTAGACAGCTTGCTGAAGGCGATCCGCTAACCGAGCTTTCACAGGCAGCAAGCATAAAAACACATAAAAAGGGCGGACCACCGTTGGATGGTCCGCCCTTTTATTTTGTAATAATGGAGCAGGCTGCTATGCCCTCCCGCAAGTGCCCGCGATACCGGTGTCCCGGATCAGCGCTTGTAAAACAGCCACTTGCCGATCTCCTTGAACGTGGCTTTCTTTCCGTACATGAGGATTCCTACCCGGTATATACGTGCCGACAACCAGACGAAGAACAGTACCGAGAGTACCAGCAAAAGCAGGGACAGTACGATCTGCCATGCCGGGGGGTTGAAGGCCAGCCGCGCAGGCATGACGATCGGCGAGAACAACGGGAAGATCGAGGACCACACCGCCAGGCTGCTATTAGGCGCACGGATAGCGACAAACATGATGTAAAAGGCCAGCAAAACAGGGATCGTGATCGGGATGGTGAGCGACTGGCCCTCCCCCAGGTCGTCCCCGATGGCGGAGCCCACCGCAGCGAACAGCGATGAATAAATAAAGAAACCTCCCAGGAAGAAGAGGATGAAGCAGGGGATGATCACCCACCAGTTGATACGGCTGATCTCCACGATCAGTTGTGCCGGATCCAGTGCAGCATTGTCCATGACCTGCGGCTGGGCAGCCTGTTGCATCTCCATGGCCTTAGTCGTGTCAATACCGAAGAACAACCCGACGACAATACTGATCACCGGTATCAGGATCGCCCATATCAGGAATTGGGTCAACCCCACAGCACCGACCCCGACTATTTTGCCAAACATCAGTTGAAAAGGCTTCACGGAAGAGATCATGACCTCTACTATGCGGTTCATCTTCTCTTCCATCACACTGCGCATGACCATGGACCCGTTGATAAAGACCATGAGGTACATGATCACCCCCATGATACCCCCAATACCGGCAGCTACACCGCTCGTAAGCGACGTGAAGGTCTTTTCGTCTTCCGCTTTGCCCGTTTTTTTATTCACCACGTCGGGATCAATGGTCACGGAGACATCCAGGCTTTCGAGTTTCTTCTGTTCGAAGCCCAGGGCTTTGATCTTGTAATTGCGTACCCGGCTCTCCAGCTCCCTGGTCAGCCGCAATGTACTCTCGGGGTCCAGCGGCTCATCCGAATAGTAGAACACCCGCATATTCTTGTTCTGGATATCCTCCAGCGCCGGTACGACCAGTATACCGTCATACTCCTTGTCATTATACCTGCCCTTAAGGTCCTCCAGGCTCTCATTGGAAAAGGTAAAATAGAGGCTCTTGCTGTCCGGCAGGGCTTTCTCGAGCAGATTGCTGCTGTCCTGCACGATGATGTTTTTCGTGTCATCGCTCTGATAGGCGAATATGATCGTGACCACCAGGAAAAAAACGCCGAAAGCCAGCGGCGTGAGCAGGGTGGCCAGTATGAAAGATCTGCGGGTGACGCGTGTCAGGTATTCTCTCTTGATGATCAGCCAGAGCTTGTTCATAAGATGGTTTGGTTTTTGAGGGGTATTTATTGAGCAGCAGGCTGCCCGGATGTTTCCCGGACGGTCTTGATGAATATCTCGTTGATGCTGGGCAGGATCTCCTGGAAGCTGTCGATCAGTACTCCCTTGCCGATGAGGTGCGACAGCATCTCATTGGCCTCGCGCAACCCGGAGAGCTGCACGCGGATCTGCCCGTTTGTATGCGACAGTACTTGCATACCGGAGAGGGTATCCGCCGGTAGCTCGTCTTTGTAGTGAAACGCGTAAACATTGTCCTTGAACCGCTCTTTGATCTCCCGTACGCGTCCGTCCAGCACCCGGCGTCCTTTGTTGATCAGGACCATATATTCGCAGATCTCCTCTACCTGCTCCATACGGTGGGTCGAAAAGATGACAGATATGCCGCTCTCGTTGAGTTTGCGGATCTCGTCCTTGATCAGGTTGCTGTTGATCGGGTCCAAGCCAGAAAAGGGCTCGTCCAGGATGAGCAGTTTGGGTTTGTGTATGACCGTCGAGATGAACTGTATTTTTTGCTGCATCCCCTTGGACAACTCTTCTACTTTGCGGTTGTACCAGTCGGTGATCTCAAATTTTTCCAGCCACTCTGCGATCTCCCGTTTGGCGGCCTTTGTTTCCATTCCCTTGAGTACAGCCAGGTAGAGGAGCTGCTCGCCGACCTTCATCTTCTTGTACAGTCCACGCTCCTCGGGCATATAGCCGATATCGGACGGGTGATTTTCGTTGAGCGGCTCTCCGTCAAAAAGTACCTGTCCGCTGTCTGCCTGAGTGATACACGTGATGATACGGATCAGCGACGTCTTCCCGGCTCCGTTGGGGCCCAGCAGGCCGAAGATGCAGCCTTTGGGTACATCGAAGCTCACATGGTCCACCGCCAGGTGATTGGTATACCTCTTAACTACTTGCTGCAGGCTCAGTATATTCATGTGGTTTTTGCTTTCAGATGGAACATGCGGAAGCGGCGGAACATACCGTCTCCTGTACCCAAAAATAAACCAGCAGTCCCGGAATCGCACTATTTTCCGGTCAAGTTTAGACAAAACGGGCTTATCTCATGACGGAAGTCAATCCGGGCAGCTGGCTGCTCATCATCAATCCCACTGCCGGCGGCGGACGCTGCGGCAGGAAAGCCGGACGCTATATTGATGCGTGTTCGCAGGCCGGGCTCGATGTGCAGGCTGTATATACGGAGTACCCCGGGCACGCCTTATCGATCGCCGGGGAAGCTGTATCCGCCGGCCACCGGCGGATCGCAGTCATGGGCGGTGACGGTACGGTCCATGAGGTAGCCAACGGGCTGCTCACACAGGATACCGTAGCTGCGACGGAGCTGACCTTCTTCGCCATACCGCTCGGCACCGCCAATGACTGGGCCAGGCATTATGCCTGGGGCAGCGAACCTGATACGCTGGCCAGGGCTATGCGCATGTGCAGGCGAGGCCTCCAGGATGTCGGTCACCTGGAGTGTACCGGCCCTGACGGTACCCTGTCTTCGGAAAGCTATTTTGTCAACGTGCTCGGCCTGGGCTTTGACGGTATGATCGCCCGGCAGCTGAGTGCCACGGAGGCCAAAAGAATGGGGAAGTTGTCTTATTTCCTGGCTGTCCTGCGCGGGCTTTTTCGTTACCGCGCCGTCCATATGCAGGTACAGGCGGACGAGGCAGGCCTGGAGGGTAGGTTCTTCACGGTCAATGCCGGCATCACCCGGTACAGCGGCAACGGTATGCAGATCGTACCACATGCCATCGCCGACGACGGCAAGCTGGCGGTGACGACCATACGCTCCATGCCTGTGTGGCGCATACTGCTCAATCTCTACCGACTGTTTGCCGGTAACCTGGACGGGCATCCGCTGGTATACACCGGTCAGCACTTGTCATGCGTCGTATCGTCCGACAGACCGGTACCCGTGGAAGCTGACGGAGAATTCAAGGGATTCACCCCGGCAACGATCCGGTGCCTGCCTGCCAGGTTGGGTATATTGCTGCCTCCCCTCACGGAACAAGAAGCTTGAGTCAGAGTAAAGGGATCTGCCCGGGAGGAGGCGACCATCGAAAACTCTGCCGGTGCAACGGGCTGGGGCCGTGCGCGGCGATCGCTCTGCGGTGGGCGGCCGTAGGGTATCCCTTGTTTTGTTGCCAGTCGTAGTGCGGATATTGTGTCCCCATGCGCACCATCAGCCGGTCGCGCTCTGTTTTGGCCAGGATCGAAGCAGCGGCGATGGAACGATATGTGGCATCGCCCTTTACGATACAGGTATACGGTATGTCCAGGTGAGACCGGAAACGATTGCCGTCGATCAGCAGATGTTCCGGCGCTAGCCGCAGCGCAGATATAGCCCGCTCCATCGCCAGGAAGGAGGCATGCAGAATATTGATCCGATCTATTTCTTCCGGTTCTGCCTGGCCGATTGCCCAGGCGATCGCCCGCTCTTCTATGACTGCCCGCAGCCCCTCCCGCTGATCATGGGTCAGTTGTTTGGAGTCGTTGAGTGTTGGCAGATCCAGGTCTTCGGGCCAGATGACGGCTGCCGCGACTACCGGACCGGCAAGGCAGCCCCTGCCCGCTTCGTCACATCCGGCCTCCAGCCTGCCTTGTTGCAGTACAGCTAGCAGGGATACGCTTTTCATGGCGGCAAATTACACAAAACGGCCCTCAGGGCAACGCTCTGCAACGGCTTTAAAAACGAAAACCACCGGGTCCGGCTACCGGTCCAGGATGCAGATCTCTACGCGTCGGTTCTGCCGGCGACCCTGGTCCGAATGATTGGTCGCGATGGGCTGACTGCTCCCATATCCTCTGAAGCGAAGCCGGCCGGCTTCGATACCTTCGGAGAGCAGGTAGTCCATCACTGCCTGGGCCCGGTCACGCGAAAGCCGCAGGTTGTAGGACTCTTCTCCCCTGCTGTCCGTGTGCCCGCGTACCTCCAGTTGTATAGACGGGTATTGGTTCAGTATGCCCGCCAGCTTCCTGAGCTCGACATGGGATCTGGGCAGGAGCTCGCTCTTGTCCGGATCGAAGAAGATATATTTGAGCGGGATGATATTGCCCTTTTCCATTACGGCGCGGGTGATGTCGTCGTCCCTGACCGGTATAGGCAGAATGGGCGGCACTTTACGCACCGATACATCGTCGATATAATAGTAAGCAAACCCATACCCCTCTTTCTCCGGCTGCCGGGAAGCGGTCAGGCTGTCAGGAAAAAAATTGCCTATGATGAGGTATTCTGCTTCGCTCGTTGCCAGGAATGTGCCGGAGATCTTCTCCCAGTAACCGTCACACTGGAGGATATATTCGGAGTACAGGTGCGGCTTGAAGTATAGCAGCGGGTCCGTCTCTATCTCGTAAAACTTGCTGCTGAAATAAGCGCCTATATTGTTGATCTCCATCGTACCTGGCAGATGGGTCACCCAAAAGGTGATCTCGTACTTCTGCCCGAATACCAACTGTTCGTTCAGCGGGATCTGGATGTATTCGCGGCAATGGGGTTTGCCGCTGCCGCACCCGTAGAGCGTCAGGCCTACCATGCCCTTGCCGGTGCGTGGCTTTGCCTTGCCAAAACCCTTTGTCCCCCAGTTGGACGGTACTTTGATCCCCTTGCCGTATGCGTCCGGCGACGCACCCGTGGGCGAACTCCAGTACTTCATGCAATGGGTAAAATCCCTGCCTGTATTGAACCAGTTGAGCGGCAGACCCGACAGCAGCTCGAAGCCCGGATTGGGCACCAGGTTGGGCAGCGTGTCCTGGGCCAGGCAACCCAGGGACCAGAAGCATGTATATGCCAGGACGATGACAGAAATATTCCGTTTGCTGGACAGGTAAGACACGGTCGTCGGGAGCTGTTATTTCAAATATAAGCTTTATCTGCCAGAAGCGCCGGGTAAAGTGGTCGTTGCCTGATTTGCGTCGCGGCCCCATTTTCCGTATTTTTGCGGCCTTAAACACAAGTTCTATGGAAATCGACTTTCTGGATATATTGGGTATAGCGTCCCGCAATGCGGGCACCGGTACCGGCAGGAAAACCTATGGATCGGACGAGTGGATCGACTCATACTCCCCGGTAGATGGCAGGCTTATCGGCAGTGTATCCGTGACGACACGCGCTCAGTACGACGATGTAGTGGCCACTGCAGCCGAAGCCTTTGTCTACTGGCGCAATATACCGGCTCCCCGACGCGGCGAGATCGTCCGTCAGTACGGAGAGAAGCTGAGACAATACAAGGATCCACTGGGCAAACTCGTCAGCTATGAGATGGGCAAGAGCCTGCAGGAGGGCCTGGGCGAGGTACAGGAGATGATCGATATCTGCGATTTTGCCGTCGGTCTGTCCCGGCAGCTGTACGGGCTGACCATGCACTCGGAGCGGCCCGCTCACCGTATGTACGAGCAGTGGCACCCGCTGGGCGTAGTCGGTATCATATCGGCCTTCAACTTCCCGGTGGCCGTATGGTCCTGGAACAGTATGATCGCCCTGGTCTGCGGAGATACCTGTGTCTGGAAGCCTTCCGAGAAGGCCCCGCTCTGCGGTATTGCCTGCCAGTACCTGTTCAGCCAGGTCCTGGAGGAGAATGACCTGCCTGAAGGCATCTGTTCCCTGGTCAACGGAGATTACCGTATCGGGGAGTATATGACCTCGGACAGCCGCATGCCATTGATCTCCGCGACCGGCAGCACACGCATGGGGCGCATCGTCGGTGCGGCGGTGGCATCCCGTCTCGGACGCAGCCTGCTGGAACTGGGCGGTAACAACGCAATCATCATCACGCCGGGCGCCGACCTGAACGCCGTGCTCATCGGAGCAGTCTTCGGCGCCGTAGGCACTGCCGGACAGCGCTGTACCAGTACCAGGAGACTCATCATCCACGAGAGCATATATGATACAGTGAAGACCAAACTCGCCGCCGCATACGGTCAACTGCGGATCGGAGATCCGCTGGACGCCAACAACCACGTCGGACCGCTGATCGACCGGGATGCCGTAGCCAGCTACACAAAGGCTATAGAGCAGGCCAAAGCCGCCGGAGCCACTGTCGTAGTCGAAGGCGGTGTGCTGGAGGGACCCGCCTATGAAAGCGGCTGCTATGTCAGACCCTGTATACTGGAAGCCGACAACCGGATGGAGATCGTGCAGCACGAGACCTTTGCACCGATTCTCTATATCATGCGATACAACGAGCTGGAAGAAGCGGTGGCAATGCAGAATGATGTACCTCAGGGCCTGTCCTCAGCCATCATGACAGACAGCCTGCGGGAGGCGGAATACTTCCTGTCGGCCAACGGCTCCGACTGCGGTATTGCGAATGTCAACATCGGTACGAGCGGAGCCGAGATCGGCGGCGCTTTCGGTGGCGAAAAGGAGACAGGAGGCGGCCGCGAAAGCGGGTCGGACTCCTGGAAAGCCTATATGCGCCGCCAGACGAATACGATCAACTACGGTCGCCAGGTGCCTCTGGCCCAGGGGATTCGTTTCGAGCTGTAAGAGTAAAGAGAACATATCCTATACGAAGGGCTCTTCCGGATTGGCGGGAGAGCCTTTTTTGTTTGCCCGGCCCTTTTGACTGCGTAATTATACGCAATGACTCTGCGTATAATTACCCATTCTGTCCGGCACATATCCGAAAAGAGTATATTTTTAATAGTTTAGCTCATCCGGAGGGTCTTTGACCTGTATCTGGACCACACCCGCACGGGTTAGACCTGCATCTACCTCAAAAAATCCGCTGTATGAGACCGACTAGGTTTCGGTATATCATCTCTGTGTTCTCTTGCGTCCTGCTCCTGGGTATAGTCCCATTAGCTTGCTGCAAAGACGAATGCGACGACCCGACCAATCGTCGTTGTCCCAACTATGATCCTTGTCTCAGCTATGTCCCCGCCAACGCGGATTTTGACATCCTGGAGGTTCTCTTTGCTATACCCAATTGCGGTGATAGAGAATCTACAACTTTTGAACTTCAGGTAGATACCGTATTCCCTAGAGGAGATATCACCTTCCGCGCTTTGCATCAGGCCGACAAATACTACTGGAAAATCGGGTCCGACCCGAAAGTGTTTACCGACAAAGAGTTTAGTCTTTACTTCAATGTGACCGCTGTTGGAAACATCAATGTGACTTTAATCGCTGAGAAAGATGATTTTCAGCATTGTACGCTTTCTTCTACAAGCAGGGATACTGTCACCAAGACTTTCCATATTCTATCCCCGCCTGATAACTCTATGACAGATCCATGGTCCCTGTTGCACGGAAACTGGCGTGGGAGCGATACGGAAAACCCGGAAGATACTTTCAATATAGAAATCCCCCCGGGCTTCCCTCGCAGAATCAACAACTTACCAAGAGGCTGCTTTGATCAACCTCTTGATGTGAGGCTTTGGCGAAAGAATATATTTTTTGCAGGTTCAGCCGCTTCCTGCAAAAGAATTTGTGGTCACGGAGCATTGCAGGACGACTACAAGACCCTGGTCATCGACTACTGGATAGACGGCAACAGCCCCGGGGAAAGAATTCAGAAACAGTTCTCCGGTATAAAAACAGAATAATGCACACAAACACATACCAACTGAATCTGCAGTATATTTCTCTTAATAATACGATATAATATTAAATTTTTAATACATTAGCAAAAATACAGCCATATAATAATCAAGCCCACAGAATGTACCCTAACCATAAATATCGTCTTGTCATATCGCCGATCTGCTTTTTCATTCTTGCTTTCGCCATAGCCGGCTGCTGCAAGGAGGAATGCACCGACCCCACGGACCGGCGCTGTCCCAACTATGATCCCTGCCTCAGCTATGTACCCGCCAACGCGGATTTTGACATCCTTGAGATTCCCATATTCTCACTTAACTGTGATAACACCGGACCGAAAACCCTTGAGCTGAAAGTAGATACAGTATTTTCAACCATAGATATTACATTTCGAGCGCACAATCAAGCAGACAGATACTACTGGAAGATAGGCACTGATCCAAAGATATTTACCGACAGGGAGTTTGAACTTCTCTTTGGCGATAATGCTGTCGGTGATATCCAGGTTACCCTGGTCACAGAGCGCAACGATCCCAATCGCTGTTCATCGGACCCCACTAGCCGTGATACTGTCAGTAAAAAATTCCATATACTGAGAAGGTCACACGGCCCTGATGATGCTTGGTCACTACTGCATGGCAAATGGCGGGGAGCAAATACAGATCATCTTACCGATTCTTTTGAAATAGAAATCCCGGTTTCATTTCCACTGTTTGAGATACGCAATCTTCCACAAGGATGTGCGGACCCAACAGTTGTGGTCGGACTCGACAGAAAAAACATTTTCATCCATGGAGGAGGAGGCCTGCTCTGTAAAAATATTTGTGGTCACGGGGCATTGCAAGACGACTACAAGACCCTGATCATCAACTACTGGATAGACGGCAACAGCCCCGGGGAAAGAATTCAGAAACAGTTCTCCGGTACAAAAATCGAATAAGGCATGAAGAAACTCTATACCACCCTGCTGGGCCTGCTATTGGGACCCGGCATGATACTCATGGCCCAGTGCGAACAGAATACACTGCCCGGATCCACGGTGAACGTGTGGGACTGGCGAGATGCTACCTATGAATTCTACTTCCAGGGACACACAGGACCGCTTACCAAAAGCTCGCCCTTCTATGCCGGGTTCCCGGTCCAGGAGAATGTGACTCACCTGGTAGGACCTCCCAGGGATTTTGAACCCACTGATGGCTGGGAACTGGTCTGGAAGGACTTCGGCTCTGCCCAAAGCGGTGTCAACTTCCCGACCCTAGTGCTCTACAACCGTTACAATGCCCTGCTTCGTGTGCTGCTCTATGTCCGCAGCGACGGCAGCAATGCCTACCAAGGCGCCTTGATAAATCTCATCCAGTTCGTTAATAGTGATAATTTCAAAAAAAACTCTTCCATACTTGAGCATCTCAATTCACCCATGAGTGCCTTGGATAATTTTGAGAAGGGTCTCAGTGGCGAATCTATCAACAAGTTTTACAATGTCCCGCCTCCCAGCCACGACGGCACCTGGCTGGTGGCCGACTATGTGATGGCCTATGATCCCTGTACCTGCCACCATGGGACTATAATGCGTGTACAACCTACGCTCACCAGCGTATCGGCCATCAGCCTCGATATCTTTGGGCAGTCCAGCACCATCCCCATCTATTCGTCCGGTGGCGGCATGGCGGCAAATCCATTTAATGCCATACTAGGAGGATCAGCAGCCCTCTTTAATACAATTGGCAGCCACTACGAAAAGGGACAGAAGACCTTCAAGAACCTTTCAGGTCTGGCAGATTTTACACAGAATGAGATACTCCCGATCGTCACCGCGCCTTTCAACTCAGTTCCCTCAAGCCTTCCCTCCTGGCTACAGGCCATCCCCTACGTAGGCACGGCCATCAGTGTACTCGATATGCTGATCGGCGGCGGCAGCTCCGGTACGCCAAAGACCATCAGCAGCTACTCCGGCAAATACCAGTTTGAGGCAACCGGCACCCTGACCACACACTCTCCTCATGTTCCCATACTGATCAAAACGCCAGGAGCGCAGACAGTGACCAACTGGGAGGCTTATGAGCCAGTATACGACAATGTACTCGGCATCTTCAACCTGCTCTATACACCCGTGGTACACCAGGCCGTAGAGTACCGGGAGGAAGACTCCGGTATACCGGAATACCCGGTCGATCGCACCCATTACTATTCGTACAAATTCGACAAGGCCAACCTGAAATATGTCTTCAATGCAGCTGCAGGCCTCAGCCTGGATCCGGAGAACGTACTGGTGGCGCTGGTCTTTTCGGACTGCGGGTACGGAATGCCGATTTCTTCGCCGTCGCAGGGCCTGCGGGCTAGCGGGCTGGACCGGGTATATACCACGCCCTATATGCCTATAGAATGCCTGCACGACTACAGCCTGTTTATGCAGAAGACGATCAACGGCGGCTACTTCTTCAATGAGGACTGCAAACAAGTCAAACTGAAAATCCTGGCGACCCTCAACCGGGCCGACGGACTGGGATCGGACATCGCATACATCGCTACGTACAATACTGCCGTGGTCACTGCGCCCTATACCTATGACAATACACCCGCCAATCCCTACCTCAATATACAGGACGTGCTGGAGATTGATTTTTCAGTGTTCATTCAGGGCGGCAATTTCTTCGCCTGGGACAAGATCATCGTAAAGAACTTCCCGGTCTCTTACGTGATCACTCCCTGGACCCGCTGGAATATCCATACCAAAGAACTGCTGTTCACCGATCCCGACGGTCTTCACGTCGTCGTCACGGATCCGAACTTCAAGATCAGCGGGTCCGCCCCCTGTGAATCCGTACCACCGGCCACAGAACAGGAGATAGCTTTCTTCTGCGCAAATGTCTACAATCCACTTTCATCCATACTGACACCGGATGATACGGAAAACAACCCGCAGGCTTTCATTGCCCGGCAACCCGGCAAAACAGGGGATTCGTCCACGATCGGCGTATACCCTCAACCTGCAACAGATCATATACGCATCTCGCTTGCAGGCGACAGGCTCCTCTCCGTACTGCGTCTTTCGGATCTGTACGGCAGGACACTTCGCGAGATCAGGCTGAGCGATTATGCGGCCGAGCTGACAATGGACCTGTCAGAACTCCGGTCCGGATTGTATATGCTGCAGGTGCTGGATACAGACAGCAGGCTGCTGGCCGTACAAAAAGTGATCAAGAGGTAGGCCGTACCATACACCTTAGCCGGGACTTAATGTACAAAGGCATTCGTGCTGTCGGGCTTGGGGCTGAATGGCCGGAAATGGAATGTGTCTCTCAGACTATATACCTTGGCTGGATAATAATTATTGACATACTCTGTAATGATAAATGTTGAATCATTCAATACGGAGCCTCTTGAAACACAGGTTTTGACTTTACCTCCTGACGAGGGTTCCCACTTCTCAAACACAATTTCTTGCTTTCTATTTACAGAAAACCCTCCCCACCTGTATATATTCCTACCAATGCTTTCCGTGTTCTTCATACGTCTCATATGGTTTGATTCTACATATTCATCATTGGCTCTTCCGGGGAAGGAACTAAAAAAGAACATTGTTCCATTCTCATAAAAAAAGTGATACCTGGTAACTTCTTGCTCCGGGTCGCTCTTATGTGTAGTATTTACTACATAATATCCATCAAGTCGTAATACCCCCGGTGCTACACTTCGATCAGCCATACCAATCGGAGCATATCGCATACTGCAGGCGGCCAGTACGAATAGCAGCATCACAGGAAGGAGTTGCATTCTTGCCATATCAACAGCGTTTCTTTTAAACCAGGCCACCCAGGTCTGTCTGTATGCAATATTGTGACCGGGCACTTAATATGACCGGGAAATAACGGCCAGGGCCGACTTGTGTCACCGATGCGAGGATATGGCTGAAGCGGATTCCAGCAGCGTGCGGTCGGTAAACCGATTTTCCTGTACCCTGTACTTCGCATTATCCCCATCAAAAGTTACCTTTAAGTAAACACAACTTAATCCCGTCTTCACTATGAAACAATTCTTTACATTTCTTTTATGTTGTATCGCCACAACAATGCTGCCCGTAGGACTCCGGGCCCAGGTAACCAGCTTCAGCGATGACTTTGAAAGCTATACCGAAGGAGCTTTCCTTTGCAGCTCTTCGACCGCCTGGAAGACCTGGAGCAACCGCCCCGGAACCACGGAAGATGTACGCATCACCGTAGAACGCGCCAGCAGCGGTTCCAACTCGATCAAGTTTACCAGTGCCTCCTCTTCCGGTGGTCCTGTAGATATCGTGCTGCCGTTTGGCAACAAGTATACGACAGGGCATTTTCTCTTCAGCACCTCGTTGTTTGTCGAGCAAGGCAAGGCCGCCTATTTCAACTTCCAGGGAGAGACCACGATAGGGCGCGTATGGGCGCTCGAGATCGCAATAGCGGCAAACGGTGTACTGACCTGCCGCAACAGCTCGGACGCCAACCTGCTCACAACTTTCTTTCCGCAGGATGAATGGGCCGAGCTGAGCTTCGATATCAACCTGACGGAAAACTCCTGGAAGCTGCTTATCAACGGAGAATGCCGGGGCGCATTTGCCAACCCGGTCAATGCCGTGGCCAGTCTCAACCTGTACCCGGCCAATGCCAGCAACTCGTTCTTCATAGACGATGTATCCTACTCTTACGACACACTCGCGCCGGTCATCAACTCGGATATAGGCATCAGCGGCATCAACTGGGCCAACAGCAAACTGACCGGCACGGCTTCGACGCTGGGTTTTACCGTCCGCAACAATGGCAATGAGACCGTAGACGAATTTACGGCACAGGTATTCATCAACGGTGTTGAATTTGCCGAAGCATTTGCAGATCTGGCGCTCGAGCCGGGTACCAGTATGACAGTGACCACACAGTCGGTCCTTGCCCTGCAACTCGGCGCCAATGAAGTGGATATCCGCGTAGGCTCTGTCAACGGTACAAGCGGAGACGAAGAAGCATGCAACGACCGGGCGGCCCTGCTGATCAGCGCGGTCACTCCGGCTGACTCGAGGGCGGTGCTTGTAGAAGAAGCAACAGGGACCTGGTGCACCTGGTGCCCGAGAGGCGCAGTCTATATGGAAGTCCTGAGCCATCGCTACGACGGACATTTCATACCTATCGCCGTGCACAACAACGATCCCATGATGGTGCCCGCATACGACCAGCTTATCACCAGCATACCCGGATTTTCTGGATTCCCCAACGCTGTGATCAATCGCAGGACCGTCATTGATCCCAGCCTTGCCGAGGATCCCTTCCTGGGTGAAGTGGCCGTACCGGTAGTGGCTTCCGTATCTGCAGGAGCAGCTTATGATGAAGAGACAAGAAAACTGGATATCTCCGCTACGATCGAATTTCTCCAGGATGTATCGGGTGAATTCTGGGTGTCTATGGCGCTGACGGAAGACGGTGTGCGTGGTACCGGCAGCGGCTGGGCCCAGGTCAATGCATACTCGGGCGGCGCCAACGGCCCTATGGGCGGGTATGAATTGCTCCCTAACCCCGTACCTGCACACCTGATGGTCTACGATCACGTGGCGAGAGCGATCATGGGTATCCAGAAAAACGCCGCCAATACGATCTCCGGTGAGTTCCTGGCCGGCGAGCGCCAGGTCATCAACTTCTCCACGACGATACCGGCAGATCAGAACGTCGAGAATATGTACCTGATACCCATTCTCATGGGGGCACAAGGTTACCAGAACGCAGCCGAACTGACCTTCGAAGATGCCCTGGCCAACGGTTATACCACTTCCGTACGTGACCGTGAGAATCCGGGTATTCAGGCACAGATACTACCCAATCCAGCCGGTTCGTCGGCTTCTCTTGAGATCAGCCTCCCCGAGCCGGGACCTGTACAGGTGATCATACGTGATATCAATGGTTCTGTGGTCGCACAACAACACTACGGCTGGGTAAGCGGCCGTGTCATGCTGGCGGCACCGGTACAGCACCTCGGAACCGGGATCTACCTGGCGGAGATCAGGACCGAGACGGGTTTTAAAACACTCAAACTGTCTGTTGTAAAATAAGGGCGCGAAAACCAGGTCGCTCCCGATGCCCCCGTCGCCCGCGATGGGGGCATTTCTTTTTGTCTCCGGCAGATATCAACGAATTAAAAATATTTTGATATATACATATCTACTATATGTTTATATATTTTATATATTCGCGTTACGTATAGGACTTTTCGTTAAGTCAAGGTCTCGAAGTCCTGTCCGGAGGGCAACTGCCCGCTAACCAAAACCAGCCGGGGACATGAAAATGTCGGTCTCGGGTCATCGACCCGTAAGAAAACTACACACAAGTCCTGCTTGTCAGGCGCTCCCGTACAGGCTTATATCCTGTATCTTCCTTTGGGGGCTCACTATTCCTTCTTTTGCCACTGCTTCCTTTCTTCCAGACACAGTACCGTCGTGGCTGCGCTATCACCGCGACCTGCTCCGGTTTGAGAAGAACGACGGCGAATGGGGCTCCCCGATCCGGTATCATCTGCAACTCCCTTCCGCCCAGGTGCGATTCCTGGATACTGCGGTCAGCTTTACCGTCTATAAACTGGACCAGTACAAGCGCCCGGAGACGCCGGAAGACTACCAGGGTCATTTGCAGGCCGCTGCATCGAGGGCAAGATCGTTCGACGGGTCGGGTACACAGCCGCTCGAGGATGCACTGATATCCGGGCATACCTACCGTATGAGCTGGCCGGGTTCCGTACCTCAATCCCGGTGGGAAGGCAGACGCTCCCGACCGGAGACTATACGGCGTTACCGGGGAACTACCTCCACGCTGAAAGAGGTCTCCAACGAGCTGTGGAGACCTGACCTGTACGACGGTATCGATCTGCGCTTTTATTCTACTGCCTCCGGAGAGCTTGAGTATGACTATATCGTACATCCGGGTGCAGATCAGCGCCGGATCCGCATGCATTACGAGGGGGTGGAGTCCGTCGGAACGGATGAATCCGGCGAGCTGCTGCTGCTGACCTCCGCAGGTACGGTAAGGGCCGGCAGACCCTACGCCTACCAGCATGTCAACGGGAAGGAGGTCCCCATACCCTGTACATATCGCATACTCAGCGAAGATCTTGTAGGCTTTGATCTGGATATGAGTCTCGCAGACCCCTCACTACCACTGGTGATCGATCCCGTGGCCCTGAGATGGTCCTCTTATTATGGCGGCACGGAGAGCGACTTCGTCACGGCCTTCCAGCGCGACGCCACACATATTTATATGCTTTTCAGTACGCTGAGCCTTGACTTCCCAGTCACGCCCGGCGCTTTCCAGACATCGCTCGCAGGCAACCAGGATATGGCCATTATCCGCCTGAACGAATCCGGTCAAAGAGAATGGGCCACCTATATAGGAGGCTCCGGCTTCGAATCTGCCAATTACCTGGCTGTGGATAGCGATGCACTCTTCCTGCTCGGTGAGTCGAGCTCTGCCGACTTCCCCGTCACACCCGGCGCTTTCCAGGACCGGATACCCGGATTTTCCAGCCTGGTACTGCTGCGTCTCAACAAATTCAACGGATCGCTCGAGTGGAGCAGCTTCCTGGGCGGCTCTGCCTATGAGTTTGCAGGCAGCTTGCTGAGCAACGAGGACAGGCTCTATCTCCTGGCCTATTCGGGCTCCGCCGACTTCCCCGTCACGCCCGGTGCTTTCCAGGCATCACCGCTAAGCTCCGGCGACCAGGCAGTACTGGTCTCTGTAGACAAACTCAACGGCCACCCGCTTTGGTCGACCTACCTGGGCACTACCCGCAGCACCGGCTCGGGCGAGGGCCTGTTCATCTCGGATATGGCCATAGAGTCTTCTCATCTCCTGGTCTGTGGATCCTCTCCGGGTACGGGTTTTCCGGCCACGACCGGCGCTTTGGTGGGGTCACATAGCGGTACGGGTGCCTTCTGGGGCCAGATCCGCCTGGCCGACGGCCATCCCCAATACCTTTCCTTTCTCTCCGGAGCAGGCGAAAGCGCCGCTTACCAGTTGGCTTCGGATGAGGATCATTACTATTTTCTCGGGCAGGCTGCCGATGGATTTGCCGTAGCAGGAGACGCTTTTCAGCCGGTATACGGAGGAGGCAACAGTGACCTGCTGGTCGCAGCGGTCGACAAGAATTCCAGGATGATGACCTGGTCTACCTATCTCGGCGGCCAGGAAGATGAGACCCAGAGCTGGTCTTTTCACAACCGCAGGACCCTGGGTACCGGCGATGGGCGCGTATTCGTGGCAGGCCGTACGGCTTCCAGGAATTTTCCCACTACCGCCGGTGCACACCAGGCCGGTTCGGGCTTTCCTGTCGGACAAAAATTTGTGCTTGCAGCTTTTGACGGGAAGAGCGGCGATGCACTCTGGAGCACTTATCTGTCCACGGGAGCCGCTATACCCGGAGAAGACGACATCCTGCTGCTGCAGAGTGAACATGGTCTGCTTTCTGTAGCGGGCAGGACGCGTTCGGACAAACACGCAGTGGCTCCGTATGCCTTTCAGTCTTTCCGTGCAGGCGGTTACGACCTGGTCGCTTACACGATCGATCCGGCGGCAGGGCGCCCGGTCTGCGGATCCTACTACGGCGGACGCAATAATGAATCGCTGACGAATTTCATACTGGAAGAAGACGGCCGGATATTGTTGTCCGGCAATGCGGAGTCATTCGACCTGCCGGTCACCGCAGATGCCGTCTATACATCCACGCCCAGCATCTTGGAATCCGGATTCATAGCCCGGCTCGAAGGATGCTGCATCCCGGTAGAAGACAATACGGTGCATCCTGCAAGCCAGGCGGTCTGCCGGTCGGCCACACCGCTGCTGCTCGAAGGAGCGAGAGCGAGATATGGGGGCGACTACCCGGTGATATTGCGCAACGGCGCTCCGTTCTCTCAAAGAGACTTTGTGCAGCCTGGCCAGTACCAATGGCAGGTAAGCACGGACGGTATGGCCTGGACAAGCATACCCGGCGCCGTGGAGCAAAACTACCAGCCTCCTGCATTGTCCGCCGACCGTTTTTACCGGCGGATCGCTGCCTGTGACACATCGGCCGCGGTACTGGTACAGGTACGCGATGTCGATGCCCCCGAACTCAATCCGGGCGGCCCGTTCGTAGCGTGCCCCGGAGATGACGTAGAGCTCGGCGGAAATCCTGTCGTGAGCGGGGCCAACGGCACTTACACTATCCAGTGGGAGCCGGCAGCGATCATGAATGATCCCTCAGCTGACCAGCCTGTTGTCTCTCCCGTATCCAACACGGTCGTCACGGCCACCGTCATAGATGCGGAAGGCTGCAGGGTCGTACGAAGTACAACCATCTACCTGGTCGAACCCTCCGCCGGAGCAGACATGGCCATCTGTGCCGGGGACAGCATCCGGATCGGCGCACAGGCCCTGCCTCCAGACCCGGAACTCACCTACTCCTGGAGCGTAGTCTCAGGGGATCCGCTCGCGATAACTGGGCCTGCAGACATCGCCAGGCCATTGGTAGCTCCGGCAGAGCACACATTGTTCGAACGCACGGTCACATTCGCAGGAGGATGCAGCTATACGGACTCGGTACTGGTATCGCTGCGTCAGCGCCCCACAGCAGATGCAGGACCAGATCTGGTCATCTGCAGCGGAGATCAGCCGGCCCTGGGAACCGCTGGTATACAAAACGACGTATACGAATGGCTGCCACGCCGCAACCTGGATCAGTACAACATCCGCAGGCCTCGTTTTGCGGGCGTGGCGGGGGATGCCTGCAGCAGGCAGACCTATGTCCTGCAAGTGCGGGATTCTGCAGCGGTATGCCCGGTAGCGACAGACACGATCCATATCGATGTATTGAATGCGGATGCAGGCGCCGAAGGATGCGGCCCGCGCCATATCGGTACACCTGACCGTAGCTGCGGAAAGTTTTCCTACCACTGGACGGTAGTCAGCGGGGACGCGGCCAGTATCACCGGGCAGGAGTCCGAGCCACGCCCGTTTGTAGACCCGGCTGAGCCCACGGTCTACCGTGTCACGGTCAGCTACCTGGGTGTCACATGCAGCAGTACGGTCCGCGTGCCTTTCTGCAGATGCCCCGACCCCGAAGTCCGCATAGCTGTACCGCTGAACTGCGCCGATCAGCAGCAGGAAGTCCCTTTCTGTACGAAACTGCCCGCCCTGCACGGATTCAGTATCACACTGGCCAATCCTGATGCGGATATTAGCCTGCAGAACGGTGAGATCTGTCTCCTGAACCCCCTCAGTTCCGAAAAGCATTGTGAGATCGTCTACAGCCAGGGTGCACAGCGATGTACGACAGTGATCATATTCTTTACGGATCCTATCATTCTGCCTGATCTACAGCCAAAATCTATCTCCATATGTCCTGAAGCACAAGGTCCGGATCCTGTATTGATCGGCCAGGATGCCGATGACTCGTTTGTATACCGTTGGTATCCTTCCACCGGGCTCAGCGACCCTGCAGCAGCCAGGCCTTCTGTGGACTGGACAGCCCTGCCGCCCGGCACCACTGTGTTCACCCTGCGGATGCAGCATATCGTCAGCGGCTGCGTATATGAGCAGCAGACAACGATCCGGGTAGAAAGCCCGCTGGCTGACGCCGGACCCGACCGGGATTTCTGCGAAGGGATCTTTTCTGTCCTGGGTACGCCCGGTGTCCCCGGATATGTATATAACTGGTCTCCGGAGCAGGGACTCAACGCAAGCGATATCCCCCAGCCTGAGCTTTTGCTCTTCGAAGGGCCGGGTACATATATATATTCCCTCTTAGTGACGGACCCGGCCACCGGCTGCAGCAGCAGAGATACGCTGACACTGAGGGTACTCGACGGTATCACGGCTGACGCCGGACCCGACCAGCGCATCTGTGCAGGAGAGTCGGTGCGGCTGGGAGACCCCGGTCAACCGGAAAACGGGTATTTCTTCCGGTGGGAACCCGCCACCGGGCTGGATGACCCCACATCGGCGAGACCCCTGGCTTCGCCGGGATCAACTACGGTATATAAACTCTATGTGGTACTCGACGGGAGCGACGGATGTGAAGCGGCAGATGAAGTGACCGTGGAAGTGAGACAATCCCAGGTCATCCCGGTCGATGCCGGGCAGGACCTCACTGCCTGTGCCGAAGGCTTCTATAATATCGGGCCCGATCCTCAACCGGATTTTGTATATCGGTGGACTCCGACCGAAGGCCTGTCTGATGCCTCGGCTGCACAGCCGGATGTATTCGTGACCGGTGATATCTCGTATGCCTTATTGGCACTGGATACTTCCAGTTGCTCCCTGGGCAGGGATACTATCCATATCACGCTTGAAAGATCACTTCCGCTCGCCGGGCAGGACAAGACCATCTGTGCTGGAGATACGACCGTGATAGGCTTGCCGGCGATACCCGGATACAGCTATGCCTGGATTCCTGCAGATGCACTAAGCGATGCAGCAGCAGCAGAGACAAATGCATCTCCCGCCGTCACCCGGGAATATATCCTGTCGTACAGCAGCTCAAGCTGCACATTTACAGATACTGTACTGGTCAATGTCCTGCCTGCTCCTGTCGCCGATGCCGGACCCGACAGAACATTCTGCACCGGCTCTGTCTCGCTAGGTCCTTCCGCTCCCGTGAACGGGCTCATATACCGGTGGGAACCAGCCTTTTCTCTCAGCGACCCAAATGATCCCAACCCACTGGCCAACCCGGCGGATACGACAGACTATATCCTGCTGGTAAGCGATATACACGGATGTACAGCCAGCGACACAGTGCGGGTAAGTCCCGCTGCAGGTATCATGCTGGATGGCACTGCTTACCAGGTCTGCGCCGGGCAAGCCCTGGACATCGGCCCGGAGAATGCCCCTCCCGGTTATACCTACAACTGGGCTCCCGGCGGACAGCTGAACTCAGCCAATGAAGCCAGGCCTGTTTTCACGGAAGCAATCCCTGGTATCTATACGCTGACCTTGACTGTGTCGGACGGCACATGTACGCGCAGTTTTGATTTCCGGGTCACGGTAGACGATCCGGGCAGCATAGAGATCGATCAGTCGCCCGTGCACGCCTGCAGCAATGTGTGTATACCGGTGTCAGCAACTGTCTCCGGCGATTTCACGACGATATATTGGTTCCCGTCAGAGGGTGTAGAAAACCCGGAAGAAGCCAACACGATCATCTGTCCGCAGGCAACGGACTACTATATACTGACGGGCATCAATGCCGCTACAAGATGCCTGGTCAGGGATACCCTGTACGTGAATGTACTGGAAACCCCGGCTCCTGAGGCCAACGCCGGACCCGACCAGGTGGTTTGCCTCGGTGAAATCCTGGTGCTGGGTGTTCCTGCAACCCCCGGGATCGTCTATCGCTGGGAACCTGCTGCACAGCTGGCAGGAGCGAATACGCCTCAGCCGGTATTTCAGACTACCGCTGCGGGTAGCTACACATTTGTCCTGAGTGTAGAGGACAGTGCTACCGGGTGTTCCGACCTGGATGTGGTGCAGGTAGATGTCCTGGACTTCGACCTGCATATAGCCGGCCCGGACAGTCTCTGTGCCGGCTCGGAAGCTGTCCTGCAGGCGACACTCGTCAACAATCCAAACGGACTGGATCCCAATGAGTTTGTGTTTGCCTGGTCACCGGCCGGTGTACTGAGCGATACGACGGGTATCTCCGTGCGGTTTGCCGCTGATACAAGCACCGTGATATCATTGAGCGCCCGTCATATACCTTCCGGCTGTGAGCGCACTATCTACAGATCCATCGGTATCTCCGGCCTGGCCGGCCCATCAGTCGATCTTCCCGCGGACTGGTATTTCTGCGACACGGATACCGACTACCAGGTGCCGCTGCAGCCGCAGCAAGGCCTGACTTATTCCTGGTTTCCACAGGCAGGGCTGAGCAATGCTTCGGTCGCTAACCCGGTACTACTGGCCCCGATACCGGCGCAGCGCGTCTATATACTCACCGTATCGGATACAACGCGAAGAGATGTCTGCCGGTCTGCAGAACTGGCCATTCGTATCCAGGCGGCTGCAATGCCTGCGTTAGTGGACCGGGATTACGGATTTTGCGAAGGCAGCCCGGATGGGGCGGAGCTCGACCCGGGTCCGGGTATCGATACTTCAGGCTATTTGTTCCAGTGGTTCCCGGCAATGGATCTTTCGGATCCGGCCGCGCTTCATCCTGTGGCACATCCCCCGCAAAGCCAGGTATATGTCCTGGAGATCTCGCCGCGGGCAGACAGCAGCTCCGTGCATATCGGATGTTACACATCGGCGATGCACCGGGTAGAGGTTCATCCGCTTCCTGTAGCCCGCGCAGGCGCAGATACATCTGTCTGCTCCGGAACTGCGGTAAGAATCGGAGGAGCCAGCAACCCATTTTACATTTATACCTGGACGCCTGCTTCCGGTCTTAGCAATGATAGTGTTGCCAGGCCACTCGCAACCGTACAGTCAACTACCTCCTATGCACTGGCCGTGACGGACCCCAACGGCTGCATTGACCGCGATACCGTACTGATCCGGGTCACTCAACCCGTCATCATCCTGGATAGCCTGCAAAGGCCGTCCTGTGGCGCCGAAGCGGACGGTATCATCATACTGAGCGCCGAAGGTGGACAGGAACCCTATACCTTCGTATGGGAGACATCGGACGGAAGCGGGCTGCAACCCGGCGAAGCAGCACAGATTGCACTGACTTCAGGTACGTATGCTGTCACAGTGAGCGATGCAGGAGGATGCAGCGCCACGATGTCATATACTTTGCCTGCTGCTCCTTCCTGCTGCTCCGATATCGTCTTCAGCTATACACCCGAGGACCTGGAGCTCGATTGCTACGCGTACATTCCTGTCGACTATCCTCTTGTCGATGACCATTGCTGCGAAGGACTGGATATATACTGGTACGATATAGAAATACCGGGTAATTGCGCTTCGGATTATATCCTGATCCGCACTTTTGTAGCCACAGATGACTGTGACAACGAGACTACTCATGTCCAGACGATCGCGGTCATAGATACCCTGGCCCCCGATCTCGCCAGCTGCCCGTCGCTGTCACGAAGCACTGCCTGCCAGGGAGGGAATCTCCAGGCCTATGTATCCGGTTGGCATGAAGATAACCTGGCTGCCATCATGCAATGCGCAGCCGACCAGTGCGGCGGCATCGTAGTCACGCACGATTATAGCTTTGCCAATTTCATCGCATCCTGCGGATCGACGGGATCTATAGAGGTCACCTACAGCGTATCGGACAGTTGCGGCAATACTGCTCCACCCATTACAGCGAGGCTCACGATCACCGATACAAGCGGACCTGACCTTTCCGCATGTCCGGGTCTCAATCAAACGGTAACCTGTAGCGGAGGCAATCCGCAAGCCACGGCCGATGCCTGGCATATGCAGAACATATCTACGCTCCTGGCCTGTGCTGCCGATGGCTGCGGCGGCACGATACTGATAGCACATACATACAACTTCGGCAATTTCATACCGGGCTGCAGCTCGGGAGGAACCATCACCGTCACGTACAGGGCTTTTGACCTCTGCGGCAATCAAAGCCAGCCGGTCAGTGCGACGCTCACCATCGCAGATACGGAAGCGCCGGATGTATCCTCCTGCAGCAACCTGGACTTTGCAGCAGACTGCAGTACAGGCAATCCCCAAATGGCCGCAGATAGCTGGCACCAGGATAATCTCGCACAACTGATGGCTTGCGCCCAGGACGCTTGTGGCGGCCTGCTGACCGTCATCCACAATTATTCTTTCGCCGGCTTCATACCGGGCTGCGGAGGAGGCGGAAGCATCAGCGTCACTTACAGGGTCGTTGATGCCTGTGGCAATCAAAGCCAGCCCATAACAGCAACCTGGAGCATGACTGACCAGGTGGCACCAGTGCTGGATGCCTGCAATCTGCTCGTCGTCCGGATAGAAAACTGCGCCGGCACGGACCCCTCGATCAGGGTACTGACCTGGCACCAGGACAATATCGCCGGGCTGCTGGACTGTGCTACCGACGACTGTAGCGCTGTACTCACGGTCACGAGTGATTTTGATCCGGCAAACTACCAGGTCACCTGCGGCAACGCGGGATCCATTGCTGTGACTTACCGGGTTGCCGACGACTGCGGCAACCTGAGTGTGCCCTTGACGCTTTCCCTCATCCTGGAAGATACGACCGCACCCGATGTATCCGGTTGTACGGACAACCGGTCCGTACAAATTGATTGCAGCACGGCCGGGCAGCAAACTGCTGAGCAGTGGCACCAGGACAATATGACTTATATCCTCTCCTGTGCGGGCGATGACTGTGCATCTTCGCTGATCGTGATCAGTGATTTTGACCTGGATGGCATACAACCGGATTGTGGCATCGATACGATCGTACAGGTGGTCTATCATGTATCGGATCCTTGCGGCAATATCTCGGAAGCCATCGTATTTGAGCTCACGGTCAGCAACGACGGCAGTACACCGGGGATGATCTCCTGTACCGGTCTTGACCTGGTAGTGGGTTGCGACGAGGGGGATATCGAACAACTGGCCATCGAGTGGGATCAGCAAAACCTGGCGCGTATACTGGAATGCGCATCCGGCTTCTGTAACACACCCGAGCAGATACTGAGTGATTTCGACTTCAGCGGGTTCGACTTTTCATGCGGAGCTGGAGGCACTCTTACAGTCAACTATACTGTAGTAGACAATTGCGGTCACCTCAGCGAGTCCATACAAGCCGTATTTACCGTATCCAACGCGCAAGGGCCAGGCTGGGACCAATGCCCGTCCCTGGACATCAACCTGGACTGTGAGGCCGGAGATATCCCGGCGCTCCTCCTGGCCTGGCACGAAGATAACCTGGTCGCACTGAGCGCTTGCGCCGAGACCGGCTGTGCAGATCTTACAGATATCCGGAGTGATTTCGGGACGACGGATCCGGAAGTCAACTGCGGACAAAGCGCTTCGCTCATCGTGACATACCAGGCAGTGGACGAGTGCGGCGTACTGAGCCTGCCCTTCACAGCTACTGCCTATATCCTGGACCTGACACCACCGGATATCAGTGAATGCCCTTCCAGGGACACAACCATCATCTGCAATCCCGCCACCAACCGGCAAGAGGTCCTGGCCTGGCGACAGAGGACTGCGGATCTGCTGCTGGCCTGTGTGAACAGCAGTTGTTCGGCTCCTGTGAGCGTACTGGACGACCTTGATCTCGATGACCTGATCCCTTCATGTGCCGGTGAGAGCGAGATACCGGTCAGCTTCATGGTCATGGACGAGTGCGGTAATGTCAGCCAGCCGCTTGTAGCGATACTGACCATCTTGTTCCCGCCGCTCACGGATCCGGCAGATTGCGGGATAGAGCTGGATACGACTATCTTATGCACAGGTGCAGATGATCCCGAGGCACAGGTATCGGCCTGGGATCTGCGGAACAAAGAACTTCTGGCAGATTGCATGACAAATGATTGCCTGCCGGACCTCACCGTCATCAGCGACCTCAATCCACTGTCCTACAACCCCGGCTGTGGTGTTACAGGCACATGGACCGTCAACTATACGATCACGGACGCCTGCGACCATATACTGGGTCAGATCACTGCACAACTGTCCGTAGTCGACACCGTACCTCCGATACTGACCTGGACGGATCCCTCCTGGACCATGCGCCGGGGCGACACGGTGATCATTCAGTGTGCTGCCAATGACCCCGACTGGTCCTTGCCGGGAGCGGGTGCTGGTTCTGTCACAGCTACTGACGCCTGTGACCCCGCACCTGTAGTCACATTCTCCGAGACTTATGAGGGTTCGGGAGATTGCACGGCCGACGGGTTTTTCTTCCGTCTTAGGTGCACCTGGACGGCCGAAGATGCCTGCGGCAACAAGGATTCTATCTGGTTCTACGTAGAGATCGTAGATACAGTAGCGCCTGTGATCCTGGGCGTACCGGAGGACATCACTGTCACTTGTGGTCAGCTGCCCGACCTCCCCGAAAACCGGATCTGCCCCGGTGAGGACCAGTGTTGTGCAGAAGGGATCGTATGGGTAGAGGATGCATGTGAATGTGCAGATCTCTATTACACGGAACAGCGCGAAAACGAGAACTGTCACGATGGATATACACTGCTTCGGATCTGGTCAGCTGTGGATCGCTGCGGCAACTGGGCCCGCGACACGCAACGCATATTCGTCGAACGGCCGGGCGCCCTGGAGATCGTACAGCGTCATCCAAGACTGCAGGGATTACAATCCGGTGACAGCTATCGCTTCGAGTGCGGGGGAGAATCTGATCTGCCTATGTGGGCACAACTCCTCGATGCCGGTGATGTAGAAATCAGGGATCATTGTGCTGAGGTACCGCCGGAACTGAGATACGGACTCTACGAGATAGAGCCGGACGGCAATTGTGCCCGGACAGGATACCTGAGGCGATGGCTGGCTGTATGGACGGTAGAGAATGACTGTGGCGAAGACCTGCAGTGGTATGTCCACCTGGACCTCATCGATACCCTGAGTCCCCAGCTCACCGGGGATGCGATCGTATGCACATCCGATCTGGCGATCGTCTCCGTCTCCGACGAATGCAGTGATCCCGGTATATGGTATACGGAGTCGGACGTGCCTTCCGTATGTATACCCGGACGCAACGACAAGCTGAGAACCTGGATCGCGGAGGATGCATGCGGCAACCAGACCAGGTTTGATCAGCGGATACTACCCGCCAACGCCGACAGGCGACCACTGGTCATCCCTGTCAATCCGCTCCTCAGCGGACTATCCGACGGCGATCAGGCAGAGCTGCCCTGCAGCAGGTCTCATGCGACCTATAGCGGCCTGGCCAGTGAAGATGTGCGGTTCACGACCATCTGCGGAGACCCGCTGACCACCCATTTCCAGGAACAGATCATCGCACAGGGCGACTGTGCCGCGGATGGATTTATGATGAAAATCATGGTCAGGTGGTGGGCAGAGGATGCCTGCGGGACAAGATCGGACTTCAGGCTTGAAGTGACGCTGAAAGACGAGAATCCGCCTGTATTCCAGTCACAGGAAGAACATATCCTGCAATGCGGGTCTGCCTACCCTGTGCCCGAGGCATTTGACGAATGCTCGGATACATCCATAGAGCTGGTGGAAGAAGAAGTGATCAACAATGGCAACTGTGCCCTGGAATACGTGATCCGGCGGCTATTCAGAGCCACCGATGCCTGCGGCAATACGTCGGAACAGACGATGTGGCTGCAGATCACCCGGACAGACGGGGTGCTGTTCACGGGACTTGGCCCGGATCAATACTGCGACGATCTCAGGCTTCCGTCCGTGACCGCTACGGATGCATGCACAGGCAAGATATATCCCGTGCAACTCCGCGAACAGACTACAGCCAATCCCTGCGGCGCCGGCCAGATCGTCACACGGACCTGGGTAGCGACAGATGAATGCGGGATCGAACACAGCCGGACCCAGCAGATCTTCACCGGGGACAGGCAGGCGCCTGTCCTGGAATTGAACCATGCAGGATACGGGGAGCTGCACGACGGCGAAGTACTGGTCATCGACTGTTCTTCAGACCCCGATCCGGGTGGCAGCTGGCAACACAGGTTTGCTGTAACTGACGTGACTGCCCGCAACGAATGCAGCATCACAGCCGCACTGGTCGTGGAACCACTGTACCTGGACGGTTGCGGAACTACCGGATATATAAATGCAGTCCGCTATACCTGGACTGCGGTCGATTTCTGCGGCAACAGCGGTCGGCTCAGTATCGAAGTCCGCGTCAAGGACGACGAAGCGCCGAGGTTTATCAGTCCACCGCAGGACATCTTCATGAATTGCCCCAACCTGCCGGAAGCACATGTGCCGGAAGTGGCAGACAATTGCTCGGACGTATCGGTCGTACTTACGGAGACCCGGGAGCCCGACGGCAGCTTTATACGCCTGATCCGTACCTGGACGGCAACAGACGCCTGCGGCAACAGCGCCACGCACCGCCAGGTATTGAAATACAGCCCTGTCAACCTGCTCGAGTGCACCATCACAGGAGACCTGCAGCCTGGCTGTGATACACACGGCAACGCACTGGAAGTAGATGTCCGGGGAAGGAGAGCGCCGTTCAGCTATCACTGGACCCCTATCGGTGGTGTATGCAGTATCGAAGAGGGGCAATACACAGATGAGATCATATACAGGATCGGCTTCAGCCAGACGACCATGCGCGCAACTGTAAGAGATGCGGACGGATGCCAGACGATCTGTGATGCGGACCTGGTCTGCGTACCCGGAAAGGAAGGCGGAGGACGCGAGGGAGAGCGGGATTACTCAGTCGTCATCGGGGAGATATTCCCTAACCCGGCCTACAACGAGCTGTATGTAAAGTACGCGGTATCGGAGCCAATGACGGCCCATATCCGGTTCATCGACATGCTCGGCAGAGAGGTATACAGTACGGACAAGCTGCTGGACAGTGAAAAATACACCCTGTACATCGACATCCGACCGCTGGGCCCGGGCCTCTACTACACAGAAGTGACCGTGGGCGGAGAACAGGTATCACGCAAACTCATAAAATATTAAACAGTTTTTTCTGTAGCCCTACTACCGAATCCATTAAAAATATCACCAATAAAGTGACATTTTCTGCAGTATGACCAGGCTATACAAGAAAATTGATCGAAAAAAATTAATACATATATTAATGATTGTCAACATGTGTTGATTTTGTTATTTTAGTCGCCGATTACACGTATAGTGTTTTCAGAATTTGGTCGTGCTTGATGGTTGGCTTTTCCACTTTTGGAAAAGCCCTCCGCATTATTGGTTGATATCTATTTGTTGCTAAATCCTACTACATGAAACCTGCTGCTGCCAGGGTCAGGCTGTGCCGTGCCCTTTGTCTTGCCCTACTACTCTTATTGGTGAACGGGATATCCCTGCCGCTTGCAGGAGCCACAATCCCGCCAGGCACTGACCCGCCGGCTACCGGTACACCCAGATCTCCTGAAGAAATAGCTGCCGATGCGCTCCGCCACTACCGGGAAAGCCTGCAGTTCGAAAGCAATCACGGCCAATGGGACCCGGAGATCAAATACCAGGTGACACTGCCCGGTACACTCGTACGTTTCATGCCGGGAGCTGTGACATTCAGTCTGGTCAGCCCCCAGCAGCCCGTGCAGGAAAAACCTGCAAAAGAGTCCCTTACCCGCACTCCGAAGGAGCTCATCGAATCAAGACCTGAGCTGCCGGATGTCTACACCCCCGGCCATACTTACCACCTGAAATGGGTGGGAGCCAACGAGCTCAGCTGGCGCGGCAAAGGTAAGCAGGCCGGCCATGCCAATATATTCAAAAAGGATACCCATATCCGCGAAAGCCATGCAGCGAAAGAAGTGTGGACGGACCATCTGTATGATGGCATTCACCTGCGTTTCTATACCAGCCCGGAAAACTCACTCGAGTACGATTATATCCTGGAGCCGGGCGCAGACTACCGCCAGATCAGAACTGTATATGAAGGTGTGGAACATGTCCGCCCGGACGGCAACGGGGGCCTGCTGCTGCGCACTTCAGTAGGAGAGGCAGGGGTAGGCAAGCCCTATGTGTACCAGAAGATCGCCGGATCAGAGCATATCGTGACGTCGACCTATGTCATACTTGAAGATGGTAGTATCGGGTTCAGCCTGGACGAAACACAGATCGACCCCGGTTTTCCGCTGATCATCGACCCTGTAGCGGTTGTCTGGTCAACCTACTTCGGTGGCAACAACTATGATGAACTGATCTCTGTGTGCAATGACGCAACCGGCATATATGCCCTGTTCCTCACCGGGAGTACAGACTTCCCTGTCTCACCGGGCGCTTTTCAGTATAACCGGCGCGGATCGGAAGATATGGCCATAGTCAAGATGGACTTTGACGGCAACAGGATATGGTCAACCTATATCGGTGGCAGCGGATATGAGCAGGGATATGCCATGGAAGTCGACGCAAACGGCCTTTATGTCACAGGCCTGACCCACTCAGAGGACTTCCCGGTCATAGGAGGCGTGTCACAGTCCGTCAACAACGGATCGCAGGATATCGTGGTCATGCGCATGAACAAGACTTCAGGCGACCTGGTATGGTCGACCTACCTGGGTGGCAACTCCTACGAGCAGTTCTACGGCGGCGGCACACTCAATGTGAATCCCAATACGGTGACTATCGTAGGGTATACGCAATCAATGGACTTCCCCACAACGCCAGGCGTATTCAGAGAGACCGGGTCCACAGCCCTCAGTTTCTTTGTGACCCAGTTCAACAAGTCTACCGGTGCAGTCAACTGGTCCACTTTCTTTAACCAGGACGACCCCTACAATTATCATATGTACACGTATTCGTCCCTGAGTGACGGTACATACCTGGTGATGACCGGCGAAGCTGCCGGAAATATGCCGGTAGCCGCAGCCGCGCCCATCCCCTCTAACGGAAATGTGACCGGCGCTTTCCTGGCACGCCTGAGATTGGCCGACGGCACACTCGAACACTGTTCTTACCTGCAGAATATAGGCAACTACTACTATATGAATTATCTGTCGCAGGACGCGGACCGGTATTTTCTTGCAGGTCCGACCTTTGGCGGATTCACTACTACCCCCGGCG
The DNA here is from genome assembly GCA_964537925.1 of uncultured Saprospiraceae bacterium. Lineage (GTDB taxonomy): Bacteria > Bacteroidota > Bacteroidia > Chitinophagales > Saprospiraceae > SLDF01. The sequence continues at coordinate 1,424,017 of CAZICV010000001.1, read as the reverse complement.
CCTTCCAGCCCAATAATAACGGATCGGAAGATGTACTCCTGGTCTCCGTAAACAAATCAAACAAACAGATTGCCTGGTCGACTCATATAGGTGGCTCTTCCGGTGATAACATGCAGCAGCCACAAAGGAGCCTGAGACCTATCACTATAGAAGGCGACCAGCTCTACCTGCTGATCAAAACCCAAAGTCCCGACTTCCCGACCACGAGTGGTGCCTTTCAGACGGGACCCTATCCTCAGGGGTATACGAACGCACTGATCAATTTCCATGCACCGACCGGCACAGTCGGCTGGTCAACCTACTATACTTCCACAACAGGGCTTACCGATTACAACTGGACCGAAGCCACGATTGCAGCACAAAACGGTATCCTGTACCTGGTCCTGAATATGTACAACGATGTCGATTACTATGTATCGGAATTTGCTTTCCAGCAGGAATACCTGGGCAGCGATACCTATGTGGCCCAGTTGGACGGGGCTACCGGCTATCCCCTTTGTGCAACCTTTGTAGGTGGGTACAACCACGATTTCAGCTACGGCATGATCCCGCATGAGGGAGATGTCATCATCGCCGGAATCACCTATTCCCAGGATTTCCCGGTCAGCATCAACGGGTTTCAAACCAACCTGGGCGGCAGTGCCGACGGGTTTTTCGCACGTCTGACCGGGTGCTGCCTTGATGTGGTCGACAACTCCATAACACCCTCTTTCATAGAGATCTGCCGCAACGCTACTCCCCCGATGCTGGTCGGAAGCAACGCCACCTTTGAAGCAAATCTTCCCCCACTCTACCGCAATGGCGTGGTCGAAGAACAAAACATGGGCGGCCAGGCAGGAGCAGGCCAGTACCAGTGGCAGGTCAGCTTTGACCAGGTCAACTGGCTGACCATCGGCGGTGCGATCGAAAAGAACTACCAACCATCCCCGAGCACCCAGTCCCGCTATTTCCGAAGAATCATAGGCTGTGATACAAGTGCTGTGGCCTCAGTCTTAGTCAACGAAGATATCGCTCCTGTAGTCGTACCGGGTGGTCCTTTTCTCATCTGTCCCGGCAGCGAGATACAACTCGGCGGATCTCCGACCGTGCAGGGAGCCAACGGAGCTTACAGTATCACATGGAGCCCGGCCGCCTCACTCGACAATCCATCAACCGACAACCCGACGGCATCACCCCTGCAGACCACCCTGTATACCGTCACGGTAGAAGATGCCCTCGGTTGCCGTGTGATCAAGAATACTACGGTCTGGATACTCCGGGCAAACGCAGGTCCGGATAAAACGATCTGCGAGAGAGATACCCTGCGTATAGGCAGCTCTCCCCTGCCTGCCATCGTCCCCATATCCTACCAGTGGAGCGTGGTGAGCGGAGATGCTGCGTCCATAGTAGACGCTAGCAATATCCCCAGACCCCGTGTAGCGCCCTCTGAGACTACCACCTACGAGATAGCCGTATGGATCGCCTCGGATACCTGTGTATTGAGGGACCAGGTGACCGTACAGGTACGTCAGCGTCCCCAGGCTGATGCAGGTGAAGACAAAGTCATTTGCCAGGGTACACCCGTACAGATCGGACCGGGCGTGACAGACCCGGCGTACAATTACAGCTGGCAGCCCAGAGTGGGTCTCAGCAGCTATATCATTTCCTCGCCGTTTTACGACGGACTCCGGAGAGGTGAATGTTCGCGTATGACCTATCACCTGCAGGTCAGCGACCCTGCTAATGTATGTCCACCGGCATATGACACTATGAGTGTGGACATCATCCATGCCAATGCAGGATTCGGAGGTTGTGCGTCCAGGGTCATCGGTACGCCGGACCCCAGCTGCGGCAGGTATACCTACACCTGGTCGGTGACGAACGGAGACGCGGCCAGTATCGTCGGCCAGGAAAACCTGCCTATGCCGGTGGTGAACCCCAACGTACACACTACCTACCAGCTTGTAGTATCCTACGGCATGGTCTCCTGTACCTCCTTTGTGGCGGTATACCCCTGCGTAGTGATATCCTGCCCGCAGTACTACATTACCCACAATGTCCCTGTCAACTGTGAGACGCGCGAGCAGGTCGTGCCCTTCTGCATCTCACTGCCCAATCCACAGGGTTTCTATTTCGAAATCCTGGACGAAGATGCTTTCATCGAAGTGAACGGCTACCAGGTATGCCTGGTAGAGCAGATCCCGGCGGACCGCAGCTACACGATCCGATATACAAAGAACGACCAGTCGGAATCCTGCCTGTCTACCCTGGTTTTCAGGGCCAGATTCGTGCCGGAGTTCGATATATTGCTCCAGGACCTCTATATCTGTCCCTCCAGCCAGGATCCATCCAGGATACAGCTAGGCGAATCCGCGCAGCCGGACTTCAGCTATTCATGGACACCTGCCACAGGTCTTGACAACCCGCTGATAGCCAACCCCAGCCTGGAATGGCAGGCTCTTGAAGAGGGTGTCACTACTTATACAGTGGTCAAGACACATCGCCCAACGGGCTGCCAGATCATCAGGCAGATGGATGTACAGATCAGGGAACCTCACGCAAATGCCGGACCAGACCGCTTCTACTGTGACGGGATCTACACCGTGATCGGCACACCCGGACCAGGGGACTTTGAATACCTCTGGTCACCGGAGGAGGGACTTGATGACCCGACGATAGCGCAACCTACACTACTGCTCTTTGGCGGTACAGGTACAGTGACTTTCCTGCTGAGTGTCACGGATCCGCTGACCGGGTGCAACTCGCAGGACGAGATCGTCCTGATCGAGATCGACGCTATACAGGCGGATGCCGGACCGGACCAGACGATCTGCAGAGGACAGTCCATAACCCTGGGAGGCGATGATCTCTCGGAAGAAGGATATATCTATACCTGGATACCGGCTACCGGACTGGACAACCCCAACAGCGCCAACCCGGAAGCATCTCCCACGATGACGACCACCTATACACTCTATGTACGCCTCAACGGAAGTCCCGGCTGCGACGCATTCTCGCAGGTAACCGTCACCGTCAATGAAAGCACGCAGATCGAATACGACATGGGGGCAGACGTCACCGTATGTCAGACTGGTGATATCGTCATAGGCCCGGAAGAAGAGGAAGGAGTGACATATACCTGGTCGCCGGCGACCAGGTTGAGCGATATCCATATAGCTCAGCCGACAGCTACCGTGACCGGCGATTTCTCTTATGTCCTGACCGCACTGGACAACCAGAACTGTACCTACTGGATAGACACCCTGCATATCAGGCTGGAGACCAAAGAAGCACTGGCCGGGCAAGACAGGCTGCTCTGTTCGGGTGATACAGTGACAATAGGCGCTCCGGCCAGAAGCGGTTATACCTACTCATGGACACCGGAGGACAACCTTGAAGATCCTTCTGCTGCCCTGACCAAAGCATATCCGCCCGCTACGACGACATACATCCTCAATTACGCTACTGAGTCTTGCTCATTTGCGGATACGGTCCTGGTAGTAGTCGATGAACTGCCAGAGGCGGACGCCGGACCCGATCAGACAGTCTGCAGCGGAGCCGTGACCGTCGGCCCGCCGACAGTCAACCCTGCCTGGACTTATCGCTGGACCCCTGCCGCTGCGGTGTCCAACCCGAATATTGCCAATCCTACTACATCGCCGACCGTATCTACCACCCTGGTACTCACCGTGACTTCACCGGCCGGCTGTACAGACAGGGATACGGTGATCGTACGGCCCTCTTTCAGCATCAGCTACAATAATCGCAACCACAGGGCCTGCCTGGGCAGTACGATCACGATCGGCCCCAACCAGCCATCCAACGACCTGACCTATTCCTGGGCGCCGGCGGACAAGCTGAACGATCCTGAAATAGCCAACCCGGTATTCACTGCGGATGAGGCGGGCACTTATTCCCTGACACTTACTGTCAGTGACGGCGAGTCCTGCACGAAAACCTACCAGGTACAGGTAGAGGTCATCGCGCCCGGTTCTATAGACATAGGTGCAGACAACCTGATCACTTGTCTCGGCGGCTGTGTAGAAATAAACGCCACGATTAGCGGTTCCTTCGGCTCCCTGGTCTGGTTTCCGCAGGATGGGGTCTCTCATCCGAATTCCGGGACTACCGTGATCTGCCCACCGGAACCCGCCGAATACATCCTCACGGGTATCACCGCAGGTACCAATTGTATCGTACGCGACACCGTATACATCGATATGCTTCAGGTGCCGGCACCTGAAGCCAATGCAGGCCCGAATATCACCGTATGCCTGGGCAGTACCGCTGTCCTGGGCAGCCCGGGCGAGGACGGTGTAATATATGACTGGTCACCGGCCACATTCCTGGTCAACTCCACTGTACCTCAACCGACCTTCCTGGCCAATGTCCTGGGTACATACAGCTACACTCTATCTGCGCTGCACGAAGAATCCGGCTGCACAAACTCGGATATCGTCGAAGTACGGGTCGTTGATTTCGACATTTTCGCCCAGGGTAACGTAAGCGTATGCAGCGGCGACAGCAGCACACTGAACGCCCATGTAGAACGTGCATACAATATGCCGCTGATACCCAGTGACTATACCTACAACTGGTCACCGGCTCCGGCACTGAATGATCCGACCCTGCAAAATCCCCGGTTTGCGATCCAGCAAAGCACCTTGTTTACGGTGACCGTGACACATACCCCATCCGGATGTGCCAAGACCTACCAGGTATTCGTAGAAGTAAGCGGAGAGGATCGCCCTGTCGTTGATCTTCCCGGTCAATTCCATTACTGCGATGCGAACACAGATTTCGAAATACCTCTCGAAGCCCAGGATGGATACAGGTACACCTGGTCGCCGACCTCCAAACTGAGCAACCCCAATATAGCCAACCCGACTGTCCAGGCTCCCCTGACGAACGGTCTCAGCTATGTGGTGACTGTCGAGGATACCACGCGAACCGACGGTTGCAGGTTCTCTACCCGTAATATCCAGTTCTTTGCCTTTACCCCGGCAGCCTTGTCCAACCAGGTCTATGACCTCTGTACGGGCGGCCAGGACAGTATACTGATCGGCCCCGGAGATGACTTCGAACCAGGCGCCGTAAGCTTCCTCTGGACACCCGGCAACGGGTTGAGCGGTACAACCGTGCAGAACCCGATGGCGCTGCCTTCCAATACCCGGACATACACCCTGTTTGTCACTTATGAGTCTACTGACGAGACATATTTCATCGGCTGCCAGGCCAGTGCCAACTACCAGGTACGTATCCAGCCGTTACCCGTGTTTGAAGCCGGGCCGGATACACTCATCTGCAACGGCAGTGTAGTACGCCTGGGTGGAGCGGATAACCCGACACTCACGTACAGCTGGTCGCCGAACTATTTCATCTCGGCTACGACAGTGGCCCGCCCCTATGTCAACCCGCCGCAGACGACCACATATACGGTGGAGGTGACCAATGTATACGGCTGCAGCAACAGGGATTCTGTGACCGTATCCGTAAGCAGCATTCTCCTGGCAGACGTGGCCACTACCGATGCATCCTGCCTCGGCGGTGAAGACGGAACCATTAGTTTCAGCGTCGGCGGAGGCATCGCCCCATACGGGTTTGCCTGGACCACGGCCGATGGAGACGGCCTCATCGAGGATGAACAATACCAGTCCTCCCTGACTGCAGGGACTTACAGGCTTGTGGTCACGGATGCTCACGGCTGTAGCATCATCCGCGATTTTGTCCTCGCCGATGGTACGGAAAGCTGTTGTGAAGCATTGATATTTGCCTCCGTGCCGGAGGATATCACTATTGACTGCTCCGACGAATTACCGGACGACGAACCGCTCGTCTCGGAACACTGCTGCGAAAGCTGGATGATCACGCATGAGGACGAAGAAGCTGAAGGCGACTGTCCGGGCAACAGGATCATCACCAGGACATTCACCGCCACAGACATCTGCGGCAACTCCGCAGTCGCTACCCGCACGATAACGATCACAGATACAAACGCCCCTGAAACAGAAGGATGCGCTTCCCTGGATATGGAGGTCGAGTGCGACGGCACAGACCACTCATCACTGGCCGACGACTGGCATGCGGCCAATATGCTGGCACTACTCGCCTGCAGCACGGACGATTGCAGTGGGGAGCTTGAAATACTGTCGGACTATGACTACGCCAACTTCCGCAGCGACTGCGGGGCAAGCGGCTCGTTGGAAGTAAACTATCGCGTATCCGATGCCTGCGGTAACCTGGGCAATACGATCACTGCGGTACTGACCGTCTCCAACACTACGGCGCCGGACCTCGACGCATGCATGCTCGACCTGGATGCAAATATATCCTGCAACGGGACTCCGGCCGAAGAGTTGATCGCATCCTGGCATGCAGACAATATCGCCCGGCTTCAAAACTGCAGCGGCGGTCCCTGCTCCGGATCGCTGACCGTACTCCACGACCTGGACGATCAGGCCTTTGAACAGGCTTGCGGCTCTACGGGGTCGGTCACCGTACAATATATGCTGGAAGACGAATGCGGCAATACAAGCGATCCGATATCTGCGACGCTTGTGATCACCGATGATACAGCGCCGGACCTGGGAGATTGCACCGCCGAAGACCGGAATGAGATCATCTCCTGCGATGAAGAGACAAATGGATCCGCGCTGGAAGCCTGGCACCAGGCCAATATCAGCTACCTGCTGGGCTGCGCAACGGACGAATGCAATACGTCGCTGGAAGTGATGCACGATTTCGCAGAGGCTTCCTTCACATCTTCCTGCGGTAACGGCGGAACCTACACCGTCATCTATACCGTATTCGATGCCTGCGGCAACGGAAGCGAGCCTATCTCGCTCTCTATCACGCTGGAAGACGATACTGCCCCGGATATCGGCGAATGTACGATCGCTACTGACATCACGATCGAATGTGACCCCGACGCCACGGAATCACAAATACAACAATGGCATGAAGACAATATAACAGCCTTGTACTCCTGCGGCATGGATCGCTGCGGCAGCGACTGGAGCGTAGAAAGTGATTTCAACGAGTCGACCGTAGAAGGTGATTGCGGCTCGTCCGGCTCACTCACTGTACGCTACTGGCTGGAAGATGCATGCGGCAACGCCAGCGACCCGCTGACGGCTACACTACATATCAGCGACACTACGGCGCCTGTACTGGAAGGATGCAACCTGCCGCTTGAAACCATTTTGTCTTGCGAAAATGGGCCGACCGATGAGCAGATCCTTGAATGGCATACACAAAGCTTGGCCGCTCTCCTGGCCTGCGCTGCAGACGCATGCAGCAGTGAACTGTCTGTTGTCCACAACTTTGAAGAGGCTGTATGGCAGTCAACCTGCGGCAACGCTGGTTACATCGAAGTAGAGTACCAGGTTGCAGACGAGTGTGGCAACCTGAGCGAGGCGATCGTACTAAGAGCGAGCCTGGCTGATGACACTGCACCGGACCTCGAAGGATGTTCACTACCGGCCGACGTATCCGTTGCCTGTACCGGACCTGATTTTGAATCCGTACTCAACGACTGGCACCAGGAAAACCTGTCTTTGCTGCAATCCTGCGCGACAGACGGATGTAGTGCCGATCTGACTGTAACACATGATTTCGATATAGCCGGTTTTGTACCGTCCTGTGGTTATACCGGGTCGATCCAGGTCAGCTATACAGTCGCTGACGAATGCGGCAACCAGTCCCAACCGATCCTATCCAGGCTTACAATTACGGATACGGGATCTCCGGTGTTTACATATGTTCCGGCAGATCTCACCCTCTCCTGCGACCAGGAGCCTGACGAAGAATCAGCCACAGCGCTGGATGGATGCGGGGATGTAGAAATCGTCATGACAGACCGGTTGATCACCGGAGACTGCCCCTCCAACCAGACAATCGAAAGGGTATTCACGGCTACGGATGAGTGTGGAAATTCGACTACGGCTGTTCAGCTCATAACATTCGTAGATGAAGAAGCGCCTGTATTCTCACTCGTACCGGATGATGTGACCATCTCCTGCGATGAAAACGTGCCGCTCATCCCTGCCGGTGCAAGTGACAACTGCGGTGAAACCACTATCACTCACCAGGATAACGCAGCCGGAGGAGACTGTTCCGGGAACAGTATCATCACAAGGACTTTTGTAGCTACGGATGAGTGTGGAAACTCCGCCACTGCCGTACAGATCATCACGGTCGTCGATGAAGAAGCGCCCGTGTTCTCCTTCATACCACCGCATATCACCCTCTCATGCGATGAGACTATCCCCTTCGTACCGGCTGTGGCCGAGGACAACTGCAGCGAGACGACTCTCACTCACCACGACGAGGTAGTGGAAGGTAATTGTTCAGGAAACCGTGCAATTACAAGGGTATTCATAGCTACAGACGAGTGCGGAAACTCCGCCACTGCCGTACAACTGATCACTGTCACAGACGAAGAAGCACCGGTATTCTCCTTTGTGCCACAGCATATCACCCTCTCGTGCGATGAGACTATCCCCTTCGTGCCCGCTGTGGCTGAAGACAACTGCTCTGCCGTGCAGATGACACATACAGACAGGTGGGTCGCAAGTACAGGCTGCCCGCAAAACGGCATCCTGTACCGGACTTTCACAGCCACCGACGACTGCGGCAATCAGCGTACAGCGCAGCAGACAATCACCGTGGAGGATACTACACCCCCTGCGCTGCAGTTCATCCACCCGGAGCTGCGCGGTGTCGCATCCGGCTCAGTCCTCCGTGTACAATGTCATAACAACGACCCATCCTGGTCCATGCCAAACTACGGGCTGGATGCTGTGATGATCACCGACGCCTGCGACGAAACACCCGTACTGTCTTACCAGGTGATCCGGGAAGCTGAGGGCGACTGCAGGACGGACGGTTATTTCTTCCGGTTGAGACATCTCTGGACGGCTGCCGACGATTGCGGAAACACGGACTCTCTGTGGTTTACTGTGGAGATGATCGATACCATAGCGCCTTTACTGCATGGTGTACCGGAAGATATAACCGTCAGTTGCCGCGAAATACCTCCGCTGCCACATATAGGAGAGTGCGGCGACGAAGATAGCTGCTGCGAACACGGCATGATCACGATATCCGATGAGTGTGAATGCGCCGAAGCCGGTTACGAGGAGATCATACTGGGCAACACCTGTGACGAACAGTATCGCATACTGCGCATCTGGTCCGGTACAGACCACTGTGGCAATGTCGGCCTGGACACCCAGGTGATCACAGTGCTGGTAGACCCGCAGTTGAAGCTGGTCATGCTGTCTCCCTACCTGCAGGGATATCGCAGCGGCGACGAGGTCATACTCGAGTGTGACGGCTCAGGAGACCTGCCTCAGTGGGTCGATTTGCTCGACGAAGGTTCAGTGGTTGCGCTCAACAACTGCCACGATACAGACATGGAAGTCCGCTACCAGCGATTCACCGACGGCCCGGCGCCTGATTGCCGTGGCAACGGATACCTGCAAAGCTGGATGCTCGTATGGACGGTACAGGATGGCTGCGGGCATTACGAACAGCTCTATTACTACCTGCACCTCAGAGACACACGCCCCCCTGTCATCACAGGAGATACGGCTGTATGCAGGCCAGAGCTGGCCAAGGTATCCGCGACAGATATATGCAGTGATCCGGCGCTCCGCTACACGGATACCGAAGTACCTTCCGTTTGCATAGCCGGGGAACTTGACATCCTCCGCACATGGACGGCAACCGATGCCTGTGGCAATACCGCCGTCTTTGTCCAGCGAATACTCACAGGTGCTGCTTCCGGAGAACCGGTGATCATCCTGATGAACCGCGATATCCAGCAGGCCGAAAGAGGTGAGCTCGTCCGCAGGGGCTGTTCGATCGATAGTACCTGGACCGGATTTTCGGCCAAGGATGTCGAGATGTACTCTTCATGCGGCGCCCGCCTGGAGGTAAGCTACAGCGAGGAACTCAAGGACTGGGGCGATTGCCTCAATGACGGGTACAGATACCTGGTCGCAGCCAGGTGGTGGGCTACCGATCCTTGTGCCGGTATCATAGAGTTTGACCTGGTCGTTGAGGTCATCGACGAAGAAGCGCCCGTATTCCACGAGACACATATAGTCGTTGAATGCGGCGATCCGATCCCTGATCCGAAGGTAAGCGACAACTGTTCGGACTTCACAGTCAACCTCCTGTCGGAAGAGCGGCATGCCAGCGGAGACTGCGAACACGAGTACTACCTGTTAAGGACTTACGAAGCCGTTGACGACTGCGGCAACCGCTCCACCAGTGAAGTCACGATCCAGGTCATCAAGACCGCGGCTACGATCGTTTTCTACGGCATCGGTCCGAATGAATACTGCGGCAATATGAACATACCCATCGTCAAAGCGCTGGATGGTTGCAGTGGGGATGAAGTACAAGTACATCTCACACAGACCGTGCGCACAAATCCCTGCGGCAGTGGCAATGAAGTCACACGCCGCTGGTGGGCGGTAGACGAGTGCGGCAATGTCAGCGAGCAGATCCAGAAGATCTATGTAAACGATACCATACCTCCGGCCCTGGTCTGGCAGCATGATGTTTACAAGCACGTGATTGACGGTGACGAACTGTCACTCGCATGCTTCGACGCCCGTAATGTCGATCAGCAATGGAAGCTGGGCTTCCGGAATACCGATGTCGGAGGCGCTAACGGCTGCCCGGTAGAGGTATCTCTGGAGTCGGCGATCCTGGGCGGAGGAGACTGCCTGACAGACGGCTACCTGTCCCGCGAACGTTATACGTGGACAGCCAGGGATCTCTGCGGCAATACCAATACTTTCAGTATTACGGTCAACTGGATAGATACCATCGCGCCACAGCTCCGGCAGAGACCTGCCAACGAAACAGTTATCTGCAGTGAACTGCCTCCTGTACCGGTCGTGACTGCCTATGATCTCTGCAGCGAAGCCACCGTGAGCTTCACGGAGACAGTCACGCAGGACGGATCCTGGAATATGGTAGCCAGGACCTGGACCGCCACAGACGCCTGTGGCAACAGCAGCAGTCATACGCAGGTGATCCGGCACAGACCGGAGTCGCCGATCTCCTGTTCGATCTTTGGCGATACCCACCCATCGTGCAATTCGTCCGGCAATGAGCTAAGGGTAAATGTACAGGGAGGCGCCGGGCCATATACATATGAGTGGGTCGTACAGGGAGGCGTCTGCTTCATCGAATCCGGCCAGGGTACTCCGCGTATACAGTACGCCATCGGTCTCAGCAAGGTCCTGATCAGTGTCACGATAACGGATGCAGCCGGCTGTATGACTACATGCGAACTGGATTTCAGATGCAATCCGGAGATAGACGGCGGCAGCCGCGCGGGAACAGCTGATGGTTCGCTGGTGATCGGTTCGGTATTCCCCAACCCGGCACTGTCCGAACTCTATGTCCGCTACAGCTCCAATACAGCCAGGCAAGCGACGATCCGCATCCTGGATATGCTGGGGCGCCCGGTATCCGTCGAAGAAGGAGAATTCCTCCCGTCCGAAAACCTCGTCCGCCTGAACATACGCCACCTCCGGCCAGGCTTGTACTACCTGGAGACCGTAGCCGACGATGTACCGGTGCTGCACAAATTTGTCAAGTACTGATCCGACATACCATGTTAAAGAAGGGCTCTTAAAGAGCCCTTCTTTTTTTACATCCCGGCAACAGGCTGTTTTATCCTTACCAGGTTGGCTGTCAATCCCTGGACAAGGTGTTTTTCCAGCGCAACACAACTTCCTGTAAAAATTACACTAAGCCTGTGTAAATTGCGCCGAATACGGCAGAGCGCCTTATATTTAAACAGTCAATAAGGAAATTTCAGAATGAAACAGTACCTGCGGGCCGACGCCTGGTCAGTCATAGAAGAGGGATTTCACCCGGAACACAACAGGATCACCGAGAGCATTTTCAGTCTCGGTAACGGGCGTATGGGACAGCGGGCCAACTTTGAAGAACACTACAGCGGCGACAGCTTCCAGGGCAACTATGTGGCAGGGATCTACTACCCCGACAAGACAAGGGTGGGCTGGTGGAAAAACGGTTACCCGGAGTACTTTGCAAAAGTACTCAACGCTGCTAACTGGATCGGCCTGGATATCTTTCTCGATCACCACAGGCTTGACCTCAACGCCATGCAGATCCGTGATTTCCGCAGGGAACTCAACATGCGCGAAGGCTGGCTGAAACGGGATTTCACCGCTTCCTTCCCCGCAGGACCATCTGTGCGGGCGACCGCACAGCGCTTCTGCAGTATGACCGACGACGAATGCGGCGTTATGCGGTACGATGTGGTGTTCCCGGACTTCGAAGGGGAGGTACGCATCTATCCTTCTATAGACTTCGATGTAGTGAACGAGGATGCCAACTACGACGAGAAATTCTGGTCGGAGGTATCCAAAGATGTATACCCTGTGAGGGCAACGGTATGCGCCGCGACTAAGAAACTGGATTTCCGGGTCTGTGCAGGTATGCATGTAGCAGCCTCGCTCAACGGTATACCGCTCGACCTAGGTACGCTGCCATCCAACCAATCCCGTAATTTTGCAGAACTGGTGATCCGTTGCGATATAAGGCCCGGAGACCGGCTCACGATCTTCAAATATGCCGCTGTCACCGCTTCGATCAACTATGCCCCGGAGGAGCTGGAAAGGGTCTGCCACGAACGGCTGGATAAGATCGTGTCCAAAGGCTTCGACACGATGCTGGCCGAACAACAGGATGCCTGGGCACACCGGTGGTCACTCGGCGATATCGTCATAGAAGGCGATGTAGCCGCCCAGCAGGGCATCCGCTTCAATATCTTCCAGCTCAACCAGACCTATACCGGCAAAGACGCCCGGCTCAATATCGGCCCCAAGGGTTTCACCGGAGAGAAGTACGGCGGCAGCACTTACTGGGACACGGAGGCGTATTGTATCCCTTTCTACCTGAGCACTTCCGACAGGGAAGTGGCACGCAACCTGCTCGTGTACCGCTATCAGCATCTCCCGAAAGCCATCGAAAATGCTGTAAAGTTAGGCTTTGGCCACGGAGCCGCTCTGTACCCGATGGTCACGATGAACGGCGAGGAATGTCACAACGAATGGGAGATCACCTTCGAAGAGATACACCGGAACGGAGCCATCGCTTACGCTGTACATGACTATATCCGCTATACGGGCGACCAAGGCTACCTGGCCGATTACGGGCTGGAAGTGCTCATTGGTATCGCCCGGTTCTGGGCGCAACGCGTAAACTACTCATCGGCCCGCAAAAAGTACGTGATGCTCGGTGTCACCGGGCCCAATGAATACGAAAACAACGTCAATAACAACTGGTATACCAACTACATCGCCTGCTGGTGCCTCCGCTATACGGAAGCATCGTTGGAGATCGTGGCGCAACAATGGCCGGACCGGCTGCAGGATATAATTTCAACGACAGACCTGCACGACACGGAGCGTGCACGCTGGCAGGAAATAGTATCCCATATGCACTACCCTGAGGACGCCGAAAGGGGGGTATTCCTCCAGCAGGACGGCTTCCTCGATAAGGAGCTCACTCCTGTAGCAGAACTGGATCCCGCTCATCTGCCACTCAACCAGAACTGGTCATGGGACCGGATCCTGCGTTCCTGTTATATCAAACAGGCCGATGTGCTACAGGGCCTTTTCTTCTTCGAAGAAGCCTTCGACGAGGAAACGGTAAAACGCAATTTTGACTTTTACGAGCCCCTGACCGTACACGAATCATCCCTCTCGCCCTGTGTACACGCCATACTCGCCGCCAAACTCGGGTACCGCGAGAAAGCATATGAAATGTACCTGCGTACAGCCCGGCTGGACCTGGACGACTACAACAACGATACGGAAGACGGGTGTCATATCACGAGTATGGCCGGCACCTGGATGGCGATCGTCAAGGGATTTGGCGGCCAGCGCGTCGAGAACGGCAGGTTGGTGCTCAATCCCGTATTGCCGCAACAATGGGAGGCCTACCGGTTCAAGATCTACTTCCGCAATGCACTGATCGAGGTATCCGTACAGCAGGACTCCACGGAGATCCGGCATATAGAAGGGCCTGCAGTATCGCTCAATGTCTGCGGCGCAGAACTCGAACTCTCAGCAGGCAATACTTATCAAACGCTTACATCCTGATGCCTATGCTTTGTCGCAGACTGCCTGCTGTCCTGATCGCGCTCATGTTGTTGGCGCTGAGCGCTTGCCGGCGTTCGCCCGGACTTCCGCATGGATCACAGTCGCTGATCACCGGGCTGGGCAGCCCGGTCCGCCTGGAGCCCGACAGTACACTTATATTGCTGTCCGATTATTTCGATGATCTGTCGGCCATCGATTCTATCGTGACCGAAGCCTCTTCTGTACGCGCAGCACGTATGGGAAGCGATACGGTGGTACTGTATAGTACTGCAGGAACACCGGCGCTGAGCCTGCTCCGGGTCTATAGCGGGGCGTATAGGTATGACCTGCTGCTCAGGCGCTCTGAAAAACAGAAAGTCACCTACCGGTTCGATCCGCACGGATCCGTCTACAGCACGGTGGCGCTTGCAGGAGATATCAATGCATGGAACCCTGCCAATACACCGCTCATATCCCGCGACAGCGGCTGGGAGACAACACTCTACCTGACGCCGGGGATCTACGGGTACCAGGTCGTACTGGATGGAGTATGGCAATTGGACCCCGGCAACCCTGACCGCATGGACAACGGAATCGGCGGTCAGAACTCCAGGTGGGAAGTGCCCGGACCGGGACCCGGTGATCTGCCCGGACTGTACACGATCACTGCCAAAGGCAATCACCTACAGATAGGTACGGACAAGGCTGACGCACAGGTACTGGTCTTCTGGGAAAACAGTTGTATCGGCAAGCTGACCGGATCAGAAACATACGATATCTCCCTGCCGGATGAAGCGCAGAGAGCAGGGCGTTCCTTTGTTCGCATATATGCCTGCAATGAAGCGGGTGTATCCAATGATCTGCTCATCCCGTTGCATGAGGGCAGCGTACTCTCCGGCACGGACCAGGTAAACCGGGAGGACTGGCATGCGCAGATCATGTACTTCCTGATGGTAGACCGGTTTGCCAACGGTAATACAGACAACGATCATCCTACCGCCGGACCCGGCATCCACCCACGTGCCAATTTTCACGGGGGAGACCTGGCCGGAGTACTGGCACAGCTCAGGCAGGGGTATTTCGACTCTGTGGGAACCAACACGATCTGGCTATCGCCGGTCCCGCGCAACCCGGAGGGAGCTTACGGACTATGGGACAAGGGGGGCGTACGCAGTACTTTCTCCGCCTATCACGGCTACTGGCCGACAGGTCTCCGTACGGTAGACCCACGGTTCGGCAGTATCGGCGAACTCCGGGAACTGGTACAGGCAGCACATGAACGCGATATCAATATACTGCTCGACTTTGTCGCGCACCATATCCACGAAGAACACCCGCTCTACGCAGAAAAGAAGGGGGAAGGCTGGTTCACGGACCTGTACCTGCCGGACGGCAGTCTCAATACCGAGCGCTGGGATGATCACCGGCTGACAACCTGGTTCGATGTATTCCTGCCTACTTTCAATTTCGCCAACCAGGAAGTCTGCGACCAGCTCTCGGACACGGCTTTGTTCTGGCTGCAGGAGACCGGTATAGACGGATTCAGGCACGACGCTACCAAACACATCGATCAGCGGTTCTGGCGTACACTCACACGCAAGGTCAAAGCGTTCAGAAAGGAAAACCGGCGGACCGTCTACCAAGTGGGCGAAACATACGGTACGGCAGAGCTGATCGCCTCATATATCCATACCGGGATGCTGGACGGGCAGTTTGATTTCAACATCTATGATGCATCCGTACAGGCTCTCTGCAAGCCCGGCGCTGATTTCAGTGTCCTCAAAGAACGTCTCCGGCAGAGTTTTGACTATTATGGCGTCAACAACCTGATGGGATATATGAGCGGCAACCAGGACAAAGCGCGTTTCATGGCGCTGGCCACCGGTGAGATTTCGCTGGAGGAAGATGCCAAACTGGCCGGCTGGACCAGGGATATCCGGCAGAGGACCCGGGACGGGTACGATCGGCTGGCACTCATGCATGCGATCAACATGACGATTCCCGGCGTACCTTGCATCTATTACGGGGACGAGATAGGCCTCACCGGCGGCAATGACCCGGACAACCGCCGCATGATGCGTTTTGACAGCCTTGATGCGGAGGAGCTGCGTCTAAGAGAGCGGGTCGCAGAGCTGACCCGGCTCCGCAGGAATAACCTTCCGCTGATCTACGGGGACCTGGCCTTTCTCGACGCACCTGGCAGCACTCTGGCCTTTGTCCGCAAGTATTTTGACAAGGAGGTACTGGTAATCCTCAACCGTGATGCACAACCGGTGCCCCTGAACCTGGAATTTCCAGGGTATATCACCGCCAGGTCCTTCACCGGCTCTGACGGCGAAAAACTGGAAGTGAAAAATGGTCGTGCAGAGATCACTGTCCCCGGCCTGAGCTACCTGATCCTCATTAAAGAATCATAAATCAAACAAAACTCATGATGACCCGCCGCTTACTATTCGGTTCCCTGCTTGCAATCGCACTGTTCCAGACTTTCGGCTGCAAGCCGGACAGACCGGCGATCGGATCCTCCGACGACAAGCAGGAGATCCCCCTGCAACAAGGTCCGTTGATGTTGCCCAACTGGGCGATCAATGCCAATATCTACGAAGTCAACCTAAGGCAATATACGCCCGAAGGCACGATCAAGGCATTCGAAGCGCACTTGCCGCGCCTCAAGGAGCTGGGAGTAGACATCCTGTGGTTCATGCCGGTGCAACCCATCAGCGAGGTCAAGCGCAAGGGCGGACTCGGAAGTTTTTATTCCATCGCCGACTACAAGGCTGTTCACCCGGATCACGGCACAATGGACGAGTTCAAGGCGCTGGTACAGAAGATACATGATATGGGTATGTATGTCGTCCTCGACTGGGTCGCCAATCACACCGGCTGGGATCATACTTGGATCAGTGCTCACCCGGAATGGTACATGAAAAACGGCGACACCATACGCCATGCTTACGACAACGAAGGCAAGCCGACGGACTGGTACGATGTGGCGGATCTCGACTATAGCAACCAGGCAATGCGCCGGGAGATGATCTCCGATATGCGCTTTTGGCTGGATGAGGTAGGGATCGACGGCTTTCGCTGCGATGTTGCCGGTTTTGTACCTGTTGACTTCTGGAAGGAGGCGCGGGTGGCGCTTGACTCCGTACGGCCGGTATTCATGCTGGCTGAGTGGGAGTATGAGCCGGCTCATTTCGACGTCTGTTTCAATATGAACTACGGCTGGCATTTTCACCACTTGCTCAATGAGATATCCCAGGGCAAGCGCAGCGCCAACAGCATTGACAGCTTTCTCCGGGAACAGCCGGCAAAGTTTCCCGAGCACTATTTCCAGATGCATTTCGTGACCAATCACGACGAAAACAGCTGGAAAGGTACGGCCTCCGAAAGAATGGGCCAGCTCAAGGACGCGATGACGGTACTCGCCTTCACACTTGAAGGAATGCCGCTCATCTACAGCGGCCAGGAAGCCGGTGAGACCAAAAAACTCAGTTTCTTCGAAAAGGATACCATCAACTGGTCAGATCTGTCTGACAGCGACCTGCTCGGAAAACTGCTCAGGCTGAAACACGAGAACCGTGCCCTCTGGAACGGGCCTTTCGGAGGCAAGCCCGTAAGGATCAATGAAGGCCCCGCGGTCTATGCATTCGAGCGGCAGAAAGACGGCGATGCGGTTGTGGTGGTGGTAAACCTCACCAATAGCCCACAGACCACCACGCTGGATACCCACTACCATGGCCTGGTCGATGTGATCAGCGGTGAAACCGTTGACCTCCATAATGGCGAACAGGTTGAGCTGCCACCTGCGGGATACCGGATCTGGAGCGGGAAGGAATATACCGGAGGCGGACATTAATACACCCATCAAGCTATCAGTATGAACCAGCAGGCGGTAAACAGACCCCGGCTCAGTGGCTGGCAGATCTGGAACATGAGTTTCGGATTCCTGGGGATACAGTTCGGATTCGCGTTGCAGAATGCCAACGTGAGCCGGATCTTCGAGACGCTCGGGGCGGCCAAAGATGATATACCCGGTCTCTGGCTGGCTGCGCCGGTGACGGGCCTGCTGGTTCAACCGGTCATCGGATACCTGTCTGACAGGACCTGGCATCCGGTCCTGGGGCGCAGGAGACCGTATTTCCTGATCGGCGCCATACTGGCCTCGGCAGCGTTGATCTTCATGCCCAATTCTCCCTCTCTGTGGATCGCAGCAGGCACTCTCTGGATCATGGATGCCTCGATCAACATCAGTATGGAGCCTTTCCGCGCTTTTGTCGGGGATCTCCTACCGCCCGAACAGCGGGTACGCGGTTTTGCCATGCAGAGTTTTTTCATAGGGACCGGCGCCGTGGTCGCTTCTTCCCTGCCCTGGATACTGACCAATGTATTCGGAGTAGCCAATACTGCTCCGGAGGGCGTTATACCGCCCAGTGTCCGCTGGGCCTTCTACCTGGGCGCTGTAGCTTTCTTCGGCGCAGTGCTGTGGACTGTACTCAAAAGCCGGGAGTATCCTCCTGATCCCGGGCAGCAAAAACCCGGGGAAGAGCCTCTTGTCATCCGCTTCGGTCCCAGGGTGTACCTGCGCACCGGGCTTTTGCTGCTTGCTGCCGCTGCAGTCTCGGCGACCTGGTTTGCCCTGGCGGGACTGAAAAAAGAGCTCTATGTACTCTCCGGCATTTTCGTTCTGTTCGGCGGAGCATATACGATTGCCTCCATGCTGATGCGCAAGGGGCGCTACCGCAATGGGTTTGTACAGGTCGTGCGCGACTTCCAGAATATGCCGCGTACGATGATAAAACTGGCCTATGTACAATTCTTCAGCTGGTTTGCCCTCTTTGCAATGTGGATATATACCACGTCTGCCGTCACTGAGCATATATACGGCGCTACCGATACCGGTTCGGCGCTCTACAATAGGGGTGCAGACTGGGTAGGCATCTGCTTTGCTATGTACAATGCCGTAGCAGCGATTTTTGCCCTGGTACTCCCGTTGATGGCCCGAAGGTACGGTCAGCAGATGACCCACTGCATCTGCCTGGTAGCCGGGGGGCTTGGTCTCATATCCATCTACTTCATATCCAACCCGCTGTTTCTGCTGTTATCGATGGTGGGTGTGGGTATTGCATGGGCCAGTATCCTGTCCGTGCCTTATGCCATGCTTGCGGGCAGCCTGCCGGCCAACAAGATGGGCTACTATATGGGCATCTTCAATTTTTTCATCGTCATACCGCAGATAGTGGCAGCCAGCGTACTCGGCTTCCTGGTAGTCACGGTCTTTGACGACCTGACTGTATTTGCGATCCTGCTCGGTGGGGTCTGTATGATCTTCTCAGGTCTGCTCACACTGCGCGTAAGGGATGAAATGCATATCCAGTTGCCGATCAAGCAGGCCTGAATCATCTAGAAAAGACTCAGCTGCCCACCTGGTCCGGGTCTTCGGAAGGCAGTCAGATCGTAATCCGGCAATGTGCGGCCCTCGAAGAAACGCTTGCGGCCCAGCTGAAACTGCTGCCTTATGATCTCGGCGAGATTACCGTCTCCTTTCATCCGCTGCCCCCACCTGCTGTCGTTGAGTTCGCCGCCGTGACAAGATCTTATCTGGTTAATTACCCGGTCCTTCGACTCCGGGTAATGACGGTCGAGCCAGTCTTCGAACAACGGCCCTATCGGTCCGTTGAGCCTGACGACCTGGTGCGCGATCAGCAGGGCGCCGGCGCGGGAAGTAGCCTCGCACACGGAGAGGATCTCGCTATCCGTCAGCCCCGGGATGACCGGTGCCATCATCACTGCTACCGGTATCCCGTTTGCAGTCAGCGTGCGGATCATATCCAGTTTCCGCGCGGCAGTGGCCGTACGTGGCTCCAGCTTGCGCCTGAGGTCCTCCCGAAGTGTAGTCAGGGATACAAATACATGGACCAGCCCCTGCCCGGCCAGTGACTTCAGCAGATCGAGGTCCCTCAGCAACAGGACATTCTTCGTGATGATCCCAACCGGGTTTCGGTACTTGAGAAATACTTCGAGGCACTGTCGGGTGAGTTTGTATGTGCGTTCGGCCGGTTGATAACAATCCGTATTGCCGGATAATACGACAGGAGCCGGCCGCCAGTTTTTCGACATCAGGTGCTTTTCAAGCAGCAGAGGAGCAGTCGGTTTGACCAGTATGCGTTGCTCAAACTCAATGCCTGCGCTATACCCCCAGTACTGGTGTGTCGGCCTGGCATAACAATAGATACATCCGTGCTCACAACCCTGGTAGGGATTCATACTCCAGCTCATCCGCACATCGGGAGAGTCCACCTTGTTGACAATTGTCTTCGGGTGTACCTCCAGGAAAACGGTTCTTGCCGCCATATCATCATCTCCCCCCTCCGTGTCCAGGTAACGCCCGGGATCGTACGGATTGACCGGGTTGAACTGCGCTCCCCGGCCCTGTATTACTTTCAGTGGCTTCATTGTCGTAATATACGTCAATATTTTGTCGTAATAATAGACAATATTGGATTCTCACACTTCCGGGCACAAAAAAGCCCCGCCTGAATCAGGCAGGGCCTACACATAAAGAGAGGGATTATCTCAGGGTCAAACCCCGCTGATGTTGGGACAGCGTTATTCCCTGGAATTTGCTATATAGATCGCAGCCATTGCCAGGGCAAGATCTTTCAGAGCCATAGACATTAACATAGGATTGCTACTGGCCCCCGGAAGATGAAGCAGAAGTACAAAGAGTATGAGCATAATGGCAAGCAGATAACCGGCCAACTTCTCATATTTTCCAATAAAGCTGCTAACGGCATAACCGATCAGGGCAATCCCGGTCAGATAGACCCATACAGATCCCCCGGGCATATACGTGGGCACCATACCAGCCATATCACCTGCATTCATAAAGTGAAAGATCCCGAAGACGGCAAACACCAGCGCAAATATGATCCGCGCTACATTGGAGGGTACATAGTTCTTCATAGAGCAATTTTTGACACAAAATAACATAAATTCCAAACAGATGCCATATTAACATATATAAACATCAAAACAAATCATTACACAGAATCAACAAATACACACGACCCACAACACAGAATAATCGCACCAAACCGTGCAGCTCATTTTCCCGTATTGTTTCATTAGAAATTTCACCTGAAAAGGATGGAACAGTTTTTGTGCTCTTATATACATTATATATTTGCATAAAATAAAATCAACTGAAAATGAACTATTTATTTACCGCTCTCCTTTTGTTCGCCGGATCGCTGCTCTCTGCGCAAGGCGAGTTGCATTTCTCAGTGGAAAAGAACATCTCCTATGAGCAGCTTTCAGAAGGTACCGTGATTACGGCATTTTCACCACTCGGTTTCTGGGATGCCGAGTTCCTCTACGAGACAGAATTGCCTGAGCCGGTCAGGTTATATGGCCGGGACGAAGTGTTTACACATATGGAAATCAGTGGCAAAGGGGTCATCGCCCTGCTCAACGACGCCTCCGATATATACAGCCTGGCGCCATTTGCCATGGAGTTTATCGACAAGCGGATCGGTGACGAAGGTGATAGTTCGGACATTCTTTTGTCCTATACGGACACTTCCTTCGTCGTCGAATACCGCAATGTGGCCTCCCTGTTCGAGTTTGGCTGGGTCGGTTTTGTAAGTTCGGTATTCAATATGAAGGTAGAGGTGACTTATGAGACAGGTAATGCTTCGTTCCATTACGGCTCCATCTCCTACCGGGATGACCTGTGGGAACTACAGCATATGATAGCATCCGAGAATCCGGCCGTAGGTATAGAGATGGAATCAGATGACAGCTATGGACTCTGGCTCCTGAGCGGTGTATCCGAAGACCCGGAGCTGGAAATATACACGACATTCCCTGATGACAAAGTCCTGCTGGACAGCCTGCCCAAGGACGGACTCAGATATCGGTTCGACTGGTACGAGCAGCAGACTTCATCTGTGAGCACGGCCGTCAGTACAATCCCTGTCAATGTATTTCCCAACCCGGTCAGTGATGTACTCTACTGGCAGACAACGCATGCCTGGACCGGGCAGGCCATGATGCAATTGCTGGATGCGCGGGGAGTGATCGTCGGGGAGGTATCTCCTGCAAGCGGTCATGCAGACCTGAGCCAACTGCCTTCAGGCATCTATTATGTCCGCATACAGGACGGCGAACTATTCTTCGCAGAAAAAATACTTAAGCGCTAGGGGGCATACAACTATTGCTCATTACGAAGAAAGGGCCTTGCAAGAAATTCTTGCAAGGCCCTTTCCCTTTATTCCTATGATTGTCTTATCTACCGGCCGGGGAGTCGACCAGGTACGGATCAGGCCAGCTTTTGTTTGACCTCCGTGATCTCGTATGATTCGACTACGTCGCCCACTTTGATATCGTTGAAATTGCGGATAGTAAGTCCGCACTCCATGCCGCTCCTGACTTCCTTGACATCGTCCTTGAAGCGCTTGAGGGATGTGAGTTCGCCATGTACGCCTTCTTTGGTCGGATAGATGACGATACCGTCGCGAATGATCCGTATATGGGAGTTCTTCGTGATCTTGCCTTCTTCGACAAAACATCCCGCCACTGTACCGACTTTGGATATCTTGAATACTTCGCGCACAAGCACCTGGGAAGTGATCTTCTCTTCCTTGGTCGGCTCGAGCATACCCTCCATGGCCATCTTGATCTCTTCGATCGCTTCGTAGATAATGGAGTACAGTTTGATCTGTACGCCTTCTTTTTCGGCGAGTTTCCTTGCACCCCCTGAAGGACGCACCTGGAAACCGATGATAATCGCATCCGAAGCGGAAGCAAGGAGTACATCCGATTCGATGATCTGGCCGACAGCTTTGTGGATCACATTTACCTGGATCGTCTCGACCGAGAGCTTGATAAGTGAGTCCGACAGCGCTTCGACAGATCCGTCGAAATCGGCCTTGACGATGAGGTTCAACTCCTTGAAGGTACCCAATGCCAGACGTCTTCCGATCTCATCAAGCGAGATACGCTTCTTGGCCCGGGTAGTCTGCTCGCGGTTGATCTGCGCACGCTTGGCTGCGATCGCTTTGGCATCGCTGTCCTCCTGCGTGACCTTGAAGATCTCACCGGCCTGGGGAGCCCCGGAAAGACCGAGTACCAGCGTCGGTGTAGATGGTCCTACTTCTTTTACTTTCTTACCCCGCTCGTTGAACATGGCTTTTACCTTGCCCGAGTATTCACCGGCTACCATCGGGTCTCCTATCTGGAGCGTACCGTTCTGCACCAGGATCTTGGCTACGTAGCCGCGACCTTTCTCCAGCGAAGCCTCCAGTACCGTACCGAGTGCATTGCGTTTCGGGTTGGCGTGCAGATCCAGGATCTCTGCTTCAAGCAGGATCTTCTCGAGCAGCATGTCTATGCCCAGACCGGTTTTGGCCGATATGTCCTGGGACTGGTATTTTCCGCCCCATGACTCCACGAGGAAGTTCATCTGGGCCAGTTCGTTCTTGATACGCTCGGGATCAGCGCCGGCTTTATCTACTTTGTTGATCGCAAAGACAATCGGTACACCGGCAGCCTGTGCGTGGCTGATCGCCTCACGGGTCTGCGGCATGATACTGTCATCTGCGGCTATGATGATCACGGCCACGTCTGTCACTTTGGCTCCGCGTGCACGCATGGCCGTAAAGGCTTCGTGACCCGGGGTATCCAGGAACGTAATACGCTTGCCCTCATGTACCACTTCGTAGGCGCCAATGTGCTGGGTGATACCACCGGCCTCGCCGGCGACTACATTAGCCTTGCGTATATGGTCGAGCAGCGATGTCTTACCGTGGTCTACGTGTCCCATCACTGTTACGATCGGCGCCCTGGGCACCAGGTCTTTCGGGTCGTCGATCGTCTCCTCTTCTTCAATCACGGAGTCTTCGGCGCTGATAAATTCGATCTCATAGCCAAACTCGCTAGCCACCAGCTCGATGATCTCAGCGTCCAGACGCTGGTTGATAGATACGATCACACCTACATTGAGACATGTCGTGATGACGCCGGTGACCGGGATATTGAGCAGGCTCGCAAGCTCACTCACCGAGATGAATTCCGCTACCTGCAGCTTGTTGTTGTCAGGTCTTTCGGACAGGTACTCCTGCTTCTCGCGGATACGCTCGCGGTTGTCGCGGCGTATCTTCTGGCGCTTGTTTTTGCCGCTCATGTTGAGACGGGCCATTGTCGCCTTGATCTTGTCCTCGATCTCTTTCTGGGTGACTTCTTTGGTCGGTTCTGCAGCTCCTCCCTTTCTTCTCGGGTCGGCGGCTCCTCTTCCGGCCTTGTTCATTTCCTCTATAGAGACCTTCTTGCGCTTGCGCTTGCGTTTTGCGTCGGCAGCAGAGCCGGGAGCCGGGGCGGGCGCTTTCTTGGGGTCCGTACCTTTGGCCGGTTCCTCCTTCTTACGCGGGCGCTCAAACTTGTCCGTATCGATCTTGCCAAGGATCTTCAGCCCTTTGAGCTGCGGTGTTTCAGCGCGCAACATTTCCTCGGCAGGAGCGGCCGGTGCTTCCGGTGCCGGTGTGGCGGCCTTTACTTCCGGTTGTTGTTGCGGTTGCTCTTCTTTGACCGCAGGTTGTTCTGCCTCCGGTGTGACGACGACAGGTTCCGCTTCAATGACCGGCTCGGGCGCCTTCTTCCTGGGCTTGTCCGCATCCAGATCTATCTTGCCAAGGACCTTGAGCTTAGGCTTCTGATCCTCAGGAACCCTGTCTGCAGGGATCTCTTCTTCCTGTTGCTTGTCTTGCTGCAGTGGTTCCGGTTGCCGGGTCTCAGCTACGGGTGCTGCCGGAAGGTCTTCTTCGGCATCTTCCTTCCTGGTTTCTTTCTTGGCGACAGGTCTGTTACCGATGATCAGGAGATCCGCCTGTTCCTTGACAGCAATAGAACCCTGGAACTCTTTGAGCAGGTCAGAGTACATTTCATCCGTGATCTTTGCCATGGGTTTATTATCGATCTCAAACCCCTTGCTCAGCAGATGCTCCACTATGGTCGAAGTACCAACGTTCAATTCTTTCGCAACCTTGACTAGGCGTCTCTCCATGCTGTGACTTTAGATACCCACGTGGGTACTTTGTTTGTTTTTTTATGACTGCAAATGTATACAAAATTCGTGTGCAGCCCGTTCCAGTCTGCACACGAACACTGATTATTCCTCCTCAGAATCATCGAATTCCGCAGCCAGTATACGCAGCAGCTCTTCGATAGTCTCCTGTTCGAGATCTGTCCTGCGAACAAGCTCTTCAACATTCAGTTCCAACACGCTGCGTGCCGTGTCACACCCGATGTTTTTGAGCTCATCGATGACCCATCCGTCGATCTCATCTCTGAATTCGTCAAGATCCACGTCGTCCACTTCAAACTCTTCCGTATCGCGATACACATCTATCTCGTATCCGGTCAGTTTGCCGGCCAGTTTGATATTGGAGCCACCCTTACCTATGGCCAGGGACACCTGGTCCGGTTTGAGGTACACAGATGCGCGCATGTTGGCATTGTCCAGCTCTATACTGCTGATCTTGGCCGGTGTCAGCGAACGCTGGATGAAGAGTGTCTCGTTGGTCGTGAAGTTGACGATATCGATGTTTTCG
This sequence comes from uncultured Saprospiraceae bacterium, assembly GCA_964537925.1. Taxonomy (GTDB): domain Bacteria; phylum Bacteroidota; class Bacteroidia; order Chitinophagales; family Saprospiraceae; genus SLDF01. The sequence goes on along the minus strand of CAZICV010000001.1, from coordinate 1,398,291 downwards.
TTTCGCAGCTCCCGGACGATACCGTGTATGCGGGAACCTTTCATACCCACACATGCGCCGACCGGGTCGATCCGGTCGTCATAGCTCTCTACCGCTACCTTGGCGCGCTCGCCGGGTATGCGTACGATCTTGCGTATGGTGATCAGGCCGTCCTCGATCTCAGGCACTTCCTGCTCCATGAGTTTTTCGAGGAAAGTACCTTCCGTGCGTGAAATGATCACGACAGGTGTGTTGTTCTTCATTTCCACCCGCTTGATCACTGCGCGAACCGTGTCTCCCTTGCGGAAAAAGTCGCCCCTGATCATCTCCGTACGCGGCAGGATCAGTTCGGTACCTGTAGCATCGTCCAGGATCAGCAACTCTTTTTTGAGGATCTGCTGCACCTCTCCGAGCACGAGTTCGCCTACACGGTCTATATAGCGGCGATATACATCATCCTTTTCGAGCTCCATGATCCGGGAGATCAGCGTCTGCCGGGCGGCCATGATCGCTCTTCTGCCAAACTCCTCCAACTGCAACTGCTCGTAACACTCATCCCCGATCTCATAGTCTTCATCGATCGCCTTGGCCTCAGAAACCGAAATCTGGCTGCGCTCATCCGTCACCTCTCCATCCGGTACGATCTCACGCACCCTCCAGAGCTCCAGGTCTCCTTTCTGTGTATTGACGATCACATCGAAGTTTTCGTCGGAGCCATATTTCTTCTTGATCAATGTCCTGAATACATCCTCCAGAACCCGGACCATCGTTGGACGGTCAATATCTTTTCCGGCTTTGAAGTCCGAAAAGGTTTCAACAAGATTCATGATTCTCTCTTTTTAAAATCTGATTTTAACGATAGCTTTCTGCATGTCCTCATAAGGTATCGAGTGCACAATAGTCTGCTGCTTTTTCTTTTTTCCTTCTTTTACAACAACGTTCTGCACCAGTTCGATCCCGACATCTCCGGCCTCCTGCAACAGCCCCTCCAGCTTCTCTCCGTTCTTCAGCTTCACTTCCAGCTCCCGGCCTTTGTTCTTGGCATACTGCCTGGGCAGGAGCAAGGGCTTGCCGACACCGGCAGAGCTGACCTCCAGTATATAGTCCGCTCCCATCGCCAGGGATTCGTCCAGGTAGGGCTCCAGGTGACGGCTCACACGGTGGCAGGTCTCGAAAGTGATCGATGTGTCGCTGTCGAGAAATACTTCCAGCTTCCGGGCCCCGATCTTCACCTCCACCACGAAACAATCGCTGAATCCCGGTTCGGCAAATTTCTGCTCGAGCAGCTCCCTGATCTTATCTTCCAATTCAGATACCATATACAAACAAAAGAGGGAACCACCCGGCTCCCTCTCCAATCGATTAAGATGGGCGCAAAGATAGGATATATTTTTTTCAATTCAAAGTGCACCTTATTTCACCAACTTCTTTTTCAGTGTTTTATGTACGCCGAGAACTGACGGCATGAGCTGCGCTGAACCCGAATTGTATATCTTTGTTCTCTTCCGTAGATAACAGACCTGAAAGGCATGAAGGTGCAGGAACTACTTGACAAGGCATTGGCGCTGGAATGGCTGACCCCGCAAGAGGGCGTTTTCCTGCTGGAACATGCGGCTACGGCGGAGCTCATGTACGTGGGCAATGCCCTGCGCCGGCATCATGTACCCGGCGACAAGGTGACCTGGATCATCGATCGCAACTCCAATACCACCAACGTATGTGTGGCCAACTGCAAGTTTTGCAACTTCTATCGCAGACCCGGCCACGATGAAGCATATACCACTACGCTCGAAGAGTATCGCATCAAGATCGAAGAGATGTTCCGGATGGGTGGCGAACAACTACTGTTGCAGGGCGGGCATCACCCGGACCTGGGCCTCAAATTCTATTGTGACCTCTTCCGCGACCTGAAACAGATGTTTCCCACCCTGAAGCTGCATGCGCTCGGCCCCCCCGAGATCGCGCACATAGCGAAGCTCGAAGGTATGACCCATTACCAGGTGCTCTCTGCGCTGCAGGAAGCAGGGTTGGATTCACTGCCGGGAGCCGGGGCGGAGATCCTTTCGGATCGTGTGCGGAGGCTCATCTCAAAGGGCAAATGCGGTGGGCAGGAATGGCTGGATGTCATGCGCGCCGCGCACCAGCTACGGCTCACCACCTCGGCCACGATGATGTTCGGTCATATCGAGACCAACCTGGAACGGATGGAACACCTGGCCGCCATAAGACAGGTACAGGCTGAAAAACCGGCAGACGCCAAGGGGTTCTTGGCTTTTATACCCTGGCCATTCATGGATGAGGGAACACTGCTGAGGAAGCTGAAACGGGCGCGCAATACCTGTACCGGCGATGAATATGTGCGTATGATCGCCCTATCCCGCATCATGCTGCCCAATGTAATCAATATACAGGCTTCCTGGCTGACTGTCGGCAAGGCGGTTGCACAGCTCTGCCTGCACTCCGGCGCCAATGATTTCGGCAGCATCATGATCGAAGAGAATGTTGTCAGCGCGGCGGGTGCAGCCTTCCGTTTCACGGCCAATGGTATCCAACAGGCGATCCGCGATGCCGGGTTCGTGCCTCAGCTGCGCAACCAGCAGTACGGGTACCTTGACCTGCCCGAAGGTATCGTGCAACAGGAGCTGGACAAAGCGGCTCTGATCGTAGACTAATCATAATATATAATACCTCCATCGTGGACTGGTACGACAAGATACAGGAGGCGGCAGCCTTTATCCGGGAACGCAGCGATCTGCCTGTACGGACCGGACTCATCCTCGGTACCGGCCTGGATGCCGTGCGGACCTATGTCAGAGAGGCCGTAACCATACCGTATGCCGAGATACCGCATTTCCGGCACTCGACCGTATCCGGTCATACGGGTTCGCTCATCCTCGGCTACCTGGATGCAGCCCCTGTAGCGCTCATGGCCGGCAGGCTTCACTACTATGAGGGGTATTCCATGCAGGAGGTGACCTTTCCAGTGCGCGTACTCAAAGCACTGGGAGTGGAACAGGTCTTTATCACCAATGCCGCCGGGGCCACCAATCCGGACTTCAGTGCGGGAGACCTGGTCGTACTCCGCGATCACATCAACCTCCATCCTGAAAACCCGCTGCGCGGACCCCACGACCCGAGGCTGGGTGACCGCTTCCCGGATGTGTCGGCAGCCTACGACCCGGAGCTGCGCCAGGCGGCGCTCGCCTATGCCAGCACACAGGCATACCGTATGCACGAAGGCGTTTATACAGGTCTGCAAGGGCCTAACCTGGAGACGCCGGCCGAGTACGGATTTATACATCATATCGGGGGAGACCTCGTTGGTATGTCTACCGTGCCGGAGGTATTGGTAGCGAGGCATGCTGGGCTGAAAGTCTTTGCGCTGTCGGTGATCAGCAATGTTTGCTGGCCGCCTGACCGTATACGGGAGACCAGCCTCGACGATGTGCTGCGTGTAGTGAGTGAAAATACGCCCAGGGCCATCAGCGTACTGCGCCATTTGCTCAAACACTTTGGATGATCAGTGTGTTAGCGCTAACTTGGCCGATCTTTTGAGCAGGCAAAGTTTCTCTTTTATGAACCACCTACCCGACGAACACGCATATATTGTAGTCTCCGGAGCCCGGGAACACAACCTGAAGGAGGTGGATGTACGCATACCGCGCAACCAACTGGTCGTCATCACCGGCATCTCCGGATCCGGCAAGTCCTCGCTCGCTTTCGATACCATCTATGCCGAGGGCCAGCGACGTTATATGGAGACTTTCTCCGCCTATGTACGGCAGTTCATCGGCAAGATGGACAGACCGGACGTAGAGAAGATCGAAGGCCTCAGCCCGGTCATCTCGATCGAACAAAAGACGACAGGCTGGAATCCGCGTTCTACCGTAGGCACCGTCACGGAGATATATGACTTCCTCCGCCTGCTCTTCGCCAGGGCCTCCGACGCCTATTCTTATGTGAGTGGCCAGAAGATGGTCCAATACACCGAGGCAGAGATCGCCGAGCAGATCTGGACACAGTTTGACGACCGCAATATCGTGATCCTGGCTCCTGTCGTCAAGGGCCGCAAGGGACATTACAGGGAACTGTTCGAGCTGGTGCGCAAACAGGGATATACCAAAGTGCGCATAGACGGAGAGATGACCGATCTCAAACCGGGACTCCAGGCCGACCGATATAAAACCCACGATATCGAAGTCGTGGTAGACCGTATCCGCGTCGAGCGCAGCAAGGAAGAACGCCTGACACGCTCCCTGCAGACGGCCATGAAGATGGGCGAAGGCTCCATCCAGGTCCTGGATCACGAATCAGGCGCGCTGGCTTATTTCAGCAAGCACCTCATGGATGCTGTATCCGGCATTTCCTATGAAGAACCCAACCCCAATACATTCTCTTTCAATTCGCCTTACGGCGCCTGTCCTGTATGCGACGGCCTGGCCCTGATCCAGCAGGTAGACATGGACAAGGTCATTCCGGACGACAGCAAGACAATCAACGAAGCAGGTATCGTACCCCTGGGAGAGCCCCGGGAGAACATGACTTTCACACAGCTCAGGGCGCTGGCGAGGAAATACAATTTTTCTTTTGCCACCCCGATCCGTGAGATCCCGCCCGAAGCAATGAAGATCATCCTGCATGGCAACGGTGAAAAAGACGAGACGCAGGCCGGGAAAGCCGATCTCGGCTTCAGCATCCTGCAGGAAGGCCTCATCAGTATGCTCAAGCGATGGTACAACGATACCTCATCGGAGAAGATCCGCCAGTGGGCCGAAGACTTCATGAAGCAGCGTGTATGCCCCGAATGCGAAGGGCTGCGCCTGAAGAGAACATCCCTCAGCTTCAGGATAGCAGAGCGCAATATCTCCGAACTGGCGCAGATGGACCTGCAGACACTCTACGACTGGTTTGAGCATGTGCCGCAGAAGATGAGCTCCAAGCAACAGGTGATCTCAAGAGATATCCTCAAGGAGATCCGGCTCAGGCTGAAATTCCTGCTGGACGTCGGCCTCGACTACCTGACAATGGACCGGCAGGCCAGAACCCTGTCAGGCGGCGAATCCCAGCGTACCCGGCTGGCCAATCAGATCGGCAGCCAGCTGTCCGGTATCACGTATATCATGGATGAGCCCAGCATCGGGCTGCACCAGCGGGACAACCAGAAGCTGATACACTCACTGCGCAACCTTACGGTCATCGGCAATTCGGTCATCGTAGTAGAGCACGATAAGGATATCATGATGGCTTCGGACTACCTGATCGACCTGGGTCCGGGCGCCGGGCATCACGGTGGAGAAGTAGTCGCCGAGGGTCAGCCGGACAGCTTCCTGGAAAAAGACAGTCTTACCGCCCGCTATCTCAGCAACCGGGCCTATATACCGCTGCCTGAGCACCGCAGCAGCGGCAACGGTCACTATCTCGAACTGCTGGGGGCTACGGGCAACAACCTGCGTGGAGTAGACCTGCGCATACCGCTGGGCACGTTCACCTGTATCACCGGTGTGTCCGGCAGTGGCAAGTCTTCGCTTGTCAACGACACCCTGTACCCGATCCTGCGGCGCTATTTTTACAAGGCATTGCAGGAGCCGCTGCCGTACGTAGAGATACACGGACTGGAACATATCGACAAGGTGGTAGAGATCGACCAGTCTCCTATAGGCCGTACGCCCAGGTCCAATCCCGCTACCTATACGAATGTGTTCAACGATATCCGCAAGATATTCTCCGAGCTTCCGGAAGCCAAGATCCGCGGATATAAGCCCGGCCGGTTTTCGTTCAATGTCAAGGGCGGGCGCTGCGATGTATGCGAAGGCGGCGGACAGCGCGTGATTGAGATGAACTTCCTGCCGGATGTACTGGTAGACTGTGAATCCTGCCTGGGCAAACGCTACAATCGCGAGACCCTCGAGATCCTGTACAAGGGCAAGTCCATCAGCGATGTGCTCAATATGACAGTAGAAGAGGCAGAGACCTTCTTTGAGAATATACAGAGTATCTATCGCAAGGTCCGCACGCTGCGCGAGGTAGGACTCGGCTATATCACCCTGGGCCAGTCCGCCACCACACTGTCGGGAGGAGAAGCGCAACGGGTCAAACTAGCAGAAGAACTCTCCAAGAAAGACACCGGTAAGACGCTCTACATACTGGACGAGCCGACCACCGGCCTTCATTTCGAAGACATACGGCACCTGCTGGCTGTACTGCACCGGCTGGTCGCCAAAGGCAACTCCGTGGTCGTGATAGAACACAATATGGATGTCATCAAGGTGGCTGACCACATCATCGACCTGGGTCCGGAAGGTGGACGCGGAGGAGGCTCAATCATCTGTACCGGCACGCCGGAAGAAGTAGCTTCGGTCGCCGGTAGTCACACGGGTTACTACCTCGACAAGGAGCTGAAAAACACGCCCGGTTGGGAGAAGGTCACAGCTCCCGGCGAACCTGGTCCCCGCAGGAAAAGCCGTTCCTGACGCATCACCCTTACCAGTCATCGGCGACCGCAATCGCCGACACGCTGATCCGTACACCAGGCACGGATAGCAGCTGCGCGGCGCAGGCTTCGATCGTAGCGCCGGAGGTAAATACATCATCTGCTATGAGCAGGTGTTTGCCGATGAGATGGTCCGGATCGGGGAGTGCAAAAGCCTCGCTCACATTGCGAAGCCGATCGGACCTGCTCTTATGCGTCTGGGTAGTCGTGTAGCGGGTCCGTACCAGCGCCTTGTCCAATACCGGTATCCCTGTACTCCGGCTCAAACCCTCGGCATAGCAGGCACTCTGGTTGTATCCCCGGCTGCGCTGCCGGCGCGGATGCAGCGGCACGGGGACGATGGCATCCGGAAGATCCTCCGCGACCAGCTCTCCCCACTCCTGGCCGTGCCGGCGGCCAAGCAAAGTGCCTATCTCACGGCGGCCCTGGTACTTGAGCTGGTGCAACAAGGTCTGCACAGGACCGTCCTCACGAAAAAAGAGCAGTGCCGAACCGTAACACATCTCCATACGGCCTGTGAGGCGGTCGGCGAGAAGATTGTCGGCCGGATCGGGAAAACGGCAGTATGGCAACTCGCGTTCGCAGCGGATGCAGGACAGATCTCCCGGCACCGGCTGTTCCTGCCGGCAGATATAGCAAAGCTCCGGCCAGAACAGATGTGCCACAGAGTCCAGGTATCGCCGGACAAACAGGGATCCTTGCCGCAACCAACCCATCTAAGCAAATTACGAAAAAAACATCACCTAATCAAGCCCCGGCCTGCCGCTCCAACAGGTAAAAGCGGCCCTGGCTGCCCCAAAATCCAGTATATTTGTTTGCTGAACCATCACTGAACCCTCATTCATGGCTGATATCATCCGATTGCTTCCCGACGCGCTGGCCAACCAGATCGCTGCGGGTGAAGTCGTCCAGCGGCCTGCTTCGGCGGTCAAGGAGCTGCTGGAAAATGCTATCGACGCGGGTGCTGCACGCATCACACTGGTCGTGCGTGAAGGAGGCAAGTCCTTTATCCAGGTGACGGATGACGGGTCCGGTATGTCCGAAACCGATGCGCGGATGAGCTTCGAGCGGCACGCTACGTCCAAGATCGTCAGCACGGAAGACCTGTTCAGAATACGGTCGATGGGATTCCGAGGCGAAGCCCTCGCTTCGATCGCAGCCGTAGCTCAGGTAGAACTAAAAACACGGCGGGCTGATGCCGAACTCGGCACCCGTATCGTGATAGAGGGCTCCAAAGTACAGTTGCAGGAGCCCTGCCAGACGCCGGAAGGGACCCAGCTGACGATCCGCAATCTCTTTTACAACGTACCTGCACGCAAGACATTTCTCAAGTCAGACGCCCGTGAACTGGGACATGTGGAAGAAGCTTTTGTACAGGTGGCTATGGCGCATCCTTCCGTCGCCTTTTCGATGTTCTCCGGCGACCGGGAGATCTTCAAGCTGGCATCCGGCAACCTGCGTCAGCGTATCGTCGGCCTGATGGGCAATGATATGAACAAGCAGCTCGTACCCCTGGAAGAAGAGACGGACATGATCCGCCTCAGGGGTTTCATCGGCATACCCGAAGCGGCACGCAAGCGGCGCGGAGACCAGTTTCTCTTTGTCAACCAGCGTTTCATCCGCAGCGCTTATCTGAACCATGCCCTGTTCAGCGCCTATGAGTCACTCCTGCAGGAAGGGTATTTCCCCTTCTATGCCGTTTTCCTGGAAATCGACCCCGGCCGGATCGATGTCAACGTACATCCGACCAAGCAGGAGATCAAGTTCGAGGACGAAAAGATCGTGTACAACTACCTCAAGGTAGCAGCCCGCCACGCCCTCGGCAAGTATCACGTGATGCCGACCCTGGACTTCGAGCAGGACCCTGTCTTCCGCAGCAACCCGGAGGAGTTTGCCCGGCCCGCTTCCGGTGGCGGATCTTCTTCGCCGCTTTTCACCCCGCCGCCGCGCGGTGACCGCAACCCGGCTCAGGGAGACTGGCGGCAACTGTACGAACAGGTAGCCGGTACGCCTTTGAGCGGCAGACAGGAGCCTCCGCCGCCCGGGATAGTCCGCGTAGAGAGCGGCCTCGCCGCCTCTGAGGAAGAGGAGGGACTCTTTGAAGGAGCAGGGGATACCCTGCAAGGCCCGGAGCCATACCAGCTCCACGGCGCTTACATCCTCTGCCCCATCCGGTCGGGCCTGATGATCCTTCACCAGCAGAGCGCCCACGAACGCATCCTGTACGAACGCTACCTGGATCAGCAGGAGCAGGACAGCCCCGGTGTACAACAGCTCCTGTTTCCCAAGGTCATCGAACTCTCTGCTTCAGATGCGGCTTTGCTGGAAGAAATGCTGCCCGGTATCCGCCGGATGGGATTCGAGATCGAGCCCTTCGGCACGCAGTCCTATATACTCCACGGCCTGCCTGCAAACCTGTCCGACCATCTGCAGGACGAATCCCTGATCCAGGCCCTGATCGGCCGCTATCGCGACAACCTATACCAGGAAATGGATGTTCATGAAAAAGTCGCCTGGGCCGTAGCGAGGTCCACCGCCATGAAGACCGCTAAAAAACTGGACAAGGAGGAAATGAAAACACTCGTTGATCAGTTATTTGCCTGTAAAGTGCCTTATTCCAGTCCTTCCGGCAGAAAATGTTTTATCACGCTGGACATGAGTGATCTGGACAAACGTTTTAATCTCTAAAGCAACATGCCCAGAATTACGGAAGTAGTCAAGAACCTGATCATCATCAATGTATTGGTATTTGCCGGCGCCTGGTTTATCCTCGACGGCAATGTAGGCGCACTGGCCATGCACTGGCCGGGCTCACCCTATTTCCAGCCTTTCCAGATCGTTTCGCATATGTTCATGCATGGCAGCATCATGCACCTCTTGTTCAATATGGTCGCACTGTTCATGTTCGGACCGCCGCTGGAATACTATTGGGGAGCCAAACGCTTTCTCTTTTTCTACCTCTTCTGTGGATTCGGGGCGCTGGCTTTTCACCTGCTGATGATCTACCTGCAGGTTTCTTTCCAGGTCCCTGCCGAATACCAAAGCACGGCATTATCCGCAAGTGCCTCGGTATTGGGTGCATCCGGCGCTATCTGCGGCCTGCTCATCGGATTCGGGATGATGTTTCCCAACGCAGAGCTCATGTTAATTTTCCTGCCCATACCCATAAAGGCCAAATACTTCGTTACCATATTTATAGTCATCTCGCTTTTGATGGGTTTCATAGACCGTTGGACCAACATCGCGCACTTTGCACACGTAGGCGGTGCACTGGCAGGTTTGGCGCTGATCCAGTTCTGGCGATTTTCACGGCGGGAGAATATGCCTTAACTTTGTATAAACTGTAACTGACTCATGCTCCGTTCGGTCTGGGACGATCTGAAAAGGGAATACCATTACGGCAATATGATCACGAGGTTGATCATGGTCAATGTACTGGTGTTTGCCGTCTTCGTGCTGCTGCGCATCATCCTCAGACCCTTCAGCGCCAACCAGACGCTTGAGTTGTATGAGCCTGTACGGCGGTTCTTTGTATTCTCTACCGACCCCTGGCATGATCTCACGCATCCCTGGACCGTCTTGACGTATGCATTCCTGCACGAGGGTTTTTTCCACCTGGTGTTCAATATGCTCATGTTGTACTGGTTTGGCAGGATCGTGGGCGACTTCATCGGCAATCACCGTGTATTGCCGATCTATATCTACGGCGCCATTGCCGGAGCACTTTTCTTCTTCCTGGGCGCTCATATAGGTCTCTTCTACGGGGCCTATGTCCTAGGGGCCTCAGGCAGTGTCATGGCCTTCGTACTCGCGGCAGGCGTCCTGTCCCCGGACTACAGTATGCGGCTTTTGCTGCTGGGCGAGGTCAAGATCAAGTACATTGTACTGGCTATCCTGTTGCTCGACCTCGTATCGATCGCAAACATGAGCAATACCGGCGGGCATATTGCGCACCTGGGCGGCGCTTCCTTTGGTTCGATCTATATCCTGCTCCTGCGACGCGGGACTGACCTGGCCAGCCCGCTCAATGCCCTGCTGCAGTTCCTCAGCAATCCATTCAAAGCAAGAAGGGCACGGCAAAAAGCCCCCAGGCGGGTCCCCCACCTGGTGTACAAGCGCGGAGAATACCGGCCGGATCAAAAGAAAGCTATCCACGACCCGGTCAGTGAGCCGGACCGTCAGCAGCGGCTGGATGCTATCCTGGATAAGATAAAGGCCGCAGGCTATGACTCCCTCACGGAAGAAGAAAAAGAATTTTTGTACCAGGCCAGCAAAAGCTAATCCGTGAAGTTGCGTCACCGTCTTTTCCTGTGGATCAATATCGGCGTGACCCTTATCACCTTACTGGCCTATCTTTCTCCCTTTGTGCACCCACACACGGTCTGGTACTTCAACGTGCTGGGATTGCTTTATCCCTGGCTGTTGCTGGTCAACGTCATTTTTGCCATCCTGTGGATCTTCTCTTCCCGGCAGTCTCTCTGCCTGCTTTCGATCGGCACTATCCTGCTGGGGTGGTCTTATTTCAACGGTATCGTCGGCCTCTCGCTCGGCTCTGCCCCTAACGATCGGGACAACGGCGAAGATATCCTGGTGATGAGCTACAATGTGCAGGCGATGAAAGTAGCCAATATCCGCAACAAGAACCTGCGCCGGCAGGTCCTCGGAGAAATCGAAGAATACGTAAAGGGCTTCGGCGGACCCGACATCATCTGTGTACAGGATCTTGTCAAGGCCAATGAAAGTTTCTTCCGCGACCAGTTCAAGCTCGAACACCGGTATATCCTGCCCGGACAAAGCACCAAGACCGGGATTTTCTCCCGTTTTCCCATCGAGAACAAAGGGGTCATCGACTTCAGGGACTCCTACAACTCCTGCGTATGGGCCGATATCCGGATCAAGGACAAAGTGGTGCGGGTATATAGTATCCACCTCGAATCCAACCGCATATCCAGGGTCGCGGAAGAAGTCATCACGGAAGGCGATCTGAAAGAAGAGAAAACCTGGAAAAAGGTACGGTCCATGTTTGGCAACTACAAGCGGACCAGTGTCAAACGCGCCGAACAGGCCGTACTGGTCGCAGAGCATATCGCTGCTTCTCCTCATCCGGTCATCGTTTGCGGCGATCTCAACGATACACCCCTGTCCTATTCATACCGCAAGATCTCTCACGGCCTGCAGGATGCATTTCGCAGAAAAGGCAGCGGCCTGGGTACAACCTACGCCGGGGGCATCCCCGGTTTGAGAATTGATTATATCTTCGCTGACGAAATTTTCAGTGTGCAGGACTATAAGATCTTAAAAGATAAGGCATTTTCAGATCATTACCCCGTCCTGAGCAACCTGGCATTCAAAGAAGCTGAATAATAAAAGAAGCACGGCATGACCCGTACGATCAGAGTTTTCAACACACTTACCAAGCAAAAAGAGGTCCTGGAACCTGTGGTGCCCGGTTATATCGGCATGTATATCTGCGGGCCTACCGTATACAATGATGTGCATCTCGGCAACTGCCGCACTTTCGTCAGTTTCGACGTCATCTTCCGGTACCTGCAGTACGCGGGATACAAAGTGCGCTATGTGCGCAATATCACGGATGTAGGTCACCTGCTCGATGACGGAGAGGACCGTATGCTCAAAGGAGCCCGCCTGGAACAGCTGGAGCCTATGGAAGTTGCCCAGAAATACACGCTCGGATTTCACGATATGATGCGGGTATTCAACAATCTCCCGCCCAGTATCGAGCCCCGCGCTACGGGACATATACCCGAGCAGATAGAAATGGTCACCAGGATACTGGAGAACGGGTATGCCTATGAGATCAACGGGTCTGTCTATTTCGACACGATGAAACTCGCCCGCGAGACCGGATTATACGGACAGCTTTCCGGCCGGATCATGGATGATTTGATAGCGGAAAGCAGGGACCTGAAAAAGCAGGATGAAAAGAGGCATCCTTCGGATTTTGCGATCTGGATCAGGGCCGACGACAGCCATATCATGAAATGGGAGTCACCCTGGTCACTTGGCTTCCCCGGCTGGCATCTCGAGTGCTCGGCTATGAGTACCAAGTACCTCGGCAGCAGGTTCGATATCCACGGCGGCGGCGGAGACCTGGTCTTTCCCCACCATGAAAATGAGATCGCACAAAACTACGGGGCTTGCACCTGTACGCCCGCCAACTACTGGCTGCACAGCAACATGCTGCTGCTCAACGGCCGAAAGATGTCCAAAAGCGACGGCAATACGATCACCCCGGAACAGTTGTTCACCGGGGACAGCCCACACATCACCAAGGGTTATTCGCCGATGGTACTGAGATTCTTTATGCTTCAGTCGCACTTCCGCAGTACACTCGATCTTACGGACACAGCTCTGCTGGCCGCGGAAAAAGGTTATCACCGGCTCATGGAGGGCTACCGGCACCTGCTCAACCTGGATCTCTCCCAGCTGGCACAGGCGGCGGCTCCCATGGACACGGAGCTGCGGGAACTGGTCGATGCGGCTTTCGAAGACATGGACGATGACTTCAATACGCCCAAAGCCCTGGCCCGGTTGTTTGAGCTCGTCTCCCGCATCAACGGCCTCAAGGCCGGGCATATCGCCATGCAGGAAGTTTCTGCCGACACGATCGGCTACGTACAGCGTGCTTTCGGAGACCTGGTCTTCCGGATCATGGGACTGTTGGACGAGCACAGCGGCGCGACAGGCACCGAAGAACACGTACTTGACGGCCTTATGCAGTTGCTCATCAGTATTCGCCAGCAAGCACGCGCCAACAAGGACTGGGCTACTTCCGATCGTATACGCGACGACCTGCAGGAACTCGGTCTTCAGCTCAAGGATAATAAAGATGGTACCAGCTGGGGCCGTATATGACGGCTTTCCCAGTATCTAAAGGATATGACAGACCTGTATATGAAACCACATAATGCACCCGCGGCCCTGTTGAGAAAGGCCCTGTTTGCCATATTCCTGGCAGTATTCGTGACTTCATGCGGTACGGATGAAAAACCTTCCGGCAGTACCGGCCAGGACGCTCCTGCGGAAAACCCTTCCGGGCAAAGCAGATCAGCTATCCCGCGTTTCCAGGAAGATTCCGCTTTCGCTTTTGTCGGGCGCCAGGTGGCCTTCGGGCCGAGGGTACCCGGTACGAGCGAACACAAAGCCTGCAAGGATTGGTTGGTGACTGTGCTGGATACCTATGCCGATGAGGTCAAAGAACAGCCGTTCACTGCCAGGACCTGGCAGGGCAAATCCCTGCAGTCTTACAATATCATCGCTTCATTCAACCCTGGGGTACCGGAGCGCATCCTCCTCGCAGCACACTGGGATACCAGGGCGGTCGCAGACCATGATCCGGACCCTGCCAGGCGCAGCCAGGCCATATTAGGTGCGGACGACGGTGGCAGCGGTGTGGGCGTACTGATCGAGATAGCTCGCCTGTTGAAAGAACATCCGGTCGATATCGGGGTGGATATTGTACTCTTCGACGCTGAAGACCAGGGCAATGAAGGCGGCGGCGATATGAACTCCTGGTGCCTGGGCGCACAGTACTGGTCGCGCAATCCTCATGTCCCGGGATATACTGCACGCTTCGGTATCCTGCTGGATATGGTCGGTGCGCAACAGGCGCGTTTCACCAAGGAAGCCATCTCCATGAATTTTGCCGGGCCGGTGATGGACAAGGTATGGCAGATGGCTCAGAGTATGGGCTACAGCGGTTACTTCGTCAATGAGCCTTCACAGCCGATCACGGACGACCATTACTTTGTCAATACGATCGCGCGTATCCCGATGATCGATATCATCAACAGGCCGCAAGGCTCTGAAACGGGTTTTGGTCATTACTGGCATACACACGCAGACAATATGGAAGTCATCGACAAGCGGACCCTGCGCGCAGTAGGCCAGGTAGTGCTTGCCGTGATCTACCGCCACGCCGACGGTACTTTCCTGTAGTGCCTTTCGCTGGCGGGATCAGGGTGGGGGTGAGCGCTCAGAAGTCGATATACTGCTCTTCACCGGGTGCTTCGTCAGAAAAGTAGTCCAGTTTGCTCACTGAAGGGTCATAGAACAGCTCCGAGTGTCCAAACTGCCGGACGAGCCGGTCACGTACTTTGTCGCGCTCCAGGTCGCTCTGGCGAAAAGCTTCTTCTACCGCCCTGCGGTTGGCTGCATACTGGAGCTGGTCTGGGGTGCCGCTTATCTTGTAATAAATGTTGAACACGCCATTTTCCCTCGCTGCAATCGGCTCCAGGTCCGGGTTGTGCTTTTTGAACCTGTTGGCAAGCACCTGTCCTGCATTGATCTGGAGATAGTAGCTGAGCTTGTTGTCAAATGAATGAATGCCTTGTACATTCATATTGAGGGCATTGCTCTGGATGAACATCACCGGCAGGCGTACAGCTCCGCCACGGATCTCCAGCAGGTTGTGCAGTGTCGTGAACTTTATGCGTTTGAGATCCTGTATCTTGACATACTTTGAAAAGTCCTCCAGCATCGCCATATCATTGAGCTCTCCGTCCGTGATACGCATACCGGCATCGATCTGTAGCTGATCAGGCAAAAACTCGCCCTGCTCATTCCACCGGGCATCCAGGGACAGCCTGGACTCCATCCGGCCTTTCAGGTTGCGGGAAGTAAGAAAGCGCTGGTCAAACTCCCGGCATTCTTCGAACAAACGGTGGATGTCAAGCTGCTTCCCGGAGAATTTGCCCTCCAGGCGCATAGGTACTTTCATATCCAGCTGAATCTGGCCGTCTACCTGGCCGTCGAAGGCTGTTGCCTGAAATTTGCCCGACAGTTTTTCCTGTTGGTTGCGCAGCTCTCCTTTGAGCGTGGTGACCGGTACTCCGGAGTAGACCAGTCCCTGCAGGTCCAGCATGCACTGGACCTGTGTCCTGCTCCACCAGGGTTCTGCCGCGCGAAGATCTTCTGCAGCGGCCACTGTACTTGTGTCTGCCGGCGCCGGCGAAAAAGCCGCCATCCAGATATCTAGGTTCAGTCGCTCCGCGACGATCTCGCCCTCGATATCGGTCACCACTCCTCTCTCAGGGAAAAACCATTGCATATAGTTATTTACCCGTCCCTTCATCTGTACCACCGATTCGAGGCCGTCGAGCGCCAATTGGTCTATCCTGAGCGTACGCGGATCCACGGCGATGCGAAAAGCTTCTGTCTCGAGACTGTACTTGTCCCACTGTACACCGATACCTTCCGACTGGATCATACCGGCACACTGTAGCGAGCCCCGGAGCTGAGGATTGCCCTTGATGCGGATCTGCTGCATCGAAAATGAACCGTTTGCGGACCTGATCGCCCGTACGCCACCCAATCCCAGGGGTAGAGCCACCGGCATATCCAGGTCGGCTGTGAGATCGATATGATTGCGGGCGCCCCATTCTGCCTGCAACTGCATGCGCGCCGGCCTACCCTGGAACTTTCCCTGCTGCAGATCACAGCTCAGGCTTGACTGCCGGGCACCGCCCTGATAGCTGGCGGTCAGCGACACATCTTCTATGCGTGTATCCCATTTGCGACTCCTCAGGCTGCCCTTGCTCAACTGCGCCGTAGCTTTGATCTCGGGCGTTTGCCGGGCCGAGAGAGGGCCGCTGATGTCTACCTGCAGGTCCACCTCCCCGTCGGGCTCAAGCTGCCCCACAAAGCTCAGCTGCGCGGGTGGCAGCAGTTGAAGGATATGGCGTAGCACCGCGTTTTCCGTGTGTGCCTTGAGCTGTATATCACTTTGCTTCTCGCCGCTGCGCAGAGATCCCATCAGGACGAATGTATTGTCCGACAGAACTACCCGCGAACTGTCCAGCGTATAGATTCCCGCCGCAAGATCTACACGGGCCTTCAGATCAAAAGAAACGGGTTTGTTCTGCAGGTATGAGACACTGTCGACCCATATCCGGTCGATCACACTCTCCGCCTTCGCAGCCAGGTCAAACTGCTGCTCTCCGAAAGAACCGTTCAGCACAGACTGAAGCAGGTATATCTCGCAGACATTGTTGAGCTGGTCATCCCTGTAGAAAAGCTCCACCCGGTCCAGCTGAGCCGTCCGGATAGACAGCGAAAGATCACTGTCTTCCGCATCCGTGCTATCCTGCCGGAAGATATCGTAGTTCCAGAGACCCTTCTTGTCCCGATGCAGCGAGAGCTTGCCATCCTTGATGCGTACGGTCTCGAGATTGACCCGGGACCGCAGCAGGGAGAACAAGCTGATCCTGAAAGCGATGTCATCTGCGACCAGCAAAGTATCGCCCCGGCTTCCTTCTACAAACACATGTTCAAGACGGATCGCAGCGCTGGGAAAATACGGGAACAGCGATACCCGTACATTCCTGACCTCTATCCTGGTCTTCGCCTGTGCCTGTACCATCCGGAGCAACCGCTCGCCGATATCATCTGCAAATAACTGGACAAACAGAAAGAGCAACAGGAAGAAGGCGACAATTCCTCCTCCGGCAAGGAGCAACATTTTTTTCCACCTGGATTTCTTTTGCATATTATCGCCTTCCATATACTATTGCCTGCTGATTCACAAATGATTGGACTACAAAAATACGACCATTCCGTACTCCCGCTCCGAGCAAAAATGATTTTATCGCTTTTTTATTGTGCAAATATTTGGCGTAAATAAGCTCTGCGCCTATATTTGCAACCGCTTCCAAAAGCAAGGTTGCGGGCGCATAGCTCAGCCGGTTCAGAGCACCTGCCTTACAAGCAGGGGGTCGGAGGTTCGAATCCTTCTGCGCCCACCCGCAAATCCAAAGGCCATCAACAAGTTTGATGGCCTTTTCTGTTTCCGGCCAATAGTGATGCCGCCCGGGCGTAATCGACTCTTTTTGCCTTCATTTCTCACTTTTTTCACTTTACTGGCAAGATTTCTTCCTCCGGGGACCAAACCCATCATTGACCACGCTGGTATACAACAAGTATAACCCGGTTCCGTGTGGATGTATACGCGTACCAGGCTAAAACAGGATGCAATGATGAATCCTTTGGGCCGCTGAACGGTTCCCGTTTACACCCGAAGGACCTAACTTTGCACCGAATCAAAAAAGCTTTATATCATGTTCGCGAAAAGACAACAACTAATGACTTTGATGGCGGGGCTGCTACTACCTCTGGGCAGCTTTGCACAAGGCACTTTCAGGGTAGAGGCCCGCAGCGAAGCCTACCAGCAGATCACAGCAGGGCTGGTCATCTCGACTCCCGACGAAGGAGAGGATTACTGGGATGACAGTGCAGCGCTCATAAGCCTGGAAGAAACCTTCCGATTTCCCGGCACGACCGACGAATATGCGTTGGCCATGGTCACTACAGACGGTGTCTTCGTACTCATCGACCTTTCCGGCCAATTGCCCCCGCGGGGGCTGGCTGCACTCGACCTCGACCTGATCGACAGGAGAGTGTTGCCAGGATCGGGTGAATCCGATATTGTACTCAACTACGAAAACAGGATAACCAAAGTAGAATGGGTAGAGGCGACGACTTTTTGCGATGTCTTTACCGATGGTGAGGTCAATGACGCCCTGAGCCTGCAGGTATGGCTGCATCACGCTACAGGACTCATCGAATACAGGTACGGTCCTAACAGCTTCTCTCCCTCAAGCCTGGATTGCATCTACAGTGAAGACGAGTTTCCACCGGTTGTAGGTATCCTGACCGCAGACCTTTCCGGCAATATACAATCAGCATACATCCTTAGCGGAGACCCGGCCAACCCGGAGATCACGGAAGTACTGGACCCTAATGCCCCTCTCGATGATATACTGAATAACATACCTGTAAACGGAACGACGTACTCCTTCATATGGGATGCGTCCTCCTCGGTCAGTGAGCTGCCGGCAGATATGGTCCGTATTTTCCCCAACCCGTTCGCCTCCGAAATACAGCTTATGAGCCAGGAAGTCCTGCAAAATGCAGAAGTCCATATCTACAACCTGCAGGGAGTCCCGATCTTCTCTAGGAGAGGACACCAGGACGGGCCAATATCACTACAACACCTGGTACCCGGTACCTATATGCTTGAGATCAAAAGCGATCAGGGATCGCTTAAGACAAAGATCATCAAGCAATAAAGAAGCATTCACACCTACCATTAAGCACTTTTTCAATGGGGCTCCTCAATAGCGAGGAGCCCTTTTTGATTTTATACCTTCTCTGAACTCCCGGCCCTGTATCATTTCGTGATCACCGTCATCTGCCGGTCATAGCTCAACCCCGTGAATATACCTATAGCGTCCGCCGAGCCGGAGAGATTGGAACGTATGATGCCAGGCTGGGCAAAAGGATTGCCGCCGGAGGACAATGCATTGCGCACACTGATGAAATAGTCGAAATAGGCCTTATCTATATGGAAGATGGTATTATAAACCGTATCGCCGGGGCTGCTCCTGTAAGCACTGCCAAAGACCAGTCGGCTGTTTTGCAGAAACTGGTCGTCTGTCGCGAAGTCCTGTGACGGAAAACTGTCCGCAACACTACCCAGGTGCAGCATACGCCTGTAGTAATTGCGCTCCGATGGATCGTCGTTGACATAGATCAATGTACGCGCCAGGGAATCCTTATCATCAAATTCCACCGCGATGGAGTCTATCGGGACCACCGGCAATATACGGGTCGCAGACGTGATCGTACGGCCGTCCTGCAGGATAATCTCCAGCTCATACAGACCATCGAAGTCATCAGGTACCAGTGTCGTCGAGCTGTAGTTAAAGAACTTGCGGTAGACCGGGTCGAAGCTGATGCCTTCCTGTAATAAGGCCTCCCTGCCATCAAATCGAATACGGACATCAGCTCCTTTCTCCAGCAGGGATTCGAGAAACGGGATCAGATCATCCGACGGGATCGGATCAAAGAAGCTGGAGCTGTTCGTAAGCAGCAGCCGGAAGGGTTGCCCCTTTTCCACGTAACATTCAAGCACACGCTGCCTTGTATATACCGGCAGATCTATATCGATCTCTTGTTCCAGGTCACATGCACTCAATGCAAGCAGCAAGCTGTAAGGAAACAAGTATTTCAGTCTGAAAAAATTCATCGTACCGGTTTTTAGAAACTAAAGTTCCAGGTGAATGAAGGCAATATCGGGAACAAGGATACCTGCCGGGCCGAAATGCGATCCGGCACAGCCCCGGGAGGTGGTCCCTGGTCGCCGTAGTCTTGTGCATATTCAGGAGAGAGATAGAGAAAATAGGGGTTGCGCCGGTTGTACACGTTGTAGATGCTGATCGTCAGATCGTTTTCGCCCCACTTGGGGAAAAACCGGATCACAAAAGCGAGGTCCATCCTGTGATAGGCCGGCATACGAAACGTATTGCGATCACCGTATACGGGAAAGATTGGTGTAAATGCTCCGCCTGGCGCATCCTGGAAAAGCCCGCGACCTGTCGGTAACCAGGTCAGGTCGCCGGAACCATAGATAAATGTGCCTGTGACCGTAAATCGCTTGCTGATCTCATAGGAAGCTACGACCGAGAAGTCATGCCGTCGGTCATATCTCGGTGCAAAGTACCGTCCATCCATGATATCCGGAAAATTGCCCCTCCGGATCAGCGCCAGCGTATAGGCTATCCAGCCCGTGAGCTTGCCTGTATTCTTTTCGATCGTCAGCTCGGTCCCGTATGCATATCCGTCGCCAAATGTAAACTCGTTTTCCAGGTCATCATTTGCAAAGAGACGGGCATGGTCTTTGAAGTCGATCTGGTTGTTCAGCCATTTATAGTAATATTCATTGCTGATCAGCAGATCGTTGCCCAGATCCCAGGAGAGGCCCAGGGCGACCTGATCCGACTGCTGGGGCCGCACACCGCGTGTGGAAGGATACCATACATCCGTAGGCAACGAGATCGCGCTATTGGATATCAGGTGCACATACTGGTACATACGTGCATAACTCGACTTGACCGAAAGACGCTCAGTCAGCAGGTATCGTGCCGCCAGCCGGGGCTCGGCGCCCCAGTAAGTCTTGCCATCGCTGTCAAATGCCGAAAGCCTGAAGCCAAGATGTGCCCGTAGTGAACGGGTGATATCCCAGTCATCGGAAACATAGGCGCCATACTCCATCGCCCGCAGATCAAGACCCGAAGAAAATGCCACTTCGCCATCATCACTACCCGCCTGCAAGCGGCCGACCTTGAAGGTATGATGAGTAGCCAGCAGACCTGCGCGGACTTCATGTCCTGGAGCCGGCGTGTAGAAGAAATCGTGTTTGAGCGAAATATCTCGGATATCGGAGCCCAGGCTGAAATTGAACCCGGTCAGCCTGTTGCCGATATTATACTGGTATTCGGAATAGGTAAACGTCGTATTGGAGAAGAGACGTGGGCTATATATATGGTTCCAGCGGGCCGTACCCGTTGCGTTGCCCCAGTCAAAATTGAAGCGGAACGCATCCGAACTGAAACCGAATACATCCCTTCCGAAATACCCGGCAAGGTATAGTACATCCTTATCTCCCAGCTGAAAGTTGGCCTTGGCATTGAGATCATAGAAGTTGTAAGCCGGGATCGGGTTATAGTCCGGCTTGCCGGCATTGGCGTCGTTGATGAGATTGGTGATGAGGTCTACATAGGTCCGCCGGCCGGATATGATGAAAGAGGACTTGTCCTTCTGGATCGGACCTTCGACCGTGAGCCGGGACGAGATCAGGCCGATACCCCCGGTAGCTGCAAATCTCTTCTTGTTGCCCTCGCGCAACCGTACATCCAATACTGAAGAAAGCCGACCGCTGTACTGCGCCGGAAACCCGCCCTTGTAGATCTTGACATCCTTGATGGCATCCGAGTTGAATACACTAAAAAACCCAAAGAGGTGGTTGGCATTGTATACCAGGGCTTCATCCAGCAATATAAGGTTCTGATCGTTGCCGCCTCCCCGCACGAAAAGTCCGGTACTCCCCTCCGAACCTGAGGAGACCCCTGCCTTGAGCTGAATAGTCTTGATGATATCGACCTCTCCAAACAGCGCAGGGAGCTTCCGTGCTTCCAGTACAGATATGTTTTCCACGCTCATCTGGGTGGACTGTATCGCCTCGCGCGCTGAGTTGGCGCTCACGACTACCTCTCCCAGCGTAAGCCCTTCGCCCCCCATCTCCAGTACAAACTGCTGGTCTCTGTCCGGCAGAAAACGTCGCACCAGGGTACCGTACCCCAGGTAGCTCACCAGGAGATCCAGCGAATCCCGGCCAGCCGGTATCGTCAGCGAGAAAAAACCATATTCATTGGTCATCGTACCTGTATTCAGGACCGTGATCTCGACTCCGGCCCCTATAAGGGTTTCACCATTGGAGGCATCCCGGATAGTGCCGGATACAGATACACGTCCCTGGCCTGTGGCACAGGAGATTGATAGGAACAAAATGGTCACAGAAAGTAAAGAACGTAGCAAAACCGGCATAACGGGCGTACTGATTGGCCTATGTAACGCCAAAGGTTCCCGACTGTTTTATTGTCGTCTCCTCTTTTTTGAAGGGACTGCAAGAATATGGGGCGGCAGAAAAAGCGCTACCGGCTATCTCCGGCGGCAGCCTGTCTGTATCCTCAGAACTTCAGGGTGAAGTTGTACTTATAGAGGTATACGAACAAGGACAGTATGACAAACAGGAATATAAAGAAATACAGAATGCAATATCCCTTCTTGCCGGCGTTTTGAACTTCACTCATGTCGATAGCGTAATATTGAACCAATCAGTTCTTTACTGCTGCAAATTAAACGCAATTTACTTGAAGTTCAAAACGGGGCAAGCCATTTATGCAAATCTCATACAGCCCTTTAAATTAGAACTGGTCGGGGATATATGACCCGGTATTCAGGACGATATTTGTGCCCATATAAACCCATGCTGTGTCTCCCAGGCTTCTCCCGCATATCTACCTGACCCTCGTCGCCCTGATATACGGCGCCAACTATACGATAGCAAAAGACATTATGACCGGCGGATTTATCCGGCCGCTTGGTTTTATTCTCTTCAGGGTGACCGCTGCAGTACTCTTGTTTGCGCTGTGCAGGCTGGTCATACGCGAGCGGGTTGACCGGCGCGACCATAGCCGGCTGATCCTCTGCGCACTCACAGGAGTAGCTATCAATCAGATGCTGTTTTTCTATGGGCTGCACCTGGGCTCGCCCATTCATGCCTCATTGCTGATGACTGCTACGCCGATTATAGTCCTGCCCGTATCCGCCCTGCTGGTCGGCGAACGTATCACATGGATCAAACTCCTCGGGATAGCAGCCGGTTGCCTGGGTGCGGTCTGGCTGATCCTTCAGGGCAGCGCGGCCGCGGACACGGGCGGTAGCTGGCTCGGCGACCTGATGGTATTCTTCAATGCCGTCTCCTTCGCTCTCTACTTAGTCCTCGTACGTACCCTGGCTGTGAAGTATCACCCGGTCACGATCAGCTTCTGGGTATTCCTGTACGGATGGGTTTTCTGCCTTCCATTCGGATGGAACCAGGCCGGGTCCGTAGATTGGTCGGGCTTCGATACCAGTATATGGTGGGGGTTTGCCTATGTGCTTGTCTTCACAACCTTCCTGGCCTATCTGCTCAATGCCCTGGCATTACGCAGGGTACAGCCGGGCATGGTCAGTGCTTATATCTACCTGCAGCCGCTCATTGCAGTCTCTATCGCTATTCTATGGGGCAAGGACAACCTCGACTGGGTCAAGGTCGCGGCCGGAATACTAATCTTTTCAGGCGTCTACATGGTGAGCTTCCCGCGAAACAAAACGGTCTCCCGGTAATGTATTTACACGTCGCTGTGTTTCATTCTTTTGCGTATGTATTTCTCTGTCGCTGTGAAAAGATAAGGAGTAAGACAAAAGTTTAATAAGATAAAATTGCAATATCTAAACATCTGTCCCCCTGATCCTTACATCACATTTAGAAACAAATTAATATATCCTGTTTCACCCCCGATCTGTTAAAAAATTGTTGCCTCAAAATGCCAGGCGTTTGTCCATTATTTATTTACTTTACCGCCAGATTTAACAATCCCCCAATCGCTCATGGAACATACCCCGGACCATAAGAATACGCTTATTCATCTAGTCTCAGAATACGAAGCGATGTCTCAGAAAGGGGATGTCAGCTTACTCGAAGAAAAGGCCTTTTTTAAGTTAGTCAGATATTACGAAAACGAATTCCAAAAACACAAGGCGCTCGAAGTACTGGATCACGCGCTCGAAGTATACAGCTACAGCGTTGACTTCTACATCAAAAAGGCAGACCTTCTGCTCGAAATGCGCCGCCTTGACGACGCAGCCCTGGTGATCGGCACAGCTGAATCCCTGGCTCCCGGAGATTGCCAGGTACAATTGCTGCAGGCCCGTTTTCTGTGCAATTCCAAACAATATGAAGCGGCCCTGAGCCTGCTGGCTGACCTGCATGACCAGCACGACAGCCTTTACACCTCCGAGATCTATCTCTGCCAGGCCTATATCAGTGAGCAGATGAAGGATTTCGACCGTATGTATGACGCGCTGAGCCAGGTACTGGCTGTCGACCATACGCATACCGAAGCGCTCGAGCGTATCGGGGTCTGTGCAGATACCGCCAAGCGATACAGCGACAGCATACGCCTGCACACCAGGATCATCGACGAAGATCCTTATTCATATCAAGCCTGGTACAACCTCGCCCACGCTTACTCGTGTATCGGCGAATACGAACGGGCCATTGACGCTTATGAATACGCTTTCATCATTAATAAAGACTTCGAAGCGGCCTATAAGGATTGTGCCGACCTGAGCTTCAGCCTTTGCAACTATCAGCGGGCGCTGAAGACCTACCTCGAGGCCTACGAAGTATTCGGACAGGATATCGACCTGCTGACCAGCATCGGTCAGTGTCTCATACACCTTGGCAACAACAAGAATGCGCGCAAATACCTGACCAAGGCGCTCAAGCAGGATCAGTACAACGACGAGCTGCACTACTATGTCGGTTTGTCTTTTTCACGCGAAGGCCGCTGGATCAATGCAATCAACGCCTATCGCAGAGCGCTGGACCTGGATGAAGACCGGGAGGAGTACTTTGCCGGGCTGGGAGAAGCTTATTTCCAGCTCAACGAATTTGAGAAAGCCGAATTCTACTTCCGCAAGGCCATCAAGAACGGCCCGGAGCAAAGTTTTATCTGGCTTGCATATGCCAACTTCCTCATGGCGACCGATCGCCTGGAAGCGGCCATTGTAGTCCTGGACAAGGCAGACTACTATACACAGAGCGTAGACCTTCTTTATTGCAAGGCGGCCTGCCTGTTCCTCCAGGAAAAACGCAGCGAGGCCCTGGATGTACTGGGCGAAGGTCTCACCATAGACTATAGCCTGCATGCGCTGCTGTTTACTTTCGTTCCGTACCTGCAGTTTGATCCGGACGTACAGTCCATACTGCACTACTACAGCGAACAATAAACCTGACTTATTTTTGTTTCAATCCCATCATCTCGCCTCTGGTCTTCCAACAATGCCAGGGGCTTTTTTTTTGTCCTGCCCGGCCGTCTGCTGACAAACAGTCCTACCACGCTGTACAAGCAGCAGGAGAGCCGGAAATAATGATCTGTAAAAGATATGGGAGATAGACATTTCTCTACCTAACCGGCTGCAGACCAGGCCGCACCGATACAGCCCGCATTATTCAGCAGGGTAGCCGGGCGGACCTCTGTTTTCCTGAGCCGGAGCTGCCCGGAGAACAAATCAAACTGTTTGCAGACACCCCCGCCCAACACGATCAGTTCCGGGTGAAACAAGGTCTCTACCAGTAGCAGGTATTCATTGAGTCGCTTTCCAAAAGTGGTCCACCCGAGATGCTGCTTTTTGCGGGCAGCGTTGGAAATATGCCTTTCGGCAATATCTCCCCGCAGCGGCAAAAAGCCTAACTCTGTATTGGGCACCAGCTGCCGGTCTGTGAACAGACCTGAGCCTACCCCGGTGCCTACGGTGATCATGATAACAACGCCCTGGCTGGCACGGGCTGCACCGAAATGCACTTCCGCAATGCCGGCCGCGTCCGCATCATTGAGTACAGTGAACGGCAGCCCTGTTTCCCGGGTAAAAAGTGCACTGATATCTGTACCTATCCAGGCACTGTCGAGATTAGTAGCCGTACGAGCAATACCCTTCTCGATCACACTCGGAAATCCGCAGCCAACAGGGCCGCTGTAAGAAAAATGATCGATGATATCGCGGATCACTGCAGAGACGGCAGCCGGTGTAGCCGGCTTCGGAGTCAATACTTTATGCTTTTCGGTCAGCAGGATACCACTGCCCGTATCTACCAGGGCTGCCTTGATACCTGTACCGCCCACATCTATTCCGAGTATGCCGCCCGATTGCATCACGCCGGCTTTATTTGATCACTCTGACGATGACTCGCACATCCTTCACGGGACGGTCATTGCGGTCCTTATCCACGGCTGCGATCTTGTCGATCACATCGAGCCCGTCTACTACCTGTCCAAACACTGTGTAATCGTGGTCCAGGAAGGGTGTACCACCTGTTTCCAGGTACTTTTCCCGCTGCTCGCGGCTATACCGGCGTCCTTTCTGTGCTTCTCTTGCATCCAGCATCTCTGCGCTCACTTTGCGGCCCTGTACGATATAAAACTGCGACCCGGAGGATTTCTTCTCGGGATTGACTGCATCCCCGGTCCTGGCGGCAGCCAGCGCCCCCTTGATATGTACCAGCGTATCGACAAACTCGGCATCTACCATATATCCCGGTCCTCCGCTGCCGAGCATAGCTCCGCTTTCGGCATTCCGTGAGTTGGGATCGCCCCCCTGGATCATAAAACCTTCGATGACCCGGTGAAACAGCAGGCTGTCAAAATACCCCTGATCGGCCAGCTTGAGAAAATTGTCCCGGTGCTTGGGCGTTGCGTCAAAAAGCTTGACGATCATATTGCCATATTCTGTCTGGATCTCTACCAGGCATTCGTGTGGAGGCTTGATCATGATCTGGTGTTCTTTATGTGTTTTTACTTTCCCTTTGATCGCGGTGAGTCGTACGGTATAGTTGCCCGAAGCTGTGTACCGGTGTATCGGCGACTGCTCGGCCGATGTCGCCCCGTCGCCAAAATCCCAGAAATAGCTGTCTGCTTTTTCGGATTCATTGACAAACTGGACGCTGACTGGCGCTACCCGCTCTGATTCCGAAACACGGAACCGCGCAACAGGTCTGGAGCAGGCGCTGAATAACAGGAGCGCCAGTGAAACAGCTACACAGGAGCGGAATATGGTCTTGTTCATTGAATTCTCTTGATTTTCATTTTAATATCCTCCAGGGGACGATCCTGTTGGTTTGTCGCTTCTCCTGCTAACCGGTCTATGACATCGAGACCTTCCACGACTTCACCGAAAACAGTGTACTGCCCATCCAGGTCAGGCCTCCCGCCAATAGTCCTGTACCCCTCTTTTTGTTCTTCCGTATACTGCATTCCTCTCTGCATCTGCATAAAGGCCAGTAAGGTAGTGTCTACCGGGACTCCCTGCACAATATAAAACTGGCAACCGCTGGATCTGCGTTCGGGATTGTACTGATCCGGAAGCCTGGCCGCTGCCAGTGCGCCTTTCTTGTGAATAGCGCCGCTGCTTTCCGCAGGCAGTGTGTAGGGGAGTTCTCCCATTCCGAGCATCTTGTCCGGCGGCGCATTGCGGCTTTCAGGGTCGCCCCCCTGGACCATAAAGGAGTTGATCACCCTGTGAAACAAAAGATCTTCGTAAAACCCTTCATCCACCAGCTTTAGAAAGTTGTCCCTGTGCTGCGGCGTCTCATCGTACAGCCTGACTTTCATATCTCCCAGCCGGGTCTGTATCAGCACCAGGCCCGTAGCCTCCTTCTGCCCGGAAGCCGGTTGATCAGGAGCCTTGTTTTCTCCGCAGCCTCCGGCAAGTACGGCTACTGCTACTAATATCGCGAGACAAGTGTTTCTCAACATGGGTTGATCTATATAATGTCTATCTTTTTGAAATAACGGACAACATGGCCTTTGAGCCATTGTTCCTGTTCCTTTTCGCCTTTGATGCCGATCGGCCGTACAAGCCTGTAGTGTGGCCAGCCTTCTTCGTCTACACCGTCCGCCTGGTAGTAACCTTCCTCGCTCAGCAATGCACAGACAGCGATGTGCATCAGGTCCTGCTTGACCTCTTTGGTCATGGGCCTGGGTGCGAATCCCAGTTCCTGGACGCCGACAAACAGCAGAACAGCGTTGAGATCAGGCTGTTTGTCCAGCCCCATGACGCCTTGCAGCTCATTCTTCAGCCTCACCCATTCAAACTCAAGCTGCCACTCTTCCATATCTGCATCTACTCGAAACACAAATATATAAATTTAAAAATGTCAGTGGATTTCAATTCTCTCTGAGACTCCTGTTCATCCGCTGCGCCTGCCAGGCTGCCGGAAGCGCAGCTAACATACCTATCAAAAGTACTGTCGCAGCTACGATCAGCAGATCCGCCAGCGACAGGGAGACCGGGTAAGCTGTGACGGCAAAACCATCCGGTATCCTCACCAGTGCCCATTCCTTCTGCAGCCAGTACAGTACCAGGGCCAGGGCCACACCGAGACCTGTGCCCAAGAGGGCATATATACCTCCTGCATAGAGAAAAATACTGCGCACACGCCGCGGAGAAAACCCCAGCGCCTTGAGCAGCGCGATATCTCTTGCCTTTTCGCGCACGATCATCCACAGCGCACCAACCAGGTTGAAAGCAACGAGAAACAAGGTCAAAGAAAGTATGATAAAGCTCACCCATTTTTCCAGTCTCTGCAGCTTGAGAAAGGCTTCATCCTGCTCATAGCGGTCCAGCACCCTGAACGCTGGTCCCGCCAGCTCTCTCAGGCGGTCTATTACAGGCTGCTGGTTTCTGCCCTCCGATAACCGGATCTCGAGCGCACTCACCTGGCCGGGCCGCTGGAATACCTCCCTCGCAAAGTCCAGCGAACTCAGGACGTATTCATTGTCAAAATCCTGCTGGATAGCAAATATGCCTGCAGGCGAGAGGTTTCTGCTGATGAACGGCTGATCGCCCGGGAGCCTGCGACCGGTATGCCTGGGCGCATAGACCCTGATAGCTGCGTAGGGGTCATATATATTGAGGCTCATCCTGTCCGCAATACCCAGACCTGCTACGGCCTTCTGCAAACCGCCGTCCAACAGCTGGAAGCTGCCGGAATACATGCTGCCGGCAACCCGCGATACCCTGGTAAATGCCTCGTCTACGCCCTTTAAGGTGCCGAATGCCTGTACCCCGTCGTATTCAAACAGCGCCAGGTCCTCCAGTACAAGTGTATAGTCACTGACGCCCGGCAGATCTTTGATGGCATCCAGCGGCAGTGTACCGGGATCAAAAGTCTTGCCTTTCACCGGCAGGATCTTCACATCGGGATTGAATGTGCTGAACATCCCTGTGATCAGGTCATGAAGCCCATTGAAGACAGATAAGACCAGTATCAGAGAAGCCGTACCGATCGCAAGCCCGGCTACGGATATGGCACTGATGATATTGATCGCATTGGTAGTCTTCTTACCAAATACATAGCGAAGGGCGATCCAAAGCGATAGAGGCATACAGGCTGATACTCCGGCAAAGATAACCCGATTGCAGCAGCATTGGCCCGGGCTCCTGCCGACACTGCAACCTCAAAGAATCATTTTGTCATAAAATAAACCTCCTGGATCTTACCGTCTGCTATCTTGTAGATTGCGATGGCAAAAAAAGGCGGCAGACCAGCCGCTACGCTGACGCGCTCCTGGTCTACGACCGTATTGCCCATTACCATACGGTTGAGCAGCTCACAGTGCAACTCAGGCGTCGCGCTGAACATAGCTGCATAACTGGCCGCCATTTTGTCTTTGCCTTTGCTGATCAACCGGTCTGGAAAGTCAAAGATCTTTATGGAATCGCTGTACGGTCGCAGAAATGCCTCGATATCGCGGTTGTTGTACGCGGCCAACTGCTCCTCCGCCAGCGAAAAAGCCAACATTTCCAGGCTGTCAAGCCCCGGCGGCACCGGTGGATGCTGAGCGACCGCACGGTTTCCCAGGCACATAATGCACACCAGACAAAAAAAGAGGAGTTCATTCCATCGTTTCATCTTATCTGTTCTTGTTTACCAAAGCAATTTAATCAGGAAAAACCGCTTTTGCTATGCTCCGCAGCAGATCAGCTTTCTTTGCTGCGCTTCAGAAAACGGATGTTGCGCCGCAACCCTTCCAGGCGGGTCCGCTTCACGGGAGAGTTTCTAAACAACCGGCGAAAAACATCCTCGGTGATCTCCTCCCAATCCCGGCGCTCCATCTCCAGCAATGCCGGGTCCGGCACGAAGGCCGGCTCTTCGTGCCCGCGGGAAAACCGGTTCCAGGGGCAGACTTCCTGGCAGATGTCACAGCCGAAAGCCCAGTTTTCCATCTTGCCGGCAAACTCTTCCGGTATCTCCTCCCGCAGTTCGATCGTGAGATAGGAAATACATTTGCTGGCGTCCAGCAGGTATCCCCCGGGAGAAAAGGCTTCCGTAGGACAAGCATCCACACAGCGCCTGCAGGTACCGCAGTAGTCTTTCATAGGGTGGTCGTATTCCAGCTCCAGATCTATGATGAGCTCAGCCAGAAAGTAATAGCTGCCCCTTCGCGGATGTATGAGCAACGTATTGCGGCCGACCCAGCCGAGGCCGCTGCGACGCGCCCAGTCCCGCTCAAGCACCGGTGCAGAATCGACAAAACAACGGCCCTCGACCGGGCCGGCTATTTCCCGTATGCCATCCAGCAGGCACCGCAGCTTGTCCTTGAGCACATAATGATAATCCTTACCCAGGGCATACATCGAGATACGGGGGGCATCCGGATCTTCCTGGCGCTGCTCCGTATAATAATTAAAGACCAGGCTGACTACTGTACGCGCACCGGGTACCAGCTTCGACGGGTCGACCCGCATATCGAAGTGGTTTTCCATCCAGGCCATCTGGCCGTGTCGGCCCGCGCCCAGCCACTGCTCGAGTCGTCGTGCTTCCTCATCCATATGCTCTGCACGTGCAAAACCGACAGCCTCAAAGCCGAGACCGGCGGCCAGCTCGCGGATACGGAAGGAAAGTTTGCTCTTGTCCACTACTTTATGGTCCTGTATATGATAACTGGCATAAAAATCCGTGTCAAAATGTCAGAATCTGCCGGCTGGCATACTGTTTGAGTACATTCAAAGCATAACAAAAGATACTGAGATCATGCAGAAAGGTACGATATCTGTCCAGACAGAGAATATTTTCCCCATCATCAAGCAGTTTTTATACTCCGACCAGGAGATTTTCCTGCGCGAGTTGATCTCCAATGCCGTAGATGCCACGTCTAAACTGAAGACCCTGGCGGCCAAAGGAGTGTTCGCCGGCGAACTGGGAGACCTGTACATCGAAATACTGCTCGACAAGGAAGCCAAAACGCTGACCATCCGTGACCGGGGTATCGGTATGACAGCACAGGAAGTTGAGAAATACCTCAACCAGGTGGCTTTCTCCAGCGCCCAGGAATTCCTGGATAAGTACAAGCAGGACGCTAATATCATCGGCCACTTCGGTCTTGGCTTCTATTCCGCTTTCATGGTAGCCGCCAAAGTTGAGGCGGTCACGCTTTCTTATCAGCCCGGATCAGAAGGAGTGACCTGGACATGTGAAGGCAGTCCCGAATACACCATATCGGCCAATGACAAAACCAGCCGCGGTACGGATATCGTCCTGCATATCTCACCCGATGCGGAGGAATACCTGGAAGAAACCCGCATCAGCGAGCTTCTCAATAAATACTGCCGTTTTCTGCCGGTCGAGATACGCTTCGGAACCCGCAAAGAGACCCTGGCCGAAGGAGAGGGTGAAGACCTCACTGAGACGGAAACAGAAGTACCTAATGTCGTCAACGATACCCACCCGATCTGGAAAAAACAACCCTCGGAGCTGGCGGATGAAGACTATCGCAAGTTTTATCGGGACCTGTACCCGTTCAGCCAGGATCCGCTGTTCTGGATACATCTGAATATAGACTACCCGTTCAATCTTACAGGTGTGCTCTATTTCCCCAAGATCGGCAACAGCCTGGAAATGCAGCGCAACAAAATCCAACTCTACAGCAACCAGGTCTACGTCACGGACAATGTACAGGATATTGTTCCCGAATTTTTGATGCTGCTGCATGGTGTCATCGACTCCCCGGACATCCCGCTCAATGTATCCAGGAGCGCCCTCCAGGCAGATCAGCACGTCAAGAAGATCACCGGCTACATCACCCGTAAGGTGGCCGAAAAACTTCACGATCTCTTCAAGAAAGACCGGGCCGGATTCGAAGCTAAATGGAAAGATATCGGCGTGTTCATCAAGTACGGAATGCTTTCCGATGAAAAGTTCAACGAAAAAGCCGAACAGTTTGCCCTTCTGCGCAACCAGGACGGCGCCTCGTTCAGCATAGAAGAGTACAAGGAAAAGATCACGGGCCCCCAGAAAGACAAGGATGGCAAACTCGTCTGCATCTATACCACGGATACCGAGGCACAGCACGCCGCAATAGAAGCTGCCCGCGCCCGTGACTATGACGTACTTATCATGGAGGGGCCGCTGGATAATCATTTCATGCAACACCTGGAATATAAACACCAGGAGCTGAGGTTTGTCCGGGTAGATTCAGACACGCCGTCCAAACTGGTGAGCAAGGAAGAACAGCTCGAATCCGTTCTGAGCGAAGATGCTCAGACCAGGGTCAAGGGCTTGTTTGAAGAGGTCCTCGATACCAAAACGGCACAGATCGAACTGATGCCGATGTCGCCGGAAGATCAGCCGGTGCTGATCACCCGCCCTGAATTCATGAGACGTTTCAAGGAAATGCAGGCTGTCCAGGGCAATAGCTTCGGTGACTTCCCGGACCAGTACCAGGTCGTGGTCAACACCAATCACCCGCTGATCGCACAACGCCTGATCGCGGCTGACGAGACACAGCAAAAAGAGCTGGTACAGCATATATACGATCTCGCTCTGCTGCACCAGGGTATGCTGAAGGGAAAGGCCCTGAGCGCTTTCATACAGAAGAGCATGGAGCTGATCCGCTGATCATATTTCCGGCCCTTGAAAACAAGAAAGGGGACTAAGCCGCAATGACTTAGTCCCCTTTTATTTTTGCCGGCAGGACCTCCGTCAAACCTGGAACTCGAGGAGGAAAGAGCGCACCAGTTCATCAAATGCTGCGCCCTGACCAAAGTGGAACCGCACCCGCAAGGGCAGGACAAATACCGGCATCCGCTCCTGCAGGAGAAATGCGCGATGCAAGTCGAGACGTACCGCATCTTTCTCCGTAGTAAGTATGATCTTGGGCCCTTCAGGCATATTGTCGAAGACTTTTTTCATCTGGCCCACATCATTGCGCGAAAAGTCATGATGATCCTCAAACTCCAGCGCCTGCACACGACCCGCCAACGATGCCACATGTGTGGTCAGGTATTCTGTACCGGCTATGGCGCTGATCAGCAACACCTGTACTGATTTATCCAGCTGTATACGCTGGCTGCCATTGTACATATAGTAGGGTTGGCCGTATTCATAGTAGCTGAAGAATACCTGCTGATGTGGTTGGGGCTTCAGCTTGCGAAGCATATCCTCCCTGTCCACCTGCGCCGGATCCACCGGGCATTTGGTGGCAACGATCACATCGGCACGCGCAGCAGCCGATGGCATCTCCCGCAAGCGCCCCACCGGCAGCAGAAAGTCATCGGTATAAGGTCTGCCATACTCGGTCAGCAGGATATTGAGGCCAGGCGACACGCTCCTGTGCTGAAAAGCATCGTCGAGCAGGATCGTCTGGATCTCCGGGTTCAGTCCCAAAAGCCGGGGTATACCCAACTCACGGCTTTCCGACACCGCGACGGATATCTCCGGGAACTTTCGTTTGAACTGCAATGGTTCATCGCCACTGCTTTCCGCTGACATATTGGACTCTACCATCAGGAAGCCTGTGGTCTTGCGCTTATAACCACGGCTCAGCGTAGCTACCTGGATATAATCCCTCAGCAGCAGGATCAGGTATTCGATATGCGGAGTTTTACCCGCCCCTCCTACACTGAGGTTGCCAACCGATATCACCGGCAGGTCGAAGC
Organism: uncultured Saprospiraceae bacterium; assembly: GCA_964537925.1. Lineage (GTDB taxonomy): Bacteria > Bacteroidota > Bacteroidia > Chitinophagales > Saprospiraceae > SLDF01. The sequence goes on along the minus strand of CAZICV010000001.1, from coordinate 1,364,702 downwards.
TGATAGACCGCAGCAAACCCCTGTCATACAAGGTATTGCGTATCCATACGCCCAGCCCGTACAGAATGGAAAGCGGGAAAAGCAGTGTCTTGATCAGTATATTTCTGAGCATAACGCACGCGTGTCTGTATCAAAGGTACTCATTTAAAAGAGGCATTGCCGGCTCTCCGGCCAATGTTTCCAAATGGACGTTCGAGCTTTCATTTTGTTTATGTTATACTATTGTTATGAAACAATAACATAAACAATACAGCGGTGCCCCGCATGAGTTTTCAATCCAAAATGAAAATTAACAAATCTTTAACGCTGTCTTTTTTAGTTTCTATGTTGTTCATTATCAGCCAATAATATTGTTTACATGTAAAATTTTGTGTTGTAAGGCATCGGGGCTTCTCCGGCTTGTTTAATTGTTACTTGCATCCTGTTAAACAACGGAGTAATTTTGAATGGTCAACTTTTTAGTTCAACATATAACACCGCCAGCATGTCCACTATAGAGTTCAATATGCAGTTCAACCAGTTGTCGCGGATACTTCACTCTTTTGCCTACAGCCTGACAAAGAACGTCGATGACGCAAAAGACCTTTTTCAGGAGACAGCATACCGCGCGATGACCAATCGTGACAAGTTCAGGCCGGGTACCAATTTCAAGGCATGGTTGTTCACGATCATGAAAAATATATTCATCAACAATTACCGGAAGAAGGTGAAGGCCAACACCATCATGGACTCCACTGAGAATATGCACTATCTCAACTCCGGTAAACAGCTTGTACAAAACGACGCGAGTTCCAATATCCTGATGGATGAACTTGGCGGTATGATAGAGCGGCTGGATGAGAGCCTGCGCATACCGTTCGTCATGCACTATGAAGGGTACAAATACCAGGAGATTGCCGATCAGCTGCAACTGCCGCTCGGCACGGTCAAGAGCCGTATCTTCTTTGCCCGCAAGGAACTGAAAAGCCAGATACACGCACGTTACGACAATCTCTTTATGCCCCTGGATAAGGAGTCAACGGCTTCTCTCAACTGATCCGGTTCCGACTGGCATAGCGAGTCCCGTTTACACTATAAGATACAAAGGTCCCTGCAGGTGCAGGGACCTTTGTATTTCTGATCTTGTCCCGGATAGCCTTATTTTTGATCGATGCAGCAAGACCGGATCTTTTTCACGGATAGCCTGCTCTCCTGGAGCCGTACAGTGGACCGTGGTCTTCCCTGGAAGACCACGAGAGATCCCTATGCTATCTGGCTGTCTGAAATCCTTCTTCAACAGACCCGTGTAGCTCAGGGCCTGGGCTATTACCTTCGTTTTATAGAAGCATTTCCGACCGTACAGGACCTGGCTGCAGCTCCTGCCGACCAGGTCCTGAAACTATGGGAAGGGTTGGGCTACTATTCAAGGGCCCGCAACCTCCATGCAACTGCCCGCCAGATTACAACAGAGTACGGCGGCCGCTTTCCAACCCGCTATGAAGAACTACTCCTGCTGCGCGGCGTCGGACCTTATACGGCGGCGGCCATTGCCAGTTTTGCCTTTGACGAGCCGCGCGCGGTACTGGACGGCAACGTATACCGCGTACTGTCCAGGTATTTTGGCATTGACATACCTATCGACCAGTCCCGCGGCAAACAGTTCTTTGCTGAACTGGCCCAGGCCCTGGTACCACATGACGCAGCTGCCCTGTACAACCAGGCGATCATGGACTTCGGCGCCCTGCAGTGTACCCCACAAAAACCCTCCTGTGGTCCCTGCCCGCTCCGGTCGCGCTGTGTCGCCCTGGCCACGGGTCGGGTATCCGGTTTGCCGGTAAAGGAAAAAAAGCCGGAGCGCAAAACACGATACTTCCACTACCTGGTCGTCTCCAGGGGAAGAGAGCGCTTTATACGTCAGCGGACCGGACAGGATATATGGCAGCAGCTTTATGAGTTTCCGCTACTGGAGAGCACGGGCCCTGCTCTGGACCCGGCTGCGCTGCAACAGCTCTGGCCCGAACTGAAAAGTGAGCAAGGCCGCCTCATAGCCCGTCATACGGGAACACAGCTGCTCACCCATCAGCAGATCAAAGCCGCATTCTATGAAATAGAGATCGGGGCAGAGCACCCGGTACCCGGTGGGTGGATCTCCACGGAGATTGACTCTTTGTCGGCATTCGCATACCCAAAAATCATACGGGAATACATCGAAGCGCAGCGAAAAAGCTTATTTTTGCCTATATTTTAAACAGATACTGCCATGATCAACAAGGTCATCCTCGTCGGTAATCTCGGAAGAGACCCGGAACTGAGACACCTCGAAGGAGGCGCTAAAGTGGCCCGTTTCTCCGTCGCCACCAACGAAAACTATAAGGACAAGTCCGGTGAATGGCAAAAGCTCACTGAATGGCACGATGTTGTAGCCTGGAGCGGTCTTGCCGACTATGCGGAGAGATGGCTCAAAAAGGGTGGACTGGTCTACGTCGAGGGAAAGCTGACCCACCGAAAATACCAGGACAAGGACGGCAATGATCGCTACGTGACAGAGATCCGCTCAGCCGTACTCAGGAGTATGGAGCGCAGAGACGGCGACCAGGACCAGTCCCGCCCGGCATCCTCCTCCCAATCCCCCGGCGCCGCGTTCGATGACCGAAGCGCTCTTGATGACGATCTGCCCTTCTGAAAAGGGTCTCTGCTAACCAATACATTCCATTTTGGATACCGAACCTCCCTCTGCCGGCTACCCCCTGCTACACCAATCGCTGGCCTTTGTCACTTCTACTACTGATCCCGGTCTTATACCGGTACTGATCGCATCTTTCATACTCCTGCTTGCCTGTTCCGCCCTCATCTCCGGGTCGGAGGTCGCGTTCTTTTCGCTGGGCCCCCAGGACTTTCGCGACCTGGAAAACGATACCAGGCCGGCAGCCCGTAGGATACTCTACCTCCGCGATCGGCCCCGCACCTTGCTGGCTACCATTCTCATCAGCAACAACTGCATCAACATAACCCTGATCATTGTATCTATCTTCCTGATGCGCGCCCTGCTCCCTCCGGATCTGCTGCTCTCCTGGGCGAATCACCTCACCGCCCTAGGCTGGGACTGGCTAGACAACGATCAGTGGATCATGGTACTGGAATTTCTGCTTGCCGTATCCTGCATTTCCCTCATTCTTGTCCTTTTCGGAGAGATCACGCCCAAGATATATGCCAACACACACTATACCTCGCTGGCGCTGCGTCTGAGCGGTATGCTGCTTTTCCTCAACCTGGTCTTCGGGCCGCTGAGCAGGCTTTTTGTACGTGGTTCGCTCTATATAGAGCGGCAGTTCAAGCCTGCGGGCAACGCCAGTACGGCCTCCCGTCGTGAAGAGATCGATCGTGCGATCGACCTGACGGTCCCCTCCGGCAAGGACGACGACAAGGAGCGAAACATGCTGAAAAGCATCCTCAACTTCGGAGAAGTATCGGTCAAGCAGATCATGCGGGCCCGTGTAGACATCGTCGCAGTGGCATTTGACAGCGATTTCCAGGAAGTGATGGATGTGGTCCGGGAATCAGGCTATTCCCGTATACCCGTGTATAAGGACGATCTGGACCATATCACAGGTATCCTCTATCTCAAGGACCTGCTCGGGCATCTGCGCGAACCTGCCGCGTTCGAGTGGCAGTCGCTGCTCCGTACTAATATCCTCTATATCCCGGAAGCCAAGAAGATCGACGAAGTGCTAAAGGATTTCAGGCAGCAGAAAGTCCATATGGCGATCGTAGTGGATGAGTACGGCGGCACAGCAGGACTGGTGACGCTGGAAGATATCCTCGAAGAAGTGATCGGAGATATCAAGGATGAATTTGACGACGATGCAGAGATCATTTTCGAACAGCTCGACGACTACAATTATATCTTTGACGGGAAGACCATGATCAACGACATGTGCAAGGTGATCGGGATCGACAAAACAATCTTCGACAAGGTCCGGGGAGATGCCGATTCGGTGGCAGGTCTGTTCCTCGAGCTGTTTGGCCAGATCCCTAAGAAACACACGGAAATAAAGTTCGGGCAATTCCTGTTCAAGGCCTTGTCCGTGAATAAACGCAGGATCGAGAAGGTCCAGATAACTTTGCCCAAATGATGCGCCTGTTTTTCTTTCTCCTGTTGGTGGTCATGCTATGTGTGACCGGGTGCGAAGAAGCGCCTCCCGCCGTGCCAAAACCGCGCACCTATCCCAGGATAGCTTTTCCCGAGCAGGTTTATGAGCGCTATACATCGGCTGACTGCCCGTTTTCATTCGAAGTGCCGACTTATGCACAGGTGGAAAAAGACAGTATTTTCTTCGATGAACGCGCACCAAACGACTGCTGGCTCAATATCTTCTACCCTGAGTTCAACGGTCAGCTCTACTGCAGCTACTATCCTATACGAAACACCGCCCAGTTTGACAAGCTGGTTGACGACAGCTATTACCTGGCGTCCAAGCATACGGTCAAGGCAGACTATATCCAGGAATCGACCGTGAGCAGCCCGGACCGCGTATACGGGGTCATCTTCGAAATAGACGGCGCCACGGCTTCCGGACTCCAGTTCTTCCTCACAGACAGCACAAGCCATTTTTTCAAAGGCTCCCTGTATATCAATACGGAGATCAATATCGACTCCCTCGCGCCCATACTGACCTTCCTGAAGAAGGATGTAGAACATATGATCAACACCTTCCACTGGACAAAGCCTCAGTGACATCGCTGGTTTATCCCCAGTGGCAAGCCCAAAAAACAAGGGGCCTTTCCGCCGGTTTCTTCCCGACTGAAAGGCCCCTTCCGATATTCCTTACGGCCTTCTTTACTTATCGCGATGACTACTCACCCGCATCGTCCATGGCCTCTGTCCTGACACCTGCGCCGGAAGCCAGGATGGACTTGATCTTTTCTTCGATCTCTGCAGCCAGCTCCGGGTTGTCCTCTAAAAACTGCTTGGCTGCCTCACGGCCTTGTGCGATCTTGGTCCCGTTGTAGCTGTACCAGGAGCCGCTTTTCTCGATCACATTGTGGTCAGTACCCAGATCCACGATCTCACCGGACTTGGAGATACCCAGACCGAACATGATATCGAACTCCGCAATACGGAACGGTGGAGCCAGCTTGTTTTTCACAACCTTCACCTTCACGTGGTTACCCACGCTGTTGCCTTCCCTGTCTTTGAGCGGGCTACCGTTCTTGCGGATATCGAGACGTACGGAAGCGTAAAACTTCAGGGCATTTCCTCCGGTAGTCGTCTCGGGGTTACCAAACATCACGCCGATTTTCTCCCGGAGCTGGTTGATGAAGATACAGCAGCAACCTGTACGGCCGATAGTTGCCGTCAGTTTCCGCAGTGCCTGGGACATCAACCTCGCCTGCAGACCCACTTTTGAGTCGCCCATTTCTCCTTCGATCTCGCTGCGCGGTACCAGGGCCGCCACTGAGTCGATGACAATGATATCGATCGCACCGGAGCGGATCAGGTTCTCTGCGATCTCCAGAGCTTGCTCTCCGTTGTCCGGCTGAGAGATCAGCAGGTTTTCCGTATCGACACCCAGCGCTTCTGCATAGAAACGGTCAAATGCATGTTCGGCATCAATGATCGCTGCAATCCCACCCTTCTTCTGGCACTCTGCTATCGCATGAATAGCCAGGGTAGTCTTTCCCGAAGACTCTGGTCCATATATCTCGACGACACGACCCTTGGGAAAACCGCCGACGCCCAGCGCTATGTCCAGGCTCAGTGACCCTGTCGGAATCGCTTCCGTCTGCACGACCTGTTTGTCGCCCAATTTCATGACCGTACCCTTTCCGTAGGTCTTCTCCAGGCGATCCACCGTCAGCCTGAGCGCCTTCAACTTTTCCTCTTGTTCCTTTGACATAAACTGTTTTTAGTTGGGTATACTCCTTTACAGATAGAAACAATAAATATATAAAGAAGCCGCCTTATCAACAGACTAATACTCCGCATAATTTATCTGCCCCGTACCGGAGATACCAGAAGCCCGCTAATGACCCCGCGGTATCGCGGGAAAAAAAGAAAGCCCTGTTCTGCTTGAACAAGGCTTTCTTGTAGACGACCCGCACCGGCGGGCTTTGTTACCAGGTAGTAACTGCGGCTTCCGCGCTATACTCCAGGATCTTCTCAAGCGATCGGCCGGACGGAGCAAACTGTACTCCCGGCAATTGGTTGAAAGCAGAACGGAGCTCTTCGAATTGCTCCTTCAGATCCCAGTCATGACGGATAGCTTCTGCTATCTCGATCTTTTCGGAAGCGCTGACTTCCCGGTATAAAAAACGAACAAGGTCTTCAGTTGTAAAGGTGTGCTTCATGAATCTGCATTTGTTTGGTTAGTTAGGCTTGAAAAACATCTAATAAACCGATCTGTCTTCCCCTTTATTGTGTAAGATCCGTGAAAACTCGCTTAGGATCAAAACATTAACCCTGCGGAGATCACTCCACGCGATGCCAGGTCTGGGATCGGCCGAGCGCCTGTATGCCGATATAGCCCCGCACGGTAAGCGTACGGTCGTTTTCGAGCCAAAGGATGCATTTGTATTCTTTGCCTTTTGCCGGGTCGAGGATCGTCCCGCCAGACCAGCTCTTGCCGTCTTTCTTCAGGCCGTCGAGAAACACCAGCCCCACGATCGGCTTGTTCTTCTTGTCTCCGGTACATTTGCTGCATACCGTGGCAGTAGCACCCTCCAACAGCTTGACCACTTTTCCCTTGAGTACCCCTTTCTCTTCGTAGATCTGGACATGGGATTTGGCCTTGCCCGTTTCGTCGTCCACCGTCTTCCATATACCGATTGGGCTTCCACCCTTCTGGGCCGCCGCCGAACATACAGTGAAGAGTGTCAAAAAAATAAACATAATCGCTCTCATCCGGCTAAAGGTTTTAATGTATTGCAAACGTAATTGAACGCTATCTATTTTTGATCCGGCGAAAAGCATTACCCTTCGCTACAGGGATTCCAGAACAACCGATCAAAATCGGTTACTTTATCCTCACTGACTTCGATACCTTCACTCAGAAGCAACTCCTGCATGCGGGTAGGCGTACTGAAGTGCATCCGGCCGCTCAGTTCGCCGAGACGGTTGACTACACGGTGCGCCGGCACCGGTTCTTCCTGGGCAAAAGACTGGTTAAGAGCCCACCCGACCATACGGGCAGAACCCAGCGCCAGGCAATCGGCTATAGCTCCGTATGTAGTCACCCTGCCGTAAGGTATTTCGCGGGTGATCGCATAGACGGCTTCGTAGTATGGGTTGCCCTTTGTTCTGTTTTTGCCCATGATCTGGCTTAAAAATAGGATATTTGGGCCATATTGACGTGACACGGTTCGCCGGCTGCTGCTTAAATTCTGCAGACCTGGCGGCTATCACCCTGATCCGATGCCAGAATTACGCGTACTTGCTGCCGATGTAAAGCATCTTACGGACGCCCGTTATTTCGCTGCGTGGAATGCCGGTTATATACATTTGTCCGTAGGGCCTGAAAGCCTGTCCCCCGTGGAAGCCGCCGCTATAGTTGCGTGGCTGGAGGGTCCGGGCATCCTGTTGGACGCCCCGGTGTACGAAAGCCTTGCACCCGGGCATATCGACCCAGCCGGCCTCATCGTCCGCGATATCTCTCAGGCTGTTGTACCCACCGGCAGTGATCGGCTTCAGTTTCTCGTCTGCTCCGGAGATGTCGTCTCTGCGGAGTTTCCATTGGCTGCTGCAGGCATCGGTGGTCTGATCCTGGACCTGCATGCGAGGCCCTGGGATCAATGGATCGCAGATCCGGCATTCACCACCGGCCTCGAACAACTCTGCAGCCATTACAGTGTTTGGATCGATGCGGACCTGGCCCCTGAAGACCTGGCCGATATGGCCGACAGGTACCGGCCGGCCGGCATCGTGCTGCGCGGCGGTGATGAAGAAAAACCTGGTGTCAAGTCTTTTGACGAACTGGACGCCCTTATGGATCAACTTGAAACCTTAGCTCTATGAAAAAAGGCCTGCTCCTTATCCCGATCTTCTTTATGCAAATCACTCATTCCGAAGCCCAATCCCGCTTTCATCCGCCTGCCACCCGCAAGGTTCCGGTGAATGAGTCGCTGCACGGCAGCAGGCTGACCGACTCCTACCAGTGGCTGGAAGACAAGACACAGGAAGAGGTAAAAGCCTGGACCAATGCACAGCACCAGGCTACACTCGAATTTGCCGCTGCCGAATTTAAGCCCGTACCCGGCCTGCGCGACGAGATCTCGCGTTACCTGGATCGCGACATAGAGGGTCCGGTATTCCTGCAAGGCCTGCGCCAGTTTTACTACATCAAGAAAAAAGGCGAACCCCAGTATAAGATATACAGCAAACTGGACGGCAAGGATATACTCGTCTTTGATCCGACAGGTATAGATCCGACAGGGCTCTCCTCTATCTCCTTCGCATCCTTTACCAAGGAGGGCGATCGTGTAGCGGTAGGCGTACAACACAAGGGGGCAGAGATCAGCACTGCATACATCGTGGATACACGTACAGGCAAGCCCATCGGTTCGCCCATCGAAGGGCTGCGCGGATTCTCGTGGACAAAGGACGAAAAGCACGCCTATATCACCGTGGGCACCAAGGAAATGCTGGAACAGCAGATCCCGCTCAAGACCTACCAACACAAGCTGGGGTCGCCACGCAACCAGGACGTCTTCCTCAAAGCGCCGGCGGATGCCAAGAACTTTGTATCGTTCAGCGATAGCCCTTACAGCGACCTGACCTTCCTGTCCGAAGGCGACTTCTATTCCAATACGCTGAGCATCCGCAAAGCCGGCTCTAAGGATGAGTTCCGCCAGATATTCTCCAGCAAGGAATATGTGGCCTACCCCGAAGCGATCGCCGACAAGCTCTACTTCTTTACCAATCACGAGGCGCCCCGCTTCAAGATCATGGTCGCCGACAGGAAAAACCCCGGGTTCGAACACTGGAAAGAGCTCATACCCGAGCAGGAAGACGCGGTACTGGAAGGGTTTGAGGTTACGGACAAATACCTGCTCGTCCGTATGAAACGCGACGTAGTGAGCCGTATACGGGTCTATGATCTGGAAGGACGCCATGTCCGCGACCTGGAAGCACCGGAAGTTGGCAACGTGGGTTCGATCAACTATCACCGCGAGACAGGCACTTTCTTTGTCAACCTGAGCACATTCACAGCTCCCACCAAGATCTTCACCGTCGACTTCGAGAAAAACGCCTGGACGCTCTATCACCAGACCGTCGTACCGGTCAACACCGATGAGATCGAAGCGCGTATAGAGTTCTATCACTCCAAAGACGGTACGCGTGTTCCCATATTCGTTATGCACAAAAAAGGGCTCGTCCCGGACGGGACCAACCCCGCCCTGCTGTATGGCTATGGCGGGTTCAATGTCAGTATGTCGCCTTCCTTCGTCGGGCTCAATGCGTCTTTCATCAACCGCGGCGGTGTGTATGCCATCGCATGTATACGGGGAGGAGCGGAATACGGAGAGCAATGGCACCAGGACGGTATGCTGAAGAAAAAACAGAACAGCTTTGACGATTTTATCGCCGCAGCCGAGTACCTCATCGCAGAGGGTTATACGCAACCTGCCCGCCTGGCTATACAGGGTGGCAGCAACGGCGGACTGCTGGTAGGCGCCGTGTCTACACAGCGGCCCGATCTTTTTAAGGCGGTGATCTGTGCCGTTCCGTTGCTGGACATGATCCGTTATCACAAGTTCCTGATAGCCCGCTACTGGATACCGGAGTACGGTGACCCCGACAAGGCCGCCGACTTCGCCACGTTGCTGCAGTATTCGCCATACCACCATATCCGTTCAGGCGTCAACCTGCCGGCTTCACTGGTCATCGCCGGTGAGAACGATACGAGGGTAGACCCGCTCCATGCCAAGAAGTTTGTCGCCGCAGCACAGAACAACCCCGGACAGGTAGATCCGGTCTTACTGTATATGGATTTCGACAGTGGGCACGGCAGCGGCAAATCGACCGAACAGCAGATCCAGTACATCGAGTTTCAGTATACCTTCCTGATGAACCAGCTCGGTATGATCCCCTGATCCTGGTCAGGACAGGGAAAACCGTATATACTTGATCGTCTTGCCGAGCGCCCGGTGGATTTCTTCATAACGGGTGCTGATCTCCAGCTCCGCAAGCGGCAGGTCGTCTCCGCTATAGATATCATCAGACGCTATCTCTATGATACAGCCGGATCGTTTTTGCAGCGTATCCATTGTAAACCCGTAAAGGGTGGAGTCGTCTGTTTTCAGGTGTATTTTGCCTCCTGGCCTTACGATTTCCCGGTACTGATCCAGGAACCCCGGTGACGTGAGCCTGCGCTGGGATTTGCTGCTCTTCAGGAACGGATCGGGAAATGTGATCCAGATCTCCGCCACCTCATCGGGCGCAAAGAAACAGCAGATCTGCTCGATCCTGGTGCGCAGGAAGGCAGCATTGGCGATCCCGTTTTCCAAAGCAGCTGTGGCGCCTTTCCAGATGCGGGCGCCCTTGATATCTACACCGATGAAGTTTTTGTCCGGAAATCGCTTTGCCAGGCCGACCGTATACTCGCCACCACCGCATGCCAGTTCGAGCACGATCGGCTTATCGTCTCCAAAATGCCCGGACGCCCACTCACCTTTCAACGATACCGGGCCTTGTTGCCCCGTGAGCGCCGGACGACCGAAATCAAGATTCTCATACACATTGGGAAAGCCCCTCAACTCTTCGAACTTGCGTAGCTTGTTTCTCCTCGCCATGTTAGTATCCCCGCTTTTTGCAGGCGGCTGCAAAAATACGACTTCTGATTTCTCCGGCCTAGTTCACACCAGGTGTCCGGCCAGGCAAGAGTGATTGACAGATTAGCCGTATATTTATCGCCCTAGACAATGACGCTATGAGGTATTTTTTCCTTGCGCTGGTCCTGATCACGACAACAGCCATGTATGCCCAGGGGATCGGCAGCATTTTCAGAGCCGGTATCAACATCTCTTCTTTCAGGGGCCCGCTTCAGCAGGATGCAAACGGGCAGGCGGTAGAAAGCCTGGGCACTGCCAGCGGCTTTCACATCGGGGCCGGTCTGCGATACAAAATCGACTACGAGGAAAAACTCGGTGTATCCCTTGAGCTTATCTACTCCCAGAAGGGCGGCGAGGTCAACTATGACGGCGCATCCTATTTTGTCTTCCGGGATATCAACAACAATCGTCTTGTAAGCCGCGGCGCCCGTCAGCAGACCCTCAACGTCACCAATTCGTACATAGACATACCACTGACGGTATACTACAAAGTAACCAAAGGCATCGAACTCCATGCAGGAGGTTATATCGGCTTTCTGACAAGAAGCCGTGGTACGGGAGATTATACATTCACGGCACAGACACCGACCCCTGCCACCTTCGGAGCTGAGCTTCAGCACAATTATCGCGGCGACGAGCTGACAGATTTTTCACAGGCCCTGCAGGGGACGCTGACCAACGTACAGATCGGCGGGCAGACATTCCAGGTACCTGTCCAGCAAAATGCCTATTTCGAGTATGATCGCCGCACAGGCAATCTCTACCGCACCATCGACTACGGTCTCACCGGCGGTATCTCCCTGTACCTGAGCCAGGGTCTTTATCTCGGCGGACGTATACAGTACGGGATGGCAAATGTCGTCCGCAACGACATGTTCCTTTCCCTGTATGATGTCGGACCGGGCAATCAACTGGTTTACCGCGAAGACAAACGTACGGTCCTCAACTACCAGATCAGTATCGGGTTTGCCTTTTAGGCCAGGAGACTCTGTCCGGTCATAGCCGGGGGTTGCGGTATACCCATCAGTTCCAGCAGCGTCGGAGCCACATCAGCCAGCCGGCCGTAGCGAAGTGTACGATTTTCGGCAGGTCGGCTGACCAGTATACATGGTACCGGGTTCTTTGTATGTGCAGTATTGGGCGATCCATCCGGGTTGATCATATAGTCGGCATTGCCGTGATCGGCTATGATCAGTATACGGTACCCGGCATCCAGTGCTTCCGGCACAAGCCTGGCGAGACAGCTGTCTACTGTCTCCGCAGCCTTCTCTGCAGCTGACATCATGCCGGTATGCCCGACCATATCGGTATTGGCATAGTTGAGACATATAAAGTCCGCCGGCTCAGTATGTATGGATTCCAGCACAGCTTCCGTGATCTGTTCGGCGCTCATCTCGGGTTGCAGGTCATATGTAGCGACCCGTGGAGATGGTATAAGTATCCTGGACTCCCCCTGGAACGGTTCCTCCCTGCCTCCGGAGAAGAAGAATGTCACGTGCGGGTATTTTTCTGTTTCAGCGATCCGGAGTTGTGTCCGGCCCGCCGAAGACAGGACCTCTCCCAGCGTTTCACGGATATCTTCTTTTTCGTAAAGCGTACGGATCCCCTCATATTGCTCGTCATACCGCGTGAAGGTCAGGAATCTAAGCGGCATGCGGTACATATCCCATTCCGGCATATCCTGCTGGCTGAGTACGGTTGTCAGCTCCCGTGGGCGGTCTGTGCGGAAATTGAAGAAGATCACCACATCTCCTTCACGGATCACTCCCAGCGGTCGCCCCTCCTCGTCGACCGCCACGACAGGCTCCACAAATTCGTCGGATATACCTGCCTCGTAAGATGCTTTCAGGCTTTTCCACATATCGTGGCTGGGCGTACCCCGCCCGTGGACAAGCAGATCATAAGCTTTTTTGACCCGTTCCCAGCGCTTGTCCCTGTCCATGGCATAGTACCTGCCGATCATGCTCGCCAGGCGCACCGGGCTGTCAGCGATCCGGTCCAAAAGCTGTTGCAAAAACCCCGCGCCACTGTGCGGATCCGTATCCCTGCCATCCAGGAAAGCATGGACAAAGACCTGCTGCTGATCCCTGCTCCGGCAGAGTTCTGTAAGCGCCAGCAAGTGACGTATGTGCGCGTGTACGCCGCCATCGGACAGGAGGCCCAGCAGGTGAACAGCCTTGCCTTGTTCAGCCGCATAGTCAAGTGTCTCCTGCAAAGGGGCAAGATGGGAGAGCTCTCCTTCGCGAATCGATTTGTTGATCCGTGCGAGCTCCTGGTAGACTACCCGGCCAGCTCCGATATTAAGGTGACCTACCTCGGAGTTGCCCATCTGCCCTTCGGGCAGGCCGACATCCTCGCCGTAAGTGATCAGTTCAGAATGGGGGTACACGTCATAGAGACTATCTACAAACGGTGTACGGGCACGGGCTATGGCGCTCACGGCCGGGTCTGACCCGCGGCCCCATCCGTCGAGTATGATCAGAAAAGCTTTTGAAGGATCCATACTATAAAGGTACGCCACGACAAGGTTGCAGATGCACAACAAAGAGAAAAGGTAGTGTGTTTACACCTTTCCGGTAACATCATTCTGCGCAATTCTGTGTCGGCCGAATAGAATCTTGTTAAATTTGTACCATATAGAATAGAAACTTTTCTCATCTTGTTTCGTGATTAGGATATCAACAACCTGATTCCATCAAAACTCACACAGCCATGAAAAATCTTTTTTTGATCCTGTTCGTCGCCGTCGCCGCTCTGCCTGCAAAAGCACAGATGAGCGAGATCTTTTCGGCGATCCAGTCCGGCGATGCCATTGCCTTGTCAAAACATTTTGACGAGACAGTCGAAGTATGTATTCTGGAAGGCCAGGATCTGTACAACAAAAAAGAAGCCGCCGCCGCAATACAGAAGTTCTTCGGATCCAACAAGCCTACCGGCTTCCAGGAGATGCACCAGGGTAGCTCCAAGGGCAAAGACTCCAAGTATACGATCGGGCAGCTGACCACTTCCGGCGGTACCTACCGCGTCTATTTGTTCATGAAGCAAAGCGGCGCCAGGAATGTCATCCAGGAGATACGGTTTGACCGCGGGTAATGCCGGCTGGGTTTACCCTCTTTAAAGATTAGTCATATTGCGAGACTTCACAGGGACACCTCCCATTCAAAGGGAGGTGTTTCTTTTTGTAGTACGCCCAGCCCGAACAGTGCAAAGTCATAGCGCACAGGATCTGCCGGATGGAGGACCCTGAGTCTTGTCGTCAGTTCGGCCACAGCCTCCCAGTCTCTCTGCCGGCGCTCAAGCAGTCCGAGCCTGCGCGCATGGGTCTCTACGTGTACATCCAGCGGCATCTGAAGAGCCGCCGGATCGATCCTTTGCCAGAGACCGAAGTCTACACCCCGGTCGTCCCGGCGCACCATCCACCGCAAGAACATATTGAGCCGCTTGCATGTAGATTTTCTGCCCGGATCCGGGAGATGTTTTACCGTACGTTTCGGCGCATACGGGGCATCAAAGAACCGGCCGTGAAAACCGTGCAGTGCCTCAAAAGCAGAATGAAAACCTCCGCTCTCCGTCAAAAAAGCCTCTTCCAGGGTTTCATGTGCCCGGTAGTACCGCTGCAGGAAATCCAGAAAATACAATGCATCGGTCGCCTGGAAGGTCCTGTGCCTGAAATCAAGAAAAGCCTCCCGGTCCTGTTCCCTGTGATCAAGAATGAATTCATACGGATGACGTCCCATCCTGGACAAGAAATCACCGGCCTTGGCAATGATCGTCTTGCGCTGGCCCCAGGCAAAAGTAGCGGCGATGAATCCTGCGATCTCTATATCCTGTCTCCGCGTATAGCGATGTGGTATACTGATCGGGTCTGTGGAGATGAAAGCAGGCCGGTTAAACCGGTCCACGAGCGTGTCCAGATAGTTTTTCAGGTCCTTATCGTCTTTTTCTTGCATCCTTACCCAACTGTTTTTACTCTTCAGCCCGTCTAATGAATACTTGTAACCTTACACTCAGGGAATCATGACGGCTACTTTGATCTACACATCCATTTTGTTCCTTCTTTTTCTGTTGAAATACAGCGGCCGGGTCTTTCAGTTCCAACGCTGATCTGCCACCTGACCGGTTTCCGTATCATCGCTCCCGGAAAAATACATCATCCGGCGACGATACCCCAGGGAAAAACACCGACACGCCACCGCCGCACAGGCGACCTCGGCTATAAGCGACCGGACCGCGCCAATGGCGCAAAATCATTCAATAGAGGTTCGGGCCAGATCGTCTCAGATGCTGAAGGAAATTGTGCGCTCTTCTTTCTCCTGGCTGCAGGCATTGTCCCGGCAGACTTCTACTTTCAGAGTAAATGATGTGCCGCCGGGATACGTAAACAAAGATATACCCTCGTAACGCAGGGTACCGGATTGCCGGTGCAGGTGTTCCTCTTTATCCAGGATAAGATCGCCCTGGTTATTGGTAGGATAGAGCCGCGTACGAACTTCATGGACGAGCTGATCAGCCTCCAGGTATATCTCGACCTCCAGGTTGCCCGGTGAAACCGATTGCCCGGCTACCGGTTTCCGTATCTCTATGGTGATCTCATTGCGTGATTCACTATCCTTCTTACAAGAACCGGCGACACAAGCTATTGCCAGCATCCATGCCAGGCATATCCAACGATTTTGCATATTATCTCTTGGCTTTTATGAAGCATAACGTGCAGGGCTTCTACCT
This sequence comes from uncultured Saprospiraceae bacterium, assembly GCA_964537925.1. Lineage (GTDB taxonomy): Bacteria > Bacteroidota > Bacteroidia > Chitinophagales > Saprospiraceae > SLDF01. The sequence continues at coordinate 1,349,171 of CAZICV010000001.1, read as the reverse complement.
GCGTATATGACTGACTGACACACAGCTCAGTCGGGTCTCCTGGCGGAGAACCCGATCAGCGGCGGCCATGTCATGAACTGATCCCAATATGACCGGTCGGGCGCCGCCGGTTCGGCCGGGTGCAGGAACGGACCCTCCCACCGGAAATCTGCGAATCCGGCCGCCCCGAACGCCTCCGTATAAGCTGCCGGGTCCAGGTAAAAGTTGTCAAACGCAAACTCCGTTCCGTCCGGGTTGAACAGGGTATAGCGCACATAGTCTCCTTCCCGGCGATCCGGCGGGCTCTCCTTGAGAAATCCGTACGGCCGGTAAGAGGCATAGTATTCGACCGGGTTCATCGGGTTGTCGTTGAAGCCTATAAACCGACCACCCGGCTTCAGGTGATCGAATGCGACCCTGCAAAACCGCGCCAGCTCCTCCCGCGATCGTGCATAGTTGAGCAGGTACATACCTACTGCCAGGTCAAATTGTCCCTGGCCGCTCAGGTGGAGCACATCATGTACCTGGTACCTGCAGCCCAGGGGTTCTGCCGCTTCGGCAGCGTTCGCCAGCCCGATCATAGCGGCAGACAGATCAACGCCCAGGACATCCGCGGCGCCCATCTGTTTCAGCTTCCGTGAATAGATCCCTTCGCCGCAGGCGAGATCCAGCACCTGCCGACCGCTCACATCGCCGGCAAGGTGTTCAAGCGTATATGCTTCGATCCAGATCCTGAAAGGCAACAGTTTGGAGTCTTTGTATTCCCGGGCTATCGAGTCGTAGGAGTTGGTTTCCATTGCGTGTTTTCATGCATTTTGTGCGGTCGCATACAAATATATCTTTTTTCGCTCTTGGATCCGCCCGCACCGGAAACCAGAAGGCCGGACCGGGTAGATCTACCCGTATCCGGCCTTTCTGCCAATATATTCAAAGCGTTGAAATTCTTACTTACCGGTCACACCTGCCAGCAGAGAATACCGGCTCCGGCGATCAGATCCTGATTGCGACTGTAGCCGAGATCGTACGACCGTCAGACGGCCAGATACCCGGACCAGGATAAAACTGCGGCCGCTTGGTGAAATACTGTTTGTCGAGAACATTGTTTGCATTGAGTCTCAGTTGTATTTCACTGGTGATCTGTATGGAGGCGTTGAGGTCCAGCAGACCGTAAGCCGGTACAAGACCCGTAGCTGCATTGGCGTTGGGTTCCACGCTGTTCAGGGCGTCCGCAAATGACTCTGAGGTATAGCTGTACAATGCGGTCAGGCTGACCATTTTGTACCTGAACGTGACACCGTTGCGGGATATCCATTCCGGCACACTTTCTACTTTATTCCCGCTGACATCTATATTGTCGTTGCCGGAGCGGATCGCAGCCTCCTGGTAGCGTGCATCCATATAGGAAGTAGAAGTGAACACGGAGATCCCTGACACATTATTCAGGGCCACGTCAGCCTGCAGGAACAGCTCCACGCCTGTCGTGCGGGAGTTGCCGATATTGGTCCTGTAGATGATCAGGTCGCCGTTGTCATCCGTCTGTGCGATAGTACCCAGGCGGTTGTTATACTGAATATTGAATGCCGTCACATCCCACTTCAGGATATTCCAGTTGCCGCGGAACCCGATCTCCATATTGTGCCCAAAGGCGTCTTTGAGGTTTTTGTCTACCCGTTCAAAAGTAGATCCGGGTATGATGTCCTTCAGGATCACCGGCCTGTATGCCTGAGACCAGCCGCCATAGACATTCATATTGGGATTCCAGGCATACTCAAAGCTGGCTCCGAAAAGCGGGAATTTATGTTCAATGGTATTAGGTATCAGGTCATCCGGATAGTTGGTGATCACTGCCGTGAAGTCGCTCTGACCAACCTCCATCCTCGCCCCGGTATTGAGTGAGAAGCCTTCGAAAAGCTGCCACCTGTTTTCTGCGAATGCGGCTATATTGCTTGTTTTGAAGTGCATCTCACGGCCCCATCCCGGAACCGCCAGGGACAGATCGTAGTCCGTGCCCGTAGTGCCGCGGCCTTGCTGTCTGCGATACAGGTCATTGTTCATATACTGTACTCCGGCAGCCAGGGTACTGGTCTGGCCCAGCAGTCCATAAGAATGCATCACACGCAACTCAGTAGAATAGCTGTTGAACAGGTCGATATCGACCTGGCGGTTGCTGTACTGAAGCGTAGCAGGATTGATCGTATCGACTGTAGTCGTCGGACGGTCGAACATCACACTGTTGCGGGAACCCAGGATCGCGGAAGAAGTCAGCTTGATCTGTGTTGACTCGGACAGTTTCCAGTCAAGTGTGACCGAAGGAACGTGAATGCTCGGGCTGTAGTAGTTGCGGGAGCGCGTAGACGCTCTCGGGTCCAGCCTGAACATACTATCCGTCAATGCACCCGCCAGGTGGATCAGGTAGTTGGAGTGCGTCCATTCGACTTTCAGGGTCAGGTCGTCCGAGAAGTCATAGTACAGGGACACATTCTCGGAGTTGTACTGTGAATCTCCGTTCTCCCGGTAGCCCTGCAGGGATTTTTTGTTGAACCACACTGAGTAGCGAAACTTGCCGAGTGTGCCGGATGCAGCGTTATACGTGCTCAACAGGCCATAGGAGCCAACTGTATTGATAGACTCGAAAGAGAACTTGCGGGCCGACGGTTGTTTCGTAACGTAATTGAGCATACCGCCAAACTGTCCTCCATACTGAAGCGATCCCGTTCCTCTGACCAGCTCTATGCGCTCCACGGCTTCCATCGGCACATTATAGTGGCTCGCCGGGTATCCGTACATATCCGAGTTGGTAATGATCCCGTCCTTCCTCATGTTGAACTCCCATCCCCTGTGTGGGTCCAGGCCGCGGGTCGAGATATTCATCTGGTTGCCTGTACCGTCCATATCGTAAACGAATACGCCGGGTATTTTGGCAAAGATCTGGCGGCCGTATTTCTCTGTGAGCGAGACATCCCTGTTGACCAGGTCGATCACTTCCGTCTTTTTGCCGGAGTAGATATACGTGTTCTGGATCGGCTCCAGTCTTTTGATATCAAGAGCAGCTTTGTTTCCCACGATACTCACGGGATTCAGCGTCACATCTTTAATGGTATCAGCTTCGGTCTGAGCCGCCATCGATCCTGTCGCCAAAAGTGCTGCAACAAAGGGTAAAAGTCTTTTCATTGAACTTATTTCATTTGATGTTATCGAAAAAATGCCGGGCGATGCTCGCAGGTCCGGTACTGATGACCCGGCAATATCACTTTCCAGTAGCCTGATATATCCGGACTACAACTCTTTTCGCTCATGGTGAGCGGGTCCTGGTATTGCACTGGGCCAACGCCTTCGCCCAGCCGGAAGACATAGTCGCAGACGGGGTCTCCGGCTCCGTTTCCGACGTGTGCTGTACGGAAAAAGAAGGCACAACACCCGCTTCTGCGACAAAGCAGGTCTTCGTAGTCGAAAAATCGGGGTGAAGAGGGCATATACCCACAACCATGCCTGTCTTTCCCGGGAGGCGGGTATGCACGAGCCGTACCGCTTGCACGGAAAAAACTATGCAGGTGAGTACTACGAGTATCTGCATGGAACGCCTTTCCATGGCCGCAAAGTTAATTCCGGGTACAGGGTCTGGTTCTTATTTAGATTGCTTCTAATAACATTCTAAGCCCGTCAGACCTGCGTTCTGCGGCCTTCGCTCGTGCTGCAGAGCTGCTTCCGGCCGGAAAATCCGTATAACACGAAGGATGCGGCGCCAAAAAATAAAGATTTGTTAACGAGGAACCTTCTCCCGCAAACTTCCGTAATTTTGTATGCATAGGGATGATATTCAGAGTATTCCACATATCGCTCGCCATTCTGGTGTACCTGAGCAGTATCGGGTTCAGCCTCAACCGTCATTTCTGCAAGAATGAGCTGAAGTCTGTAAGCATACTGCTACCTGCAGCTACCTGCGTGCAATTGGGATGTACTTCTGCAGAACACCTCAGGCCCGTCGTACTGGTCGAACCGGAGCACAAACCCGGATCATGTTGCAAGAAGCAAACCGAGCCGGTCAGGCCCGGCGATTGCTGCCAGGATGTACGGGAATACCTGCAGCTCGATCCACTGGTCAAAATACAGGACCATGTCGATTCATTCGGCCTGCAGCAGGCTACGCCCGCAGTTGCCCTCATCTTGTCTGTATGGTTGCTACCGGCCGCACAGCCACACGGGTTGCAATGGGAGTTTCTGCACTTCCGCCCTCCCTTGCTTATCCGGGACATACCTGTCCTCGTCCGGTGTTTTTTGAATTGAAAAGCGCACAGATAACCTGGTCCCTGCTGTCTCCACGAGCAGCAGGACGAGTTATGTCTTGTCTTTATCAATCAAAAACATCACATGAAACCATCATTTTGGATTGGGATACTCTTGCTCCTGGCGGTTCCCGGTATCTTGTCGGCGCAGGGTCCCCCCATCCGTACCGATAAGCCGATCATGCTCGGCGCCCGCAAGAGTACCTTGCGAGTCTTCTACCAGTATCTCCGGCATGGAGACAATGAATACCATATCATCCCGCTGGGGTTCGACTACAATCTCCGCAACAACCTGGAGCTCGGCGCCGAGCTCCCCTTCGCAGCTGTACGCACTTCGACCCAACGCGACGGTCTCCGTCCGGGTGATTTGATGCTCAAGGCCAAGTACCAGTTTCTGCGAAAGGATCGTATGGGAAGTACTTTTCGCGTAGCGGCCAAAGCGGCGGGGATGTTCCCTACCGGTCGCCCTTCGGAAGCCCTTCATGTGGGGATGGGCGCCTACCAGACCTATCTCGGGATGCTGGCCGGCTACGAAAGCCTCCAGTACGGCATCGTGGGAGAGCTCGGATACAATGCTCTTTTCTCGGACATACACCCGAGTTATGTCGAATCAAGGCTCTCGTTCGGGCTGCCCTTGCTGAAACCTGTTTACCCGGTTCGGCAAGTGACCCTATACTTCGAGTACGAGGGCCGCTGGATGCCTGCTGACAACTATAAAGCGGTCTATATCGCACAAGGGATCCAGTATGCTTTTCGCAGCTATGTGCTTGAAGCTTCGCTTCAGGTGCCGCTTTATGAACAGGTTCCTCACCACTTCCGCCGTGATCTGGCGTTCCTGGTCGGGGGGCGTTTTATTATCTGATTCTAAAAAAGAAATACAATGAAATCGCTGGTAATATTTTCAATAACCATTTGCCTGGCGACTCTGACCTGGGCGCAGGGGGACCTTGTCCAAGCTAAAGTCGATGGGATGGGCTGTCCCTTCTGCGCCAACGGGTTGGAGCGTGCTTTTCGTGATCTCAAGGGGATCAAACAGTTTCGTATCGACCTGCAACAGGGAGAGATGCGTTTTACAAGTCCGGCAGAAGCCGCCATTACTGCCGAAGAGGTCGTACGGCGCATAGACAACGCCGGCTATACCCCCACATCAGTGACCATCCGCCGCCAGTCCGGAGAAGAGATTGCCTGGTCGCCGCGGAACAACAAGGCCACCGCCGCCCACTACCAGGAAGAGGTCTTCAGGGTCTACGGCAATTGCGGCATGTGCAAATCACGCATAGAAAAAGCCGTGAACGAACTGCCGGGCATATTCAGTGCTTTCTGGAACGATGAGACCAGTATGCTGCATGTCCGGTTCGACGGAGATAAGGTATCCAGGGAAGGCGTCGAAAAGAAAGTCGCAGCAGTCGGACACGATACAGATCGGTTCAAGGCGGACCAGGATGTTTACGACAACCTGCACGCCTGCTGCCAGTACGAACGCAAGCAGTAACAACTACCACCGGCGCCGGCTGAAAAAACGAAGCCCCCTCGATAATTCGAGGGGGCTTTTTTCGAGGTCACGAGCGGATTCGAACCGCTGTACGAGGTTTTGCAGACCTCTGCCTAGCCACTCGGCCACGTGACCCTTTTGAACGGGAAGGCAAATATAGGCGTTTGCATCTTTACTTTCCCAACATTCGGCGGCAAGTTTTCTTTTACTCTTTTTTCTCTTCGGGCGCCGTAATGATATAGCCCATCTGCCGGTACAACTTCAGGCGGTCGCTCATCACCGCCTCTTCCGTTAGTTTTTCACCGCCTACTTTGAACATGCTGATGCCCGTCCAGCTAATGATCCTGTCTTCCGTGGCCCAGAAAGATGCTGTCCAGGAGACCGCCACTCCGTCCCTGCTGCTGATCCATTCTTTGGGCTCGATCTTGTACCGGAGCATTTGTTCACGGTTGCGCTGTACGTATGTCTTCAGCGCGACCAGGCCCCGGATATCCGATACACCTGCCGTATTTCTTTCAAAGTCCGGGTCGCAGACCATGTTGAGCAGTTCGGTCTTGCCTTCATTCCATGCCCTGAAATAGCTTCTGACCAGGGCTTCATTTTTCTTGTTCTGAGCCGAAAGGCTTCCGGCCGCCGCGACCAGGATACACATACAAAGTAAGCTTCTTTTCATAGCCCCGCTTTTTAGTGATAACGATCCGGTGGTGCCTGTACGTTTGGGTCGTATGAACGAAAACGGACATCCCGCTGCGGATAAGGCACGATAATGCCGTTTTCGCGGAAGGCCTTGTCGATAGCAAACCTCAGATCGCTCTTTATATTTTCGATCGGGATCAGCTTGCGTGACCAGAAGTGCAACTCCATGACCAGGTCATAATCCGCAAACTGCGTAAACCGGACAAACGGCGGAGGCGTATTGAGCACATCCGGGTGCTGAAGCGCTACAGCGATCAGTACATTGCGAACCAGGTCCGTATCCGAACCATAGGCCACTCCCACCGATACATTGAACCGCGCCTTGTCGTCGTTGTGATTCCAGTTGATCACATTATTGACGATCAGCCTTGAGTTGGGTACGATCACGGTCAGGTTGTCGCGGGTCTCCATGATCGAAGTCCTTATACCGATCTTGCGCACCGTACCTACCATACCGTCGATCTCCAGTACTGCTCCTACCTCTACACTTCGCTCGAAAAGCAGGATCACACCCGATATCAGGTCATTGAAGGTCTGCTGCAGACCCAGACCGATACCCACAAGCAGGGCTGCAGCTCCACCCCAAAGGAGGGTCATCTTCAGGCCCAGGTTCTCCAGCGCCACGATGATGGCCAGCACAAAGATGATATAAGTCAGGATCTGGTTGATGGCATACTGTGAGCTGTACTCGATGTTGCGCATGCGATAATACCGCGCCAGCACAATGCTTGTGAGTATCCAGGCAATCACCCGTGCTACCAGGATAATGACTACGGCAGAAAAAAGCCGGGAGAATACGAAATCAACAACTTCCTCACCATCCTTATAGGAGAAGAGCCGGAAGTCCAGGTTGAGCCCGCGCAACACCAGGATGGCGGCGAGCGTATAGATGATAAACTGGATATTGGCCCCGATAGGAAACCTTCGGGGCCCCTGGTCCTGGTAGCGGCTCTCCTCTACGGGCTTGTCCTTGTAGATCACATATGTGGATATCCAGTCGATCAGGCTCGAAAAGCTGAGCAGGATCATGGTCAGCAGCACGACCAGCAGGGAAATATCTTGTTCGCCAAACTGGAGAAGATTGATATCAAGGCCCAGTATCCAGACGATCAGGGTCGCAGCAATGAGGACAAAGAGCAATACCCATCTGCGGCGGATATGTTTTTTCTCCCGGCTCTTGTACGCTTTCTCCCGGATGATGATCGGTTTGAGAAAGACTTTGTTGAGAAAAATATATATAAGTCCTACCAGCGCCAGGGCAAACAGCAGTGCAGAGAGCTTTCCGAGCTGGATCGTGGTATTGCCGATATGAAAAACGGCTTTATCCCAAAAGGAAGCCAGGTCATCCATGTACATTCGTTACAAGTCTCTAATTTAGCGATTTTGGATCTAAACTCAAGAGCATCGTACATGCTACAACAGGGGGCACAGGCGATCACCGCATTTCTGGAAGCTGCAGAAAACGCTTTTGAAGAGAAGCGCCTCAGGAAGATCACGGCGTCGTTGCCCGCTCCGCAGCTGGATGCCACCCGCCTCTTTGTCCGGCCGGTCCAACTATCCCGGGAGAGAGCCTGGTCGTTTATCCGGCGTTTCCCCACAAGAGATGAGACCGAAAATCTTTCTACCCGTGAAGCCATCTTAAGACTACGGGCCGACATAGACCGTATCGACTGGCTGCACTGGCATATGCACACCACTTCGGGCAGTTTTCAACTGAAACTCTCCCGCAAGGGCAGGCATCATCTTGTCTTCAGCGCAGAGCAGGGTCCGGCCGTCCCCGCCGTGAGCGAAGCGCATGACAGAAGCAAACAATACCTGGTCCCGGCTGATGCCGCTTTCCTGCAGGCGCTGGGCATCAGCTCTGCCGGTGGCCATGTGCACAGCGAAGGGCGCAGGAAGTACAGCCAGATCAACAAGTTTGTCGAGATCATACAGGGTCTGACTGCCCACTGGGAGCCCGGCAAGACCTATACCATCACTGATATGGGCGCCGGTAGCGGGTACCTTACTTTTGCCGTATATCACACACTACATACCGGCAGAGGACTGGACCTGGAAGTCACCGGAGTCGAGCTGCGACCGCATCTTGTATCCGCCGGCAACGAACTCGCTGAAAAACTGGGCTTCACCGGCCTGCGTTTTGTCGCCGGGGATATACTGCACCATACTCCGCAGGACACGGACCTGCTGATCGCTCTTCACGCCTGTGACACAGCGACCGACCTTGCCATTGCAGCCGGATTGAACGCCCGTGCAGATATACTGGTCCTGGCGCCCTGTTGCCACCGGCAGGTGCGTAAGTCCATGAAGATCCCGGCGCACCTGGTACCCGCTCTGCGCCACGGTATCCTGCTCGAACGCCAGGCAGAGCTGCTCACAGACAGTATCCGGGCGCTATTGATGGAATACGCGGGATATACCACGCAGGTGTTCGAGTTCATCAGCGCAGAGCATACGGCCAAAAACACCATGATCACCGGCCGTAAGACCCAACCGCGGCCTGCAGCGCTGACGGAGGCCGGGAGACTGAAAGCCCTTTATGGCCTGGACGAGCACTACCTGGAAGTCCTCCTGAGGCAAAGCGGATTTAATATATAAGAATGTTAAATGTGCATGATTTTGATTGTCTGTAAAAAATGTCGCGCGAAAAACGGTTATATTTGGATAGTAGGATATCACAACCGCAACCGCCGTGACTACACATGCCTACATAATGAAAGCTAAAAAGTCGTATGGCCAGCACTTCCTGAACAAAGAGGCCATAGCAGAAAGAATCGCCGGCAGCCTGCTCGGTGCAGAGGCCGGTCAGCCCGTGCTGGAAGTCGGGCCGGGCAAAGGAATGCTCACCAAGTATTTGCTGGCACATGATTTTGACCTGGTTGTAGTAGAGGCCGACCGGGATATGGTGGATTACCTGGAGCACCACTACGCACAGCTGCAGGGCAGGATCATCGCACAGGATTTTCTGCGGCTCAGGCTCAACGAGGTCTTCGACGGCAGATCTTTCAGGCTGATCGGCAACTTTCCGTATAATATATCCTCGCAGATCCTGATCCAGATGATCCAGTACCGGGACTATATACCCGAGATGGTCGGCATGTTCCAGAAAGAGCTTGCAGAGCGCGTCATATCTGGCCCCGGCGGCAAAGAATACGGGGTGATCAGCCTGCTGGTACAAGCCTATTACCAGGGAGAATACCTGTTCAGCGTCAGCCCCGGCTCCTTCTCTCCCCCTCCCAAGGTCAAATCTGCGGTGATCAGGCTTGTCCGCAAAGAGGACGAGCCCCTTGGATGCGACGACAAGCTGTTCCGCACCGTTGTCAAGACTACTTTCAACCAGCGGCGTAAGATGCTGCGCAACACCCTCAAGTCACTTGTGCCCGAAGAGCTCCTCAGAGACACACGCTTCAACGAGCGGCCCGAACAGCTCTCCCTGCAGGATTTTGTGGAATTGACTAACTTCGTTGCCCAACACCAGGAAAGATCATGACACTCGAAGAAAGAATAAACCAGGACCTCAAAGAAGCCATGAAAGCCCAGGACAAGGGGGCGCTGAGGGCGATCCGCGGCATTAAGTCGGCCATCACGCTGGTCAAGACAGACGGAAGCGGACAAGAGCTCGACTCCGAGCGGGAAATACAGCTTCTGCAGAAGCTGGTCAAACAGCGGCAGGACTCCCTCGATATATACAAGACACAAGGCAGAGAAGACCTGGCTGTGATCGAAGCGGAAGAGATCGAGGTCATCAAACGCTATCTGCCGGCACAGCTCGGCGACGAAGAGCTGGCCGCTGCCATCCGCGGGATCATCGAAGAGACAGGCGCTGCAGGTATGAAAGATATGGGTAGGGTGATGGGCCTGGCAGGACAACGCCTCGCCGGCAAAGCAGAAGGCGCGCGTATAGCCGGGGTCGTCAAGACCTTGCTGACCAACTCCTGATATCCTTCCGGGTATTTCTTTTGCTTTAGTTAGCGCTGCAGGTATACCAGGTGTTTTTCCTGGAAGTACGGTTCACTGAAGTATCGGCTGACCGGCTCCAGATCGACGGCAACTCCTCTCGGCAACGCCTTGATCTCCTCCCGGATATTACCACCTTTCAGACAGATCAGGCCGTTGGGCAGCGCATTATGATGGCGCGTATGGATCAGCCGGTATGACCATTGCCATAGTTGGGCCAGTTCGGCCACTGCACGGCTTACGACAAAATCCGCCTGCTCTTTCACCTCCTCTGCCCGTACTTGCATGCCCCGGACGTTGTCCAGGCCGATTGCCTCCGCCACAGCATTTACGACCTTGATCTTCTTTCCGGTCCCGTCTATCAACGTAAACCGGACCTCCGGGAACAAAATAGCCAGCGGAATACCGGGAAAGCCCCCTCCGGTCCCCAGGTCCAGTATATGCGTGCCCTTCCGGAAACTGAGAAACTTCCCGATTGCCAGCGAGTGTAGAATATGGTGCAACTCCAGGTGATCCATATCCTTTCGGGATATGACGTTGATGCGATCGTTCCACTCCTTGTAGAGCGGAACAAGCTGCTCAAACTGCTCCCGTTGCTGATCGGTCAGTCCGGGAAAATACGTTGGTATCCACTCCATTATCACCAGGTTTTGCGACGGAGCGCTGCTCCGGGTAGAAGTATGAGGTAATAAAGTGCCAAAAGTAGGTCAAAGCGCGCAATTTCGAGATATAGGCGGGGACGCTGCAGCTTCTTTCCCCAGCTCCGCATCAGCAGGGCCAGCAGGAGCCACCTGCAGGCCAGGATCGCCGGCACAGGCATATATCCCATCACCAGCAAGGCCAACCCACCCAACCAGCTCCAGGTATGTGTCGCCCCCTGCATACCGAGCAGAAACCGGAATACAGGCCTATAATATACCGCAGCCCGCACATGTCTCCACTTCTGCCATATCAGCGTACGCCAGGTATCGGGCGCCTCCGAATAGACAAACGCCTGCGGGCACAGCTGCATTTTCGTACGGCCACGCAATTCTGTGCCCTGCAGCCAGAGATCATCGTCTCCACCGGGGCTACCGGAATAAAGCTCCGGTTGCAGCAACCTGTCCATACCTGCGGCGGGGTACAGCATATTGCGGCCGACGCCCATATACGGATGCCCGGCAAGTGCAAATGCACTCATCTGTATCGCCGTCCAGTAAGACTCATATACGGCCAAAGACTGCGACAGGGACCGACGGCCCGTAAGCGGGGCTATGCCCAGGACAGGTATCGGCTCTATAGCCGACGGCAGGCACATGGCGCTTATCCAGTTGCTACCGGCCGGAAGACAGTCCCCGTCCGTGACCAGGATACGCTCGTATCGCGCCTCGAGGATACCAGCCAGCAACGCTTCCCTTTTACCCGGGTTCCGTTTGTCCGTCTCCGCCCGGATGATCAGTTTTATCCGGTGGTCTTCAGCTGCCGCTGCCTCCATGATCGCAGTACTGCCGTCCTGCGATCCGTCATCGACCAGTACGACCTCAAAGACAGGATGATCCTGCAGCCGCAGGACTGCCAGCAACGCAGGCAGGGTTTCTGCTTCATCCCTTATACATACGACGACGCTGACCGGTGGCAGCGCTTCCTGCGTACCTGCACCCCCACAAGAAGCTTTGCGCACCTGTAGCAGGAGAAACCCGGTGTGGCCTGCCTGCCATATCACGCTGATCCACCAGCTATACCAGAGTACCTCGTAGAAAAGATCAGGCTTCATAACCCGCTAAAGGTAGTATATCACTGCCAAAAGCGACCCCGATAGTCGTTCCTGTCGCGACCAAAACCTGCCCGGGATTCGTTAAAGCAATTGAGCGCCTGGCCGCTTCTCCGGGAAAAGCCTTATTTTCCCTCGCACAAACGATCAAGTATGACTGCCTTGACACGATATCTGTTGATCTTCATTTTAATCGCCGGAGCCGGTTCTCTGCTTTTCCGCTTTTCAGCTTGTTCCCCTGCCCAGCGTATGCCGGAACCCACCGAACACAACCCCCGTCAGAAAGAAGGCAGGGGACAGGGTAAGCTACGGCGCGCCTTCATAGAAAACATGCACCGCGCAGCGCCCGGAGACAACTGGCGCCTGATGGACGAGTCCGTCCGTATGGAACGCGGCCGTGAACGCGCCTTCCTGCTACGGCAGCCCGGTAGCCGCTCACAGGAATGGGATACCATCGGCGGAGGTGTACTGATCGGCAAATGGAAAGAAGTCGGCAGCTTCAATACTGCAGGACGCATGTGGGCGGCGGAGATGGACTATGCGACCAATACCCTCTATACTTTTTCACAGGGAGGCAACCTCTGGCGCTCGGATCCACAGGGCGCCAACTGGCGCGTTCTCAACGATCATTTCAACCAGCAGTCCGCCCTTTTTCTACGCAAACTGGAAGACCGACTGCTCGTCGGTGTAGACGGCTGGGGCAGGCAAGGGTTCTTCTGGACGACGGACGAAGGCATCACCTGGCACAATACTTCCGGCCTTGAAAATGTAGTATCCTGGGGCAATATCCGGGATGTGCACATGCTCAACAACGAAAGCAGGACACTCTTCCTGCTGACCCTCGAATGGGACTATCAGAACTGGAATGCCATCACCTGCCTGTACCGCTCGGACAACCTCGGAGCCAGTTTTGAAAAAGTACGGTGTTTTGCAGAGACGGAATACGGCGGGAGCGATCGTTTCTCTATCTGGAGCAACCGCTATGGCAGCCCTGTCCTGTACCTCTCCGAAAACCAGCATATCTATGCCATCGACAGCGCCGGGGCCTTCACGGAGGCCGGAAGCCTGCCTACCGATCATATCCGGAACCCCATCATGACCGGTAGGGAAACCGGTGACACCGTACAGCTCTACATGTCCTACCGGGACCAGAACGATCAGACCCGGATCGCAGCATCACAGGACGGCGGAGCTAGCTGGGAAATCCGTGGCAGCGTGGAAGAGGGTCCCTTCAGCGGCAAGAGTTTTCACGCACTGCATACTGTCGACGGACACCTGTTCTTCGGCGGCGTGAATGCGTTCCGCAGCAAGGACGGCGGAGCCACCTGGGAGAAGATCAATGAATGGTGGGAGTACTACGGCAACGAGTTGTACAAGTTACACGCAGATATCCCGATCATATCTAGTTTTCCCGACCCCGAAACAGGTATCGAGAAACTGATCATCAGCACGGACGGAGGACTTTTTGTCTCGGAAAACCAGGGTTTCAGCTTTACCAATATCACGATGACCGGTATGCGTAACGCCCAGTACTACGATATCCATACCTACAATGATAACCCCGATATCATCTATGCGGGCAGCCAGGACCAGGGCTATCAGCGTACCAGCGCCGTACTGGGAGAAGAGTACCATTTTGACCAGGTCATCAGTGGTGACTACGGTCATCTCTCGAGCCAGAACGGCGGCAGGGACCTGTGGATGGTCTATCCGGGTTTTGCTATGTTCAACCCGGCCGCTCATGTTGGCAACAACCTCTTCTTCTGGGATTTCGTCGGACAGGGTCACCTGTGGATGGCGCCCCTGGTCGAAGACCCCTATGATCCGCGCAAGGCGCTTTGGGGTGGAGGCAGCACGCAAGGTGGTGGCTCCTATCTCTATGCTCTCTCGTTCAACGGCGCCGGGATCGTACACAATCAACTACCTTACAACTTCGACCCGAACGGGACCGGCGTGATCTCTGCTATGGGGCACTCCCCGGTAGACCCGACCGTGCGTTATGTCCTGACTACCGACGGGCGATTTTTCTTCTCGCTCAACGATGGGCAAAACTGGACCCAAAGCGCCGGGTTTACCGGACCCGGAAACCACTATTTTTACGGCTCTTCGATCGCGGCTTCCAGGAAGGATCCCCATACGGTCTATATTGCCGGTTCCGGGTACTCCAATTCTCCGGTGTTCGTCTCCTACGACCACGGACAGACCTTTTCTCCGCTGAACAAAGGACTCCCGGGTACACTGGTCTACAGTATCTGTACAGCTCCGGACGACAAATATCTCTTCGCCGCTACGGAAATAGGTCCCTATGTGTTTGACCAGGCTTCCGGTGAGTGGTTCGACCTGGCAGGCAGCAATGCGCCCTACCAGGTATACTGGAATGTACACTATGTAGATGACCTGGACCGTGTGCGATTCGGCACCTATGGTCGCGGGATCTGGGAGCTGGAGATAGCCACCCCGGAAGTGAACAGTACGGCAGAAGCCGATCCCGGTGATAAGGCATTGCGCATATGGCCCAACCCGGCCGCAGACCAGGTACAGATCGACCTGCCCTTCCTCATGCACCGCGCCGAGATCTCCGTATGGGGCCTGGACGGTCGGCAGGCTCTGCCGACCATTCACACGGCATTCAACCCGGGTTTTGCCCAGCGGATAGACCTGCAGGATCTGTCGGCCGGTGTATACCTGGTCCAGGTCCGCAACCGCGATACCGGTCGCAAATGGTCCGCGAAGATGGTCCGCGCGAAATAACGATGATGAAATCCCTCAAGAACCCATTAAACCTGGTCCTGTTTTTCCTGTCCAACTTATAAAGGCCTACGTTGCAGTCTCCTACGGACGACCATATATTGGATCTCATCCTGGTACAGAAAGACGTGGACAGGGGCTTCCGCTTGCTGGTCCGCAAGTACCAGGAGCGCATCTACTGGCTGGTACGGCGTATGGTGATCAGCCATGAGGATGCCAATGATCTTTGCCAGGAGATCTTTGTGAAGATATACCGGCACCTGGAGAGGTTTGAGCGGCAGGCTGCGCTGTATACCTGGATGTACCGGATCGCGACCAATGAATGCCTGAGTTTTCTGAGGTCCCGATCCCGCAAAAAGTACGAACACCTGGATCCTGCAGACTTTGCCGGGCAACTGGCTGCGGATACCTGGTTTCACGGCGAGGAAGCAGAAGCGCACCTGACGGCTGCGATCGGGACCCTGCCCGACAAACAACGCCTGGTGTTCCACCTGCGCTACTTCGACGAAATGCCTTACCAGGAAATGTCGCGCGTCCTGGATACCAGCGAAGGCGCATTGAAGGCCTCTTATCATCATGCAATGAAAAAAGTAGAACAATACTTGCTGAATCATGGAAAAGAATGACAGTTCCGAGCAGCAGTTCCGTGACCGATGGTCCGGGCGGCTGGAGCAGGATACGCTACGTGTCCCCGACGGTTATTTTGACTCTTTGGAGGAGCGCATCATGCAGCGTACCCGGGGTGAGCAATCGCTTTCTTCGCGCGGCAGGCTGGTCACACTACCTGCTTTCAGGGTCGCAGCAGCGGTAGCGGCTTTCATCCTGGTGGCCTGGGTCGCCTGGCTCTGGATACCCCGCGTCTATGACAGCGCTGCATCGGCCGACGTAGCCGAACTGGAAGCCACCCAGGTCTACCTCCAGGACAACCTCTATGAGTTTGAGGATGACCTGCTCGCCTTGTGGCTGTCCGAGCAAGAGGATATGGCGCCGGTTTTCAGTACCGGGGAATGGGAAGAACTACTTGAGCTGCCTGTCAGTGACTGGGAAGATATATACCTGGACGAAACGCTGTAAACCGGTCCTCTAACAGACTAACATTAAAATAAACTGATATGAAATTCGCCTGGATCTTTTCACTGCTCTTTATGGCCTCCGCTCTGTGGGCACAGCCCGGCAATGGCGGTCATCGCGGCAGGGCCAAACTCGGTGAGCGGATCGAAGCGCAGAAAGTCGCTTTCATTACCCGCGAACTGGATCTCTCGACGATCGAATCCCAGCAGTTCTGGCCCATCTACAATGAATTCAAGGAAGAAGAAAGAAGACTGCGCAGGAGCATGGACGAAGGAATCGACCCTGCGAATATGACCGAGGCCGAAGCAGACAAATACCTGCAACGTATCGTAGAGTTCGAAGAAAAAGAACTGCAACTGAAAAAAGCCTACTATCAGCGTCTGAGACAGGTCCTGCCCGCAAAGAAGCTCGCAAGACTGAGCGAAACCGAGCGAAACTTCAGGGAATACCTGCTACGCGAAGCGGGTGAGCGCATGAAGCGCATGAAGGACAGGCGCAATTAGTTCTTCCCTGTGTCATAGCCAGGCCCTCTACGCAGTCACCGCGAGTGGGGCGCACCTGACCGACAGCCAGGCTTGCTCTTCCGGCTCCAGGTGCGGTGACAGAGCTTCCAGCACACGCTGATGATACTGGTCCAGCCAGGCCACATCCTCCGGCAGCATCAGCGAAGCATCGATGAGATTCTGATCGATCGGGAAAAGCGTTACTGTCTCGAAGTGATAGAACGGCCCGAAATCACTGGTCGCCAGTTCGCGGCAAAGCACGAGGTTTTCTATGCGGATCCCGTACTGCCCCACCTTGTAGAAGCCTGGTTCATTGGAGCTCAGCATACCCGGCTGGTGCACAGTCACACCGCGCTCCCCGAGTCCGGCGACGAATCCCTGCGGAGGCTCGTGGACATTCATAAAGAAGCCGACGCCATGGCCGGTGCCGTGACCATAGTTGAGCAGGTTGCCCCACAGGTACTGCCTGGCCAGTATATCGAGTTGGACTCCCGTAGTGCCTGACGGGAATACAATATTGGCCAGGGCAATATGTCCCTTTAGTACCAGGGTGAAGTTGCGTCTCTGTTCGTCAGAGGGCGTTCCGAGGTGATGCGTACGCGTGATATCCGTCGTGCCGTCCTGGTATTGGCCGCCCGAGTCTACCAGCAGCATTCCCTCCTTGCGTATCTCTGCCGATTTTTCATCGTCCGGCCGGTAGTGTACGATCGCTCCGTTGCCTTCATACCCGATGATCGCATCAAAACTCTCGCCGAAATACCCCGGCTGCTGGCTGCGGAAATACGCGATCTGCCGGGCAAAATCCGCCTCGCGGACCACCTCGCCCTCATCCAGCCGGGCTTCCAGCCAGCGATAAGCACGCAGCAGTGCCACACCATCCTTGACCATCACCTGGCGGATATATTTTTGTTCGGTCGCATTCTTGCTGGCTTTCAACAGCGTCACAGGCGATGTAGCGTATAGTATCTGCTCCGGCATCAGGTGCTGGGTCAGACCGAAAGAAGTCTTCTGCCGATCGATCCAGATCCGCTTGTCCGGGTTGAGCTGCGCCAGGTAGTCGCTGATGATCGTATACGGGAGCAACTCGATCCCGGCTTCGGACAGTTTGTCCTGCAGCTCCGGCGCTATCTTCTGCCGTTGCACGAACAACTTGACCTTTTCTGTCTCCACAACGGCATAAGCAATGAAGACCGGGTTGCAGGCCACATCGCGACCACGAAGGTTCAGCAACCAGGCAATCTCGTCCAGCGCAGTGATCAGCAACGCCTGTGCGTGTTTCTGAAACATCTGCTCACGGACACGGGCGATCTTTTCATCCCGGCCATATCCTGCATACAAGGTAGCGTGCTCGAAGATCGCCTCTGACGGCAATGCCGGACGATCCGCCCATATATCCGGAAACGGGTCGTAACCTGTCTCGAGACGGATACCCGACTGCCCCAACGCACGCTCCATAACTTCTACCTCCGCTGCACTGAAAAGCAGACCGTCAATACCGACTACTGCATCTGCAGGCAGGTGTTCACGCAACCAGTCTGCATATTCGCTTGCTCCCTGGTTTACCAACCTGTGCAAGGTGCCGCCGCTGGCTTTGAGTTCCTGCTCCGCCTGCAGGAAATAGCGCGAATCGGTCCACAGCCCCAGGTGAGACGCCGTGACGACCACCGTTCCGGCAGACCCCGTAAATCCGGAAATCCACTCCCTTACCTTCCAGTGATCCGCTACATATTCACTCTTATGCGGGTCTCCGCTGGGAACAATATAAGCATCGATGCGGCGCTGGGCCATCCAGTCTCTCAATGCTTCTACTCTGGCTTTCAATTGCATTTGTATCTCTATTTTGACAAGCGATTGCGAACCAAGATAAGGGGATTCGTTGTTTTCCGGGAAACAGCACTCCTGCTGTTCAGAAAAATTTATTTGGGGATTCATTTATATTAGATAAATTTGCAATGTGTTTTGGCCTCATAATAAATTTTAATGGCGGCATGACCACTATGATCAAGCAACACCTCAGCCAGAAGTTACTTCAGAAGCTCTCTCCGCAGCAAATTCAGTTGATGAAGCTGCTCCAGGTGCCTACAGCGGTACTGGACCAGCGGATCAAAGAAGAGCTGGAGACCAACCCGGCTTTGGAAGAGGGCAATGAGGAGGAGGCCTTTGAGTTTGAATCCGGGGAAGAAGGAGAGTACGAAGATTTTCAGCGGGAAGATGAAGATTCTGAGTCAGAAACGCCCGAACGGGAAGACAACTTTGAACTGGATGATTATCTGAACGATTATATAGAAGACGACCCATCTGCATACCATGCACAGGAATCCGGCCGCAGCGAGGACGAAACCAGGCAATCGCCTCTGGCCGTAGAGAACAGTTTTCACGAATACCTTGAACGTCAGCTTGGGCTTCTTAACCTCAAAGACGAGACGGAACTCGCCATAGCCCTGCAGATCATCGGCAGCATAGATGATGACGGCTACCTGCGCCGCGATCCAGTATCGATCATAGATGATCTCATGTTTTCGCAGAGCATCATCACCACGGAGAAAGAAGTATACCGCATGCTGAACCTCATCCAGCGGCTGGAGCCTGCAGGAGTGGGGGCCAAGGACCTGCGCGAATGCCTGTTGCTGCAGCTTCGGGCACGTATGGAACGATCGGAAACACTGTCTGCACAGGACCGTACCGCTCTGTCCCGGGCATACCAGGTCATCGACCAGTACTTCGAGGCATTTTCCAAAAAACATTTTTCCCGCCTGACCAAACAGCTGGACATAACGGACGGAGAGCTGAAAGCGGCTATCGACATGGTCCTGAAGCTTAACCCCAAGCCGGCCAGCGGGTATACCCAGGGCGCCGGGGACGGAGCCAACTATGTCGTACCGGACTTCATCATACAGAACCGCGACGGCGAGCTGGAGCTCACGCTCAATGTACGCAATGCGCCTGAACTGCGGGTCAGCGATCATTACAAAGACATGCTGCGCGCCTACTCCCGCCATAAGGAAGGAAGCCGCATAGATAAAAAAGAAAGGGAAGCCGTACTCTTCATCAAACAGAAGATCGATGCCGCCAAGTGGTTCATAGATGCGATCCACAAGCGCCAGACCACGATGTACAAGACCATGTATGCAATCATGCAGTTCCAGTACGAGTATTTTCTTTCAGGCGACGACCGCCGTATCAAGCCTATGATCCTCAAGGATATTTCCGATATCACGGGCCTTGATCTCTCGACCGTCTCAAGGGTGGCAAGCAGCAAATTCGTGCAGACCGAGTTCGGTACAAAGCGACTCAAGGATTTCTTTTCCGAAAGTATCGTGACCCAGGACGGCGACGAAGTGAGCACGCTGGAGGTCAAGCAGACGCTCAACGATATGATCCGGCAGGAAGATAAGCGCAAACCGCTGTCCGATGAGGACCTGAAAGAGCTGCTCAAGGAACGCGGTTACAACATCGCCCGGCGCACGATCGCCAAGTACCGGGAGCAGCTCAATATATCCGTGGCCAGGCTCCGCAAAGAACTGTAGCCGGTCTGGGCAGAGCGGACTTTCGTCTATATTCTCCGCAGGCGCCTTTTCTTTTTGGCTATCTTCCACCGTAAACTGATAGTCAATGTTATACAGATATCTCACCGGCCTGGGCATCACCCTTCTTTGTGCCGGGCTCCAGGCCCAAACCTACCTCGCACCCTCCAAAGAGGAGTTCCGCAAATTGCTCACGGCGGCCGGAGACACATCTTCTCCGGGGTATTCCGTCCTGGTAGCCAAAAACAACCAGGTCATCTACCAGGATGCGATCGGTATGGCCGATATGGAACAGTCTGTGCCCATCCGGCCGGATATGGTCTTCAGGATCGGTTCGATCACCAAACAGTTTACCGCGGTGGCCATACTGCAGCTCGTCGAACAGGGCAAGCTGGACCTGGGTGCAGATATCCGTACCTACCTTCCGGAATACCCGACCCAGGGCAAGACCATCCTGCTGGAACAGCTGATCAATCACACCAGTGGTATCAAGAGCTATACCTCGATGGACATCTGGGACAGCGAAGTCCGGAAGCGCGATTTCACCGTATCGGGACTGGTAGACTTTTTCAAGAACGAACCTCCGGACTTCGAGCCGGGTACACAGCTCCGCTACAACAACTCCGCCTATATCCTGCTCGGGGCGATCATAGAGAAGGTCAGCGGCATGTCCTATGCCGACTATATCCGCCGCCATATCTTCGAACCGGCAGGTATGGCCACTGCCCGCTACGACGATGCGCTGACGATCATCCCCGGCCGGGTGAAGGGGTATTCGCGCGATGCCTCGCATTTCATCAATGCGCCTTACCTCAGTATGACCCAACCCTATGCTGCCGGATCACTGCTTATGAGCACAGGGGATCTTTTCAAGTGGCACCTCGCAG
Organism: uncultured Saprospiraceae bacterium; assembly: GCA_964537925.1. Taxonomy (GTDB): domain Bacteria; phylum Bacteroidota; class Bacteroidia; order Chitinophagales; family Saprospiraceae; genus SLDF01. Next base: position 1,328,281 of record CAZICV010000001.1, on the reverse strand, counting down.
TCAACCAGCACCGGTTGCTCTCCAAAACGTGGCTTGACAAGGCCTATACCCCCGGCAAACTTGCGGACGGCACAGCACATGAGTTTGGCTATGGCTGGGCGCGGGGCCGTCTGCTCGGCATGTCTACCATAGAGCACTCGGGCGGTATCAACGGGTTTTCTACCAATGCGATCTACCTGCCAGAGCAGGAGGTGTACGTTATTGTCTTCGGCAACCTGGATTCAGGTGGCGGCGTATCCGACCTTTCCCAGAAAATGGCTGCACTGGCTGCAGGCAAACTGCGCCGCCCCATAGCGACCAAACTCACGGAAAAGGAAAAACAAGCTTACGTCGCTGTGTACCGCAATACCGGCGGCGACTCACGTACCATTTCGCTGAGCGAAGGCAAACTGTACAGCCAACGTACCGGTGGTCCCAGGTTTTCCCTCGAGCCGCTGGGCAAGGATGAGTTTCTGCTGGGCGATGGCCTGTCCTCTCTTCTTTTCATACGCGACGGATCAGGCCGCATCACATCCGTAGAGTCCAACACCAACGAAGGCAAACAGCTATGGCGGCGGACTGATGAAAAAGTGCCGTCAAGAAACAGGATTTCCATGTCCCCTGACGCGCTCCGGATCTATGAGGGTGTTTACGAACTGATGCCCGGTTTTGAGATCAAGGTCTACCTGTCCGGAGAAGCGCTCATGGGTGCTCCCACGGACCAGCAGGCGCTCGAACTCCATCCGTTCGAAAAAGACCGGTTTTTCCTGAACGAGGTGGACGCACAGCTGACTTTCAACCGGGATGATCAGCAGCAGATCATTTCGCTGACCCTGTACCAGGGTCCTCAGCCCATCACAGGACCTAAGATCCGGTAGGCGGCCGGATCAGCGCTGACAACCTTTGTCGATCCCCATGACATAGTCTTCGATCAACCTTACGCCCCGGGCCGCTTTGCTGCCCGCGAAGCCTCGTATATCCTCATAGGATACCTGCCTGCGGTAGGCTTCCAGGTATACGGTCGAGAGGGGTAGATAGGACCAGTGCCATTTCTCCTCCTCGTACCCGGTACGGGAGCCGCCGATCTTGCTGGTGTAGGTCTGGCAGAAGCCATAGTCCGCAGCATGCTTCTGCAGCCAGGTGTATAATTTGCGGCCCTCGGCAGTATCAAAGTATGCTGATTCCAGGGCATTCAGATCGATATCCGTACCCCAGTGATGACGCGAACTGCCCGGCATAGAACTATACAAAAGTATATCCTTCGCTATACCGGCCGCCTGTTCGTCCGAAACACTCCTGCCGCCGCTGCGCTGGTCCCATTTGCGCTCCCAGATCCCCTTCTGGTAGTCGAAGTTGCGCGTAGCCGACAGTATCCGTAGCGTTATTCCGTCTTTGGCTGCTGCAGCATGCATCCGTTGGAAAGCCTGCCAGGCCTGCCGTTGCATATACATCCCCTCCCGCGAAGCATACCTGACCGGTATCGCCACAAAGTCCGGGTGGCTCTGCGGATCAAAATGTCCAAGGAGCAGTTTTTTGTCTACCGCAGGTAGGGAGTCCGCTGGGAATGCGGCAGACACTGTCGGCGGAGGGGGCGTTTTACAGGCCGTTTGCAAAATAAGCTGCATGCAGCAGAACAGGGTCCAGGCTATTGTATTCATCTTTTAAAGATACGCATAAGCTTATGGAACGTTCCGCAGGCGAAATGCATACTTTTATCTGAAATTTTCATCCACCGGAGAAAACAAACCGGACTTTGATCACGTCTTTACAACAAAAAACTATCATGCGCTACCTGTTTTCTGCTCTCATCATATTCTGTGCCGCACTGGTCACCCTGCCCGCTTCCGCCCAGATCGGGAAGATACTCGACAAAGCCAAGGAAAAAGCCGGGCTCCAGGACAACTCCGAAGTAGGCAATGGTCTGAAGGAAGCGCTGAACGTCGGTATCAGCAAAGGCGCGGACCTGCTCTCGGTCACGGATGGTTATTACAAGAGCATATACAAGATACTGCTGCCCGATGAAGCCCGCCAGATCGTGCAGGCCTTAAGCGCCGTACCGGGTTTTGGCGATGTGGAGGAAAAGATCATCGAGAAAATGAACCGTGCGGCCGAGGACGCAGCGACCAAAGCAAAACCCATCTTCCAGAAAGCCATCCGGGAGATGAGCTTCAAAGATGCCATGAATATTCTCATGGGCGCTGACGATGCGGCAACCAAGTACCTGCACCAGGCGACCTACCAGGATCTTTATGCGGCATTCCAGCCCGTGATCGTTGAGTCGCTCAACAAAGTGAATGCCATCACCTACTGGGAGAGCGCCATCACAGCTTACAACAAGATCCCGTTGGTGAAAAAAGCCAATCCGCGCCTGGACGACTACGTGACGACCAAAGCGCTCGAAGGTCTTTTTTCTATGGTCGCCAAAGAAGAAAAAGCGATCCGGACGGATGTAAACCGCCGTACTTCCGACCTGCTGAAGCGTGTCTTTGCAAAACAGGATAAGAAATAATCCGGCGCCTACCGCGCCTGTGGAGTATACCCAAAGAGCCGGTTGTCCCTGATAAACTGGGCAATACCGGGGGGCACGAGCGTCTCCCATCCGGGTTCGTTGTTACGCAGGGCGCGCAGTGCCTCTCGTGAATAGACTTTGAGTATCTCCGGCGTATATTCTTCCATATCGACGATGTGGCGGTTCTGCAGGAGGTGCTGGTACAGGTTCTGTACACCGTCGGGTACGGGCAGATTATATGCCTGCACCAGCATCCCTGTTTCATCGTCGAAGGCCGGGTAAGCATAGATCCTGACCTTGCCGGAGAACAACTCGCCAAATGACGACAGCAGTTTGTCGTCCTTGTGTTGTTCGTATTTCTCATGGATGATATCCTTGAGGTGCCAGATACTCATGACAAATCCCACATGAGCGATCTTGTAGTCAAGCAGGTAGTTGATAAGCTTCTGGTGTTGCTGGCAGTTGGATATGACCACCACCTGTCCAAGCTCAGCCAGGACCGAGACCCGGTCCAGGTAATCCTGCTCGTCGATATCTCCCTCCGACAGCAGGTCGTCAAGTGTGATCTCCGCCAGCGTCATTGCCTGGTTTTCCTGCAGTGCCAGCTCCCTGCGAAACTGTCGCAGGCCCCCGCTGAACATTTCCCAGTTGATCGTAGTAGCGGGCCTGAACCTGGACCGGACCACGAGTACGGACTTCTTGTACAGGAACTCGGACGCCTGCAGGTTGCGACCTGACGGACCGAACATGGCTACGTCGGTGAGCCCGGCCTGGACCATTTTCAGGCTGAGTATCCGGTGGTCGATATGCGCAAAATCGGCGCCGTCCAGCCGGATCATATCAATCGATATGCGCCCGTAGAGACCATCCATCAGCGACGAAAGAAACTTGCCGATATCCTCCCTGTAATAGTAGCAGGCATAGATCATATTGACGCCGAGTATGCCCACCGCGTCCTGTTGGAGCCGGTTGTCATTGTCCCGCATGCGGACATGCAGGACCATATCATTGGGTCCGGCTCCCGATGTTGTCTGGAAACGAAGCCCCATCCAGCCGTGCCCCAGTATGGTGCGCTGGTAGTTGATGGCAGCCACGGAATTGGCATAAGCAAAGAAGCAGGTATCCGGGCGTTCTTCCCGCAGCCGCTCTTCCATCAGCTTGTATTCGTGATCCAGCATCTTATAGATCCTGGACTCACACACATAGCGGCCGCTTTCTTCTACACCGTATATATCATCGGAGTAAGTCTTGTCATAAGCCGACATGGTCTTGGCGATCGTACCCGAACTACCACCCGCCTGGAAAAAGTACCGGGCCACCTCCTGGCCTGCTCCGATCTCGGCGAACGTGCCGTATACAGCCGGGTTGAGGTTGATCTCCAGTGCTTTTTGTTCGGTTTCCAGAAACTGCTTGGCCATATACGGGCGTGTTTTACGGTGCAAAATTACGGTTTTTTGGCGGCATCCCCCGGTCAGGACCGAACGCTGCCGGTTTCACGCGGTGATTGTTCTTTGCGGATAGTTTGCTTGACCAAGACTTCTTATCTTTGCACTCCTTTAATTATGAATAGATTATGTTTCCTGTATACGATGTGATCGTAGTGGGCGCCGGGCACGCCGGCTGTGAGGCCGCAGTCGCGGCGGCACGCCTGGGTTCTTCGGTATTGCTCGTGACGATGAACATGCAGACCATCGCTCAGATGAGCTGCAACCCTGCCATGGGTGGAGTCGCCAAAGGCCAGATCGTACGGGAAATAGATGCGCTAGGAGGCTATTCGGGGATCGTGACGGACCATACGATGGTACAGTTCCGTATGCTCAACCGGTCAAAAGGCCCTGCCATGTGGAGCCCACGCGCTCAGAGTGACCGGCAGCTCTTTGCTGTCAAATGGCGCGAAATGCTCGAAGCTACGCCCAATATAGATTTCTGGCAGGATATGGTCAGCGGTCTGCTGGTCAAAGATGGTCGTGTGACCGGCGTTCGCACAGGTATGGGACTTGAGATCAGCGGGAAGGCTGTCGTACTTACCAACGGTACTTTCCTCAACGGGATCATCCACATCGGTGAGAAGCAACTCGGCGGAGGCAGGGCAGGAGAAAAAGCCGCTACCGGTATCACGGAGCAACTGATCTCCCTGGGTTTCCAGGCCGGCCGGATGAAGACCGGTACTCCGCCCAGGGTAGACGGGCGGAGCCTCGACTACAGCCGCATGGAAGAACAACCCGGCGACGACAATCCCGGCCGGTTTTCCTATACGGATACACCGCTGCCGACCCGCCAGCTCCCCTGTCATATCACCTACACCAGTACCGAGGTGCACGATATCCTGCGGACAGGTTTTGACCGGTCTCCCATGTTCAACGGCAGGATACAGGGTCTCGGACCCAGGTACTGCCCCTCCATCGAAGACAAGATCGACCGCTTCGCCGACCGGGATCGCCACCAGCTTTTTGTAGAGCCCGAAGGGTGGAATACCGTGGAGATCTATGTCAACGGCTTTTCAAGCTCCCTCCCCGAGGATGTACAGTACAACGCGCTCCGTCGCGTACCGGGGTTTGAGCAGGTCAAGATGTTCCGGCCGGGATATGCCATAGAATATGACTTCTTTCCACCCACCCAGCTCAAGCCCAGCCTGGAGACACACCTGATCGGCAACCTCTTCTTTGCAGGGCAGATCAACGGCACTACGGGCTATGAGGAAGCTGGCTCTCAGGGACTGATCGCCGGGATCAACGCCCACCTGTCTACCCGTGAGCAGGAGCCGTTTATACTCAAGCGCTCGGAGGCCTATATCGGCGTATTGATCGACGACCTGGTCAACAAAGGCACCGATGAGCCCTACCGTATGTTCACTTCACGCGCCGAGTACCGCATCCTGCTGAGGCAGGACAATGCCGATCTCCGGCTCACTCCGCTGGCCGCTTCGCTCGGTATGTCCGGTATGGAAGACCGGTTGGAGCAGGTCGAACGGAAAGCCAGTGAAACCGAGGCAATCATCCGGATATTCCGCGAAATGAGCACCAGCCCCGATGAGATCAACGGATTCCTCGAACAGGCGGGTACCGCGCCCATCAGGCAACGGGTCAAACTGCACGGCCTTGTCCTGCGGCCCACCCTCGATATCGCACGACTGAGGGGCGTTCTGCCCGCCCTCGACAGCCAACTGGTCGCCTTTGACCCTCTTTGCCTGGAAGCAGCAGAGATACAGATGAAGTATGAAGGCTATATCGAAAAAGAACGTGAGATGGTCCGGAGAATGGAGCGCCTGGAAGACATACACCTGCGGCAGGATATGGATTATCACGCCCTGTCTTCCCTCTCCATGGAGGCCCGTCTCAAACTGACCCAGCTCAAACCGCGCACACTCGGACAGGCAAGCAGGATCAGTGGCGTCAACCCTGCCGACATATCTGTTCTGCTTGTCCATATCGGCCGATAAAAAATCTTCGCTGGTCCCTGCTTACGACACTTGTTGCCACAGACCCATCACCACTTGTGTTTGGTGTTTTATTCTGGTTCAGAGCAAGATGTCCGCATTTTATTTTTCGGTGTTTTTTTACTTTACCTAAGTTTTTTGCTTCAACTGCAATCCCGGCGCACCCTGGACGTTTATGTCCGTGAATAGCCTGTGATATACGTGTTTACAACACCCTAATAACAGCCCTCCTACTTCGTTAATGCTTATTTGACTTGATTTTACCGCTTTCTTAACGCCGGATTTATTTAGTCTTTGATTAAAACACACTTCTTTGCAGTCAAATGCAGCTATATCTCTTAAGGCTTTGTTAAAATCAGGTCGGCGAGAAAACAAAATGATCTATGGACCAAACGAAAGGCTGTATACACGTCGACTATTCACTTGATCAAACTCAAAAAACAATACTATGAATCGTTTCCAAATCACGCTGATCTGCTCCTGCCTGGCACTACCTCTTGCACAGGCCCAGGTGTCCGTCGGCTTCAGCGGAGGCCCGGTACAATCGGGCTTTCACGCACTCTACCAGGGTTCTCGGGGTGGACATCAAACTGCCGTCGAAACCCAGTTCGATACAGAGCGATCTTTCCAGTTCAATATGCCGGTAGCCATACGCTTTCACCGCTACTTTTCCTTGCAGCCGGAACTGTCTTACCAGCGCTTTGCGGCGAATATCCGATCACGGTACGTCTACGGAGACCAGATGATCCGCCTGCGGGACGAAGAGCAGCGTATCCGCCTCAATTATTTCTATGGTTCGCTGCTCGGCAAGATATCGCTTGGTGGACCGGCATTTGCCATTCATTTTACCGGTGGACCGGCTATCGGGTACACGCCCGGGGGCAATTCCGAGACCACCGAACACATCTATTATCCTGACGGCAGCAGAGAGCAGGGATGGTATGCAGATAATTTTTCGATAGGAGAGTCCGACTTCAGGTCCTGGGATTATGGATGGACATATGGCGGAGGGGTCACGATAGGGCTGCCACACTACCAGGTCACACTGGAAGCCCGCCGGTACGAAGCCGTTTCTACTGTGGGCACTACCGCCGGATACCGCCTCAGAAACGAAAGCTGGTCGTTGCTGGCAGGAGTACTTTTCCCGATCCGTTGAGTCCGGGAAACCTGTGGCCGGCCCCTCAAAGATAGCGGCCGCAACCGGTGAGCTCTTCACCAGGCCGGATCACCCGGACTTTCCAGGTGAAGGGCTCGCCGGACATACTGTCCACACAGTCGCCCTCCTGGAGGAATACTTCGATCAGGACCGCATCATTCGCCAGGGCCAGCAGGAGAAACCCTTTTTGCTCCGATGGTGACGGCATCGCTACCCGCTCGAAAAGCAGGGGTTCTTCTCCAAGCATGAGGAATCTCGATACGCCCTCAAAATCAACATCCAGCGACCAGAACGGCTCATTGCCTCTCGCTACAAAATCATATCCCCCGGCACGCAGATCGTCAAAGACGCTGCCACCCGGCGCCGTATCGTCGATCGTTGCTTCCTCGGCAACGGCGGCCGGTACGCCCTGTACTGCTCCTGCCTGGCAACCGCCACAGAGCAGCGCAAGTACAACTACTGCTCCGGACAGCAGATACATGTAGGTCTTCATGATCCGTGTTTTAGTGTCCTGTCCACTAAAATACGCCATTCGACGGCAAAAACCGACTCCTGCTCCCGGATACCGGATACATCCGGCCTCAAAAATGATTGTTTGGTCGGCAATCCATGCTTGTTCTTATAAAAACGCCGTTGGCTCCTGAGCGAGTTCAGCCAACTTTTTTATATTGCCTTGTTGCTGCCGGAAAATATATTCTTGCCTGCCGGCGTCTTTACAACTTAATCCACTTTCCCTATGAGACACCTGTTTTCACTGCTGCTGGCTACGGCGTCCTGCTTTGCCTGGGCACAGCCCAAAGAGCCGATCTTCCGCTACCCCGACGTATCGCGGACGCATATTGTTTTCTCTTTCGCCAACGACCTTTGGCTGGTTCCCAAGAGCGGTGGCCAGGCCGTACGCCTGAGCTCTCCGCCCGGCTCGGAAATATTCCCACGTTTTTCACCGGACGGACAGACCATCGCCTTCTCCGGCAACTACGACGGCTCTACCGACATCTATACGATCCCGGTCACAGGTGGCGTACCCCGGCGCATCACACACCACCACATGGCCGAATACGTGATCGACTGGATGCCGGACGGCAAACACCTGGTATTTGCATCTTCCATGCACAGTGGCAAGCAGCGCTTCTCGCAGTTTTACAAGATACCCGCTACCGGCGGACTCCCCGAACAATTGCCGATCGCACACGCAGAAATGGGCGCTATCTCCCCGGATGGCCGCAAGATCGCTTTCACGGACAAAACCCTGGTCTTTCGCACCTGGAAACGCTACCGGGGCGGCACTGCACCGGATATCCATATCTTCAACCTGGATGACAACTCCTGTACCAACATCACGCAGAACGATGCCAGCGATGAACTGCCCATGTGGTCAGGCGACAAAATCTATTACCTGTCCGACCGCGGCGAAAACAAAAAGTCCAACCTGTGGAGCTATGACACCCGGACGAAACAGCACAAACAGCTGACCACTTTTGCCGACTACGATGTAGTATTCCCTGCAATCGGACCGGAAGAGATCGTTTTTGAGGCCGGGGGCAAGCTCTTCCTGCTCTCGCTGGCCAACGAAAAGATCCGGGAGGTAAGCGTACAGGTAGTACATGATTTCGAAGAGCTGAAACCCCGCCAGGTAGATGTCAGGAACTACCTGAACAACCTGGACATTTCGCCCGACGGCAAGCGCCTTGTAGCGGAAGCCCGCGGCGAAATTTTTAGTATTCCTTCCGAGCATGGCGTATCCCGGAATATCAGCGGCAGATCCGGTTCGGCTGAGCGATATCCTGCCTGGTCGCCCGATGGTACAACCATCGCTTACTGGACGGACAAAAAGGGCGAATACGACCTTGCCTTCTACAACCTGAAGACCGGTCAGGAAGAGATTGTGACCGGACTGAAAAACGGTTTCCGGTATGGGTTGACCTGGTCGCCCGACAGCCGCAAACTCGCCTATATCGACCAGTCCATGCGGATACAATACTACGACCGGGACAGCAAACAGGTCGTACCCGTAGCCCAGGAGTTCAGCTATTTCCACTACGGGCTGGAAAACTTTAGGTGCTCCTGGTCGCCCGACAGCCGCTGGCTGGCTATCCAGCAAGACAGCAAGACCGAAGTACCTACCGTCGGTCTCTACGATACCAAAGAGAAAAAATACCGGACGATTCCCTCGGGATTCTATGCCATGAGCAACCCTGTCTTCGATCCGACCGGCAAGTACCTGTATGTCCTGATCAACGACAACTTCGACCCATCCTACAGCAACTTCGACAACTCCTGGGTATACAACAACAGCGAACGTATAGGTGTCTTCGTACTCCAGAAAGACAGCCTGTCTCCCCTGTCGCCGCGCAATGATGAGGTCGCTATGACGGAGGATACCACGGAAGCCGCGCCTTCAACCAAAGAAAAGGACAAGAAAAAGTCGGACAAAAAGAAAGATGCAGCAGAAGAAAAGCAAGAGGACAAGAAGAAAGCCGCGCCCGTACAGATCGACTGGGATGGCCTGGAAGCACGGCTCGTGATCCTGCCCGTAGCCCCCGGCAACTTCCTGCGGCTGGCCGCTGCCGAGGACAAGCTCCTCTTCCTGAGAATGCCGAATACAGGCACGGCCGACGGGGTGAACACCCTCAAGTATTATGACCTGAAAGAACGCGAGGAGAAAGAGGTCGTGAGCGGACTACATGATTTTCTGCTGTCCGCCGACCGGAAGAAGCTCATGATCTACAAATACCCGTCAGCCTATATCGTCGATGTAGGCCCGGGCCAGAAACTGGAAAAGCCTGTCGATATGAGCGGGTTGCGGATGAACCTCGACCCACGCTCCGAGTGGCAACAGCTTTTCAACGACAGCTGGCGGATGCAGCGCGACTTCTTCTATGATCCCGGCATGCACGGTGTCGATTGGAACAAAGTGAAAACACACTACCAGGCGCTGCTGGACAAAGCCTGCAGCCGCTCCGATGTCAACTACGTGATCGGCGAAATGATCGGTGAGCTCAACGCGTCGCATGCTTATCGGGGAGGCGGTGACCACAATGCGACGACTCGTCGCGACAACGTCGGCCACCTGGGTATCAACTGGTCCTTCGAAAACGGGGCTTACCGGATCGCCAAGATCATCCGTACTGCGCCCTGGGAGACAGAGATCCGCTCTCCTCTCGCCGAACCGGGTGTGAAAGCACGGGAAGGAGATTATATCCTGGCGGTGAACGGTATGCCGCTCAGCAGTTTTCCCGATCCCTGGGCCGCTTTCTCCGGGCTCGGGGACCGTACGGTCGAGCTCACGGTCAACAGCAAACCCGATATGGCCGGTGCATGGAAAGTGATCGTGACGACCCTGCTGGATGAGACCCGCCTTCGCAACCTGGCCTGGATTGAGTCCAACCGCCAGTACGTAGACAGCATTTCCGGCGGTCGCATTGGTTATATCTATGTCCCGAGTACCGGCCTGGATGGCCAGTATGAGCTGGCGCGTATGTTTTACGGCCAGTTCAAGAAGCCTGCGCTGCTCGTCGATGAGCGCTTCAACAATGGCGGACAGATCCCGGACCGTTTTGTAGAACTGCTCAACAGGAAACCCCTGGCCTTCTGGAATGTCCGGGATGGCGCCGACTGGCAATGGCCTCCCGTGGCGCATTTCGGCCCCAAAGCCATTCTGATCAATGGCTGGAGCGGAAGCGGCGGCGACGCTTTCCCTGATTTCTTCCGCAAAGCCGGCCTGGGTCCTGTCATCGGTTCCCGTACGTGGGGCGGGTTGATCGGTATCTCGGGCTCGCCGGGCCTCATAGACGGTGGATACCTGTCCGTACCGACCTTCCGTATGTATGACCCGGACGGAGAGTGGTTCCCCGAGGGACATGGCGTTGATCCGGATATCCTGGTCCCGGAAGATTACAGCGCACTGGCACGCGGTGTGGACAAGCAGCTCGAAAGAGCCGTCCAGGAACTGCTGAAGGCGCTTGACACCAACCCCAAACCGTACCCCCAGATACCCAAGGTAGAGAACCGGTCCAACTGACCCGGCAGACATCAGTCGATCTCTGCTCATTATATAAAAGGACGGCGTTGTACAGCGCCGTCCTTTTACTTTTCGTTTTGTTCCCTTCCTTCCGGAATGTCTTTGTCGTTTTCCACCCGGAAGGCCGAGCCTATTCTTCCGGAAGGCGGTCCAGCAGTTGCCGCGGAATTTGTTTGCTGCTCCGGGCGCCCAGGTCTCGCAACCGCTCCATGCGGCCTATGACCGTATCTCCGCGCCTGGGCGAATCATAAAGCTTGTTCAATGCCTGGTCATAGCTGCTTCTCGCCTGTTCGAGTTGCTTGCCCAGTGACTGCATATCGTCCAGGAAGCCTGCAAACTTGTCATAAAGCGCTCCGCTCTCTTTTGCGATATCGTGGACATTGCGTTTCTGGTTTTCCTGTTTCCAAATATAGGAGATAGTCCTCAGGGTTGCCAGCAATGTAGACACACTTACGAGCACCACGTTTTTTTCCAGCGCTCTCTCGAACAGGGCCGGATCCTCGCGCAAAGCGGCACTGAGCGCCGGCTCGATCGGCACGAAAAGTAATACGTAGTCCGGCGCGGAGATCCCGTAGAGCTGCTGGTATGCTTTTGCGCCCAGGTCTTCGATATGTTTTCGCAGGCTCTGTATGTGTTCTTTCAGCGACCGGTCCCTGACGGCCGGTTCTTCGGCATTGAAGTACGTATTGTATGCCACCAGGGATACTTTGGAATCCAGCACCAGGTGTTTGTCGTCCGGCAGCAGGATCACGTAATCCGGTCGGTATGTCTTGCCCCGGTCGTCCGTGAAACTATGCTGCTTGAGGTAATGGATATCCTTCTGAAGTCCGGCCCGTTCAAGGATGAGCTCCAGTTGGGCCTCACCCCAGTCTCCCTGCATCTTTTTATCTCCCCGGAGTGCATTCGTCAGCCGGGTTGCATCTTCGCTGACCTGTTGATTGAGTCTTACGATCTGTTCCAGTTCTTTCTTGAGCGATATGCGTTCCCGGGTCTCCTCCTTATGGGTCTCTTCTACCTTTTTCTCAAACTCCTGTATTTTCTCCCGGAGCGGCTTCAGGATGTCCGAGACCTTCTGCTCGTTGAGTTCGACGAAACGGCGGCTTTTTTCCTCCAGCAGTTCATTAGCCAGGTTCTTGAACCGTACCTGCAGGAGCTCCTGGTCACGGATCATATTTGCCCTGTCCTCTTCTATCTTCTGCTCCAGGTGACGGATGCGTTCCGTCGTGGCGGCGAGATGGCTCTGCTGCTGCCTCAGTTCGGCCTCTTTCTGCTCGGCGCGCAGGCGTTCCTGTTCATACAGTTCTTTAGCTATATAGCGGGCGTCCACTTCACTGCGCGGTATGCCTCTGCGCCGCTCAGACAGGATCCTGCCGGCAAGCCAGCCGGTAAGCCCTGCCAGCGCAGTCAGGATGAGCCAGTATATCGTATCCATATATGATGCCTTTTTCCGGTGCCAGGAATAGTGGTTCAGTACAGTCGCCGCAGGTAATTAAGCTGTCCGAGATGATAGTTGAGATGTGCCAGCAGGATCAGCAGCACTTCACCCTGTGTTTTACCCTGCCAGGGACTGAGATCGGGATACGGCGCCGACCACTGCTCCGCAGAGTAGTTGTCCAGCGCTTGTGAAACGACCTGATGGGCTGTTTCCAGGCCGTTCAGCACCGTCTCTTTCGGCAGGTCTTTGTCTGCAAACTCGCGGTCACGCTGGCGGGTGTAGGGAATCTGCCCTATCCCGAGGCCGACATAATGCCGCAGGTTGCCGGCGATATGCAGGCCCAGGTTACCGGCGCTGTTGCTTACGGATCCCCGGATCGCCCACAGGCTCTCTTCGGGAAAATCCCGTATCTCCCTGGCGACCGTCGCCAGGTCCCGAAGCAGGAGCGACCTGCATGTTGTTATTGTTTCGTTCATCTGCCTGTCTTTTTGCCTGGCTGACCGATCATCCGCAGCCCGGTTTATTATTCCGCTGTATGCACCGGGTCAGCCGGTTGTGTTATCTTTCCTGTCACCATGTAAAATCCGGCACCCAGCAGGATACCCGCAGCACCCACAAACCACCATAGCTCCCGGTAACCCGCCGCCTCAATGATCCGCGTACCGATGAACGGAGCCAGCACCAATGCAGAAGAGTAGGCCAGCGAATACATACCCATATACGCTCCCCGGGTAGATGCGCCGGAACGCCGTACGACCAGCGTGGCCATGAAGGGCATCGCCAGTATTTCCGCTACACTCAGCAGCAGTACGGATCCGGCCAGCACCCACAGGCCTGTCCCGAGATTGAGAAGTGCGTACGCGGCTCCCGTCATCACCGTACCGACAACGATGAGCCCGCGCAGCGACAGCCGGTTGCCGATCAGATATACCATCACCATTTCCAGCAGGAATACGATCAGGCCGTTGAGCGCCAGCAAGCCGCCGATCTTTTGCTCACTCAGTGCATACACTTCCCGGTAATACAGGGGGAGCGTGGTGAAAAGCTGGAAAAAAAGGATGGCAAATCCTGTACACAACAGGATGAACAGTACAAATGCTCCGTCGCGATAGGGAGACTTGTCCCGGGCGGAGTTGGCCTGCTGCTGTTCTTTCTTTTCGGGAACATAACCTCTGCGGCGCCGGAAGAACCCATAAAACAGAAGTCCTGCCAGTATGCAGGTGATGCCGTCGGCTATGAACAGCCAGCGGAAAGAGATCGCCGCCAGCAGACCGCCCAGCGCCGGACCGATGGAAAACCCGAGATTGACCGCCATCCTGTTGAGCGAAAAGGCCTGTGTGATATTTCCCTTCTGTGCATAGTATGCGATGGAAGCGGCATTGGCCGGCCGAAGGCTCTCCGCGACCACACTCACCATGAATACACCGACCACGAGGGCAGGAAATTCGGTCACCCCGGATAACAGGATGAACAGGCACCCGCCCAGTACCAGGCTGCCGAACTGCACATAAAAATGCCCGATACGGTCGCTGAGCCACCCGCCGAAATACGACCCGCCCATCGACCCGAGACCGTATACACTCATGATGATCCCGACCTCGCGAAGATCCATCCCCAGGCCTTCTTTCAGGTACACGCTCAGGAAAGGTAAAACCATAGAACCCGCCCTGTTGATCAGCATCACCAGCGATAGCATCCATATAGTACCCGAAAGCCCGCTGTATGCACCCTTATAGGCTTCCGCCATCCTGTTGATCACCCAGCGAGGGCCGGATAAAGGTATTCTCAGTCGCATAGCCGGGATTATTTGGCTTAGTAAAGTTAGTTCATATTCCGCTCCGGACTGCGGCTTTATCCGCGTCCTTGCAGCGCTCCTATATGGGGTTCCCTCATACCGGCCGTACGGAGCGTATTGGCCCAGGCGACCGCATCTTTGCCAAAACGGCTGCGTATTCGGTCCAGCTGCTGCATCAGGTCCATCTCTTGTTCCGTATCTTCAAACAGGTCGATCTGGTAGTGCCCGCCGACCAGGCCGCTGAACCGGACGCCGACCAGCCTGATGAGCTGCCTGCGCTGGTACAGCGCATCGAACAGCGTCCGGGCATAGCCGATGAGCGTACGCTCATTAGCCGTATACGGTATCTTCTGTTGCCTCGAGTGGGTATTGAAATCCGCATACCTTATTTTGACTGTGATACAGGAACACAACCGGTGGGCCTGCCTCAGCTCGAAAGCGAGCTGGCTGGTCATGCCTGTCAACAAGTCTTTCAGGAAGCCGATATCCAGCGTATCCGCCTCCAGTGTCCGTTCGGATCCCATGGATTTCTGTTCACTATAGGGTTCCAGCGGCGTCGGGTCTATCCCGTTGGCCTTCTGCCACAGGACCGTGCCGCTCTGCCCAAACTCTTTCTCCAGCAGGAGCGGAGGTATCTCCGCCAATACCTTCACCGTACGTACGCCCATGAAGCTGAGCCGCTTGTAGGTCTCCTTGCCTACTCCCGGTATCTTTGCCGTAGACAGGGGCGCCAGGAATATTTTCTCCTCCCCGGCCGTGACCTGTCCTTGGCCCTCCGGCTTGACCTCCCCGGTAAGCACTTTGGAGACCGTCTTGTTGGCAGACAGGCCGAAGGAGATACTCAGCCCGGTCTCGCGCACGATCTTTTTCTGCAGGCCGAGCGACCAGCGATAGCACCCGAAATACCGGTCCATGCCGGACAGGTCGAGATAAAACTCATCGATCGAGGTCTTTTCAAACACGGGCGCCTCCTCTTCTATGATCTCCGTCACCAGCGAAGAGTACTGCGAGTAACTGTCCATATCGCCCCGGATGATCTGCGCATCCGGGCACAGTCTCCTGGCGAGTTTCATAGGCATCGCAGAGTGCACGCCGAATGTCCGGGCCTCATAGCTACAGGATGCGACCACCCCGCGATCGCCGGTACCCCCGATGATCAGCGGTTTATCCTTGAGTGCGCTGTTTTTCAGCCGCTCCACAGCGACAAAAAACGCATCAAGGTCCATATGTAATATTGCCCGCTCGTACATGTGGGTCGAAATATACGACACAAATATGTCGTATTTATTGTCAATGTGCGACTTCTTTTTTATCTTTCCCCTCCGGGATGCTGCCGGTGAAGGGCATATACCCTACGCAGGACTTATATTTACGGAGGTTTATCCCGGATGACCTTAACAGCCATGTTTCTCCCAGACAATCTCAAGTACCTCCGCAACCACCACGGTCTCTCCCAGCAGGCACTGGCGGACCGGCTTGAGCTTGGCCGGTCTACCCTGGCCGAATACGAACGCGGCAAAACCCAGCCGACCATAGACAACCTGGTGCGCCTGTCGGAGATTTTTCAGGTGAGCCTAGACGATCTCATCCGCAAGAACCTGCGGAAAGAAGCTTATGAGATCCTGCGCAACAGGGACCTGCGCGTTCTGGCCATCACTGTAGACCGGGAAAACCGGGGCAACATAGAGCTGGTGGATACGCGTGCCGAAGCCGGGTATCTGGACAGCTACCAGGATCCGGAGTATATCCGGGAGCTGCCGAAGATCTACTTCCCGCGCATTCCCGAAGGCACTTTCCGCGGGTTCGAGATACAAGGTGAATCCATGTTGCCGATGGAGTCCGGCTCTGTTGTGATCTGTTCTTATGTCGAACAGATCGCACACCTCAGGGACGGCCGGACCTATGTGATCGTCACCCACCGCGAAGGGCTTGTATACAAGCGCCTGCGGATCAATCGCCAGCGGCAGACGCTGACCCTGCTGTCGGACAATGAACTCTATGCTCCGTATGAAGTCGCCTGGGGAGATATCCGCGAAATCTGGGAATACTACGCTCACCTGAGCTTTTCCGATTCACGGGTAGCTGCCCGTAACCTGGTCGAAGAGCGGCTGCTCGACATTCAACAGAAAGTGACCTTCATCCGGGAAAAGCTGGCTGACCCGGAAGCGTGAAATCAGTCCAGTCGGCGCAGGTCCTCTTTGATCTGCTGCTCATCCCGGAGAGGATATATCAGCAGGCCTTCCTCTTCATCGGCCACCACATACCCGCTGAGGCCCCGGATGATCGCCTGTTTACCGCACAGAAGCCGCACAACACTATCCTGTACATCGTGCAGCACAACCCGGCCGGTACTGCGTACGGCATTGCCTGACTCATCCCTTTCCGGGCACTGCTCGTACAGGGAACTCCAGGTTCCAAGATCCGTCCAGCCGATATCCGCTGGTACGGTATAGACACAGGAAGATTTTTCCATGACGGCATAATCGATGGAGGCCGCAGTACAGTGGTGAAACACATTTCCTGCCGCTGCAGGCTCACCGGGTTGGCCGAGCACAGGGACTATAGCGGACCAGGCCGCGTAGAGATCCGGACTATGAATTTGCAGTTCCTGCAGGATCGTCCGGACCCGCCAGACAAAAATGCCGGCATTCCAGAGAAAACGACCCGTGGCCAGGAACCCGCGAGCTGTATCGATATCCGGTTTCTCGACAAACCGGAAGACCCTGTGCGTATCGTCCCGGACCGAGCCCGTATCATACTCTATATACCCATAACCGGTATGTGGTTGATGCGGACGGATACCCAGCGTCACCAGCGCATCCTGCCCGGAAGCAAAACGGATCGCCGATTCCATAGCTTGTACAAAGGCTGCCTCCCGGAGAATAAGGTGGTCAGAAGACAATACGGCCATGACAGCATCCGGGGCTTCCGCCTGTATGCGGAAAGCAGCATACGCGATCGCCGGGGCCGTATTGCGGCGTTCCGGTTCCAGCAATACTTTTGCCGGGTCCATCCGGGGCAGCTGTTCGAGGACCAGATCACGGTAGGACTCATGTGTCAGCACCCAGATATGCTCGGGCGCCGTCAGCAGGCACGCACGTTCAAACGTGAGTTGCAACAGGGTACTCCCCGTGCCCAGCACGTCGATGAACTGTTTGGGGCGCCGTTCGGTACTCAGGGGCCAGAACCTTGTCCCGGCGCCTCCCGCCATGATACAGATCTGCACAGAAGCGTTCATGTCCGGTAGATTATTCCATATATTCAAACATCGCTTTCAACTGGGGGTTGGTCTCCGCTTTCTTGAGCCGGGCCATCTGGGCTGCCAGTCCGGTGATCGCTTCCTGTAGCCCGTCAACTTCCGAAGCCGGGGCGGTCTCCATTCTTGACTGTAGTTCCCCCGTCAGTCCTGACAGGGCCTGGACGATGGCATAGCGTTGCATAAGCCGTGAGTCATACTCGATCGCGTATACCGTGAAATCATTCATGACGGCCACCTGTTCGGCAAGCGGCAGGCCCTGTATGACCTGGTAGGCCGCCGTCATAAAAGATATCGCCTCATAGCCCTGGACATATTTCAGTTTCTCCTTGAAGAAAACAATTGCTTCCGCCGGATCCTTCCGGGCCATCTGCTCGGCCACCACCATGAGCACATAGGGATCGGTCTCCGTCTCCGCCAGTCGCGCCGCATGAGGAGCCGCCCGATCAGGATAATGAGCCATAAGCAGGCTCAACGCTCCCCCGATTACATAGCCGGCTTCCTGCTCGCCGCGGGCGATGATGCGTTCAAGCGCCGACGACGTCTCCGGACGATCGGCATACACTTCGAGCTGCTCTATAGCTTGTGTGCGGACATAGGAGTGCGGGTCTTTTTCTGCCAGGTTGAGGAGCCTGTTCATCATGGCCTGATCGCCTGCTTCGGGTTCGAGTGTACTCAAACCTACCGCCCGGATCACCCAGAAAGAGTCTGCCAGTGCAGCTTTACTCATTTCTGCAGCAAGAGCGGGAGCGGTTTCCATAGCAGAAGACAGGGCGCCGATGCGCACGAGGTGATACGACTGATCGAAAAAGCGCACCCTCAACGCGCGTTCGTCAGGCTGATTGTCCGCCTCATTCATCACCGCCAGCAGGATCCGCTCCGGATCAAAAACAACATCCACCGGGGCTGACGACATCGGGATCTCAAAGACCTGGTTGCGTTGATCGACAAAAAACTCATGGCGCTCCCGGCGTTCCGGCGTCGTATAAATATCGACCGTGACCGGAACCGTGAAGATCGCTCTGTGCTCCGGAGGTTGTTGCTGTTGTGAGACATGCAGGAGTAGCTTTGATGTACCTGCATCATACGTGTAACCCAGGTCCAGGATCGGGTGTCCCCTGTCAAAGAACCATTGGTTGAAAAACCAGTTCAGGTCCTGTCCTGTCACCGCTTCGAAAGCCAGGCGCAGCTGGTGAGCTTCTACCGGTTGATATGCATTGTCGCTCAGGTATTTCTTCAAGCTGGCAAAAAACGCCTCATCACCTGTCATCTTGCGCAGCATATGGAGTACCATACCGCCCTTGTTGTAGCTATGCGCGTCGAACATCTCCTCCTTGTCTTCGTAGTCAAAGCGGATCAGGTCCTTTGTGCCCTGGGACTCGACCATCTGCAGGTAGGCTTCGCGCTCCTGCTGCATGTGAAGGTCGGCTTCGCGCCGGCCGTATTTGTGCTCCAGCCACAGGTATTCGGAGTAGTTAGCAAAACCCTCGTTCATCGTCAGGTTGGACCAGCTCTCACAGGTCACGTAGTTGCCAAACCAGTGGTGGGACATTTCATGCGCTACGATCTTGTCGTTGTGATCGTCCATCAACTGCCGCTTCGTGCGCTGCACGAAATCGCCGAAAATGACCGCCGTCGTGTTTTCCATTGCGCCGGATACATAGTCCCTGACGACCACCTGGCTATATTTTTTCCAGGGATAAGGCACACCGAATAGCGCAGAGAAGAAATCCAGCATTTCGGGCGTATGTGCAAATATATCGCGGGCATACTGTTTGTATGAGGGCTCTACATAGTACTCGAGCGGGATACCCTTCCAGGAATCGCGCTCAACGGCAAACTCGCCGATGGCCAGCATACACAGATAGGGGGCATGCGGCTGGTCCATCACCCATGTATCCGTGCGGGTCCCGTCTTTGTTTTTCTTGCTGGAGCGCAGCAATCCGTTGGACAAGGTAGCAAACCTGTCTTCGACCGTGACCCGTACTTCCTGTGTCGCCCGTTCATTGGGCTTGTCGATGGTCGGAAACCACCTCGAATTGTTCTCTGTCTCCCCCTGTGTCCAGATCTGTTGCGGTTTTTCGCGTATGCTTTTATCGTGATTAATGAAGAACAGGCCCTGATCCGATGTGATCGCAGCGCTACCGCCCATACTGCTGCGTTCGGCCGGTTTGGCCGTATATGCAATGGTGAGCCTGAGCGTATCGGCACGCTGATAAAGCCGGCCGAGTGAAATACTCAGCTGCAGGCTGTCATAGCGGTAAGCCAGTGCGCGGGATGACTTCGTCTCGGTTATGCTGTGTATATCAAAATTCTTTGCGTCCAATACCAACACACTGTCGGCAAAGAAATAGGGCTTCAGTACAAGCTGAGCCGTTGCAGGTACCCGCTGTTGCTGCCAGTCAAACCGCACATCAATCAGGGTATGCAGAAGGTCCCATTTGCGCTCGGCAGTGGCGTTGTACCTGGGCAACGTCTCCGGGATCGCTGCCGCAGGGGGCGCCGTATCTTCTTTGGGCATTTCCTCTTCTTCGACCGCTATATCATCCGGCGCCTCTTCCGTCTCGGCAGATGCGGCGGGCGGGAGAGCTGCTTCAGACCCGCCGGCAGGCGATGCAGACCGGCATGCGGCAAAAGCCAGGACGATGAAGAGTACACTGATTCTTTTCATATTGGATTTGGGTTTACTCGTCAAATTTACACAGGACTGGCGGACTTGCAGAGATTTGCCCGGACTATTGGTCATCGTCCGTCAAATCCTCAAATCCGGTGGCGTTCCGGAGATATTTCCTGACTTAAGACAAACGAAGGGCCGCTCAGGTTGACAGGCACGGCGGATCGAACTATTTGCCTGCACAAAACCAAGGGCGGCGGGACAGGCCTTAATATGCCCTTACATTCTTTTTCTCCATGTAGTTGATGAACGCCTGGTTGACCACTTTATTCCCGCCTGGTGTGGGGTATTCGCCGGAGAAGTACCAGTCTCCACGTTCCGGGCAAGCTTCCCTCAGAGATTCTACAGTCTGGAAGATGACATCTATCTCGGGCACGATATCACGTGGCGTCACGATCCGGGCGATCCGGGCAGAGAGTACTTCATAGGGATACAGGTCATAAAGCGCTTTCACTTCGTTGCGGATCTCTTCCTTGGGTACAGAAGTCTGATACTTGCACCGCTCATAAGCTTCGTCGAGAAGATAGGTCCGCCCGTCTTCTTCCAGCAGGGATACCAGCGCCTGGAAAGCGACAAAGTCCTTCATCCGGCTCATATCGATACCATAACAGTCCGGGTAGCGGATCTGCGGCGATGAAGAGACGATGATGATCCGGCGCGGGAAAAGCCGGGATACGATGGTGATGATACTGTCTCTCAGCGTAGTGCCCCGGACGATTGAATCATCCAGGAGGACAAGGGTATCGATTTCATTGCGCACGATACCGTAGGTGACATCGTATACATGTGCGACCATCTCTCCCCTGGAGGCATCATCGGCTATGAATGTGCGGAGTTTTTCATCTTTGACCACAAGCTTTTCAAAGCGGGCCCTCCTGGACAGGATCTTTTCCACATCAGCCGCGGAAGGATCAGCACCGAGTGCCGTTATTTCGCTGATCTTGCGCTCATTGAGTTTCTTCTCGATCCCGTCCATGAACCCGAAGAAAGCGGATTCGGCTGTATTGGGCACATAAGAGAAGACCGTATTCTCGAAGTCGTAATCAACCATGTCGAGTACCGGCTCTGCCAGCAGCTCTCCGAGCCGCTTGCGCTCATTGTATATATCACGGTCACTACCCCTTGAAAAATAGATCCGCTCGAAGGAACAGCCCTTCTTGGGTCCCTGCTCCATAAAAGGCAGCTCCAGCACTTCGCCGTTCTTGCGGATGATGAGCGCATGACCGCGCTCCAGCTCCTTGATCGCCCTGAATCGCTGGCTGAACGACGTCATCAACGCTGGTCGCTCCGACGCTACAGCCACTACCTCGTCGTCCTGGTAGTAAAATGCCGGGCGGATCCCGTGCGGATCACGGATCACGAAAGCGTCACCATGACCGATGATACCGGCCATCACAAAACCTCCGTCAAATTTCTTGCAGGCCCTGGTGAGTATGCGCTGCAGATCGATCTTGTCGATGATAGCTTCTGTGATCTCGCGGTTGCTCAGTCCCTGCAACTTGAAGTGATCAAACAGGTACTGGACCTCTGCATCCAGGAAATGTCCGATCTTCTCCATGACCGTGACAGTATCCGACCGTTCCTTGGGAAACTGCCCGAGTTCCATCAGCTCATTGAAGAGCTCATCTACATTGGTGAGATTGAAGTTGCCCGCCAGAACCAGGTTACGCGTGATCCAGTTGTTCTGGCGCAGGAAGGGGTGACAGGTCTCGATCGTGTTGAGGCCATGTGTCCCGTAGCGCAGGTGGCCCAGCAGAACCTCCCCGGTATATGGCTGATTCGCCTTCATCCACGCCGCATCCGCCATCTGATCCGGCGTGAGTGCATTGAAGTGGTTGTAGATCCCCTCGAACAGATCTTTAAGGTATTGGCTGCTGTTGCTGCGGCGGCGGCTGATAAAACGGGTTCCGGGTTCCGGGTCCAGTTTGATCGTCGCCAGGCCTGCCCCGTCTTGACCGCGATTGCGCTGTTTCTGCAGGAGCAGTTGCAGTTTGTTCAGGCCGTAAAGCGGGGTGCCGTACTTGTCGGCATAAAAATCGAGGGGTTTCAGAAGCCTTACAAGTGCGATCCCGCACTCATGCTTGATTGGGTCACTCATCAGCGAGGTCCTGTGATTTGAGATTGCAAAAGTACACTATCCTGTCCACATTCGGTTCGGTCGGAATGAATCAAAAAGCGCCCGCCCCCTGGCAGGAGCGGACGCCAAACAAAACGAAAAACCAACTTCAACCCTAAACTTACTTATCTTTCCTGAAGCCTGGTCCGCTAGGAAGCAGACCTCAGTTTTACTTCTACGTCTTTCAGCTTTCCTCTCCTGTTGATGGTGACCATCAGCAGGTCTCCTACCTTTGAACGACCGACGATCTCCTGAAGTTCCGGGACATTGCGTACGTCTTTGCTGTTGACCTTGAGGATCACATCGTTTGGCAGCAGCCCTGCGTACTGCGCAGACCCCCCGTCGTACACTTCCAGTATCACTACGCCCGTCGTTGTCTTGATACCCAGCTCTACAGCCTGATCCGCATCGTTGTTGGTGATACCGATGCCGAGATATGCTCTCTGGAAGGACCCGTACTGTATGATGTCGTCTACGATCTTCCTGACGATATTGGAAGGGATGGCAAATGAATAGCCGGCAAAATTGCCGGTGGGAGAGGCTATGGCCGTATTGATCCCCACCAGGTTGCCCTGAACATCGACCAGCGCTCCGCCGCTATTGCCGGGATTGACCGCAGCGTCCGTCTGGATAAATGCCTCGATGGCGCCAGCGGTACGGTTGAGATCCAGTTTTCTGCCTTTGGCCGATACGATACCGGCTGTGACCGTGGACGTGAGGTTGAACGGGTTGCCGACAGCGACTACCCACTCGCCGACCCGCAGGTTGTCAGAGTTGCCCATCGTGATCGGCTTGAGATTAGTGTTGTCTATCCTGAGTACCGCCACATCCGTCTGCGGATCGCGGCCGACGATCTCTGCCCTGAATTTGCGGTTGTCGTGCAGGGTTACTTCGATCTCATCGGCAAACTCTATCACGTGGTTGTTGGTCACGATATAACCATCCTTGTTGATGATGACTCCCGACCCTGTGCCTTCGCGAGGCTGCGCATAGAAATCCAGGAACGGATTGCCGGAATCATCGTCAAAAAAGAAAGAGAACGGACTCCTGTTCCTTTGCCTGTTTTGCTGTGCTTGTTGTTTGGACTGTGTGGCGCGGATGTGCACCACAGCATCCATTGCTCTTTCAGCGGCGACCGTAAAGTCAAACGGCACTGTAACCGCCGCATCCGACGTGGCGCCGGTCATACGCACATAAGGCCTTTCTTCGGCCTTCGGCTCAGAGGCCGCGTGGCCGGTCAGATACATGCCCCCGAGGACAACAGCGCCCCCAAAGGCTCCCGCAATGATCAAAGAAATTACTTGCTTCATATACTCGCTGTTTGGGTTTTTCTGATTTGCTTTTCTGGTAACAGTTTCTTCGCGAAGGGCGTTTTACTGTACCGGGAGATTAACGTTCCATTAACGGTACCTCGTAATCTCTCTTTTAGTGTGGTATTAAACGCAAAAACACGGCTGCTTTGTTCCTGTTTGGGACGAATGCATCGCTACGACGGACGAACGGAGACTTTCCATAGATAATATTCAACAACAAGGGCAACCGGAAGACTTCGCGGACGGCGATTAGCAGACATCTAATTTCGCTGGTCATTCTGTCGCCTTACAGCACGCACTTCCCTGCCTACCAGCCAGGCGGCATGCCATGTGGTATACAGTTCTCCCGCAGCGTAGGTCAGTATAGACCCGATCAGCAGGCTATTCCTTACCCACTCTATGGATTCGGTCCAGGCCGGGAAAAACGGGCGTACAGCCAGTAGCTCCAGGGCGATGATACACGCGGCACAAAGCGCCATAGCTACTGTAAGCGCCCTTGTCTTTTGTGACAGTCCGCGATTGCGACTGAGCACTTTCCTGTAAAAATCGCGGATTTCCGCCTGATCCGGGTAGATACGTATCAGTTGGCGCAGTATCTCTTCAGCAGTTTGCTGTTCGCGATTGTTGAAATGCGCCGAAGCCTTGCGAAACAAGGTGGTGCAGTAGATATCCTCTCCTTCGAAGAGAAATATATTCTGATCTATGCTCAGGAAGAGTAGTTCTTCCGACACCTCGATATACTGCGTATGACGGCCCATGTCAAAAAGCGCTCCGGCATAGGTAGCCAGTACTTCGAAGTATTGTTCAGGGTCCAGCAGGGCTATACTGGACCTGTTCGCGTCGAAATATTGTACGATACTGCGCGGGGAGTTCCTGTCCAGTTCCATGAACTGGAGGTATACTTCCTGCTTGTATGTAAAAGGATAGGTACTCACTCCACGCGCGCTAACCTGTACAGTACCGGTTTGGAAGGACTCGCATCCAATACCAGCGGGCACAGCTGTATATTTAACAAATATACACCGTCGTTGATTTCATCGGGCACATAAATTAATTCTGTTACAGTGTGTTGCGTCTTTGGATCTTCGGGGTAGTCCCAGAAAGCCTTGTGGGCCGCGAGGGCGCCGCCGTCCTCTTCCCTGTCCAGGCTGGGCAGGTCCAGCAGCAGGTGCCGGATACCCCAGGACCGGATCTTCCGGACTGCCGATGCCGTCAGGTAGGGCGGATTGGTCCCTGAGTAAACACGGGTTAGCTTATCCGGTGTGTTGGGCAGGGTACGCAGTACGAGGGCTTCTACACCCGGTTCGATCTGCAGGTCATCGAGCAAGTCCTCGTCCACCACCCGGTCCCCGTTCTCCAGCATCCTGGGATATACACTGGCTACCATGGCTGCAAAATGACTGCGCTGCAGGGCATCCTGTACGGAATACGGCTCGGTGGCTATATGGCCGACACACTCTGTATGTGTCCCGTTGCCGTGGGGATTGATCCGGAGATTCATGAAGTTGACAGATCCTCCCCGCAAGGTCGATCCGATAAAACTCCCCGCTACCACCGGTTCGGCTGATGGAGCGGGCGCATAGAAACAATTGACCCCTATGCGGTTGGGTATGAGTGGAATGGAAATATCCCAGGCATCCGCCAGGTCACATTGGTAAGTATTCCCGGCCAGGGTGATCTGTATCTGCATCTTGATGGTGTTGTACGACTTGGGTCAACTGTTGATATTCCTGGAGTCTGCACCCCACCGCAGTTTTTCACGCATATTGTGCATGAAGGTCCGGTCCGGAAACTGGACAAGCCGGATCGTAAAGTCACACTTGCGCACAGCCAGCTGGTAGGAGGCATGAATGGTCTCGTACCGCGAATCCAGCGTACACAGGAAGTTCTCCGAACGCCCTTCGACCTCGAAGGAGATCACGGCATCGTCGGATAGTACGATCGGCCGCACATTGAGGTTGTGCGGGGCTACAGGGGTCAGCACGAAACTCTTGGAATTGGGAAAGACGATCGGTCCGCCGCAGCTGAGGTTGTAACCGGTGGAACCCGTCGGTGTACAGACGATGATCCCGTCCGACCAGTATGAGTTGAGAAATTCCCCGTTTACGTATGTGTGGATGACGATCATCGAGGAGGTATCGCGTTTGAGCAGCGTGAAGTCATTGAGCGCAAACCGCATATCGCCGAATATGGGCAGATTCGATTCCAGGTACAGGAGGGAGCGCTCTTCTACCTTGTAGCGCTCTTTCTCGAGATAAGGTATCAGCAGGTCTACCATCGCAGTATCCGCGCCGGTGAGAAATCCCAGCCTGCCCAGGTTGACTCCCAGGATCGGTACACCCGCATCCCGCACCAGGGTCACCGAACTCAGTACGGTACCGTCCCCGCCAAGCGTCATCACGAGGTGAATCTTCTGCCTGGAAAACTCTTCGTAATCCGAGAACAACCGTACATCGGGCTTCAGCAGGGCAAACCGCTCCATGAACTCATACAATACGGGCGAGGCGAATATCCTCACCTCATGCCGCATCAATCCCTGGATAAAACCGCGGATAAAGGGTACATGCTCTTCGTTGAGTATCTTGCTGTAGAGAAGTATGTTCATTGGATGCCAAACTTGTAGTGCAGGTAAACCCCGCCTTTCAGAATGTGATTCATACTGGCTTCCAGCCGGATGACCTTATCATAGTAAGCTACAAAATCTATTCCGA
Organism: uncultured Saprospiraceae bacterium; assembly: GCA_964537925.1. Lineage (GTDB taxonomy): Bacteria > Bacteroidota > Bacteroidia > Chitinophagales > Saprospiraceae > SLDF01. The sequence continues at coordinate 1,301,880 of CAZICV010000001.1, read as the reverse complement.
AACCACCGCCAACCAGGAATATATTGGCAAAATTATTGTCCGTGCTGCCCAGGCGGTTGTTCACATACCCCGCATCAGCATTAGCTGTCAGGTAAACCTGCAACGGCAATGTCCTGAACGCCGGGAAAGGCAACCACCGGCCCAGCTGGTGCCGGCGATTCCAGATCCGCCACCGCAGGCTGTGCTTTGTATAGAAATAATCCAGCCCGTCAATCAGGAAGTTTTCATAGCCCCGGACGAAGTCCGTCTCAAAACCCAGCGCCCTGTTGTTATAGTAGGGCCGTTCGTTGCGCTGCAGCCCAACCCGGCCTTTGACAATATGTTCGCTGCTCCACGCTGCAGCCAGGCCCTGGTAGTGGCGGATCTCCGCCGATAGAAATGATCCGTCCAGGTCCTTCCTGCGAAAGAGCCCTTCCTTCCAGATGCGGAAATGCATATACAGCCCCTGCTCGGGGTATGGTATGCGATCCCTGCTGTCAAAAAACAGGTTGTATACATACGCATCATATTGCTGGTCCTTTCCGTGAAGGAAATAGCGCGGATTGAGCGAGTCGGTGACGAAGTCCCGGATCTTGCCGGCATGCCATTCCACATCCCACTCATGCCGCCAGTAGTACCGTGGCCGGTAATGCAGGCTTGCCTTTACCCGGCCCCGCTGCAGCAGGTATTGCTGCTCATGGATATGGAATGCCTGCGCATTGCTCACGGTAGCGTAATTGATCTCTTTCTGGCGGGACCACAATCCCTGTACGGAGAATCCCAGCTTATCGCGGGTAGCTATCACCGGCGAATAGTATATCAGCTCTACTTTCTGAGTATACCCTAGCTGCCCTACTACATATAGCTGGTCGTTGAACCCGTTCATATTGGCCAGCCGGGTCTTAAGCGTGAAATTGAGTCTGTCCAGCAGGTGCTTCTTCTGTACCCACCATACATTGAAGTTCCTGTCAGCAAAGTGAACGTAAGGATTAAATGAAATACGGGCCGATTCTTTCAGGAATACGGTCAGCCAGACCTGGCCTTCCCTGTCCGATCGGCCGCTTATGCGCACGTCGAAGAAGAGTCCCGTATTCATCAGCCTGCTGGTATTGATATACAGGACATGGTCCAGGTTATACGCCGGCAGGCAGTCTTCCTGGGCCAGGCTGAGCTCCCTGAGTATATAAGCCCTGTCTGTCTTATAGGCCCCTATGATCTCGATGGTATCTATACAGATGGCATCCTGCTGCGCCGGCAGGAGCAGGGAGAGCTGAAGAAACAGCATGCATGCAACCGATCTGTAAAATGCCGAGGCCAATACGCTGCTTTGAAATTATCCTGCGGAAAATTGCAAAGATACGTCAAACTGAGCCAGGCATGCGGTGAGTCGTCACACGCGCAGATACGCCATGAGCTGGTCGTAACGCTCCTTGAGCGTGTCCTGGAAGTTCTCTTCCGTATACGAAGCCGTCACATGGTAATCATAGCGTTCGAGAGAAGCAATGATGTAGCGCAGGTCCTGGGCGCTGATCTTCAGGGTGATATAGAGCAGATTTTCCTCCGGTTTTGTCGTGATGAAGCTACTCAGTACCTTGGCGTTTTCGGATTCGATGATCCGCGCTATATCGGACAGTACGTAGTCCCTGGGAGACACTTCGAGCACGATGAGACTGCCCGGCTCAGCAAACGAAAAGCTGGAAGCGAAATAACGCATAAGGTCCTCCTGCAGGACGCATCCCAGGAACTCCTGGTTGCCGGCCGATACGACGGGTACCAGGCTGAGCTCATACTGCGCCATGAGCTGCAGTACCTCGAAGAGGTGGTCGTTTTCCTCTACGTAGGGCCTGAGTATGGATAACTTATAGGATCCGATGGGCTCCTTGGGGTCGTGCCCGAGTATATCCTCCTCGGATATGAGTCCGAGCAGTTGTTCGTTGTTCACGATCGGAAGGTGGTGGATATTGGCGTCCTGCATGAACTGCAGCGCTTCTTCTCCGGTCAGAGACGTCCTGAGGGATAATCCACGTTTGGAGAGGAGTTCACGGGCAATCATAGCTCCTGCGTTTACATAGTTAACGATACACGAACGGTTTCGTTTCAGCACAACCAGTTAAGGGAATGTTAGCATCCATGGCAGCTACACAAGTACAACTTCTGCAGCGTTGCCGGGACCGGTTGACTGAAATCCTGTAGACTCAGGTGGGTGATCTGTGCTTGAAAGGTAGGTATTAATTCCTTTCAAGCCTGCTTTTCTGTTCCAAAAATTCTTCCTCGGTGAGCACACCGAGTTCCTTCAGGCTTTGCAGCCGGCGGATCTCTTCGAGCAGATCGGGTCCGTTATCTGCAGCAGGCAGGGCCGCCGCCGGTTCCTGTACCGGCTCATCCTCTTCCTGGTCGGAAAACTCCGGCAATACCTGGAAATCACTTTCTTTGAAAGCCGGGAATCCGGGTTGTATACGCAGGTAGGCCAACGCTTCATGCGTAGCTATACGGTTGTAGTCCGTAAAGCCCAGTTGAACAGCCCGGTGTATATGGTAAAACGACTTCTGCGGTTGCTCCATGAGGGAATGGGCGCAGGCCAGGTTGAAGTGTATGGCGATGTCTTTGTCGTTATACCTGAGCGCTTCCTCCAGATCTGCAATAGCGCCTTTGTAGTCGAAGTCCTTGAATTTTTTGAATCCAGAGCGCTTCAGCGCAGCGAAATTGGGGTTCACGGCAGCGGCTGTCGTAGTCGTAGTGCCCGGGGGACGGGTCTGCTCGTTGCGCCGGACGGTTGTACGCGATCTGTCGTGCTTGTGCCCGGGAGGATTATTTTCCCGGCGTGCCCGCTCATACCTGCGTTCATCCGTATCTGCAGTCTCCGTATAGTAACGGTCTCCGCGGCGTGTCCGTGTGAACTTGCGGTTGTACCGGCCGTCAAACTCATCGTCGCTCATCCCGAGAAACACCAGTGCATCGATAATGCCCAGTATGACCGATATGCCCGTGAGCGCAAGGATGGCATAGAAAATACCGTAACCTACCTGGCCCAGATAAAACCTGTGTATCCCAAGTGCGCCCAGAAAAAAAGCAAAGACTGCCGCTATTTTTTTATCCCGCATCTGAAGTATGAAACCCGAAAAAGGGAGATAAAGTTACATTAATTTCCGGCTTTGCCGGTCTGGATATTTTGATCTTTCTCGTACATCTTGCAGGTAAGTATAGCGATATCATCGGGATAATCCTGCTCGCCTTTGAATGCATCCAGCTCTTCCAGGAGATGTCGGTTAAAGGCGTCTACGCCAAGACCTGCATGCCGGCTGATGAAATCGCGTATGTGGTGATCGTCAAAGTATACGCCTTCGTCATTGCGCAGATCGGTGAGCCCGTCCGTGTAAGTCATCAACAGCGCTTCTCCACTGAGCCGGATCGTCGTTTTGTCTATCGCCGGGAGCTCATCTACAGCCCCCAGCATCGTACAACCTTCTATGAGACTGCATACCTCGCCGCCCATGATCAGGAACGGAGGAGAATGCCCGGCATTGATATACTCCAGTGTACCCTGACCGGCATTGTAATCCGCCAGGAAAAGCGTGATGATACGCTCACTGTTGGTGAGTGACACCAGGGAATGATTGAGAAAGCGGACCAACTGTTCGAGATCATCGTAGTGCATAAGCGCATTGCGCAGGGTGGCCTGAAAATTGGCCATGAGCAGGGCCGCACCCACACCCTTACCCGAAATATCCGCTATACAGAACAGGTAGCGATCTTCCGTCAGTTCGATGTAATCATAATAGTCGCCACCTATGTTGAGCTGGGGTCTGTATATACTGGCCAATTCGAAATGACGGTTGCGCGGGAGCTTGCCGGGTATGAGCATCTTCTGCACTTCACTGGCCAGCTCCACTTCCTTGCGATAGCGCTCCTGCTCGATCTGGCGTTTGAACAGCCGCTTGTTTTCTATGGCGACCGCTATGATATTGGATATCGTGGTGATAAAATTCTTCCTGTCCTGGGTAGATCTGCTGTCGCTTACCAGGGCATATGCTATGGACATATCCTTGTGGCGGACCGGTACTACATAATCATAGCCGCTCAGCGAACAGGAAGGATGATCCGCAAGCTCGGTGACCTGCGTGAAACAGTCCATCATTTCACCCTCTATACATGGTTGGAGATCGTCCGCGGGAATTGAGCATACCGGCAGCCACTGTCCTTCCTGCTCTACGTAGAAAGCCATCCGCTCGATATACATATGATCGCCCAGGAACTCCTCGTACATACGAAACAGCTCATCCGCAGACTCATTGAGATTAATGGCCTGTGTGATCCTGAGCAGGCAGTCGATCTGCTGCTGTTTTTCTTCCAGTTTTTCCTGTAGTGTCGGCGCCGAAAACGACATGAATCCATTCACATTTCTAACGAAAGATACGACTAGGCTCTATATAACCAGTCAAATATACGCGGCTCATTTTCTTTCGATTGAGGAAACGAAATCGACCTTTGAATAGATTATATGTATTACCTGCTCATTAATTCAAAGTAAGCCAAAGAGTTGCCTGTACTTTGGCCTGCAGTAAGGTCTTGCCCGGGCAAGCTGTTCAGGCATTGACCATACTTTTATAACAACGCTATATGGACGCAGAACAGATATACCGACCGGAACGATATGGATCAGGACCTCACCTGGTCCTGCTTCACGGCTTTGGTTTTGACAACCGGGTATGGGATCGGATGATCCCGGGACTTTCAGCCGGGTTTACGGTGCACCTGCTGGAACTACCCGGCTTCGGAGATAACCGTCAGACATCGGCCGGTAGCCTGGGCGATATGGCAGTCTCGGTCCGGGATTACCTGGATGAGCAGCAGATAGAGCGGTGTTTACTGGTGGGTCACTCCATGGGGGGCTATATCGCCGCGGAATTTTACGCGCGGTTTTCCGCACGCCTGGCTGGTCTCTGTTTATTTCACTCTACAGTATATGCAGACAGCGAAGAAAAGAAACAAGGGCGCAGGAAGAACATGGTATTCATCGGGGAACACGGAGCAGCGGCTTTTTACAAGACCATGCTACCGGGGCTTTTCTTCGATAAGGAGCGAAATGCCGCTGATATAGATGCGTGCCTGGAAAGAAGCAGGAGCGCGGACCAGGACATGACGCTGCACTACCTGTCAGCTATGATCGCCCGGCGCGATCTCTCCGATGCATTCAGAGAGGGACCGGCGCCGGTGCTCTTCATACTGGGTAAGGAAGACAATGTGATACCGCTGGAGGTCAACATGAAACAAGTACTCCTGCCGGACACCGGCAAACTACTGCTGGTTGATCATTGCGGACACGCCGGTATGCTCGAAAAACCGGCAGAATGTATGGAAGCCGTCACTGAATTTGCGGGTTACTGCTTCAGTTTCGGGTTGTCCTGATGGCGCCTGCCGTCCCGGCGGGTTTTCTTCTCCAGGTTCTTATTCAGGCTTTCTTCCAGTGATATACCTGTCTGGTTGGCCAGGCAGATAAGGACGAAAAGCACATCAGCCAATTCGTCAGACAGTTTTTCGCGTGCATTGACGGCTTCTTCTTCTGTCTTGAACGACTGTTCGCCGTACAGGCGGGATATGAGCCGGGCCACTTCTCCGACCTCTTCGGTCAGAATAGCCATATTGGTAAGCTCGCTGAAATACCGGACACCGTATGTCTGTATCCAATTGTCTACTATCTGCTGTGCTTCTTGCAGCCGCATATCTTATTCCCTGTTTTGTGAATCAATGATGATGGTGACCGGCCCGTCATTGACCAGGGCTACCTTCATATCTGCACCGAATATACCGAACGCCACTTGAGGTACGCCGGCCTCTGACAACAGCCTGCCAAACTGCTCGTAGAGCGGCTGTGCCGTTTCGGGCCGGGCCGACCGGATGAAAGACGGCCGGTTGCCCTTGCGTGTGGACGCATATAGGGTAAACTGGCTCACGAGTAATACAGAACCGGAAACATCGGCCAGGGAAAGATTCATCAGTCCATTATCGTCAGAGAAGACCCGCATGGCAGCTATCTTGCGGGACAACCACACGGCATCCTCCTTCGTATCATCCTCACAGATACCCAGCAGTACAAGGAAACCCAGGCTGATACTTCCTGTAATATGATCATCTACACTGACCGACGCCGATGACACCCGCTGTACGATAGCCCGCATATCCTGTTCTGATTTTATTTATGCACATTCAAATAAAAAGCACTGCATAAACCACAGACAATCACATACCCTGGTCTGCCATTTTTTGCGCAGGCAAATGTGCAAAAAACAGCGGTTGTTCACGCAGGTAGACAGTACTCATATTAAATATAAATATATTTATATATATGTGTTAATGTCGGAAGTGCCTGCTCAGGGTTTATACACATTTATGGTGGTTCTTTTTCTTTACAATCCTGCGAAACGGCAATACACACAGGCTGTTCATAAACCTATCTAAAGCGTTCACCCACAATATACAGTGATATACCGCCATATGTGTATAAAGCTACGCGCCGGATCAAGAGTCATATGAGCAACTGTTTGTGCTGCAAGTATTCCACATGTTCACAGTACTGATGATGGTAGCTTTCTTTATTTACTCTTTAAAACAATTTATTGCTATTAAATGAAAAAGGGCGGTCGATGGAATCTGGTTTCGTGAAGTACATTTGCAGCTATGACCAAAGTATGGAATTGAAGTGGAAAAATACAGACAGATAGCAAGGCCGGTGCGGCTATGGTTGGCTGCCGGGCTGATACTGATTGCCGTACAGGTGATCATCGGCGGGATCACCAGGCTGACGGGCAGCGGACTGTCTATCACGAAGTGGGAGATCGTGACAGGTACTTTTCCACCTGTTGGCGAGGCTGCCTGGCAGGAGGCTTTCGACCTGTACAGGGAGACGCCCCAGTACCACAAGATCAACAAGGGTTTTTCGCTGGAGGAGTTCAAGTTCATTTATTTCTGGGAGTATTTTCACCGGCTGTGGGCTAGGGCAATGGGATTTGTTTTCCTGATTCCCTTCATATATTTCTTTTCGAGGAAGATGTTTAATAAACCGTTGCTGCGGAGATTGGCGGTTGTTTTCCTGCTGGCTTGTCTTGTAGCCACTTTTGGCTGGATCATGGTAGCAAGCGGTCTGATCGAAAGACCGTGGGTCAATGCGTACAAACTGTCGTTGCATCTCGGGCTTGCCTTTCTCTGTTTCGGCTACCTGTGGTGGACATACCTGCTGGTGCTGCATCCGGGTGAGGTATGGAAGGAAGACAGCAGGTGGAAGCGGGGGTTCCGATGGATCACTGGGCTGGTGATCGTGCAGCTGATGTTGGGAGGGTTGATGTCCGGGATGAAAGCTGGTCTTTTTTTCCCGACATGGCCCATGATGAACGGTGAGTGGGTTCCGGGCATTCTTTTTGACAGGGTCAATTGGACGGCTGCAAATTTTGGCGCTTACGATAGTTCGGTTTTCATGCCGGCGCTGGTACAGGTGCTGCACAGGTTTACAGCCTATGTGATATTTGGCATTGTGGTGTGGCTGTCGATGCGGGTATTGCGATCGCCAGGTTCCAGGACTGTGCAGCTGGGATCTTCAGTGCTTTTGATGATAGTGATCCTGCAGCTTACAGTAGGTATTGTTACCGTACTGTCTTCTCACGGGGTGATACCTGTTTTCTGGGGTGTGTTGCACCAGGGTCTCGCCCTGGTACTCCTGAGCACCAGCCTGTATATGAACTATTTGTTTTCAAGGGCCGTGGCTATGGGCAGTCATCAGACGGGATGAGCAGAGCGCTCAAAAAAATAACGTATTGTTTGTTTTATCATTATTTGTTTACTTTAAGTGTTAAAATGAGCCTGATAGGCTATTTTTGATACATATTATAATCAGGTGTAATATATATACATACCGGATGGACATAGAGGTAATAGAAGAAGGCAAGTTCAGATATATGGAGTCGAAGGGTGGTCCCGACAATCTCATGCTGTTGCATGGTTTGTTTGGGGCACTGAGCAATTTCGGAGGGATCATTGAGCATTTTTCGGACAAGTACAATGTGATCGTACCTATTCTGCCGATGTACGATCTGCCCTTACTGAGTGTATCGGTGAGCGGGTTGGTGCGTCACGTAGAAGATTTTGTAGCGTACAAGGGTTATGACAAGGTGCATGTCCTGGGTAATTCGCTTGGTGGACATATAGCGCTGTTGTATACGCTGGCCAACCAGGACAAGGTGGCTTCTGTCACGTTGACCGGTAGTTCGGGGCTATTTGAAGACTCGATGGGTTCTACTTTTCCAAAGAGGGGAGACTATGAGTTCATACGTAAGAAGACGGAATCGACCTTCTATGATCCGGCTGTTGCGACGAAGGAACTGGTGGACGAGATATACAATACGGTCAATGACCGCAATCGTGCAATACGTATCATAGCAACAGCCAAGTCGGCTGTGCGTCATAACCTGGGGGACAAACTGCATAATATACATGTGCCTACGCTGCTCGTATGGGGCAAGCAGGACAGCATCACGCCGCCGTTTGTGGGTGAGAAGTTCAATGAGCTGATTGAGAATTCGAATCTTTTCTTCATCGATGAGTGTGGTCACGCGCCTATGATGGAGAGACCTGATCGCTTCAATGAGATATTGGAGGGTTTTCTGGCTGAGTTCGCTCAGGCTACTGTTTCCTGAGACAGTTGTGAATTTGTCAGGGACGGACTGATACGTCTGCCATACAATTTTTGGTTAAGGATATAACGAGGATGACTGAAGGCTGTCGCTTTCGGTCATCTTTTTTTTGTGTTAGTTTGGGCACTATCGATTTATGGGCTTATGAGGTTGATCCGTATCCGTATGTTGATTCAGGCGATTTTTGTTCCTGTGGGAGGGAGATACAGAGAGGACTGATTATTCATGCCCGTTGATTTGGAGAATTGTACTGATGACAGGGATTTGACTTAGCAGTTGGTGGTTAAGGACTGCTTTCGTTCAGAGGTATATTTGACAACGCGCATTTGATTATAGAGAGACTTGAGTATTATGTGTTGGTTTGTTTCTGAGAGGTTGGTTAGGATATATGATAGATTGAGGGATGGCCGTGTTGTTCAATGTTCCACGTGAAACAATGCCTGTTAATTCAAGTGGTATAACGTTCCACGTGAAACATAGGTAATACTACACAGGTCTCACACCGTCCATTCCCGTTGATCCGCACCATACAAGCTGTCCGCTTAGCCACTCCGGGGACGGGTCTGAAATAGAAAGCAGGTGCAGCAGGATACCCTGCAACTCTGCAGGTGACGTACTCATTAAAACACCAGGAGATGACACAGGTGAATAATGTTTGCGGGATTCTATAAGCAAGTCATGATTACCGCTATGGAGCGCAAGCAATATAGCTATGAGATCTGCCGCAGAGATATCGATCTTCGAAACAATATCTCTGCTATTGTTCTCCAATAACCAATTGGTACCGTTCGGAAGGAAGATGCGCTGTACCTGTCCGAAGGCCCGCTGTATCATTCCACCGTAGATCAGGCTGGCGATGCCGGCATCCGTATCTGCCCCCGTTGCTTCATCCAGCCAGGATAGCAGCTCAGCGTTGCTGAGGGGGTGTTTGAACCAGTCGTTGAGTGCCGTGATCAGCCCCGCCAGGTGAGCCTCGCCTGGCGGGTGGCCAGAGATCGATGCAAGACAGCCCTTGGCATCCTGCCATGAAATGACCATGCCTCCGGATTGCATCTGTCCGATTTGCCTGGTGAATGCCTCAGCCAGTTTTTTCTTCTCTTCGGACAGGCCGCTTTTCTTGTCCCATATTATCCCTTCTCTGTCCTGCACCGGCTGGAGCGTCCAGTACCCGGCCGGTAAATCAAGAGAAAGGGCTATTGCAGGGAAAGTCTCAAAAGGACTCACCACTGTAGGGACCCGGTACTTGCATCCGGGGAGTTTCTGTTGCATATAAAAGTTACTTCTTCGTACGGATAGATAACAGGAGGTCGCAATCTATGCCATTTCGTTCCACAAAACAAGGGACTGGTCTTCCCTTGAGCGCATCATCGCCTGGTCATCGGGTGACTTGTCTTTGTAGCCGCAGAAATGCAGTACGCCGTGAGCCATGACCCTTCGCAGCTCCTGGTCAGGTGATACACCGAAAATGCGGGCATTTTCTGCGACGCGTTCCGTACTGATGAATATATCACCTGATACAGGGTCTTTGCTGTACTCGAAAGAAATGATATCCGTCAGGGATTTGTGCTTGAGGTGTTGCCAGTTGATTTCCTGCAGGTAAGCATCGCTGCACAGGATATAATGTATCGTGCCGCAGCTAAGGGATTCACCGGACAGGATCCTGCGAATCCAGTCTGCAATTCTTTCTTCGTCCAGCGGCTGTGTTTCGATATCCTCATAGCTGATGAGGATATCTCCCTCATCAAGCATCTCATCAGGCAGTACAAATTTCATACGCGAAAACTGATCTCCAGGCAGCACCCGTTTTCCCTGTAATTGAGGTTGTCGGCCAGGTTGCGCATGATCAGCACGCCGCGACCACCGCATTTGTCTATATTATCCATATTCGTAGGATCAGGTATCTTGGCCGGATCGAAACCCTTGCCCTCATCCCGGATATGGAATGTGAGCAGATCGCCGGATACGGAGTGAGATATCGTGACTACTTTTTGCTCATCCAGATCGTTGCCGTGTATGATCGCATTGTTGACAGCTTCCGTAAGTGATATCAGGATGAGCGGATATTTTTCTTCAAGAAACCCGTATTTCTTCAGTGTAGCCTGCACAAATTGTTCCAGAGAGGCTATGCTCTCCGGTTTGGATACAATAGTCAGCATAACAGATTTAACATTATATGTGACCCGAAGGCCCCCATTTGTCATACAAATGCACTGCAAGTGCTTCATCCAAAACCCATCGCAGTACAGAATAATTCCTTTGACAAGCAAAGTCCGCTTATTCAATTTACTGCTATTTGCGTATTGGTGTCAAGTGTTTATGGCAAAAATCTGGCCAAAAACACAAAAGAGCGCTCCACGGCGCTCTTTTGCAGAAGACTATTTGCTTTTCAGGGTTCGATAGTACTCTTCGACCCGCTCCTTGTAATACGGTTTGAGGGATGGTGCGACGGTCTTGAACATCTCCGTCTCTGCCTGCCGTTTGCGGATATACTCCTGCATGGAAGGTGGCAGTTTGCGTTCTGCGATCTCAGGTCTTTCCGCTTTGCGCTTGTTATCCCAGTCTTGTTCGCGGCTGGCTTTTTCGGCTTCGAGCAGACGGGTTATGATATCCTGCTGACGGCGGATCATTTCATTGGTCAATTTTTTGTTGACGAGGTCGATCTCATTCTGGTTCATCTGGTCGATGATCTCCTGGAGTTTGGGGTCGCCCTTACCTTGCTGTTGTTTTTCCTTCTGCAGCGCTTCCATTGCTCTGCGCAAAGCCGCCTGCCTGGCTGCGATCTCAGCAAACTCTTTGCTCTCGCCACCGCCGTCCTTGGGTGTCTGCCCACCTTTTTCCCGGCCTTCTTTCATCTTTTTCATTTCATCGGATACGGACTTTTGTCCTTCCGTGATCTTGTCCATTGGCTTGGACTTACTGCCGGGATTCTGTCCCGGGTTGTTGCACATCTGGTTGCCGGGCATCATCTGCGACATACTGTTCTGCATCTGCTGCATCGTCTCACTGAGCATGAGCGCCAGGTCGTTGAGGTTCTTCATCGAGTGTTGCTGGTTTTCCGAAGCCTCCGTTTTCTTGCGCTCCTCCAGCTTTTGCAGCGAACTCTTGAAGTTGACATTGATGTCGTTGATCTTTTCCGTGATGAAAGATTCCAACTGGAATACCCGTTTGCTGAGTGCCTGCAGGCTATCCTGGACGATGGTGAAGTTGTCTTTGATCCGGTTCTGTTCCTGCACCAGTTTCACATAAGAGGGAGAACTGGAGTTGACCATCGCAAACTGGTTGATCAGGTCTTCCTGGTCAAATGACAGGGTGACAATGTTTTCCAGCAGCTGACGCAGCGCTGCCATGTCTTCCTCCATCTGTTGCATCTCGCCCGACTGCATTGATTCGTTCATATTCTTAGCCGTGTCCTTCATCTTCTTGGCGGCCTTTTTCTGCGACTGACTGGCTTTGTTGTTCTGTTTCTGTTCCAGCTGCTGTTGGGACTTTTCCAGGTCCGGTTCGGTATCCTTCATCCCTTCTTCTGCATTCTTCAGGTCTTTAGGCCGCTCGAGTTCTTTGTTCTTTTCACCCAGTTGCTCCATTTTTTTCTGCAGCTCTTCGAATGCCTTATTGATCTCTTCCTGCTTTTTCTGTAGCTCTTCGCTCTTTTCCGATCCTGCTTTCTCTGTCTCCCTGGCGAGTTCTTCCTGCTTTTCCGCCAGTTTTTCCAGCGCATCAGCCTGCTGCTTTAGCTCGTATTCCATTTCCAGCGTTTTGAACAGTTCGAGCAGGCGGTCCATCTCCATTTCTTTTTCCTTCTGTTCGTTGTTCATCTTGTCCATCATCTGCAGGGCGTCTTCCTTTTTGAGTTCCTGCATCAACTGCTGGATCTTGTCCATCAACTCCTGTGTCTCGGGATCAACCAGCTTCTCGAAAAGCTGATCGAGCTTCTCCTGCTTCTCTTCCTTAGCGATATCCTCAGGGAGATATTCCTTTTCGTTCTTCTTATTTTCTTCAAACTTCTTTTTGGCTTCTTCTATGGCCTTCTCCAGCTCCTTCTGCCGCTCGAGCAGCTTTTCCAGCTCTTTCTTTCTCTGCCAGTCCATATCCTTTTGCTGCAGCAGCTTTTCGCGGAGCGACCTTATCTCCTCCTGGACTTTCCTGGACTCTTTCATCGCTTTGCTGAGCGTTTCCTTTATGTCTTCACTGTTCTTCTCGGCCATAGCCTTGTACTCTTCTACGGTCGGTTTGGCCAGGTAGAAGATCTGGGTGCGGGCAGCTTTGCTTCCGTTGACGGCGTCGTTGTCCCGTACTTCGAAGTAGTAAGAAAGCTTATCCCCCGGTTCAAGATTGAGCGGAGCCAGATCCCACACATAGCTGAAGTCAGTCTGCTTTCCTGCTTTTGACTGGACCGCTACGGCGATTGGTTCGCCTTGTCTTCCGTCTGCTTTCTGTACCCGGTAGTAGAAATGGACAGATCGTATACCGTAGTCGTCCGATGCCTCGCCGGCAAAATAGAGGAGGTTTTCGGTCGAGTTGCTGTCTGCAAACTGTTCTGCGGATATACCCGGGTAAAGATCCGGGATCACGTGCAGGCCGTATGAGAAGGAGTCTGCGCGCTGAACGGACTCATTGGACAGGTAGAGTGTATACCTGCCTGACTGCATCGCCCTGTGCGAAAAGCCGAAGAGATCGGATCCCTTTCGTTCGGCAGGCGCCAGGCTTTCATGGCCTTCGAGCCGGAGTTCTATGCCAGAGGTCTGACCGGCCTGGAAGCTCCAGTCTATCCGTGTGCCGGCTGGTATGCTCAGGTCTCCGATATTCTGCAGCGTTTCGTTCTTGCGACCGGTATATTCAGGGTATTTCAGGCTTACTTCGAACCCGTTGATCACAGGTTTTTTAAGCAGTTCGATCGTGAAACTCCGGGACTGGAAGCCGGCTGCGTAGAAGTTGAAGGGCGTATCCTTGTGTACGTTTCTGAATGTGTAGGTAAAAGTATCGGCCGATACTTTGTTCATGAGGTATTGGTAGCCGAATACCTGGATGGAGACATCGCTGGCCAGTGTCTGTCCTTCCAATACCAGCTGTACGGTGAAATCCTCATTCTGCAGCGCTTCCAGTTTGTCATTGAGCACAACGAAACGGAAGGGAGCCGCCCGCTCAAACTCGCGGTCGTTCTGTATGATCCGCAGGGTACTGTCGGATATCAGCCCGGGAGCTGCCAGTAAGATGACGAGCAACAGCAGCAGAGGAGGCAGCGCATACCGGAGATAGCGCCGGTTGAGACGCAGGTCGATGGCGCCGGTGAAGGGCACCGGCCGGATCTCTTCGCTTTTCTGCTGGATACTGGCTACTATCAGTTCCTTTTGTACAGCGTTGAAAGATTGCTGGCGGAGTTGCAGGATGTTGAGCAGTTTGTCCTGTACATCGGTGAAGTATCGCCCGATGATACCGGCCGCCTGCTCATGCGAGATGATGTTGCCCAGGTGGAAATACTGCAGCATAGGCCTCAGTACCCAGTATCCGAGCGAGCCAAGGCAGACGCCCAGGAAAGTGAAAAACATCACCTTGCGAACACCCGTACCGAAGTAAAACCGGTATTCAAGCAGGTTGAAAGCCAGGAAAAGCAGGACCGAAAATCCTACGAAATACAAGCCGCCCCGTATCAGCTTGTTCAGGTAAAACTTGCGGATGAAAGCATCCAGGTTTTCGATGAGCAGCTGATAGTTATCTTTCTTGAAGGTATCCATATCCAAAGGCAGTATTTACCAACCTGCAATATTGCACTTCTTAAACTGATTTTTAAACAGTTGAAGCAGGGAATAAGATTTCTTTAACGGCATTGCAGGTGTTTTTCTTGCCCGGATGAGAGGGCGGCGGCGGGGCGGGCGGTAGCCAAACCCCGCCCCGGTCTACCGGCAGGGACCCTGGTCGATGACCCTTACCCCGGCGCAGGCAGCTTCACATGCGTTGCCGTAGGTTTTGTTGTCTTCGCCACATACGGGAGCGTACTCCTTTGTGCAGACGCAATCCCCGGCGGGCGGCGCAGCTTTCTTCTCACAGGATGCCAGGAGAAACATTGCGCCGACGCAGGCAGAAATGATCCAGTGTTTTGTTTTCATAGGATGTAATATTTGATGGGGTAGTCGTACAATGGTTTTAAACCCCTTTGTACCACCGTAAGACAGCCTGCGGGTGCAGTTTCGTTTGTATAAACCCCGGAAATAATATTTTCTTAACAAATAAATACCCGGCACGGCTGCGCCCGGGCTTTCAGCGTAATTTCATGGCCTCAAAAGGAAAGTGATGAACGCAAGGCTGATACTGGGGGCTATATGTTTGGCTCTGCTGGCATACGGCAGGGTCGCTGCGCAGCAGGCGGTGATAGAAGGTTATGTATTCAATGAGCGGGACAAAGAGCCGCTCACGTACGCCGATGTGACTGTGCAGGAGCATGGATATGCCGCCCGTACCGACAGCACAGGTTACTTTCGCCTGGTCCTTCCTCCGGGATTGTACAATGTACAAGCTGCCTATACTGGATTCGGAGCGCTATCCAAACACGAGATCATGGCCATATCGGCCAAACCGGTGTTCCTGGAGTTTTTCCTGGAAGAGAGCCGTACCGAACTGCAGGCTGTCGAAGTGCTTGCCGAAGCTTTTCGCCGGACGGCCGAAAGCCCCGTATCGGCACATGGATTTTCGGTGCACGAAATGGAACGCATGCCGGGGGCCGTACTCGATATCTCGCGGTTTATGAAGACATTGCCGGGCGTTTCCCCGCAGGTCTCTTTCGGGTACAACCTGATCGTGAGAGGAGGCGCTGCCCAGGAAAACAAGTTTTACCTGGACGACATAGAGATACCTGCGATCAACCACTTCAGCGTACAGGGAGCTACCGGGGGCCCCAACGGGCTGATCAACTCGCGGATGCTGCAGGGAGCCACCCTGCATACAGGCGCTTTCCCGGCCGCCCGGCCCAATGCACTGAGCAGTGTACTGGACATACAACAGCGCGAAGGCCGCAAGGATCGCTTTGGCGGCAATTTTACACTGGGTGTGACGGACTTCGGCTTCCAGGTTGAAGGCCCGATGGGTAGCAAATCTTCCTATCTCTTATCTGCCAGGGAGTCATATTCTCAACATATGTTCAAGGCGATCGGGATCCCGGTATTGCCGTTTTATGCGGATGCACAATACAAACAGGTGATCCGCTTCAATCCCAAACATGAACTCACCCTGGTAGGATTGGGCGCTTATGACAAGTACACGCTCAACCTCGGCGCCAAACCGACCGAATCACTGCTATACAACACGGGCTATATTCCCCAGGGTCGGCAATACCTGTATACGCTGGGGGCGCGGTATAAATACTACGGCCGGCAATCGGTGACGCGCATGGTTTTGTCTCGCAACTATTTTTACAACTACGCGGAGAAGTTCCGCGATAATGTGGAGGAGGAAAGCGGTCGCCTGCTGAAATATGCTTCCGCTGAGGCGGAAACCAAATTCAGGCTCGAGCGAAGAGAATACCGCACCAAGTCCAACTGGGAATATGGTCTCTCCCTCGAACACAGTCATCATACTACCGACAACTACAGCCTGTACACAGGCCGGGATGCTGTGATCGATACCCTGCAATACAGCGGCGTACTCGGTTTCGTGCGCTACGGTGGTTTTATATCTTATGAACAACAGTTGTTGTCCGGGGCGATGAACCTTTTCGCCGGGCTGAGGGCAGATGGCAACAGTTATGCCAGCCAGATGCAGAACCCGCTGGATCAGCTGTCTCCCCGCCTGGCTGTCTCCTGGCAGTTTCTTCCCGGTTGGAAAGCTAGCATGAGCGCCGGTCTGTATCACCAGGTGCCGTCATATGTGTTGCTCAACTACCGCGAGGATGGTATAGCGGTCAACAGGGACCGGCTTCGCTATATCAGCAGTACCCAATCGGTACTTGGTATCGAGCATATGAATGCGTTGGGTTACAAAGTATCGCTGGAGGGATTCTACAAGTATTACGACAGGTACCCGTACCTGCTTGCAGACGGGATTTCCTATGCCAATGCCAACGCCAATTACGTAGTGATCGGCAATCAACCGGCATTGGCCGGTTCGACAGGGCAGGCTTACGGACTTGAGTTCCAGGCGCGGCAAAAGCTGCGGGCCAATTGGTTCTGGATGGTTTCCTATTCTTATGTGGTGAGCAGGTTTGCCGGTCCCGACGGAAAGCTGCACTCTTCATCATGGGACAACCGCCATTTCGGTACAGTGTCGGCGACCCGGACATTCGGCAAAGGCTGGCAGATAGGACTGCGCTGGAGCATGGCCGGCGGCAGTCCGTATACGCCCTATGACATTGCGCTTTCTTCGCGCACGGATGTCTGGGATGCCAACCGGCGCGGTCTTTTTGATTACACACGGATCAATACAGAACACCTGCCGTTCTATCACCAGATGGATCTGCGGGTGGACAAGACATTCAACTTCCGCAAGTGGACAATGACCGTATTTGCCGATGTGCAGAACCTGTACAGATCGCCCATAGCACAGATACCATACCTGACAGTACAGCGCGACGACCAATTGCAGCCGCTGATTGATCCGGCAATGCCGGGTCATTACCTGACCCAGATCCTGCCGAGCGATACAGGGCGTATCCTGCCCGGCATTGGCGTGATCATTGATTTCTGACAGTGCCTTGATACTTCCGGGGTCAAAGTTCCAAATTTCATACCCTGCAAATGAGAATCAGGTAACAAAATTTTAACAGCAAGGTTAAAAACAGTATATTTATTTGCCCGGTTGGGGACAAGGAAAATATACTGTGTATGCTGAGACTGGGAATTATAGGGGGAGGACTGAGCGGAAGCTTGCTGATAATCAGGCTGATGCGTAAACTGGAAATACCTGCTGAAATACTGCTTTTCGAAAAAGAGGCCGCCCAGGCGGGCAGGGGCGTGGCTTACGCCTGCGATTTTGTATATCAGCCGCTCAATGTGCGGGTAGGACATATGAGTCTGTACAGCGAAACGCCGGATCACTTGTTCGACTGGTTGTCCCAGCGCCCGGATGCGGGTGAAGTGGACCGGGAGCAGTTTATTCACAGGGGGGTATTCGGCGAATACCTGCAGGATGAGATGCGGCTGGCCTGGGAACAGAAACACCCGGCGGTCCATCTGCGTACGGTGCTGACCAGGGTGGTAGATATACAGCCCGCGAAGACAGGTCAGCTGATCCTCTGCGAGGACGGCACAAGCTATACAGCTGACAAGGTTATATTAGCCACGGGCAACCAGCAACCGCTATCCTTGCCATGTTTTGACAATACGGAACGCTGTATCCGCAACCCCTGGAACAGGGGCTGGCTGTCCCGTGTGGATCGCGATATGCCCGTAGCTATTATCGGGGCTGGTCTGACGATGGTAGACATCGTGTGTTCGCTGATGGAGACCGGGCATAGGGGCAAGATCCATGTACTGTCCCGCAGAGGCCGCTGGCCGAGGAATCATACTTCCCTGAGCGAACCGGCTTACCCGATTTCCACACCACCCCCGAGTGTATATGAATCGGCGCTTGGCGCCTTGAAATATGTGCGTGCCGAGATAATGACCGGTACTCACAAGGGATATAGCTGGCATACTATACTGGATGCCATGCGACCGTATATACCCCGCATCTGGCAAGCGTGGCCGGATCAGGAGCGTGCCAGGTTTCTGCGCCATCTGCGCTGTTTCTGGGATCCGCACCGGCACCGTATCCCGGATGAATCTTTTCGACGGCTTGAATCTGGCATTACCAGCGGGCAACTCATCAGGCACAGCGGGCGGATACTCGATATCACCGATACGGACGCCGGTACAGCCGTGCTTCGCTACCAGGACCGGAAATCGGGCAAAGCCAGAGAGCTGGAAGCAACCCTTATTGTCAATTGCACGGGACCCAATCCCGATCTCACCGCTGCCGAAGATCCGTTGTTCAAAAACCTGTTTGACCGCGAACTCATACATACGGACAGTCTGAGACTGGGCATCCGGACCAACGAGGCCGGTACGCCTATAAAGGCTGACGGATTGCCATTGATGGGGATCTATTGCCTCGGCCCATTGCTGGTTCCCTACTTCTTCGAGTCTACAGCATTGCGGGAGATCCGTCAGCAGGTAGAACGGCTGGCTGATTACCTGCTGACGCAGACGGCGGTTCTGGCCGGCATGTAATGGTCTCCAGTTTCAGAGGAGATAAAGAAATGCAGTTTGGAAACCCGGGATACCAGGTTACATAGGGTAGTGTTCCAGGTGGATCTCGCTCCCGTAGAACAAGCGGGTGGTCTCCTCGAAGGATGGCGTGTAGTCCGATACATAGAAGCGCCTTGTCTTCTCGCCTGAAGCGGGAGATAGCAAGTCATGGCGGGAGAGCAGGCCATAAACCTCGTCTTCCACTACCTGAGTAGAGTCGATGACCGCGACACCCGGCCCGAAGAACTCCTGTATATGATCTTTGATCAGCGGGTAATGTGTGCAGGCCAGGAGGATGGCGTCGATACCTTCGAAGCCCGGGTGGGACAGGTAGCTGTTGATGACGGGCCGGCTTAGTTCATTCTTGTAGAAACCTTCTTCGATCATTGGCACGAGCAGGGGGGTAGCCAGGGAGAACACTTCCATATCGGGCTGGAGCTCCCGCAACTTGCGTTCGTAGATCTGCGAGTGAATGGTCGCCCTGGTAGCGATGACCCCTACTTTGCGGTACTGCTGGCGCATCGTAAACTGGACCAGCGGATCCACTACATTGACAAAAAGCGCCTGGTCCTTGAAAAAATCCACCAGGACTTCATAGGCTGCTGAGGAAGCAGAATTGCAGGCGATCACGATCATCTTGGCGCCGGCATCCAGCAGGAACTTACCTATGCGCAGGCTGTAGTACCTGATAGCGTCGGCAGACTTGTCGCCATAGGGCAGGTGAGCAGTATCCCCGAAATAGATCATTGACTCATCCGGCATACGCCTTATAATAGCATTGGCGACCGTAAGGCCGCCAATGCCGGAGTCAAATATTCCTATGGGCTGTTCAGGCTGCCAACTGTTCATCAAATGCCCAGTTTCTGCTTGACCTGTGCCGTGATGTCGTATTGTTCGTCTGCAAAGAGGAGTACGCCTGTACCTACGTCGAGGATATAAACGAACCCTTGTTCGCGGGAGACAGAAGCGATGGCTTCATTCACTTTGTCGAGGATCGGCTGGAGCAGTTCTTCTCTTTTTGCAAGTAGCTGCTGCTGCATTTCCTGTTCGAACTGCTGTATTTTAGCCTCTTCCTCCTTGAGCTTCTTGGATTCTTCGTCCAGTTGCTTGGGAGATAGTTCACCCTGTTGCTCTTTACGTCCGACATCCTGGTAGCGCTTTTGCAAGGCTTCTACCATTGCCTGTCCTTTCTTTTGCAACTGTGTCTGGAATGCTTCGAGGTTGGACTCCGCTTCTTTTACGGATTGCAGACCGGAAAGGATATTCTGTGAGTTGAGGTGACCGATCTTCTGAGCCTGTGCGTGCCACACCATACCGAGCAGGAGCATTCCTGCAAAGAGCAGCTTTTTCATAAGTTCTGTTTTTTTAAAACGTCGGCAAATCTAAGGATTAATTCCTGATGTTCAGCTTCTTTATAACATCTTCTGTACGGTCCAGGGCGTCGCTGACAAACAGCAGTCCTGCGGCCGCATCCTTGTCCAGGATGACGTCAAATGCGCGCTCTTTGGCATAAGCCTGGATAGCGGCATACACCTTCTCCTGGATGGGCTGGACGAGCTCCTGGCGTTTCTTGAATAGGGAACCTTCCGGGCCAAACTTGTCGCGCTGCATGTCGCGGACTTCTTTTTCCTTATTGACGATCTCATCCTCTTTGGCCTTGCGCATTTCGTCGCTCAGCAACACCTGCTCGGCCTGGTACTTATTGTACATGGATTTGATCTTGTCGTATTCGTTGGCTATCTCCTGGCGCCACTCCGAAGCGATCTTGTCGAGCTGGTCCTGTGCTTTGCGGTAATCCGGCAGTGTTTCCAGGATACGGGTAAGATCTACTACAGCTATTTTTTGTGCTTCCGCCAGGCTGACCGCCGAAAGGAAGAGGAAGCAGATAAAGATCAGTTTTCTCATGAGGTGGATTTTTCTTTGGTAAATGATTTCCTTTTCTAAGGTCAAAAATAAAATTTTATTGCTTGCCCTATTTGAAGGACGATCTATGCCGGCGCGCGGGTACAGCTATATGGCGGCATTCGCGGGGCGACAAGATAGCCCCGACTGATTTACAGCCAGTTAGCCCCGGACCGGGTGATGAAAAATTAACAGCACTTTAACGGGAAATCCCGGCGCCGGGAGTGATTGGACGACAATACTTATTTTTGTGCCACCAAAGCCCAAAATGAGTGGAGACAGATCATATAGGTCATGAGTACCTCACGATACAACAACTGACTGATCTCTGGCGCAGGCCGGAGAAAAAAGTGGCGCTGCATCCCGCCGCTGCAGAGCGCATACGTGCCAACCGGCAATACCTGGACCGGAAACTGGCGAACACGGAAGACTTGCTTTACGGGATCAATACTGGGTTCGGCTCTCTCTGCAATATCCGTATCTCGGATGACGAGATAGGCGACCTCCAGACCAATATCGTCCAGTCTCATGCCTGCGGTATGGGCGACGAAGTGCCCGGTGAGATCGTACGCCTCATGCTGCTGCTGAAGGTGCAGAGTTTTTCATACGGCTATTCGGGCGTACGCGTCGAGCTGGTCCAGAGGCTGCTCGACCTGTACAATGAGGGCATCCTGCCTGTCATCTACCAGCTCGGCTCGCTGGGTGCATCCGGCGACCTGGCTCCGCTGGCCCATCTGAGCCTGCCTGTACTGGGCATGGGCGAAGTGCGCTACCACGGTGAAAAAATGCCTGCAGCACAGGCATTGCAGGCCGCAGGCCTGAGTCCCATGCGCCTGCAGGCCAAAGAGGGCCTGGCGCTGCTCAACGGGACGCAGTTCAGCATGGCCTATGCAGTATGGTCTGTCTGGCATGCGGGCAGGCTCGGGCAGGTAGCCGATCTCTGCGCCGCGTTTTCTGCCGATGTTTTTCTGTGCAGGGACAGCCCGTATGACGAAGCGATCCAACGGATACGCCCGCATCAGGGCCAGGTGATATCGGCAGCCCGGATACGGAGCCTGTTGCAGGGGTCGGAACTCCAGCAGCAGGAAAAACCCTGGGTTCAGGACCCCTATTCGTTCAGATGTGTGCCACAGGTCCACGGCGCCAGCCTACAGGCAGTAGACTTTGTCGGGCAGACGGTGCATACAGAACTGAACTCTGTGACGGATAATCCCAATGTCTTTGCAGACGAGGACCGTATCTTGTCAGGAGGCAATTTCCATGCACAGCCGGTCGCGCTTGCACTGGATTTCCTCGCAATAGCGCTCGCCGAGCTCGGCAATATCTCCGAGCGCCGAACATTCCAGCTCATCTCGGGGCTTCGCGATCTGCCCCCGTTCCTCACATCGAAACCGGGTCTTCACTCCGGGTTGATGATCCCGCAGTACACTGCTGCTTCGATCGTGAGCCAGAGCAAACAATACTGTACACCGGCATCGGTGGATTCGATCGTATCCAGCGCCGGGCAGGAAGACCATGTGAGCATGGCGGCCAATGCCGGGACAAAATGCTATCATGTCGTATCCAATACATGGCGTCTGCTCGGTATAGAGTGGATGACGGCGGCACAGGCCTATGATTTTCGCAGACCCGGTCTTACGGGAGCGGTCCTGCACCGGTTCTGGACAGAATACCGGAAGATCGTACCGCGCCTGGATGGCGACCGTATCCTGCAGCCGGATATGGAAGCATCTGTACGGTTTCTGCAAACTATAGCAGATGACCTTTCGTTTTGACATAAGAAAAACCTATTGAGCCATGCGTTCACGCCTAATGTTAGTACTCACTATCGCCATGTCGTTGTTGTTCAGCAGTTGCGCGGCATTGCGCAGCTTCAATCTTTTCAACCCGGACCAGGATATCGAGCTCGGAAAGCAGGTCAGCGAAGAGATCAGGAACAACCCGGCAGAGTTCCCCTTACTGCCCGAAAAAGGTAACGAGCAGGTATATGCCTATATACGAGGCCTCAAGGACAAGATACTGCAGAGCGACAAGATCCAGTACCGCGACAAGTTTGCCTGGGAGGTACATATCGTGAAGAACGATACGGTCCTCAATGCATTTGCTACGCCGGGCGGCTATATCTATGTGTATACCGGCCTGATCAAGTTCCTGGACTCAGAGGACCAGCTCATAGGCGTACTGGGCCACGAGATCGCCCACAGCGACCGGCGGCACTCCACTTCTCAACTGAGCAAGGTGATGGGGCTGAGCGTATTGAGCAATGCTGCGCTGGGCCAGCAGCAGGCGCTGCAGCAGATCATCACGGGACTCACTTCGTTGAGTTTCAGCAGGGCGCACGAGTCCGAAGCAGACGAATACTCTGTCAACTACCTGTGCCCGACGGAATACAATGCGAAGGGTGCGGCCGGATTCTTTGAAAAGATGAAAGCACAACCGTCGCCACCGGAGTTTTTGAGTACGCACCCCGACCCTAAGAACAGGGTGCAGGACATCCAGAAGAAAGCAACTCAGCTCAACTGTACCGGCACACAAGTCTTCGAGGACAGGTACCGGCAGATAAAAGCGTTGCTATAAGCCGGGGTCAGAAGACCGGCGCTACGTACAGCAGGTAATTAATGTAAGATCTCTGTTTTTCGGCCGGCCGTGACCACGATCTTTTCGTACAGGATCTGTCTTCTGGCTGTTGTCTTGCGCTGAGCAGCCTGCGTTTTTTTCGTCTTTTGTTCGACATTGAGTTTGTCGCTGACATAAGCAAAATCAGTTTCGTCGTATTTATAAATGGACCACTTGCCAAACCGGTATTCCAGTGCAGTCAGGTTCTCCACCCAGTCTCCCGAGTTGAGGTAAAGGACCGGCCTGTGCGGTGTCTGTACCGTACGCATCTGCGGCATGTGTATATGACCGCAGACCACGGTATCAAAGCCCTTTTCCCCGGCCACTTCGATCGCTTTGTTCTCGAAGTCGCGGATGAAACGAACGGCGCGTTTGACGCCGGACTTGACCTGCCCGGCAAATGAGAACCGGCTCATACCGAAGTATGCGCGGACATTGTTGATCATGCGGTTGATCCGGATCAGGTAGTCGTACCCCTTGCCGCCCAGTTTGGCCAGGAACGGCGCCACCATGACGCTGGCATCGAAGATATCGCCGTGAAATATCCAGTGCTTTCGCCCGTTGAGCAGGAGCACCAGCTTGTCGCGCAGGTGGATGGATCCTGCGGAGATATCCGAGAAGCGGCGCAGCATATCATCGTGGTTGCCGGTGATGTAGTAGACCGTGGTCCCGCTTACGGATATACGGATGATCTCATTGATGATCTCAAGGTGTTCTGCCGGGAAGTATTTTTTCTTGAACTGCCATCCGTCTATGAAATCGCCGTTCAGAATGAGGGTTTTGGTCCGGACACCCCGGAGGTAGTTGAGCAGTTCTCTGGCATGACAGCCATAGGTACCGAGATGTACATCCGAGATCACAACGACCTCCAGTTCGCGCAGGATCATTTATCTAAGTGGTTTTTGTCGTTTTCAGTATCCGGGACCTTCATGCAGAGATTAGGCATATTGTCCCGAAAGTTATCCGGGTAGTATTACCTGGGTGCGCGCCAATGATGATCAAACCATTATCAATAGGTTAAACGGAAGTGAACATGCGAAAACAGGGCAGGAGCAGAATGTCCTTTTAGACGGGGAGAAGACTATATTGCCGGTGATTGGAAAAAAACCTGCAAGAGCGATGAGCAATTCTGTCAACAAACAACCGGAGACAAGCTACCTGGTGAGATTTCCGGACTGTGACCCATTCAATCACCTCAACAATGCCCGCTACCTGGATTACTTCATGAATGCGCGGGAGGATCACCTGCTGCAGTATTATGGATTCAGCCCCTATCAGCAGATCAGGGAGTCCGGCGAAAGCTGGGTCGTGGTGCAAAACCAGATCGCCTACCTGCGCCCGGCGCTTCTGATGGAAACAGTGCGCATCCGGTCCGTACTCCGGCATTGGGGAGACAAGCGTATCCTGGTGGAAATGACGATGTGGGACAGTGCGGGGAGCCAGGTCAAGGCCCTGCTCTGGTCGACATTTGTCCATTACAACATACGGACGCAGCAAAGCGTGCCGCACAGCGCAGAGCTGAGAGACCGCTTCCAGCATCTCGAGGACCCTTTCCCCGAACCGGTCAGTTTCGCGGACCGGGTGGGCGGGTTAAGATGAAAGACACCGTATGGATCAGGCTACCGGCAGCGATTGGGGCGCAAGCGACTGCAGCACGTCCGCCCGGTGTATGCCTGACCTGGCCGGGGAGGTCTGCGGCAGCTCGCAAATGAAGATACCCGCTTCGCGCAGGAGGGTATTTTCTTTGCGGAGGGTATCCAGGTGTATGGACCCTGTCAGGTAGACAAAATCCCGGCTCCTGTATTCCTCGTAGATCTCT
Organism: uncultured Saprospiraceae bacterium; assembly: GCA_964537925.1. Lineage (GTDB taxonomy): Bacteria > Bacteroidota > Bacteroidia > Chitinophagales > Saprospiraceae > SLDF01. The sequence continues at coordinate 1,276,669 of CAZICV010000001.1, read as the reverse complement.
TTGAGCGGCAGGCGGTCCAGCAGGGCCGGATCGGGTATGCGCAGGTAGACATTGAGCGAGATATCGGTCGTATAGCGCGGTATGCGGCCCTGCCGGGCTTTCTTGTACTCGTACCGGTAGTCGTATGCGCAGGCGCTGATATCGGAGAGTACGGCGGAGCCGGTCGGATCTCCTCCGGCGCCCTTGCCCTGCAGGAATTGCCTGTCTGCAAAAGCCGTCTCCAGCTCTACGCCGTTGTATTCTTCATCTACGTGATAGAGCCAGGATTCCTGGGTGATGAACCTCGGCAGGATATAGAGCGCCACTTCTCCTTCGCGGACCTTGCGGGCCTCAGCGACCAGTTTGACCTTCCATCCTTTTTCCCGGGCAAACTGGAGGTCCCTGCTGCTCACGGCGTCGATGCCCAGGTGAAACACTTCTTCGGGTTGTATGAAGAGTCCGAAAGCGTGGGCGGCCAGGATCACAGTCTTGTACAGCGGATCATATGCCTGGACGTCCAGCGTAGGATCGCTTTCCGCAAAACCGGCCTCCTGGGCCTGTAGCAGGGCTTCGTGGTAGTCGGTACCGTCCTTGCCCAGGCGGGTGAGGATATAGTTGGTGGAACCGTTGAAGATCCCCCTTACCGCCAGCAGAAACTCGTTGTCATAGTACTCTTCGAGGTTGCGGATGACCGGGATACTGCCGCACACGGAGCCTTCGTACAGGAAGGCGACTCTCTGCTCCGCAGCCAGCCGGGACAGCTCCTCGAGATGGTGGGCCAGCATACGCTTGTTGGCTGAAATGAAATGCTTGCCGTTCAGCAGCGTTTTGCGGGCGATGGTATAGGCCTGGTCCGGATCATCGATGAGCTCTACGATGGTATTGATCGTCGGGTCATCCAGGATTTCTTCCGGGTGAAATGTGAAGAGATGCGGGGGAAGGCTGCGCTTTTTGTGCGCATGTTTGACCCCGATGCGTACGATCTCGGCGTGAAATCCCGGGTTCTGGTTGAGTACCCGGTAAAGACCCTGGCCGACACAGCCGAATCCGAATAGACCGATGCGTATTTCTTTCCTGTTCATACGTGTTGTGGATGATGTTTTGTTTGTCCGATCAAAAAAATGACGGGAGCGACATCGGAGAGCCGCTCCCATCGGTCAATGTGTGGCTGTTGCAAAGGTGTTAGTGTCTGCAGGGCTTTCCTGCCCGGCCAGTAGCGTGTTCAGGGCCTGGTCGAGATCCGCCCAGATGTCTTCTATGTGCTCTATACCGGCGGACAGGCGCAATACGCCGGGCCGTACACCGGTCGTGACCTGCTCCTGCGGGCTGAGTTGTTCGTGGGTCGTGCCTGCGGGGTGGATGATCAGTGTCTTGGCATCTCCTACGTTGGCCAGGTGGCTGATCAGTTGTACCCGGTTGATAATCTGCTCGGCCGCTTCGCGCTCTCCGCGTACTTTGAAGGAAAGTACGGCCCCGAAACCATGCCGCAGGTATTTCTTCGCGAGATCATGATACGGATCTCCCGGTAGCCCGGGGTAACGGACGTACTCTACAGCCGGGTGTTTGCGGAGCCGGTGTGCCAGCTCGAGCGCATTGTCCACCGAGCGCTGCACACGCAGGGAGAGGGTCTCCAAACCCTGTATGAACAGGAAGGAGTTGAACGGACTGAGCGCAGGACCCAGATCCCGGAGACCTTCTACCCGTGCGCGGATGGCAAAGGCGATATTGGGTAGTCCGAGCGCATTGCCCTCGCCGAAAGCCTCCCAGAAACGGAGCCCGTGGTAGCCTTCGGACGGATCGGTAAACTGAGGAAACTTGCCGTTGCCCCAGTTGTAATTGCCCCCGTCCACGATCACGCCGCCGATACTGGTCCCGTGTCCGCCGATCCATTTGGTGGCTGAGGCCACAACTACATGAGCGCCATGATCCAGCGGCCTGAAGAGGTATCCGGCCGCTCCGAATGTGTTGTCTACGACCAGCGGCAGGTCGTATTCACGGGCCAGTGCTGCGATACGCTCAAAATCCGGGATATTGAATTCCGGGTTTCCGATAGTCTCCAGGTAGATGGCCTTTGTGCGGGCATCTATACGCTTCTCAAAAGAAGCAGGATCGTCGCCGCTGGCAAAACGCACATCTATTCCCAGCCGCCTGAAGGCGACCTTAAACTGGTTGTATGTACCTCCGTAAAGAAAAGACGAAGTCACAAAATTGTCGCCGGCCTCCAGGATATTGTGGAGAGCGAGCAATTGGGCGGCTTGCCCCGAAGCCACAGCGACGGCGGCCACACCGCCCTCAAGAGCGGCTATGCGTTTTTCGAATACATCCGTGGTGGGATTCATGATCCGCGAATAGATATTGCCGAACTCTTTGAGGCCGAATAGCCGCTCGGCATGACCGGCATCCCGGAACACATAGGATGTTGTCTGGTAGATAGGTACGGCGCGTGCGCCCGTGGTGGGATCGGCCGTCTGCCCCGCATGCAACTGCAGGGTTTCGAAGCGGTAAGGTGCTGGATCTGACATGATGTTCTGGATTGAATAGATGAGAGGAAGAGACAAAAGACTGGAATACGGTTACCCTGCGCGCAACGGGTCCGCACCAAACTTTGTCAATCCAAAAAGAATTACAAGGAGAAAGGGACGGGCGCCGTCAGAGGCGACAACAACAGCAACAACAAGCGCCGTGCATGGTCATGCGGGCGATAGCGGCTGTAGACGAAGAATAAAAGGATAGCGCTCCCGGCGAAGGGGCTGCTGGAGAGAGATGTCTGATAAATGAATGAGCATTCATGGCGCTGGATTTATTTTCCCCCATTGTGGGGCGGGATTTGGCACCTTACGCTTTGCAGGTTGCCCGAGGTTCGCAGAGCCCGGTCTCTAGCCTCATCTGAATAAACCCACCGGTTCAGGCAGGTATTACTGATACAAATGTAAATGCTTTATCCAACCTGTCAACAGGCGTGACTGCATTTTTTGCGCTATTAATAAATCTTTAACAGTTTAGCAAAACCCAAATATGATCCAGGGTCTTGTCTCCGGCAGGTCAGTCTTCCAGTACGGGCGACAGCCACCGGTTTGCTGTCGCGGTGTCCCAGCCTTTACGTCGGGCATAGTCTTCCGCCTGATCTGCTCCGACACGACCGAGCCCGTAATACCGGGATTCCGGGTGCCAGAAGTACCAGCCCGAAACCGAGGCTGCCGGGTACATCGCACAGGATTCAGTGAGATGGATACCGGTATTGGCTTCCACATCCAGGAGGGTCCAGAGTGTTCTCTTCTCGGTGTGCTCAGGGCAGGCCGGATAGCCCGGGGCAGGCCGGATACCCTGGTAGCGTTCTGAGATCAGCTCTTCGTTCGTCCAGTTTTCCCCGGAAGCATATCCCCATCCTTCTTTGCGGATCCATGCGTGCAACCACTCTGCACAGGCTTCTGCCAGGCGGTCGGTCAGGGCCTTGAGCAGGATGGCCCGATAGTCGTCGTGTGCAGCCTCGAACCGGGCGATATGGGCTTCGATACCGATCCCGGCTGTCACGGCAAAAGCGCCGATCCAGTCGGGGTTGCCGCTGCGTTCGGGAGAGACAAAATCGCTCAGGCAATAGTTGGGGAGACCCGGCGCTTTCTGTTGCTGCTGCCTGAGGTGATGCAGGACTTCATATATTTCGGTTCGTGTATCATCCGTATAGATCAGCAGGTCATCCTCCCGGCTGTGGGCCGGGAAAATTCCACATACAGCCCGTGCCTGTATCCACTCGCCGCTAATGAGCTGATCCAGCATCTCTTCGGCGTCTGCGAGTAGCTTCCTGGCTTCTTCTCCGACTATTTCGTCCTCCAGTATGGTCGGGTATTTGCCTGCCAGCTCCCAGCTCTGGAAGAACGGGGTCCAGTCAATATACCGCCTCAGTGTATTGAGATCCACGCGGTCGAATACCCGCACACCCCGCAGCTCCGGCTGCGGTATACTGAGTGCAGTCCAGTCACAGGACCAGCGGTTGGCACGCGCAGCACTGAGCGGGAGCAGTTGTTTTTGTGCGTTGCGACGACTGCGTTGTTCGCGGATGGCTTCATACTCTTCGCGGAGCTGCAGCAGGTATCGCTGGCGGTCTTCGGAGTCCTCCGGCTGCAGCAGGGCGGATGCAACGCCGACACAGCGTGAGGCGTCCAGTACATGCACGACGGGCCCGGAGTATACGGGTTCTATCTTGACGGCTGTATGGGTCCGGGAGGTAGTGGCTCCTCCGATGAGCAGTGGCAACCGGAGATTGCGGCGTTCCATCTCCGAGGCGACCTGGACCATTTCATCCAGCGAAGGGGTGATGAGTCCGCTCAGCCCGATGATGTCTACCTGCTTGTCGCGCGCTGTCTGCAGTATGCGGTCCCAGGGTACCATCACGCCCAGGTCGATGATCTCGTAGTTGTTGCAGGCCAGGACCACACCCACGATATTCTTGCCGATATCGTGTACATCGCCCTTTACAGTGGCTAGAAGAATGCGGCCTTTGCTGCGGGAGTCTCCTTCCTGCTTGAGTGCTTCGATATAGGGAGTGAGATAGGCGACCGCTTTTTTCATGACACGGGCGCTTTTCACGACCTGCGGGAGGAACATCTTCCCGGCGCCGAAGAGGTCTCCGACGATGTTCATACCATCCATCAACGGCCCTTCGATCACATGGAGCGGGTGGTCCATCATGAGTCGCGCCTCTTCCACATCAGTCTCTATGTATTCGTCGAGCCCCTTGACGAGCGCCTGTTTGATACGGTCGAGTACCGGTTCTTCTCTCCAGCGCAGATCCTGTACGGGTCCCTTGCTGCGGGAGCCCGAAAAACGCTCTGCATATACGGTCAGGGCCTCCGTAGCTTCCGGGTTACGGTTGAACAATACGTCTTCCACCCGGCGCAGTAGTTCGGGGTCTATCTCTTCGTAGACCTCCAGCATACCGGCATTTACGATGCCCATATCCATCCCGGCCTGTATGGCATGGAACAGGAAAGCGCTGTGCATGGCTTCGCGCACGGTGTCGTTGCCGCGGAATGAAAAGGAAATATTACTCACGCCACCGCTGACCAGTACGCCCGGACAGTATTTCTTGATCTGCCTGACTGCTTCTATGAAGTACATGGCATACTCGTTGTGCTCTTCGATGCCCGTGGCCACTGCGAAGATATTGGGATCGAATATCAGGTCCTGCGGCGCATAGCCGAGGTCTTCGACCCAGATCTTGTACACACGCCGGCAGATAGAGACCTTGCGCTCGACGGTATCGGCTTGCCCGTCCTCGTCGAAAGCCATGACCACGGCGGCGGCGCCATAGCGATGCACGGTCCTGGCCTGCTGCCTGAATATGTCCTCCCCTTCTTTGAGCGAGATCGAGTTGACCACGCATTTGCCCTGCAGGCACTTGAGCCCGGTCTCCAGCACGGAGAAGCGCGACGAATCGATCATGACGGGCAGCCGGGCTATGTCCGGCTCTGACGCCAACAGAAGCAGGAACTGCGACATGGCCGCGTCGGCGTCGAGCAGTCCCTCATCCATATTCACATCCAGTATCTGTGCGCCGCCCTGTACCTGCTGCCGGGCCACTTCGAGCGCTTCGTCGTATTTGTCTTCGCGGATCAGGCGGGCAAACTTGCGGGAGCCGGTCACATTGGTCCGTTCGCCGATGTTGACAAAGTTGGTATCAGGCCGGATGGTCAGGGGCTCCAGGCCGCTCAGCATGGTATGGGGAGGCGGCTGGACAGGCACGCGGGGTGATTTGCCGCGGGTCACTTCGGCCATGAGGCGTATGTGATCCGGCGTAGTACCGCAGCAGCCCCCGATGATGTTGACCAGTCCCGAATCCACAAAGTCGCGGATGAATACCTGCATTTCAGGGGCAGTCTGGTCGTACTGGCCGAATTCATTGGGGAGTCCTGCATTGGGATAGGCGCTGATCAGGCAGGGTGCGAGCCGGGCAAGATCAGCTATGTAAGGCCGCATTTCTTCAGCACCGAGCGCACAGTTGAGTCCTATGGAGAAAAGCCCGGCATGCTGTACAGAGGTGAAGAAAGCATCCACTGTCTGGCCCGAAAGCGTGCGTCCACTGGCGTCCGTGATCGTGCCGGAGACCATGACCGGCAGAGAAGAGCCGCGGCGCTCTTGTTCTTCCATGATGGCGTACAGGGCAGCTTTGCAGTTGAGCGTATCGAATACGGTTTCGACCAACAGAATATCCGCACCACCGTCCAGCAATCCGCGGACCTGTTCACCGTAAGCAGCGACAAGCTCATCGAAGGAAACAGCTCTGAAACCGGGCCGGTTGACGTCCGGGGACAAAGAAGCCGTGCGGGTTGTAGGCCCGATAGCCCCGGCTACCCAGCGTGGCCGGTCGGGAGTTTCGGCCGACATGCGGTCGGCCGCTCTACGTGCCACACGTGTGGCTTCGAGGTTGATCCGGTAGGCCAGGTGCTCGAGCCGGTAGTCGGCGAGTGAGACCGTGTTGGCGTTGAATGTATTGGTCTCGATGATATCGGACCCGGCCGCGAGATAGGCCGTATGGATCTCTTCGATGATGTCGGGCCGCGTGATACTGAGCAGGTCGTTGTTGCCTTTCAGGTCGGTTTCATGCGCGGCAAACTCTGTGCCGCGGAAGTCATGTTCCTGCAGGCTGTATCGCTGTATCATCGTGCCCATAGCGCCGTCCAGCAGCAGGATGCGCTCCCGGGCAATATCTAGAAGCTGAGTTTTCATGCGGGGAATTAACGTGGAGCGGGCAAAGTTATACCCTGCGCAAGCCAAAAGCAATCACGAAATCCAAAGAAGAGTTCAAATCCGTAAGACGGTCCGTCATACCGGGTAGGCCCAGCGCAGGAATACCGGCATGGCCTTCGCCCAGGTCGCGACATCGTGACGGCCGCCTTCTATCTCATGGTAATACAGGTCCGACGGCGCCTGGTAACCTTTGTCCCGCAGGATCGCTACAAGATCCAGGGTGTCATCGATAGAGTCTATGATCCCGTTGTTGTTGCGGTCTTCAGCCTCATCCTCAGTACCGCATTGGAACCAGAATCGCAGGTGAGGCCTGTGTCCCGTTGACGAAATGAGCTCGTGTATGATACGATAGTCGTCCGGTCTGGCCGGATCAAACTGCCTGCGCCTCCACCACAGCGACCCGGAAAAGACACCACAGACCTGGAATACATGCGGGTAATGCCAGACCATATCGAGCGCCGAGAGGCCCCCGAGTGAAAATCCTGCAAAACCTGTGGAAAGGAATCCCTGGACGCCGAGACGACGGCCCAGGTCCGGCAGCAGCCGCGAAATGATAAAATCATTGTACTGGTGGGCTCGGCTGCCGCGGCTGCGATAGTCCAGCAATGAGGCCGTACCATACTCATGAAGCCGGTCGGCAGCGTGGATAGCAGCAATGATCAGCGGCCGGATCTCCCGCTGGCGGTACAGCAGGTCCAGTAAGGTACGCATGCCCAGCCGGGTCATATCCTGGCCGTCATTGACCAGGAGTAACGGGTAAGAAACGGTCGCATCAAATCCCGGAGGCAGGAAAAGCTCTATGGTCACTTCCCGCCGGAGCTCTTTGCTCTGAAGGACATATACCTGGTGATCGCACAGTGTACTGCCTGTCTGCATTCAACGCCGTTTTCGAAACAAAAGCGGCAAAATAGGGAAAGTTTTTCTTTTCATAACCCAGGGTTCACAGACCAGGGTGCCGGAGACGTAGCTTTGGCCCGCCGGTATTTGCGACAAAATTGTCCGAAATAGGAAAAATGATTGTATCTTTATAGTATACCGACTTGCGAAATGTTCTCGAGGGCTTGTGAATATGCGATCCGTGCGACGATCTACCTGGCGCAGCAACCCGGTCGGCGTGCGGCGCTGAAAGAAATAGCTGCGGCTGTCGGGTCGCCCGAAGCGTTTACCGCCAAGATCCTGCAGGATCTTGCAAGAGGGAAGGTTGTTGCCTCTTTGAGAGGCCCGGCCGGTGGCTATATGCTGGCAGAAAGTGAAGAAGGCCCGGTCCGGCTCAGCCGGATCGTAGAGACTATAGACGGCGACGGGATCTACAAAAACTGTGGACTTGGCCTGCGGGACTGCAACAAGGAAAAGCCCTGCCCGCTGCACGATCGGTTCATGGCGATCCGGGAGGATCTGAGGATCATGCTCGAAACCACTGGTATCGATGAACTGGCGGCCGGGCTGCGGGAAGGGAAAGCCTTCCTGGCAGAATGACGCGACCGGACCGGGATACCGGGAAAACAGCCCAGCCTGGTCAGTAAAAAGAAAGAGGAAAATGGAAAGCAAGAAAGAGCTCGAAACACTGGAGGATGTGCAGTTGCTGGTAGACAGCTTTTATGCGCGTGTGCGGGAAGATGATCTCCTTAAGGATATATTCCAGGGGGTCATCCAGGATCGGTGGCCTGAACACCTCGACAAGATGTACAGGTTCTGGCAGACGGTTCTGCTGGAGGAGCACACGTACTATGGCAGGCCATTTCCGCCTCATGCGTTCCTGCCGGTGGACCAGGCCCATTTTGACCGGTGGCTGCAGCTTTTTTTCCAGACGCTGACAGAACACTTCGAGGGAGAAAAAGCGCGGGAGGCGATGTGGAGAGCAGAAAAGATGGCCGTGATGTTCATGGCCAAAAAAACATATCTCAACGACCGGCAGATCCGCCCGCTTTTGTAAACAGCGCTGTGGTTATTGAGGTCTTCCACTGCAGCGTTGTTTTCTGCGCGATGCCGTAGAAAACGCACCAAAACAAGAGTAATACCACTATTTTTTCTATCTTGTTTTCACATATGTAGAAAGTGAAAAGATACAGACATTATACTGCTGCTTGTGTGCGTGTAATACCCGCGCTGATCATCCTTGCACTCTTGTTTGCACAGCTTCCTGCCTTGGCGCAGGTGAGGATCATTGAGCCCCGGATGATCAAAAGGGTGAAGGAGAACAAGACATTTATTGTAGTCAATAACCGGGATTCTCCGACTGCGCAGGAAGTCATAGAGGTCTTCAGGCAATACTGGACTGTCAGCGAGGTTGAGATCATTGACAGGGATGAAATAGAAGCCCACCTGGCGCTGGAACAAACCTACGTTTCGCTGGAGGGATTTTATGATATGCCGGTCAATCCGAATTCGGCCAGCCGGGGTTGCCCTTATTACTACCTGGAGATATGGAAACCCAGGGAATCTTATCTCAACTCCCGGAGAAAAAGAAAGTTTGACCAGAAACATCACCTCACACTAGGTAAGATAGAACTGATGCCGGATGACGATCTCTACATCAGCCAGATGCGGACAATCGACTTCGGGGGGCACGAGTGCCTGCGCAACTGGGGTCCCGGCCTGCTGAAGAACTATCTGCAGCAACTGATGAAAATCATACAGAAGGAAGAATCCGTGTTTTGGGCCGATGTAGATCTGGCGGGCCTGCATGAGTTGCAGAAAGACACGCTGTATATCCCCGAATCCTTCCTGATCAGGTATGACGCCATGAAGGGAGTGGCTGGTGGTGTGTTCAGGGAGGAACAGCTTTTGAAGGGATACAAATACCCGTACCGGATAGTATCCGAAGAGGAGATCAACCGGTTGATCCTCGAGAGTGCCGACCCGGTGTACTACCTTACCTACACACGTGTATGTACACGCAAGAATATTGCGGTGACCAGGTCTACAGACGGACAGCAGCTATATTCGGAATTCCACCCCATATCCTATAATATCAAACGCAAGGATTTCAACAAGCTAAACCGGGCCATAGAGGCACCTCCGAAAAAGAAATAGAATACGCGGTCGCCTCAAGATGACTCGGGTAAGCTGTTACTGAACCTTTTTCTTCAGCGCAAACAGTTCATCCCGGTATTGTGCCGCCGTGATGAAGTCCAGTTCTTTGGCGGCTTTCTTCATCTTCGCCTCTGTTTCGGCGATCAGTTTTTCCAGCTGGTCCTTGCTCATGTACTGGATGACCGGGTCGGCAGCGATACTGGGCTCTGTCGGCTCGATATAGTACTTGTTTTTGCCGCGGATGTCGAGGATAGACCGCTGGTTGAGGATTTCTTCCCTGGATTTGTGGATAGTGGTGGGCGTGATCCCGTGTTCCTCGTTATAGGCGATCTGGATGGCCCTGCGCCTGTTGGTCTCATCGATGGTCTTCTGCATGGAGTCCGTGACAGCATCTGCATAGAAGATGACAAGGCCGTTGGCATTCCGGGCGGCGCGGCCGGCAGTCTGGGTGAGGGAGCGGTCATTGCGCAGGAAGCCCTCCTTGTCCGCGTCGATCACGGCGACCAGCGATACCTCCGGCAGGTCGAGTCCTTCGCGGAGGAGGTTGACCCCGATCAGTACATCGAAGCCGCCCAGGCGCAGGTCGCGGAGTATCTCGACCCGCTCCATCGTCTCTACCTCCGAGTGGATATACTTGCAGCGGATATCCAGGTTGAGCAGGTACTTGGCCAGCTCTTCGGCCATGCGTTTGGTCAGGGTAGTGACGAGGACCCTCTCCTCACGCTGTACGCGCCGACGTATCTCTTCGAGCAGGTCGTCGATCTGGTTGATACTGGGCCGCACTTCTATCGGCGGGTCGAGCAGGCCTGTTGGCCGTACGATCTGTTCCACGATCACGCCCTCCGTCCGTGCCAGCTCATAGTCTGCGGGTGTAGCGCTGACAAAGACGGTCTGGCCGATCATAGTCTCAAACTCTTCAAAGGTCAGTGGCCGGTTGTCCATAGCGGACGGGAGCCTGAAGCCGTATTGCACCAGGTTGATCTTACGGGCGCGGTCTCCGCCCCACATGCCGCGGATCTGCGGTATGGTCACGTGGCTCTCGTCGATCACGGTGAGGTAGTCTTCCGGGAAATAGTCGAGCAGGCAGAATGGGCGGGTCCCCGGCTCGCGGCCGTCAAAGAACCGTGAATAGTTTTCCACGCCGCTGCAGTAGCCGAGTTCCTTGAGCATCTCGAGGTCAAAGGTGACGCGCTCCCGGATGCGTTTTGCTTCGAGCATCCGCCGTTCCCGTTCGAAGTATTTTTCCTGCTCATGGAGTTCGTTCTCGATGTCGCGGATGATATGGTGTATACGGTCTTTGGGCGCTATATAGAGATTGGCCGGAAAAATGGCGGCGTGTTCAAGCGATTCGCCCCGCCGACCGGAGACCGTGTCGATGATGCTGATGTCTTCGATATCGTCTCCGAAGAAAGTGATCCGGTACCCGTAGTCGACATAGGGCAGGCTGATATCTACTGTGTCTCCCCGGACCCGGAAATTGGCCCGCTCGAGTTGTGCTTCGGTCCTGGAATAGAGCGACTGGACCAGACTGTGCAGGAAGCTGTTGCGGGACACACGCATGCCGCGGTGTATGCGGATGATCCCGGTCTTGTAGTCCTCAGGGTTACCCATACCGTATATACAGGAGACCGAGGCGACGATGATGACGTCCCTGCGCCCGGAGAGGAGAGACGAAGTCGCCCGGAGCCGCAGCTTGTCTACTTCGGTGTTGATCGAGAGGTCTTTTTCGATATATGTGTCCGATACGGATATGTAAGCCTCCGGTTGGTAATAGTCGTAATAGGACACGAAATACTCGACCGCATTGTTCGGGAAAAACTCGCGGAACTCTCCGTAAAGCTGTGCCGTCAGCGTCTTGTTGTGCGTAAGTACGAGCGCAGGCCGCTGCATCTGTGCGATCACGTTGGCCATCGTGAAGGTCTTTCCCGAGCCGGTGACGCCGAGCAGGCATTGAAATTTTTCGCCCTCTTCCAGGTTGCTGGTAAGGGCGGCGATCGCCTGTGGCTGGTCGCCGGTAGGACTGTAAGAAGAAACCAGTTCGAATGGCATAGGATAGGGTATTTGCGCAGTACGCCGGGCTTGATGCAACGGATGCCGGTGAGCGTATTTTGCAGACGCAAGATACAAACTGCCCGCCCACAACGTTGTACACGGAAACCGCAACCGCATATAACGTGTTGTGCCTGTAAAAAAGTTCGGCCGTAACCGGCGGGGTGATTGGTCCCGCGATGAACTTTTTGCAAGATTTGCAGCAGGATAAGTGCCGACCGGGGAAAGGAGAAACGCGATGGAGTTATTTTTCAAGACATATGGAGAGGGTCATCCGCTGATCATCCTGCACGGACTGCTGGGTACATCGGACAACTGGGCGACGCTGGCCAGGAAATTTGGCGAACACTATACGGTGTTCACACCTGATCTGCGCAATCACGGCCGGTCGCCGCATACCGGGGAGATGGGTTATGCAGCGATGTCCGGGGACCTCAGGGCGTTTGCAGAGTCGCAGTGGCTCTATAAGAGCTATATCATGGGTCACTCCATGGGAGGCAAGCTGGCCATGACCTTTGCACTCGAGAACCCGGACCTGGTGGACAAGCTTATCGTTGTAGATATCGGAGTGAAAGCCTACGACGGCGGCCACGGGGCGCTGTTTGAAGCATTGATGTCCGTAGACCTCTCATCGGTCTCAAGACGAAGCGACGCCGAGGAGTTGCTCCACGGGCGTATCAGGGAGGAGACTACCCTGCAGTTCCTCCTGAAGAACCTGGTCTACGATAAGGAGTCGGAAAGATACCAGTGGAAGATGAACCTGCCGGTATTGTATGAACGGTACGACGAGATCGTAAGCGGGGTATCAGGAGCCTCTCCGTATGAGAAACCGGCGCTCTTCATACACGGCAGCGAATCGGGCTATATCCGTGAGGGAGACAAGGACGGTATCCGGGCATATTTTCCGGCAGCTGTTTTCAAAGAGATAGAGGGCGCCGGGCACTGGGTTCATGCAGACAGGCCGGTCGAATTATTCAACACGGTTGTAGAATTTTTAGAAAACGAGTAGCGTTTTAGCGATAAATTCCCGCTCGGTGTTTTTAATGAATACTTACACGCAAGTCTTATGAAGAAGAGAACAGTATGGAGCCTTGTAGCAGCAGCCGTTATCGGCCTGAGCCTGGTGGCGTTTGCGCCGGTCAGCGGCAGGCTGTTCGAGATCTCCAAGAACCTCGAGATCTTCAACAACCTGTACAAGGAGATCAACACGTACTATGTCGATGATGTAGACCCCGGTAAGCTTATGAAGACCGGAGTAGACGCCATGCTGGCCACGCTCGATCCATACACCAACTACATATCCGAGTCGCAGATAGAGCGTTTCCGATTCATGACGGAGGGCCGGTACAATGGCATCGGCGCGGTGATATTCCAGATAGACGGAGCTTTCACCATCGTGGAGCCGCACGAGGGCAGTCCCTCGTTCGAGGCCGGTCTGCGGGCGGGCGATATCCTGCTCGAAGTAGACGGCCAGTCGCTTGCCGGTCGTTCGATGGAAGAGCTCGGATCATTCCTTAGGGGTGCGCCCAACTCGTCCGTACAGCTTAAGCTCCGCCGGCCCGGGTCGGCAGAACCAATCAATGCCCAGATCACCCGCTCGGAAATAGAAGTACCCAACGTCCCTTATTTCGGCCTGGTGGAAGGGGATTACGGATATATCAACCTGACCACCTTCAGCGCCAATGCCGGAAAGAATGTGAGCAATGCACTGAGAGACCTGAAGAAGCAGGCGCCCAATCTCAAGGGTGTGATACTGGACCTGAGGGAAAACGGCGGAGGTCTGCTACGCGAGGCGGTCAACCTGTCAAATGTATTCATCCCCAAAGGTGAAGAAGTCGTCGTGACCAAGGGCAAGGTCAAAGACTGGGACCAGGCGTTCAAGACACTGAACAGCCCGGACGATGAGGAGATCCCCCTCACAGTGCTGATCAACAAACGCTCTGCCTCTGCATCGGAGATTGTCAGCGGCGTGATCCAGGACCTCGATCGGGGGGTTTTGATCGGGCAGCGTTCCTATGGCAAGGGCCTTGTGCAGAATACCAAGGAGGTCGGGTACAATTCCAGGGTCAAGCTGACTACGGCCAAGTACTATATCCCCAGCGGACGCTGTATACAGAGTGTCAGCTACAAGGATGGCGAGCCGCTCGATATCCCGGACAGCCTGAGGACTCCTTTCAAGACCAGGAGTGGCCGCCGGGTGCTGGACGGAGGTGGGGTAGCCCCGGATGTATTGCTCCCCGAGCAACAGCCCGCGGCTTTCGTACAGTTCCTGCTCAGGGACTTTCATATTTTCTCTTTCGTAACGGAATGGATGCAGCAGCACCCCGTTCCTGCCGGTGAGCCGGAGCAATACCGGTTTACGGATTACGATGCTTTTCTGCGGTATATCCAGAAGAAAAAGCCGGTGTACCAGTCCGAGTCAGACAAAGCGCTTCAGGCCCTGCGCAAAGAGCTGGAGAAAGAAGAATACCTGAAACCCGTCGAATCGGAGGTGAGGAGCCTGGAGAAAAAGATCACCCGCAATCTCGACACAGAGCTGGATAAGAACAAGGCTGCGATCATAAGGGAGATCGAGCAGGAGATCGTCACCCGGCAGCACTACCAGAAAGGCAAGATCAGGTACAGCCTCAAAAATGACCCGGATGTACAGGAGGCGGTCAAAGTGATGGCTGACGCATCCAGGTATAATAAGATCCTCAGACCGGGCAAATAAGCGCGTATGGCCAGGATATTGCATCTCGAAACAGCCATCGACGAGTGTTCCGCAGCGCTGTCGGACGGCCCGCGACTGGTCGGAGAAGCAGTGTCTCTGCGGCCATATGATCACGCCGCCCGCCTGACCCTGCTCATAGAAAGCTGCCTCAGCCAGGCTCGCCTGACAGCCGCTGATCTGGACGCGATATGCATCAGCATGGGTCCCGGCTCTTATACGGGGCTCCGTATAGGGTTTTCTACGGCCAAAGGACTTTGCTTTGCACTCGACAAGCCTTTGATAGTAGTGGATACCCTGCGCGCATGGGCAGGCCTGGCGCTGAGCCAGTCGCCTGGTGCAGACAGGATCATTCCGATGATCGATGCGCGCAGGATGGAGGTATATGCGTCGGTGTTCGGCGCGCGACTGGATCTCCTGAGCCCGGCCGAGGCTGTAGTGCTGTCAGACCACAGCTTTGAAGATCATATCGGACAGGATCACCGTGTATTGGTCTGCGGCAATGGCGCTGCCAAGTGGGACGGAGGTCTGCATAAGCAAAATGTAGTCAGGAGCGACGTGCCGCTAAGGGCATCGGGATTGATCGCAGAAGCCTGGGAAAAATATGGCCGCGGCGACTTCGCGGAAATAAATTTTGCAGGCCCGAAATATTTAAAAAGCCCTAATATAACGACCCCCAAGCGCCCGTTTCTGCTTTGATCTGTGCATAGATATATATTCAAAAACTCCTCAATTATCCGGCTCTTTGAACTGTTTTTGTACTCCGTACAGTTTAAAAGTTAATGTAATCTATCAGTTTGGTACGGTTTTGGTGTTGAAGAAAGCAGACACATCCAAAACAACTTGTATATGAAAAAACAAAAGAACGAATCTGTTACGCTGAAGCAGGGCGACAAGGATATCCACCTGGATTACGCGCTGCTGCGTAAAGCCGTGCTGGTCTTGCGTGCGGTCAATCACAAGCTCCGGCAGCGCATCATTGATCTCCTGGAAGACAATGACTCTATGACGGTGACCGATATATATATCAAGCTGAGGCTTGAGCAGTCCGTCGCATCACAGCATCTGGCGATCCTCCGCAGGGCCGGAGTCGTGATCACGGACAGGCAAGGCAAATTCATCTATTATTCGCTCGACAGGGATCGCCTGAATCAAATATCCAGACTGGTTGAGGAGCTTGCAGTATGATTTAATAGAATCAGCGTAAAGGTTTGATATACAATATGTTGTAAGATTTACACTCAAGTTATACCTTAAGGCTGGTCTTCTAAGGCAGCCAAAATGCTGTGGTTATGAAAAATTTCCACAGCATTTTTTTTGTGCGTAGATGCAAAAAGCGCATATTTGTTGCGCTAAGGTCCATTTTAAAGATAAGAAACTACAAAATTGCTCTGCATGAAGAAGACTAAGGTTACATTTGACAACGACAAACTACAGTTTTCGTCCGAACTTCTGCGTGCGCTCGCCCATCCACTTCGCCTGAAGATTCTCGAATTCATCGACAAGAATCAGGAGATCAACGTCAACAAGATCTACAATACGCTGAAGATTGAGCAATCAATCACTTCACAGCATTTGAGGGTCCTCAGGATGGCCGGTGTCGTGCATACGGACAGGGAAGGAAAGTTTGTTCATTACAGTATTGACTATGCCCGGCTTGTCAATACTGTCAAAGCGCTTGCCAACTACGGCAATGCAGAAAAGAAGAAAGCATGAAGTAACATTACTTTGCTATTTACAATCCCATGAAAAGCCTGTTTTCCTTTTGGAGAGCGGGCTTTTTTTATCGGGCTGTTGTGGCCCGAAAGCGTTATCGAAGGCGAGGATATGCTTTCTTCAGTACTTTAGCATGCATGAAGAGACTTGTATGGCTGGCAGGATTGTTCCTGGTGCTCGTTCAGGCAGTTCATGCCCAGATGAGCCTGGACGGGGTCATACAGTATGGTCCGGAATGGATACGCTACGACCGGCCGTATTTCAAGGTCAGGATCGGGTCGGAGGGTATCTATCGCCTGGACCGGTCATTGCTTGCTTCTGCGGGGTTCCCGGTGGAGACGATCCCCGGATCGAGGATGACCCTGTACCACTTCGGGAAGCAAGTGCCGGTTTACGTCAGCAGCAACGATATCTGGGAAGAGGATGATTTTCTGCTTTTTCACGGGTCGCCCAATGGCTCAGGACTCGACTCTTTCCTGTTTGCCGGGGGATCGGCAGATCTGCTTCACCCGGGGTATAGTCTTGTCAGTGATACCGCCGCCTATTTTCTGAGCTGGAGCGATACAGGCGTCTCCCATTATCTGCAGATCACCAACGACACAGCCGGCGCAGGGATACCTGCGGGCTGGTTTTACGACGAAGAGGTACATTATTTTCACGATGTATTTGTCAAGAGACCTTCCAGCGCCGGAAGCCTCAGCCGGTTCAGTCCAGGAGACGGGTATACCGGTCCTGCAGAGGTGGCCGGATCACTAACTGTGAAGGCGCGGCAAAAGTCGGATATAGCCGGGACTCCGGCTTACCTGTCCGTGCATCTCGTGGCCAACAATACACCGGACCATACCGTAGAGATCACGGTCAATGACCGGGTTGTACTCAGGGAGCAGTTTGACGGGTTCCGCTTTCTGCGTCTGCTGGATACCCTTGAGTTGGTGACGTTAAGGGATGAGAACATTATTCGGTATGCGCGGCTCGGTGCAGCCAGCAACCGGTACTCGCCGGCGTATGCACGACTGAGGTACCCCCGCCGATATGACCTGGACGGCGGCGCTTTTGTACGATGGACGCCCGAAGCTGGCCAGGGCCGCTACTTTCGGTGGTCGGGCATAGATCCCGCAAGCCAGGAGGTCTGGCTCTGGGACCCGGCAGGTCGCCGGTACCAAATAGCCCGGCCTACCACCTCGGGCGAGGCTGGCTTCTACCTGCCGGGACCCGGCAGGGATACACTCATCTTGTTTTCCGGGGAAGCCGTGCAGCCGGTCGGGGCCTTGCAGCGGGTCGAATTCCAGCCGGTCGATCCACCTGCGGGCAGTTACTGTATCATCTATCATCCGGACCTGAGGTACACACAAGATGGAGCGGATGTACTGGCCGCCTATACGTCCTACAGGAGCGCGGCGGAAGGCGGCGCATACGATGTATATGCGATAGATATAGCCGCCGTGTACGACCAGTTTGGCTATGGGGTCGGCCGGCATTTCATCGCCCTGCGCAATATGTTTCACTACCTGGCCGCGAGGAGTGTTCCACCGTCGGCCGTACTGCTGGCAGGTAAGGGCCTGGAGCTATATAATATCCGCACACCCGATCGCCTGGCCGAAGCACGGGGACGGTTTTTCATCCCGACTTTCGGTATACCTGGCACAGACAATCTCCTTGTATGTGGCAATCACCAGTTGGCGCCGGTCAGCCCGGTGGGTCGTATCTCGGTCACGAGCGCGGAAGAATGGCTGGCTTACCTGGATAAGGTACGCAGGTACGAGTCTGCCGCCCGGAGACCTGTCGCCGAATCAGACCGGCTATGGATGAAACGTGTACTGCACCTGAGCGGAGGGGTAGGCACTTCGGAGCAGAACCACCTGAGGCAGGTCCTGTCCGGGATGGGCGTGATCCTGGAAAACGGCAGCTTTGGCGCCGACCTGCATGCTTACGGCAAAACAAGCAACGACCCGGTCGAGGGCTCACAGTCTGCCGCTATCTATGAACAGATCAACCGGGGCGCATCCCTGATGACATATCTCGGACATTCGGGTAGTACTACCCTGGAATTTGATATCAGCAACCTGCACTTGCACCGGAACGCCGGGCGCTGGCCGGTTTTCGTCGCGATGGGCTGCTCGGTGGGCAATGTGCATCGCCCGCAGCGGAGCGTCAGCGAGTCGTTTGCGCTGGACCGGGAGGGAGGAAGTATTGCTTTTCTCGCCTCTTCGGGACTTGGCTATGCCAGTGTATTGAGCATATACGGCAGGCAGCTGTACACGATAATGGACCGATCGGATACTGCGTCGATCGGTATGCAGTGGCTGGAAACACACAGGCAGTTCAGCAATACGCAGAATGCTTTTCTCAGGGAGCACCTGGAGCAGTTCGCCATTCAGGGTGATCCCGCACTGCGCCTGCACTACCAGGAGGGCCCCGATCTCTTACCCGACTATGCCAGCCTGCGGATAGACCCGGCTTTTCCCGGTCCGGATACAGATAGTATTTCGGTCCGCTTTGACATTATCAATGCCGGTCGGCGCGAAGGCAACAGGTTTGATGTGCTGGTCGAGCGCATCTATCCGGATGATCGGCGGGACAGTGTGTGGCTGGCGAGGGTACCGATGCCGGGCTATCGCAGCCGGCATATGGTACGGATGCCCTTAGGAGGTCTGCCCGCCCTGGGGCCCAACCGGATACAGATCACGGTAGACCATGACAACCAGGTCGATGAAAAGCCGAGACCGGAGGCAGAAGACAATAACCGGCTGCGTGCGCCTGACGGCTCCGAGGGCTTTGTATTTCTCGTGACAGGCAGAGCGGTGTCGCCTGTCGATCCACCGGACCTGGCTATCGTGACGGGAGAAAAGCCGGGTTTGTACATACAGGGCGATGCCGGTGTACCGGGACGAACGGTTGTATGGATGCTGGATACGACACCGGACTTCAACAGCCCGGCCGCATTGCTGCATACAGAACCCCTGACCGCTTCCATACAGCGCTGGACACCTCCCATCCAGTGGCAGCCGGGTAAAGTCTACTATTGGCAGGCTATGTTGACCGGGGACACGATCCGGTCCGGGTACCGTTCATTCAGCTACCTGCCCGGCTCTGCACCCGGCTGGCGGCAGGGCCACTATGGGCAGTTTGCGCCCTGGAATACGGCTACGCTGGGGATGGACAGGTCTGGCACATGGGAGACAGGATTCAGGGAGGTGGGATACGATATCAGGATAGCGCGCTTCCGGGACCCATCTATGCCTTCCATAGCTGTCGAGGGCCAGCGGGATCCGGCTTTTTTGCCTTTCCAGGAGCTGTCGGAGGGCCTGGCAATGATCGTTCTGGACCCGGATACGGGCCAACCCCTGACCAACCCGCCCGGCGGTCGGCTGGGTGCGCAGAACAACAGCCAGACCAGGGTGTGGAACAGCTTTCTCTACCCGACCCGGCAATCTGCCGCGCGCCGGGCGCTGATCAATGCCCTTCGGGACTCGATACCAGCCGGCAGCACGGTGATGATCTACCCGATGCTGTCCGGGTCCGGGAGTAGTTACGGACAGGAGGAGTGGCTGCAGGACTCCATATCTCCGGGAGATATTCACCTGGTCAGTTTGTTTGAGCGCGCCGGTATGACTGACGCTAGAAGGCTGGTGACCGGCGGCTCGCAGCCATTTTTCCTGGCTTATGTACAGGGAGGCGCATCACTGAGTGAAAACTATGCTGCTGCCCCGGAGGATACGATCTCCGTATTCCTCAAGCTGGCCAAGCGGCTGGATCATGGATCCTATCTGTCTCCGGAGTTCCCGGTACAGGGTGCGGATTCGGTGTCCTGGTATGCTCCCGGGGCTGATACGGCCAGGATCACGCTGGTGGGAAGCCGCCAGGGCGTCGCCGCGGATCTCCGGCCGATCAATAGCCCGGGCTCCTACGGCCTCACGGAGGAGGAATCCTCGATGGACGCGCTGCAGCTGCGGCTGGACGCCGCTCACCCGGCCGCAGGACCGGCGGATTGGCGTATATACGGCGAGGTATTGCCGGATCTGTTCTGGGATCTTTCCTCACCGGCTGCTGTTCCTGATACCCTCGATGAAGGGGAGCCGCTGTTCCTGCGGCCGGGCATGGCCATATTTGGCCGGGTCCCGGGCAGGGATAGCATCCCTGTAAGAATAGAGCTCATCTCAACGCAGAATGTCGTGTGGTCCCGGGATTATATGGCGGCGGTCGACACTGCGGAGATCGTTGCGCCTGCGCCCGTCACCCTGACGGGAATACCATTCACCGGGGAGATCAGGCTACGCTTTGTGCTGGATCCGCAAGGCCAGGTCCGGGAACGCAATAAAGCCAACAACCAGGTCGAGCGCCTTATCCGGATCAACGCGGACAAGACAGCGCCGGTACTTTCTTTTTTTGTGGACGGACAGGAGATAATGGACGGGGACCTGGTATCGGCCCGGCCGGAGATACGCATACAGGTCCTGGATGAAAACAAATTCCTGAGGCTCGACGACACGGCGCTTTTCACCCTGGACATATTCCCGCCTGGCGCTCAGGGCTGGGATCGGGTGGACAAAGATGGCGGCCAGCTTTCTTTCTTGCCCGCCGCTCCCACCGGCCCAAACCGTGCCGCTATCCTGTACAAGCCATTGCTGGAGACAGACGGTGTATACAGGGTACGGGTCGATGTGCGCGACCGTACGGGCAACCCGGCCGCAGGAACAGCGATCGAGCGGAGTTTCCGCGTTGTCAACAAGAGCATGATCTCGCAGCTGCTCAATTATCCCAATCCCTTCAGCAGCAGCACCAGGTTCCTCTATACCCTTACCGGCGCGCATCCGCCGGATCACTACAAGATCTGTATCTATACCGTTTCGGGCCGCCTTGTGCGGGAGATATCTGCAGCAGAGGCTGGCCCGCTCGTCATAGGCACGCACCTGACACAGTATGCCTGGGACGGTCGAGACGAGATGGGCCAGCTAGTGGCAAACGGTGTATACCTGTACCGTATCGTCATACAGGACGCTTCGGGAGAGCGGCCGGAGCATTTTCAGACGGCGGCCGATCGTTTTGCGACGGGTGGATGGAGCAAGATGGTGATCCTGCGGTGATCCTGTGATCAGGACAGGCGACCTGACAAAAGAAACAAAGTCTCCAGCAACCTCGAGGGTATGCGGGTCACCCTGAAAAAAGGTACTTGTTCCGCGCCGTAGGACAAAAAGACCGGGGCCACACCCGGCAGCATGGATCCTTCGAAATCGAACCAGGCCAACCGGCCGCAGAAGGAGCGAACGGCCTCCCAGTAGAGGAGATGCAGGGCGCCCAGGTTGCCTCGACCGGTATCTATACCGCTGAGCAACAGGTAGGCGCAATGCTTGTCCCATACGCACATGACGCCCGCACAATCTTTTCCTTCTTTATCTACAGCGATCCAGATCCGGGCCGCCTCGTTGCTGCGCGCTGCAAGCCATATACGTTCCACCAGCCCCGGTGTGATCGGTATGCGCTTTCCCTGCCGACCGAATGTCTGCTCCATGAGCCGGTACAGCCTCCGCCAGTCCTGGTCGCCCGATACGGTCACCTGCTCCGATGCCTTGCGTATATTGGTGCGTATATTGCCTTTGAGCTGGTCGAAAAGCACTGTTTCAGGTCGGTCAAGCTTCAGCCGGAAGCTATATCGTGTGGTTTGCCGGTATCCCTTCCAGTGCCAGGGCAGCCAGTCGGATACAGCGGGATCCAGGTGATGCAGGTAATACTGTGCGGCAGGCAGGCTATCCAGGAGGGCCGATGCCAGTTCCCAGTACCAGAGCTTCTCTTTTATACCGGAGCGCTGGCTGGTATCCGGCAGGCGAAACCAGGGACCCAGGTGAGGAGTCAGCAGCGGTTGGCGGACCATCTGCAGGCCCCGGGTTTTGTGCGTACAGTAAGGCAACGCAGCCAGGACGCCCTCCTCTTTGTGGACGGCCATCACGGCGGACCAGTTCTCCTCCCCGGCTACGGCATCCAGCCACCAGGGCTGCATGAATATGGACAACTCGTCGGAGTCCGCTGCGAAACGCATGTATTCATCCCGGCCCCGGAGGAGCTCAAATCTGGCCATATGAACAAAGTTCGGTAATTTAATCGAGTTACTGTTGTACGCCCGTCGCTGCAGCGTGCAGATCGGCGGGCAGCCCGTATATTTATGGCTCAAAGCCGGTATATGCAACCCAATCGGATCGTACGGTTCCTGCTCATCCTCATCCCGATCCTTGTCGCAGGGATCATTCTTTACTGGCTGGGAGATATCGTAGCGTACATACTCATTGCCTGGGTTATCTCCATGCTGGGCTCTCCGGTGATGCTGTTCCTGGAGAAACATTTGCACCTGGGCAGGATCCGGGGAGGGCGGTCCATAGCCGCAGTGCTGACGCTGCTCTTGTTCCTGTGTGCGATAGCGGGCATAGGGATGCTCTTCATCCCGGTGTTCCTGGAGCAGGCGGTCAATCTCTCCCGCGTCAACATGCAGGAAGTACTGCAAGCCCTCGAAGAACCGATACAACAACTGGTCGGACGGCTCAGGGAGCTGGGACTGGTAGAGGGCGAGTTTGATCTGCGCGTACAGTTGCACGACCAGTTTGTGAACTGGTTTCAGCCCGCGCGTATCAGCGAATTGTTCGGTTCACTGATTTCGCTGGTCAGTTTCCTGGGCATACTGATCGGGTCGGTGCTTTTCATTGCTTTCTTCTTTCTGAAAGAACAGGGCCTGTTCACGCAGTTCCTGAAGAGCTTTGTTCCCAACCGCGTCGAAGGTAAGGTCGCGCATACGGTGGACGAGGTGAGCATACTGCTGACCAAGTACTTCGGGGGCATTGTACTGCAGATCACCATCATTACGATCTATGTATCCGTACTGCTGAGTATACTGGGCGTACGCAATGCCTTGCTGATCGCTTTCTTTGCTGCACTCATCAATCTCATCCCCTACCTCGGCCCGATCATCGGCGGTACGATCGGGATACTGCTCACCCTCACCTCTCATGCAGAGTTGCCGTTCTATACGGAGTTGATGCCGCTGCTGTTCAAGGTATTGCTTGTATTCGTTACGATGCAGATGATAGACAACCTCATCCTGCAACCCGTCATCTTTTCCAAGCAGGTGCGCGCGCATCCGCTCGAGATCTTTATCATCATCATGGTCGGCTCCAAGGTCGGCGGTATCCTCGGTATGGTGCTGGCCATACCTGTATATACCGTGATCCGGGTGATCATCCGGGTCTTCTTCAGCGAGTTCGAGATCTTTCAGAAGATTGCCTCCGGGTTGAAGAACCAGAAAGAATAACCGACCCCGACCCAACGCAACACAGTTAACTGAGTAATATACTTGTAAGAATACGAGGTGAATTATACCTTTGTGTTTGAGCAATTTTTTTACTCAAAATGCTCGAGTCTTTAATACCCTCCAAAATGCGCATCAAACTGCTGCTGAGGTTTTTCCTCAACAAGCATGCAGAAGGCTATCTCCGTGGGCTTGAATCGGAGATGGGCGACTCGAGCAATGCCATCCGCGTAGAGCTCAACCACCTGGAGCGGTCGGGCCTGCTCACTTCCTTCACCAGGGGAAATAAAAAATACTTCAAGGCCAACTCCGACCACCCGCTTTTCAACGACATCCAGCGCATCCTTCATAAGTACCTCGGTATAGACCAGATCGTGGACAACGTAGTACGTCGTCTCGGCGATGTCCGCAAGGTATGGCTCACGGGCCAGTTTGCACGCGGCCAGGATGGACCCGTCATAGACCTGGTATTGCTGGGAGAAGTGGATGAGACATACCTGGTCCGCCTGATACAGAAAGCAGAAAAGATGGTCAACCGGCGTATCAGGTACCTGGTGTTTGACCACGACGAAGCACTGGCCTCCAGCGGGGTCCTGGACTCCAAAGAAGATCACCTGCTCATCTGGTCGGCAGAGGAGCCTTTCGGAAAAACAGACTTGTAAACACAACCCGGACAACCTAAAGAAATGCACATATACGAACCGCTAAAGAACAAACAGAAAGCCATCTCCGTGGTGGGACTGGGATATGTAGGTCTCCCGCTGGCGCTGGAGTTTGCCAAATACTTCAGGGTCATAGGATTTGATATCAGCGAAGACAGGGTCAACCAGATGAAAGAAGGCATCGATCCTTCGCGCGAACTCGACGCATCGGCATTCGAAGGCAGGGACATATATTTTACCTCCGATGAGGGTGACCTGGACAATGCACAGTTCCATATAGTCGCTGTACCCACGCCGGTGGACAAGCACAATGTACCGGACCTGCGCCCGATCTTCGGCGCCAGCCGGTCTGTCGGACGGCATCTCAAGAAGGGAGACTATGTCATATTCGAATCCACGGTGTACCCGGGATGTACCGAAGAAGACTGCGTGCCGATCCTGGAAGAACTGTCGGGCCTCAAGATGGGAAGAGACTTCAAAGTGGGGTATTCTCCCGAGAGGATCAACCCCGGAGACAAGGAGCATACCGTAGAGAAGATCCTTAAGATCGTGTCCGGCTCGGATGAGGCTGCGCTGGAAGAGATAGCGCTTGTCTATGGCCAGGCGATCATCGCCGGTGTATACAAGGCAGCCAGTATAAAAGTAGCCGAAGCTGCCAAAGTGATCGAAAATACGCAGCGCGACATCAACATCGCTTTGATGAACGAGCTGTCGATGCTGTTTGACAAAATGGATATCGATACCAAGGAGGTACTGGAAGCTGCCGGGACCAAGTGGAACTTTCTGCGGTTCCAGCCGGGACTGGTCGGTGGCCATTGCATAGGCGTAGACCCGTATTACCTGGTGCACAAGTCCCGGCAGCTGGGTATGGATCCCCAGATCATCACCAGCGGTCGGCGAACCAACGACGGTATGCCGGCCTTTATCGCCAAGAAAATGGTGCAGACGTTGATCCGGCTCGGCAAAAGCCCGTCGCAGTGCAAAGTCCTGCTGATGGGTATGACCTTCAAGGAGAATGTAGCGGATATCCGCAATTCCAAGGTCGCCGACCTGGCGCGCGAGCTCATGCAGTATAGCATACATGTCCAGCTCACCGATCCGCTCGCATCGCCCAACGAGATCGCCCATGAGTACGGACTTACACTCATAGATGCACCGCTGCCGCCGTACGATGCGGTGATCGTAGCGGTGAATCACGACGAATATAAAGACCTGCAGGAATCATTCTTCCGGGACCTGATGAATGGATCGCCGGTGCTGTTTGACCTGAAAGGGTTGTTTCCGAAGCTGGAAAGCGAAGATTTTACCTACTGGAGGCTATGACGACGCAAGGTACAGCGCAACAGTCCCCGTTCACCTGCAGCCTGACGACCCAGGAGGCCCGGTGGTGTGCTGTCCGTGTAAGGGCCCGGTGCGAACGCGTGGTCGCCGGTCTGCTCGAACGCAAAGGCATCCGGTCTTACCTGCCCATGCAACAGATCGTACGGCAGTACCAGCGGAAGCGCAGGCTGACGGAGCGACCGCTGCTCCCCGGCTATGTGCTCATACAGGTCTGCCTGTGGGACTATGTGCCGGTGCTGGACACGATGCATGTGACCGGGTTTGTAAGACAGGATAATGCGCCGGCGATCATTCCACAGTCAGAGATAGACCTGCTGGCCCGTGTAGCCGACAGCGGCCGGTCGGCGGACCTGGTGGCTGTAAGCGATCTCCGCCCGGGCGGAGAGGTCGAGGTAATAGGAGGAGACCTGACCGGACTAAAAGGCCGCCTGGTAGCCGTTAAAGGAAAAGAGTTTGTGTCCGTACAGCTACTGCATACCGAGCATGCGCTGCTGCTGGACATCGACAGAAAATATATCCGGACTGTGACGGCCTGATCAGGCTGAGGCGGTCCGGCGCCTTTTAATATATGAGCGCCGCTTATGCAGGCTGTTTCCAGATATACCGCACCGGCGGGAGCGATGATGTTGCTGCGACACATCGACGGCGAAGCCATGCCCGGCCAGTCATGGATACACGTGTTGCGGGGCAGTCTGCAGCAAAAGATCCGGCGTATCTTTGTGATCCTGCGGACCCGGTCGTTCGCAGATATATTCAGAAGACAACTTTACTTGATTGATGACTAATACCGATACTACGAAGAAACTCCAGATGGTGGACCTGGGTACACAGTACGCCACGATCCGGGAGGAGATAGATACAGCGCTGCAGGGTGTCCTGGACAGCACGGTTTTCATCGGCGGCCCGGTGGTACAGGCTTTCCAGCAGGAGCTGGAAGCTTACCTGGGTGTCCGCCATGTCATACCCTGTGCCAACGGCACAGATGCGCTGCAGATAGCTATGATGGCGCTGGATCTTGAGCCCGGAGACGAGGTGATCGTGCCGGCATTCACATTCGTGGCGACTGCCGAGGTCATCGCCTTGCTGCGGTTGAAGCCGGTGATCGTGGACGTTGACCCGGATACATTCAACCTGACAGCGGAGGCTGTAGAAGCAGCGATCACACCGCGTACCAGGGCCATCGTGCCGGTACACCTTTTCGGCCAGTGCGCTGAGATGGAGGCTATCTGCGCGATAGCAGAGCGGCACGGTATCTACGTGATAGAAGACAATGCGCAGGCGATAGGCGCACACTATATCTTCTCGGACGGTCGGCGGGCGCACAGCGGTGCCATCGGCCATATAGGGGCGACGAGCTTTTTCCCCAGCAAGAACCTGGGCTGCTACGGCGACGGGGGGGCTGTGTTTACAAACGATGGTGCACTTGCCGCCCGGTTGCGTATCGTCGCCAATCACGGCATGGCGCGCAGGTACTACCACGATGAGATCGGGATCAACTCCCGGCTGGATGCCATGCAGGCCGCTGTACTGCGTGTCAAGCTTCCCAGGCTCGACGGGTACAATGCCGCCCGGCGCGCAGCGGCGGACAGGTATGATGCGGCTTTTGCAGAGATGCCGCAATTGGTCACGCCGGCCAGGTCGCCGTTCTCCACGCACGTTTTCCACCAGTATACCCTGCGGCTCACTGAAGGAGATCGAGACGCCCTGGTAGCCCATTTGCAGGCACAGGATATACCCTGTATGGTCTACTACCCGGTCCCGATGCATCACCAGCAGGCCTTTGCGGCCTTTGTGCCGGAGGGATTTAGTCTCCCGGTCACCGAACAGCTCTGCAGGCAGGTGTTCAGCCTGCCGATGCACAGCGAACTGACCGCCGTTATGCAGGAGCGGATCATCGATGGAGTAAAGTCATTCTTCAAAAAATAAACCGGGCAGATGAGCAGACCGGTCAGGAACTTTGCATTGATAGGAGCAGCCGGGTTTGTCGCCCCGCGGCACCTGAAGGCGATCAGGGAAACCGGTCATCGTTTGCTGGCGGCGCTGGACAAGACGGACTCTGTCGGGGTATTGGACAGTTATTTTCCCGAAGCGGATTTTTTCCTGGAGTTCGAGCGGTTTGACCGGCACCTGGAGAAACTGCGGCGCAGAGATATGCAGATAGATTACCTGTCCGTGTGTTCACCCAATTACCTGCATGACGCTCATATCCGGTTCGGGCTGCGGTACGGAGCGGATGTAATATGTGAAAAGCCGCTGGTGCTCAACCCCTGGAATGCGGATGCACTGAGCGAAATGGAAGCAGAGACCGGGCGTCGTATCTACACGATCCTGCAGTTGCGGCTGCACCCGGTGATCCTGCAGTTGCGGGAAGAGGTGAATCAGTCTCCCGGCAAAGATTACGATATAGATCTCACGTACCTGACATCCAGGGGCAACTGGTATCATACGAGCTGGAAAGGACAGATCGAAAAATCGGGCGGTATCGCTACGAACATAGGGATCCATTTTTTCGATATGCTGATCTGGATCTTCGGACCCGTAGAGGAGAGTCGGGTTTATATGCATACCCACGACCGGGCTGCAGGTTTTCTGAAGCTCGGCAGGGCGCGGGTCAGGTGGTTCCTGAGCACTGACCGTACCATGCTCCCGGAGCAGGTATCGAAATCGGGCGGGCATACATGGCGCAATATCAGGATCGATGGACGGGACCTTGAGTTTAGCGAAGGGTTTGCCGATCTGCACACAGCCAGCTACCGCGATATCCTGAGCGGCGGCGGCTTTGGCGTAGCGGATGCCGCCCCGTCCGTAGCGCTTGTGCATATGATCCGCACGGCGGGGATCAGCTCCCCGGATGAATACACGCATCCGCTTACGAGCCTCCCGCCCGGCGAACACCCGTTCGGCCCGGCCGGGCAAAACCGGAGATCATAGCTTAGACCATGTTTGGCATTTTCAGCAGGCAAAAACAACTGTCCATCCCGCCGGGGTGGTTCCGTACGGATATGCACAGCCATGTGTTGCCGGGGATTGACGATGGCGCCCCGGATGTGGCTGCCTCCCTGGCGTTGATTGGCCAGATGGTCTCCCTGGGATATACCCGGATCATCACTACCCCGCATGTCTACGAGGGCTACTACCCCAATACGCAAGAGAGCATCGCGGCGGCGTACGAAAACATCAGACAGGAGGTGAGCGAAAAATTTCCGGGGCTTGTGTTCAGTTACGGAGCCGAATATTTCATGGGCGAACAGTTTCGCTCGCTGGTAGCGTCGCGCGAGATCCTACCCATCAGCGGCAACCGGGTCCTGGTGGAGCAAGGGTTTTTTGCAGAAACACCCGGCCTGGACGAGATCCTCTTTAGTATGCAGACGCAGGGCTACCTGCCGGTACTGGCGCACCCCGAGCGATACGGGTATTATCACGCCAGGCTGAGAAGGCTGGAACAGATCCGTGAGAGAGGCATAGCGTTCCAGGTCAACCTGCTCTCGCTGAGCGGCCGGTACGGACCCGAGGTAAGGAAACAGGCGGAGATCCTGCTTGCCCGCGGCTGGGTAGACTATGCCGGTACGGACGCGCACAAGCTGCCGCATATAGACGGTATACGTGCCATGAAGCTCAGCGACCAGGTGCTGAAAAAGATTGAAGCCTGTCGCAACGAAGAACTTTAATATTTGCAGAACGGCCGCTTTAAAGCAAAGTGGCTGATATAAAACCGGTATGGTAAACGAAGAGACAGATACAAAAAGAGTCCGTGTGCTGGTGACGGGCGGGGCCGGTTTCATCGGGAGCAACCTGGTCGAACGCCTGCTCGCTGATCCGCGGGTACAGACCGTACGGGTGCTGGACGACCTGTCCACGGGACTGAGGGAGAATGTAACGCTCTTCGAGGGAAGAGAGGGATATGAATATATCCACGGTGATATCTGTGACCCGGATATATGCCGGGAGGCGATGACCGGGATAGACCTGGTATCCCACCAGGCTGCACTCGGCTCTGTGCCGAGGTCTATAAAAGATCCCGTCCGGACGAATGAGGTCAATATCGGCGGTACGGTCAACATATTGAAGGCCGCTGTAGAAGCAGGCGCCGGAAGGGTCGTACTGGCCTGTTCTTCCTCCACGTATGGCGACAGCGCCGCGCTTCCCAAAGTGGAAGATCAGATTGGCCGGCCGCTGTCGCCCTATGCCGTTACCAAAGCGGCGATCGAACAGTATGCAGCAGTGTTCCAGCGGTGTTACGGGCTTGAATATATCGGATTGCGCTATTTCAATATATTCGGACCCCGCCAAAGCCCGGACAATCCCTATGCCGCCGTCATACCGCTTTTTTGCCGGGCTTTCCTGCAGGGCGAGTCACCCGTCATCAACGGGGACGGTAACACAAGCAGGGATTTTACCTATATCGGGAATGCTGTGCAGGCCAATATGCTGGCGCTCTTTACCGACCGCCCGAAGGCGATCAACCAGGTATACAATATTGCCTGCGGAGAACGTACCACGCTCAATGAAATGGTGGAAGGGCTGCAGCGGATATCCGGCAAAATGATACCGGCCGTTCACGGCCCTGAGCGGTCCGGAGATATCCGGCATTCGCTGGCTTCCATTGAAAAAGCCGAACGACTGCTGGGTTACAGCCCCGCGACCAGGTTCGAAGAGGGTCTGAGGCATGTATATGCCTGGTACACTGATAGGAATATGTCGTCCCAGACGTGAAATTTGTTAGGTTTTAACCAGGCTTTTACGGTGTATTCTCCATCGTGAATCAAATTGATAAAAAACCGGGGTTCTTTGAGGATACCCGCAAGCCCAACTTTTCGTATATTTCCAAGTAATGATGTACATGAGGTTATTGATACCGGCATTTATGCTTTGTCTTTTCAGCAGTTGCCTGTCCTACAAGGATATTGTCAACTTCCAGGACGGGCAGGACCTGGGCAGCGATGTTCCCGAGACAATCGCCAATTACCAGGGCATCCGCATACAACCGGATGACGTACTGCAGATCACAGTGTATAGTTATAATGTGGAGGAGGCCCAGCGGTTCAACATCATAGATCTGCGCCAGGTGGCACAGATGGAACGGATGAGCCCTTCGAGCGGCAATGTGAGCGACCCGATCGGGTATCGGGTGGATTCGCAGGGTCATATCGATATGCCGGTGATAGGCCGGGTCGAAGTCAGTGGACTTACGATCGAACAGACCCGCGAGCTGATCTATCGTAAGATCGAAGAGACTGGCTATCTCAGGGACCACAATGTGCAGATCAGGTTCCTCTCCTTCCGCATCACGGTGCTGGGAGAAGTCAATGCCCCGGGTACCTTCACTATACCCAGCCAGAAGATCACGATACTGGAGGCCCTGGGCCTGGCACGGGACCTTACACTGTTTGCACACAGGGACAATATCCTGGTCATCAGGGAGAAGGACGGGAAGCGGGAATACGGCCGGATCAATGTAAAGTCCAAGGAGTTGTTCTCTTCTCC
This sequence comes from uncultured Saprospiraceae bacterium, assembly GCA_964537925.1. GTDB lineage: Bacteria > Bacteroidota > Bacteroidia > Chitinophagales > Saprospiraceae > SLDF01. The sequence goes on along the minus strand of CAZICV010000001.1, from coordinate 1,245,660 downwards.
ATACTATTACCTGCAGCCCAACGATATCATCTACGTAGAGCCGCACAAGGCCAAGATACTGGCGGCCCCGGATCCGGCAAGCCGGTACGTCTCTACGGTAATCGCGATCGTTTCGCTGGCGACGCTGCTGATCACGCTTTTTTAAATGCACTATGATCCCGGAGCGGCATAGGCCGTTTCGGATATATTTAAGCTAAAGATATTTATTTTGAGTACCCCAACCGGCAACAATTCCCCCCAACAGCTCTTCGCCGAAGAGAAACCGGTCGATCTGAGGATACTGGTATATCGCTATATGCCTTACTGGCCCTGGATATTGATCTCTGTACTGCTGGGGCTGACGGTTTCCTGGCTCTACCTGAGATATGCCACGCCGGTCTACAAGGCCAACCTGCAGCTACTCATCAAGGATGACAAAAGCTCCGGGCAGGCTACGGAGGCCAGTGTTTTCCAGGACCTCGGCATCTTCGGAGGCGGCCGCAATATCGACAATGAGATCCTCATCCTCAAGTCGTCCACCCTCATGCAGGAAGTGGTCAGGGATCTCAGCCTGCAGTATCGCTATATAGCGGAAGGCAGGATCAAGCACAGCGATGTTTACCCCACGAGCCCCATAAAAGTGGTTTCCTGGCAAGCAGACAGCTTGTTGCAGCAGTACAATCTGGATCTGCTGGTGACACCTTCGGCGGAAAACAAGTACGAGCTGGTTTATGAAGAGGCAAGGCTGGAAGGAGAGTTCGGCAAGAGCCTGTCCCTGCCTGGGGGCGGCAGGATCACACTGGCCCGTGATCTCAACCAGACAGAGCATAAGGAAATGAGAATCCTGGTACAGGATCTCGCCACGGCGGCGGCGGAATACGGCCGGGCGCTGAATATCGGTCGGAACGGGAAGATGAGCACAGTGCTGGACCTGAGTTTCCAGGATCCTGTACCTGTCCGGGCGGGAGATGTTCTCACCAGGCTGGTGCAGGTATACAATGAAAAGGAGATTGAGGACAAGAACAGGATCAGTGAAAATACCCTGCGCTTCATCGATGAGCGGTTGAGTCTGCTGACCAACGAACTGAGCGGTGTAGAGACGGATGTTGAGCGATTCAAAGCGAGCAACAACCTCATGGACCTCAGCGCCGAGGGATCGATGCTGCTGAGCGAACTGACCGTGTACAACAAAGACCTCACGGAGGCAGATGTACAACTGGAAATACTTAGGGGTATAGAGGACTTCCTGAAGAATTCGACAGGTGATTTCGAATTTGTTCCGTCCAATGCGCAACTGACCAACCTTACGCTCACTACGCTGCTCAACAAGTTCAACGAACTGTTGCTGGAGCGGGAGCGCATCCGCAATACATTGGGCCCCGGCCACCCCAATATCGCGCTCACGGAAAAGCAACTGGACAACCTGCGGTCCAATATCCTGGAGAATATCAGCTCGATACGACGGGACCTCACGATCGGCAGGGGCGCCGTAGGCCGCAAGCGTACGGACCTGGAAAACCGTATGCGCAGCCTGCCCCGCCAGGAGCGGGAGCTGCTGGAGATACGCCGCCAGCAGTCGATCAAGGAAAATCTCTACCTCTACCTGCTGCAGAAGAGAGAGGAAGCGGCGCTTTCACTCGCAGTCGCGGTGGCCAACAGCCGGGTAGTCGATCCTGCCAGGGCCGGTGCTATACCGGTGAGCCCCAAGAAAAAGATCATCTGGCTGGCGGGTCTGCTGGCCGGGTTTATCCTGCCCATCGGCCTTATCACGCTGAGGCAGCAACTCAACACCAGGGTCCGCAATGAGGAAGATATCAAACAGCATACGGCGGTCCCCATGCTGGGTATGGTCTCTTATACGCCCAAATACGGCCATATAGCGATCAAGGAAAAAAGCCGATCTGCCATAGCAGAGATGTTCAGGCTGCTGAGGGCCAACCTCCAGTTTGTGGGCGAGGGCAAGCACAACCAGGCTATCCTGGTGACCAGTTCCGCCTCGGGCGAGGGCAAGAGTTTCGTTACACTCAACCTGGGTATCACCCTGGCGCTGAGCGGCAAGCGGGTGGTCCTGCTCGAGTTGGATATGCGCAAGCCTAAGTTGGTCAGCTATCTCGGGGACAAGGGACAAACTGCAGGTATCACGAATTACCTGGTCCAGCCGGAGCTTACGCACAAGGATATTGTCTACCAGTCCGAGATAAACCCTCAGCTCTATTATGCGCCCTGCGGGCCTATCCCGCCCAACCCCAGCGAGCTGTTGCTCTCGGAGCGTATGGCGGCGCTGATGCAGGTACTCAGGGAGGAATACGATTATGTACTGATCGATACGCCGCCGGTAGGACTCGTATCTGACGCGTTGCTACTGAACAAATGTGCCGATACATCCCTCTACGTTGTGCGCCAGGGTACTACCCGGTACGGGCAGCTGGGCATCATTGAGGATATCTTCCAGCACCAGAAGCTGCCACGGCCGTATATTGTATTCAATGCGGTGCAGTTGAGCCGTTATGGAGGTTATGGTTATGGGTACGGTTATGGCTATGGGTATGGCTACGGATATTACGAGGAGGACAAGTAAAGCGATACACAGGTAGCAATTTGCCGGGGGCGGCGTTTAGTGGTTGACAGGTATTCCTCTGTTGCACGCAGCACCGAAAGACTAAAAAGCAAACTGTATGAGTGTCTTTGTGATGATCTTGGTTCTATGCCTGGCGCCTGTCTTGTCGCCTGCGCAGTCCCTGCAGCCTGGCTTCAGGAAGTCGGAGTATATCGACCTGATGAAGATCTCTGCACAGTTTGGCGGAGAGGCCTACAAGGATGCCATTCCTGTACCGGGTCAATACCGGCTGTTACACCAGTCGGAGGTCGTCGGCCTGGAGAATATGTGGCAGCTATGGATGGGTCCGGGTAACCTGGCTATTGTCAGTATCCGCGGCACCACGGAGAAGAGTGAAAGCTGGCTGGCCAATCTATATGCGGCCATGGTCCCGGCCAAAGGCTCACTGCGGATCGGCGAAAACCGGGTTTTCGAGTATGCGCTTGCCGGTCACCCGCAGGCCGCCGTACATGTGGGCTGGCTGCTCAGTACGGCCTACCTGTCGCCGGAGATACTCGGGAAGATCGACTCCTGCTACAAGGCGGGTGTGCGTGATGTACTGATTACCGGGCACAGCCAGGGTGGAGCTATATCCTACCTGCTCACAGCCTATCTTTACCAGCAGCAGCGCGAAGGTCGCCTCCCGTCGGATATCCGGTTCAAGACCTATTGCAGCGCGGCGCCCAAGCCCGGCAACCTGTATTTTGCCTATGAGTATGAGGCCATGACGCAGGCAGGTTGGTCTTTTACCGTCGTCAATTCGGCGGACTGGGTCCCGGAAGTGCCGGTGTCCATCCAGACCATCGATGATTTCAACAAGCTCAATCCTTTCTCCGGCATCAAGGATATGATCAGCCAGCAGAAATTTGCGACGCGGGTAGCGCTCAACTATGCATACAAGAAACTCTACAAACCCACTCGTACCGCCCAGCGCAACTACCAGCGGATACTCGGGGATTATACGTCCAAAAGCGTGGGCAAGCTGCTGCCGGGATTTGAAGCGCCCACGTACTACAACAGCAACCATTATGTGCGCACGGGCACGACGATCGTGCTGCTGGCGGATGAGGCTTACATGGCCTGGAATGCAGCGGCTGCAGACCCGGCCAATGTCTTTGCCCACCACTTTCACGGCCCTTATATCTACCTGGCGGAGCAGCTGAATTTCAATTCTTCGTACGAGCCGGTTTCCGTTGGAGCGGAACGAGGGCTGGAGGGGCTGTGGGAGCTTGTGTATATACATACTACCAGCCATGCGTCGCTTGGCAGTCTTTATCCGAATGAACAGCCTTCCCTGCGCTTCGACACGGTAGATCGCTCTGTCAGCGGTCGTACGGGTTGCAATAGTTTCCACGGCCCGTTCAGCAGCGAAGGCCCGCAGATCGACTTTTCGGCGCCGATGGCGATGACCAAGATGATGTGTCCCGGCGATGGCGAACGGGTATTCCTGCAGGCACTCCAGGGGATCAGGGCATACCAGGTCTCGGGAGACACCCTGACCTTGCTGAACGCAGACAAAGGAGTACTTATGCGCTATAAGCGCAAATAAGGCGGGATGTACAAGTGGACTGATCCGCATCGTTTTTTCTCATCATCGGAGCCCGGAAATCATAATAAAACATAAGGACAGAATGGCGAAGACAGGCTATTATGCTCATCCTACGGCAGTGATCGACGAGGGGGCCGTGATTGGTGCAGGTGTGAAGATCTGGCACTTCTCTCACCTCATGTCCGGCTGCAGGATCGGTGAGGGCTGCAATATCGGTCAGAACGTGATGATCGCGTCAGGCGTCGTATTGGGCCGCAATGTCAAGGTGCAGAACAATGTCTCGATCTATGAAGGGGTCACCTGCGAGGACGATGTATTCCTGGGCCCGTCGATGGTGTTTACGAATGTGATCAATCCCCGCAGTGCGGTCAACAGAAGAGGTCAGTACCTGTCAACAAGGGTAGGTAAAGGAGCGACGATCGGTGCGAACGCTACGATCGTCTGCGGCCACGATATAGGGTCCTATGCCTTCATCGGTGCAGGGGCGGTGGTGACCCGGGATGTACCCGCCTACGCACTGGTCGTGGGCAACCCGGCGCGCCAGACGGGCTGGATGAGTGAGTACGGCCACCGGCTGCATTTCGATGAGGCCGGGACCGCTGTTTGCCCGGAGAGCGGGGAGCGGTATAGGGTTGAACTCGATGTTGTTCATAGGTTGCCTATTTGATCGATTGAGTATGTTATGCTTTCACAGGAAGAAGAAGTGCTGCTTTGCTTGATGAAGGTAGAAGTGGATTAGAGTTTCTCTGACCGCTAGTTTGAGGACGAAATGAGGTTATGGCTCAATCACTAGATATAGGAGAATATGAAAACTATGAGGGTAAGGATATACTATTATTTTTCTTTTTTTGCAGCAGCAGCGATCGATTTTTTTCTGAACTCTTTTTTTTCTAGGAGTTTATCTGAAAGTGGATATTACGAATATGCTACCGCAATAAGCTATTTACCACTTGCTAGTACAGTCGTAAATGGAGGTATGTCATATGCGTTGTTAATTTCAGATAAAGAGGATATAAATGGGCAGTTATTGACAACGGCTCAAACCTCAAGCTTGATAATTGCACTGATAGCTATGTGCATCATTCTTGTTTTATTGCCACTAAAGGGGTTGGGTTTTTGTATATTCTGTTTTTCTGTCTTGTTGCTTTCGCTCGCAAACTCATCAAGGCAGAATGTAGTTAGCCAACTACTTAATTGTAGGAAGTATGTCGCCGTTTCAGGGGTTAGGTTTTTTTCTAAGGCCGTAGTTTTGGTGTTGTGTTTGGCTATGGTTTTGATTGTGGGCGAAATTTCTATTTTTATTTATTCTTTTGTTGAATTAATCTCCATATTAATTGTTTTTTTTGTTTTTGGATTTTCTGTTAAAATTGGGCTTGTTAAAAGGACCTTGGTTTGCCTTTGGAAAACCTCTAGGTTCAGTTTTCTTTCAAATGGATTTTCCTATCTTACTATGGTGGCACCTATATTAATTTATGAACTCTTTTCTGTCGATAGGAGAATAATAGTCGAATTCTCTATAGCCTTTTTCGTATACAGACTTTTGTCTTTTTCTCTCGCTCCCGCTCTGCAGTATTTAACGGCTGAGGTTGTTCATGAAAACAAGGGCGGATTGTTTTCATTTCAAAGACATAATTCTAAGTTAATTCTTGTGGTGGTATTCAGTTTTTTGATATCAATTTTGGCCTATATGGCCTCTCCAATTCTAATTGCATTCTATGATGTAACATACAGTGGTTTTATAACGCTCTACCAAGCGTTTTGTGCAGTGCTGTTTCTAGGGATCGTTCAGAAGGTCTTAGGCAGTGTGGTTTCTGGCCTAGGCTTTATTCAATGGATTAGCAGGGTAGATTTTCTAGGACTGCTTGCTGTCGTTTTGGCAACAGTATTGGCAGTTGCCCTGAAGAATTACACAATAGTGGCTATCGGCTTTGGGGTTGCGATCACAACAAAGCTAATTGTCTATTATTTACTTTTAAGGGCAAAATAAAAGGATGTTTTTTTATTTCGCAATATTATTTGTATATGTTTTCTGTCTGGTTTTTCTGATAAGAAAAAGGTGGTACCTTTCATCTGCGTTTCTGATTAGCTATTTTCTGTACAAGGCCTCTGCATTTGTCTCCTTTTATTATTTTGAAAACCCGTTTGGGTTTAAGCAAGAGGAAATACAATGGATTGTTTGGTGTAGTTTAACTGTCTCGGCATCCTTTGTTTTGGGTGCATTTCTTTTCTCGCGAATTCGAACTACTCAAATGAGGGAAAATGTACGAATGCTTTTTGCCCGGGAAACAATGGTTTTTCTGGCCCTTTGTCTGTTTGTATACTATGCATACTTTGTATATACATATGGGTCATTTATTGTTAATCTAGGCTTCCAGCGCTCTGATCTGTTTTCTGTGAGACAAGGAACGGGGGTTTTTTCAATATTTTTATATGCAATATCTCTGGGATATGTAAAATATATGATAGAATATATTACTCGTCATCAATCCCCGCCGCTGCTATCTTTCTTTACTATATCGGTTGTAGTATTAATGGTGCTTAATATGAGGCTTGGAGAGAGAGGCGAAATTCTTGTGTTACTTCTACCTGTTATAGCTGCACTGCATTATTATAGAATTATTAAAGGATATCAGGTGGCCTTTTTCTTGGCACTTTTTATTGCTGTCTTTTTGTTTGTGGGTGTTTTCAGGAGTGTATGGAATGTGAGTGAAGCCCTCGGGTCAATTCGCGAAAATTTCGGATATCTCTTTTTCAACTCTGAGTTTATAGCGAACAATCTTGTTGATCGAGAGGTTTTTTCTGGTCCGGGGTTTGTCGAAAACCCGTTAGAGGGTTATTACAACAGTATTTTGTCCTTAGTACCACAATTCATTTGGCCAGAACGACCGCTTGCGATGGTGGAGGAGTTTACAAAAGTAAACTTTCCGCACCTATACAGCCAGAATGCTAGTATCGCGTTCTCCCTAAATGCGGAAATATTGATTAATCTGGGCAGTTTAGGTCTTGTTTTAGTGCCGGTTTCTTTAGGGATGCTGATGGGCTATGCAGATATGAAATCTCGTAGAAGCTCCGACTCTTTTTATTTGGCAGTTTATTTTGTAAGTCTATTTTTTGTGTTTATCCTCCCCCGTACTGGCATAACGGGTATCCTAAAACCGTATGTTTTTGGAGTTATTCTGCCATACACTATTTTTCGATTTTTTTATAGACTATGCAGACAGAGATAGATAAAAAAGTTTTGGTGGTTGGGTCTTTTTCGGAAAGAGTTTCGTCGCGTGGAGGAACAAACAGGGCTTGCACTACAATGAAAAAATATATTGAGACTACAGCCAGGCGGGAGGAGTTTATCTTTCTTGATTCTAGCATGAATTCTATAAAGGGAGAATCACTTTATGGGCGTGTAGTCAGGTTAGTAAGGCGGACTTCTCAGAGCTTTGCGTATTTGCGGAGAGTAAGAGCAGTAGTAGCGTTCAGTTCTTCGCATTGGTCAATGATGGATAAACTTGTGACATTGTTTTTCTTTAAAATGGCGGGTAGAAAAACATTGTTTTTTGGGCGATCGGGGAATGTGATTTATCACAAGAAAAGCTTTGATTTTGTGGTGGGTATCCTTTTTAAGAAAGTAGACGTGGTTCTGTGTCAGTCTCTTTTTTGGAAGAACTATTATCACGACAACTATAATATCTCTCCTGAGAAGCTTGTAGTCATAGAGAATTGGATGTTAGGGGACATCCGCCCGTTGGAAGGCATAAATCCTTACCGGATTGTCTTTTTTAATAGAATCGAAAGGCATAAGGGAGTATATGAGTTCTTAAACGTCGCCAAGTATTGTATTGAAAATGGGTTTGGATACAAGTTTGAGATATATGGCGATGGATCAGAGCTTGTGAACGTAAAGAAATTCATTCAAGATAATAGCCTCTACAACACCATGTGTTATGGTTTTGTAGAGAATCTTGACGGTGAGCTGTGCTTTCAGTTTTTTACAAGCCAGACAGAAGGATACCCTAATGCACTTATTACAGCAATGGCTTTCAACAAAGTCCCTTTGGCCATCAAGTCGGAGATACTTGATGGTATAATCAATGATGGATATGATGGTTATCTTCTTGATAACCATCATGACGCTCTTCCCCAGGTGTTGCTTCACGCCATAGAGAAGGTAGACGAGTTACGGATGTTAGCGATGCGAGAGAATATGAAGATTAGACTAGAGAGTAGAAACTCATGTTCTAATATTGATTTCCTAATGCAATTCGTATGAAACTAGTAATTTTTATATACCGAATTGGCAACTGGTTTTACAAAAGAGGATTTGTACAGATAGCATTAATTATCTCGACCGCAAATCGGTTTGTATTCAGTTGCTGGTTGCCTTGTAGTGCCAGTATAGGTAGAAATTTTCGCATTGGATATGGAGGGTTGGGAGTTGTAATTCATTCGCAAACTGTTATTGGAGAAAATGTCACTATAGCGCAAAATGTTACGATAGGCAGGAATTTTGGTGACAGGGGCGTTCCTAAAATCGGAAGTGACGTCTATATAGGAGCAGGAACTGTAGTTTTTGGAGAGATCGAAATTGGTGATAATGTTATTATTGGTGCAAACTCTGTTATAAATAAATCAATTAAGAGCAATTCGACTGTTGCTGGCAATCCAATGAGAGTGCTCGTCGAAAATAGACAGAAGAGATACTACGAAATAGATAAGAACTATGAACATTGACATAATTGCAGGTGCGCGGCCGAACTTTATGAAGATCGCACCGATTATCCATGCCATCGGAGAAAAGAAAGAAATCAGGATACACTATCGTTTAATTCATACAGGTCAACACTATGACCAGAATATGAGTGACCGATTTTTTGAAGAGCTAAATATACCATTTCCGGACATCAACTTGGGAGCAGGCGGTGGTACTCAGGCAGAGCAGACGGCTGCCATTATGATAGGGTATGAACGCATCCTGCGAGAACGGAAAAGCGATCTCTGTCTAGTCGTCGGGGATGTTACGTCGACTATGGCATGCGCCATAGTCGCACAGAAAATGGGTGTAAAAGTAGCTCATGTGGAAGCGGGAATACGTTCGGACGACTGGTCGATGCCCGAAGAGATCAATAGAATCGTCACAGATAGTATCACCGATTATTTTTTCACGACATCTGAGATAGCTAATGAGAATCTACGTAAATCCGGAGTAAAAGAATCGAGTATTTTTTTTGTTGGAAATACTATGATAGACACTTTGTTGCGTAACTCAGCGAGGCTGAAAGCGCCACTGATATGGGAACAGGCAGCATTGGTGCCAGGAACATATTTTGTGGTTACACTGCATCGTCCGGCTAATGTCGATGGTGAAAACAAGCTCAAGGAGCTTCTTGGGGAGATTATTCGGACCAGCCGGGGTCTTCCTGTGATATTTCCGGTCCATCCACGGACTGCACGAGTACTCGAACGATTGGGCATCTCAGCTCCCAATCTGTATACGATTGAACCTCTTGGCTATCTTGAGTTCAACTATTTGGTGAAATACGCCAAGGCAGTGATCACGGATTCTGGAGGTATTACGGAAGAAACAACAGTGATGAGTGTACCTTGCATGACTCTCCGCGATAATACCGAGCGACCAGAGACAATATCAATTGGGACAAACGAACTTCTCGGTACTGATCCGGCGGCTATAGCCCCGGTGATGGAAAAACTATTTGCCGGGCAATGGAAAAAAGGAGAAATACCGGATCGCTGGGATGGGCAGACTGCTAAACGCATCGTTGACATATTGAACCTCTTGGAACTTTCTTAGACATGAAACCGCCGAAGATTTTTCACCTGGTCCGCAACATGGGTTTCCGCTATGCGGGCTATCGTGTTCGCCACGAGGTGGAAAAAAGGATGGGGTTGCTTCAGAGGCGAACACCAATCAATCCACCAGAAAAGTTTTTTTTGTCTTTATCCGAATGGAGACAGTTGCCTTTGGAGTTTCTTTTTACTTCAAGGGATAGGCTTACGCTTCCCAAGCAACCGCGTAGATTGTTGGAAGAGAAAAAGAATCGTATTCTGGGAGGAATCATTTCTTTTTTCCACTCCAAAGATATAGACCTGGGGAAAGACTATGATTGGGTTACTAACCCGGAGACAGGGTATAAATATTCAATTGATCGTCATTGGTCTCAGATCGACGACTATGATGCAAAGGCAGGAGATATAAAGTATGTGTGGGAGAAGTCCAGATTCTCTCATCTCCTGGCGGTCATGAGGTATGATTATCATCATGGAGCCGATCACAGTGAATGGATCTGGAAAGAAATAGACAGTTGGATTGTAGCAAACCCGGTCAACTGTGGACCTAACTACCGATGTAGTCAGGAGATATCACTCCGTATTCTAAACTGGTGTTTCGTCCTATTCTTTTATAGAGACGCTGACACACTCACGGAAGATCGATGGAAGAGCTACCAAAATGCGATCTATTGGCAATTGCATCATATATATGCCCATATTGATTTTTCGAGAATAGCAGTTCGGAACAATCACGCCATCACAGAAACAGCGATACTATACCTTAGCAGCTATTTGTTTCCCTTTATACCGGAAAGCCACAAGTGGGCAGTAAAAGGGAAAAAATGGTTGGAGGCTGAGATTGCATATCAGATCTATAAAGACGGCACATTTTTGCAGTTCAGTATGAACTATCATAGGGTAATCATTCAAGTGCTCACATTGATTATCAGCCTTGTAAAGCAAAATGGGGATTGTCTGTCCGGGCAATTTTATGACCGGGCCTACAGGGCACTGAACTTTCTTTTTCAATGTCAGGAATTGACTACGGGTCAAGTACCTAATTATGGGGCAAATGATGGTGCCTTATTTTTTCCTTTGACAGATAGCGATTACAGAGACTACCGCCCTCAGTTGAATAGTCTGCATCTGCTGTTGACAGGTGAAACATTATATCAAGGAGCCGGCTTGTGGACAGAAGATGCAGACTGGTGGGGAATATCCTCTCTACGCGACCAGTCGTTGCGATTTGACCCGCTTTATCAGCGCCCAGGAGTTCAAGCTTTTACACAGGGAGGATACTACCTCATAAGGGATGGTCGGACATTAACGTTTTTGCGTTGTGGTCGACATAAAGACAGACCATCTCAAGCGGACAATCTTCATCTGGATTTGTGGATAGGTGATAAGAATGTCATGCGTGACGCGGGCTCTTATAAATATAACGCGGACGCGGATACGCTTCGCTATTTCATGGGTACTGCTTCTCATAATACAGTGATGGTTCAAGGGGCTGACCAGATGTTGAAGGGTGCACGATTTATATGGTACTATTGGACGCAATCAGAAGAAGCCATTTTGGAAGAAACAGAGGATAACTATATATTCAAAGGCGTTATCCGATCGTTTGGTCACATTGATCCTTCTCTGCGACATGAGCGGATAGTGACTAAAAAGAAAGGGTCTTGCCATTGGATCATCACTGACAAGATTATTAGGCACTCGGCCGATGATATTGAATGGGTGCAGATATGGAATCCGGCACCGGAAGTTTTGCCGGAGATCATGGCTAGAGATGAGAAAGGGGTCATAGCTCCGGAATATGGACGTGGATGGTTTTCTCCTTATTACGGTATCAGAGAAGAGACTAGAACTATTTTGTTTCGGACACAGGCTAAGTCGATCAGCACAGAAATTAGACAGTCATGAGAGTGTTGTTGATACACCAGTATTTCTTGGAGGAAGATGATCCGGGTGGATCGCGATGGAATGAAATCACCCGACTGTGGTATGACGAGGGGGAACATCAGGTGACAGTTCTGGGAGGAATGGTTCATGCTAACGGTGCGGCTAAACGTGAAGAATATAAAGGCAAGTTCTTTACACGTAAGATGCAGGGACATACCGAGGTGTGGCGTTGCCACGTTTCTGAGAGCTACAACAGCAGTTTCGCGGGTCGGCTATGGGGCTATTTTTCTTTTGTTTTTTCCGCCTTATGGGCTGGTCTGTTCAAGGTCAAAGGAAAGTATGATCTAGTCTTGGTCACCTCACCACCGTTATTCATCGGTATTACGGGGTACCTCTTATCTAGAATCAAGAGGGTACCTCTGGTTTTTGAGATACGTGATCTTTGGCCAGAATCGGCTATTGATACGGGAGTAGTTAATAACAAGATGATAATACGGATAGCATACTGGTTGGAGGCATTTCTTTACCGAAAAGCAAGGCTGATCAATGTTTTGACGCCGGCTTTTCGTCAGACATTGATCGAGAAGAAGAAAGTTCCGCCGGCAAAAATCATTTTCATACCAAATGCTGCCGACTTCAGCCTTTCTGACCAGCTCCTTGATCGATTTGATAGAGAAACATTTCGTAAGCAATACAGGCTTGATGGCTACTTTGTAATTACCTATGTGGGGGCACATGGCGTGGCTAATCATTTGGAGCAAATACTAGATACTGCAGAACTGCTAAAAGATACACAAGTACTTTTTCTGTTGATCGGGCAGGGAATGGAAAAACCAAGGCTGATGCGGCTGGCAGAGGAGAGAGGGATTACTAATGTACGCTTTATCGATCCGGTACCTAAAGCTGAGGTGTTTAAGTACATTCTGGCATCGGAAATGGGGACTTCTGTCTTGAAGAGAGTAGATACATTTAAGACTGTCTACTCCAATAAAACTTTTGACTATATGAGTTGCAAGCGTCCGATACTGATGGCGATAGATGGCGTATCGCGGGAGCTGGTCGAAGAGGCAGATGCAGGCATCTTTGTAGAGTCGGAAGTACCTGTCGATTTTGCAGAGAAGGTCAGAAAGTACTTGGGTAACCGTGATCTTCTGCAAAGACAAGGCGAAAACGGCTATCGCTACGCCAAAAACCACTTTGACAGAGGTGTTTTGGCCTCCAAATATCTGGAGATGCTGAGAGCTATAGTATGAATGTTATGTTACCGCTTTTGGTATGTTGTACTAAACAATTCTGGCAGATTTTGTATGCCGTAACAAGCGATTTTTGTTTATTTTTGTATACTACAACAAACAAAATTGGAGGGGCTGTTTGACAGATACCAGCGGAGACTGTTGTATACTCCAACGGATTTCGTGCGAAGTATCCTGCACGAGATCAACTGGGAGGCGCGTTTGATCGGGATCAGGGGTCCCCGCGGTGTGGGGAAGACTACCCTGTTGTTGCAATACATCAAGCTGCACCTGGCCGGTTCCCACGAGCAGACCCTCTACGTAAGCCTGGACCATATCGGGTTCAGCCGCCGTACATTATTGGATCTGGCAGATGAATTTGTCAAAAAAGGTGGCCGGCGCCTGTTCCTGGATGAAGTACATAAGTATCCCGGATGGGCCGGGGAGCTTAAGAATATCTACGACGATTACCCGATGCTGAAGGTTGTATTCACCGGGTCCTCCCTGCTGGAAATACTGAATGCCCGCGCAGATCTGAGTCGGCGTGCGGTCGTATATACGATGCAAGGCTTCTCTTTCCGCGAGTACCTGGCGCTGGAAACAGGCCTGGTACCGGACGTGATGACATTGCCTCAGATCCTTCAGTGCCATGTGCAGGCAGCGCAGGCGATCAATCAAAAGATCAGGCCTCTTGCGTATTTTCACAAGTACCTGGAGCACGGATACTATCCTTTCTTCAAGGAACAGCCGGACCTTTTTGCCACCAGGCTGGAAGAAGTGATCAATATGATACTGGAGATAGAGTTGCCCCTGTTGCGGGGCCTGGATCCGCTCTATGTGTTCAGGATCAAACAACTGCTTGTGATCATAGCCGAATCAGCGCCTTTCGTGCCCAATATCAGCAAGCTGAGCGCCAAGACCGGCCTGAACCGCACCACGCTGCTCACATACCTGCAGTATCTCGAGGAGGCAGGCCTGACGCGCAACCTGTACCGGGAAACGACCGGTATCAGCAGGCTGCAGAAGCCGACCAAGGTTTTCCTGGACAATACCAATCTCATGACTGTGTTGGCCGCAGCGTGCATCAATAAGGGCAATGCCCGTGAGACTTTTTTTGCCAACCAGGCAGGATACAGGCACAGGATCACCAGTTCGGACCAGGGAGACTTTGTGGTGGACGAACAGTATACATTTGAGATAGGCGGCAAAGGAAAATCGGGAAGACAGATCCGGGATCTGGATCAGGCCTTTGTAGCTGCCGACGACATAGAATACGGATCACATAACCGTATCCCACTGTGGCTGTTCGGATTCATGTACTGAGGACAGAAGGAAAATGTATAAGGCATTCTTAAAACGTGCAATGGACATTGCTGTCTCTCTGGCAGGGTTAATAATCCTGTCGCCATTGCTTGTGCTCCTCACCGCTATGCTGGCTGTTGCCAACGGCGGCAAGCCTTTCTTCGTGCAGGCCCGGCCGGGCAGGAAGGAACGGATATTCCGGATCGTCAAGTTCAGGACGATGAATAACAAGCGGGATGCAGGCGGGCGGTTGCTGCCGGATGCAGACCGCCTGACCGGGGTTGGCCGCATAGTGCGCCGGACATCCCTGGATGAGCTACCCCAGTTGATCAATGTGCTGCGGGGAGACATGAGCCTGGTCGGTCCGCGTCCCCTGCTGGTGGAATACCTACCCCTGTACGATACGGAGCAACGCAGGCGGCACGAAGTGCGGCCGGGCATCACCGGCTGGGCGCAGGTCAACGGGCGCAATGCTCTCTCCTGGCCGGATAAGTTTGCCTATGATGTTTGGTACGTGGATCATCTCTCCCTGGCACTGGACGTGAAGATCCTGTACAGGACAATCGTCAAGGTGTTCCGCTCGGAAGGGATCAGCTCTGCTACTGCAGCCACGATGGAGAAATTCAAAGGGAACATATGATTTTATACGGAGCCAGCGGACACGGTCGGGTGATCGCCGATATACTGCGACAATCCGGTGAAAGCCGGGTACGGTTCTGGGATGATAGTCCTGAAGCCGCCATATTGGGATATGAAGTCGCGGTCCCGGAGTACAGTACGGAGGAAGAAGTCATACTTGCTATCGGCAGCAACCGGGTCCGCAAGATGCTGGCAGCCAGGCTTGGTATCCGGTTTGGCAAGGCCATCCACCCGTCCGCCGTGATCGGCGAATACTGTGATGTCGGCGACGGGTCCGTAGTCATGGCTGGCGCGATACTGAATCCGGGCACTACGGTCGGTCGCCACTGCATCATCAATACAGCCGCCTCCGTGGATCACGATGGCCGGATCGGCGACTATGTACATATCTCGCCCGGCGTTGTGCTCACGGGAAATGTATCCGTAGGCGATGGCGCCCATATCGGAGCCGGAGCCGTGGTGATACCGGGCACTCGCATAGGCCAGTGGGCGGTCATAGGCGCCGGGGCGGTGATCATCAGGGATGTGCCGGACTATGCAGTTGTGGTCGGAAATCCCGGCAAGATCATCCGATATGACAAAAATATTTAGGCAATAGGAGACTATCCAATTAAAGCATTCTGTGTATTTTGTAGAAAACGCAGAATATGTGCCAACTAGCCAAAACAGAGGAATACGATGGTCTTGTCCAGGAAATCAAGCATGACAGATGTTGTCTGTTAAGACATTTTAAGCGAAACAGATCATGGGCGAGCAAAAAAGCAAAATATGGTGTTGGGGGTAATACGTTTCGGAGCTTTCAGGGGTTTAATTGTCCGCCATCAGAGATTTATCGGGCGTGGGCCAAGGCGTACACAGAGAAAGAGATTGAAAAGAAACAGCCGCCCATGGACGAGCAGGGCTTTTTGATCTTGCGGGAAGATGCAGCGCGTGATCTGGAAAGGTTCTGGTTAGCTTACCAAAAAGAGAAATCAGAAAAAGAAGGAAAGAAGCTGAGTTTTGCATATAAGAATAAAGCAGTCAACTTGTTCTTCAAATACCTTACCCGGACGAAAGAGATCAAATTGGAGATACGTGAGACTATTCTTAACTACGGTCATGTACCATTGGATAAGTATGTGTTGAAGCAGTTGGGAAAATTTGTGGAAATAGATGGTTTGGTAGGTAGGAATCCCGCTATGGGTAGCGTAGACAACCAAGAGACATATGATGTGTTACAAGCTGAGATTCGCAAGATCACAGAAGCAGCAGGCGTACCCAACCTGGTATTTGACGCATATGCCTGGGACGAGCGGGAGGAAGATTGATAGCAGTCAAAGAGCACTTCTCTCAGACCCGCTGCCAGGTAAAAGAGGTACTAATTATTTCCAACTATAGGACCAGATTCCAGAGTTGGATAATGTTACCACCCTCCCGCTCAGACCGGCGAGTTCAGTCAACCCAATCAAGATACTAAATACTATGTCAGACAAGATCTGGCTCTCCTCGCCGCATATGGGTGGGGCAGAGCAAACCTATGTTGCGGATGCCTTCGCGACCAACTGGATAGCACCGCTGGGTCCGCATGTAGACGGGTTCGAGGCAGACCTGTGTCGCTACACGGGCGCTGCTCATGCTGCGGCACTGAGCTCAGGCACAGCGGCCTTGCACCTCGGGCTGATCCTGCTAGGCGTACAGCCGGGAGACTATGTTATATGCCAGAGTATGACCTTCTCCGCCTCCGCCAACCCGATCGCCTACCTGGGCGCCATACCGGTATTCGTCGATAGTGAGCCGGATACCTGGAATATCTGCCCGGCCGCACTGGAAGAAGCGATCCGGGCCTGTGCAGAAGGCCGGGTACCCGGTCATGAAGGAAAAGCCGCCCTGGCCAAGGCCATTCTCCCCGTGCACCTGTATGGCATGCCTGCAAAGATGCAGGAGATCATGGCAGTCGCGGAGCAGTACGGCATACCCGTACTGGAAGATGCAGCGGAAGCCCTGGGCTCAGAGCTAGGCGGGCGGGCCTGCGGTACATGGGGGCAGCTGGGTATACTCAGCTTCAACGGCAACAAGATCATCACGACCAGCGGGGGCGGCGCCCTGATCTCCGGAGACGAGGCCATGATCCGGCAGGCGCGGTTTCTCGCCACCCAGGCCCGGGACCCCGCGCCGCACTACCAGCACAGCCATATAGGGTATAATTATCGCCTGAGCAATGTGCTCGCAGGCATAGGCAGGGGCCAGGTGGAGGTGTTGGCGGACCGGGTCGCACAGCGCCGGGCCAACTTTGACCGGTACCGCGACTACTTTGCGTCCCTGGAGGATAGCGGGTATGCCATCGGCTTTCAGCCGGAAGCTGCGGGCAGCTTCAGCAATCGGTGGCTGACATCCATATTGGTAGATCCGGCTAAAAACAAGGGAGTCACCCGCGAGGCGATCCGGCTGGCCCTGGATGCAGAGAATATCGAAGCGCGCCCGCTGTGGAAACCGATGCACATGCAGCCGGTATTCTCCGCAGCGCCATATTTCGGTGGTGTAGTGGCGGAGCGGCTCTTCGACCAGGGTCTATGCCTGCCCTCCGGGTCCAACCTGACCGACAGGGATTTTGACCGGATATTCACCGGGCTGGACAGGGTATTTCAGAAATAGAAATACATATGCTTGCTGTCCAGCATGATCACTGAGAGCAGCAGCATCAGCCCGATGACCTCGGCAAAGAACAACAGGTACCAGACCAGCATACGCCAGCCAAAGTCCCACCAGGCAAAGTCGCGCCTGGAAGCCTGGTAAAAGACAACTGCCGGGAAGAGTACGATCGCCAGCAGCACGGATAGCTGGATATACAGGAACAGAACGACGTCGCCCAAGTGATCCAACAACATGGAAAGGGTAAAGAAGATCGCCAGGATATTGGATCCCAGCATGGCCATCCCGGATATGACCACGTGCTCCGCAAAATTCAGCCCCATGCGGCCAAACAGGAGTCGGCTGTTGAGCGCAAATAGCGGGATCGCCGCAAACAGGATGAACTTGACATAGGTATTGATAAACCCGGACAGGTTGATGCCGTCTTCCGGTTCCTCTTCTACCGGCGTCACCTCACCGGAGCCGATGAAGTGGTTCAGGAGCACATGCACACCGATAACAAGCAGGAGCAGGTAGAATACATTGTAGTACCGGATCCGCTTGCCGGCGATATAGTCCCGTGCCGCATAGCCGGGCCTGGTGAAAGTCTCCCTGATAGTGAACAGCAGCCCCTTGTCCAGGTGCCATACACCGTGCACAAGATCGTGGGTGATGAAATGCCTCAGCGTGATGCGGTGCGTAGATGACTTCTGACCGCAGTCGGCGCAGAATTTCCCATGCAGGGGAGCATCACAGTTCAGGCATCGCAGGCTATCCATAGGTATCGGTTGCGGCGTTGGGTCCAGGAGATGGTATAGGCTTCACTTGACTGCACAATGATACGAAGCCGGCAGCAAAGAAAGACAGGCTGTCTCCCTGGTCAGGCCGGGTGTTGCCGGTGTCCCGGTCGCATACGCCGTACCAGTATCAACGCAACAAGCGCCAGGCCGGTCGCTATAGCAGCGATCAGCCACCAGGTCCTAGTATGACCGGCAATATCAGACTGGTCTCCGTAGTACACCAGCCCGGCCCAGTAGAAGGGATGGCGCAGGTCCCCGCGCGCTGCAGACAGGTACTCTGTCTTCGCCTGGTGCAGGGCTTCCCCGAAAGAACGGCCGTCCGCGACATGGCGGTAGAAAGAGGAGGCGATCCGGCTGGTCTGCTCATCGTCCACCGGCCAGAGTGTCACCACCATATTGGGGCATCCGGCATAGCTGAATGCCCGGGCCAGGGATACCATCCCTTCGCCGCCCTTGAGGCTGCCTACGGCTGTCTCGCAGGCAGTAAGCACGGCACAGCGGGCATTGATCTCCGTATTGAATATATCATGGCCGCGCACGAGCTCATAGTTGTTGTCGCTCCCCCCCGATAGCACCAGGTAGGAGTTGAGCGGATCCGAGTCGTCGGCTACGGCATGGGTCCCGATATGCAGGATATCTCCTGCAGATGCATAGGTGCGGAAAGACGCCGCCGTAGCCTTGTCCCCTTCCAGCAGGAGGCTCCGGAAGAAGCCCGAAGCTTCGCCTGCCAGCTCCGAGGCCCAGGGCAGGGGGGTATAGTTCGCTTTGTCCCCGGCATTGAAATCGGGCACGAAGCCGACCCAGTCGAAGTCGGATTTTTTATGACCTGCGTACTGGTGCGACTGGACCAGCACGGTCGGACTGTAGCAATACCGTACGCGGTGCTGGTCGACAAGGTACCGGGATTTGTCGGCGGCCAGGGGCAGCGCTTCGAAATTGATATAATACAGGGCTTCATCCGGTACGATGAGCAGGTCCGAGTTGCCAATCTCGGCGGCGACCGGCGCGACCAGCCGCTTGTACAGTTCATAACCTGTCCGGTCGGCTGAAGCGAAATCCCGCCTTTTGATGGCGTCGTACCATTCGCTGATGCGTTCGCGAAGATCGGTCCCGGTATTCAGCTTCACAAAACGGTGCTGTTTGCCGGTCAGCAGGTGCAGGTAAGTGACAGAGTCCGTCACACAGTATTGCAAGAGGATCTCTCCCGGTTTGAGGAGGTGGGATCGGATCTCTTCCGGGCCAGCTACTGAGACGTTGTACTTCAGGTCATAATAGCGGGGATAGGTGGATTCCAGGTGCCTCACGTAGCGATTGTGCTGTTCGCGTACCATCAGCAACTCACTTGCGGCCGAGTTATAGATCAGGGTGTCGGTCACACTGGTCTGGTCCAGCATCTCCTGCAGGGACTGCATATGCGCCCTCAGTGACAGTTCCTGTTGGATCACCGAATCCGGCAGGCCGGAGATCTGCCGGGCCAGCCGGTTGCGCATGAGTTCCTGTTGTTTGAGGCCGCGTGCTCGTTCGCTGAAGAAATAGGCTTTTTCCGTCCAGTGGCGCTCACCGGAAAGCTCGTAAAGCTGGTAGCAGGCTGTGACAGCTTCTTTGAAAATATCTTCGGAGCTTTTTCTCAGGTCGTCCCTGTCCTTGTACCCGCCGAACTCTGCCAACAGCCTATCCAGTTCACGGGCAATATAGTCATACAGGGATATGACAGCCTCCAAAGTCGCCTTATCCGGTGTTTTCATACCGGAAGACATGATACGGGCCTTGAGCAGGAGCGTCTCGTACAGGAAACCGGAAGGCGCCAGTGAATCATACGGGGGTATCCTGTATGGATAGGCCTTCAAGTCGATGGCATTGCCACAGGCGAGAAAACTGTCCACCAGTTCCGAGGCACGCCCATAGTTGCCCCGCTGGTAGGCGGACAGCGCCATGGAAGAGAGCGCATCCAGTACCCGGGTATGCCCGGGTCCGAAAGCATTCAGGTAGATCCTGTACCCGTTTCCGAAAAAGGTATCTGCCTTCGGGTAGTCTTTCAGCGCATCATAGCAGGTGGCCAGGTACTGGTATATATTGCCGATCATGTCGTGCTCCTCGCCGAGGTAGTCTATCAGGATGGACAGGGCTTTTTGGAAATCTGAAATCGCCAGGTCATACTGGGACCGGGTGTACTTCAGGAAACCGAGGGACAGGAGCAGGCTACCCTGCTGGTATGAATCAACGTCTGATGCGTTTCTCGCCAGATCGAGGGCCCGGGACAGGTAAAACTGGGCGCTGTCCAGGTTTCCCTGATCCGTGTAATAGCTGCCGAAGGAATTGAGTACCTGGATCTCGAAATAAGTCTGATCGCCATCGAGCTGGCGCAGGTGGCTGTATGTCTGTTCGAGATAGTGAAAGGCCGCATCGTAGTCCAGCTTTCCGAGACAGACCCCGGCCAGGTTGTAATAGTTTTGCGTCAACTGGAAATCCCGGCCCTTCCGCCGGTTGACTTCTGCGGCTTCCTTGAGCATACCGATGGCCTTGTCATGCTGGCCGATCGACCAGTAGATGGTACTCAGGTTATTGAGTACCCGGGCCTGGTTGATATGTTCGGCGCCGTAAGTGGACTGTACGATATCCCGGGTCTTGAGCGCATAGTCCAGCGCCTGCTGGTAGCGGCCCATACCGCTGTATATGATGTTGTAATTATTAAGAGTAGACAGCCGGGCCGGGTGAGATTCGCCTAATACGCGCAGGTAGATATCGTCGCTCTTGTGGTTGTACTCCAGGGCGGTGGCATAGTCGCTTTCTACTGCGGACAGGAAGCTCAGGCTGCTGTATATCTCAGCGCTTAGTTCCGGTTCTTTTTCGGGCAGGGAAGGGTATTGCTGCAGCATGCCCGAGAGCAGTGTCCTGGCAGAGTCGATATAGCCCAGCGGCATCAGGTAATCGGCCTGCATACTGGCGATGAAAGCGATTATATACCGCTTGTCCGGATCCAAGTGCTTCCGGACAAAATGTTCGTAATATGCCAGCGTATCAGGGAGTCCTTCGTGCTGAACGGCCTTGAGCGCGTAGAAATAATAGTGAAAGCTGCGGGCGATGTATTCCCCCTCCCCCCTTTGTTTCCATACGGGCAGCCGCTCGGCCAGGTATGCCAGTGTGGAGTCATACTGGGTCTCCCGGTTCCATTTACGCAGTTGTTCGATATCCGGTTTGTCCGGGCCGGTAGACCGGACCAGGACGAAGAAAAATGCGGCGGAAAGCGAAAGCAGGAGAATGCGACGTAGAGTAGGGATAACCATGTTTGGGAGTTCCGCTATGGCCCGGCGGTGGAGTGAGTGAAAAAGAACACAAAACCGTGCGCGACCAAAACTAGATTTTTTTTGCCACATTTACAAGATGCCGGACTCCGCACTCCTGTTGGAAGGGAGGAGCCCCGGTATACCGTCATATACATGGAAACGTACAGGTTGCCAACGTCACCGGGTTCCGGTGGGTTAACTGCCCTGTAAGCGTACCGGACAAATTCAATGATACAAGATTAAACTCACTCCCCGTTTGCTCATCCGCACTTGTTTTTTTGCCTTCATCGGCCTTATGTTGTCGTCATACGGACTGTCTGCGCAGGAACAGCCGGATACGGTATTCCCGGTACGGAATGCCGCACACCATTACCTGCCGCTGAGCAGCTATGACGATTTCCTGATTAACGGGCTGTTACTACCTGCTGCGCCGAACCGCAGGGTACACTATGGTGTCAGGCCCTGGCGGTCCGATACCTGGGAGCGTATGGCCTGGGATGGCGATACAATCGTCCTGGATCGCGTGCCGCTGCGGAACTTCTCATCGCCGGAGACCGGACCCGGCGAGTCGGAGGAGTGGTTGGCGGGCAGAGGAGATTCGAAAACCTGGGGATGGATACATGACCGGCTCTTCAACACCTCTCTGTTCTATTTCAGGGAGAAAGACGACCGCAGCCCGGAGCGTTATGCGCTGTCTATCAACCCGGTGTTCAACCTGGAGACAGGCGCTGTCGTCAGGCCCGACCGGCGCAGTACATTTCTCAACGGCAGGGGCATCTGGGTGACCGGCAGATTTGACCGCTTCAGTTTTTATACGATGATCGCCGAAAACCAGGGCGCATTCCCGGCCTATTTCACCTCGCGCTACCGGGACCGGCAACATGCGCTGGGCTGGGGCTGGGCCAAAAGCCTGCGGGGGGACAGGTTTGATTTTGCCCAGGCGATGGGAGAAATAGCCTGGAAACCCAACACCTATTTTCTGCTCAGCCTCGGACACGGGAAGCAGTTCTGGGGCGAAGGATACCGGTCGCTCTTCCTGTCCGACTATGCGCTGCCGCAGACTTATTTCAAGCTGGAGACCACGATCGGATCGGTGCGCTATGTCAACCTCTGGTCGGTCTATATGGACAATACGGACCCTGCCAGGTTTGAAGGTATCAACTACCGGAAATATGCTGCGTCCCACCTGCTGAGCTGGAATATCACCCGGCGATGGAATCTCACGCTCTTCGAGTCGATTGTACTGGCGGGCGATACGACCACGGCGACCCCGAGATTTGATATCAACTTTCTGAATCCTGTGATCTTCTACCGGACACTGGAGTACAGCGCAGGCTTCCGCAGCGGCAACGCCATCATGGGAGCGGGATCGGCGTATACGATCGCAAAAGGCTTGCGGGTATACGGCCAGTTTGTGCTGGACGATTTCTTTTCAGAGGCATTTCGCCGCAGCCGTGAGGGGCACTGGCTCAACCTGTACGGCGGGCAGCTGGGGGTACGGTACGGCGGGCTCTATCCGAGAGGCAATTACCTGGTGGCTGTGGAGTACAACCAGGTGCGCCCTTTCGTCTATAGTCACCGGAGCTCCCTGAGCAACTATTCCCACCTGGGTGAACCCATTGCGCATCCGAGGGGTTCTGGTTTCAATGAGTTGCTGGTGCATGCGAGGGTCCGGTACCGTCGCTGGATAGGTGAGCTTTACCTGTCGGGTGGCGTATCGGGGACGGATACTTCCGGGGTCAACCTGGGCAATGACATATTCCGGTCATACCGGGACCGTGTACAGGGAGATACCGGGTATTTTTTCCCGACCGGCCAGCCGGTGCGTACTTATCACGTACAGATCAGCGCCGGCTACCTGGTGAATATAGCGACCGGATTGCGCCTGGAAGCAGGTGTGCGGTTGCGGCGTGCAGTAGCGGATTGGGGGGCGGACCCTGCGGGCGGAAGCCATGGCTGGGTTTTTGCCGGCCTTCATACGCCGCTGTTTAACCGGTATCTCGACGAATAGTCGTATTTTTAAATTTACTGACAACCACGAAACGACCCTTGCGGTTTGTTTCTGCGCACAATACAGGTATGCTGACCATGAAGCGTTTTACCTATTATCCCAATTTCTCAGGGGCCACTACCAAGGTACTCATCTTTGCACTGGATACCGCTTTCGCGATCCTATCGTTTTTGCTGGCCCTGCTGGTATTGTATTCGTTTGATCTTGAGCCTTCCTGGCGGAGCTTTATCAGTTTCCTGCCCTATGTGGTCCTGATGCGGATCCTGGGCTTCTCGGCATTCAAGACGTATTCGATCATCATCAGGTATACGGGAGAAAAAGATTACCGGACCACGTTTTTTGCCGTGACGGTCTCCTCCCTGGCGCTTTTCGCGCTCTACCTGCTGCTGCTCCCACCTGTGTCGCTCAGCCGGGCGGTGGCTACGCTGATCGTAGACTATGTGCTGTTGCTGGCCGCTACCATCGGGATGAGGATACTGCTCAGGCTGGTCTATGACTACCTGAAACAGCATCGGGTGTCCAGGATCAATACCGCTATATTCGGCGCTGGAGAACTGGGTTCGCTCATAGAGCGTGTATTGCGCCACGATATGAATCACAACTACCGGGTGGTGGCATTTCTCGACGACAACCCCAAGGTGCATCGCAAACAACTCAACGGGATACCGATCTATATGCCCTCCCGGTCGTATGAGCAGATCATCACCCGCTACAATATCAAGGTCGTGATCATCGCCATCCAGGAGCTTCCGGAAGCCCGGAAGATCGAATTTCTCAACGCCTGCCTGGCGCATAAGGTCAAAGTGCTCAAGACCCCGCCCACCTCATCCTGGATCAATGGCAATATCAATGTAGGGCAGCTGAAGGATATCAACCTGGAAGACCTGCTCAATCGTCCGCCGATCCGCCTGGATGAGAAAGCCATCAGCCGCTCTGTCACTGGCAAAGTAGTGCTCGTGACCGGCTGTGCAGGCTCTATCGGCAGCGAAATTGTGCGGCAGTTGCTGAAGTACCGCCCGGCCAGGATCATCGGGCTGGACCAGGCTGAATCCCCGCTGGCGTTCATTTCCCTGTTCCTGAAATCGGAAGTGGAGGCCGGTACGTTCATGCCGGTCATCGGCGATGTCCGCGATCGTTTGAAGATGAGGGCGCTCTTCGAACAATTCAGGCCGGACTATATCTTTCATGCCGCTGCCTACAAGCATGTGCCTGTGATGGAGACTTACCCGGAGGAGGCGATCAAGGTCAATGTGCAGGGCACCAGGACACTGGCCGACCTGGCGGCGGAGTTCCGCATCAGCAAATTTGTCATGGTATCGACGGACAAAGTTGTCAATCCGGGCAATGTAATGGGCGCTTCCAAGCGCATTGCCGAGATGTATGTGCAGGCGCTGAACTATGCGCCGCACAATGAAACGCAGTTCACAACTACCCGCTTCGGCAATGTACTGGGATCCAACGGATCCGTCATACCGATCTTCAAGGAACAGATCGAGCGTATGCAGCCGGTGACAGTGACGGATCCGGAAGTGACCCGGTTTTTCATGACGATCCCTGAAGCCTGCCAACTCGTGCTGGAAGCCGGAGCAATGGGCAAGGGCGGAGAGATATTTATATTCGATATGGGCGAGCCGGTCCGCATCGTTGACCTGGCAACCAAGATGATCCAGCTGGCCGGGCTAACACCGGGTAAGGAGATCGACATCGTCTTCACCGGCATGCGGCCTGGCGAGAAACTGGCAGAAGAGCTGCTCAGCGACCAGGAAGGCCTCATACCGACACACCATGCCAAGATCATGAAGGCGTCTGTGCGGGCCTGTGATTTCGAAGAGATCAAAACCGGTGTAGACCGGCTTACGGAAGCAGCTGTACAGGGGCACCCGGCGGAGAAACTGGTGGCGATGATGAAGGCACTGGTGCCGGAGTTCACAAGCCGCAACTCGGTATATGCCTGCCTCGACGAACTGCCGGTCGATATCGGTGCGGGATTGCATACGGAAGAACCTGCAGGAGAACCCGCCGGCTAAAAGCAGACGATATGAGCGTCATCAACAGGATCAAAAGAATGGGACTCAGGCTTTTCGGAAAAGTACTGCCCACGGACATTTTCTCAACGAGGTTTCCGGTATCCGTGAAGGGTGTCTGCCTGTTTGACGACAGGGTCGTGCTGCTGGAAAACGAACGCAACGAATGGGACCTGCCTGGGGGTAAGCTCGACAAAGGAGAAGACCTGGCAGTCTGTCTGCAACGCGAGATCGCTGAAGAACTGGACATCCCTGTCTCGGTAGAAAGGCTGCTCCACGTGGGCATGCTGAAAATCATGAATATCACCCAGGTGCTCATCGTACTTTATCTCTGCAGGCCCGAAGTGGCTGCCAACGAGATCAGGATCAGCTATGAACACCGGAAGTTCCGCCTGTTTTCGATGGATGAAGCGATGGCGCTGAATATTCCCGAGCCTTATAGGCTCGCTATACAAAAAGCATTCAGCGCCGCCGCAAGATTCAGGGAGCAGCGCTAGATAAAAAACAGGACAACCTGGCAGGAAGCGATCCGCTTGTAAGCGGACCGCTTCTTTTTTTTCTGCTCTGCGGCTTTCTCAGAAAACAAAGTAAATGAACGGTTGCAGATCGGCGGATATGACCTGGTACAGGCAGAGTATGACTGCCACGACGGCGACGGCATGCAGTGGTACGGGTGCTTTGGCAAAAGCTGTGCGGTAGTTGTCTTTCCATGCCGCAGGAAGCCAGTGGATCAGGTACCCGGCCAGCAACCAGACGAAGACGGTATCGTAATGCCGCAGCACATCCGGGATGATGGCGGCATTGAAGTTGCGCCAGATCTGCGAGAGCATGAGGCCTGCGCTCTCAAAGCTTTCTCCCCGGAACCAGGTCCTGGTAAAAGTGATGAATATCAGTGTGACGGCAATACCGGCTGCCCGTCGCCAGGGCCCGGGTTTCGAGGGAAATATTTTCTTCCACTGCTTGAATACGACGAGCCCGGCTCCATTGAGCGCTCCCCACAGGATCATGTTCCACGAAGCGCCATGCCAGAGACCCCCGATGGTCATGGTGAGCATGAGGTTGAGGTTGTGATCGGTCTGCTGCCTCAGCGCCGGGGACAGCCGGTACAGCAGGAGGAAGAGCGCGACCGCCCCCAGCAGGCCAGCCCGCCAGTACCAGTCAGGCAACAGGGCGAAAACGAAAAACAACACGATAGAGACCATGATATAAGAAAACAAGGAGCCGCGACGATTGCCTCCCATCGGGATGTAGAGGTAGTCCTTGAGCCAGGCGGAGAGCGATATATGCCATCGCTTCCAGAACTCTCCTACATTCTGCGCCTTGTAAGGCGAATTGAAGTTGACCGGCAGCTGGAAACCCATGAGCATCGCTACGCCGATGGCGATATCCGTATACCCGGAAAAATCGGCATATACCTGCAGAGAGTATGCAAACAGCGCAGCCAGGTTTTCGAAACCGCTGAAAGAGGCGGGGTTGGCAAACACGCGGTCTATGAAGTTGAGCGCCAGGTAGTCGGCCAGGAATATCTTTTTCAGCAACCCGTTGAGGATCCAGAAGAGCGCTGTACCGTATTCCAGCCTGGACAGCCGGTACGGGCGGTACAGCTGAGGTATGAACTCCGACGCTCGTACGATCGGACCGGCTACCAGCTGCGGGAAGAAGGAGACATAAAAACCGAAATCGGGCAGACTCTTCACCGGCGTTATCTGCCTGCGATATATATCGACGATATAGCTGATGGTCTGGAATGTGTAAAAGGAGATCCCTACGGGCAGGATGATCCGGTCTACCCGGAAATGCCCGTCAAAAAAACCGTTGGCCCAGTGTGCGAGGTAGTTGAAGACGGTGTGGTCCGTCCCCATCAGCCCATTGTAGAAGCCGGTGAAGAAATAAGCATACTTGAAATACCCGAGGATCGAGAGATTGAGGAAGATGCTCAGCGCCAGTAAGCCTTTGCGCACCCGCGGTCTGTCGCTGGCGCCGATCGCGCGTCCGATCCAGTAGTCGGATACGATGGTAAATAACAACAGCAGGAAAAAAAGCCCGGCAGTCTTGTAATAGAAAAACATGCTGACGGCAAACAGGTAAGCATTGCGCAGACCGTTGCGCCTGTAAGCGATGCTATATCCCGCCAGAACGGCAGCGAAGAAAACCCAGAAGAACAGCTGGGTGAAGATCAGCGGCTTGTCGGATTGAAAACGGAACCAGTCTAACAGGGTGTCCAGCACAGCTGAAGGGTTTTAGTCGGTTTCAGGGGGTATTTGAAAGTCTGCCAGCGATCGGTAAAGTGCGTCTGACAAGAGGTCGGCTACGAGTCTGTAACCTGCCGCCGTGAAATGAACACGATCTTTCTGGGCCAGCCCTGACCGCTGCCATTTCTGGATGGAACCCAGCCCGCCCATGATACCAAACTGGTCCCAGACGACTCCCCTGTACCGCGTGGCCAGGCGGACCATGACTTCCCGGACAGCCACCGCATTGCGGTTGGCATATTTCTTCCGGAAAAAAGTATCGTTGTTGGTCAGGAAAAGCAGGGCAGCTTCCGGGTTGACCTTGCGGACCACCCGGATCAGGCTGTCGTATTGCGCTTCGAAAGCATAAGGATCAAACAGCGCCGCAGGGAGGTTTGCGTCATTGACGCCGATGCCGAATACAACCAGGTCCGGCGTGAGTTCTGCCAGCTGGGTTCCGAGTCCCCTGCAACGCAGGTAAGCCGGTACGGAAGCGCCGTTGACACCGATGGCATGGTATACGAATCCGGGTCGGTCGTTGCGGAAGAGCAGACCCTGCAATACGAAGGGGTGCACGATACTGTCGCAGAGCGGGATCAACTGGAACTCAAACTCCTGCTGCGGCTCTTCAAAGTACCAGGTGACCCTTCCCGTGGGATAATCCATCTCTTCATGTGAAGGGCAGATGGTGGTAAGTGGCTCGAGCCTGAAGGAAGTGAGTGCATCCGGCGAAGAGAAGATACGGACCTGGTGGAAAGGTCGCTTGTCCCCGTCCCGGAAGATAATCTTTACTGTGGCATAGGGGTCGGACGTATAGGCCGATATCCCGGACACCCCCCACTCACACTGGTGCTGCCAGACCGCGTTGCGGCAGCCGGTCCAGGCGCCCGTATAGGCTACATTGTAGGCCGAAGGATTGTTGGTCCGGGCAAGCGTGTAGGGGAACAGGAAACCGCGGTCGCCGGTACGATCTTCCGGCAGGGATTCCTGCAGGCGCTCCCTGATGCGGCCGCTCAGTATCCCCGCCTGCACATGGGATCCTCCGAAATGTACGATCTGGACCTGTTCGTCGGCTCCGTCCTGTACTCGTTTCCATTTACCGAGGAACTGTTGCCAGGGCGTACTGTCGCCGGGTATCCTTATATGGTTGCTGTCTCGTACGATGAAGGGATATGCCCGGTATACGGAATCCTGCACCAGCTGTGCGGAGACAGTCCCGCCCGTCCACACCAGGACGGACCAAATCGCCAGGAATATGTTACTTGCCCGGAGCATCTTTCGGCGCGGTATTTATGGCGTCGGGAAATAGCGCTGCATACAGCCAGCCGGCTACCTGCCTGGCGCCGGAAGGCGTGAAATGAACATGGTCCGTGCTCGCCAGCGGCGGATCGGCGCTGACCCACTGAGGCATACTATTGGGCCCGCCCATGGCTTCGTAGAGATCCCAGTAAGCGCAGCCCTGGCTGAAAGCCGCTTCCTTCAGCGCGTCGCGAACGGATTCCAGGAACGGGATCGTCCTGAACTCGTCTCCAACCTTGGCAGACATATCCGAAGGCCCTATAAAGACGATCTGTGTGCCCGGGTACCATCTCCGGAGTGCGGCTATATGTGTCCTGAACCATTTGCCGTACTGTACGGCCTGTTGTTCCGACTTCATGTACGGTATGGTATTGCCGCCGAACTGCAGCAGGATCAGTCCTACCTCTTCCGGTGGTGCCTGTTGCCGGAGGATATCCATGTCCAGGCTGGTAAAGATCGTGCCGGCGCTGCCGCGCATGGGCACATTGTCCAGGTGGAAACCTGCCGGACTCTCGAGCGATATGCCGTAGAAGTCAGGGCTCTCGGCTGCATCGAATTCGAACCGGAGGGTAGCCGGTGTCTTGCTGAAATCGTACTGCCACTCCGTGTAACCGGAAACGGGCTCCCACACGCCTTCTTCAACCAGGACCTTGTCTGCGTATACTGCGTAGCTGACCTCGGACCGCAGGTCCCCCATCGCCAGTCTCACACGGCTGTACCTGCGTATGCTGCTGTGACCCAGGGTGCTGGGATAGACTTCAAACCAGGCATGGACCGGAGCCTTGTGCTGCTTCTGTATATCCGTCCCACCGATACTGTCCGTACTTTCTATGCCGCCGGGTTCCTTGTCCGCGGGCGGCGTGAATCGGAAACAAGCAGCTAGTACACCATAGTTCACCGCGCGATTGGCCTTGCTGGTATAGGCATTGTACTTGATCCAGTTGGCCGACTGGCTGTGCCGTACGGCCGGTGTAGGTATGACCTCTACGATCGGCAACCAGCCCGGGCCATATCCCCCGAGACGGGTCTGCAGCCTGCTCCTGATCAGCTCCGATATCCGGTCGGCCTCTATCTGGGAATCACCGAAATGCAAAATGCGCAGGCGACCCCCTTCTGCGAGAGAACCGAACCGTTCATTCAGGCCGGTGATAAAGTCTTCTGCGTCGGGGGGTAGTTGTAGTTCACGGGAGCGGAAAATGCGTGCTGTTCGTTCGTTCTCAAGCGCCCTGGCACGCCCGGCGGAGTCGTCCTTGATAGAATAGATTTCGTAGAGTTCATCCATCGATACTTTGCCCCCGGTACTATCTGTAGCCCAGAAAGTCTCCCAGGTAGGAAACCTGATGCGGAAATGCGGCCCGACGGCAATCCCTTCCTGCGGAAAAACAGCCATGATGCCGAGGCAGGCCGCAGCTACCAGGCAGAGAAAGAGCAGGATATAAACGGGCTTGACCACAGTGGTGCGGATATGTTGGATCAGACGGAGAGGTCAAACTCCCGGAGCGTCTGGTTGAGCGAGACTTTTTTGTCTGTGCTTTCTTTGCGGTGACCGATGATCAGCGCGCAGGAGACACCGTACTTGCCTGCGGGATAGCTGCGCTCATACGTGCCCGGTATGACCACCGAGCGTTCCGGTACACGACCCTTGTAGTGTACGGGTTCGGGACCTGTGACGTCTATGATGTGTGTGGACTGTGTCAGCACTACGTTGGCCCCGAGCACGGCTTCCCTGCCTACGTGTACACCTTCTACCACGATACAGCGCGAGCCTATGAAGCAGTCGTCCTCTATGATCACCGGGCTGGCCTGGACGGGCTCCAGTACACCGCCGATACCCACACCGCCGCTCAGGTGGACATTCCTGCCGATCTGGGCGCAGGAGCCTACCGTGGCCCATGTGTCAACCATGGAGCCGCCGCCGACATAGGCGCCTATATTGACATAGGAAGGCATCATGATCACACCGGGTTCGAGATAAGCGCCGTGGCGTGCGATGGCGTGCGGTACGACGCGGACCTGCTGCGCCGCATAGTTTTTCTTGAGCGGGATCTTGTCGTGAAACTCGAAGATGCCGACTTCTATAGTCTCCATCTGCTGGATCGGGAAGTACAGGATCACGGCCTTTTTGATCCAGTCATTGACTGTCCAGGTGCCATCGGGTGAAGGCGAAGCCACTCGGATTTTGCCCGTATCCAGTAGCCCGATCACTTCGCGGACCGCTGCCTGGGTTTCGGGCTGTTTCAGGAGCTCGCGGTTCTCCCAGGCCTGTTCGATAGATGTGATCAGTGACTGCATGACTAGCAACGGTTTTTATGGATAGAGTATGAAGAAAGCGATCAAAACACCGGCGATCCCCATGAAATATCCCCCGGCCAGCTCCTGCGGAGTATGTGCCTTGAGATATAGCCGGGCCGTACCGACCAACCCGGCGGTCAGCGTCGTGATAAGCACCGGGACCAGCGGGCTGGCAGTGACTGTGTAGCTGCTACCGGACAGGAAAGGTAGCTCCCCGGGGCTGAACAGCAGGTATATGAGTATGCTCATGGTCCAAATCCCGCCCATACCGGCAGCGTGCAGGCTGATCTTGCTGAACAGGTTGATGAAAAAACAGAGCGACAGGGTAATGCATACCCCCAGGGAGAAGATGCGGTATGCGTCCGGTACATTGGGATTGTCGAGCATATTCCGGAAGATCCAGATATAGAAAATTCCGCAGGCGATCAGCGGAGCGATCCGGTCCCGGCGATCCGGCATCTGCAGGGAAGGAATGAGTCCCAGCGTCTTCATCATGAGGATGGCCACACCGGGGATCACGAAGGTAGAAGCCAGTACGGTGATGAACAGTATCTGTGCGGATAGCGCATCCATCGAGCCGAACAGCAGGGGGTTGATCCAGAAGAGCAATCCAAGCAGGTAGCTCATCATCATCAGCGGATGCAGTAGCAGGGAAAGCAACTGGAATACAGTACGCAGCATAGCCAACAGGATCAGGCGCAAAACTACAAATAATCACCCAGCGGCGAAAACCGCAGGCGATCAGTCTATCAGGTATACAGTACCGCGCTCGTCGAGCTGGCGGCCGCTGGACTGGGTTGCCCGGATGCGGTAGGTATAGGAGCCCGGTGGCAGCAGGCGGCCCTTGTAAGAGCCGTCCCATCCCAGGTCTGGATCGGTGGAGCTGAAGATCAGCGCTCCCCACCGGTCGAATACGAGCAGCTCATAGCTTTGCAGTGACTCGCGGTATAGGATCACCGGTTTGAAGACATTGTTTTCGCCGTTGGGTACGATCGCATTCGGGGTGTATATCAGGCTGTTCTGTTCGACACAGTGGATATTCGACCGGGATGATGTGACAAAGGGTGTGCCTTGGCACTCTGCTGCCGCTTCGGCTATGACCAGGTAGCAAAAGCGGGTATTGCCGGTCGAAGGACCGCTGAGGGTCTCTGTGTAGCTGAGTACGGAAGGGTCCACCACATCCAGCAGTATCTCCTGGCCGTTGTCCACCCGGTATATGCGGTATCGAAGTACGGTAGCCGCCTCCATGTAGAAGGGAGTCCAGTTCAGCACATTGCGCCTGCCGGGCTGGACCTGCCCCGTGAGGTGTATGGTAGCCGCGGCATGGGAAGCAACCGTCTCGCCGCAGAGGTCCCGTGTGGTGACCCGGTAGTAGACAGGCCCAGAAGCTGCCTGACCGCTGCCGTCCGTCAAAGAGTTGTTTCGGTTGAGTGTGGCCGGCATACTCTGACCGGCGAGTATGGTCTGTATCGCATCGGCCCGATTGCCTTTGAGTACCTGGTACTCGCTCAACTCCGCCCGCTCGTTGATCTCCCAGTCGATGATGACCCGGTTGTCCGCCGCCACACTTACCGACCGGAGGCACAGCTCACGTACCGGCTCTACGATATCGGCCGTGAAACAGATCCGGTTGGAGAGAGATATGGCCGGGCTCCCGGTTTCTCGGGCCCTTATCCAGAAACAGTAGGTCTCTTCGTCGCGCAGGCCGGGATAAGTGAAGCCGATGGCGTCGCGGTCCAGGGAGGCGGTTACCTGTGGCGGACCGTTGTTGACCGTGACAAATACATCATAACCCTCTACTCCGTTTTCCCAGTTGTTATAGCCGTTCCAGGTGAGAGTAGCTTCCTGTGTACAGGAGTCTGCCGTGATACCCAGCAGGATGGTATTGTGATTGAGCCCGAAAGCGCCGATGGTACCGCAGGCATCCATCGCCAGGACATAATAAAACTCGACCCGGTCCGATGTCTGGGCGCCGGTATCCAGGTATTCCAGGACATTATATACCGTGTCGATCGGTACAGTTCCCTGCTGTGTCGCCCTGTAGATGATATAGGCCCGGGTCTGGGGAGATCCGGATGGTTGCCAGCTGATACGTACGCCGCCGGACTCGACGGATACGAAATTGATCCCGATAGCGCCGGGCGGCTGATTGTCCAGGGTGTCCGTCGGTGCGGAGTGTGTCACCATACAGGCATAGCGGCTGCGTAGGTAGTAGTACCGGCTGCCAGGGCCTGCGCCGGTATGTATATACTCCAGTTCGGCGGGGTCGGTGACCTCGGCCAGCAAGGCGTACGGTCCGGTGCGATCGGTAGCGAAATAGATCTCAATGGCTTCAAACGGGCCGCATACATTGGGCGGCAGAGTCCATATCAGCGTATCGCCCTTGACGCAATCGAAGCCGGGCGGCGTGAGTTGCGCCGCCGAAGAGGAAGCCAACGCAAGGAAGGCGAACAAAAACAATGTTTTCAGCAGGGACATTAGTGTCTCACTGTTTGTTGCTGAAGAAAATGATCCATTTGCACGATGGTGTCCAGCGTAAACTCCAGGGAGAGGGATTCGTTGATACGACGTGTGCGGTGCACCAGTCCCAGCCCCCGTGCGTATACTTCCTTTCCTGTAGTCTCTACGGACAGAATACCTTCTTCTTCCAGTTCTATCAGGTCGCGTACCTCAAAGACGATGGCGTCCAGTATCTCTTCCCGGTAGGTGAAGCTTGTATCCTTCAGAAAACGCCGGTTTCGCACCAGTGTTGTTTCTTTAAGGCTGTCCGCAGCATCTTTCCAGTGCAGACTGAAGATATATATACCCGCTGTATCGCGGACAGAGAATGGGAATACACTGGACTGTTCGATCTCGGCTTTGACTTTGACCAACCGCCCGTCCTTTCCCTGCTCATATAGAATATAGGCATCCGAGAGTGCGCCGGTAGGTACGATCGACTCCAGCTGGAACTGGCGCACCTGGAGAGCCTGATCATAGTTCTGACAGGTGAGAAACCATTTGTCGTCTTCCCGGAATGACTGGTAGGACCAGGCGTCCGGTGGGGCGTCCGGCTCTGCCGGGTTGCGGTAGAGGTATACGGAACCCGCGCCTAATGACTCGTAAGGAAAATAAAAACCCGAGATATCCCGGTAATCCTTTTTTCCTGGGCTGCAGCCGGTGAACGACAACACAGGAAGTAATAAGGCTCCGGTCAGGATCAGGCCGAACGAGCGTTGTAAGTTCCGTATCACACTGCAAAAATAATGTTCTGAAAACAACTTTGTCACAACGTCAGATCGTTTTAGGAAACAAGCCTGCGCCAGCACAGTATCCGGGATATTAACCAGTCAATATGTCAGACTCCCCGGGTGCTGCGATGGTTTGGTATGAAATCTGCCCGGAGCTTAGACATAAATTGTCTGTGATCAGCCGTTATCTTTGCGGATGCAACCGCATCCGGAGAGTATACGACAGGAGAGAGCCGCTACAAAGGTAGACAGCTCCCGGAAAGCAGATCAAAGGCGTGCTTTGGCGACGGGACAGGTATTTTCCCTGTGCTGCGCCGGTTCGGGTCCGCCACGTGAGATTAGTTGACGCGATCGATTCTTGCACCGGGATACCGTGCGCGATCTCAGAGATCGGCCCATATACCCGGCTCATTCTTTTCATATTAATTCAGCATCTGCATGTTTGATTTTATTTCCAAATCCCTCAAGAAGGTTTTTGGTACCAAGTACGACAGAGACGTTCAGGTCTACCTGCCCTTCGTAGATGTGATCAACGATCACTTCAAGGCTTACCAGGGTCTCAGCAACGACGAACTCAGGCAAAAGACAACCGAGTTTCGTGCACGGATCGGCGAATACCTTTCGGAGATAGATCGTGAGATCGCTTCCCTGCGTGAGCAGGCGACGGTCACGGAAGACATACATGACAAGGAGGCGCTGTTCCAGCAAATTGATGCCCTGCGCAAGGATCGCGACAAAGAACTGGAAGTCATCCTGAAGGAGATACTTCCGGAAGCTTTTGCCGTGGTGAAGGAGACAGCCCGCCGTTTCAAGGAAAACGCGTCGATCGAAGTGACGGCCACGGATCACGACAGGGAGCTGGCTGCCAGGAAGAGCTACATCACCATACAGGATGACAAGGCGGTATGGAAGAATCAATGGACTGCTGCGGGCGGCCAGATCACCTGGGACATGTTGCACTATGATGTACAGCTGATCGGTGGTATGGTACTGCACGACGGCAAGATCGCCGAGATGGCAACGGGAGAGGGTAAGACCCTGGTAGCGACGCTGCCTGCCTATCTCAACGGGCTTTCGGGCCAGGGGGTCCATGTGATCACCGTCAACGACTATCTCGCCCGCAGGGACTCCGAGTGGATCGGCCCGATCTTCGAATTTCTACTGCTCACCATAGACTGCATCGACAAGTATCGCCCGCACTCGGCGGAGCGGATACGTGCCTACAGGAGCGATATCACCTACGGTACGAACAACGAGTTCGGTTTCGACTATCTCCGCGACAATATGGTCGTTTCACAGGAAGAAGTAGTACAGGGCAAACACCACTTTGCTATGGTCGATGAGGTGGACTCCGTGCTGATCGACGATGCGCGTACACCGCTGATCATATCCGGCCCGGCCTCCCAGGGGGTAGAGGTACAGGAGTTCGTCGAGCTCAAACCACGGGTCGAAAAGCTGCTGGAAGCCCAGCGCAGACTCGCTACCGAATACCTGGCCGAAGCCAGGAAGCAGTTTACCGAGGGAAAGACCGGCAGCAGTGAAGGAGAAGCCGGTATGGCGGTACTCCGTGTGCACAGAGCGCTGCCCAAGTACAGGCCGCTGATCAAATTCCTCAGTGAGGAAGGTGTCAAGGTCATGTTCCAGAAGGCGGAAAACTTCTATATGCAGGAGCAATCCAAAAACATGCACCTTGTGGATGAGCCGTTGCTCTTCACCATCGACGAGAAAAACCGCCAGGTAGAGCTTACCGAGCGTGGGGCCGAGTACCTGGCCAAAGGCGGGGAGGACCCCTCCTTCTTCATCATGCCTGACCTGGCAGCCGAGATGAACGAGATCGACTCTCGCGAAGACTCGACCAAAGAACAGAAGACCGAAGCGAGAGAACGGCTGGCGCAGGACTATGCGGTCAAGTCGCAGCGGCTCCACTCCATCAGCCAGTTGCTCAAAGCCTACACACTCTTCGAGAAGGACGAGGAATACGTCGTAATGGACGGCCAGGTCAAGATCGTAGACGAGCAGACAGGTCGTATGATGGAAGGTCGCCGGTACTCAGACGGACTCCACCAGGCACTGGAGGCCAAAGAAAATGTGAAGATCGGTGAGATCACCCAGACCTATGCGACCATCACGCTGCAGAACTACTTCCGGATGTACCACAAGCTGGCCGGTATGACAGGTACTGCCGAAACGGAGGCAGGTGAATTCTGGCAGATCTACAAGCTGGATGTGGTGGTGATCCCGACCAACAGATCGATATCACGCGAGGACCGCGAGGACCTGGTGTTCAAGACTGCCCGCGAGAAGTTCAATGCAGTGATCGAAGAGATCATCGCTTTGAGCGAGGCGGGTCGCCCGGTACTCGTAGGTACGACATCCGTAGATATATCGGAGAAACTGAGCCGTATGCTCAAGCTCCGGGGCATCGGACACAATGTACTCAATGCCAAACAACACCAGCGCGAAGCGGAGATCATAGCCGAAGCGGGGCAGCCAGGCAAGGTGACCATCGCCACCAACATGGCCGGCCGGGGTACGGATATCAAGATCTCCGAGGAGGTGAAGAAAGCCGGCGGTCTGGCGATCATAGGTACGGAACGCCACGATTCCAGGCGGGTAGACCGCCAGTTGCGCGGACGTGCCGGCCGCCAGGGAGACCCGGGTACTTCCCAGTTCTACGTGTCTCTCGAAGACAACCTCATGCGTCTTTTTCACTCCGAACGCATCGCCAAGCTGATGGACCGCATGGGCCACAAGGATGGAGATGTGATACAGCACTCGATGGTCACGCGGTCCATCGAACGGGCGCAGAAGAAGGTAGAGGAGAACAACTTCGGCATCCGCAAGCGCCTGCTCGAGTATGACGACGTGATGAATATCCAGCGGGAAGCTATCTACAGAAAGCGCAACAATGCGCTTTCCGGAGAGCGACTGGCGGTGGACCTGAACTATATGTTTACCGGCCTCATCGAGAGCATCGCGCATGAGCATAAAGGCGCTTCGGAAAACTTTGACGGGCTGCGGGAAGACATGGCCCGTATCCTGGGTGTAGACCCTGAACTGGACGAAAAGCAATTCCGCTCGATGAGCTCCGGAGCGCTGATCGACCACATCATGAATGAAGTGATGGACTACTACCAGCGCAAGGGGCAGCACTATGCTGAAAACCTCATGCCGGTGATCCGCAATGTACACGAGAACGAAGGCCATCGTTACAAGCGGATCGCGCTGCCATACTCAGACGGAAGTACGTCCGTGCTCAATGTGTCCGCAGGGCTCAAAGAGGCCGTGGATTCACAGGGCAGATCGATCCTCCGGGATATAGAGAAGACAGTCACCTTGGCGCTCATCGACGACAACTGGAAGGAGCACCTGCGCTCGATGGACGAGCTCAAGGAGTCCGTACAGGCGGCTTCTTTCGAACAAAAAGATCCGCTTGTGATCTACAAGATGGAAGCGTACAACCTGTTTGAACAGCTTGTCCACAAGGTCAACCTGGATGTCTGCTCTTACCTCACCAGGGGCAGGTTGCTCGTGGAGACAGGCAGCAACAACGAACTGCAGGAGGCTAAGGCGCCACGGACCAATTTCTCCGGTACCAGGGTCTCCCGCGATGAAAACGAGGAAAGGACACGCGCAGCGGCAGCGGCGGCTTCTCCTGCGGCACAGAAGGTAGAAACAGTCGTGCGTACTGAAAAGAAAGTAGGGCGGAATGACCTCTGCCCCTGCGGCAGCGGCAAAAAATTCAAGCACTGCCACGGCCAGTAGTTCCTTACGGGGTAATACAAATACACTTCGGGCGGTACATTTATTTTTGATGTATCGCCCGAAGTTTGTTTATTTTGTATCCCTGCTCGATAAAACAAAACAATCCCCGATGAATATTGCCAGGAAGATAGATCATACGCTCCTCCGGGTAGACAGCGATCATGCCGCTATCCGGACACTGTGTGACGAGGCGGTTGCGTATGACTTTGTCTCTGTGTGTATTCCCCCTTATTTCGTGAAAGAAGCGGTACGGCAGCTGGAAAATAAGCCCGTACGTGTGTCGACCGTGGTCGGCTTCCCATTTGGTTACAACATGACGCCTGTAAAGGTGGAAGAGATCAAAAAGGCGATCGACGAAGGCGCGGACGAACTGGATGCCGTGATCAATATCGCTGCGGCCCGGTGCGGAGACTGGAACTACCTCGCCAACGATATCGATACGATGGTGCGCAGTGCGCATCTCAAGGATAAACAGATCAAGATTATTCTCGAGACAGGATGCCTGGACCTGGATCTGCAGGAACGACTTTGCAGACTTTGTATGGAGAGTGGCGCCGATTTCATTAAGACCTCTACCGGGTTTCAGCAGAGCGGTGCCGATGTGGAGACGGTCGCCCGGATCAGGCAGTGGGTAGGCAACCAGGTCAAGATCAAAGCCTCCGGCGGTATCCGCACGCTCCGGCAGGTCGAAGAACTGCTGAATGCAGGAGCGGACAGGATCGGGACCTCAGCGGGTATAGCGATCCTGGATGAAGTAAAAAAATAACAGACATGCCGCGACTGCTTCTGTGGATTGCCGGATTGTTGACAACCTGCTGCCTGGATACAGCGCTGCAGGCGCAGCGTGTCACCTTTCGCGAGGAACCAGCAGTGAAGCAGATGATGGACCGGTTCGTCAACCGCAACAAGACGGCGATCAAGGTCAACGGCTGGCGTATACAGTTTTATGCTACGACCGACCGCCGCAATATGGAGAACACGATCCGCAAGCTCAAAAAGCAATACCCGGACGTCAAGTTTACATGGACATTCAATGATCCGTACTACCAGGTGCGGGCCGGCGCCTACACGACCAGGCAGGAGGCAGTGCCGCTGCAGTATGCACTCAAGAGGGAATTTCCCGGAGCTTTTCCCGTGACTGAAGAGATCGAAGTAAAGGAGTTGCTTGAAAACCAATAATCTATGAGCCTGTTTCGGGGCGCCAACGCCAGCAGGAACCTGGACTGGATTACTTTTTCCATATACCTCAGCCTGATGGTCATCGGCTGGGTGATGATCTATGCGGTCGGGTACAATGAAAAGAGTCCCCAGCCCATCTACGATATGTCCACTTCTGCAGGCAAACAGCTCATGTGGGTGGGCGCATCGTTGTTGCTGGTCTTCGCCATATCGGTGATCGACTGGAAGTTCTGGCGCACGTTCTCATACCTGATCTATGCTTTCAGCCTGGTACTCCTGGTCCTGGTGCTCTTTGTCGGGGTCAATATCAAAGGGGCCACGGCTTGGTTTTCGTTCTTTGGGTTCAGCTTTCAACCTGCAGAACTGGCCAAGTTCGGTGTCAGCCTGGCGCTGAGCAACTATATGAGCGCCAAGTCATTCCGGCTCACGGCCGGCCGGCATTCGTTCAATATCGCAGTGCTGCTGCTGACGCCTGTTGCACTGATCTTCCTGCAACCCGACGCGGGGTCGGCCTTGGTATTCCTGTCCTTTCTCTTCCTGCTCTACAGGGAAGGGATGTCTACCCTTTATTTCATTATCGGGGGGTTCCTGGTGGCTGTCTTTGTAGGAGCCCTGCTCTTCGATACACTGCCGATGATCGTATGCCTGGTGTTGCTGTGCCTGCTGGCGCTGGTATTCACCCAGGAGAAGAAAGTCTACTGGCTGATCGGGCTGGCCATACTGGTGACAACCAATATCATAGCCGGTGTGGAGAACTTTCTGCTCTATGCGCTGATCCTGGACTTCGTGTTGCTCTTCGTATTTTCCTTCCTTGTCTGGCAGCGGGGAGAGGCACGTATGGTGATCACGCTCGCACCTGCGCTCCTGATCGGGGCGGGGCTGGCATTCTTTGCCAATTTTGCCTTCGACAATTTCCTGGCGCCGCACCAGCAGGACCGGATCAACGTATGGCTGCACCCGGAGAAATGCGATCCCAGAGGCTCATTGTACAACCTGCTGCAGTCCAAAATGGCGATCGGGTCCGGCGGCCTGACCGGCAAAGGATATCTGGAAGGTACGCTGACCAAGCTCAACTATGTGCCTGAGCAGGCTACGGACTTTATCTTCTGTACCATCGGAGAGGAGCACGGCTTCGTCGGCGTGATCGTCATCATCGGCCTGTACCTGGCGCTCCTGGTCCGCATCATACAGATCGCCGAGCGGCAACGCCTCCACTTCGTACGCAACTATGCCTATTGTATCGCCGGGATACTGTTTATGCACTTTTTCATCAACGTGGGTATGACCATGGGCCTGGTCCCGATCATCGGTATCCCCCTGCCCTTTGTGAGTTACGGGGGGTCATCCATGATGGGATTCACCCTGATGCTCGGTGTATTGCTCAAACTGGATACGACCCGCTTCGGCGGACAATAAGACGCCCTGATTATGCATTTCGACCTGTTACATACCTCTTCCGATACCCGAGCCCGCGCCGGGCTTTTGCATACAGATCACGGAGCGATAGAGACGCCCATATTCATGCCCGTAGGCACGGCAGGTACGGTCAAGGCTGTACATCAGCGCGAGCTTCGTGACGATATAGGCGCCCAGATCATACTGGGTAATACCTATCATCTCTACCTGAGACCGGGTGTGGAGGTGCTGGAGTCGGCGGGCGGGCTGCACCGCTTCAACGGCTGGGAAGGGCCGATCCTGACAGACAGCGGAGGCTACCAGGTCTATTCTCTGTCCAACCAGCGCAAGATCACGGAAGAGGGCGTCAGGTTCGTCTCCCATATCGACGGGTCCCGGCATTTCTTCAGCCCGGAGTCCGCTACGGATGTACAGCGCAGCATCGGGGCCGATATCATCATGGCTTTCGATGAGTGTACACCCTACCCCTGCGAATATCGCTATGCACAGCGCTCCATGGAGATGACCCATCGCTGGCTGGATCGTTGCCTGGCGCACTTTGCCGCGCAGGAGGGCCGGTATGGTCACGAGCAGACGCTGGCGCCGATCGTACAGGGCAGTGTGTATACAGACTTACGGAGGGTATCCGCCGAGTACATAGCGCAGAAAGATGCCCTGGTCAATGCGATCGGCGGTCTCTCCGTGGGCGAGCCGCACGAACTGCTCTACGAGATGACCGGCGCAGTATGCGAGATACTCCCGGAGCAGCGTCCCCGCTACCTGATGGGCGTGGGCACGCCGGCCAATATACTGGAGTGTATCGCTCTCGGGATCGATATGTTCGACTGTGTGATGCCGACCCGCAATGCCCGGCATGGACTGCTTTTCACTTCACAGGGTATCATCAATATCAAGAACCTGAAGTGGAAGCAGGACTTTTCGCCGATCGATCCGGGGATCGACAACCACGCCAGCCGGGCGTACTCGAAGGCCTACCTG
Organism: uncultured Saprospiraceae bacterium; assembly: GCA_964537925.1. GTDB lineage: Bacteria > Bacteroidota > Bacteroidia > Chitinophagales > Saprospiraceae > SLDF01. Next base: position 1,203,561 of record CAZICV010000001.1, on the reverse strand, counting down.
CGACACCTCGTCTACTCCGGCGAGCTGCTCGGCGCCCAGATTGCCTCCCTGCACAACCTCGCTTTCTACCTGTGGCTGGTCCGCGAGGCACGCAAACAGATCCTGGCCGACAACTTTTTGCAGTGGAAACAAGGTATCTTGCCGGTGCTGCAGAAACGGCTGTGAACACGATGTCATGAAGATCCTCGACCGCTATATCATCTTCAAGTACCTGGGCGCTTTCTTCTTCACGGCGCTATCCTGCTCGCTGATCGTGGTAGCCATCGACCTGAGCCAGAAAGTAGAGAATTTTGTCAGTGAGAAGCTGACGGCCGAGCAGATCATACTGGACTATTATATCTATTTCGTACCGCATATCAACATCCTGCTTTTCCCGCTGTACGCGTTGATCTCCGTCATCTTCTTCACGTCCCGGCTGGCGTACAATTCGGAGATTATATCCGTGCTCAATGCCGGGGTCTCTTTCCGACGGCTTATCCGCCCGTATATGATCACTGCGCTGGCGCTGTCAGCCCTTCATCTCTGGGTCAACCATACGCTCGATCCCCTGGGCAGCAAGAAGCGGGTCAACTTCGAGAACACGTACATCTACAAGGGCAACAAGGAATACGACCGCAGCAGCAATATCCACCTCTTTACGGACTCTGTCACCAAGGTGTATGTGCGTTATTTCCGCGAGTCGGACAACGGTATATCCGACTTCCGGCTGGAACGGTTCCGGGACGGTGAGCTGGTCTACCTGCTTAAAGCCGCGCGGGCGGACTGGCTGGAAGAGGAAGAAAAATGGCGTATAGCAGATTATACGGTCTATACCTTCGAGGGGCTCAATGAGACCATGCAGCCGCACAAGGGCGAGAGCTTTGACACGACGCTCAACATGCGCCCGGTGGACTTCATCCGCTTCAAGAACCAGAAAGAGATGATGACCAGCGCCGAGATACGACAATATGTCGAGAGTGAGCGGTCGCGCGGTATCGCCAATACGCGCATCTACGAGATCGAATACCACCGGCGCACGGCTGATGCCTATACCCTGCTCGTGCTCACGCTGATCGGGCTCAGCTTGTCGGCCCGCAAGGTCAGAGGTGGTATAGGACTGCACCTGGCGCTGGGAATCTCTATCGGGGCCGCATACATCGTACTGTCCAAGTTCTCGATCACATTTGCGCAGGGCAACCTGATCCCGCCGACACTGGGGGTATGGATCCCGAATATCATATTCACCGGCATCGCACTGTACCTGGTGAGCAAGGCGCAGAAGTAGACTCTGGCTTTATATGTTGGGTGAGCGGAGGCTTGACACTAGGAAGGTAGGGTGTCCACTGCTGAACCCCGGCCTTGCATATCGTTATCCAGCCGCGCGCTCAGTTCATGCAGGAAGGCGGCCTGCTCCGCATTGATCAGCTCCAGCGCTTTCTCAAAAGAAAACCATCCAGCCTGGTCTATCTCCGGGAATGTTGCCTGCCTGCCGGACCGGGGCGGCCACTCTATGGTGAATGTATTGCAGGTGAACGCTTCCGCATCCAGGTCTCCTTCACATGCCCAGCAGCTTACCTGTTTTCCGCCCTTTTGCTGGATCGTGCCTAGTGACAGGTAGGGACCTTGTGACCGGTGGCCGGTCTCTTCTTCGAGCTCGCGGATCGCTGCCGCCAACAGGTCTTCACCCTCGCCCGGCTCACCCTTCGGGATGGTCCACCACCCGGCCTGTTTTTTCCGGAAGAAAGGTCCTCCCGGGTGTACGAGGAAGAATTCCCGCTCCTGCCGCCGGCGATAGAGTAGTATACCCGCGCTTTGTCTGCTCATGGCCTATCTAATAAAGATACGGGTTTTTTGCAGGACTGTAAGGCTGATAGCACTGTATAAGTGTCTTGTTGCATTGTTCCGGGGGTGACAAAGGGCTTTTGTCTAGTATTTTGTTGAAAAGCAACAGGATACATAGTTGCATTTCAAAAACATGAACACACAATTACGGTTGGTGGAAAATTTTATTAGCCACAAGGTTCGGTATATGTCTATAATATTAATTTTGATGCTTGAATTGCGAATACAGTTGATGTCCTACGGCCGGATGTTCCAAATAGTGGATTGATTTTTTGGGACAAGATTTATTCTGTTTGGCATGAGGGTATATTTATTGCTGACTCTTGGGTGGTTGGCTGTTAGGGCTGGCGCACAGGATCCTTTCTTCACGCATTTTTTCAACAATGAATCGGCGTATAATCCGGCGCTGACCGGGTACAAGGGCGCGATGACCTTTCAGAGCCGCTACAAGACGCAGTGGGCAGGGCTCAACGTACGGCCATTTCGTTCGGCAGCGGCCACCTTGGAGGAGAGTGTGCCATGCGGGTTGTTTGACTACGGCCTGAACATGGGCTTCGATGAGGAAGGAGCCGGTATGTTCCGCACTTTTGATCTGGGTTTCAGGTTCGCGGCATATGTCGTACCAACCGGCTCTTCCAAAGCACTGGTGAGCAATATCCGGATCGGAGGAGGGTTTCAGTGGAGCAATAAATATGTAGACTATACAAGGCTCATATTCTCAGACCAGCTTGATCCTAAATACGGATATAGAGATGTGCATGGCAATCTGTTGGGGACAGACTTTGTACCGCCTAACGATGGCTATTCGAGCTGGTTTTTTACACCGTCGATCGGTGTTTCTCATCGTATCCTTTTTGACGGAGGCAACCCGCGATCGCCCACACTACACTACGGTGTAGCCGTACACAATGCTTACTCGATCGGGTCTCGCGAATTCTTCGGCCATGAAGAGTCGGTTCTTAATCAAGGTACCAAGATATCGAGTCGCTATACTGCCTTCTGTACTTATGAGTTCATCCCATATATGGAAGAGAAAGTATTCATCAGCGCCCGGCCGATGCTCCTCTATCAGTATCAGGGCGGACTCTCCTACCTGGAACTGGGTAGCCGTTTCGCGCTCAATCGCTTTCTGGGCTTTGGGGTCTATTACCATACCAGTCGCCCGCAGGCTTCGGGCGGCAATACAAATTGGTTCACTTTCAACCTTGAAATGGGCAGTGTCATATCATCAGCTCACCGCGTGGACCTGGGATTTGCCTATTCAAGCAGCCTCACCGGCGTGCGTAACTATCTCGGTCCGATCTATGAATTCTCTGTCGCAGTCCATTTCGCTTCCAGTCCGACCTGTGAGCTTATAGGCCGGGGCGATGAGGTCTGGTACAAGAAAGGACCCAAGTGCCCTACTTCAGCTTTCACACCGGGCAGGCGCAAGATGTATGAGAACATTTGGTACAAGACAGGTAATCAAAGAGACAGGTAAAAGAGATAAACATGCGACTGATATCTATACGAGGGATTCTGTACCCGGTGCTGTTGTTTTTCTTTCACCTGCCTGCCGGCTTTACCCAGATATGTGATTTGGAGGTATGCAACAGGGCCCAGTGCGGCTCGGTATTTGTTTCTTTTTCGCCGATCGGTAATAATGTGTTCTGTGAAGGAGACAGTATCAGGCTTCAGAATACGAGTTCAACGAGGGATTTCGAGGAGTTTTATATTGATTGGGGCGACGGCACGATAGACACGATACTGGGCTATAGTGATGTGACGCATACCTATGACTATAGTGGTATTGATCGATGTACGGAGGGGCCTGAGTTCAACCAGGTTTTTTGTTATATAGGGAAGAAAACATGCCCCCAGGGTATCAGTTGCAACTGGGCTACAGGTGTACTGACCGTCAAGCTGAGGCCGGTGGCAGACTTTCAGCCAGTCACCCAGGTTTGCATGGACAATACCGTACACTTCCAGAATACAAGTTGTAACGGGGAGACCTATCACTGGAGCTTTGGCGATGGCAATACCAGCACAGCCGAAAACCCTAGTCACGTCTATAGTATGCAGGGTTTCTACACCGTGTCCCTGGTGGTGACGAACAGTTGCGGATCCGATACGATCCGGCAGGTAGTCGAGGTGGTCGGATATCCCGAGGCAGATTTTTCTTATGCTTTTGATCCGCAAAACGGCTGTGCTCCGCTGACAGTCAGTTTTACCAATACTTCCAATGACTGGAGTACGACCCGCTGGTCTATCACCCCAGCCGATACGACGCGTTGGATGTTCACCGATACCTCCATGACGCTACAGACAAGGGATATCGAAGTACTGTTTGAAGAGCCGGGGACTTATGTAGTCACGCTCACGGCGAGTAATATATGTGGACAGGACATATTGCGTGATACGATTGAAGTATATGAAATTCCGTTTATAGAGTTGGTTGGACCGCTGCCCTCCTGCGACTCCATAATAGTCACGCCTGCAACGCTGGAATTTCAGTACGGCGGCACCATTACGGATTTCTCCTGGACCTTCGTGAACGGCTCCATTCCATCGGCCTCCGGACCCACCTTTCCGCCTGTCGTCTTCTGGCAAAGCGGATCGATTATACTGACTATCAGCAGCCCCTGCGGAGATCTGGCGGATACACTCACAGTACAGGTGGCCAATTCGGCGCCGATATCTTTTGACGGGAATCCGTCGTCTGTTTGCCAGAACCAGGATGAGGTGCAGATGCTGGCTACTCCGCCCGGCGGGACCTGGTCGATGACCGGCGCCGGGGGAGATGCATTGACAGATGACGGTGTGCTGGACCCGGCATTGCTCTCGCCGGGTACTTATGAGTTGGAATATTCTGCCGGAACGAATGATTGTCCCAATGCGGATACACTGATGATCACTATACTGCAGGCTCCGGGCGTCACATTGGCTCCGGTAGCAGCGGCCTGCGACAGTATGATCTATATCCCGCAGGTCACTTATCAAGGCGACCTGCACAGTTATACGTGGACCTTTGCCGGAGGGTCGCCGTCTACGTCGCAATCTGCCGATCCTGGTGAGATAGTTTTTGGAAGCTCCGGCGGGCACCAGGTGATCATCACGGTCAGTGGGGTCTGCGGTATGGTGTCGGATACGACAGAGATAGAGGTCGTTTCATCTACCGTCCTGTCCATTGAGCCTGTGAGTGATCCATTGTGCGCAGGTTCAGCACCATATGACCTGGAAGTCAATATACCGGGAGGCATATGGTCCGGACCGGGGATTTCCGATCCGGCAGAGGGCATATTCGATCCGGCTGCGGTAGCGCCCGATCAGACGTATACCATCCGGTATACCTGGCAGGACGGCCCCTGTACCAATGTGGCTTCGACAGAAATAAGCGTTGTCTCCTCACAGTCCGCATTTGTCACTGATATCATCCTTTGTATCGACTCTGATCCGGTAGTGCTGCAGGTGGATGTGCCGGGCGGCGCCTGGTCGGGTACCGGTATCACAGACCCAGTGACGGGTATTTTTGATCCTGCGGTGAGCGGTATCGGGGATTTTGTCGTGGGATATAGCTTCGAGGATCCGAACGGATGCCAGGTCACCGTCTCAGGGCAGGTGCTTGTGGAACCACTTCCTTTGCTGGAGCTCCTGGATACGGTGCTGATCTGTCTGTCGGACACGGATATACTGCTTGAAGAATTGTTGGACTTTGTACCTGCGCCGACAGGCGGGCAGACTGTCTGGACAGGACCAGGTGTGCAGGATCCGTCTGGTCGTTTCAATGCCGCCGATGCCGGTCTGCAGGTGGGTTATCACACGGTCTATTTGAGCTACCGTCGCCATGATTGTACGGTTGCGGATAGTGCGGTCATACATATTGTACCTGCGCCGGAACTTGAACTGCTGCCGGGTGATACGGTCGTCTGTATTTCTTCGGTCAGCCTGCAACTGGCAGCCATGCCTGCAGGAGGTACCTGGAGCGGCCCGGGTGTAGATCCGGTGACCGGTCTGGTCGGCCTCGAAGCTGCCGGTGGCGGTGTTTTCCAGTATAACTATAGTTACCAGTCCGGGACTAGCTGTGCTTTGCAAGGCACGCTTCAGATTGAGATACTGGACTTGGGGGAGATTGTCTCGGCGGGGCCCGCAGAGCACCTCTGCGAAGGACCATTGACCTATGCGTTCAACGGTGGAGCGCCGACAGGCGGTATGTGGGAGGGGCCGGGTCTGCTGGATGCAGGTCTGGGCCTGGTCGATCTCGCACAGTTGGAGACGGATTCGGTGTATACTTTCCTGTACTGTATCGAGAGCATGGCTGTGTCGGGATGCAGGGCCTGCGCGACCAAACAGTTTATCATATATGCCAACCCTTCGGCGGCTTTTGACATAGACGGCCTGGCCTGTATCGGGAGTGTATTTGACCTGGACAACCAGTCCCTGGGCGCTACCAGGTATCACTGGGACCTGGGTGACGGCACGACCAGTATGCAGACGCATATTTCTCATAGCTATACCACTCCGGGGTATTACACCATACGGCTCATCGCAGAATCTCAACAGGGCTGTCGCGATACGGCAGAGCAGGTCAGGTATGTGACCACGATACCCACAGCTATTTTTACACTGGCGGGCGATGAGGGTTGTGCTCCTTTTCTCCTGGAGCTCGACAATCAGAGCTCGGGCGACGATATCACGCAGCAGTGGATCATTGCCGGAGATACCATACCGGGAGCTGATCCGGGCACGATATTACTGGATAGCGTCATGTCGGATTCCGTGTTTGTGATCACACTAGAGGTTACCAATCTCTGCGGTACGGTCCGGCACCAGGAAGAGGTGCTGGTACATCCTTACCCGGCAGTGGAGTTTGGTATCAGCGACCTGTCGGGCTGTTCGCCGCTGGAAGTAGCGTTTTCCAATACGACGGCAGGCAATCCGGGGTATTTCCTCTGGGATATGGGCAACGGGGCCGTCTATACCGACTCCGTGCCGCCGGTACAGATCTATACGGCTACAGATACAGCGATCAGTGAGTATATCGTCACACTTATCTCGGGCAACGAGTGCGGTACAGATACCCTGCAGCGCACTATTACAGTCTATCCGCCCGATGTGCAGGCGTTTATAGAGATGGATACCAGGGAAGGCTGTCCTCCGCTTTCCATTACACCCAGGAGTTTCTCCACACCAGGGGCTTCACTGAGCTGGACAGTCTGGTTGTCGGGCGGCGTGGTAGCAGTCAGCAATGAGCGCAATCCCGAACTGGTACTAACGGAGCCGGGCGAATATATGATTGTGCTGCAGGCAGCCAATTGTGGGTCGGATTCAGATACTGCTTTCGTCACTGTTCTGCCGGCGCCGGAGATCCTCCTGTCACATGAACACTTGGTCTGCCTGGGTCGGGAGATCCGTTTTCACAACCAGACGACGGGCATCGGTAGTGTTCTCTGGGACTTCGGGGACGGGACGTTCAGCACGGAACACTCACCGGCTCATACCTACCTGGCGCCGGGAGTATATACTGTGTCGCTCAGCGTATGGTCATCGCTGAACAACTGTATCGCTCTCCATGAGAGCGATGTAACTGTTCTCGGTATACCTGAAGCCATACTCGCTCCATCAGTCTTGAGAGGTTGTCCGCCGCTAGCGGTTGATTTTGCCAATGGCAGCCAGGGCTTTGGTGAGCTACAGTATATCTGGCAGTTTGACGACGGCAGCCCGGCCGTTTTTACCCGGGAAGTAAACCATCTGTTCGAAGAGCCAGGTACGTACAGGGTGAGCCTGGTCGTATACGACGAGCTGAACTGCTTCTCGGATACGGCATCTGTCCTTATCACCGTTTATGAGCGCCCGCTGAGTGCGTTTACTTTTGAAGATCGACCGTATTGTCACCGGTACGACTCCATCTACCTTCAGAATGACTCGGAAAGAGCAATCAGCTATTGGTGGATATTGGATAGTGATACGATCCAGTCAGATGTACCTGTTTTTCTGCCGGGGGCTTATGGAGAGATCGATATTACCCTTATCGTAGAAAACCAGTTTCAATGCAGGGATAGCAGTACAAAGACAGCCACTGTCCTTGTGTCCCCGATAGCGGGGTTTGACCTGTCGCCGGTGGTGGCTTGTGTACCTTCCGGGGTTTCTTTCCGATTTACGGGCCAGTTCAGCGATCAATTGTCCTGGGACTTTGGCGATGGCAACACGTCTCATCGGCACTCTCCCGATCATCTGTACTTGTTACCCGGCCAGTACGAGGTGGAACTCATAGCCACGAATAGCAATGGTTGTCCGTCGGATACGGCCCATAGTACGGTGATAGTCCATCCTGTACCGGCAGCCGCATTTGATACTGACCGGGCAGAACCTTGTGGTCTGCCCGCCGAGGTTTTCCTCGACAACCAATCTGCCGGGGGAAGAGATTACAGTTGGCTGATCAGTGACGGTGCTGTCTATACCCACAACTCACCCAGCCATATCTTCAGAGACAGCGGCCTGCATGAGGTCCGGCTCATCGTAACCAATGAGTTCGGGTGCCGGGACACCGCTGTCCATGTGATCGATATCGCTCCCCGACCAGAGGCCGGGTTTGACCTGTCGGCAAGTGAAGGATGTGAGGGCAGTTGGATAGCTATACATAATACGTCGAGCATGAGCCGTGTCTACACTTGGATCATTGACTCCCTACCCCTATACACCGACCGGGATCTGTCCCTGCAGTTTTCGCAGCCGGGGCTTTATGATATCACCTTGGTTGCCATCTACAACGAGCACTGCGCAGATACACTGACCCTGTCGGAAGCCATAGCGATCTACCGCAGCCCTGCAGCGGATTTTACCTACACAGCAGATCCGGATGAGTACCTGGTCGGTGATGTACAGTTTGTCAATCGCTCGCAGCTGGCAGATCGCTTCCTGTGGGATTTTGGCGACGGTAGCTTTTCTTCAGAGACCGATCCGCAGCATGAGTACGATATCAATGGCGATATCACAGTACTGCTCGTCGCTTACAATGACAATGGAGGCCGCTATACCTGTACGGATACCATATCCCGTATTGTGCGGCCGGAGCGGATCGCTACCTTTTATGCACCGAATGCCATGGCGCCCGGATACAGCACCGGTGATGCAGGTCTGTTCAAACCTGTTGGGTTGGGTATTGTCGATTACGAGATCAGTGTGTATTCTCCGTGGGGAGAGCAGGTCTGGCATTCTACCTTACTCAGGGACAAAAGTCCTGCTGAGGCATGGGATGGTTCCTATCGCGGCCGTATAGTGCCACAGGGCGCTTATGCCTGGGTCGCCAGGGTGGTTTTCGAGGACGGCAGCCGTCGCATAGAGAAGGGTACGGTCACGGTACTGAGGTGATGCAGGATAATAAGGCAATATTAAAATAGGTCAAACGATGATCAGGTCAATTAGCGAGTACGAGAAATGCTTGAATATGCATTATGCTGGAGCGGGAGGTGCAGGAATTCACTTGTTGTACCGAGGTCATGAAAGGCCCGAATATCAGAACCTCCCTACGCTTTGTAGATTAAACCTTTCACTGGAGAACACGCTTAAGTATGAGAGTCTCATTCACCGATTCTTTATGGATGCTGTGGATGCATCACCTGGATTCTTGGGTAGTATCAAGTTGCGACCCGATCAGCCTGATAAAAAGTATCTGAACACGTGGTTTCAGCTTACTCAACAGCGCCACCTTGAGCTTCCTTCCCGACTTCAGGATTGGACTATGATGCGACTTGTTGCTCTTTATTTTGCGGTGAGCAATCCGGACCACCATCAGTATGATGGCCATATTTGGGTGCTTCCTAGTCCTACATCTCGGACATCAAGCTCTCATCCAATTCTTGCCGGTATAAGAGCATCTTACCATCATTTAGGAGCAGGCGATGAAGACATGAGGCTTTTAGATATGATTTGTCCTTTTGATCCTGAAAGAGCTCTGTTAGTTCACTATGCCCATTTAGGAATAGACTGGTCGGCACAGACAGCTGAGCTGAGACGTGCCGTTCAGGGTGGTAAGTTCATCGCATGTACTAATGCTCTTTTGCAAACTCCTTTAGATGAGCAAAATCCTATTAGACAGTTGATGCGGCGTTTTGAAATTCCAGCTTCGGCTAAGCCTTCTATTTTAGCTGAGTTTTCGAAGCGAGATTGGACTCCTGACAAAGTTTTGCCACGACTACCGGATGATGCTATACAAATCATTGAAGACATTAAGGCGAGAGCGAGGGAAGCACTGGGTTTGTAGCGAAGGGATTCTTTCTCAACTCGAGGATAGGATTAGGGCCTATCTTCTAGTCTAACAAAGACTCTGCTGTTCTTTCTGTAAAGCCAAGATAGTTGTAAGTACTTTTTGCCTGCATGAGGTAGCGGACTTGGATGTAGGCAATATTCGGCAGTGTACACAACCATACACCAGACAAGAGATAATGGCCCAATGATTTTTGTTTCTTTTCATTAGTACATAGCCCTGTAACCCGCTCACTTTCCTTATTTTTGCCGTGCGAAAGCGCAGGTACGCGCGACCGCAAGTATGCGACTTGCTTTTTTGTTTAACCGTACCCATTTTCCCGACATCATGCCACCACTGCACAATCGTGTGAACAACGACGAGCTGAAGCGTCGTATGCGCGAAAGCGAAGAGCCCAGGACCACCATCTCCTTCTATCGCTATCACCGGATCGGCAACCCCGATCTCTTCAGAGACCACCTCTACAAACTACTCAGCGAAGTAGCTGTATACGGGCGCATCTATGTCGCTTCCGAAGGCATCAATGCACAGATCTCCGTACCCACGGCAGAGCTGGATGCCTTCAGGGAGGCGCTGTACAGCATCGACTTCCTGGAAGGCGTCCGCCTCAACATCGCCATAGAGGACGACGGTAAGTCATTCTTCAAGCTGAAGATCCTGGTCCGCAATAAGATCGTAGCTGACGGCCTGGACGACGATTCCTTCGATGTGACCCGCCGCGGCCGCCATCTCAGCGCCCGCGAGTTCAACGAGATCACGGCACGCCCGGAGACGATCGTCGTTGATATGCGCAATCACTACGAGAGCGAGGTCGGTCGTTTCCAGGACGCCATCTGCCCTGACGTGGAGACCTTCCGCGAGGAGCTGCCCCTGGTTGCTGATATGCTCGGCGACAAGAAGGACCAGCCGGTCGTCATGTACTGTACCGGCGGTATCCGCTGCGAGAAAGCCTCCGCCTATATGCTGCATCGCGGGTTTGAAAACGTGTTCATGCTCGACGGCGGTATCATAGAGTACGCGCGACAGGTCAGCGAACAGGGCCTGGAGAACCGCTTCATCGGCAAGAACTTTGTCTTCGACGAGCGGCTCGGCGAACGTATCGGCAACGAGGTCATCGCACACTGTCACCAGTGCGGAGCCTCCTGCGATACCCATGCCAACTGTGCCAATGACGGCTGCCATATCCTCTTCATCCAGTGCGGGGCCTGTGCGGCGCAGTATGAGCAATGCTGCTCGGAGAAGTGCAAGGACTTCAACCGCCTGCCGGAGGAGGAGCGTGCAGAGCGCCGCAAGACCGAAGTGTTCAACGGTACCCGCTTCGGCAAGGGGCGGTACAAGGCCTGGAGGCAGTCCGAAGGCGAGTCGCTGACCTAGCTTAGTTCTTCAAAAGGAGATAAGCCCGCAGCTCCCGGAGCACGACCGACCTGTTTTCGCGGAATGACCCCTGCATCTGTTCGGGTACCAGCAGGGCATGTTCCCCGAGATCGGATCGTACCTGCAAGGGTCGTATACTGTCGGGCCAGCGGCCCTGGTATACACCGTCCTGGCTCAGAACCCCGAGCCAGTCCCCGGTAGCAGCGCTGCCCCAGCGTGTATCCCGGCGAAAGATGATCACACTGTCGCCGGACAAGGAGGCTCGCCATTCGCCGGGCCCGGCCGATGGCGGTGATTTCATGCCTGTCGCCGATGCAGTCAGTCCGACCAGGTGGTCATAGCCTGAGATCCCGACGGATAGACCACCCTGGAAGATATCGCGGGAGATGAAGAAGGGCATTTCGTCTGCGGCGGGCTGTATGGCGATTCCCCGGGTAAAATCAATGGCGGTGCACCGGCTGAGCACCTGGAGCAGGTCGGAGCTATATACCGATCCCAGGCTGTCCGTGCGGTCTTGCATCTGCTGCAGGCAGGCCTCCGGCAGTAAACCATCAAGCGCCGTCTGTCTTCCTTCCTGCCAGAGCCAACCGAGCTGGTCTGCCAGCACGTTCACCAGGCTGTCCGGCAAGGTCTCCGGGTTCGCCGCCGGGGGGACAATCCGGCCGGCAGTATCCAGCAGTCCCGCCTCCCCGAGTGTAGCGACCAGTCTTTCTTTTTGGGCACGGATACTGGTGCGATGTGCATTCCAGGGAGAGAAGCTGACCCATACGACCAAGACCAGTGCGCTGGCAGGCAACCAGCGAATCCGCGCCTCACGTACAAAGCTGTAGTACAGGGCTACTGCCATCAGCCAGATCCCGAGGCTGAGGCCAAGATACCGGGGTATGGTCCAGTCATAGGTCTGTATCCGCAGCGAGATACTCATTAGTTGTGCGATCAGCGGGGCGATCAGTACCGGCATCAGCCAGCGGCGTAGTCGCTGCCACCACAGGTCACGCTTGTGCCGGTAGGGGTAGGAGGTGAGCCAGGCCGCCAGTGCGCAGGTACTTAGTGAGAAGACCAGGTTCGATACCCAGCCGCGCGGCCACTCCTGCAGGATCAGTATACGCGACAGGTAGGCGTACAGCACCACGACAAACAGGGCGCTGACCGGGAACAGGAGAAACCCGAGCAGCCCAGGCAGGTAAGCAGGCGCATTCGTTGTCGTGCGGCGTGTCCAGTCGGCCGGCAGGAGCGCCGTGAAGAAAAGGGCTACACCCGGCAGGAAGCAGATAGCAGCCAGGTCCCGTGCGTCGAAGCCCGGCTGACTGACCTGGAACAAGTGTACCAGCGCTTCACGGACCAGTACCAGCGCTACGAACAGGACAACAGCGTAGATCACGGCCCCGCACAGTGCGGTAACGCCGTCTTTGAAGCCTTCCCACCATCCTTCGCCGGACAGCGTTTCCTTGCTTGCAAACAGGCTGAGCAGCAGCAGGCCACATAGTATCCAGGCGACTACGATCAGCTCCGAGAAGGACGAACCTCTCGGGTACTGGCCCAGGGAAAACCAGGCAAATACCAGCAAGAGTACCACAGCCGCACCGGTAGCCAGCCGGGACCGGGTCTGCCATCTCAGGTCCAGCAACAGGGCCAGTGGCACCGCTACCAGGTTGAGGTGGAGCCAGCGGAGCAGTTCATTGGATACCGGCAGTGAGTCGGCCTCATGTATGCACGCGATCGCAAGCACCGCAGCAGTCGCCGCAGATAGCAGGTAGAAGGGATACCTGGTGAGGCTCCCCCGAAGGCCAGCAGCCATACGTCGAAATGCCCCTGTCAGCATAGTCCCTAGCTTTGTTGGTTTCGGTTGCCGTCCTGCCGCGCAAATACACGCTTCAGCAGATCACTGGTCCGCTTGCTGATATCGTGGCGGATGACCAGCTCTTCCTTCTTCACCATATCAAAGAGGCCGTCCAGCGCCCGGGTCGTCACGTAGTCGTCCAGCCTGGGATTGGCTTTCTGTACAAAGGGGATCTTGTTGTAGGCGGTCACGGCCTGCTCCCAGTATTCGATCGCATTGAACTTGTTGAGCGACTCCATGATCACGGGGTTGAAAGCCGTATAGAGGTTTTGATAGGTGGCCTTGTTCAGATAGCTCGTCGCCGAATCGTCCGGGCCCATGAGTATCTTCAAGGCATCGTCAAAGGTCATATCCCGGATCGCCTGTACAAAGATGGGCTTGGCCCTGGTCGCAGCATCTTCGGCGGCCCGGTTGAGTTTTTGGATAAGTACCTCCTCTACGTCCGCAAAGCCCGGTATGAACTTCAGCTTCTCCGTGATCTGGCGGGCCTCCTCCGGTAGCAGGATCTTGTAGGCGCTCTTGTAGTACCCGTCGGTACGGGAGAGCAGGTCGGAGCCCTTGCCGATCCCGATATTCAGCGCCTCCTTGAGGCCGTTTGCAATATCGGCGTTTGACAGTGCGGAGCCACCCGCGTTTTCGGCGAGCTTCTGCAGCTCTGCACAGGCGCTGAATTGGAACACCAGCAGGACGAGGAGCAGTTTTCTGATCATGGTTTTCGTTGTTTATGTATGGACGCAGTTCTGATGGTCATTGTTATCAGGTCACGCAGAAAAATTTCCGTACAGGATGGTTATGTATTCTTGCCGGCAGGATATGAATAATACAAATCCGGGGGTATCCCAACCCTGCCCCGGCATTCGGGGTCTTTGTTTATTTTTGCACAATACTTTAATCAATCAGCACCTGAAAACTATGAAAAATCTCTTTACCCTGCTTGCACTCTTTGCATGCACCCTGTTTTTCTCCTGTAGCAAAGAGAAAAGCTGCAGTAACAATTTCAACTTCTATGCGGAGCTCAACGACGAACTCCAGGCGGTGCTGGCAGCGCAACAGACCTACCTCAATGACCAGACCACAGCCAACTGCGAAGCTTTCCGTACGGCATACGGCAACTACCTCAGTGAAGCCAAGAAACTGAAAGACTGCGCCGAACTCTCCGGCCAGGGCGCCGAGTACCTCAAGGCGATAGAGGACGCCGAGAAAAGCCTCAATGATATACAGTGCTGACCGGTATACCCTCATATGACTCATACTGACCCTTGTCTGCATCCGGCCGTAGCCGGATGCAGACCTTATTGGCTTAAGGAGGACTGACAGCAGGGCGTGCACGGTACTCTTGCGTATATTTGCGGCAGCCAATAAGGGCAAAAGGCCCGGAGGCCCTGCCTCCTTCAGACGATGGATACAAGAAGCATGCTCGCGGTACTCTACCTCCTGCTGCCGGCCTGGGCGCCAGCTCAACCGGGCAAGGGCATGTCGGGTATGCAGCCTTCTCCCCGGGAGATACAGGCTGACCTGCTGCGGGCGGAGCGTTACGTCGCAGTGAACAAGAGTGACAGCGCCGGTCTCATCCTGGACCGGCTCATGCCCGTGCTGCAGAAACGGGATATGCTGGACGCTCCACCAGGGCTGAAGGCCCGGCTGCTCAGGGGTACTGCACTGGCAGATGCAGGCAGGGATACAGCGGCCCTACAGATGCTGCGGCCGGTCAAGGAGCGCAGTGGCGAACTCGGACTCTGGGATATCCACGCCAGGGCCTGCCTGGCGCTCGCCAGGCTGTATGAAAGTATAAAGCGGCCCTCGGCCTGCCTGGCCAGCCTGGAGGAGGCCCGCGCTGCGATCGGTCGCCACGGGCTGGACTCCCTGTTTCCGCAATACGCGATCAGGAGATCGTCCTATTACCGAATACTCACATTACACCGTGACTCAGCGATATACTATGCGCGGGAAGCCCTGCGCACTGCCCCCTTGATGGATCAGCCGCTCCAGGAAGCCTGGGCGCATTTGCTGCTGGCTATGTTGTATAATGAAACGGACCTGGAACTGAAGCACAATGAAAAGCAACCGGGACTGGAGCATTACCAGGCTGCTGCTTTGATCCTGCGCGAGATAGACGACTATGCAGGGCTTAGCTCTCTGATGGGCAATCTCACCGGGGCGTATTTTCGGCAGGGCGAGCTCGCAAAGGCGCTGGCCTACAACGACTCCATGATCCTCTGCCTGGAGACCAGCATAGCGCAGGGGTATAAGCTGAAAGAGCTTTTCCCGGTGGCGTATAAGATCCGGGGAAATATATTCCACAAAATGGGGCAACATGATTCTGCCTGGCACAACCTGCGGAAGGGATATGATTTCGAACTGCTCAACCTGAGAGAGGCCCAGGATCATAAAGTGATCGAGGTCGACGCCCGGTACAACGACGAAAAGAGAATCAGGGAGATCGAGGCGGAAAAAGCTCGGAAAAACCTGCTCGGCGCGGTCATACTCGTCATGCTGCTGCTGGGGAGCGGCCTGGCGTACCTGTATATCAGGCTGCAGAAAGCCAATCGCAAGACCAGGCTGCAGGCCGAACAGCTCAAGGACCTGGATAGAGCCAAATCCAGGTTTTTCGCCAACCTGAGCCACGAGCTGCGCACACCGCTGACCCTCGTACTCAGTCCTGTAAGTACGCTGCTCAGGGAAAACCGGCTGGACCCGGACCAGGCCGGGCTGTTGAAAACAGCCGCCGGCAACGTGAAAAAACTGAATGACCTGGTCAGCCAGATACTGGACCTGGGCAAGCTCGAAGCAGGTAAGCTGGCGCTCGATCTGCAACCTACCCGGTTGGCTGGGTATTTCCGCGGGCAGATCGGCCAGTTTGAGCCGGAGGCACGCCGCAGGCAGCTTGATTTTTCGTATGATATAGACGCCGCCGATGACCTGGTGGTCAACCTCGACCGGGAAAAGTGCCGTCAGCTCGTCCACAATCTTCTCTCCAATGCGGTCAAGTTTACGCCGGCCGGAGGCCGGGTCACGGTCACACTCAAGGCCGGTGATCCGGGACCTGCAAAGGGTGGCAGTGCTGCGGCAAAGCAGATCCCGCTGCGGATCAGCGTCGAAGATACCGGCCGCGGCATCCATCCCGATGATCTGCCCTATGTGTTCGACCGGTTTTTCCAGACCGGGCGCCCCGGTGCGGCTGCCGAGGGTGGTACTGGTATCGGGCTGGCCCTGTGCCGGGAATACGCCGACCTCTTTGGCGGCACTATCAGGGCAGAAAGCAATCCGGACGCCGGATCGGTTTTCTACGTGGAGTTCCCGGTGAGCATCCTGTATGCGGAGGACCTGTCACAGTATTCAGATCACCGGGATGATCCGTTCTACACGGAAGCAGAAGATATGACCGGTCTGCCGACAGGTGATAAAGCTCCTGCAGCCTTTGATCCGGCCAGGTCCACGGTCCTGCTGGTGGAGGACACCATCGGGATCCGGGACTATCTCTCCCTGCTCCTGCGCGGCAGGTACAACATCATCATGGCCGAAAACGGTCGGCAAGCCCTCGATCTGCTGGGCGCTCATACGGAGCACCCTGTCGACCTGGTGATCTCCGACCTCATGATGCCCGTCATGGATGGCTACCAGCTGCTCGAAGCCCTGAAGTCGGATGATGCTACCCGGCATATCCCCGTGATCATGCTCACGGCCAGGGCAGAGACACAGGACAGGCTGCGCGCGCTGCGCACAGGAGTAGACGACTACCTGACCAAGCCATTTGACGATGAGGAGCTCACCGCGCGGATCGAAAACCTGCTGGAGCACGCCCGCAATCGCAGGGTGGACCCTGCGGCAGAGGACTCCCTGTCCGAAGCGGATACATCGGATACCCCGGAGCTCCGGGTATCCTCGGCCGACAGCTCCTGGCTGGAGGCCTTCGAAGCCCATATCCGGGCGCACATATCCAGCGATCTGATCACGGTACCCATGCTGGCACAGGAATTCGCGATGAGCGAGTCTACCCTGCTGCGGCAGCTGAAACGGCTCACCGGCCTGTCGCCCCGGCAATACATGCAGGAGATCCGCCTCAGCGTGGCCCGCGAAATGCTCGAGAACCGCATGTACCGCTCCGTCGCCGAGGTGGCCTACGGAGTAGGCTATGGGGATGCGCGCTCTTTTTCGAGGAGCTTCAAACAGCGGTACGGGAAATCGCCGGCGGACTACGCCAGCGTATGATTGCAGAGATTTAGTACCGGTCCTGTGGTATCTGCCCGTCGTCCTGACGGAAAACATCACCTTTTTGACGGATTCTGACCAGGCGACGGAGCTAGATTTGCGCCGTCTGCCGGGAGGGACGTAAGAAAACTTTGGCGCCTCCCGGCATGAAGCACAAAGCCACAACAATCAAAGAAACAATCGGACATATTTGAATCATCAAACTCATACAGGTACCACTATGAAGAAGTTTATACCCCAGGAAACACACAGAAGACTTTTGACACTCCGGAATGCCATATGGCTCTCAGCCATGCTGCTCTTTGCCTTCAAGGCAGAAGCACAGTGCCCCCCGGGAGATGTTAATCTTTCTTCCCAGGCACAGGTCAACCAGTTTTTAGTTGATTACCCCAACTGTACGCAGATCACGGGACAGCTGGTTATCACCGGAAATACCACAGACCTTTCGCCTTTGAATAGACTTACTCACATTACACGCTCTCTCGTCATCTCCGGGACTGAGCTAACAGACATCAACGGATTAACGGGATTGGTATCTGTAGGGACTTTTATCCAGATCGGCGGAGAAAATGCCCCGGCAAACCCACAACTTCAGAACATAAGCGGCTTAAACAATGTGACAAGCGTTGGAGGGGCGATTATAATCATAAAAAACCCATCCCTGACCGGTATAACCGGATTTAATGCCCTTGCTCAAGTCGGAGGAGCATTCGATGTACGACAAAATGCCAACCTGACGAATATTGAAGGATTCGTCAACTTGACGACGATAGGAGGATACTCATACATTAATGATACTAAAGCAGTAAGCATAGCAGGGCTGAGCAACCTACAAAGTATCGGGTCATTTCTAATATTGGATAATAATGCAAATCTTATAAGCACGTCTTTTTTGAACAACCTTACAACCGTCGGAGGGGGTCTGGCAATCAGAAACAATGCCCAGCTGCAAAACCTGAATGGGTTAAGCAGGCTGACTTCAGTGGGAGGTAAGGTGCTACGTATCTTGAATAATACTGTTCTGTCAGATATCTCCGCTTTGCAAAATGTAAACCCTGCTACCATATCTGAACAAGGTCTGATGATAGAAAACAACCCCGCCCTCTCTGTCTGTAACCTACCCAACTTCTGTACATACCTGGCCAACCCGGCTGCCACACACCCGAGAACCATATCCGGGAACTTGGCCAACTGTGCAGATGAAGCGGCTGTAGTGGCAGCTTGCCCCCGGCCCGATTGTCCTCCGGGAGATGTCCGCCTGAGGAGCCAGGCGGAGGTCAACCAGTTCGTGGCGGACTATCCCAACTGTACGGAGATAGCGGGTCTGCTGCGGATAGGAGAAGCTGACGGATCCAGTAGTGATATCACAGATATCTCCGGGCTCAGCAACCTGAGGCGGATCGGCGGTATACTGTTTGTCCAGAATAACGGTGTGCTGCAGAACCTGGATGGTCTGGACAACCTGGAGCATGTGGGCGGCCGGCTATATATCGGCCATAATGCACAGCTCCGGGAGATCAATGCACTGGGCAAGCTGACCGGTTCCGGGGGTCCTATTGTAGTTATCAACAATGCCGCTATCCGGAACCTGGACGGCCTGATCGGAATCGTCACGATGAATGCATTTATCAGTATCGATGGCAATGCCGCGCTGGATGATATATCCGGTATAAGGAATATCGACCCGAATACAATAACAGAATTGTACATACAGAACAACCCTGCCCTGGCAGTCTGTGACCTAGACAATGTATGCAGCTACCTGCAGTCTGCAAAACCGAGAAACATATCCGGGAACTTAGCCAACTGTGTAGATGAAGCGGCTGTAGTGGCAGCTTGCAGTACACCTGACTGCCCTCCGGGCGATGTCCTCCTGAGGAGCCAGGCGGAGGTCAACCAGTTCGTGGCGGACTATCCCAACTGTACGGAGATAGCGGGTCTGCTGCAGATAGGAGAATTCCAGGGTTCGGTCAGCAATGTTACGGACATCAGAGGTCTGAGTAAACTGACAAGGATAGCTGGCGGTCTTTTTGTACAATATACTGGTGTACTGCAGAACCTGGACGGATTGAATAGCCTGGCAAGCGTAGGCGGCGATGTCTATATAGGTAATAACGCACAGCTTCTGCATGTGGACGGATTGAATAGCCTGGCAAGCGTAGGCGGGTTTACTGATATCAATAACAATACGGCCCTGGTGAATGTGGATGGCCTGAGCTCACTGACCAGTATCGGGAAGGGGCTTTTTATAGGGTATAATGCCGCACTGGCCAATCTCGACGGACTGAGGAACCTGTCCGCCCTGGGCGGCTATCTCAGGATAAGAGACAACGCGTCTCTGCTGCATGTAAACGGCCTGGGCAAGATCACGCAAATAGGCGGGAATATCTACCTGACGAACAACCCGGTGCTGAATGATATATCGGGTATGCGGAATATAGCCCCCGGCTCCATTGAGACAGAGTACGGCATATCCATACTGAACAACGCAGCCCTGTCTGTCTGTAACCTGCCCAACTTGTGTACGTACCTGGCCAACCCGGCTGCCACACACCCGAGGGAGATCTCGGGCAATGCAGGGGACTGTATCACGGAGCAGGCGGTAACGGATGCGTGCAATGCATCTGCGGGAGGATGTACGAATGTGACCTCTACATATGAGCAATGGCCGCCAAGCACCTTCAACCCTGCCTGCCAGGGTACGGAGGAGACGATCACGATCGAGGCCGAGACTGGCGAGTACTCCAAGGTACAGGTATCGGCCGGGCGTATATATACCTTCTCCAGCTCGGTGGCTACAGACTATGTGACCATCGCCAGCGAAGATGCAAGCGTGGTGTATGCCTACGGAAGCACTGCGGTGACGTGGACAGCTACGCGGGATGAGGTGGTGAGGTTCTTCCTGCACCTGGACGACCAGTGCAACTCAAGCTCGGAGTACAGGTCCAGGATCGTATCGTGCAGGGTACTGCCGGGCGACGACTGTACGGATGCCTACAATATCAGCAGCCTCTTCGGCGGGCCGCAGCATGTATCTCAGACATCAGGGCTATATGATAACACGGGCTATACCAGCATAAACGACCCGGCGACGGGGCACGAGTGCCATACGGGCGATGCAGGCCTGCGCTTCACGGTCTGGTACAACTTCACAGGAGACGGGAATACATACCGTATCCGGGCGGTGCGGTGCTCGGCCACGAACTACAATGAGGACACGCAGGTAGCGATCTACTCGGGCGACTGCGGAGCGCTGGCGCCGGAGGCCTGCAACGACGACGAGGATGTAGCCAACGGCTTGTTCAACTTCAGCATAGAGCTGAGTACGGTACAGGGCCGCTCCTACCGTATGCTGGTGGACGGCTACGGCACCTCGCAGGGGGAGTATTGCCTGGAGGTGACGAGACTGACCTCCACGGGTGTGACGGAGATCAGCCATACGGATATCCGTGTATCGCCCAACCCGACCACAGGTACGATCCGCCTGGACAATGTGACAGCGGACGAGGTACAGGTATACGATGGCACAGGCCGCCAGGTGCTGCAGGTAGTGCGCCCGGGCAGCGAGATCGACCTGGGGCAGGTACCGGCAGGTATGTACCTGCTGAGGATCAGCGCGGGCGGTCAGCACTACTCTGCGCGTGTGGTGAAACAATAAGTGATTGGTCAATATAATGTGTGTGTCGCCGGCTCTCTCACTGTGGTGAGGGGGCCGGTGTCTTTTATCAGGAGGTGGGGTGAGTGCGAGGGCTACTGCTTTTTAACATGATGGTGATTATGATTGAAAACCTGTAATTTTGAATGCAACTAAACAAGCGTGGTCACAATGTATAATCCCATATAATAAACCTTCGTCTTTAGAATACTGACACCATGAAATCAGAAGAAATAAAAGAACTGTTTGCTCAATTTGAAGCAGCGGCTGCAGAACTCGAAGATGTGGAGTGCTGGAGTGCCAGAGAATTGCAGGATCTGCTGGGCTACAGTAAATGGGAGAACTTTGAGAAAGTCATCCAAAAGGCCAAAGACGCTTGTAAAAACGCAGGAGAGGAAGTGACGTATCATTTTCCTGACATCAGGAAAACGATACCAATGCCGAAAGGCGCTGAAAAAGAGATTGATGATATGCTTCTCACCCGCTATGCCTGCTATCTGATAGCTCAAAATGGCGATAGCAGGAGACAAGTACGCGTCCCCGGAATTTAAAGGAAAATAGGCAGAACGATAGCCTGGAAAACTCACCAGCCGGGTATTCCGGCCTCTGCGGTGAAAGCTCCCCAGCCCTAAAGCAGGTATCAGGATCTCCCAGATGGGCAGGTGTTAACCCGGACAATGGAACGCTACCTCAGGTGAAAGCAGGACTTCTCTACCCTGCCGGGCAGCGGCGGCTGCAGCTTGCAGACCCGGACCTCTACGCCCGAGATGCCTGCAGACAGTGCGGCGACCTGCTGCCGGATATCCAGGCAGAGGGTCTCCAGCAGGCGTACCGGGTGGGAGAACACGGACCGGATGATCCCGTAGACCTGCTCGTAGTCGACCGTATGGGTCAGCTCGTCCTGCCAGCCGGATGGCTCCAGGTCCAGGTGTATCCAGATATCCACGACGAAATGATTGCCGGCCCGCCGCTCCTGCTCGTAGTAGCCATGATGCCCGTATATGGGGATGCCCTCCAGGCTGATCGTGCCCTGCATGATAGTGGTCTTTGGGACCAAATATAGGGCGCAGAGGCAGAGAGCGGGCAGCAAGTAGCCGATAAATCATTAGATTTGTGCCCGCTAAAACAGCTCTCTACCATGAAAAAGAATGCAGGCCTGGACAAGTATCAGCATCATGACTACTACGGTGTGGACGAACTACTGGACAATGACCACCTCCTCGCGCGCGACGCCGTGCGGGCCTGGGTCAAGCAGGAAGTAAGCCCCATCATCGAGGACTATGCGGAGCGCGCGGAGTGCCCCTACCACCTCTTCAAGGGCCTGGCCGAGATAGGCGCATTCGGTCCGAGCCTGCCGACAGAATACGGCGGCGGCGGTATGGATGAGATCGCCTATGGTGTGATCATGCAGGAGCTGGAGCGCGGCGACTCGGGTATCCGCTCGATGGCCTCCGTACAGGGATCGCTGGTCATGTACCCGATCTACCGCTATGCTTCAGAGGAGCAGAAGCGCAAGTACCTGCCCAAGCTGGGCTCGGGAGAGTTCATCGGCTGCTTTGGCCTCACGGAGCCGGACCACGGCTCCAATCCGGGCGGTATGATCACCAATATCCGCGACGACGGGGACGCCTATATCCTCAATGGCGCCAAGATGTGGATCACCAACTCCCCGGTAGCCGACCTGGCGGTGGTCTGGGCCAAAGATGAAGAGGGAGCTATCCGCGGTATGGTAGTGGAGAAAGGAGCCAAAGGTTTCTCAGCGCCGGAGATACACGGCAAGTGGTCGCTGCGGGCATCGATCACCGGTGAGCTGGTATTCGAAGATGTACGCGTGCCCAAGGCCAATGTGTTCCCGGAGATACGGGGGCTCAAAGGGCCGCTGTCCTGCCTGTCCAAGGCGCGCTACGGCATAGCCTGGGGAGCGATCGGGGCGGCGCTGGACTGCTATGACTCCGCCCTGCGCTACTCGCAGGAGCGCACACAGTTTGGCAGACCGATCGGGCAGTTTCAGCTCACACAGAAGAAGCTGGCCGAGATGATCACGGAGATCACCAAGGCCCAGCTGCTGGCCTGGAGACTGGGCACCCTGGCCAATGCAGGCAAAGCGACCCCGGCCCAGATATCGATGGCCAAGCGCAACAACGTAAACATGGCCCTGGAGATCGCGCGCGAAGCGAGACAGATACACGGCGGTATGGGTATCACCAACGAATACCCTGTGATGCGCCATATGATGAACCTCGAGACGGTACTGACCTACGAGGGTACGCACGATGTACATTTGCTGATCACGGGAATGGATGTGACCGGCCTCAACGCGTTTCAATAACAATAGGCCGGAAACTTCGTTATATACCAAGAATCGCTGCTGATTCGTTACAAAGCAGGTGTATTTTAGCAGAGAGATATGCGAAGCTGGTGTTTAGGGTTAGGTATGTTCATGGTCGTCTCCGGTGTGTCTGCACAGTCGGATGAGGCGATCAGTCTCTTCAATGCTTCTTTCGAAGGTGTACCGGGGTGTTGCAAGCCACCCGACGGCTGGTCGGACTGTGGCTTCCCCAATGAGTCGCCCCCGGATATACAGCCTTCGCGATACTTCATGGTCTCCAAGGCGGCCATAGACGGCAAGACCTATATGGGCATGGTGACCCGTGCCAACGATACCTGGGAGTCCGTGCAGCAGCGCCTCGAGCGCAATATCGAGAAGGGACGGTGCTATAACTTTTCGCTGTATCTGTGCCGCTCGGATGTGTATGTCAGCGGCACGAAGGCCAATCCCGGCGGACAGGAGAGCTTCACTACACCGATCAAGCTGCGGATATGGGGCGGCTCCGGCTTCTGTGTCAAGAAAGAACTGCTGGGCGAAAGCGATCTCGTGAAGAACACGGACTGGCAGAAATTCGAATTCCGCTTCGAGCCGGATATGACCCACCAGTACATCATCCTCGAGGCATTCTACCGTACACCTACGCTCTTCCCCTACAACGGCAATATACTGATCGACAAGGCCTCGGACATAGT
Organism: uncultured Saprospiraceae bacterium; assembly: GCA_964537925.1. Taxonomy (GTDB): domain Bacteria; phylum Bacteroidota; class Bacteroidia; order Chitinophagales; family Saprospiraceae; genus SLDF01. The sequence continues at coordinate 1,179,399 of CAZICV010000001.1, read as the reverse complement.
ACCTGTGCCCTGCGACGAAGCGATCGTGCACGATGATACGGATGATCCGGCTCAAAAAGGATCCAAGGCCAGCGTAAGCAAGTCCAAAAAACCAGTGAAGGAGGAGGTGCGCAAAGACGCTACAGCCTCCAGGGAGCCGGCGAAAGTGCTCAACCTGGAACGGGGCCGTATCCGGAAAGGACATATCATCCCGATAGACAAGCTCTACTTCGAGGCCGACTCGACGAAGATCCCCGAAGCCTGCTTCCCGGTGCTGGATGAGATATACGAGTTCATGACGATCAACTCGGACATCATCATAGAGATCGGGGGACATACGAACGGTATCCCGAAGGATGCCTACTGTGACAGGCTCTCGCTGGAACGAGCCAAATCGGTCGCCGCCTATATAGCCAATAAAGGCGTGCCCTGGCGCAGGCTGTACTACAAGGGGTACGGCAAACGAAAACCCATCGCGGACGACAGTACGGCTGATGGAAAGAAAAAGAACCAGCGCGTAGAGATCAAGATCCTCCACATGAACGGCTGAGGGTAATAAGCGCGCCACCCAGCAATATATATGCCACCGCTCCATCATGCCGTGTACACGATCACGCCCGGTCTCAAAGACCGGGCTTATGCGTTTGCAGGCAGGTGGTCCGTCTCCTGCTGGCTGGATAGCAACGAGACCCCTGCAGCGGACCCGTACGGACGCTATGACTGGCTACTGGCCTGCGATGCGATACAGGTACACCGGCTGGACCCGGGAGAGCCTGCAGGAGACCCGTTCACACTGATGAGAGAATGGCATACGGGCGGCAACTGGCTCTTCGGTGTGCTGGCCTATGACCTCAAGAATCGTATAGAGCGCCTGGAATCTACCAACCCGGCGATCGTGGGGACGCCGGACCTGCTCTTCTTCAGCGCCGGGATCGTAGTAGCCTGCCGGGGGCAGGAGGTACATATCTGGTGCCGGGATAGGCCGGACAGCGTATGGGCGGATCTGCAGTCTCCGCCGGTCGGGACGGCACAAGCCGGACAACAGGCCGTACCGGCGCCGCAGCCGCTGATCTCCCCGCAGGCATACCGGGAAGCGGTCGCAGCCATCAGGGAGCATATCCTGGACGGAGATGTATATGAGCTTAATTTCTGCCAGGCGTTTGAGACGGCGGCCTGCGCAGTCGATCTGCATACGCTGTTTTCCCGGCTCAACGGTCTGAGTCCCATGCCCTTTGCGGCCTGCTTCCGGGCGGAGGATCTCTGGCTGCTCTGCGCCAGCCCCGAACGGTTTGTCTGCAAACGGGGCGACCTGCTGGTCTCCCAGCCGATCAAAGGAACGACACGCAGGGGACAGGATGCCGCCGAGGATGAACTGCTGCGGGATCGTCTCTCCGCCAGCGTCAAGAACAGGGCGGAAAACGTGATGATCACGGACCTGGTGCGCAATGACCTGTCGCGTGTATCCGTACCGGGCACGGTATCCGTACCGGAGCTTTGCGGGATCTACGCTTTCCGCACGGTCACACATATGGTCTCTACCGTCTCTGCTGAGCTGCGCCCGGACCGGGACTGGGCCGATGCGCTCAGGGCGCTGTTCCCTATGGGCTCGATGACAGGAGCGCCCAAAGTGATGAGCATGGAGCTGATCGACCGCTACGAATCCTTCCGCAGGGGATGGTATGCAGGGGCTGTGGGCTATATCGACCCGGCAGGTGATATGGACTTCAACGTGATCATCCGTAGCATCATCTGCGATGCAGGGTCAGGGCGCATGGCATTTGCCGTAGGCGGTGCGGTAGTGTATGACTCGGACCCGCAGGAAGAGTACGAGGAGAGTATGCTAAAGGCTGCCTCCATATTCCGCGTACTGTCCGGTGACCAGGCATGATCACCAGGTATTGTATGGTCCATACAGGGAGATAGCCGTATCGGGATAGTCGGTGATGAGCCCGTGCACGCCCATACCTATAAGCCGCTGCATGGTCGGTGCGTCGTTGACCGTCCAGGGGATCACCTGCATATCCATCAGGGCGCATTCGTCCAGCAATGTTTCGGTGACCAGGCTGAAATGAGGTGAGAAGATATCCGGGGCAAATCCCAGCTCGTCGATCCTGGCTGCTGCCGAACTACCGGCCAGATCCCTTGTCAGCAGGGCAAGCCGGATATGCGGGTATGTCTCGTGGATATAGCGCAATATGCGCATGTCGAAGGACTGGACGGTGATGCGCTCCGGCGGCAGCAGGGCCAGCGCCGCTCTCAGCACCAGCTCGCAGAAGGGAGCCGGAGCGGGGTGATAGATATCGTCACCCTGCGGAGCGGACTTGATCTCAAGATTGTAATATACCGGCATACCACGTCGCTGCCGCACGTAGTCTTCGACAGCTCGTATGACATCCGTGAGCAGGGGTTTGACGACGGGGATCTTCTGCTGGTCGGGGAAGTCGGGATGAAACCTGGTACCACAGTCAAAGCTGCGGATATCCTCGTAAGGCATCCGGAAGAGATTGTAACTGCGCTCTTCGGCGGCAGGCAGCTCGGCTCCCTGTGGCGAAAGTGCAATCCTGGCCGACATCCAGGGCTCATGCGAGACGACTACCTGGCTGTCGGCGGATATCACGAGATCCATCTCCAGCGTGCGTACACCCAGCCGTACTGCGTGCAACATGCCTTCGAGACTGTTTTCCGGCATCAGTCCCCTGCAGCCGCGGTGGCCCTGGATATCGATCTGCCCTTGCAGGGTAACCGTTGTGCAGAGCAGCAGGAACAGGACCTGGTATGTATTCATGGGCCGATCTTTTCGATGATCACTTCCACGCGACGGTTGCGGGCGCGGTCGGCTTCTCCCGTGCCTGCCGATATGGGTTGTGTGCCTCCGTATCCCCTGGTCGAGATACGGGAGGGCGCGATACCCTTGGAGACCAGGTAATCCCTGATGGCGTCCGCCCTGTCAAGCGACAGCTTCGGCAGCAGGCTCAGGTCGCCCGAGTTGTCTGTATGGCCGGCTATCAGCACCGATATCTTATCATGCTTCCTGAGGATGGCTGCGAGGCGGTCCAGCTCGGCATAAGAATCGGGCAGTACGATGGCCTTGCTTTTTTCGAAATAGATGGGATTGAGGGATATCCTGGCATCGACCTCGATAGGGTCTGCCAGGAAGATGATCTCTTCTTCCGTCTTGCCGCTCTGCAGGATACGGGCCGGGTGGACCAGTACCTCCCTGCAGATGAAGCCGTCTACATCCGGCGCAATGCGGATATAAGAGTTGGCGATGAGGGAAAAGTCGGCGGTCCCGCGCTCGGTGGATACTTTGTTGGCCGGGGTGGCATCCGAGGCGAGGCCGAAGCGTACGGTACCCTCCAGCGGCTTGCGGGTCCTGGCATGGACTATGCGGCAGATGAAACGGACCTCCCGGCTGGCGGTCCTGGACCGGCTTGCCGCCATATCCGCTGGCTCCCGCGCTGTCACAGCGTCTGCCGCAAAAGCTTCTTCTTCCTCCTCGCGGCCTGTCATGATCTCGTCCCGCCTGACGCGGTATATATTGCTGTCGCCCTCTCTGCGCGAACTGAAGTACAGCCAGCCGGTGGCTTCGTTGAGAAACGGCTGAGCGTCGTCTGCCGTCGAGTTGACGGGTACGCCGATACTGCGCGGGCGGGTCCAGCGGGTCCAGCTGTCGTCCAGCCGGTGGGTGATATAGATATCGGATCCTCCCTTGCCGCCGGGCCTGTTGGAAGCGAAGAACAACGTCTTCTTGTCCGCGGACAGGAAGGGGGTGGCTTCGCGAAAGGCTGTATTCACCACCGGGCCGAGGTTGACAGGGGCGCTCCAGAGATTGTCGGCAGCCTTGAGGCTGACGTAGAGGTCGTTTTCGCCGTAGCTGTCCTTTTTCTCAAGTGACAAGAGAGCGACCTCTCCGTCCTGGCTGAGGAACAGGTTGACATCGGCTGCATAGTCCGACATCTCGTAGATATGCATGGGCCGGGGGTGTTCCCAGGAGCCGTCGGACCTTTGCTTCAGGGTAGAGAACCCCTTGAACATGCTGCCATCCTGGTAAAACTCGTTGATGACGACGACTGCATCGGGGTCCGGTGTTAGGGAGCACACGCTGTTGGGCAGTGCATTGTTGACCGGGTAGTCGGGGTGTTCGATCTGGCTGAACTCCCGGTCATCGAGGCTGCGGGCGATCCAGATATCCTGGTTGAAGGATGACCTGCCGGGGTCGTCGACCTGCTCGTCTGCCAGCTCGGTGTAGATCCTGCGCAGCCTTTTTTCATACTCGACGGGTTTCAGATCGACGGATAGGTCCTTGCCGTTCTCGTAGAGGGTGCGCTTGAAACCGGGATAACCGACGCGGGTGAAGTAGAGGGTCTTACCATCACGGCTCACCACGGGATTGGTCTCGTCGTAGTTGGCAGAGTTGATACGTCCGGGTAGTTTTTCGACACGGATCGGGCCGGTTTGTGCCGACAGCCCCAGAGCGGGCAGGCAAAAAAGCGCAAGGGTCCGGTGTCGCAGAAAAAATCCTCGTATCATACCTCAATTAACCGTGATCGTCTCTTTTAAAAACGATCTCGCCAAGAATCTATGCCGCAAAATTACGATAACTTATCTGCCCGGGCCTGTAGTTGAATGTTTTGCATTCAGTATTTTGACAGGCTAAATCCCGCTGACCCGGTTTTGTGCAGTGAGGGGAGCGGGTATCGGATCCGCCCTCTGCCGGGGAGAAGGGGGTGCTAAATGAATATCATGATGAAAAAGGGGTTAGTATTGATCGCCGGGCTGCTGAGCCTGGCTGATGTGTCAGGGCAGGTGACTTTCCCGGAAAACGGAGCCGCAGACCCGAGGGAACGGAGGGTACTGCTGCGCGACGGTATCATCCACAAGTCTGCCGGCGATGTATGCGATCGCTGTGATCTGCTGATAGAAAAGGGCCGGGTCAAAGCGATCGGCAGGCAGATCGCCGTACCTCCGGGTACAGAGGTCAGGGAACTGCAGGGCATGCATGTCTACCCCTCTTTCATAGAGATCTATACGGATACCGGCCTGCCGCCCGCCAAAGCGGAAGGGGAACAGCCGCGACAGCTGCCCCAGATGCTGAGCAACAAAAGCGGCGCCTATGCCTGGAACGAGGCGCTCAAGACGGAGTATACGTCCGGTCAACAGTACAAACCGGATGCCCGGCAAAATGAAGCGCTGCGCAAGCTGGGATTCGGTACGGTGGTCAGCCACAGGATGGACGGTATATCAAGAGGTGTATCGGTAGCGGCTACGCTGGGGGATGAGCGTGCGCATGATGCCATTGTCAAACAACAGGCGGCCCACCACTTCTCGTTCAACAAGGGTACGTCCACGCAGAGCTACCCGTCTTCGCTGATGGGCGGTATCGCCCTCATCCGCCAGACCTATCACGATGGTCGCTGGTACGCGGCTACCGGGTACAAGGAAGAGGTCAACCTGAGCCTGGAAGCCTGGAACCGGATGCAGTCGCTGCCGCAGGTCTTCGAAGTGCGTGACAAGCTGGAGCTATTGCGGGCCGCTGCGATCGGAAAGGAGTTTGGTGTGCAGTATATCATCAAAGGAGGCGGGGATGAGTACCAGCGGCTGGAGGCTGTCCGGCAGACCGGCTGCCCGGTGATCCTGCCGCTCAACTTTCCGGACGCCTACGATGTAGAGGATCCCTATGATGCGCAACAAGTGACGCTGACCTCCCTCATGCACTGGGAATGGGCGGCCCGTAATCCCGGCATACTGGCCGGAGCGGGTATACCGATCGTATTTACAACCAACGGTCTGCGTCAGCAGACAGAGCTTTTCGCACGTATACGCACAGCGATGGAACAGGGCCTGAAAGAAGAGGATGCGCTGAAGGCGCTTACCGAGACACCGGCGCGGCTGCTGCGCCTCGATGATCAGCTGGGCAGCCTTGCTCCCGGTAAGAGAGCCAATTTCCTGGTCGTCACCGGCCCGGTTTTTGCAGAGCAGAGCCGTATCACGGAAAACTGGGTGCAGGGCAGGCCTTACAGTATACAGGAGTATTCGATCCTTCCCTGGGAAGGTAGTTACCAGCTGGCCTTCGAAGATAGACTGATCGATCTCACAGTCACGCGGCGCGACGGGAAAACCCGGATCACGGGCCGGACCGCGCAGGATACGACGACCATACGCATAGAGCTGAGCCAGTCAGGCAACAAGGCATTGCTGCAATTTGCACTGCCGCCGGACAGCAGTGCGCTCTACCGGCTGAGCGGCTACCTCGGCGAGGACAGCTGGTCCGGGCAGGGGGAGACCCCGTCGGGCCGGTGGTTTGACTGGACAGCCCGTATGCTGCAGAAGGCGGACACGGAAGAAGTGGCTGTGCGTGCGGCAGCTGTACCGGCTTCGGAACCGGTGGCTGCCATGCGTTACCCGTTCACGGGCTACGGCTGGAAGTCTCTCCCGGCTGCCGGTACCTGGCTGATCCGCAATGCCACTGTATGGACCAATACGGGAGCAGGCCGCCTGGATAGCGCCGACGTGCTGATCGCCGACGGGAGGATACGCCAGGTGGGCAAGGGACTCAGGGACAGGAATGCTACCGAGATAGATGCTACCGGGCTGCACCTCACCCCGGGCATCATCGATGAGCACAGTCATATAGCCATATCCCGCGGTGTCAATGAAGGCGCGCAGGCCAGTTCGGCAGAGGTCCGGATCGGAGATGTGATCAACAGCGAGGACGTCAATATATACCGGCACCTGGCCGGCGGTGTGACCGCGGTGCAGCTCTTGCACGGATCGGCGAACCCGGTGGGTGGCCAGTCGGCCCTGATCAAACTCCGCTGGGGCGCCCTGCCCGAAGAGCTTCGCTGGAAGGGTGCTGATGGGTTTATCAAGTTTGCCCTGGGAGAGAATGTCAAGCAATCCAACTTCGGCGACCGTAATAACACACGCTTTCCACAGTCGCGGATGGGTGTAGAGCAGGTGTTCGAGGACCTGTTCACAATGGCTGCCGAATACGAGGCGATCCGCCGGTCGGGCAAACCCTATCGGGTGGACCTGGACCTGGAAGCTATACTGGAGATCCTGCAAAAGAAGCGGTTCATCACCTGCCACTCCTATGTGCAGAGCGAGATCAACATGCTCATGAAACTGGCCGAGCGCCACGGGTTCCGGGTGAACACCTTCACGCATATCCTGGAGGGGTATAAGGTGGCGGACAAGATGCACGTGCATGGCGCGGGCGCTTCTACTTTCTCCGACTGGTGGGCCTATAAGATGGAAGTCAAGGATGCTATCCCCTACAATGCTGCGATGCTCAACCGGGAAGGTGTGGTGACGGCAATCAACTCCGATGATGCGGAGATGGGCCGCCGCCTCAACCAGGAAGCGGCCAAGGCGGTCAAATACGGCGGGCTCAGCGAGGAGGAGGCGCTCAAGCTGGTGACGCTCTACCCTGCGCAACTGCTGCACATCGATCATGAAGTAGGATCAATAGAAGCGGGCAAGCACGCCGACCTGGTCATCTGGTCCGATAACCCGCTGTCCGTATATGCGCGCGCCGAACATACATTTGTAGACGGCAAACTGCTCTATGACCGCAAGACCGACGAGGCGCTGCAGTCGGAGATCAGGGAGGACCGCGCCAGGATCATCGGCAAGATGATACAGGCCAAGAAAGGAGGCGCACGTACGCAGGCTGTCCGCTCGCAGCGGGAGCGGCACTATCACTGCGACGATATGTTGGACGAAATGGGATCCGGAGAATGAAAAAAGCAAGACTTATGCATCGGAGATCTGACCTGGTCATCTGGCTGATGATATTTTGGTGTCTGCCCGCAGGTGTGCAGGCACAGCTGCTACTGGTAGAGACGGGAAGGGCAGACCTGGGAGACGGCCGGTCCATCTCCCCTGCCTACCTGCTCGCCCGGGGCGATACGATCCTGTATATCGGCACGGAGCGGCCGCAGATCCAGGAGCCGGTCACGGTGATCCGGCAGCCGCAAAGCCGCCTGTATCCAGGCTTCATCGGGTGCAACTCCTCTGTGGGCCTGGAAGAGATCGAAGCTGTACGCGCTACGGTAGACAAGCGTGAAGTGGGCGTATTCAACCCACATGTGCGCAGCCTGATCGCGTACGAAGCCGACTCGGAGATCATCCCTACCCTGAAGTCCAACGGGGTGCTGCTGGCGCAGATCACACCGGAGGGCGGCCGTATATCCGGCAGCTCTTCGCTCATGGCACTGGCGGGCTGGAACTGGGAGGATGCCGTCTGTATCAGCGACTTGGGTGTACATGTCTATTGGCCGGACAACCACATTTTCACCGGGTGGTGGGCCGAAGTGGGCCCGATCGAAAAGAACAAACAGTACCTGGACGAGGTCTCGGAAATCCGCAATTTTCTCTACGCAGCAGAGGCATATGGCAAACAAGGTCGCCCGCTGCCTTCCAATCTTCGATTCGAGGCTATGCGCGAAGTCTTCAGCGGCAAGCGCAGGGTCTTCGTACACACGCAGATGGCGGCGGGGATGCGGGATGCCGTTGAGCTGTTGGGTCAATTCGGTATACGTCCCGTGATCGTCGGAGGACGGGAGTCCTGGATGATACCTGAGTTCCTGGCGGCCAGGCAGATACCTGTCATACTGCGCGGAGTACATAACCTGCCGTCCAGGATAGATGAGGCGGTGGATCAGCCCTACCGGACACCGGCCGTCCTGCATGAGAAAGGCGTGCAGATGGCGATCTCGGTAGACGGCTCCTGGCAACAGCGCAACCTGCCGTTTCACGCAGGCCATGCAGTCGGCTACGGGCTTCCGTACGAAACGGCCGTAGCAGCCATCAGCGGGTCGGCAGCCGCTATCCTGGGGGCAGAACGCTACGGCGTACTGAAGCCAGGCGGCAGCGCTACTTTTTTCATCAGCCGGGGCGATGCACTCGATATGCGGACCAACGATGTCACACATGCCTATATCCGCGGACAGGCTGCAGACCTGGACGACAAACAAAAGGCGCTCTACAGGAGATTCAGCAAAAAATACGAAAGTGACTGAGCAGGGATCTAAATATATCGGCCGGTTGTTGTACCGCTGGTATCCCTGCCAAACGTTATAATGAAAACAAAAGAGATCCGATGAGGCAACCTATCCTATGGTGTGTGTTCTGGCTGGCCGGGGCGATCACCTTGTATGCGCAGGAACCGGCCCGTACGGAGAAGACGGAGATCGACGGTTCGCCTGTGCTGATGGTGATCAGCGACGGCGATACAGTGTATATAGCCGATCTCGATATGTACACGATCACCTCGCTCAAGGACTTTGAGACCAATGAGGAGTACAACCGGTACATGCGGTACAGGTCCCATGCCGTCAAAGTATACCCGTATGCACGCGAGGCGATACGCATCTTCCGCGAAATGGAGCTGGATACGGAGGATATGTCCCGCCGGAAGAGAAAAAAACACATCAAGCAACTCGAGAAGGAGCTTGAATCAAAGTTTGAAGAGCCGCTCAAGAAACTGACCCGCACACAGGGACAGATCATGGTCAAGATGATCGAAAAGGAGCTCAATACCCCTTTCTATTCGCTGGTGAAGGATCTGAAAGGCTTTGGCTCGGCCTTCTACTGGAATACCATGGGCTATTTCTACGGGTATAAACTCAAACACGGCTATAAGCGCGGGGAGGACCCGGTGCTGGATGCCGTGCTGGATGACTTCGACATATCGTACCGTATCGACCGCAGGAAATATATGGAGCAGAAGAAAGCAGGCAAATAAGAGGAAGCCTGACGCAGAAGAGATCACACCAGATGGAAGATAAAGACTCCCGGAAATATCGCCGTTTCTTCACCGCAGAGGGCTTCGTGTCGCGGCTCAGGAAGCTGGCCCGCCGGTTCGGCGTGCAGGCTACCTACAGTTTTTTGCTCCTGTACTACGCGTTCAGGAGAAAGGAGACGCCCCCATGGGCGCGCAATATCATCATCGGTGTGCTGGGGTATTTCCTGGCTCCGCTGGATGCGCTACCTGACTTCACCCCGGTAGTGGGATTTACGGACGACCTGGGTCTGCTGGCTTTCGGGCTGAGTACTGTAGCGGCCTATATCGATAGCGAAGTGAGGCAAAAGGCCCGTACGACCGCAGCAAAATGGCTGGGAGGCGAAGATAAAGCGGCTTTCGAGGCTGTGGACAATCGCCTGTGACCCAGGGTACTCGCCGCGCAACGCTACCTAGTTCTTGAGTGCCGCCTCTGCCTCACGGAGACAGGCTTTGTAGCTCTCTACTACTTTATTGTAAATAACCCAGGAGGCGATAAGTGTCAGGAATACCGTGATCGCGATCCTGGCCCAGAGCTCTGCCGACTCATAGGAGATGCAGACGAGGCCGTAGGCCCCGGCAATCAATCCTGCGAAGATGAGCCAGATACTGCGCAGCCGGATACGGAGATAATGCACCCACTGCTGGGCAAACCGCAGCCCGTCGCCGAATATCCGGATCCGGGCGACACCTGCAGGCAGCAGGTAGGCCAGGTGCAGGAAAGACATCACCCCGAAGGCGGCCCAGGACTGGACTATGGATCCCGGCTCGACACCGCTCTCCTTGCCCCACAACTGTACAAAGAGTGTGAAGATCCCGTTGATGAGCATGGGCAGCAGGAGCAAACGCAGGCGTATGCGCTCTTGGTGGAGGCGCAACGTGGCGGGCAGGTGGTGCTCAGTGTCTCCGGCGATATGCCTGGCAAGATCTACAAAGTCTTTCTTATATCTTTCGTCGGACATGGATGAAACAGCTACGGTTTGATTGTCTATAACTAACACATTATTCCGGCGAAAATTCCGGACCGGCAACAAAAATACGGCAGAACAAAGATCTATACATAATAAAAAAATCCGGTATGTGAAAAATCACATACCGGATTTGCACAAAAGGCGCTATGGCCGTATCTCTCTAGGCCTCGGAAGTATGTACCCCGGTGACCAGCAGAGAGACTTCATTGTTGATCACCTCTACAAAACCACCGTTGATGGCATAGGTCAGTACCTGGCCGGCAGTCTTGATAGTCACTTCGCCTGCTGCCAGTGAAGATACGATGGGCGCGTGATTGTTGAGGATCACGAACTGGCCTTCTGTTCCGGGTACTTTCACGGAACTTGCCTCCCCCCTGTATAATTCCTTCTCCGGTGATAAGACTACGACGCGCATGGATCAGCTAGTTGTATGATGATGGATTAGTTGGCTGCTTCAGCCATGATTTTCTTACCTTTCTCGATGGCCTCGTCGATGCTTCCGACCAGGTTGAATGCCATCTCCGGGTATTGGTCTACCTCGCCGTCCATGATCATGTTGAAGCCACGGATGGTCTCCTCGATCGGCACCATCACACCAGGTATACCTGTGAACTGCTCTGCTACGTGGAACGGCTGGGACAGGAAGCGCTGAACGCGGCGTGCGCGGTGTACAACCTGCTTGTCTTCGTCGGAGAGCTCTTCCATACCAAGGATGGCGATGATATCCTGGAGCTCGTTGTAGCGCTGGAGGATACTTTTGACGCGTTGTGCACAGTTGTAGTGCTCTTCACCCAGGATCTTGGGATCCAGGATACGGGAAGTAGAGTCCAGCGGGTCTACCGCAGGGTAGATACCCAGGGCGGAGATCTTACGGCTGAGTACTGTCGTCGCATCCAGGTGGGCGAATGTAGTCGCCGGAGCCGGGTCGGTAAGGTCATCCGCAGGTACATATACCGCTTGTACGGAAGTGATGGATCCACGCTTGGTGGAGGTGATACGCTCCTGCATGATACCCATCTCGGTAGCCAGCGTAGGCTGATAACCTACGGCGGAAGGCATACGGCCCAGCAGCGCCGATACCTCTGAACCTGCCTGTGTAAACCGGAAGATGTTGTCGATAAAGAAGAGGATATCGCGGCCACCTGTCGGGTCGTTGAGATCGCCGTCGCGGAAATACTCCGCAATAGTAAGACCGGAGAGCGCCACACGTGCACGTGCTCCCGGAGGCTCGTTCATCTGGCCGAAGATAAAGGTAGCTTTGGATTCTTTCAGCTCTTCCATATTCACGGCCGATAGGTCCCATCCGCCTTGTTCGAGCGAGTGGATGAACTTCTCACCGTAACGGATGATGCCTGCTTCGATCATCTCACGCAGCAGGTCATTGCCTTCCCGGGTACGCTCACCCACACCCGCGAATACGGAGATACCACCGTATCCCTTGGCGATGTTGTTGATCAGCTCCTGGATCAAAACCGTCTTTCCTACACCGGCGCCACCGAAGAGACCGATCTTACCACCCTTTGCATAGGGTTCGATGAGGTCGATGACTTTGATACCTGTATAAAGTACTTCGGTAGCTGTAGACAAGTCTTCAAAACGCGGCGGCTTGCGGTGGATAGAGGAGGAGGACTGGGACTGTACCGGCGGCAGACCGTCGATAGCTTCTCCTACTACGTTGAACAGGCGGCCTTTGATGCCTTCGCCTGTAGGCATGGAGATGGTTTTTCCCATGTCGACGACCTCCATACCACGTGTGAGGCCATCCGTACTGTCCATAGCCACGGTACGTACACTGTCTTCGCCAAGGTGCTGCTGGCACTCGAGTACGAGCTCATCGCCGTTTTCACGCTTTACGATCAGAGCGTTGTAGATTTCAGGCAGCTTAACGCCCTCTCCGGCGAAACTCACGTCCACCACCGGGCCAATGATTTGTTTGATATGACCTATGTTTGCCATGATTGACTTGATCTGGGTATGATTAAAAAGAGGTTTTCAAAAATCGCTGCAAAGGTAGCCCAATTGTAATTAGAAAGAAACAAATTGGGGGCATTTATCGCGTCAAAACGCTGTGTCTCAGGCAGGATTAGTGGTTTTGTTACCTTTGCGGAATGGCAGATCAGCCGGATCACAACACAATATTTCCCGAACGGACATTTATACGGACGATACTGTCGGGATCGGCCCGCCGTGCAATCGATCCGGAACTCAGCGACTGGGCGGCAGAGGCGGGCCTGTCACACGCCGATCCGGCACGGCTGCTGGCCAACTTGTTGTCATACAACGCACTCCGTGCTCAGGTACCCGTGCCCGCACCTGTTGTGCTTCCTTCGGGGCATGCGGCGGACCGGAAGCATGCTTCCAGGCACAGCTACCTGTGGCTCAAGCGGGCGGATGACCGCAGGATGAGCCTGCTGCTGCCCGAGTTTATCTGGCTGCACGATCGTCGGGATCTGCTCATACATCCCTGGACTGCGCTAGAGCTGCTGCAGCGGAGCTGGACATCGGACCGGATGGACCGGGTCTCCTGGGAACGGAGCGCCCGGCCGGTCATAGACCCGGTCAGGCAACTCAATCATCTCTGGAAGAAGAAAGGCTTCCCGGCGTATATGATGGAGAATAACCTGCGAACACAGCTGCCGGAAGGAATATCTCCCGGCCCTCTTCGCGAGTGGCTCAGCTGCCCGGACCAGGCCAGGCTGGACAAAGCCCTGGAGCTGGCTGGCGGAGACGCCCTGAAGCTGGTCATGTGGCTGGAAGAGGTAGTAGCGGAGTTTCCGTCCGCACTGAAACGGGTCTGCGCCGACCTGGTCCCGAATGCACCTCCAGCGGTGCTCAATGCACTTTTTGCCAGGGTGCTCGGGCCCGGATCGGCCGCTATCTGGGCTGCGGTGGACCTGAAGCCACTTTTTGCTGCGCTGCCACCGGCACACTACGAACAGACACTGGCGCACTGGCTGCAGCAGGAACAACTCGGCCAGGCAGCAGACCTGGCGCTCCAATGGGCGGATGCCGGGCTTTTCACCTGGCCGGACCGGTTGACGGGCCCTTTTCTGAAGGCGACCGGCTATTTTTTCGGGATACATGAGCATGGACCGGGCACGGTGTACCTGGAACAATGGATACTGGCCGGAGCCCTGCGCCTGCCGCCCGGGCTGCGCTGGGACCTGGCCAACCCGCTCAAAAAACTGGCGGGAAGCTATTCGTTTCATCAGTATTTCGATAGCTTTATGGAAATACTAGCTTTGCGGGAGGAAATGCTTCATACCCTCGGCCGCCCATAAGTTTTCTATTCAAGTCATGACCGATAAGCTTTATCACAATACACAACTGATACTCGAATCCGGCCAGGTACCGGAGGGTAGCATTTCCTGGAGGAGCCCGTCCAATCTTGCACTGGTCAAGTACTGGGGCAAGCATGGCCGCCAGCTCCCGCGCAATCCATCGATAAGCCTCACGCTGGAACAGGCATATACCGATATGGCGCTCGAATGGTCGCCGCGCGAGCATTCGGACAAGACGATCGACCTGCAACTGTACTTCGGCGGTGAACGCAACGAGGCTTTCGAGGAGCGGATCAGGAAAGTGCTCGAGGATCTCACGGATATCTTCCCCTTCCTGTACCAGTTGCGGCTGGTGATCGATACACATAACTCCTTTCCCCACAGTGCGGGGATTGCCTCTTCTGCCTCCAGTATGAGTGCGTTGGCGCTTTGCCTATGCTCACTTGAGGACGAACTCTTTGCTACGCTGGATGATGATGCGGCCTTCGAGCAGAAAGCCTCCTACATAGCCCGGCTGGCATCAGGCAGTGCAGGCAGGTCCATATACGGTACAGCAGCGCTCTGGGGTACCACCGGCCAGGTGGAAGGCTCTTCCGATCTGTATGCGATCGGTATGGAGGAGCGGATCCACCCGGTGTTCAGAAGCATGCAGAATGCCATACTGATCGTCAGCAAGAAAGAAAAAGAAGTATCCAGCAGCGCGGGGCATGCCCTGATGTCCGAAAACCCGTATGCGGAAGCCCGGTATGCCCAGGCCCGGCAACGGCTTTTCCCTATGCTCGAGGCATTGGAGTCGGGTGATGTAGCCCGCGCAGGTACACTCATAGAACAGGAGGCCCTGGCCCTGCACGCCCTGATGATGACCTCCACACCTTCGTACCTCCTCATGGAACCGGCATCCCTGGAGCTGATCCGCCGGATACGGGCGTTTCGCAACGATACGGGGATACAGGCGTATTTCAGCCTGGATGCAGGCCCCAATATCCACCTGCTGTATCCCGAAGAGTTCTCGGGGCAGATCACGGATTTTATCATTACTGAGCTGGCTCCGCTCTGCCAGGATGGTAAATATATCGCGGATAATGTGGGCCCCGGCCCGGTTCAGCTCTGATCCGCATATGAAGGGATATAGGTGCCGGAACAGTCCGGCGCTGTCCCAAAACCTCCTGACAGATAAGTGCTTAATATAGAGTAAAGCGTATCTTTGTCCGCGATTGTGCAAAGAAAAGCAGGCGTCAAAAACCAAAACAACATGAAAAAAATCGGTATCTTATTCGGGATGGAGGAGACCTTTCCCAAGGCGATCGTAGAGCGTATCAACAGCAAAAAGGTCAAGGGTATCGTAGCCGAACCCGTGCAGATAGATAAAGTAGTGCAGGGGAAGGCCGGTGACTATGCCGTGATCATAGACCGCATCTCACAGGACGTGCCCTTCTACAGGGGGATGCTCAAGAATGCGGCTATAGGCGGTACGGCCGTCATCAACAACCCATTCTGGTGGAGCGCCGACGAGAAGTTTTTCAACAATGCGCTGGCTGTCCATATCGGCGTGCCTGTACCCAATACGGTACTTCTGCCTTCTCACAAGAGGCCGGACGATACTACGGAGAAATCCTTCCGCAACCTCAGTTTTCCTTTTGACTGGGAGTCAATCTTCAACTATATCGGTTTCCCTGCTTATATGAAGCCATTCGCCGGTGGAGGTTGGAAGAGTGTATATAAAGTGCACAATGCAGAGGACTTTTTTGCCAAGCACCGCGAAACCGGCCAGCTGGTCATGATGCTCCAGGAGGAGATCATCTTCGAACAATATTACCGTTGCTACTGCATCGGCGGCAAGCATGTACGCATCATGCCATACGAGCCCCGCAACCCGCATCACCTGCGCTATGTAGCTGATTTCAGCCCATCGCCGGAGTTGCTGGCACAGATGGAGGAGTATGTGCTCCGCCTCAACAGCTACCTGGGGTATGACTTCAATACGGTAGAACTGGCTGTAAGGGATGGTATACCTTATGCTATAGACTTCTGTAATCCTGCGCCGGACGCCGAAGCCAGCTCAGTCGGTGAAGAAAACTTCGAATGGGTAGTAGAGACGGCTGCCAGCTATGCCATAGAGCGTGCACAGGCTCATAAGGATGGCCAGGACAACCTGACCTGGGGAGAATACCTGCGCAGATCAGTCCTCCGTCAGCCACTGGCCGAAGAAATACCAGCAGCCAAGGCTACTGTGACACGGCCCAAGCCGGCCCCCAAAACAGCCGCTGCACCCGCAGCAGAGAAAGCGGAAACACCGGCTGCCACTAAAACCAAGGCACCGGCCAGGAAGACAACCAGGAAAGCGTAATTTGTAAAGCCGGCGTCCGGCCTTGTGGCGGCGGGGATCCTGTGCCGCCATGTGCGGGTATGCCGGGTCATTGAATATCACCTGTATGAGATCAGTGAAAGTAGCCATATTGGATATGTATGAAGGCGCCGCCAATCAGGGTATGCGCTGTATACGCGAGATATTGGGCGGTTATGAGCAGAGCGGGGACTATATCCTGCAGGTAGATACCTACGATGTACGCGGTAAAGCGGAAGTGCCGGGACTGGACTATACAGTATATATATGTACCGGGGGACCCGGCAGCCCGGTGGACAGTGAAGGCTCGCTCTGGGAGGAGAGGTTCTTCGGTCTTGTAGACAGGCTTTACGCACACAACCAGGCAGACCACGAAGACAAGAAATATGTCTTTTTTATCTGTCATTCGTTCCAGATGATCTGCCGGCACTGGAAGCTCGGCGAGGTGGTGCCCAGGAGGTCCACTTCTTTCGGTGTACTGCCTGTACACAAGACGCTGGCTGGCATGGAGGAAGCTTTGTTTTCCGGTCTGAGCGATCCGTTTTATGTAGTCGATTCACGGGACTGGCAGGTGATACAGCCGGATATGCAGCGCCTGGAAACGATGGGCGCGCAGATACTCGCGCTGGAAAAGATCCGACCGCATATCCCGCTCGAAAGGTGTATCATGGCGATGCGCTTTTCACCGGAGTTTTTCGGCACCCAGTTTCATCCTGAAGCAGACTCTTCAGGTATGACGACGTACCTGCTCACCGAAGAGAAAAGAGAGACTGTCGTAGAAAATCACGGCCTGGAGAAGTACCATTCCATGATCGAGTATCTCGGGGATCCTGACAAGATACAGCTGACGCAAAGTACGATCCTGCCCGGATTCCTGGACCAGGCAATGCAGCTGCACAGCTCGGGAGTGTGCTGATCATACTTGCTCCCGCCACACGAAATAAAAGCCCCTACCGGTACAGGTCAGGGGCTTTTTTCATGTTGTTCGGACCTGCCGGGAGCAAGGGATAACCTTGCTATCAACTGCCTGCTCCGGGGCAACAGATGTAGCGGCTCATACTCAAAACATAGAAAAAAGAAATATATATTTTTGATATTCAGTTGATTAAACCGGGTGAAAAATCCCGCGTGAAAGGCATGTTGTCTCCCCTCTCAATCTCTTTGCTTCAATAAAAAAAACGTCCGGTTCACTCAAAGCTCCCCGCGCGAGGTAGCGGACAGGGGTATTTTCGGTCTGCTTTTTAGCGTGAAACTCCTTCTTCACAATCGCGGAGCACAAGGAGCCAGCCCTGGTGGCAAAAGAACAAGAAAGTATTTGACCAGAAAACATACAACCTGATTCCCGCCAACTAAAGATTAACTTATGAAACCTGTTGCAGCTACAATTTGGGGGCTGGTGTTACCAGTCCTCCTGGCCCTCTCTTTGCCTTTGGATACCTGGGCAGTTACGGAGAATGGCTCACGGTCCCTGAGCATGACCGTTAAGGAGACCCCCGGATTGAACCGCTCTCACAAGACAGTTTCTGCACCGCTGCCGTCAGCCAGCACAAAACCGGCGGGCAAATCCATAGCCGGGAAAAAAGCACCGGCAAAGATTGCAGGCGGCAAATCTTCTGCCGTGTCGGCTCCGTCCGGACGGCTCGAAAGCAATGAATGCGATCAGGTCAATCCAGTATCCTCCATCGGAGGATTCCTCGTGTTGGTACAGGGGGATGCAACACTCGCTACCAACGAAAGCGACGGCCCCGTAGCTATCGGCGGTAACCTGAAGCTCACCAGTTCCTACCAGGTAGCCAACAACAATGCAGGTGGGTTCTACGACGGAAGCGATGCAAAACCGACGGGCCTGCTCATCAACGGTCGCGTGATCTTCCAATCGGGATCAGGTATCACGGTCAACGGCAACAGCTATGTCAAGATAGGCGACTGCACAGGCGCCAACATATATCCCAACGGGGGCAATACCCGTATCACACCGAGCAACTTCGACGCGAACCCGAAAGTCAACGTGAATACAGGCCAGCCTCAGAACACAGTCTGTCGCCCCAACCTGTTCGACTTCGGCACGGCTTTCTACGATCTGGGCGTGATCGCCAACGGGATCGCTGCCTGCGAAAGCAACGTAATACTGAGGGACGGCAACAACAACCCGCTGCCAAACCAGAACAACCCTCCCCAGACGGTCAAGATCAACATAGCGGCAAACCAGACCAACGTCCTCAACATTTCCGGATCAGCGCTCAGCCAGATCCAGAATTTTACGTTTAACAACAAACCTACCGCGAGCTCTCCGCTCGTGATCAACGTGGACGCGCCTGGTGCATTCAGCTGGAATGTGTTCAACATGGCCGGAATCGGAGACCAGGAGGGAGCATATATCCTCTGGACCTTCAACCAGACGACTACGCTCACGCTCAATGGCGGAGGCACAATGAAAGGAGCGCTCTTCACACCGAATACAGATGTGATCAAAAACAGCTCCGGTAATATCGACGGTAACGTAGTAGCGAAGACTTTCTTACAAAACGGCGGTGAGATACACCACTATCCTTTTGCAGCCACGATCTCTATCTGCGACTGTGAAGAAGGCTGTGAGACACTGGTGCTCAACTGCCCGGAGGATGTCACGGTGGCTTGTGACGGTTCCATAGACCCGGCTGCTACCGGTACGGCATCAGGCGGACCCTCTATCGAGTACCAGGACCAGGCATTCCTCAACGGATGCGGTGGCTCCGGCTATATACTGCGCACCTGGAGAGCTTTCAACAGCTGCGAAGAAGAAACGACCTGTATACAGACGATCACCGTAGTCGACAACCAGGGACCGGTGTTTGGAGGCGCTGAAGCATGCTGGCCGCAAGGGCTGGCTTTTACGCGTTTTAACAACAGCCAGGACGCCGAGAATCAATTCCAGTCCCTGCTCTTTTCATCGGAGGGCCGGATCGGGAATAACGCTGTCGGTGGTGCGTATGAGCTGGATATACACAATGTTGTCCCTTTCAATACGCTTTCTACCGGGGAGTTTGTATGGCCCAAAGGTGTAGATGTGCCGTTCTCGCTTGAGTACAATCCGAATGCTACCGGTACGAATCGCTTCAAATTCACGATCACAAGCGGCGCTACGCAGCGTATACTGACGATCGACCCTGCCAGCTTCTACAACTGGCCCCTGGATATGGACGGTATCCTGCTGTCTACCCGCACGGCTGCCAATACTACGGTGCGCCTGAGCAACCTGACACTGGACGGCCAGTCGCTGAACGGACTGTTTGGCCACATCATGCCGGGTACGGAGCAACTGGACAATGCTGTTATTACCGGTGCTAACCTTGCCGACGGCTTTGTACTCACAGGTAATGTGAAAATGGACTGGACCGGTGCACCGCCTTCCGGATCCAATATGAACTTCAACTTCAAACTGGGTAAACTGACCTGTGATCCTTCCACCGGCTGTCCGCAGGACCTGGTAGTGGACTGCAGCGACCCCAATGCCGACATGATCATCGAAAACTGGCTGAACAGCGTAGTGGTTACGGATGCTTGCGGCGGAGATGTCACACTGACCCACAATTACGCCGGCTACACAGGCTGTGAAGAAATTGTTGTAGACTTTGCTGCGGCTGACGCCTGTGGCAACTTTTCCGATTGCAGCGCTACACTCACGATTGTCAATGAGAGCGAGCCGGTAATCGTCGTTCCGGCGGCGCTCGGCCTGGCTTGCGGAGATGACAACATACAGGCCCAGGTGGCTGCGTGGATAGCGGGGGCTTCTGTCAGCGGCAGCTGCGGTGAGAGCACGATCACGATCTCTCCTGCCCAACACGAGATACTGGCGCAGATCAATCACCACAGACAGTACGGCAGCAATTGCAGCCTCGAGATCGAGGTGGTGTTCTCGGTAATCACGTCCTGCGGACAGACTGCTCAGCAGACGGGCTATATCGTGGTTTCTGACGAAAACCCTCCTGTGATCAACTGCCCGGCTGACCTGGTACTGGAATGCGGCGCTGCCAACAAGGATGCGATGATCACCGCATGGCTGGCTTCAGCATCGGCTACCGACAACTGCCGTACGCCGCAGATCAGTAATACATACAACCCGGCGGCTTTTAACGGAGCATGTGGAGCTACAGGCACACAGACCGTGACCTTCACGGCCACGGACGCCTGCGGCAACCAGCACGCCTGCACTGCCACGATCACTATAGAAGATACTACTGCTCCTGTATTCAGCGCCACGCTGCAGGACCAGACGCTCAGCTGTACGGAAGAGATACCTGCAGCCGAGACGCTGACTGCTACAGATGCCTGTGGCACAGCAACAGTGGAAATGAACGTACAGACGATCCAGGGAGACTGTGAAGCCTCTTATACCCTGGTACGTACATATACGGCTACAGACGCTTGCGGCAATACGGCCGTACAGGTGCAGAATATATACGTGGGCGACCATGTAGCCCCTCAGTTTGCGTATGTTCCTTCTGGTTATCAAGCTGCCTGTGGTGAAACCCTTGTTTTCGAAATGGCGGAAGCAACGGATAACTGCGGTGAACCCACCGTCACGGTCACTACGGATTCGATCCCGGGCGACTGCGCAGGCAGCTATACTTTCCTGAGGACGTTCACAGCAACGGATGCCTGCGGCAATACGGCAACAGCTACTCAACAGATCATCGTAGCGGACAACGAAGCGCCTGAGTTCACCTTCGTACCCGGGAACACAACGATCAGCTGTGAGCAGTCTCCTTCAGAGACGACTGCTACAGCTACGGACAACTGCGGCGAGGTAGCCATCACGACAAACGAGCAGACCATTCCGGGCGCCTGTGACGGAAGCTATACGATCATCCGCACATTTGTAGCTACGGATGCCTGCGGCAACACGGCAACAGCTGTTCAGCAGATCGCTGTGACCGATGACGTAGCGCCTGTCTGGATCAGCGACCTGCCGCAGGATATGACCCTGACCTGCGAAGAAGCTCCTCTGCCTGAAGTCCTGTCCGCTATGGACAACTGCAACGTGGCAAACGTGACGCTGGAAGAGCATGAAGAAGAGGGCGCGTGCCAGTACGAGTACTTCCTGGTACGCACCTGGACTGCAGCAGACGGCTGCGGCAACCAGATCCAGCACACTCAGCGTATCCTGATCGCATGCGGCGACAAATGCGATGCATACGACAAGGATGACCAGAAATTCATCCCGCCCCTGGAAGGAGGCAGCCGCAGTTCATGTGGTACATCAGGTTCTATCACTGTACAGAGCTGTGCCGGTGGTAACATGTCTGTTTCGAGAAACCTTCTTCAGCAGGACCGCTATATCATCCTTCATGGTAACTGCGGTATCTCAAGCTCACTGCTCCCGGGTTGTTTTGCTTATGTCAACGAAAGCTGCCAGGTAGTCGACCAGGAGTATACATTCTGTTTTGACTATACACTGTCTTCAGGTATCGGAGGATCTTACAATCCAGGTACCGTGAAATTTGTACCGCAGATGGGTATCCAGGGTATTCCAAGTCTTAACCCACTGAAAGCCGCCCGGCTCTCCTGGGTGTTTGACAACCTGGCGAGCTATGGCCTCGATATGAACAACCCGAGTCACAGACGTGTGATCCAGCTGGTAGTGTGGAAGATCACCAACCCGACAAACGCAAGTGTACAGGGATTCAACTGTAACAGCAGTTCACTGCCGAATATCTGTAGTGGCGGGCAGAATGTAAGCAACTGGTGTGCTATATATGATGCAGCAGTCGCTGCCATCCCGACAGCGCCGGTCGCACCGGACCTGGAAATGAACCCGTCCAATAATTCGGCTTTCGTCAACCAGAGCATCCAGATCACACTTCAGTCGACTGAAAACCAGCTGACGCTGAGCATAAGCGACGGAAGCGGCATGCCTGTGCTCTGCAACGGAAGCCAGGGCCAGGGCCACGTACTCGTGGACAATGGCAACGGAACAGGCACACTGACACTGAGTGGCAGCGGTCTGCGCACGGTATATCTTTGCTTCACGAGAGCGACAACAGCTTCGTTCAACTTTACGGCACAGGCTACAGCAGTCGTATCAGACGGTAGCGGTTTTACGATATATATGCCCCAGGCTCCTCACACCGGCGCTGTTCAGCCGTTCTTCAGCCCGGGCAATTCAATACTGAACCCGCATGCTACAGTGAGCCTGCAGTTCAGAGGACAAATCACGATCAACTGTCCGCAAGATCTCAATATCGAGTGCAACAGCAACAACCAGACACAGATCAACAGCTGGCTCAATACAGTGACAGCTCAGGCAGATTGCGGTATCGCAAGCCTGACCAATAACTTCAATCCCAACAATTTTGTACCGGGTACATGCCCGATCGTGTCCACACAGGTAGTGACTTTCACAGTGACTGACAACTGTGGCCAGACGAGAACCTGCCAGGCAACGATCAAGATCTCCGATACGCAAAAACCCACCTGGACCAGCACGCTTCCTTCGGATGTGACGGTAGAATGCGATGCGATCCCGGCTCCGGCCACGCTCACGGCAACGGACAACTGCGGAAATCCCGCCATCCAGTACAACCAGGTCAGGGTGGACGGAACCTGTGCAAACAAATATACACTCAAGCGTACCTGGACAGTCACGGATGCCTGCGGCAACTCAAGATCTCACCTTCAGGTGATCACGGTCAAGGATCATACTGCTCCCGTATTCACCCAGGTACCTGCAAACTATACAGCACAGTGCAGTGACAACCTTGTTTTTGGTTCTGCGACGGCAACGGACAACTGTAGTACTCCTGTGATCACGGAGCGCCGCGATACGATAGCGGGCAGCTGTGCGAACAACTACGTGATCAAGCGTACGTTCACAGCTACGGATGTATGCGGCAACACGAAGACAGCGATCCAGCAAATCACCGTGACGGATACACAGATCCCGACCTTCACGCATGTGCCGGCAGACTATACGATCGAGTGTCATGAGACGCCTGTATATGCGAATGCGACGGCAACGGATAACTGTGGTGTACCTGTAGTGACGGAAGTACGCGATACGATAGCGGGCAGCTGTGCGAACAGCTACGTGATCAAGCGTACGTTCAAGGCTACGGACGCCTGCGGCAACACAAAGACAGCGATCCAGAGGATCACAGTAAAAGACGAAACAAGACCGGTATTCACTTATGTACCGGCGGGCTATACAGCTACCTGTAACGGAGCACCGGTATTCGAATCTGCCACAGCTACAGACAACTGCGGTACTCCTGCGGTGACTGAACGCCGTGATACAATCCCGGGTGTGTGCGCAGGTAATTTCACAATCGTAAGGACATTTACAGCTACGGATGCTTGTGGCAACTCAAAGACAGCGCAACAGACGATCCAGGTAGGCGACGATCAAGCGCCTGTATTCACGCACGTACCGGCAGACTACACGATCGAGTGTCATGAGACGCCTGTATATGCGAATGCGACGGCAACGGATAACTGTGGTGTACCTGTAGTGACGGAAGTACGCGATACGATAGCGGGCAGCTGTGCGAACAACTACGTGATCAAGCGTACGTTTACAGCCACGGATGCCTGCGGAAACACGAAGACAGCGATCCAGAAGATCACGGTGAAAGATGAGACCAAGCCGACCTTTACACATGTGCCGGCAGACTATACGATCCAGTGTCACGAAGCGCCTGTGTATGCGAATGCTACGGCTACAGACAACTGCGGAGGCGTGCCTGTGATCACAGAGCGCCGCGATACGATTGCGGGCAGTTGTGCGAACAACTACGTTATCAAGCGTACGTTCACGGCTACGGATGCCTGCGGCAATACAAAGACAGCGGTACAGAGCATCACGGTGAAAGATGAGACGAGGCCGACCTTCACGCATGTGCCGGCAGACTACACAATTGAGTGTCATGAGACACCTGTGTATGCGAATGCAACAGCAACAGATAACTGCGGGGGCGTACCTGTGATCACAGAGCGCCGGGATACGATAACTGGCAGCTGTGTGAACAACTACGTGATCAAGCGTACGTTCACGGCTACAGATGCCTGCGGCAATACAAAGACAGCGGTACAGAGCATCACGGTGAAGGACGAGACGAGACCGACCTTCGCGCATGTGCCGGCAGACTATACGATCGAGTGTCATGAGACACCTGTGTATGCGAATGCCACGGCTACTGATAACTGCAGCGTACCGGTAGTAACTGAAGTACGCGATACGATAGCGGGCAGCTGTGCGAACAACTACGTTATCAAGCGTACATTCACAGCGACGGATGCCTGCGGCAATACGAAGACAGCGATCCAGAAGATCACTGTAAAAGATGAGACGAAGCCGACGTTTACACATGTACCGGCCAGCTATACAACAACCTGTAACGGATCACCCGTATTCGAATCTGCCACTGCAACGGACAACTGCGGTGTACCTGCGGTGACGGAAGTGCGCGATACAATACCAGGAGTGTGCGCAGGTAATTTCACGATAGTAAGAACTTTCACGGCTACAGATGCCTGCGGTAATACAAAGACTGCACAGCAGACGATCCAGGTAGGCGATGATGAAGCCCCTGTATTTACACATGTACCGGGCGACTACACGATCGAGTGTCATGAGACGCCTGTGTATGCGAATGCCACGGCTACTGATAACTGCAGCGTACCGGTAGTAACTGAAGTACGCGATACGATAGCGGGCAGCTGTGCGAACAACTACGTTATCAAGCGTACGTTTACAGCTACTGACGCTTGTGGTAACACGAAGACAGCGATCCAGAAGATCACGGTGAAGGACGAGACGAGACCGACCTTCACGCATGTACCTGCAGACTATACGATCGAATGTCATAAGACACCGACCTATGCTACGGCAACAGCTACTGATAACTGTGGTGTACCTGTAGTGACGGAAGTACGTGATACGATAGCGGGCAGCTGTGCGAACAACTACGTTATCAAGCGTACGTTCACAGCTACGGATGCCTGCGGCAACAAAAAGACAGCGGTACAAAGTATCACTGTGACGGATACACAGATCCCGACCTTCACGCATGTACCGGGCGACTACACGATCGAGTGTCATGAGACGCCTGTATATGCGAATGCTACGGCAACGGACAACTGCGGTGTACCTGTAGTGACAGAAGTACGCGATACGATAGCGGGCAGCTGCGCGAACAGCTACGTTATCAAGCGTACGTTCACCGCTACGGATGCTTGTGGTAACACGAAGACAGCGATCCAGAAGATCACAGTAAAAGATGAGACGAGACCATCTTTCACGCATGTGCCAGGCGACTACACGATCGAATGCCATGAGACACCTGTATATGCGAATGCAACAGCAACAGATAATTGCGGTGTACCTGTAGTGACAGAAGTACGCGATACGATAGCGGGCAGCTGTGCGAACAGCTACGTGATCAAGCGTACGTTCACCGCTACGGATGCTTGTGGTAACACGAAGACAGCGATCCAGAAGATCACAGTAAAAGATAATACGAAACCGGTGTTCACCCATGTACCTGCGGATTATACGCTTGAGTGCCATAAGACACCGACCTATGCTGCAGCTACGGCAACAGACAACTGTAGTGTACCTGTAGTGACTGAAGTACGCGATACGATAGCGGGCAGCTGCGCGAACAGCTACGTGATCAAGCGTACATTCACAGCTACGGATACCTGCGGCAATACGTCTACGGCACAGCAGACAATCCAGGTAGGTGATGACAAGGCTCCGACCTTCACGCACGTACCGGCAGACTACACGATCGAATGCCATGAGACGCCTGTGTATGCGAATGCTACGGCAACGGATAACTGCGGTGTACCTGTAGTGACGGAAGTACGCGATACGATAGCGGGCAGCTGTGCGAACAGCTACGTGATCAAGCGTACGTTCACCGCTACGGATGCTTGCGGTAACACGAAGACAGCGATCCAGAAGATTACAGTAAAAGACGACACGAGACCATCTTTCACGCATGTGCCGGGCGACTACACGATCGAGTGTCATGAGACGCCTGTGTATGCGAATGCTACGGCAACGGACAACTGTGGTGTACCTGTAGTGACAGAAGTACGTGACACGATAGCGGGCAGCTGCGCGAACAGCTACGTGATCAAGCGTACGTTCACCGCTACGGACGCTTGTGGCAACACGAAGACAGCGATCCAGAAGATCACGGTAAAAGATGAGACGAGACCGTCCTTCACATACATTCCTGCGGACTATACGATCGAATGCCACAAGACACCAACCTATGCTACAGCGACTGCAACGGATAACTGTGGTGTACCTGTAGTGACAGAAGTACGCGATACGATAGCGGGCAGCTGTGCGAACAGCTACGTGATCAAGCGTACGTTCACCGCTACGGACGCTTGTGGTAATACGAAGACAGCGATTCAGCAGATCACAGTAAAAGATGAGACGAAGCCATCCTTCACGCATGTACCTGCGGACTATACGATCGAGTGTCACGAGACACCGGTATATGCGAATGCCACGGCAACAGATAACTGTGGTGTAC
Source organism: uncultured Saprospiraceae bacterium (assembly GCA_964537925.1). Lineage (GTDB taxonomy): Bacteria > Bacteroidota > Bacteroidia > Chitinophagales > Saprospiraceae > SLDF01. Next base: position 1,152,511 of record CAZICV010000001.1, on the reverse strand, counting down.
CTGTAGTGACTGAGGTACGCGATACGATAGCGGGCAGCTGTGCGAACAGCTACGTGATCAAGCGCACATTCACAGCAACGGATGCCTGCGGTAACACGAAGACGGCTACCCAGAAGATCACGGTGAAGGATGAAACAAAGCCGGTGTTTACGCATGTACCAGCCGACTATGTGGTTGCTTGTAATGATCAACCTGTGTATGCCCCGGCTACGGCTACTGACAATTGCGGCATACCGACTGTAACGGAGCGCCGGGATACAATCCCGGGTATATGCCCTGCTAACTTTACAATCATCAGGACCTTCACGGCTACGGATGTTTGTGGCAATATGAAGACTGCACAGCAGACTATCCAGGTAGGCGACGATCAAGCGCCAGTCTTCACGCATGTGCCTGCGGACTACACGCTCGAGTGTCATGAGACGCCGGTATATGCGGATGCAACAGCCACTGATAACTGTGGTGTCCCTGTAGTGACTGAGGTACGCGATACGATAGCGGGCCACTGTGCGAACAGCTACGTGATCAAGCGTACGTTCACCGCTACGGACGCTTGTGGTAACACGAAGACAGCGATCCAGAAGATCACGGTAAAAGATCGTACTGCGCCGGTGTTCACGCATATCCCTGCGAACTACACGGCAGAATGTGATGATCAACTGGTGTTCGGATCAGCTACGGCAACGGACAACTGCAGCACACCTGTGGTGAGCGAATCAAGAGATACGACGGCAGGTCACTGTGTGAACAGCTACGTGATCACACGTACGTTCACAGCAACGGATGCCTGTGGCAATACGAAGACAGCGACGCAGGTGATCACGGTGGTGGATACGACAGCGCCTGTGTTCACGTATGTCCAGATGGACAAGACAGTGAGCTGCGAGGAAGAAGTGATCTGTGAGGCAGCAATAGCAGTAGACAACTGCGGCCAGGCTTTCATCGAGACGGTGACGGATACAGTACCGGGCCACTGTGCGAACAGCTACCGGATCGTACGCACGTTCACGGCGACTGACCTCTGCGGCAACAGTGCGACTGCACAGCATATCATAACAGTAATAGACACTACCGCACCGGTATTCACGCATATCCCTGCGAACTACACAGCAGAATGTGATGATCAGTTGGTGTTTGGATCAGCTACGGCAACGGACAACTGCAGCATACCAGTAGTGAGTGAGGTAAGAGATACGACAGCAGGTCACTGTGTGAACAGCTACGTGATCACACGTACATTCACAGCAACGGACGCTTGTGGCAATACGAAGACAGCGACACAGGTGATCACGGTGGTAGACACCACAGCTCCTGCGTTCACAGTTGTCCCTGCGAACTACACGGCATACTGCACGGATCAACTGTTCTTCGGAGCAGCCCAGGCAACGGACAACTGCGGTGTACCGGTAGTAAGTGAATCAAGAGACACTACGACAGGCCACTGTGCAGGCAACTTCGTGATCACACGTACGTTCACGGCTACAGACGCCTGCGGCAACAGTGCAACAGCAGTCCAGGTGATCACGGTGATCGATACAGTAGCGCCTGCCTTCACGTATGTACCTGCGAACTATACGGCAGAGTGCGACGATGAGTTGGCGTTTGACATGGCTACCGCAGCAGATCAGTGCAGCGGCGCTACGGTGAGCGAGGTACGCGATACGACAGCGGGCCACTGTGCAGACAGTTATGTGATCACACGTACATTCACAGCGGTTGACGGTTGTGGCAACAGCGCAACGGCACAGCAGGTGATCACGGTGGTAGATACGACAGCGCCGGTCTTCACACATGTACCTGCGAATTACACGGCAGAGTGTGATGATCAGCTGGTGTTCGGATCAGCTACGGCAACAGACAACTGCAGCACGCCGGTGGTGAGCGAAGTAAGAGATACGACGGCAGGTCACTGTGCAGACAGTTATGTGATCACACGTACATTCACCGCAGTAGACATTTGCGGTAACGCGAAAACAGGGGTACAAGTGATCACGGTAGTGGACACTACAGCGCCTGTATTCACGCATGTACCTGCAAACTACATAGCAGAATGTGATGATCAACTGGTGTTCGGATCGGCTACTGCAACAGATAACTGCAGCACACCTGCGGTGAGTGAGTCAAGAGATACGATAGTGGGTCACTGCCCGAACAGCTATGTGATCGTACGTACGTTCACGGCTACGGATGCCTGCGGCAATACGAATACAGCGAGTCAGTTGATCACGGTAGTGGATTCGACAGCGCCGGTGTTCACCTATGTCCAGATGGACAAGACGGTGAGCTGCGAGGAAGAAGTGATCTGTGAGGCTGCGATAGCAGTAGATAACTGCGGTCAGGCCTTCATCGTGACGGTGACGGATACAGTACCGGGCCACTGTGCGAACAGCTACCGGATCGTACGCACGTTCACGGCGACTGACCTCTGCGGCAACAGCAGCACGGCACAGCACATAGTAACGGTGGTAGATACGACGGCTCCGGCTCTGCTGAACCTGGTTCAGGATCTTACAGTGAGCTGTGAGGAGATCGTTCCGGCGTTTACACCGCTGTTTGCAGACAACTGTGACGGCGCCCTTGTCTATACGACGGCGGCCGATACAAGCAGCCTTGACTGTGGTTTTGCGATTGTCCGCAGCGTAACTGCTACAGATGTATGCGGCAATGCTACGACAGCAACACAGCATGTAACGGTAGTGGATACGACAGCGCCTGTATTCACCCATATCCCGGCAAACTACACGGCAGAATGCGACGATGAGCTGGTATATGAAAATCCTTCAGCCGCAGATAACTGTACGGTGGCAAATATGTCAGAGACAAGAGATACGACTGCTGGCAGCTGTGCATACAACTATGTGATCACACGTACGTTCACGGCGGTTGACAGCTGCGGCAATGCGCGCACGGCACAGCAGGTGATCACGGTACGTGATTCCGAAGGTCCGGTGTTTACCTATGTACCGGAAGACTATACACTGTCCTGTGAGCAGCCGATCTTCTGTGCTGAAGTGGAAGTGGAAGACAACTGCGGCGAGGTAGACCTCCAGGATATCCGCTATACACTGCCTGGCGACTGCCCGAACAGCTACACATATGTAAGGCTGTTGATCGCGACGGACGAGTGCGGCAATGTCACGGACAGCATGCAGGTGATCACGATAGTAGATACGACAGCGCCTGTATTCACATATATCCCTGCGAGCTACACGGTAGACTGCGATGATCAGCTGGTGTTTGAAGCACCTGCGGCTAAGGATAACTGCGGAACGGCAGTGCTGAGCGAAGTGCGTGATACGACAGCGGGTCACTGTGTGAACAGCTATGTGATCACGCGTACCTTCACGGCAGTAGACCAGTGCGGCAACGCACGCACGGCACAGCAGGTGATCACAGTATCGGATCAGACAGCACCGGTGTTCACGCATGTACCTGCGAGCTATACGGCAGAGTGTGACGACAGGCTGGTGTTCGGATCGGCTACAGCAACGGATAACTGCAGCACACCTGTGGTGAGCGAAGTGAGAGATACGACGGCAGGTCACTGTGTGAACAGCTACGTGATCACACGTACATTCACAGCGGTGGATGCCTGTGGCAATACGAAGACAGCGACACAGGTGATCACGGTAGTGGACACGACAGCGCCTGTGTTCACGTATGTCCAGATGGACAAGACGGTGAGCTGCGAGGAAGAAGTGATCTGTGAGGCTGCGATAGCAGTAGATAACTGCGGTCAGGCCTTCATCGTGACGGTGACGGATACAGTACCGGGCCACTGTGCGAACAGCTACCGGATCGTACGCACGTTCACGGCGACTGACCTCTGCGGCAACAGTGCGACTGCACAGCACATAGTAACAGTAATAGACACTACCGCACCGGCTTTCACGGTTGTACCTGCCAACTACACTGCATACTGTACAGATCAGCTGTTCTTCGGAGCAGCACAGGCAGTGGACAACTGTGGTGTACCTGTAGTAAGTGAATCAAGAGATACAACTACAGGTCACTGTGCCGGTAACTACATGATCACACGTACATTCACGGCAACGGACGCCTGTGGCAATACGAATACGGCGGTCCAGGTGATCACGGTAGTGGATACGGTAGCGCCGATGTTCACACATCTGCCTGCGAACTATACGGCAGAATGTGATGAGGAGCTTGTGTTTGACATGGCGGCAGCAGCCGATCAGTGCAGCGGCGCTACGGTGACCGAAATGCGCGATACAACTGATGGCAGCTGTGCATACAACTACGTGATCACACGTACGTTCACGGCGGTTGACGGCTGTGGCAATGCACGCACGGCACAGCAGGTGATCACGGTACGTGATTCCGAAGGTCCGGTGTTTACCTATGTACCGGAAGACTATACACTGTCCTGTGAGCAGCCGATCTTCTGTGCTGAAGTGGAAGTGGAAGACAACTGCGGCGAGGTAGACCTCCAGGATATCCGCTATACACTGCCTGGCGACTGCCCGAACAGCTACACATATGTAAGGCTGTTGATCGCGACGGACGAGTGCGGCAATGTCACGGACAGCATGCAGGTGATCACGATAGTAGATACGACAGCGCCTGTATTCACATATATCCCTGCGAGCTACACGGTAGACTGCGATGATCAGCTGGTGTTTGAAGCACCTGCGGCTAAGGATAACTGCGGAACGGCAGTGCTGAGCGAAGTGCGTGATACGACAGCGGGTCACTGTGTGAACAGCTATGTGATCACGCGTACCTTCACGGCAGTAGACCAGTGCGGCAACGCACGCACGGCACAGCAGGTGATCACAGTATCGGATCAGACAGCACCGGTGTTCACGCATGTACCTGCGAGCTATACGGCAGAGTGTGACGACAGGCTGGTGTTCGGATCAGCTACAGCAACGGATAACTGCAGCACACCTGTGGTGAGCGAAGTAAGAGATACGACGGCAGGCCACTGTGTGAACAGCTACGTGATCACACGTACGTTCACTGCGGTGGATGCTTGTGGCAATATGAAGACAGCGACACAGGTGATCACGGTAGTGGACACGACAGCGCCTGTGTTCACGTATGTCCAGATGGACAAGACGGTTAGCTGCGAAGAAGAAGTGATCTGTGAGGCGGCGATAGCTATAGACAACTGTGGCCAGGCTTTCATCGAGACGGTGACGGATACAGTACCGGGCCACTGTGCGAACAGCTACCGGATCGTACGCACGTTCACGGCGACTGACCTCTGCGGCAACAGTGCGACTGCACAGCATATCATAACAGTAATAGACACTACCGCACCGGTATTCACGCATATCCCTGCGAACTACACAGCAGAATGTGATGATCAGTTGGTGTTTGGATCAGCTACGGCAACGGACAACTGCAGCATACCAGTAGTGAGTGAGGTAAGAGATACGACAGCAGGTCACTGTGTGAACAGCTACGTGATCACACGTACATTCACAGCAACGGACGCTTGTGGCAATACGAAGACAGCGACACAGGTGATCACGGTGGTAGACACCACAGCTCCTGCGTTCACAGTTGTCCCTGCGAACTACACGGCATACTGCACGGATCAACTGTTCTTCGGAGCAGCCCAGGCAACGGACAACTGCGGTATACCGGTAGTAAGTGAATCAAGAGACACTGCGACAGGCCACTGTGCAGGCAACTTCGTGATCACACGTACGTTCACAGCAACGGATGCTTGTGGCAACAGTGCTACAGCGGTGCAGGTGATCACAGTGATCGATACGGTAGCGCCTGCCTTCACGTATGTACCTGCTAACTATACGGCAGAGTGCGACGATGAGCTGACGCTTGACATGGCTACTGCAGCAGATCAGTGCAGCGGCGCTGCGGTGAGCGAGGTACGCGATACGACAGCAGGCCACTGTGCAGACAGTTATGTGATCACACGTACGTTCACGGCGGTTGACGGTTGTGGTAACAGCGCAACGGCAGTGCAGGTGATCACGGTAGTGGACACGACTGCACCGGTGTTCACACATGTACCTGCGAATTACATAGCAGAATGTGATGATCAACTGTTCTTCGGATCAGCTACAGCAGCGGACAACTGCAGCACACCTGTGGTGAGCGAATCAAGAGATACGATAGTGGGTCACTGCCCGAACAGCTATGTGGTCGTACGTACGTTCACTGCAACGGATGCCTGTGGCAATACGAAGACAGCGAGTCAGGTGATCACGGTGGTGGATACTACCGCGCCTGTGTTCACGTATGTCCAGATGGACAAGACGGTTAGCTGCGAAGAAGAAGTGATCTGTGAGGCGGCGATAGCTATAGACAACTGTGGCCAGGCTTTCATCGAGACGGTGACGGATACAGTACCGGGCCACTGTGCGAACAGCTACCGGATCGTACGCACGTTCACGGCGACTGACCTCTGCGGCAACAGCAGCACGGCACAACATATCATAACAGTAATAGATACTACCGCACCGGTCTTTACACATATCCCTGCGAACTACACAGCTGAATGTGATGATCAGTTGGTGTTTGGATCAGCTACGGCTACGGACAACTGCAGCATACCAGTAGTGAGTGAGGTAAGAGATACGACAGCAGGTCACTGTGTGAACAGCTACGTGATCACACGTACATTCACAGCAACGGACGCTTGTGGCAATACGAAGACAGCGACACAGGTGATCACGGTGGTAGACACCACAGCTCCTGCGTTCACAGTTGTCCCTGCGAACTACACGGCATACTGCACGGATCAACTGTTCTTCGGAGCAGCCCAGGCAACGGACAACTGCGGTGTACCGGTAGTAAGTGAATCAAGAGACACTACGATCGGCCACTGTGCGGGCAACTTCGTGATCACACGTACGTTCACCGCAACGGATGTTTGTGGCAACAGTGCTACAGCGGTGCAGGTGATCACGGTGATCGATACGGTAGCGCCTGCCTTCACGTATGTACCTGCTAACTATACGGCAGAGTGCGACGATGAGCTGGCGTTTGACATGGCTACTGCAGCAGATCAGTGCAGCGGCGCTACGGTGAGCGAGGTACGCGATACGACAGCAGGTCACTGTGCAGACAGTTACGTGATCACACGTACATTCACTGCGGTAGATGGCTGTGGTAACAGTGCAACGGCACAGCAGGTGATCACGGTGGTAGACACCACTGCGCCTGTATTCACACATGTGCCTGCGAACTACACGGCGGAGTGTGACGATGAGCTTGCGTTCGGATCAGCAACGGCAACAGACAACTGCAGCACGCCGGTGGTGAGCGAAGTAAGAGATACGACGGCAGGTCACTGTGTGAACAGCTACGTGATCACACGTACATTCACAGCGGTGGATGCCTGTGGCAATACGAAGACAGCGACACAGGTGATCACGGTAGTGGACACGACAGCGCCTGTGTTCACGTATGTCCAGATGGACAAGACGGTTAGCTGCGAAGAAGAAGTGATCTGTGAGGCGGCGATAGCTATAGACAACTGTGGCCAGGCTTTCATCGAGACGGTGACGGATACAGTACCGGGCCACTGTGCGAACAGCTACCGGATCGTACGCACGTTCACGGCGACTGACCTCTGCGGCAACAGTGCGACTGCACAGCATATCATAACAGTAATAGACACTACCGCACCGGTATTCACGCATATCCCTGCGAACTACACAGCAGAATGTGATGATCAGTTGGTGTTTGGATCAGCTACGGCAACGGACAACTGCAGCATACCAGTAGTGAGTGAGGTAAGAGATACGACAGCAGGTCACTGTGTGAACAGCTACGTGATCACACGTACATTCACAGCAACGGACGCTTGTGGCAATACGAAGACAGCGACACAGGTGATCACGGTGGTAGACACCACAGCTCCTGCGTTCACAGTTGTCCCTGCGAACTACACGGCATACTGCACGGATCAACTGTTCTTCGGAGCAGCCCAGGCAATAGACAACTGTGATGTACCGGTAGTAAGTGAATCAAGAGATACAACGACAGGCCACTGTGCGGGCAACTATGTGATCACACGTACATTCACCGCAACGGATGCTTGTGGCAACAGTGCGACTGCAGTACAGGTGATCACGGTAATCGATACGGTAGCGCCTGTCTTCACTTACGTCCCTGCGAATTATACGGCAGAATGCGACGGTGAGCTGGTATTTGACATAGCTACTGCAACCGACCAGTGCAGCGGCGCTACAGTGAGTGAGGTAAGAGATACGACGGAGGGCCACTGTGCGAACAGCTATGTGATCACACGTACGTTCACTGCGGTGGACGGTTGTGGCAACACAGCTACTGCGACTCAGGTCATCACGATATCAGATGAGACTGCACCTGTCTTTGCTTTCGTACCGGCAGATTATACGCTGACCTGCGAAGAGCCGATCTTCTGTGCCGATGTGGAAGTGTATGACAACTGCGGCGAAGTAGATCTCCAGGATATCCGTTATACATTGCCGGGCGACTGCCCGAACAGCTATACATATGTAAGGCTGTTGATCGCGACGGATGAGTGCGGCAATGCCACAGATACCATGCAGGTGATCACGGTGATCGATACAACTGCTCCGGCTTTTGCTTTCGTACCAGCTGACTATAGCGCATCATGCAGTGATGAGCTGGATCTGCGTATGGCTGCAGCTACGGACAACTGCGGTACAGCCACGGTGACAGAGCTGAGGGATACCATAGCAGGTACCTGCGCAGGCAGCTACACCATTACACGTACCTTCACGGCGACTGATCTCTGTGGCAACACGGCGACAGCGCAGCAGACGATCACGGTGACGGATGAGACTGCACCTGTCTTCTCCGCTGTACCGGCAGACTATACGGTGGCTTGCAACGAAGAGCCTGTATATGAGACAGCTACGGCTACTGACAACTGCAGCCAGGCTACGATCAGTGAAGTACGTGATACAGTAGAAGGCACTTGTGCGGGTAGCTATGTGATCACACGTACGTTCACGGCGGTAGATGCCTGTGGCAACACGGCTACGGCAGTACAGGTGATCACGGTTTCAGATGAAGTAGCGCCTGAGTTTACGTTTGTCCCGGCAGATTATGCAGCGGCTTGTGATGATGAACTGGTGTATGACGATGCTACTGCTACGGACCTGTGCGGTACAGTGACTGTTACAACAGAACAGGACACTACCGCAGGCGCTTGCGCGGGCAGCTATGTGATCACGCGTACTTTCACAGCAACAGATGCGTGTGGCAACACAGCGACTGCACAGCAGACAATCACAGTGAGTGACGAAACTGCTCCGGTATTCACAGTAGTACCTGCCGACTATGCGGCTGATTGCACGGATCAACTGTTCTTCGGAGCGGCCCAGGCGATAGACAACTGCGGCAGCGCTACAGTCTCTGAAGTACGCGATACGGTAGGCTCCGGCTCATGTGCGGGCAGCTACGTGATCACGCGTACATTCACAGCGGTGGATGCCTGTGGCAATACAACGACGGCAGTACAGGTGATCACGGTGACGGATGAGAGCGCACCGGTCTTCACTTCAGTACCGGCGGATATGACGGTCATCTGCGATTCAGAGGTGCCGGCAACACAAGCTGAGGCTACCGACGCCTGCGGTACTGTTACGGTAGTGAGCGGCGATGTACTGACTCCGGGTTCCTGCGCAGGCAGCTATGTGATCACGCGTACCTTCACGGCTACAGATGATTGCGGCAATACAGCTACGGCAGTACAGGTGATCACGGTAACGGATGGAATCGCACCGTCTCTGACCAACTGTTCTCCGCTGGACGAGACGATAGAGTGCCAGGGACCGGAAGGCAACAGGCAGGCATATATAGAATGGCACAACAACAACCTCGCATTGCTCCAGGCATGCGCCGAGGACAACTGTGGCAGTGTCACGATCACCTCCGACTTCGATCCAAATGTCACATTTGATTGTAATGGAGTGATTGAAGTGAACTACTTCATCAGCGATGACTGCGGCAATACAAGCACCTTCACAGCGACTTTCGCGGTACAGGACAAGCTGCCGCCGGTGATAGAGCTGCTCGAAGGCATCGTAGACGGAAGAATCTTCAACAATACGGTGGTCGTACAGTGCAATGCTGCCGATGAAGAGTGGAATCTCCCGAACCTCACGGAGCATAGCGTATGGGTACGTGACAACTGCTCCGACAATATATCGGTAGAGATGACCAAGACGGCAAGCGGTAGTGGTAACTGTGCTGCGGACGGATTCTTCTACAGGATCACGTACACATGGACTGCTAACGACCAGTGCGGCAACATAAGCAGCCGCCAGCTTACAGTGGAGGTAGTAGATACGGTAGCGCCGGTGCTGGTCAACGTACCTGCCGACCTGACTATCGAATGTGCAAACGCACCTGCCGAACCGCTGCTGAGCGGTTGCGAAGGCGATGACTGCTGCGAGGACGCTGTGCTTGTAACAGACGAATGCGAGTGTGCAGCGATCGATTTCGAGGAGCAGATACTTGGCAACCCATGCGATGCTACTTACTATGTACTGAGGACCTGGACAGCTACGGACAACTGCGGCAACCAGAGCTTCGAGACGCAGGTCATCACGATCATCAACGACACGAAGATCACTACCAGCTTTGTCAACGACAGGCTGCAAGGTCTTGAAAACGGTGAAGAGCTGGTGATCAACTGTGACAATGGTGTGTACGAGGAACCGACCTGGGTATACCTGCTCGGTCAGTCCGACATCGTGGTCAATGACTACTGCAGGTTCGGTGGCGAGCTGGAATACAGGTTCGACAACTTCCTGATGGATGTGAGCAGCAACTGTAAGGCAGATGGTTTCAAAGAACGCAGAATGCTGGTCTGGTCAGTACAGGATCAGTGCGGCAACTACGATCAGAAATACATCTACCTGATGTTCAAGGATACGGTAGGTCCGGAGATCTTTGGTCTGGATCTGGCTTGTGAAGAAGCATTCTCCGAAGTGGACGTATTTGACTACTGCACGGATAATGTAAGCATAACCTTCTACGATGCACAGACACCGTCACTCTGTAACGATCAGCTGAACGATGTGATACGTATCTGGGAAGCAACGGATGAGTGTGGCAACAAGTCTTACTTTGAGCAAAGGATCCTCAATGAGCTGCTCTCTGCCGAGCCGTTCGCTGTAGTGAACAACCAGTTGGTAGTAGAATACAGCAATGCCGGCGGCGGTCAGATCCAGGTAGGATGTGTACCTGACTCGGTCGGTACGATCAGCGGATTCAGCTCCGGAGATGTCTCTTTCGTAGACTACTGTGACCAGCCGCTTCAGACCTTCATCGAAGAAGAGGTGGTAGCGACCGGATCTTGTGAAGAGGATGGATTCTATCAACGCCTGGCGGTGCGCTGGTATGCAGTGGATGCCTGCGGTCGTCGCAATGAATACCAGCTGTTGGTCGATATGATCGACTCCGTAGCGCCTGAGTTCAGCAATGTACCGCAAGAGCTCTTCGTAGAGTGCGGTGACGCCGTACCTGCTCCGCTGGCCATCGACGCCTGCAATGAGCTGGCGGTACAGATACTCAGCGAGGAGAAAGTATGGGAAGGAGACTGCGCCAATGAGTACGATATAGAACGTATGCTGTATGCAGAAGATGCTTGTGGTAACGGTGTGAGCCTCAAACAGATCGTTCACTATATCCGCACCCAGGGTCCTGAGATCAGCGGAGTGACAGAGCAGACCTGCGATCCGACCATGCCGGTAGTGAAAGCCATATCGGCTTGTACTGGCCAGGAGTTCCCGGTCTCTGTGACCGAGAGGGTCGTCCCGAATACCTGCGGTAAAGGTGATGTAGTGATCAGGACGTTCACAGCTATCGATGACTGTGGCAATATGACGCAGAAAGTACAGCGGATCTATCGCGGAGACAACGAAGCGCCGGTGCTGACCTGGAAACACAGAAAGTATCCGAACGTGATCAACGGAGATGTTCTCACGATCAACTGTTCCGATATAGCGGACCTGGACAGAGCCTTCGAATATGGCTTCAGGGAAAGCGATGTGGTTCCTGCGAACGAATGTACATATGATGTGGTCATGAAAGCCGAAGCAGTGCCGAACAGCAGCTGCCTCAGCACGGGCTACTTCAGCCAGATGGACTACAGCTGGGTGGTGACAGACGCTTGCGGCAACAGCAGCAGGTTTGCGATCCGGGTGAACTATGTCGATGACCTTGCCCCGGTATTCGTTTCCGCTCCTGCCGATATGACGGTCTACTGTGATCGTGCACCTGTTGCGGAGACGGTGATCGTGGACGACAACTGCGGTACCGTGGTGGATATCCGCTTCCAGGAAGAACAGCTTGAAAGCCCGAGACCGGGCGTGACCAAGCTGCGTCGCAGTTGGACAGCTACGGACGAGTGCGGTAATGCCAGCGTCCACACGCAACTGGTAACGGTCGATATGAAGTATGACTTTGCCTGCACGTTCGATCCGTTCACGATACCGGGTTGCGATACACGCAACAACCGCATCGGTGTGGACGTTCGCGGTGGCACGGCGCCATACCGTTACATCTGGAGAATAGAAGGTGCGGACTGTTTGGTTGAGTCAGGCCAGGGTACAAACCGCATCCAGTACAAGATCGGATTCAGCAATGTCAGGATCTTCGTGACGGTGATAGATGCCAATGGATGTGTCACTGACTGTGAGATCGAATTTGCTTGCGATCCGCTTGCAGGTGTCGATCCGGGTGAAGGTTCTGGTAGCAGAGAAGGTTTCATCTTCGGCCTGGAGCAGGTGTTCCCGAACCCGACAGGTGGAGAGTTGTATCTTGACTACCACGCCAACCGCAGCCAGATGGGTACGATCCGCTATCTCGATGCACTCGGAAGAGAAGTACGCAGAGAGTCTGTCAGCCTGAAAGAAGGCAAGCATACTATCCTGCAGAATGTAAGCCGCTTCGAGTCAGGAGTATACCAGGTGGAGATCATCTCCGGCGAACAGGTAGCCAGCCAGCGATTCCTGCGCTATTGATGAGATAGTCATCATAACATACGGTGTCTTATCGAAGACACTGTTTTAAAAGGAGAGGCCTTACAAGGCCTCTCCTTTTTTTATTGCTCCCTGCGATATAACGTATGTGTTTGCACAACTCACACCCCTCCGCCGCCGGCCAGGACTTGTCAATTCCCGAAGGGAATAAGCCTTGTATTATGAATTATGGATATGTAAAAGGATGTATCCGGCGAAACAAAGTATCGGATGTAAAAAAAATGGATAAAAACAGGCATAAATGCTTTGACAATCCAATTTTATAATATATTTGATAATAGGGTTTTAATCGGACAACAATGGGTAGGATAGCCACACATGCTGCCATAGTATGTGTATATGCCAGGTATTGTTATTGCTTGGCAGAAAAGCACAGTACACCGGACCAAACAGGTGTTGTGCAATCTGTGCCTCCTGCATTCTTGCAATTTTTTTGTGCAAAATGGGCAGAAAGCTTAAGGTATTTCGCTCAAACTAAACACTCTCCCTCACAATTCACAGCATTTCCCAGGATTCTGGTTCCCCTACCGGGGAAGCCCCGGGCATCGGTATGCCTGCATGCGCCCGGCGTAAGCCGGCAACGGGATCATGCTGTATCATTCATGCAGCAGTCCGGCGCCCGAGGCAGGTGCGCCGGGCTGTTTGTGTGTGACACTCCTCCTCACCATTGTCTGATCCCGGACACCCTTCCCACATTATTTAAACAAGATTCCAGCAGAAGCCGCCGAAGACCTTACGGCCGGATGCCACGACAGGCATCTGTCCATACCCTTCGGAGCGGATCTCCCGACACCAGACTTGCTATTGCTAACCCTAATCCCCCGGATATATGTGATCATTTATAACTCAAATTCAACCATATGCGTACGAAATCCTACTTTTCAAAGACGGTCAAGGCAAGCCTGCCCGGGATGGGAGGTTATCGCTGTCCGTTGATAGTGCTGCTGTTGATGATATTGGTAAGGCCGGGTCTGGCACAATCACCGGATCCGGATTGCAATATCCCGTTGGTTGGGAACGGTAAGGTCATAGACCGCGTCAGCGGAGGCACCCTGTGTTTGCTCTGCAATTCGCCGGACGCCGACAACTTGCTGGACGGGGATCTTTCCAACTACGTAGCGTTCAACTCTTCCGTCTCGATACTCAGCGCCACACCAGTGGTCAGTATCAGGGACGTTCAGGGACTGATACCAGCAGGTCGGCGCGCAGGGTTTGTTATAGAACCCGACGGAGGGCTGCTTCAGCTCAACCTGCTTGCCAACTTTCAGATCCGGACTTATCTCAACAACAGTCTGCAGGAGACGGCTACGGTCGCCGGAGGTTTGCTTAATCTGAACCTGCTCGGTGGCGAAGGGAGAAAACAGCGGCTCAGCTTTGTGACGAGCCAGCCTTTTGATGAGATAGAACTGGTAGTCACATCCACTCTTTCGGGGTTCACTTCTTTGCGTGTCTATTATGCTTTTCACGAAGAAAACGGTTGTAACTATACCTGTCAGCAGGCTTTTGTGCAGGGCGGCTCGTTCAGCCCCACGTACAATGCCAGCCGGTCTGTGATCGTGGGTACATGTGTGCTCTGTGCAATACAGACGCAAAACGGCGCCATTACGACAGATACCCTCCCGGCCTCAGGTACGACACTCAATTTCGGTGTTGCTTCCATTGGTGCGAGTATTTCATACTCCGTCAACCTGAATACGACTATTCAGGCGGGCAACGATTTCGGCTTTGCCGTCGGCCGGGTAGGTCTGCTCGGCCTGTTGAACCTGTCCCTCCTGGAAAATGTGCAGATCACTACTTTCCTGGGAACAGATACCGTACAGGTCATCAATGCAGCCGCCCTGGCGCAGGTGGGTGTTTTGCCCGGGAGCAGCAACGTGGATATCATCAGTTTCAACGCCTCGTCTGATTTTGACGGGATCAGTATACGCTTTACGAATACCTCAGTGTTGGGACTGAGCAATGTCGTTATCGTATTCCCTTTTTTGCGGAGGGACAGCGATGCCGACGGTATGCCCGACTGTGTTGACAAATGTCCTGGCGGTGATGACCTGCAGGATGCGGACGGAGACGGATTTCCGGATGATTGTGATGATCCGGTCTGCCTGCCGCTGGCGGGAGACGATGTAGCGGTGTGCCCGCCGGCGACCACAGCCAGCCTGCCAGCTGCTCCGGCCGGATATACATGGACTGACCTGCCGGGCAACCCGTCGCCGGCAATGGTCGCCGGTAACGGGCAGGTGACAGGTCTCACGGCAGAGGGAGAATACTATTTTGTCCTGTCCAATGGTCTGTGTTCCGATACCGTGGTGGTATCCCGGCGGACGGAAGGCATGTCGTCTGCCTGTAATGACCCCGTCACAGGGCCATTTGCATCCATCAGCAGCCAGAATCCCTTTGGTGGGATTTGCCTGATCTGTTCGCAGGGTGGGGCCGCCAATATCGTAGACGGCAACCTGAACAACTACTTCCAGTCCAATATCCTGATCGGCCTGTTGGCCCAATCATTTGTCATCGTCCGGGACAGCGTCAATATCTACCCCGGCGGGACCAGGGCAGGATATGTGATATCCGTGACCGGCGGCCTGCTGGATCTCAACCTGCTCAATACAATGGCCCTGCGCACCCGGCTGAATGGCGTCGTACAAGAGACGGCGATCGGAGCAGGCCTGGTGAATGTATCCCTGTTGCCGGGAACGGGCGGCAAGTTCCGGCTCAGTTTTGTGGCCAGTCAGCCCTTCAACGAGATAGAGTTCTTTCAGGCCTCTGCTGCCGTAGTCGCTTATAACCTCAGGATATACTATGCATTTACGGAGGATGCGGCCTCTTGCCCGGAGATGGGCTTTGAATCCTGCCTGGATGTCTGGGACAACACAGGAGAGTACGCGGCCGGGATATCCGGAGAGCGTACAGGGTTGGAAGGTATTCTTTGTACTGCCTGCGAACTCGTCAACATAGGTAACCTGATAGATGCGGATACGACGAATTTCGCCAGGATATATACTACGATCGGAGTAGGCAATGCAGCTTCGCTGTCCGTACGGACTCCTCATGTCGTCAAGGGAGGCGCGATAGCCGGGTTTAATATCGGCCAGGCCAGCGGTCTGCTGGATCTCAACGTACTGAACGGTATACGGCTGAGGACGTACCTGGGCGGAGTTCTCCGGGATGATTTCATTGCAAACAACGCCCTGGTAAGCATCGCTTTGCTCGGGGCGACCAACAGGGCTAACCTGTATTTCCCGACCACCGGGGATTTCGATGAGATCCAGATTACTTCCCTCGGGCTGGCGGGAGCCCTGACACAGCTCGATGTATATTATGCTTTCTCGGGCCGGGATTCGGACGGAGACGGTACGCTCGACTGCTTTGACAAGTGCTGTGGAGGCGATGATGGATTTGATACCAATGGCAACGGCGTGCCGGATGCTTGCGACGGTGTACCTTTTGCGGAAGACGACCTGGATATATCCGTATCGATCAATAGCAGCACAGTCATAGATGTGCTGGCTAACGACGGGTTTGGGCCCAATGGACCCGGTACCCAGCCGATAGAGATCGTGACGGCCCCGGAGCACGGTACAGCCGACGTGGATGACGGGGGTACACCCGATGACCCGACTGATGATGTCCTGGTCTATACGCCGGATACTTGCTATACGGGTCTGGATTCCCTGTCTTACCGTATCTGTGATGCAACAGGTAGCTGCGATACAGCCTGGGTCTTCCTGGAAGTGATTGACGACCAGGCGCCTGAGCTGACCTGTCCTGCGCCGCTGACCCTGTATGCGGGGGAGGACTGTGAAGGAGGATACGTATCCGTGCACCCCGCGCTCACAGATACCTGTGCAGCGTCGGTATCCCTCCAATGGACATATACACATCCGGATGGCACGGTGACAGGACCGGAAGAAGTCGTCCCTGAAGAAGCCTTTTCGCTGGAGCTGCTGGTAGGTAGTACAGCGTTTATATATGAAGGATCAGACGATGCAGGAAATACAGTTACCTGTTCGTTTACGGTGGAAGTACAGGATACGCTGCCCCCGGTACTCAATTGCCCGGCTTCCCTGACAGTAGCCCCGGATGAAAACTGTATGCTGACCGTGACAGACAACTCGCTGGATGCAACAGCTGCGGACAATTGTACTCCCTCCCTGCTGCTTCAGCACGATGTACCGGGAGCGCCGTCTCAGCAAACCCTGCAGGGAGCTACGTTCATGACGGGGCTGCACCAGATAACATGGAGTACAGTGGACGAGTATGGCAATACAGCCACCTGTAGTTTTACCCTGTCTGTAGCGGACGATACGCCGCCTGTGATCACGGGCTGTGCGGATGCGACGCTGCAACTGACGGAAGTGGGTAGTTGTGCCGCCGGTGATATAGCTGCGGAAGTGCTGCAGTCGCTGAGTGCGGCGGACAACTGCGACGGAGCGGTGGATGTGGTATTTGCAGGCGTAGAGTCAGTGATACAGGAAGCGTGTGAAGGCGCCGATCCGTCGCTGTATATAGCGGTGTACCGCTACGAGGCTGCGGACGCGTCCGGCAATACGAGCAGCTGCACGCTGGAAGTGACGGTCGAGTACGACGTAACGCCGGAGTTTGTATTGTGCCAGGACCTGACGGCTAGCCTGGGTGCGGATGGTACGGTCACTATAGACAGGGCTGCCTTTGCGGAAGCGGTAGTAGATCTGTCGGGACTGTCGGGTTGTGATATCCTGGACGATATCAGCTATTCGGTTGCGGATGATCTGACCTTTGGTTGTGCGGATATAGGTGAGAATGAGTTGACCGTGACGGCGACGCTGTGTACCGGTGCGTCGGCAGTGTGCGAAGCGACGATCACAGTGCAGAACGATATGCCGCCGGTGTTCACGGGTTGTGCGGACCGTACGGTATCGGTAAGTGAAACCGAGACCTGTGATATAGACCAGATAGGAGAAGAGATAGGAGAAGAGCTTTCGGCCAATGGTATCTGTGCAGCGGATATAGAGGTAGTATACGTCGGCGTATTCGAAGAGATAGAGGATGTATGTGAGGGGCCCGATCCGTCGGTATATCGTGCGGTCCTGCAGTATACGGCTACAGATGCGTCTGGCAATGTGAGCACCTGTATGCTGGAAGTCACGGTGGACTATGATATAGCGCCTGTGTTCACGGTATGTGCGGATGCGACGGTGTACCTGGATGGCAATGGCGCCGCTACGCTTGATCGGGATGATATAGCGGAAGCGGAAGTGCCTGCGGGATCGTTTGCAGGATGTGATTTTCTGAACGAGATCGTCTATGACCAGCCGGGTACATTGAGTTTTGACTGCTCTGACCTGGGAGAGAACGACCTGGAGATCGAAGCGATGTTGTGTACGGGTGCTACGGCGGTATGCCAGGTGACAGTGATAGTGCTGGATACCCTGTCTCCGGAGTTGGCGGGCTGTGCGGATGTGACCCTGCAACTGACGGAGGTGGGTAGTTGCGCTGCCGGTGATATAGCTGCGGAAGTGCTGCAGTCGCTGAGTGCATCGGACAACTGCGACGGAGCGGTAGATGTGGTGTTTGCGGGCGTGGAGTCGGTGACACAGGAAGCGTGTGAAGGCGCCGATCCGTCGCTGTATATAGCGGTATACCGCTACGAGGCTGCGGACGCATCCGGCAATACGGTCGGCTGTACGTTGGAAGTGACCGTCGAATATGATGTCGTACCGGAGTTTACACTGTGCCAGGACCTGACTATTGGTATAGATGAATCAGGCCAGCGGCAGGTGGAGATATCGGAGATAGCTGAGGCGGAAGTACCTGCGGGGTCATTCGCGGGTTGTGATTTTCTGAATGAGATCACGTACGAGGCGAACGATGATCTGTTGTTCACCTGTGCGGACGTGGGAGAGCATACAGTACTGGTGACAGCGACACTGTGTACCGGAGCTGCTGCAGTGTGTGAGGCGACGATCACGGTGGTAGACGAGGAAGAGCCTGCATTCATCAATTGTGCAGATCTGACGCTGAATCTGAGCGAAGTGGAGACTTGCGATCCCATTGCGACCGGTTTATACATACTGGATGAACTGGCAGTCTCATTCAACTGCGGAATGGATATAGAGATCACCCTGGATGGGGTGCTGGACATAGAAGAAGAGGCCTGCGACGTATCTGATCCGGGCATATTCCGGGCAGTATACGGATATACAGCCACGAGCGAGCTGGGTGACACAGCATACTGCGAGCTGACAGCGACGGTCATCTATGATGCTGTACCACAGTTCACAGTATGTGCGGATGCGACGGTGTACCTGGATGGCAATGGCGCCGCTACGCTTGATCGGGATGAGATAGCGGGAGCGGAGGTGCCTGCGGGTTCATTTGCAGGATGTGATTTTCTGAACGAGATCGTCTATGACCAGCCAGGCACGTTGAGCTTTGACTGCTCTGACCTGGGAGAGAACGATCTAGAGATCGAAGCGATGTTGTGTACGGGTGCCATGGCGGTATGCCAGGTGACAGTGACGGTGCTGGATACCCTGTCGCCTGAGTTGGCGGGCTGTGCGGATGTGACCCTGCAACTGACGGAAGTGGGTAGTTGTGCTGCCGGTGATATAGCTGCGGAGGTATTGCAGTCGCTGAGTGCATCGGACAACTGCGACGGAGCGGTGGATGTGGTATTTGCAGGCGTGGAGTCGGTGATACAGGAAGCGTGTGAAGGTGTGGACCCTGCCCTGTATATAGCAGTGTATCGCTATGAGGCTACCGATGCTGCAGGCAATACAAGCAGCTGCACGCTGGAAGTGACGGTCGAGTACGACGTAACGCCGGAGTTTGTACTATGCCAGGACCTGACGGCTAGCCTGGGTGCAGACGGTACGGTCACTATAGACAGGGCTGCCTTTGCGGAAGCGGTAGTAGATCTGTCGGGACTGTCGGGTTGTGATATCCTGGACGATATCAGCTATTCGGTTGCGGATGATCTGACCTTTGGTTGTGCGGATATAGGTGAGAATGAGTTGACCGTGACGGCGACGCTGTGTACCGGTGCGTCGGCAGTGTGCGAAGCGACGATCACAGTGCAGAACGATATGCCGCCGGTGTTCACGGGTTGTGCGGACCGTACGGTATCGGTAAGTGAAACCGAGACCTGTGATATAGACCAGATAGGAGAAGAGATAGGAGAAGAGCTTTCGGCCAATGGTATCTGTGCAGCGGATATAGAGGTAGTATACGTCGGCGTATTCGAAGAGATAGAGGATGTATGTGAGGGCCCCGATCCGTCGGTATATCGTGCTGTGCTGCAGTATACGGCTACGGATGCGTCCGGCAATGTGAGCACCTGTATGCTGGAAGTCACGGTGGACTACGATATAGCGCCACAGTTCACAGTATGTGCGGATGCGACGGTGTACTTGGATGGCAATGGCGCCGCTACGCTTGATCGGGATGAGATAGCGGGAGCGGAAGTGCCTGCGGGATCGTTTGCAGGGTGTGATTTTCTGAACGAGATCGTCTATGACCAGCCGGGTACACTGAGCTTTGACTGCTCCGACCTGGGAGAAAATGAGTTAACCGTGACGGCCTCGCTGTGTACGGGCGCCACGGCGGTATGCCAGGTGACGGTGACGGTGCTGGATACCCTGTCGCCTGAGTTGGCGGGCTGTGCGGATGTGACCCTGCAACTGACGGAGGTGGGTAGTTGTGCTGCTGGCGATATAGCTGCGGAGGTACTGCAGTCGCTGAGTGCATCAGACAACTGTGACGGAGCGGTGGATGTGGTGTTTGCAGGCGTGGAGTCTGTCATCCAGGAGGCCTGCGAAGGCGTGGACCCTGCCCTGTATGTAGCGGTGTACCGCTACGAGGCTGTGGATGCCTCCGGCAATACGAGCGGCTGCACATTGGAAGTGACGGTCGAGTACGACGTAACGCCGGAGTTTACACTGTGCCAGGACCTGACGATCATTATAGATGAGTCAGGCCAGCGGCAGGTGGAGATATCGGAGATGGCTGAGGCGGAAGTACCTGCGGGGTCATTCGCAGGGTGTGATTTTCTGAATGAGATCACGTACGAGGTGAACGATGATCTGTTGTTCACCTGTGCGGATGTGGGAGAGCATACAGTGTTGGTGACGGCGACGCTGTGTACGGGAGCTGCTGCAATGTGCGAGGCGACGATCACGGTGGTAGACGAGTATGAGCCTGCGTTCATCAATTGTGCGGATTTGACCCTCGCCCTGAGTGAAGTAGAGACATGTGATCCCACTGCAACAGGCGCGTATATACTTGATCTCCTGGAGGTCGCCGGAAGTTGTGGCTCGGATCTGGAAGTCACCTTCGACGGGGTGCTGGATATAGAGGAGGAGGCCTGTGATGGAACCGATCCTGGTATATTCCGTGCACTATATGGATATACAGCTACGAGTGAGCAGGGTGATACGGTTCGTTGCGAACTGACAGCGACGGTCATTTACGACGCTGTACCGCAGTTCACGGTATGCGCGGATGCGATGGTCTACCTGGATGCCGCAGGCAGTGCAGCGCTTGATCTGGGTGGAATAGCGGAAGCGGAAGTACCTGCGGGATCGTTTGCGGGTTGTGATTTTCTGAACGAGATCACCTATGACCAACCGGGCACGTTGAGCTTTGACTGTTCCGGCCTGGGAGAAAATGAGCTGACCGTGACGGCCTCGCTGTGTACAGGCGCCACGGCGGCCTGCCAGGTGACCGTGACGGTGCTGGATACACTGGCGCCGGAATTGATAGACTGTGAGTCAGTTATAATCAAGTTGACCGATCTGCTGACCTGTGACGAAACGGCTTTCGGCGATATTATAGCTGCCGACCTTGAAGCTGAAGATAACTGCGATGAAGGTCTTAGCGTCTACTTTGACGGGATCGTACGGGTACTCCAGGAAGCATGCGCGCGGCCGGATTCGGCACTTTACGAAGCTATATATCGCTTTGTGGCTGAGGATGGCTCGGGCAACACCAGTAGCTGTATACTTGAATTGACGGTTGAATACGACGTAATCCCGGAATTTGTCCTGTGCCAGGATCTGACTATCAGTCTTGATGCAGACGGGCAATACCAGCTGGAAATGGATGAGTTTGCAGAAGCTATGGTCGATCTGACCGGGTTTACCGGCTGTGAGCATCTTTCCGAGATAACATACCTCGCAGACAGAGATCTGCTGTTTACCTGCGCAGACCTCGGAGAGCACGTAGTGAAGGTGCGGGCGGAGATCTGTACGGGGATTGCCGCCGTATGCGAGGCAACGATCACGGTGCAGGACCTGGAAGAACCAGTGTTTACCAACTGTACCGATCTGACGCTCAATCTGACCGAACTGGAGACCTGTGATCCGGCCGCTACAGGCTTGTATATCCTGGACGGGCTGGAAGCTTCTTTCAGTTGCGGAGCAGATTTCGGGATCCGTTTTGACGGGGTACTGGATATAGAAGAGGAGGCTTGTGACGGATCTGACCCGGGCATATTCCGGGCAGTATACGGATATACGGCTACGAGCGAACTGGGTGACTCGGTGCATTGCGAGTTGACTGCCATGGTTATATATGATGTCGTGCCGCAGTTCACGGTATGTGCGGATGCGACGGTCTACCTGGACGCCTCGGGCAGTGCAACGCTTGATCTGGGTGGAATAGCAGAAGCGGAAGTGCCTGCGGGATCATTTGCTGGTTGTGATTTTCTGAACGAGATCACCTATGATCAACCGGGCACGTTGAGCTTTGACTGCTCTGACCTGGGAGAAAATGAGCTGACCGTGACCGCCTCTCTGTGTACGGGCGCCACAGCCGTCTGTGCAGTTACGGTCACAGTGCTGGATACGTTCCCGACAATGATCGTAGGTTGTGCGCCGGTCATATTGAACCTGTCGGATACAGAGAACTGCGTGCCCGATTCGATTGCGCAGATACTACTCGGAGGGTTGACCCTGTCCGGCAACTGTGATGGAGGGAGCAGTCTTTCCTGGACCGGAGAAGTCACGATCACCAAAGAAGCCTGTACAGATCCCGTGCCTTCACAGCAACAGTCCGTCTATGTATTTGTAGCTACGGATTCGGAGGGCAATACAGAGGTATGTGAACTCGAGGTGACTTTACTTTACGACGAGGCCCCGGTATTTATCACTTGCAGGGATACGGCTCTCTTCCTGGGAGCGGACGGCACCCTCACCTTATCTGCGGAGGACCTTGTAGAAGCCGTGTCCGCCACTGCTGCCTATATGGGCTGCCAGCCGGCTGCCCTGTCTTATGAACCGGCAGATGAACTCTTCTTCGACTGTGAGGATATAGGTAACAATCAGCTCACTTTCACCGTGGCCGACTGTGCTGGCAATACGGCTTCCTGCGAGATCAACCTGTTGTTGGTACCGGAAGGTGATGGTCTTGAGATCATGTGTCCCGGCGACATCACCCTGGGCTGTGGGGTGGAACTCGATCCGTCGCTCAATAGTGACCTGGGAGCTGCGTCGCTTCTGTCGGATTGCGGCGACGTAGAGGATTTTGTGCTATATTATGAAGATGAGTTTGAGGCAGAGGATTGTGATGGTATCATGGTGGTCACACGGAGCTGGCGGGTTGATCTGCCAAGCGGCAACCAGGTCAGTTGCATACAGTTGATCACACTTGAAGACGATGGTACGATACAGGTAGAGCCGATCGACCCGGAGCAGGAGACAGGGGAGTTTGAGTGTCTCAATACGATCCGCTTCGTCCGTCCTGCTGTACTTGCCGGATGTACGGATATCATACGCATCAGTGTCTCCGGACCCGGATTCAGCGGTGACTTCCTCCATATACAGGGGGATTCGGTCCTGGTTGATGAACCGAGCTTCCCTGCTCCGGACGAGGACCCGCTCGAGTTTGACTTTGGGCAGCTCGTGGTAGTCTACACAATTGAGGACAGGTGCGGTCGTGTGAGTACGGTGAGGGATACGATAGAAGTAGACGATACAGAGATACCGTTTATGATCTGCCAGACAAGCATTTCGGTAGCTGTCGGAAGCGATTGTACTATCCGTGTACCGGCTCATGCATTCGATATCGCTTCTTACGATTTCTGCTCCGACATCACGTTGGCAGTAGCGCGGACTCATCCCAGCTCTTGCTACAACCCTGAAGAGGCTGCACAGGAATTCGGCCCTTCGGTCCGTTTCTGCTGTACGGATTTCGGAGCTGATCCAGCGGTCCGCACGGTGGTGCTGAGGGCTACGGATGCTGCCGGCAACAGCAATCATTGTACGGTAATGGTGGAAATGCAGGATAAAGCGCCTGTATCCATCACTTGTCCGCCGGATGTTACGGTAGCGGACAATGGTTTCGCGACGGACGACAGGGCGATGCGTGGGCACTTCGGCGATATAGCAGGTCCGCAGGAGGATAGAAGGAGGCTCCAGCCCGGCAACTTTGTCAGTGTGGGAGGCAACGACGGATTCCTTGACGGTTTTATCAGGGACAATTGTCACAACAGTACCTGTGCTGCTTCGGTCGGGATAGAGTTGATCCTGCCGGGCGATTGTGCGGCCCGTGAGATCAGCCGTGTATTCACGGCCACAGACCTGGGTGGCAACACCGCAGTCTGCACGCAGTCGATCGTATTTGAACAGGTGATCTTGTTCGACGGCGATTACTTCAGGGTATTTGCCCAGCGCAAGGACGGTACCCATGATGACTATCCTGCCGGACCATACGAAGACAATACACCGGACAGCCTGCGCATGGTACCTGGTCAGTCCCGCGCCAATATACGTGCTGTATCCCTGCCCGGCGAGGCCGGATGGGATATCGTATGGCCTGCGGACCTGCTGTTGTACCATTGCCCGTCTTGCCTGGATCCGGCAGTTCTGGCCGCTGATCCGCGTACGCAAACAGGTGCTTCGCCATATCTCCACAGGCAGACACATGCACTGATGGAAATAAGCTACGAGGACAAGACAGTGCATGGGACGACCGGGTGCAGCAAGATCCTGCGCAACTGGACGATCGAAGATCCTTGTGCGCCTGCCGGTCAGGGACTATGGACCTGGACACAGGTGATAGAAGTGCGCGATACGGTCCCGCCGGTTGTGAAGGCCCCTTCATATACATTCATGATCAATGGAGACTGCGTCGGCGACGGTCTTGCGGAGGTAGAACTGACAGCTACGGCCAAAGACAACTGCTCTGCCGGAGCACAGGTCTCCTGGACCTGGGAGGTCTATCCGTTCTCAGATCCGAGCCAGACGATCAGGCACAACGGGCCGCCTCTCACAGGAGAAAGATTCTCACTCAGGCGTGGCTGGCCGTTGACCCCTGAAGGCGCACCGGTGCATATCATCCGGATCACGGCCAAAGACGCGTGTGGCAATACTTCGGTCGTCGACCGGGAATTCACCATCAGTGACAACAGCGCTCCGCTCGTAGAGTGCCGTACAGATCTGCAATACGACCTGTCGCCGCTTACGAAGACAGTAGAGGTGCATGCCGCAGACGGGTTCTCGGTGGTCGACGACAACTGCAATACCGGGACGCAGATCAGGTACAGGATAGAGCTGGCCTCTGCGGGCAATGGTCTGCAGGCGCCTGCAGAGAGTCACCTCGTTTTCGGCTGTGATGATCTCGGTACAGTCATCGTCCGGCTGTGGGCCGGAGATGCGCATGGCAACTGGTCTCACTGCCTGGCTCCTGTGGTTGTCAGTAATAACCTGGGAGCAGACTGCAGTGAAGGAGTCATAGCGATAGAGGGGTCGGTACGCAAGTCGGACGGCAGGGGTATTGCCCATACGGAAGTGCGGTTTACAAGCACGGTACTTGATCTGCGTACTGCTACAGACGCATCTGGCAGGTTTGCATACGATCTGCCTGCCAATCGCGACTACAAAGTCGGGCTTTTCAGGGAAGGTGATCCCAGATCCGGGATATCTACGCGAGATCTCCTGATCATACAGCGCCATATCCTGGGCAAGGAAGTCATGACGGATCCGTATGGCATCATCGCTGCCGACGTAGACAAGTCACATTCGGTCACAGCTTCGGATCTTGCCGAGATCCGGAGGGTTATCCTCGGCAGGTCGGAAGGCTTCGTGAAGAGCGGTACCTGGAGATTCATACCACGGGCGCATCTGTTTGACGATCCTGCAGATCCTCTGTCGGCGCCGGTACCGGAGCATCTTTTGCTGCGCAACCTGCATGACGAAAGAAATGATCTCGATTTCGTAGCCGTCAAGACCGGTGATGTCAATCATTCGGCGCCCCCCGACAATGGCCTGCATGAGCCGATCATTCGCCAGTCAGGCCTCCTGCTCTCGGCCGATGACATAGAGTTGATACCGGGTGAGACCCATCGTATCGCTGTCCGCGGTGAGAACATCGGATCTTACCAGGGCTACCAGTTTACGCTGGAATACGACCGGGGAGCAATGGACATCATCGGGGTAAGTCCGCTGTATACAGAGATGACCGCTGATAATTTTGGGTTCGGTATGACGGATAAGGGCATGGTCACGACCAGCTGGCACACGTTGCAACCGTCTGGCGAGCGTCCTGGTGAAGCAGTGCTTTTTGAGCTCCTGGTGGAGCCGGTCCGCAGAGCCATGCTGAGCGAGGTGCTTCGTGCAGGCTCCGGGTTTACTGCCGCCGAGGCGATAGACATCGAGGAGCAGTTGCGTCCTGTACAGCTGGTGTTCGGTAGCTCTCAGGCTTCCGGTGCGGGCGCGGCTTACGCACTTTTCCAGAATGTGCCCAATCCATTTACCAATGAGACGGTCGTACAGTTTACACTGCCTGAAGCCATGCCGGCCAGCCTGACGATCTATGACCTGAGTGGCAGGATCGTCGCTTATGTAGAAGGAGACTTTGCGCGGGGACTCAACCAGGTGCAGTTGCATGCAAAACAACTGGGAGTCGAGCCGGGTGTCTATTTCTACCGCCTGGTGACCGATACATTCATGGCCACTAAGAAAATGATCATAACAGAATAGGGTTTGAGTACGCATTAGACGGTCTCTCGTTCAAGGGAACGAGGGGCCGTTTTCTTTTAGCGGCACAGCACCTTGCCGGAGTAGACGCGGTTCCCGTATTCGATCCGGTAGAAATAATACCCTGGGATCGTAGTATATGATCCGGGTACGGGCAGCAGGAATGGTTCTGCAAGCCTGTATTCGTCGGAAAGCACAGCCAGCGGCTGCCCCATGGCGTTGAAGAGCGCCACCCGGCACCTGCCCGGACCGGGCGGCTGTATATACAGGTAGGGCAGGCCGTCTCTTTCGTGGCGGACCTCATGCCTGAGTACGGGCATATAGCTGGCCTCGTAAAGAGAGGTAGAAGTACAGGAGAACCCGAGATTGATCCGGGTGAAAGCGCTGCCCATGACCAGGTCGACCAGTGCCGGGTCGATACAGAGCCAGTAATCCAGCAGTGTGGCATAGATGCTGCGGAAGTCTACCCGGTGCCTGAGGTTGCCGTTTTCGTCGAGGTCATGCAGATCGGGCAGGCTGCCGGAGATCCCGTTGCCGTTGAGCGCCGGGCCGAACATGAACATCGGGGCCGCAGCTCCGTGATCCGTTCCCTGGGAGGCGTTTTGCTGTGGCCGTCTGCCGAATTCCGAAAACGTAAAGGACAGTACCTGCCCGTCCTGCCCATCTGCGGAGAGATCGTCGTAGAAAGCACTCATATTGTCTGCAAGCCCCTTCATCAACCTGGCGTGATCGTCCAGTTGCCCGGCGTGGGTATCAAAGCCGTCGAGGGTCACCATGTACAGCCTCGTCCCCAGGTTTCCTTTGATGAGGCGGGCTACGATAGACAGCTGCTGACCCAGGCTGCCGGAGTAGCTGACTGTGTTGGCGCCTCTGCCGTATGCCTGCGAGATCGTACTTGCATAATGGAAAGTATTGTTGGCGATCGTGCGGATGTACCCGAGCTGAGTGCCGTACAGGCAGTCGGGGAGATTCTCCGTATCGTGTAGGCTTCCTGCCCGGGCGATGTACTCCAGTTGTTCGGGAGATGCCATGGAGACGGCATAGTTGATGTTTTCATCCCCGATAAAGGCCAGGTTGCCGAGTCCGCCGATCTGCACAGCCGGCGGAATGGCCGGCGGGCTGATGATAAAATCTGGGTACTGGTCCTGGAAAAATCTCCCCATAAACCCGGTATCCAGCACTACATCCTCATCACTGGCGCTGGCCCAGATATCGGCAGACCGGAAGTGGGACAGGTTCTGTTCCGGGTAGCCTACATTGTTGAGCAGCTTCATGGACCCGTCCTGCCACATCGCCGACAAGGGTGACAGGGACGGATGGAGCCCTAGCTCAGGGCTGATCCTTACCAGCTGGTTTTCAGGGAGCGCGATGGAGGGCCTGAGCGCCCTGTACCTGCTGTAATCAAACACTGGGACTACCGTGTTGAGCCCGTCGTTGCCTCCTTTCAGCCGGACCATGACCAGGATCCGGTCGGTATGGCCGCTGGTCAGCGCAAATGCCAGCGGAGAGGAGCCGTATGCAGTGACAGGCAGTTGGCTGAGCATGAAACCTGCTCCACCGGTGATACCCAGGTTGCGCAGAAAAGTGCGGCGGCTCCACCGGGAATGTTCCTGGTCGTGTACAGGATCGGCGGGAGCGCTGTTAAGGGCTGTTTCGTGGTGATTGCACATAAGATTGGGGTCTTTCTTTTGACGGACTCAGGTGAGTTGAAATTCAGGTGTGCGTATGAGGTGCTGCAACAGAAGCCCGGTCTGGGCCGGTACGGTCACCCAGTCGAGATTCCAGCTGCCCGCATCGTAGTAGTTTTGCGGGACCTCCCATTTGAAGACATCTGTCGCCTGCGTGTAGGCAGTTTCATGTTGCAGACCTGCGGGCAGAAAATGATCGAAGATAGCCCGGCTGATCGCAGCAGGATCATCATAAGACACGCCCAGCCGCCTGGCCATGTCGGCCAGCGCTTCCGGGTACTGGTTGAACACCCAGTAAACATAGGCTTCGAGCGTAAGCCAGCGCCCTGTGAGCTTGCTGGTATCGATCCAGCTCTTGTCGCCGGGCCATCCGGCCACATCTACCGGGTTGAATATAAGCTGCCCAAGCTCCGAAGCCTGGTAAAGCAGCAGTGTACCGATCTCATCGTTGACCGGGAGTTCACTCTCCTTTACAAACTGGAGCAGGTAGTCCAGGGGGCTTTTTACGATCGTACCGATCACTTTATCGTCGAAGAAGCGCTCACTCCTGAACAGAAGCCGGAATACGGGCAGCAGTGAAAAGTTGTTGGCGCTCAGGCTCAGTGCGAGCTGGTCGATCAGGCTGTCATCCGGCTCCGGGGATACGAAATGCCGGTAGATCTTGCTGCAGATATGGCGCGCTATTTCCTGCCTGCGCTGTGTGAAAAGCAGTTCATGCAGGGAGTCGTAATTGTACGGGCCCACCTGGCCGAAAATGTTCTTGACGCCTGGGTCATGCAGCAGGGTCACAAAGTCTATCGGTGCACAGGCTTCGGTGAAACCGTTCCACCCGGTGAGTGCCCGGGCCGTCTCACGGATATCCTGCTGGGTGTACCCGTTGTCCCGGCCCAGGGTGAAGAGTTCGTACAGCTCACGGGCATAGTTCTCATTGGGACTGAAACGGGTATTCTGCACGCCGTTCAGGAACACGAGCATCGCAGGCGTCTTGCCTATTTCCCGGACAAACTGGCGGAAGTCTCCGAATGCATGCTGCTCCAGGACCTTGTAGTACCTGTACATCCACGATGGACATGCATAGGACTCCAATTTGGTGACGAAGTGATTGTGCCAGAACAGGGTCATCTTGCCCCTGGCCGGGTTGGAGAGCATATCGTTGAGCCAGACAAGCGCCCACTCAAGCACCTGCTGTTGTTGTTCTACGGCGAAATCATCGTACCTGCTCAGCGGCCAGTCGGCCCATGCGGGCTGCGCGGCCGGAGCAGCGTTTACGGCCTCCTCCAGCAGTTGATCGACAACCTGCTGAGGGTGTTTGAGCAGCGCCTGTTCGATCGTGGTCTTCGAAGCGCCAAAGCCCAGTCTCCTGTATAAATGCTTTACCCGGCGTGCATTCCAGGGCATTGCCGCCCCGGGTGCATAGGGAGCCAGGGTCGTGGTCAGCGTACAGTCTTCCAGCAGCATAGACAAATTGGTTTACCCGGTGTTCTGGTTCTTTAGATGTAAAAGGTACAATGAAGTTCAATCTGTTATTTAGCGCAGCAGCTTATTTTTTATTGCAACCACCCTTTTGGACGCAGGCCGGGCAGTGCGGCAAATAAGCTTATGCGACCTG
Source organism: uncultured Saprospiraceae bacterium (assembly GCA_964537925.1). GTDB lineage: Bacteria > Bacteroidota > Bacteroidia > Chitinophagales > Saprospiraceae > SLDF01. The sequence continues at coordinate 1,122,261 of CAZICV010000001.1, read as the reverse complement.
CTTATGACAAGTAATTATCGTACATTTGGACAACTAACCGGGTGCATACCTGTTTTCACGACGTTTGTGTACTATGAGTGAAGACAAAGAGAAAAAGGACATTCAACAGCAGAAATTCGAGAAAGACCTGCTTCCGCATATCAATGCGTTGCACACATTTGCCTATCACCTGGCTTACAATGAAGAAGACGCCCAGGACCTGGTACAGGAGACCTATCTGAAGGCATATAAGGCGATCGATAGCTACTTCGAAGGAACCAATGCAAAAGCATGGTTGTTTAAAATCCTGAAAAACAACTACATCAATCAATACCGGCGGAAGAGTAAGCGTCCCCGCAATGTTGATTATGAAGAGTTCGTCGGCGTCCACGAAAGCGAGGACAGCCACCTGACCGGCAAAGTCGACCTGCGCGAGGAGATCTATGAAGACCTCATGGGCGACGAGGTAACGATAGCGATCAATGCCCTTCCGATCGATTTCAGAACAGTGATCCTGCTATGTGATGTCGAAGGCTTCACATATGAGGAGATCTCCAAGATACTGGATGTGCCCATCGGTACCGTGCGGTCGAGATTGCACCGGGCGCGCAACATGCTGAAAGAGAAATTGAAGGCATACGCCGAGAAGCTGGGATATAAAGACAAACGGGGATAACCGGAGAGTAAGTGTTAATAACTTCTTCCGGCCCTTAAAACGGATTATTCGGATTACTGTCTATCTTAGCCCCGCGACTAAAACTATTTGATCACCAAAAGAGATCCTGATGGAAAATCTTGACAATCGGTCATCCAGAAGAGAATTCTCTTTCCGGGAGATGCAGGCCCCAGCGCCAGGTATCCCGGGAAGCACCGCAACATCGGTTTTTCACAACGAACAGTCTTTCCGGGACTTTATCAAGAGCAATCTGAAGCGCCCGACCGTCACACAGGAGTTTATCCAGTCTATCAAAGACAAGATCCGCCTCGTTTAAGTTCTTTTTGGAACGCTCCCGTTTTTCTCCCCCGACAAGTTATAATCCCATTTCAATCCCCGCTGAGTCGGCGAAGTTTCCCTAACTTTGCACGCGCTTGTACGTTGTACAACGTCAGATGCACTATTTGTTATGCGGGATAAACTAGAGTCGATCAAGGCCAGGTACCTCAACCTGGAAGAGCAGTTGTCCGATCCGGAGATCATCTCCGATGTGGACCGCTATGCCCGTGTCAACAAGGAATATGCCGATCTGAAAGAGCTGGTAGCGGTCTATGACGACTACTGCCTGGTCCTCGGCAACCTGGACAATGCCCGCGAAATGCTCAAAGATCCCGACCTCGAGCTACGCGAAATGGCCTCCCAGGAGATCAGTCCGCTCCAGGCGCAGCGGGACGAGCTGGAAGAAAAGCTCAAATGGATGCTCATACCCCGTGATCCCGAAGATACCAAGGATGTCATCTTCGAGATACGGGCAGGTACGGGAGGCGACGAGGCCGGTATCTTCGCCGGCGACCTGTTCCGAATGTATACAAAGTACTTCGATGCGCAGGGGTGGAAGTATGAGATACTGCATGTCAACGAAGGCACCCAGGGAGGATACAGCCGGGTAGAGCTGGAAGTGATCGGACGCGAAGTCTACGGTCGGATCAAGTTCGAATCCGGCGCACACCGCGTACAGCGGGTGCCCAGGACGGAGTCGCAGGGGCGCGTACACACATCGGCCGCTACGGTAGCCGTCATGCCCAAAATGGAGATAGAGGACCTGGATATCAACAAAGCGGATATACGCGTAGATACCTTCCGTTCCAGCGGTGCAGGCGGGCAGCACGTCAACCGTACCGAATCCGGCGTGCGGTTTACGCACTTGCCTACAGGCATAGTAGCCGAGAGTACGGAGGCCCGTTCGCAGATCAAAAACCGCGAGATCGCTATGGCCAGGCTCATCCAGCAGATACAGGACCAGCAGTACCAGAAAGCGATGTCGGAACAGGTGCAGAAGCGTCGCAGCCTGGTCGGATCGGGAGACCGTTCAGAGAAGGTCCGTACCTACAACTACCCGCAGAACAGGGTTACCGACCACCGGATCAACCTCACGGTTTACAACCTGGACCAGGTGATGGAAGGTGAGCTCGGTACCATCATCGATTCGCTCCTGATGCACGAGAATACAGAGAGGCTCAAGGAAGGTCTGGCAGAAGCCTGAGAAGAGTTGCTTTCTGGTAGAGGGCAGCCGTCCTCGTCAGCGAAAGATCATCATATCCATACGGCCTAGAAATCCAGTCCCATCGCCAAGTGGAACCTGGGAGGCAGCACTTCCTTGGTCTCGATACCCCATCCATAATCAGCCCGGATAAAGTAACCGAAGATCATCGTACGCACACCAAGGCCATAACCCATGACGATCGGGTCGCGGAAATAATTCACCTTCACGGTGACGGTCGGCGGGTTTTCGATGATGATCGTATTGAGTGGGTTGTCGCGGTTGAAAGGAGAAATGCCCTGCCATGCAGTGCCTACATCCATGAATCCCACCATCTGGAAGTGCCGGAGAAAATTGGACCGGATCGGACGCTTGATAAATAGCTTGAAGACCGGTACTCTCACCTCCGCGTTGATCAGCGCAAAGGAATTGCCATTGCGGATATTGTGCTCGAATCCACGCACATTGGGCGCCAGTACCTGGTAAGCAAAGGACTCGGCATCCGGCAACGGGATATTGTTGTTGAACCTTGGTATCAGCCAGTTGTCCACACCTCCCAGCAGGTAGAGGATCTTTTCGGACCCAAACGACGTAGCGGCGGCGGCCCGCACAGCCAGTACTATATGCTTGCCGAGCGGCTGGTAATGCCGTGCATCCAGCCCGACGATCCCCATGTATCCCTGGCCCAGGTCAAACCTGAACCGGTCGAGAAACTGGACCTGGAAGCGTTTGACCCACTCCGTATATATCTTGTAGCGCGTCCCGTTCATCAGGTTGAGGTCCTTCGTCATCGTGTTGTCGAAGACAAACTCCACGCGGACGCCTGCGCGCTGGTCGACCTCGGAAGGAAACTCCAGTGAGCTGCGCTCACTGGCCAGCAGCGTAAACCTGTCCTGCCTCAGGGTAGCCGATGCCCTCAGGCTGGTGAACACATCGAGCGGATAGCGCAACTCGTACTGTCCCAGGAGGATTTCCGTCCTGCTGCGGATCGGGATCGAGCCGAGGAAACCTTCATTGCGGTAAGTAGCCCTCCTGTAAATCGCATAGCGCTTGTCCAACCGTCTTTTTTTGTCGTCCAGCAGGATAAAGTATTCGGCGCCGTTGAATGCAGTAGGTATACGGATCCCTCCTTCCAACTGGTAGTCCTCGAACAGATCCTTGATATTGGTTTTGAAGAGCAGGCCCAGCGGGTTGTTGTACAGTACATTACCTGTACCGGCATAGCTCTCGAGGCCGCCGAACAACGGGTTGTTGTCTACGGTGGTCGTGACATAGTCAATTCGGAACTTGAGCCGGTAAGGGACTACCCGCAGCGGGTTGATCCGCTCGTAGCGCTGCTGTGGCCTTACCCGGACATTTTCGGAGCCGGACAGCTGGGGCGGCATGATCTCAGCCAGCGATGCGGAGTCTTTCGGAGGCGACGGATCGCCGAATTCGGTCTGGAAAAAATAATCGGGGTTCGTTTCGCGAATGGTATCCCTCAGGATCGGCTTGAGGATCGTATTGCGCTGCGGGATACCTTTCAGTGTAGCGTTTGAGGGTAGCTCCCGGCTACTGGCTTCCGCCTGGGTTTTGAATACATCCCTGAACATGGTCCTGTAGGCAGGCGCTTCGGGCTGGTCGGCCAGCTTGCCCGTATATACCCGTGGCTTTCCCTTGTACACCAGGGATTCGACATACTGCCCGTTGGTTGATACGGCATGGTGCGCCATCAGGTTGCGCGGATACCGGGTCACAGTACGTGCAGTGAGGTCGTTGTCTGCGGCGAGGTCCAGCATTTCCCGGGCTACCAGGCCGCTTTCATTGCTCAGGTAGTACAGCTTGCCGTCGGCGGTGAAGACCGGGGCCGTATGATCTGCGCCGGAACGGCTGATGCGGAACAGGGTATCACTGCCTGCCTTGTCGCCAACCGGCCGGAAATAGAGATTGAGGGGATCGAGCGGTATGATGGAATCCGAAGAAACCTGTTGTTTCTGCTGACCGTCCCGGTCACTGGCGAAAAAGATCCCCTTCTGGCCGCGGAAACTGCCGGTCACGGCATACTTGTCGTCGTAGATATCATTGGTCAGCTGGTCCGACTGGCGGTTGCGCAACCGGAACAGGTACAGATCGGAAAAATTATTCTCCGAGGCAGTCAATACCAGTGTGTTGGCATCCCAGAAATCTACCGAGTAGATGCGCTGGAAGCGATTGGGCATGAGCAGTTTCTCCTTTTTCCCGGTCCTGATGTCGTAGCTCAGCCAGAATATCTCGTCGCGAAACTCGTACATGATACCCAGCGTATGCCCGTCGGGGCTCCACGTGATCAGCGGATAGTTGTAGTCGGTCTCCTGGATGCTGTTGCGGTAGCTGCGTGTAAAGATCAACTTGTTGCGCCCGGATTCCAGGTCTTTCAGGTAGACGCGTATCCGGCCCAGGTCATTGGAGGCATACGCCAGCAATGGCTGTGAGGGATGCAGCCTGAGTGCCGTGACTGGCGCGTTTCTGCGGTTCCTGATCTTCAGATCCGCTGTACTGTCCAGCGTCGCCGCCAATGCCTCTTCGCGACTGCTCAGCTGGAGCATGAAGTTCCAGGTACTTTCCAGCAGGCTCTTGTATGTCTGTCCAAACACAAAACTGATGCCATTGTCCAGGTTGCGGTTGATTCGGATGACATAGAGAAAATTGCCGATTTCCGCCTTCCCGTAGTGCAGGCTGACGTAGTACCAGAAAGCCTGCCCGGCCAGCAGAGGATGATCGCTGGCAAACTGGTCGAAGCTCTTGTATTTGCGGGACGAGAGCGCGTCTCTGAGCTGGTCGTCCGTACGCACATTCCAGGAGGACCCGGCAAAGGATACCAGGCCTTGCACAAACCAGTCAGGCAGGCCCAGCGCTACGATATTCTGCAGGATCTCCTGTATCTCCGAGCCGAAGAGCATATAGTTCAGGAATACTGCCGTGACGCCCTCGCGGATCTGTTCCCGGAACCGGCGGTGATCGCCGTCAAAGTACACAAAGACCTTGTTGCGCTCGATCTTGGTTTGTCCGCTACGGCCGCTCAGGATCTCTTCAGAGCCGATATTGCTCTGCTTCATGTCCGTGATATCGGCGTATACGATCAGCTCTATCTTGTCATTGATACGAAACTCGATCGTACTGATGACTTCGTCATACACACTCTCCGCTATCTGTACTGCTTTCTGACCTGCGTTTCTTGACTTGCCGTACCAGTAGGTGATGAAATTCTGGCTTTCGTAGCTCAGCCACTGATCGAAGTCCCGGTGATACTGCACCCGGTTTTTGCCGAATTCTACTTGCGACACCTGCGCGCTCAGCGCAAAGGCGGATAGAAGAAAGTAAAGGCACAAGTGCAGACGGCGCATGATTCGCTGTGGGTTTTTACCTTTGAACCAACGTGGAAAGTACACATTTCCATGTAAGCTTCCAATCGATTAACGCAAATATCATGGCCTTGGTTACCATTTTGACTTTTAATCCATTCGCAGAAAATACCTATATCGTAGCAGAGAAGGAGGGTGGTCCCTGCATCCTGTTCGACCCCGGCTGCTATACTGCGGAGGAAGAAGATCTGCTGGCGTCAACGCTGGCGGTAGGCGGCTGGCAGCCTCAGCGCCTCATCAACACCCACGCACACATCGATCATATCTACGGCAATGGCTGGGTATGGAAGACTTTCGGGCTGCTGCCCGAAATGCACCGGGACGAGTTACCTGTATGGCAGGCAGCCCCGCAGGTGGCTGCATTCTACGGCGTGCCTATGGCGGACGAGACCCCGGCTCCGGAAGTATTCATCGGGGCGGGTCAGTGGATCGAATGCGGTGGTATCCGGCTGCAGGCGCTTTATACGCCCGGCCACTCGCCGGCCAGCCTCTCCTTTTACTGCCCGGAAGAGGGTTTTTTGATCGGTGGTGATGTGCTTTTCCGCGAAAGCATCGGGCGCACCGATCTGCCGGGTGGAGACTATGATACGCTGCTGCGGAGTATCCGCGAACAACTGTACACACTACCTGATGACACGCGGGTCTACCCGGGACACGGACCTGAGACCACGATCGGATACGAAAAGAAACACAATCCATTCGTACGGGGATGACCGGTGTATGAGACCCTCTTCCGGTGGGTCACCGGAGGCGGTAGAAGCCATCTCCTACACGATCGAGATAGGGCCTGCGCCCCTCCTCGTCCCCGGCGAGCACCCGGGCGATGTCCCTGCGTACGGTACGGTTCATCAGGAAGTAAACATGGCCGGACGGGTCGGACAGCACCGAGCGGAATCCTGTACCGATATCGACCACTTCGACCGTGGCGCAGTCTTCCGGTGATGTGTACCCGGCCGGGAGACCCCGGCCGAGGCGCGGTCTTTTCCAGATGGCGGCTGCAGTCAGCAGCATGAGGTCCCGGCGATGGGTATAGACGACGATCTGCCTGCAGAGCCGGGGCAGCCGGTTCATAGCGCCGGTCAGGATATCCGTGTCGAGGTCTGCTGCGGCCAGCAATACGGACCCGAACCGCATATCCTCGCAATATGCCGGGACAGCCAGAACGCCCTCGAAGACCCGGTTGCCCATAGAGTGGCAAAGTACGTGTACGACCCTGCCCGCAGCGGCGAGATGATACAGGACCGGAGCGATCGTCGCTCCCAGGCCGCTCGCTCGTTTCCAGGCAGCGACGTAGCTGAGTGTGCCGGTATGCCAGGACACGGTGACGGTGCGGGTGATCCCTTCCAGCCGGTCAAAACTGCGCAGCACGCGGCGATGGTACTGTGGTTGACTGCCGAGAAATGAATGAAAATAAAGCAGCAGGGTATCTGCAGGACCAGCCAGTATATCAGCCAGCACAGCAGCATCGGTCTGGTCCGGGCTTCCGCCCCACAGTTCTTTTTTGTGCCTTGTGCCCTGGGCGTAGATACCGACTGCGATCCGCTCACGGTCGATGTCGAGGTAATAATGCTCCGTGGCCGCCAGATCAACCGGTAAGGACCAGAGCAGACCAGCTGCCAGGATAAGGAGATACCGGCGATATGCGGGATAATCTGGCATAGGAGCCATATTTGAAGGCCGGGTGAGAACGGCCTATCTAATAAAGATACGAAAGAATACACAGAAAACCACGTTTTTATCCAGTCAATCAGGCATTATTCGTATCCAGGGACTCGCGCGAAAAAAGCTGAAAGACCTCATGACGTTGCCACGGAAAACCCGGCCGCAGGCTGCCGTGCATACCGATCCGCAGGCCCTCGGTTTCAAACAGGGATAGGTAGTGCTTCAGCGTCCGGAAGTTGAGCGGTACGGGCACACCCTTTTTGAGCTTGTTCAGCACCCAGTCCTGTCCGGCGATCCAGATATAGTCCAGCCGGTTGCTGTACATCTCCTCGACGAGCACGATGGGTGCACCCGGCCTCGCTACACGAATGAACTCGCGCACGTAAAACTCCGGGTCCGGGGTATGGTGCAGTACGGACGCCGCCAGTATCCCGTCAAAGCTGTTGTCGGGGAAAGGCAGACCGGCTCCCGGATACACATCGAAAGTCACTCCTGCGGGCAGCGTCGCAGGCAGGTTCTGATCCCGGATCACATCTATGCCATGTATCTGCAGCCCGGGCCGGATACTGTGCAGGTGGCAGGCCGTATACATATTGCCCCCGCCAAAATCCAGTATATGGCCCGACCCAGGCAGGAGCGGCGCTACTTTGCGCGCGATCTTCAGGCTTCTCAGGCCTGAAAGACGCTTGTACAGCGACAGATTGGCTATGAACATAGGCTTAAAGTTACGTTGCCCGGGGCAGTTGTGCCCGGATTCTTGCAGGCGTGTGGTTGCAGACGACCTGGATCAGCGGAGCAATATTTTTTTCAGGGCTTCAAAATCTTTGCGAAATGGATATTCTTCTGCCGCAGAAGATCTGTCAGCCGCTTCCATAAGGCTGAGCAGCGAGGAGCCGTCGTCGTTCCTGAATGCCGCATCAGCCCCTGCGTGGATCAACAACAGGCAAAGATCCCATCGCAGATGGTCGGCTGCGTACATAAGCGCGGATACCTCCCGGCCCCTGTCTCCTGCCGTAGTGCAGGGATCAGCTCCGCCAGCCAGCAGGACAGCTACTGTCTCAGATGCATGATCGACCGCTGTGATCGCCTCGAACAGCAGCGGCTTCCTATGTTCGGGGTGATGTACATTGGGGTCGGCGCCCCGCTCCAGCAACAGGTGCAGCAGTGCCGCATTGCCTGCAGCGGCGGGCGCGAAAAGAAGGGCGCCTGGTAGCCCGGCCTCAGCTTGCCGGATATCGGCGCCCGCATCCAGGAGCATACGTACACAGATGAGTCGCTCTGCTGGCCGGTAGTGCATGGAGGATGCATGTGTTGTGGAAAACCGCAGGAGTTGTGTCAGACCGGCGATATGCTTGCGGTCGTACCTGTCCAGCAGTGTCCTTGTCTTTGCAGTATCGCCGTCGCTGATCGCTTCCGCCAGGCTTTGCTGCAAGGGATCGGCAAAGTATGTTTCCGCCTGCCGGTAACGCAGCCGGTCACGTACCTGCTTCCAGCCGGCATCGGCGGCGAGGAGGAAAAACGGGATCAGCACCAGGCCGCAGGCCGTATACCTGGACCAGTTGTAGGGCAACAGGTTGAGCAGGACCAGGACCGCGAGAGCGATCACGGACAGGTAGTAGAATGCCGGGCCCATACCGCGTCCGGTGGCATCCCCTCCTTTGGCAGGCAAGATCGTGGCTGCCAGTATCAGCAGTGCCAGCCCGCCGATGGCGGCCCAATTGAACATGGTGATGATCCTGACCATCGGGAAGCTTTTTTGATCGGGGACCGGCTTACCGTCCGGTCAGCCAAAGATCCGCTTTTTTGCCTGAACGGATACGATGCCTTATTACGGTCATACGGTCCCGGCCGTCTGCACCGGTCGCGTATTGCATAATTATCCCTTATCTTAACCGGACGCAAACCCGTTGTATGAGATCAATGATATTATGGCTGCTGCCCCTGCTCTGGACGGCAATACCCGGTACGGCGCAGCGAACGCCGGCTTCCTATGTCGATCCCCTGATCGGCACCGCCAGGATGGGTCATACCTATCCCGGCGCTACCGTTCCTTTCGGCATGGTGCAGCTCAGCCCCGATACGGACACCATACCGTACGCAGTGGATGGCAAGTACAACCCGGATGTGTACCGGTACTGTGCCGGGTACCAATACGAGGATCCAACCATCGTTGGGTTCAGTCATACGCATTTCAACGGGACAGGCCATTCGGATCTGGGAGACTTCCTGATCATGCCGACCACAGGCCCGCTGCAGCTCAATCCCGGTACGGCAGATCGGCCCGGTTCGGGCTATCGTTCGAGGTTCAGCCATGACAAGGAGGAAGCGTCGCCTGCGTACTACAAGGTCTTTCTCGAAGATCACGGCATACAGGCCGAACTCACCGCTACCACCAGGGTGGGATTTCACAGGTATACCTTCCCGGAGGCAGAGGAAGCACATATCATCCTCGACCTGATAGCGGGCATATATCCCTATGAAGGGAAGAATGTCTGGACCTTCATCCGGGTAGAGAACGATACACTGGTGACCGGGTACCGGCAGACGCATGGATGGGCGCGTACCAGGACCGTGTATTTTGCCCTGGCTTTTTCCAGGCCCATCAAGCGCTACGGGCATCGCAACTATGACAAGAATGTGTACAGGGGTTTCTGGAGGAAGTTTGACCAGGAGCATGACTTCCCGGAGATGGCCGGTCGCGACCTGAGGGCTTATTTTGACTTCGATACCCGGGCCGGTGAACAGGTACTGCTCAAGTTTGCCCTGTCTCCCGTAAGTACGGAAGGTGCATTGCTCAACCTGCGCACGGAGATACCGCACTGGGACTTCGACCGGGTGCGCCGGGAAGGGACGGATAGCTGGAACGCGGAGCTGGGCAAAGTCCGCATCGAGACCATGCGGGAGGATGACAAGGTCAACTTTTATACGGCGCTCTACCATAGCTACCTGGGCCCGACTGTGTACATGGACGTGGATGGCGCCTACCGCGGACTGGATATGAACGTGCACCGTGCAGAGGGATTCACCCACTATACTTCCTTCTCGCTTTGGGATACTTATCGGGCGCTGCATCCGCTGTTCAACCTGCTCCAGCCGACCCGCAACTCGGATATGATCCGCTCCATGCTGGCGCACTATGATCAGAGTGTGCACGGCATGCTGCCGATCTGGTCGCACTACGCCAACGAAAACTGGTGTATGATCGGCTATCACAGCGTGTCGGTGATCGCGGATGCCCTGGCCAAAGGGGTTTCGGGCTTTGACAAGGAAAAAGCGCTGGAAGCGGCGGTGAGTACTGCGCGCACCAGGTACTTCGACGGTTTGGGATACTACATGGACCTGGGATACGTACCGGAGGACAGCAACGGTTCTTCCGTATCAAAGACCCTCGAATACGCCTATGACGACTGGTGTATTGCACAGATGGCAAAAAGCATGGGCAGGGAAGATCTCTACCGGGAGTTCAGCCGGAGGGCGGTGTCGTACAGGGCTGTATTCGATCCTTCTACGGGATTTATGCGTCCAAAGCTGAGCGACGGCAGCTGGAAGTCACCGTTTGACCCACTGGATACGCATGGTCAGGGCTTTATCGAGGGCAATAGCTGGAACTACAGCCTGTATGTGCCTCATGATCCTGCTGATATGATCCGGCTCATGGGAGGCGGCCGCAGTTTTGTGCGGAGGCTGGATTCACTGTTTACGATGGAGCTGCCCGACAAGTACTTTGAACACACGGAAGATATCTCGCGCGACGGCATCATCGGCAACTATGTACACGGCAATGAACCGTCGCATCATGTCGCCTACCTGTACAACTGGACCGATCAGCCCTGGAAGACGCAGGAGCGCGTGCGGATGATACTGGACTCTATGTACAGGCCCTATCCCGACGGGCTCGGCGGCAACGATGACCTGGGACAGATGAGCGCCTGGTATCTCTTCAGTGCATTGGGCTTTTATCCCGTATGCCCGGGCGCGACGAGCTATGCGCTGGGCAGCCCGCTGGTCAAGCGGGCCGAGATCCGCCTTGAGAACGGCCGTACCCTGACTGTCACTGCAGAAAACCAGTCGCCGCAGAATATTTATGTACAGTCCGCGACGCTTAACGGGCGGTTACTGACCACGCCTTTTGTCGAACATGCGGATCTAGTGGCGGGTGGGCAGCTCCACTTCGTGATGGGCGGCAAGCCTCCGAAGAAGAAATAGCCTGTGTCAGTGCTTGGAAAATGAGTAAGGCAGCGCCGCTGTCTTCTTGCCCCTGCCGAGGTTGGGCCTGTCGCTCATATCGAACTCCAGCGTACCGCCGCGCATCAGCTGGCCGTGTGATATCCAGTTGAAACTGTGCTGCTTTCCGTTCCAGCGGATATCCTGCACATAAGGTCTGCCCTTGCCGTTCTGCCGGCCATATATCTGCAGGGGCTGGCCTCCCGGCATCTGTAAAGTGATCTTTTCAAACAAAGGCCCTCCGAAAACATACTGGTCCGTACCCGGGCAGACCGGGTAGAATCCCATACTGCTGAACACGTACCAGGCCGAGGTCTGCCCGTTGTCCTCATCGCCACAGTACCCGTCAGGACCTGGATGATACATGCGCTCCAGTACTTCGCGGATCCAGTACTGGCACTTCCAGGGCGTGCCACCGTAGTTGTAGAGGTAGATCATATGCTGTATGGGCTGGTTGCCATGCGCATAATTGCCCATTTCGGAGATCTGCATCTCCCTGATCTCGTGTATGACTGTGCCATAGTAAGACTCGTCGTATACGGGAGGGAGCAGGAAGACAGAATCCAGCATGCGGACGAAAGCTTCACGGCCACCCATCAGGAGAGCCAGCCCGGCAGGATCGTGAAAGACCGACCATGTGTAGTGCCAGCTGTTGCCCTCCGTGAAGGCATCGCCCCATTTGAAGGGGTTGAACGGGGCCTGGAAGCTGCCGTCCTTGTTGCGGCCGCGCATCAGGCGGGTTTCCGGGTCGAACAGGTTGCGGTAGTTCAGGCAGCGCCGTGCAAAGCGGTCTATCTCTGCCTTCGGTCGCTTCAGCTCCTTCGCCAGTTGCCAGATCGTAAAATCCGCGTAAGCATACTCGAGTGTGCGCGCAGCATTTTCGTTGATTCCCACATCGTAGGGTACAAAGCCCAGTTCATTGTAGTGGTCCACGCCTGCCCTGCCCACGGAGGTCAGCGGTCCGGCCGACTCCGTATTCTTGAGAATGGCTTCATAAAGCGTCTCTATATCGTATCCGCGTACTCCCTTCAGGTAAGCGTCTGCAATGATCGATGCCGAATTGGAGCCGATCATACAGTTGCGGTGGCCGGGGCTGGCCCATTCCGGCAGCCAGCCGCTCTCTTTGTATGTATTGACCAGGCCCTCCATGATCTTTGCGTTGAGATCGGGGTACATCAGGTTGAAAAAAGGGAAGACGGCCCGGAATGTATCCCAGAACCCATTATCCGTAAACATATACCCCGGCAGTACCTGCCCGTTGTAGGGACTGTAGTGCATGATCCTCTCCTGTGCATCGATTTCGTAGAAGCTTCTCGGGAACAGCAATACGCGATACAGGCAGGAATAGAATGTGCGTACTTTCTCCCGGTCTGGGTCATCTACCCGGATACGGCTCAGTTCTTTGTGCCAGACCGCCCTGGCCTTGCTGCGGGTCTGGTCGAAGCTGTCGCGGCCGATCTCACGGCTGAGGTTGAGTTCCGCCTGTTCGAGGCTGATGAAAGAAGAAGCTACGCGGGCATGGATCTGCTCTCCCCGGCGGGTCCTGAAACCGATCACGGCCCCGGCATGATTGCCACCCGCTTCCAGCCGGCCCTCTTCCACCTCGCCGTCCAGCCAGGTCGAGGTCACGCTGAAGGGCTTGTCCAGGTATACTACAAAGTAGTTGCGGAAATTGTCGGGCACACCGCCGCTGTTGCGCGTAGTATACCCGATGATCTTCTGCTCGTCGGGCAGTACTTGTACCCAGGAGCCTTTGTCGAAAGCGTCTATCAGCAGGAAGGCGCTATCGGTCTGCGGGTATGTCAGGCGGAAATGCGCGGCCCGCTCTGTAGGTGAGATCTCCGTGACGACATCGTGATCCGCCAGGTAGACGCGGTAGTAATATGGCTTTGCGGTCTCAGCCTTATGCGAGAACCAGCTTTTGCGTTCTTCTTCGCTTACACGGAGCTTGCCGGTCAGGGGCATCAGCGAGAAGGTCCCGTAATCATTGATCCAGGGGCTTGGCTGATGCGTCTGCTTGAATCCGCGGATATGATAGGCGTCATAAGTATAGGCCCATCCATTGCCCATTTTTCCCGTCTGGGGCATCCAGAAGTTCATACCCCAGGGCAGTGCGATGGCCGGGTATGTGTTGCCGTTGGACAGGGCATACTCCGAGTCCGTACCCATCAGCGGATTTACCCATTCTTCCGGTTCGAAGGGAGCGGCGCTATGTTGTGCATACAGCGGTGCGGCCAACAGGCAGCAGAAAATCAGCAGGCAGGGCGCCAGGTGGGATAGAAAGTTCGTTCGCATACGCCAAGTTAACCAAATATCGGCGCTTGGCGGCTCCGGCTTCTCCCTGGATTACCCGCTGCTTATCAGAATCCGGGCCGGCCTCCCGGCGGCGGCATCCAGGGTCTGTCCTGCGGGTTTTCATCGCGGGGTGCGGCGGGAGCCTGCCCGAAATGTCGCAACTGGTAGGTGAAGCTGAGCAGGAAATAACGCTGCAGCACATTGGACAGTTGGTCTTCGACATATACATCGGTCACGGTACGCTGGATGCTGTTGTTCTGCTTGAGCAGGTCAAATACGGCCAGCCGCAGTTCACCCCGGCTTTTGAAGAGCTTCTGCGCGATCGCTACGTTCCAGAGCAGGTAGTTCTGGTTGAATGCATCCGACAGCCCGGAGAAATACTGGTGTGTAAGCTCTGTCTGGATGAGGGTCTGCTTGAGGAAATACCAGGTGACGGCCGCCCGCGAGGTCTGCTGCACATAATCGCTGTTGAGTGCGGCCTGCAGGCTGTTGCGCACATAGTTCATGCTGGTATTGCTCGACAGTGTGAAGTCGATGCGCTCGTTGATGTTGCTGCTGATCACCCCGCCGATCCCGTACTGCTGGTTGCGTGACTCATTGGCGGCGCCATTGATGCGGCCTGGGGTGCGTGCATAGTTTGCCGAGAGATTGAGGTTGAAATTGGATTTGATAAAAGCAAGCGGCAAGCCATAGTTGATAAAACTGCGCAGCCGCATATACCCGTCGAGGTTGACCGGCCTGGTGAGCTGGGCGCCCTGAAGCAGCGGGATACCGATCACCTGTGTGTCGCGTGCGACGATATAGGTCTCGTTGCCCAGGTAATCCGAGGTCAGATCCACCCCTGCAAAAGCAAAGAGCGAAGTGTTCTTTGCCGGGTTGGCCTTGTTGTACCGTACGGATAGATTGTGCCGGACCTCCTGTGCGAGACCGGAGTTACCGGTGCTCAGTTGCAGCGGGTTGCTGTTGTTGACGACTTCCTGCAGCTGTGAGGCGGACGGCGCGTTTGTACTGCTGCGGTAGAAGAAACGCAGCTGTTCGGACCGGCTGAACTGGTAACGGGCCATCGCAAACGGCAATACGTTGTGGAAACTACGGTTGATACTGTCTGCAAACGGGAAGGTCTGGTTGTTGTCGAGGAAAGCATACTGGTAGTTGGCCCGGACCATCCACATCCATGAGCCTCGGTTGAACCGGTACCCTACTCCGGCCTGCTGGGTCTGGTACCTGTTGCGGAATACGCTGCTCAGCAGGGTATCCAGCTGTGTGTAGTCCTCGGATGCGGGCGTCCAGCTGAATGTCTCCTGGTCGCTGCGGCTCACCTGGATATTGGCCGCATAGGTGAAGGATATCTGTTGGGTCGTGTCCAGCGGCTCCGTATAGGTGATATTGCCGCCGGTGCTCCACCCGGGCCCGTCCAGCCGGCTCAGTTGGTCCAGGCTGTCCGAGATCTCACCGCCGTTTTCGAAGTACCGGTTTACGGCAGCCAGGTTGCGGGAGCCACGATTGTTGCTGAAGCCGTTGTTCACCTGGATGCTGAGGGTACGGCCGCGTTTTGCAAAACGATGCCGGTACAGTAGTTCGTTGTTGAAGTTATAACCCGTCAACGCTGTGTTGAGAAAATTGGAGCTGCTGCTCAGGGGGTCCAGCAGGATCTGTGTCAGACCGTCTGTCGCAGAGTTCCCGTCGTTTTCCTGTACACTGAGCCTGGGTCTTACGAAAAGAGACTTCATAGAGTCGATCTTCCATTCGAGCTGGGCATTGAGCCGGTGATTCTGGTTGACGGATTGTGCACGGGCATCCTCGGTATAAGTCTGTCCTTCCTGTGCGCTGCCTACATAATCCCGGAAGATGGACCGGATCGACTCGTTGTCGGAGCGATTGTAAAAGTAGCTTGCGTTGAAAGTGACTTGCTGGCCCCATTGATCGGAAAAGTTGAGGCCTGCTGAGTGGGTCTTTGATATACCGTTTCGCTGATCTACCAGGAAGTCGCCTACGCTGCTGCCGCCTCTGCCGCCACGACCGCCGCCTCCTCCTCCAGGCCCGCCCCAGCCACCTCTACCGCCGCCGCCACTGCTTCCAAGTGCGCCGACCAGGTCTTCGGTGGCAAAATTCTGCTGGTTGAGGTTGTTGGACTGTGCGAGCAGGGTGATACGCTGCTGCTGGTCAAACCTGTTGATGATCAACCCTGCCTGGTAACGGCCCTGGTCTCCGTAGCCGCCGTAGGCCTTTCCAAACTGCCCGTTGCGCCGGTTGGCCCGGGTGACGATATTGATCGTCTTGACCTGGTTGCCGTCGTCAAACCCCGAGAACTGGGCCTGCTCGCTCAACTGGTCGAATACCTGTATCTTTTCTACGATCTCTGCTGGCAGGTTGCGGAGCGCGGCCGTAGCATCATCGCCGAAGAAGGGCTTGCCGTCTACCAGCACACGCTGCACGTTTTCGCCCTGTGCCTGTACCCTGCCATCCTGCATCTGGATACCCGGCATTTTCTGGACGAGGTCTTCCACATTGGCGTCGGGCTGCGTCTTGAAAGCTGCGGCATTGAACTCCGTGGTATCCCCTTTTTGTACGGCAGGAGGTGTCCTTTCTTTGATCTCTACCTCGCCAAGCAGCCTTGCATCTTCTGCGAGGCGGATATCCTGCAGCTCTGTCACAGCCGATAGTATACGAAGTGTATCCGTACGTTCCTGGTATCCCAGGTAAGAGATATTGAGCAGGTAGGTCCCGAATGGGATATTTCCAAACTCAAACCGTCCGTCTGCATCGGATGTAGTAAATCCTGCTTCTGCACCATCCGGCTTGCTCAGCAACACATTGGCCCCGGTCAGCGGACCCAGGCTGGACGCATCCATGACTCTGCCGCCGATACGGCTGCTCTGTGCCTGTGCCACGACTGCAGATAAGAGTAGTGCAGACATCATCAATAGGGAAAAGATCGGTCTCATATGGGGTATTTGACGACCCGGTATACTGCGGGTTTAAATGCAGGCGGATCTTTGAAGGTTTGTGCCCGCTAACCGGGAAGAGCGGATCCGCGCTTAGTTCATATAGTGCTGAAGGAAAAACTCGCGATAAGGTTCAATGGAACGACTGCTTACGAGGTTACGGTAGTTGCCCTGGGAGATCATGAGTACCTCGTAGAGCGTCGGATCCGTGATGAAGGCATCGCGGTTTTTCTGTATACCGTCGAAGTACCTGAAGGCAGTTTCCCGGTTGTTGAACCTGCGGACGACGACTACAGGCAGGTCGTTTTTCTCACCCAGGACGATGTTGGAGATCTTCAGCTGGTCGTGCTGGTGGAACTTGTTGTTGTAGTCGGAGACCTTGATCTTGGTATCGTTCAGGCTGAGTTTGGGAGAGCGGACTACAACGAGCACATAGTGCAGGTCTTCATCTTCCGGCTTGTAAAGTTCCGAAGCCGGCGTTTTAGACGCGGAGGTGCTGTCGGCTTCTGATCCCTGGACGCGCTGGCCCAGCAGGCGCAGGATCTCGCGGGCCCTTGTCTGCTCCTCGGTGTTGGGATATTTTGCTACGACCTCTCTAAGCGCATGCATATACTCATCGGGTCCTTTGATCTTACCTACGCACATGGCATTGAGCAGGGCAAATTTGGCCTTGAGCTGGTTGTCCGGCCCGAAGAGCTGCGTAGCCTGGCTGCTCATGGACATGGCCTTCTCTATATTTCCTTCGCTGAAGGTATTGTATGTGCTGGCGTAGTAGGTATTGAGTTTGTTCTGCTCTTCGCGTTTACGTTTGAAGTAGTCCGGGTCGCGCAGTACCTCGGCATAGAGGCTGCCGGAATGTTTGGACAGGATGAGGTCTTTGTAGTGATTGGAGCGGGCCGGATTGTTCAGCTCCCTGTAGTTGAGATACTGCAGGTAGAACATGTCCGCTTCATGGATGTTGGCAGGAAATCTCTTTTCCATCTCGTCCAGTATCGCAGCGCTCTTGTCGGCGCGGTTCATCTTGTCCCTGAAGGCGCGTCCGAGCGCGATCATGGCGTTGGCTATCTTTTCTTCGGCGGCGGCTATTTCACCCGGACTGCTTGGTACACCTTTGAGCAGGTCTTTCAGTTCCAGTTCGGAGATCACATCTGCCTGAACCGCCTGGGTCGAATCACCGCCGGTGTTGCCTGCCAGTATTGCTGACTGGCGGTTGCTGCGGCGCCAGTTGTCCTCGAGCGGGCGGTTGGGCCATATCCGGTCAAATTCTTTCCTGTTTTTGGTGAGGTTGCGCTGGTCATAAGCAAAGAACAAGGTTCTGCCTGCCTGGGGGGCGATGAAAGTATTCGCCATAGGACCCGGAGCGGGCTTGGCTGCCACCTGAGGTGCAGCGAGCATCGCCGCTTCTTTTTCTTTCTTGAGTTTCTGTGCCAGGGCCATTTTTTCCTCATCGCTCATGGCTGTTATGCGGAGCAGCGAATCCTGGTGCTGGATGATACCGAGCTGCTGGGCTACTTCCGTGAGGCTGCCCGACATGCGCGTACTGAGCGCATAGCGGTCATCGGTCTTTTCCATGACGGTGAGCGTACTGTCGTAGTAAGCCTTGGCCGGGACGTATTTTTCCTTCTGGTGATAAAGAGTAGCCAGGGTATAAAAGATCTCTACGCGATTGGTTTTGGAGGCAGATGGCTGCGCAAGCGCTTTTTCGAGATCTTCTATGGCTTTGTCCTGTTCGTTGGAGTTGAGCCGTACTTTGGCCCGGGCAAAGTAGAGCTGGTCGTAGAACTCCGTGTACTTGCGTTCTTTCAGCATATCATCCAGCCTGGAGACCAGTGCTTCCGGGTTGCCGTTTCCGCTGAGGTGTTCGTTCTGTATCCTGCCCAGTCTTGCATAGAAGTCCATGACATAGTCCGGGCGCATACGGATCACCCGGTCAAATGCAGCCGCAGCTTCCGTATGGTTGCCACTGCGTTCCAGGAGCTGTGCCAGTATGAAGGAAAAACGCGCTCTTTCAGCCCGGTTGTCGGAGAGCTCTACTGCTTTTGTGAGCGGGAGCACGGCGCTGTTGTAGTTCTTTTGTTTCAGGTAAGAATAAGCCTCGGCGGCAGCCGCTTCTGCACGGATCTCCTTGAATGTGCGGGTATCGTTCTCGAGCTGCTTGAGGTACATCCGGGCGTTGTCATAGTTGCTGCGCTCGATATAAGTGCGGGCCAGCCAGAGTACCCCTTCCTGGTAGCAGGGCTTGTGTTTCAGAAAGTAGCTGTCTGGATCGTATGCTTCGCCGCCCGGGGTGATGGTGTTTTCGGAGGTCTTGCTTTCCTTACTGGTCTCGGCTGCAGGAGTGGGCTTTTCGGCCGCGGCAGGCGATGTTTCAGGAAGATTGCCCGGGTTCTGGGCGGCCAGCCTGGCGAGGGAATCGCGCTCGCGCTCTTGCTTGCGGGCTTCGCGGGTCGCTTTGGCATCCTTGGCGCTGGTCTTTTTATTGCTCTTCTTGCGCTCCTTTATCTGCTTTTCTCTTTCTTTCTTTTTCTCCTTGGCATTGCGGGCTTCTTCGCGGCTGATGGTCGGACCGCTGCCGCCCGGTCTGCTGGCTGAAGCGGTCCGGCTCCTGGACGATTTCTTTTCTTTGCCGGAAGGCTTGCTCTTCGAGTTGCCGTTCATATCAAACTCCTGCACGAAAAACTCGAAGGTCTCCTGGGCCGATTCGAAGTCCTGCTTGAGATAATGGGCCTTGCCCAGCAGCAGGTAGCAATCGTCCGTCCAGTGACTGATCCGGTGGAGATGCACATCGACCGACACCTTCTGGATCACTTTGTCGAGCGTACTGTACTGGGCCTGCGGGTTGGATGCTGCCGTATACTTGTACATGGGCAGGATCTGGTTGTAATTGTCCTGGTGTTGCGCATTCAGGGCCGTCAGACTCTCTTCATACAGTACATTTGCATTGAAATATCCGTTGTAGAGCGCCGTTGTATTATGATAGAACTTTTTGAATCCGGAAGGCTCCCCTTTCTTCTTCTGGGTCGAACATGCCGACAGCACAAGCACAACAAGCAGGAAAACGCGGAAACGAAAAGGCATGGATGAAATTTTCGGATTCAATACAACAGGCATCTTCTTGATCTTCAACAAAGCAACGCTGTATGAATAAACTACGAGCGTGCAAAATTATTTTAAATCAGCCAATATTTTGACATATGGCAGGAGACAATAAACGGCAGCGATGGAAAGACCACTTCCGGCTGGTCATCATGAATGACGATACGTTGCAGGAAGTGAGCTCGTACAGGATCAACCTGCTCGGATTGTATATTTTGATCAGCAGCATGGCGGTCGTGCTTTTCGTCTTGTTCTGGCTTTTCACGGCATATACGCCCCTGAAGCGATTCATGCCGGGGTACAATGATGTATATGCGCACCCGGAGTTCATCAGGCTCAATCAGCGGATCACGGAGATTGACAAGGCTTTTCAGCAGCAGCAGGCGTACACGGAAGATCTTCGCAAGCTCCTGACAGGAGAGATCGCGCAGGAGCAGCAGCCAACCGACGGTGACAAGGACAGCGGGCCGGCGGAGATTGCCGGACAGGACATAGCTGTTACAGACACAGCCGTATACGAAGAAGAAGGACATGCGGGCGGAGACTTTGTACTGGTTAAGTCAGGTAGCCCCGGAGAAGCGAGGCGCGCCCTGCATCAGCTATACCTCATACCCCCGCTGAAGGGCGAGGTCAGCAATGGTTTCGACCCGGTGCGCAGGCACTACGGCATCGACCTGGTGGCACCACGCAATACGGCCGTCAAGGCGGTACTGGACGGCTATGTGATCAGTTCGGACTGGACGCTTGAGACAGGCAATACCGTCTGTATCCAGCATGATGACAATATCGTATCGTTCTACAAGCACAATGCGGTCAATCTCAAGAAGGTAGGTACCTATGTGAAAGCCGGGGAAGCGGTGGCCATTATAGGCAATACAGGCACCCTCACGGACGGTCCTCACCTGCACTTCGAACTATGGGTACGCGGCTCGCCGGTCAATCCGAAGGAGTATATCCAATTCTGATACGATCTGCCTGCTCTCTTCTTAAACTTAGATCGACCGGCAATGGATCTGGAAGGAAATTTGTACTTTGTGTAATATCAACAATAAGTATGAACTATGTCCGATCTGCAGCCACTCATCAATGAAAAGGGCGAGCGACTCAGCCCGCAGTTGCCTCCCGAGATCAAGAACTTCCTGATAGATATCGATGGCACTATCTGCGACGATATACCCAATGAGGAACCGGAACGGATGGTCTCTGTCGCGGTATATCCCGATGCACTCGAAGTCATCAACAAATGGTATGACGAAGGGCATGTGATCACCTTTTTCACTTCCAGGACAGAGGAGCACCGCAGGATCACCTCAGAATGGCTCGACTTGCACGGGTTCAGATACCATGGTCTGCTGATGGGGAAACCCCGCGGGGGCAACTATCACTGGATTGACAACCATATCGTGCGTGCTACGCGGTTTGAAGGTCGCTTCACGGACCTGGTGCGGGTGCACCGTGAGATAGAAGTATTTCGCAAGTAGGCAATCCTGGCCGGATTATCTTTTCCGCCCGACCAAGTCCTGCACGGCAGCCTCCGGGGTGGGATATGTCCAGTGAAAACCGGCGTCTCCGATCTTGTCTACAGACATATATATACTGGACAGTACGGTCTCGCTCATCTCCCCGAGTGCGATCTTCAACAGCCATGAAGGGACAGACGCCTGCCAGGCCTTGTATCTGCCTGCTTTTACCAGCGCCTGGTTCAGCGTACGGTTGCGTACCGGGTTGGGGGATGCAGCATTGAAGATACCTCGTATCCCCGGATTTTCCAGCGCAAACCGGAACATGCCGGCCATGTCCTCGATGTGTATCCAGGAGTACCACTGCCTGCCGTCGCCGAAATAAGGAGCGATGCCCCAGGAGAAGGGCTGCATCATGACCGGCAGCGCGCCCCCGTCTGCAGACAGTACGATCCCCATGCGAAACTGTACCGTTCGTACGCCGATATCCTGCCAGGCGGCGACAGAGGCTTCCCAGGCAGCACAACTGCCTGGCAGGAACCCCTTATGGCCCCGGTCCGATTGTTCGTCAAGCCGCTCTTCTTTGCGATCGCCGTAGAAGTTCATCCCGCCGGAAGACAGGTAGACTGCCGGGAATCTACCGGCCTTTCGGAAGGCTTCCAGCAGGAGTTCGTTACTGTATACACGGCTCCAGGTGATAGCCTGCTTCTGCTTTGCGGTCCAGCGTTTGCCGGCTATTGGCTCGCCGCTGAGGTTGACAAGCACATCGGCGAAGGCCAGCGCTTCTTCGGAGACAGTGCCCTGCTGCAGGTCCCAGCCGAAAGGCAGTGTGTCGTCAAGCCGCGAGTCCGGTGTACGTGTGAGGAGGCCGACCTCATAGCCGGCCGAACGCAGTTGACGGCTTAGCGCCTTACCCACAAGACCGCTTCCGCCGGCTATCAGAATATTCTTCATTTCTGCTTACATTTGTTTTGGTAACATCCGGGCAAACCGCTGGTTTTGATACAGCCGCCGACCGCTGCGATCTTCCTGGTTTTTCCGCATTGGCTGAATATCCTTCCTCCCAGTAAATATCGATAATCCATGCAAAATAAGTTGACTGCACTGATATGCGCCGGGTTGGCTGCCTTGTGCTGTTTTCTGCCTGCCTGCGGTAAAAGGGAAAAAGACCCGGAGCTGATCGTGGTGCGTCTCGCCGACGATCCGGGCGGGCTCAACCCGCTCCTGACACGCAGCAGCCTCGCCGTGCAGATCGCTCAGAAGATATTCCTGCCACTCGCCGACTTTGACCCCTTCACCCTCGAACTGGTACCTGTACTGGTGGACAGCCTGGGGAATACGGAGCTGGTCATAGAGGGACCATATACAGGTACACGGGCATTTTCCTTCCATATACTGCCGCAGGCCGGCTGGGATGACGGATCTCCGGTCACTGCTGAAGATTATGCCTTTACATTGAAGACCCTGGTATTGATGGATCTGTACGGGATATCCGCTTCGGGTATGCACCAGGTTCTCAGGGGAATAGAGGCGGATCCGTCCGACAACAAACGCTTCAGGGTCTATACAGATCCCGTACAAGCGCTGGCGGAGTTGTATGTTTCCAATATTCCCGTCCTGCCCGCGAAGGTCTACGACCCGGACGGCGTGATGTCGAAATACTCGCTCGGGCAGTTGCTGGAGATGGCCGGCAACCAGCAGGGCCCGGAGAATAAGGCGGATCTCGCGGCTTTCGCCGAGCGTTTTGCCGGAGCGGGTTTTGCACGGGATATTGTGAGCGGCAGCGGCCCTTACCGGCTCAAGGAGTGGCAGAGCGGCCAATTTGTAAGACTGGAGCGCAAAGCGCCTTACTGGGCTGACGGGCAGCAACTGCAGCGCTTCTCTCTCATCGCCCATCCCCAAGAGCTGCTTTACCGCATCATCCCGGATGAGCAGGCTGCCATACAGGCGCTCAAGGATGGTGTGATCGATGTGATGGGCGACTTTTCGCCCGAACAGTACGCCGCTCTGCAAAAGGATGAAGGGCTGGCAGACTCTGTCCGGTTGTATACCCCGGACGTGCTCCAGTATTATTTTGTCTGTCTCAATACACGTCGTCCTGCACTCAGTGAGTTCGCCGTACGGAGGGCGCTGGCACACCTGATGCCTGTCGAATCCGTGATCGATCAGCTCTTCCTGGGGCTGGCGGGACGTCTCGCAGGACCGATACACCCTGCAAAATCATACTATAACACAGATCTCGTACCGATACCGTTTGATACCGGCAAAGCGATAGAGCTGCTCGATGAAGCCGGTTGGGCGGACAGCAACGGCAATGGTACCAGGGATAAAGAGATCGGTGGGCAGCGTGTGGAGCTGAGTCTCGAATTGCTCACCAGCCAGCGGAAGCTGGGCCAGGACCTGGCCCTTGTCTTCCAGGAGAGCGCGGCCAGGGCGGGTATAGAGATACGTATACGCCCGGTCGACAACCCTACCTTGCTGACAGAGGTCAGCAAGCACCAGTTCGACATGGCTAATCTTGCCGGGCGTTTTGCGCCGGGCCCCGATGAGCTTTTCATTAGCTGGCATACAGCTGCTGTCGAGTCCGGCAGCAATTTCTCCGGGTTCGGCGACCAGGCTAGCGACAGCCTCATCATCGCGATCCAGGAAAATGCCGATTCCGGCGAGAAGGCCCGCCAGTACAAAGAGTTTCAACAGATGGTCTACGACCGTCAGCCCGTGATCTTTCTCGTGGCGCCCAAGGAACGCGTAGCTGCCCGGGCTTCCCTGGAACTTGAGCCCAGCGTGATCCGCCCGGGATATTTCGAAAACTTGTTCCAGGTGAACGGGTCGAAGTAGATGGGGAGGCGCTACTGGCTGAGACGCCTGGCCTGGGCCTTGCCGACCCTGGTATTGATCAGCATCAGTATTTTCCTGATCAGCCGTGGCGTGCCCGGCGACCCCGTACTCCTGTTGCTCGGAGACCGGCTGCAGGAGTCGGAGACCAGGTACGCGCCTACGAGACGGTTCGAGAGCCGGTACAACCAGGTCGCCGCCCGGTATGGCCTGGACCTTCCCCTGTTTTACGTAAGCTGGCGCTCCCTGGCTGAGCGCGATCATACGGACAAGATCGTATTTCTCCCGGAGCGCAGCTATGCCCGCCGGCTGCTGTACCGCCAGGGTGACTGGACGCAGGTGAGCCGCTGGCTGGAAGTAAAGAGATCGGTACGCGAATACCTGCGTACCCACGAAGAAAGAATACTACTCGATCCTGTGTGGACGAGGATAGATACGGTGACGGATCCTGCCCTGTTGCTTTCGCTGGTCAAAGATACTACGGCCCGCTGGAGAGCTTCCGTGCCACATGCACTGCTGTCCGGTATGGAGCAGGAAGCAGTAAGCTTGCAGGACAAGAGCCAGCTGTGGAAAACCCGGGTCCCTTACATCGCCTGGCATGGTACGGACAACCAGTTTCACCGGTGGGTGAGCGGATGGGTATCGGGCGATTTCGGTACCTCCTACAGGGACCAGCGGCCGGTGAGCGCCAAAGTAGCCGATGCCCTGGAATGGACCCTCCTGCTGAACCTGATCGCCTTGCCGCTCATCGTGATCGGCTCGATACTAGTCGGCGGGTGGAGCGCATTTCACGCCGGTCGCCTGTCGGAGCGGATTGTACATACTGTGCTGACTATATTGTTTGTAGTGCCTGTATTCCTGCTGGGATTGTTGCTGTTGCTCGTCTTTACCAGCAAAGCTTACCTGGGATGGCTGCCGGGCCCCGGAGATCTGCCCTGGCAGATGTACGGTGATGCATGGTCGCAATGGGCCGTCCGGTTGGAGATGCTGCTTCTTCCTGTACTGTGCCTGGTTCTGACCTCGCTGGCCTCGCTGAGCAGGCAGGTCCGCAACCTGTTGCTCCAGGAGCTGCAGAAAGGATATGTAGAAGCTGGTCTTCTGCGTGGGATCGCACCGAAGAGGCTGTTGTGGCGCTATGCGTTGCCCAATGCCTTTGTACCTCTCTCTGCGCAGATCAGCAGGCTCGTGCCTGCCCTGATATCGGGTGCGCTCGTACTGGAGGTTATATTCAACATACCCGGCATGGGCAGGTTGACTTTCGAGTCGCTGTATGCCAGGGACTGGCCCGTACTCTTCACGCTTTTGTTCGCCGGAGCCCTGCTGTCGGTGCTGGGCGCTCTGCTGGCGGACCTGGTGATGTACTGGCTGGATCCGGGTATAAGAAGACAGATGGATATGGCCCCACATAAAAAAGCATCATGAAAAAGGGAAGGCGCCTGATCAGAGACCTGCCCCTGGCTGCGTGGTTGCTGGTGCTGCTCCTGGTGCTTGCTGTGACGCGACCCCTCTGGATAGGTGACGCCGTATGGTCCGTAGCGCCCCTCCGGTTTGAAGCGCACAAGGTCATACTGAAAGACCGGTTGCTGCCACCGGGAGCTTTATCCGTAGACAGTACGTATGAAGGCGCCAGGCACTGGCTCGGCACGGATCATCTCGGCAGGGATGTAGCTGCGGGATTGCTGAATGGCCTCGGTATAGCCTTCAAGGTGGGACTGGGAGCGGTCATGTTCAGTCTCATCGCAGGGGTGCTGGCCGGTTTTCTTGCCGGGTGGTATGGCGATCACAGGCTTGTATGGACCCGGAAGGGATGCTGGCTGCGCCTGGCTGTTTTTGCCGGGTGTATGCTGCCTGCAGGGCAGACCCTGCTCTTGTGGCGTGTCGGCGCTATCTCTGTGGGGTGGCTATGGGGTGTGCTCCTGTCGCTGGTGATCATTGGCTTGCTGTCGGCCAGGCTGATCGGCCGGTACGAGTCCGGGCAGCCTATGGACAGTCACAGTTTCCGCGTACCTGTAGACATGCTGATCAGCCGGTTTATGGAGTGGATGGAAGCTATCCCGGTCCTCATCCTCATACTGGCGCTGAGTGCGTTGTGGTATCCTCATACGGAATGGACGCTGGTGCTGATACTGGGGTTGGTAAGGTGGCCGGTGATCGCCCGCTATATGAGGGCGGAGGTCCTGCGTATACGGACGAAACCGTTCGTGGTGAGTGCAGAGAGATCGGGTTTGAAGACCTGGCAGATATGGTTGTGGGAGATCCTGCCCAATGTCTGGGGCTCACTGCCGGTTTTCCTTGCTTATGGGGTAGCGGCAGTCATACTGCTGGAATCTACCCTGTCTTTCCTTGGTATCGGCCTGCCGGTAGAGACGGTGAGCTGGGGTGTCCAACTGGACGAGGCACGCAGGCACCCGGACGCCTGGTGGTTGCTGGTATTTCCCGCCGGTATGTTGTTGTTGGTCCTGCTTTCACTGAATTCGCTGGCAGAAGCCCTGCAAAAAAGGCTGGGGGGCAGGGGCAGGCGGCTGCGTTTTTGAATCCGTCACATTTGTTTGCGAATATCTTTAGGGAACAACTGGGAGGTCTTGCCGCGCTTTTTCTTTTTGCTCTTGTGTATGGCCGTCTCACGGGCAGACTCTGCCGGACAACCGGATTTAGGCGCACAGGAAGAGAAGAGCGCACTGCCGGAAACAGTCATCAGGGCACACAACCCCCACAGGATAAGGCGTCGCTTCATAAGCTTCTGATAAGTACAACTTTACAATCTGATAAAGATACGTAAATTCTGAAAGCAGTGTCGGTTGCTACTTCACCTGCAGGTGAAGTCGACTGGAAATACAGTTAAATGACTGGAAATCTGAAACTTTTGGACAGCGAGGTACATTCCTATAGAAACTCTGACCTGTCACAAGGTCAGGCTGTACCGTCTTGTGCAAAAAGGAGGTTTCAAGGAGTAATATTTGGGACCCCGAATGTGCAAATTAGGTATTTTTGCAACCGTTTTTGTTCATAGTCATATATTCTGCCGAAAACAGTTCCAATTTTTCATGAGCGATTATTCGTACATTTTCAACGCACACCCGTCATACATTGATTCTATGTACCAGGCTTACCGGAAAGAACCCGAAGGGGTGGATCCGGGCTGGAGGACTTTTTTCGAAGGTTTTGAGTTTGCCGCGTCCCGCAACGGAGCAGCTGCTCCGGGAAGCGGAACTGTGACGCTGGAGGACCCGGTGAAGGAATTTGGGGTGTTTAAGCTGATCCATGCGTTCAGGCAGAGAGGACACCTGCTCTCTACCACCAATCCTATCCGCAAACGCAAGGATCGCGAGCCCCATCTCGATCTCAGGGATTATAACCTCTCGGATGCTGACCTGGACAGTCCCTTTGTGGCAGGTGTGGAGATCGGTATGACCAATGCAACGCTCCGCCAGATCCTGGACCACCTGAGGGTTGTGTATTGCGGCAACATCGGTTTTGAGTTTGCCCATATCGAGAATATGGAAAAACGCCGCTGGCTGCGCGACCGTATAGAGCAGCGTGATCTCAGCGGTAACTACGGCCTGTCGCTGGATACCAAGAAGAGGATCCTGCAGAAGCTCAACGGGGCGGTCATGTTCGAGAAGTTTTTGCATACTAAATACATAGGCCAGAAACGCTTCTCCATGGAGGGCGGTGAGACTACGATCCCTGCGCTGGACGCGATCATCAACAGAGCTGCCGAAGGAGGAGTAGAGGAAGCGATCATAGGAATGGCCCACAGGGGACGACTCAATGTGCTGGCCAACATCATGGGCAAGACCTATGAGCAGATATTCAATGAGTTTGAAGGCACCGCTGTTCCCGACCTCAGTTTCGGCGATGGCGATGTCAAGTATCACCTCGGGTTTTCTTCGCAGGTGACCACGCCGTCCGGCAAGACGGTCAACCTGAAGCTGTCCCCCAATCCGTCGCACCTCGAGTCGGTCAACCCGGTGGTCGAGGGCTTTGCGCGGGCCAAGGCCGATATCCTGTACAAGAGTGATTTCAGTAAGATACTGCCGATCCTCATCCACGGCGATGCAGCAGTGGCGGGTCAGGGTATCGTATATGAAGGAGTGCAGATGTCGCAGCTCAAGGGCTACTATACCGGCGGTACCATCCACTTCGTGATCAATAACCAGATCGGTTTTACGACTGATTTTGATGACGCGCGTTCGTCGACGTACTGCACGGCAGCAGCTTCCATCGTGCAGGCGCCTGTCTTCCACGTCAACGGCGACGACCCGGAGGCGGTCATATTTGCCGCCGAACTGGCTACCGAATACCGCCAGCGGTTCAAGGGAGACGTGTTCATAGACATGGTTTGCTACCGCAGGCACGGCCACAACGAAGGTGACGATCCGAAGTTTACACAGCCGGAGATGTACGAGATCATCAGCAAACATGCAGATCCCCGCGAGATCTATGCCAACCAGCTGATCAGCAGGGGAAGCATCGAGAAGGAGCTCGGCGAACAACTGGAGAAGTCCTTCTGGAACGATATGCAGGCCCGGCTGGATATGGTCAAGCAAAAGCCGCTGTCCTATACCTACCAGGAGCCGGAACAGGCCTGGCGCAGTTTGTCCAAGAAGAGTACTGCCGAGGACTTCGAACAGTCGCCCGATACAGGGATACCCGCCAGCAAGGTAGATAAGCTGCTCGCGCACCTGACCTCAATACCGGACGGATTCACTCCGCTGGGCAAGGTCAACCGCCTGATGCAGGGTATGCGCAAGGCCAAAGAGGAGAATAAACTCGACTGGGCGCTGAGCGAGCTGATGGCCTACGGCTCCATACTGCTGGAAGGCAAGGACGTACGTATGAGCGGCCAGGATGTGAAAAGAGGTACTTTTTCTCACAGGCATGCCGTTCTCTACGACAACAATGACTACCGCGAGCTCAACCGGCTCTCCGGTCTCTCCGAAGACCAGGGGACGTTCAGGATATACAACTCGCTCCTGTCGGAATTTGCGGTGCTGGGGTTTGAGTACGGGTACTCAATGGCTACCCCGGACGCACTCGTGCTCTGGGAGGCCCAGTTTGGCGACTTCTATAACGGAGCACAGGTGATCGTCGACCAGTACATCGCTGCAGGACAGAGCAAATGGCAACGTATGTCAGGGCTTATCATGTTGCTGCCGCACGGATACGAAGGGCAAGGGCCGGAGCACTCCAGCGCCCGGCTGGAGCGGTTCCTCCAGCAGTGTGCCGAATACAATATGGTCGTGGTCAATATTACGTCGCCGGCCAACTACTTCCACGCACTTCGCCGCCAGCTGGCATGGCCTTTCCGCAAACCGCTGGTCGTCATGTCGCCCAAATCGCTGCTGAGACACCCGCTTTGTGTCTCGCCCAAAGAAGACTTCCACGAAGGTAACCGGTTCAGGGAAGTGATAGATGATCAGGGCTTCAGCGCTGCACAGGCCAGGAAAGTAAAGAAAGTCCTGCTATGCAGCGGGAAAGTATATTACAGCCTGTTTCAGCGCCGTGAAGACCTCAAGCGCAAGGATATAGCGATCGTCCGGATCGAGCAGCTGTACCCGTTCCCGGAGACACAGGTCAGGGATATAGTTGCCAGGTACCCGTCAGCCGACCGGATCTGGGTGCAGGAGGAGCCCCGCAATATGGGTGCATGGCAGTTCCTGGTATCCAACTACCCCGATATGTTCCAGGGTGTAGTCAGCCGCCGTGCGAGCGCATCACCTGCGACCGGGTACAAGAAGGTGCACGATGCCCAGGAGGAAGCTATCCTGGAGCAGTGCTTTGCTGAATGACTAAGAGATAATCAGGTATAAGTTTCCCGGCGCCGGAGCATAGAGCTCGTCGCAGAGGCTTAATTTAGCCCCTCAAACGATTGCGGAATGCTGAGGATATGCTTCAACCTGCTCGGTTGTATGGCTCTGTTCCTATACTCGTTGGGCGCTCTGGCGCAGGATGCGGGTAAGGATCTGTTGCAAAAGGCCGGGGAGACTTCGGCCCTGGAGGAAGCCAGGGTCTACTACCTGCAGGCGCTGGATATCGGGCTCTCGGAGAAAAACGCACAACTGGTCGGCGATGCCCTCTATCAACTGGGCAAGCGCTACGTAGCCGCAGGCAGGCTGGACAGCGCTATATCCGCAGCAGACCGGGGATTACAGCTCTGCAGGGAGCAGCGTGCGTTCAACCCGGAAGTCTTTCTCAATATCCGGGCCGCGGGATTTCACCACAAGGGTATGCTGGATTCGGCGGTACACAATTACCTGCAGGCCGTGGATCTGCTCGAACAGAAGCAGGATACACTCAAAGGCGCCTATATACTTTTCAACATAGGCAATATCTTCCTGTCCCATAAGGATTATCGCCAGGCGGATGACTATTTCGGCAGGGTATACCAGGTGATCACGCGATACAGGGACTCTTCGTATCTCTCCGGGGTGCTTGTATCCCTGGCAGCAACGCAGTTTGAGCTAGGCGAAAAACAGCGCGCAGCGTCATATACACAGGAAGCATTGGAGGTGAGCCGCCTGCGAAAAGATCCGTTTGGAGAGATGCTGGCGTTGCGCCAGTCGGGCGAACTGCAAACAGACAGAGGCGAATACGCCGCCGCTGCCGCAAGCTATGGACGGTCTTACGATCTGGCGCAGGCTGCATCACTGCCCTACTACATGGCGCTCAATCGCATGGGACAAGCCAATGCACTGGTAAGAGCAGGTGATTTCGCGGAAGCAGTGCGTACCGGAGAGGAATCGCTCAGTCTTGCAGAGGCTCCGGGCTTCACTACGCAACTGCCCAAGGTCTACGACATACTCGCGAGCGCCTGTGAGGGGACCGGGGATTTCAGAAATGCTTACCGGTATCTGTCGCAGTCTGCGAAGCTCCGGGATTCGATCACGGGTCTTGAGAACAAAAAGATCGTGAATGACCTGCTGGTCCGCTATGAGGCCGAGAAAAAGGACCGGCAGATCACAGAACAGAAACTGGATCTCACCGCGGAGCGATCCAGGAGCAGGATATTCATAGCAGTGTCCTCCCTGGCGCTGCTGGTGATCCTCTTTCTCGTATTCCTGGGTATTTTGAGGGCCCGGCTGGCCCAGGCCCGGCTACGGCAGATGAAAGAGGAGAGAGAAAGAGCGATACTACAGGCTGTAGTCAACGGAGAGGAAAGGGAAAGAGACCGCCTGTCTGCAGAATTGCATGACGGGCTGAGCAATGCGCTCTTTGCCTGCGGGCTCTCCCTGTCGTCTCTTGCGACGGACCAAGCGATGGACGGTCGGGCCAGAAAGCAGGTACAAGACACGATGCTACAGCTGGATACCGTCAGGGACGAAGCCCGGCTCATCGCACGTAACCTGGCTTCGGTACAGCTGGATCGGACAGGACTGGCCGGTGCCCTGCAACAGTTTGTATCCGATCTGGACAGCAGGAGCGCCGTATCGGTTTTTTTCCAGCACTACGGCGCTGAAGATACTGGCCTGCCGGTACATCACCAGCTTATCCTCTTTCGGATCGTGCAGGAGCTGACCGGCAATGCGCTTCGCCATGCCGCTGCAACCGAGATAGATATTCAGCTATTTAATGAAGACGAAGGACTGCGTATCTCGGTGGAGGACAACGGACGAGGTTTTGACCCGGATCATACTCAACTGGGCCAGGGGCTTTCGGATCTGGAGAGAAGGGTTGCCCTGATCGGCGGCAATGCTACTATAGAAGCAGCACCTGGAAAAGGTACAGTGGTATCGATCATGGTCAAAAAACAGCTGTCTTGAGCTACCCTGCACATATCGTCATACTCGATGATCATCCACTCGTTGCCGAGGGGCTCAGATCCGTGTTTACTGGCAGCGGATGGGAGTCCGCAGTAGTATCTTTTGCCGTTGAGCCTGACTTCTGGTCATATCTCGCGGGCGCTGTACCGGATCTGTTTCTTATTGATCTTCAGCTGCGCGATACGGATGGTCGTGATGTGGTAGGTAAGTTGAAGCAACTGGTCCCGACGGCAAAAGTTATCGTCTTGTCGGCATTTGAAGACCCGGTGGTCATACGTTCCGCTTATGCGGCTGGCGCAGATGCATATATCATCAAAAATGTATCGTTCGAAGAGTTACTGACCGGCATCAGGGCGATCTGGGAAGGCCAGGCTTTCGCCCAGCGGGAAGTGATGGAGGCCCTGGAAGACAATAACCGGTCTTCTGTCCCCCGCAGGCCCGTAGCGCTTCGGCTTACCTCGCGCGAGAAGGATATACTACGGCTCATCATCCGGGAAAAGACTACCAAAGAAATTGCGGCTACGCTATTTCTCTCCGAGAAGACGATAGAGACCCACCGCAGCAACCTGATGATCAAACTGGATGTGCGCAATATCGCAGGCCTGGTAAGAAAAACGATCGAATGGGGCATACTGGACAGTTGATACCTGGACAGGTAGCCTGCACTGGCAGAAAAAAACCGGCGAATCCCTGGAGACTCGCCGGCGCATATAGGGGTCGTATGCGATATGTTAGCAGTGTTGTATGGACTGCCTCATTGGTTTTTTTGCATGAGGCAAGGCCTGTTTATTCACATACCAGGGTGATCAGCGGGCTGTTGTTGGTCAGCTGCGAAGAACTGCCTTTGTAGACCTGGCAATCATTGTAGTTGGTGATATTGCAGTTGTTGAGCGTCAGCCTGCCTTCTTCCACGGTGATACCTGCGGCGCTTGCGGCCCAGCCGATCGGCCTGCTGCCGCAGTCCTGGATCTGGACATGGTTGAAGGTATTTTCCGCATTGAAACTTCTCACTGAAATGCCTCGCCAGTAACCCGCGAGTGCGGTTTTTCCGCGCAGGATGACAGGCTTGTCTGCAGAGCCGAGGAGCTTCACGAAATGCGTGGAGGAGGTCTCTAAAAACTCGTCGCTCTGAGATACGATTGTGACGCCTCCGTGGACAGTCAGGTTCTTTGCGAAAGTTACTGTCTCATAAACGAGGTAGGGCAGTGGGCTCTCGTGTATGACTGCGTCATTGCTTATCTCGGAATTGGATGAACTGCCATAGAAGCAGATATATGGCGTTGCGTTACCGGGGAAAGACGAGTTGCTCATAGAGACACTTCCATCCAGGCTTCCACCATAGAGGATCACCGGGTAGTTGGCGCAATAACCGATCTCGTTGCTGTTGAAGCCGCTGATCACAGCGTCTGAAGTGTATGCGATGCCCAGTCCGCCGGAGTGGGTGATACTGCTGTTTTCCATGGACAGCCTGCCGTATACGGCCACTGCAGCTTTCTCATCATACGAGAAACCGGCGATCACTCCAAAAAAGCTGACACTGTTGCCGGCATAGCTGATATCGCAATACCGTATCCGGTTGCGCACATCGTCGGTCCCGATGGACAGTCCGTCCCAGCAGGGCTGCTGCAGGAATCCGCGGAGCGACACACGCTTGTCGGCGGTGCCATTGATCGCGAGAGCGCCTTTGTTCCATACTTGCAGCGAAGCATTCGAGCGGAATTCAATAGTAACACCCGGTTCTATGGTGAGCAACCCGTCCTGCACTTCCAGGTCGCAGTCGACGATATAGTCTATCCCGTTCGGGTTGTGGTCTGTGAGCGTTGTATTGCTGGTTATTGCGCATTCCAGCACGAGCGGTCCCAGCGAATCTTTTTCTTTTTCTTTAGTACAGGTGCAGTTGGAAAGGCACATTACGGCCAGGGCCGCAAGTGCTGACAACCGGTAGCGGTAGTTCTTCATATTCAATTGTTTTTCAGAGAATGAGTAAGATACCTTACAGCCTGAAGTCGTCGGACAGGGACTGTATGACCGGGCAAAGGTGCAGAGGACAAGCCGACGGCTTATCAGGGTTTTCCCTGAAATTGATCCGGGCTACTGGCAGAGCCCGGCTGAGAGGAATAAAAAGGAATGTGTGCTAACCCGGGTCTTTATCCGCGGCTGAAGAGATTGTACTTCAGGATGCACCAGATAGCTCTGAAACCATCCCGCCAACCGATCTTTTTGCCCTCGGCGTAGGATCTGCCATAGTAGGCGATTCCCACTTCATATATACGGATACCGCGGATACGGGCGATACGCGCCGTGACTTCGGGTTCGAATCCAAAACGTGTTTCCCTGAGCCGCAGACCCTGGATCATCTCTCTCCGGAACATCTTGTAGCAGGTCTCCATATCCGTCAGGTTCAGGTTGGTGAATGCATTGGACAGGGAGGTCAGGAACTTGTTGCCGATGGAGTGCCAGAAGAAAAGGATACGATGGGGTTTGCCGCCCATAAACCGGGAACCGTAGACCACGTCTGCAAATCCATCCAGCATCGGCCTGAGCAGGGCATTGTAGTCAGCCGGGTCATACTCAAGGTCGGCATCCTGTATGATCACTACATCGCCTGTGGCATGGCGTATGCCTGTGTGCAATGCGGCCCCCTTACCTTTGTTTACCTCGTGCTTCAGGTACATGATCGGAAGATCGGGATGATTGCTTTTGTACTGTAGTATTGCCTCCTCCGTATTGTCCCTGGAACAATCATTGGTGATGATCACCTCCTTCTCTATATCGTTGATCAGGGTGACCGCATGTATCCTGTCAAGGATCTTGTGGATAGTAGGTCCCTCGTTGTAGGCGGGGATTACGATGGAAAGCTTCTTGATCATTTGTTCCGTTGACATGCCGGGTTATCGGATAGACCTGCGAAAATAGGTATTTTTGCAGTCTTTTACCGGCTATAGCCATCAGGCGCCAATTTGTGGTACAATGAGTCAGACCTTCCATCAGCTGCGTGTAACGCGCATACAATCCGAAACAGAAAAAGCTGTATCTATCTGGTTAGCAATCCCTGAAAGCCTCAGACAGGAGTTTGCTTATAAGCAAGGGCAGTATATTACGATCAAGGCAATGCTGGACGGCAAAGAAGTAAGGCGTTCTTACTCTATGTCGAGCAGCCCCCTGGAAAGCGATATGCGGATCACGGTCAAGCGCACCGAGCCGGGCTGGATGTCCGTATACCTCACTACGGTGCTGAAAGCAGGCGACGGGCTCGAGGTATCTGTGCCGGAGGGCAAATTTTATACGTTGCTGCACCCGGAGCAGCAGAAGCGTTATTATTTCTTCGCTGCCGGCAGCGGTATCACCCCTGTCATGTCGCTGCTCAGGACCACCCTCGAAGCTGAGCCTCTGTCTACCGTATATCTCTTCTACGGCAACCGTGAAGAGCAGGATATCATCTTCAGGCAGGAGCTGGACGAGCTCCAGAAAAGATACCAGGACCAGTGTATCGTGGAACATGTGCTGAGCAAGGGAGGCCAACCGGGCGCCGGGCTATTGGGCGGTCTGTTCAGGAGAAAAACGGCCAGTGTATGGACGGGCGAATCAGGGCGGCTGGATGCCCGTATGTGCGAGCGGCTGCTGCAGCGTTATCCGTCCGGCAGCGGTCCGGCAGAGTACTTTTTGTGTGGACCGGAGGGTATGATCCACGTAGTGGAGCAGTATCTCCTGGAAACCGGTATACCGCAGAAGCATATACATAAAGAGTTCTTTCTATCTGCCGATCCGCTCGTGTCAGGAGCCGGTCTGCCGGGCGACGCTCCTGGTGACCTGGTGCCGGTCAGGGTCCGTCTCAACGGCAAGGTCCGCGAGGTAAGTATCCCTGCCAGGGGCACAGTACTGGAAGGTCTCATAAGGGCTGGTGTAGACGCTCCCTATTCCTGCAGTTCGGGCGCTTGCTCGACCTGTATGGCGCGTGTACTCACCGGTCAGGTCGAGATGGATGCCTGTTATGCCCTGGATGATTCGGAGATAGCTTCCGGTCTCGTGCTGACCTGCCAGTCCAGGATCAGATCGTCGGAGCTGGACATAAGCTACGATATCTGATGGGGGCGGTCAGGCGCCCCAGCTTTCTCTGTCCAGGTCCCTGTACTGGATGGCCTCGGCGAGATGTTCTACCCGGATATCCGGTGCGCCTGCAAGGTCGGCGGCTGTACGGGCTACCTTGAGTATACGGTCGTATGCCCTGGCAGATAGCTGTAGTTTTTTCATAGCCGTTGTCAGCAGGAGCTGGCAGGCCTTGTCGAGCTGGCAGACTTCTTTCACCATTTTTCCCGGCATCTGGGCGTTGCAATATACTTCAGGCAGTTCGTGGAATCTCTGTTCCTGTACTTCCCGGGCTTTCAGTACCCGCGCGGATATCGTCTCGCTGGATTCGCCGGTATGGTTGTCTCCGCCGGACAGCTCGTCCACAGGCACCGGCGTGACTTCGACGTGCAGATCAATGCGGTCGAGCAGGGGGCCAGAGATCTTATTGAGATATTTTCTGACGGCTCCCGGGCCGCAGAGGCATTCTTTGTCCGGGTGGTTATAATACCCGCAGGGGCAGGGATTCATAGAGGCCACCAGGATGAAACTGGCCGGGTAATCGACCGAAGACCGCGCGCGGGAGATGGTGACCTTGCGCTCCTCCATCGGCTGGCGCATGACCTCGAG
Organism: uncultured Saprospiraceae bacterium; assembly: GCA_964537925.1. Lineage (GTDB taxonomy): Bacteria > Bacteroidota > Bacteroidia > Chitinophagales > Saprospiraceae > SLDF01. The sequence goes on along the minus strand of CAZICV010000001.1, from coordinate 1,085,732 downwards.
AGCGGTCCGCTTGAATTCCGGCAATTCGTCCAGGAAGAGCACCCCATGATGGGCCAGCGATATTTCACCGGGCATCGGGTGGGACCCTCCTCCTACCAGGGCCACATCGCTGATCGTATGGTGAGGCGACCGGAAGGGGCGGATCGTGATCAACCCCTGGTTGCTGGCAAGGGTGCCGGCTACCGAGTGTATCTTGGTCGTCTCAAGCGCTTCCTTGAGCGAGAGCGGGGGGAGGATGGTCGGCAATCTTCTTGCGAGCATCGTCTTGCCCGCGCCCGGAGGTCCGATCAGTATGACATTGTGGCCCCCGGCAGCAGCCAGTTCCAGCGCGCGTTTGATGTTCTCCTGTCCGTATACATCTGTGAAGTCCAGGTCATATTTGTTGATATTGCGGAAGAACTCGTCGCGGGTATCCAGGTCTACGGGAGCTGGTGTATGCGTCCCGGAGAGAAAGCCGATGGCTTCTGCCAGGCTGTCGATACCGTAAACCTCCAGGTCATTGACCACTGCCGCCTCGAGCGCATTCTGCCTGGGCAGGAGTATGCCCTTGAAGCGTTCTTTTCTTGCCTGGATGGCAATAGGCAGGGCTCCCTTCACAGGGCGGAGCCGCCCGTCGAGTGAAAGCTCTCCCATGATCATGTATTGCTCCAGTTTTTCTGCAGGTATTTGTTCTGTGGCAGCCAGCATACCGATGGCGATCGGAAGATCATACGCCGAACCCTCCTTGCGGATATCGGCCGGGGCCATATTGATGATGATCTTCATCCGCGGTATGCGGTATCCCGTGTTTTTGACAGCAGCTTCGATCCGCTGGTAGCCCTCACGAACGGCATTGTCCGGCAGGCCGACCAGGTAGTAGCCCGGTTTGTTGGCTGCGACCTGTCCGCCCGCATTTACCTCGACGGTGATAGTCCGGGCATCGATACCGTCTACTGCGCTCGCAAAAGTCTTGACCAGCATAAGATAGATTTTCCTTCGGTAGTACAGGCCTCCCGGACCTGTCAATAAAGGGCCTAAAATATGAAGATAGGGAATTTCCGGAAATCCCGGAAATCAGAGATGGGCGATCTGTTTAGCTGCCTTTATTGGTATGGAAATGCACTTTTTTTCCATGTAGAGCAGCATCTCCTGCACGAGGTTACGGGTAGGTTCATCCAGCTGTTCCAGGTCCTTGCGAAACACTTCTTCTACAGCTTTGCGCCGGACTGCCTTGATCTCACGGGGCACCTCCTGCATGGCTCTCTCTATCAGGCGCTGGTGGTAGGCTCCGCGGAAGGCGCGCAGATGATTGTTGAGTAGACCTCGTGCCTTTTGCAGTTCCTGGCGACGATAGGCCAGATTGCTCTCTGCAAGTGTTCGCAGGTGCTCTATGTCGATATAGACCGTATTTGGCTTGTGATGCAGGTCAGCGTGTACATTCTGTGGTACAGCCAGGTCGATGAAAACTACTTTTTTATCTGTCCGGGGCTGTCTGGCCAGCCAGTCGCTGGCTACGAGCGGTTGCTGGGAGGTAGTACACACAAACAATACATCGAAGCCTTCTTCCCACCTGTCGAAAGCAGCCAGGTCATACGCGCGGCCACCGGCAAACTTGTCGGCGATACGCTGCGCTCTCTCCAGCGTCCGGTTGAAAACCGTCACATTGGTAAATCCGTATTTGCTGAGAAACTTGGATACAAGAAGATTGGTCTGGCCCGCTCCGACCAGGGCAATGGAAGCGCCGGATGATACGGAAAATTCCATCAGTTTCTGGACGGCCAGCGAAACGACTGAAAGTGGCTTCTCGCCGATACCTGTATTGGCATATATATCCTTGGCGGTCTGCACGGCAAATTTCATAGCCACACGGAGGTTGTCGCCGATCAGACCCCATTCCAGGCAGAGGTCATAAGCCTCCCTGAGCTGCCGGAATATCTCTCGCTCTCCCACTACCAGGGAGTCCATGGACGCGGATACTTCAAACAGGTGTTCCAGTACGGCGCTGCCTTCGAGACAGCGACCGTGAGTGGCCGCCATAGCCAGGTGTTCCGGCGAGAGGCCGGGCAGTGCCGTTGCCAGCAGGTCCAGCGGAGAGGTCTCTATATCTGCAGGCTCCTGGTAATAGAGGAAAAGCACACGATTGCAGGTAGCGAGGTAAAGCAGCTCCTGTACGGAAGCGGCATCCCTGAGTGCGAGAAGCCGGTCCCTAAGGGTCTCTTCCGGACCCACGGGGAGGACATATCTGGAGAGATCCCTGAGATTGATCTCTTTGTGTGTCAGTGCAAAAGCTTTGAACCCTTTGAACATACGGCTTTCTTAAGTCGCCAGCGAATGCCAAAAGTACGAGACGCGGGCTGCAGAACCTGTCATTGGAATGTCATCATCACGGTGCTCCGGGCTCTTTAGAAGCAGTCTAAATAACACAAGCATTACAAGGATGTTTTTGTTGGGTAGAGTTGACCGGGCCATGGTTACGGCATAACGGATTCAAAAAGTCGATGTCGCTCACGCAAAAAACTGGTCAAATAAGCGAAATTTGGCTTGTTGTATCCATTTGATCTTATGCCGGAAGCAGGAGACCAACCGACCGACGAGCCCGATGAACAAGTGATCCGGGACAGCCGCTACTTCAGGAAGCTGGCGGCTCGTATAGCGTACCGCCTTTACTTCTGGGTGGTTGTGACCTTTATAGGGTTGTGGACATATCACTACGGATTTTCCTCTGACCAGGGTTTCGACATGCGGTTTGATCCGTGGCTCACCGGCGGCAGCCTGCTCGTGGTGATCTCGCTGGCAGTTTATCTCTTCGCACAGAGCAGAGGCCGGGCCAGGCATAGCTGGTATATCCTGTCTGTATACTTTCTCTTCCTGGTAGCAGGAGCCCTTTTTTTCCTGGGGAGATTATGGCCCGACCAGTCGGCCTTCTGGTCTTTCTGGGCCAGGCATGAGGTATTCCAGGTATTGTCACTGGCGATCTTTCTCTTGGAGATTTCTACTCAGAGCACTCTGCTGGTAAGGCTCAACCTGGGTCCGGCCCGTATCCTCATTTTTTCCTTTTTGTTGCTGATCGCGATCGGAACATTATTGCTTAAGCTGCCCAATGCCACGGTGAACGCTATCGATTGGGTAGATGCACTCTTCATGGCGACCAGCGCGGTGTGTATCACAGGCCTGGCTGTGATCGATCCGGGACAGGACCTGACTTCCATGGGCCAGTATATATTGTTGATCCTTGTGCAGCTCGGCGGGCTGGGGATCATGACTTTTACGAGTTTTATCCTGTTGTTTTTCCAGCGGGGATCCACGTATACCAACCAGATCTATATCAAAGACTATCTCAGTTCGGACCGGCTGGGTGATCTGTTCAGCACAGTGCTCAAGATACTGTTGACAACATTCGGGCTGGAGATTGCCGGGGCTGTTGCCGTGTATTATTCTATGCCTGCTACTGCATACGGCAGCGGGGAGGAGCACATGTTTTTTGCCGTATTTCATGCGGTATCGGCTTTCTGCAATGCAGGGTTTTCGCTGATGAAGGACAATATCTACGACGAGCACTTCCGCTTCAACTACCCTGTCCAGCTGGTCCTGATGACACTCTTTGTGCTGGGTGGCCTCGGGTTTAGCGTCGTTTTCAACTTCCTGAGCTACTTCAAGGAAAACCTCGTACGCAGGTACAGGCAGATCCGGTACGGCGACCGGTACCGGCGGGCCGGCCTCCTGCTGAATCTCAATAGCCGGGTGGTCCTCGTGACCACGCTGGCGCTTATACTGTTCGGATCGGTTTCTTACTACATCATCGAGTACAACCATACCTTAAGCGACCATAAAGGTATCGGCAAGGTCGTGGTATCCCTGTTTGGCGCTACTGCACCGCGTACGGCCGGATTCAACAATGTGGATATGGGTGGCCTGCAGCTCCCTACTGTTCTGCTGATCTTCCTGCTGATGTGGATCGGAGGGTCGCCGGGATCCACGGGTGGGGGTATCAAGACTACTACCTTTGCTGTGGCTACCCTCAATTTTATCAGCCTGGCCCGCGGCAAGGATCGGGTGGAGATCATTCGGAGAGAGATCTCCGACCTGTCGATCAGGAGGGCATTTGCCGTGATAGCGCTATCCATAGTATTTATAGGCGCTACGACCTTTGCGCTCAGTATCAGTGACAGCGACAAGGAGCTGACTGATCTTGCTTTCGAGGCGTTCTCTGCGTATTGTACGGTAGGTATGTCGTTGGGCATCACACCACACCTTAGTGATGCAGGAAAGGTGATCATTTCGATCGCGATGTTTATCGGGCGTCTCGGGGCCATGACGATCATCATCGCTCTGCTGCGCAGAGTGACCGCCACGCGGTACAGGTACCCCAAAGAAGATATCTTCATCAGCTAAATACATAGTCGGATATGAAATACGTCGTAGTAGGAATGGGCAACTTTGGCGCTTCACTTGCCAAAAAACTGACTGCGCTCGGACACGAGGTGATCGGGCTGGACAAGCATATGGAGAAGGTCGAGCTGATGAAAGACAAGATCGCTCAGGCCGTCTGTATGGATACGACGGATCCCGAGGCGGTACGTATACTGCCCCTGCGCGATGCAGATTGCGTCATCATCGCCATAGGTGAAGACGAAGGTGCATCGATCATGTCTACGGCTGTGATGAAGCAGATGCAGGTACAGAGGCTGATCAGCAGGGCCGTATCCAGGCTGCAGATGACTGTCCTCGAAGCGATGGGCGTGGAAGAGATTGTCCACCCGGAAGAGGAATCGGCGGAGCGTTTGGCTCGTTCGCTTGACCTGGAAGGTGTGATAGATTCCTTTTCGCTCACCGGCACGCACAATATCGTGGAGGCGAAGGTTCCGGTCCGCTATATCGGTACCACGATCGAAAAAGCGGGATTCAGGCAAAAGTACCACCTCAATATCCTTACGATCCTCAAATCGGCCATGGAGGCCAACGAGATCGGCGTCAAACGCCGCAAAACGCAGGTGCTTGGCGTGGTGACGGCCGAAACGGTCCTGGAAGAAGGCGATATCCTGGTGGTCTATGGCAAAACCAAAGATATCAAGCGATTGCTCCAGCAGGATTGAATACATATACTGCCGAATATCTATTTTTGCGCCGCATCATACAAAAGCTATACATCTATGTACAGGACACATACCTGCGGCGAGTTGCGCATCACCGATACGGGCAACCAGGTGTCGCTCAGCGGCTGGGTCGATACCGGCCGGGACCTTGGCGGCATGACTTTCGTCGATCTCAGGGACCGCTATGGCATCACCCAGGTGGTGTTCAATATGGATGTAAACTCTGAGCTGTGCGCACAGGCACGTAAGCTTGGGCGGGAATATGTTGTACGTATCGATGGATTTGTCCGCGAACGCAGCAACAAGAACCCCAACCGTCCTACCGGCGAGATAGAGATTGAGGCTACGGCGCTGACTGTGCTCAATGTATCGAAGGTTCCGCCGTTCACGATACAGGACGATACGGACGGGGGAGATGACCTGCGTATGAAATACCGCTACCTGGATCTGCGCCGGCAACCGGTCCAGAAGAATATTCTCTTCAGGCACAAGGTGGCTCTCGAGACCCGCAAATACCTGTCAGAACAGGAGTTTGTAGAAGTAGAGACCCCTGTGCTGATAAAGAGTACCCCGGAAGGCGCAAGGGATTTCGTGGTGCCTAGCCGGATGAATCCGGGCCAGTTCTATGCGTTGCCTCAGTCACCCCAGACCTTCAAGCAGTTGCTCATGGTCTCGGGATTCGATCGGTACTTCCAGATCGTCAAGTGCTTCAGGGATGAAGACCTGCGCGCCGACCGTCAGCCTGAATTTACCCAGATCGATTGCGAAATGGCGTTTGTAGAGCAGGAAGATATCCTGCAGACCTTTGAGGGATTGACCCGGTACCTCTTCAAGGCTGTCAAAGGCGTTGAGCTGCCCGAGTTTCCGCGTATGCGCTACGACGACGCAATGCGCCTCTACGGTAGCGACAAGCCGGATATCCGCTTCGATATGCAATTTACCGAGCTCAGTGACCTGGTGAAGGGCAAGGGCTTCAGTGTCTTTGACAATGCAGAGCTGGTCGTGGGTATCTGCGTCAGGGGCATCGCGGACCAGTATTCCAATAAGGACCTCAACGAACTTACGGACTGGGTCAAACGGCCCCAGATCGGCGCCCAGGGGCTGGTATATGTGCGGTTCAATGGAGATGGCTCTATCAAATCTACGGTCGGCAAGTTTTATACGGATGATGAACTCCGGGGATGGGCCGAAACTACGGGCGCCGGACCTGGCGATATCCTGTTCATCATGTGCGGCGAGACCGACAAGGCAAGGAAACAACTGGGCGAGCTGCGCCTTGAGCTGGGTAACCGTCTCGGGCTCAGGGATCCTGAAGTCTTCAGGCCGCTGTGGGTAATGGACTTCCCCTTGCTGGAATGGGATGAGGCGACAGCGCGTTTCTACGCGATGCACCACCCGTTCACTTCGCCTAAACAGGCAGATATCCCGCGTATGCTGGATGGCGATCATGCTACTATGAAGGCATTGAGAGCAGATGCTTATGACCTGGTAATCAATGGGGTGGAGATAGGCGGAGGCTCTATCAGGATACATGACCGGGCGTTGCAGGCCAAAAACTTCCAGCTCCTCGGGTTCACCCCCGAGCAGGCCGAAGAGCAGTTTGGTTTTCTCATGGGTGCATTCGAATACGGAGCGCCGCCGCATGGCGGGATCGCATTCGGTATGGACAGGCTTTGCTCGGTGATGAATGGTCAGAACAGTATCCGTGACTTCATCGCTTTCCCCAAGAACAATATGGGCCGCGACGTGATGATCGATGCTCCGTCCACGATCGGGGAAGAGCAGTTGGATGAGCTACAGATAGCGCTGGCCCTCAAAGCCTGATTCCCTGCAACAGCTGCAGATCTTGTGAAGACCTTCCGTAGAGATCCGGCCAGGTCAGGTGTGCCCGGCTCAGTATGCCCGGTTCGCCGATCCCGATCACATACATACCCGCCCGTAGGGCTGCTTCCACGCCGGCCTGTGCATCCTCGAATACGACACAGGCAGGAGGTGCCATATCCAGTAGCCCAGCCCCTATGAGAAATACTTCGGGGTCGGGTTTTGCCATCTGTACCATGCTACCGTCCACGATCGCATCAAAGAAAGCCGTCAGGCCGACCCGGTCCAGGATCGTGCGCGCGTTTTTGCTTGCCGATCCCAGGGCAATACGTATACCCTGCCGGCGCAGGTCTTCCAGGAAGGCGGGCACTCCGGGCAGTATTTCCTCCAGCGTCATCTCTCCAACATAGGAGAGATACCAGTCGTTTTTCCGGGCCGCACTATCCGATTTCTCCTGTTCGGACATAGTGACTCCACCCAGTTCGAGGATGATATCAAGCGACTTCATGCGGCTGACACCCTTCAGACGCTCATTGTCTGCTTCCGTGAAGTCAAAACCCAGGTCATTGGCCAGCCTGCGCCACGCCAGGAAATGATATCTGGCGGTATCGACCAGTACGCCGTCAAGATCAAAAATGCAGGCTTGTATTTCCATAGTAAACCAATAGGGGCTTATTTTGCGTTGTAGAACCGACTTCAAAGGTAAAAAAACCGTGTACAGGCAGAAAGCGAAGCCGTACGCCATAATCAACGTAGATACTTATGATGCTGAGATACGGATTGGTGATGTTCATCCTTATGCTGTTACTTCCTGTCGCCTACGGTCAGAAGAAAGTGACCTGGGATGATATGGGCGATGCTGTCTTCAAGGAGAAATACGTCAAGAAGGTCGATGCATATTATCTCTTCCCGACATTCGGCGAAAAGCTCAAGGCGCTTGACGGCAAGGAGATAGCCATAGCGGGTTATATGCTGGTGCTCGACCCGTCCGGTGACTTCTATGTATTGTCAAAGAACCCCTTCGCAGCCTGCTTTTTCTGTGGTATGGCGGGACCTGAGACGATCATCGAAGTGCAGTTCAAGAGCAAGGACCATCGCCGCTACAAAATGGACGACCGGGTGACCATCAAGGGTCGCCTTCGACTGAACGCAGACGATATCGAACACTGCAACTATATACTGGAGGCGGCCGAAGAGATCTGACTTCTGCGGGGATCGTTTCTCTCCACACTTGTACCGTCCGTATATTGTTGATCAGCCTGCCGCTTGGCCCGGGAGGCGCTCCTATATTTTATCCCGGTATTTTGCACAACTCAGTGGTATGGGTTACTTTTGTGCGCCGTTGTCCGAAACGGCCTTTTTCTTTTTGGGAAAAATGAAGGAATTCAATCGCATAAAAAGTACTTTATGGAGTCTTTAGTATACATCTTACCTGTATTTGGCCTTATCGGCCTGGTATATATGCTTTTCCTTTCCAACTGGGTCAACAAACAGGATGCCGGAGAGGAGAAAATGCGTCGTATAGCGGGACATATCCGCGAGGGAGCAATGGCCTTCCTCAAAGCGGAATATCGTGTCCTGGCTGTTTTTGTAGTGATCGCCGGTGCTGCACTAGGGCTTTTGTCGGCATTTGTGGAGACCACACACTGGTTCATCGTGGTCGCATTTGTGATCGGTGCTACCTCTTCTGCTGTGGCGGGCTTCATAGGTATGCGCATAGCCACTGCATCCAATGTACGGACCACTCAGGCAGCCCGTACCAGCCTCTCCCGTGCGCTGCGCGTATCGTTTACCGGGGGTACGGTGATGGGGCTTGGCGTAGCCGGTCTGGCCGTATTTGGTCTCAGTTTGCTGTTTGTGATCCTGTTTTCCTGGTTCATGGGTGGTACCTGGACCAGTGTGAGCGATATGACTATTGTACTCGAGTCCCTTGCCGGATTTTCGCTGGGAGCTGAATCCATAGCGCTATTTGCGCGCGTAGGCGGCGGTATCTATACCAAGGCTGCCGACGTAGGTGCCGACCTCGTAGGCAAGGTAGAAGCCGGTATCCCGGAAGATGATCCGCGCAACCCTGCTACGATCGCCGACAACGTAGGCGACAACGTAGGCGATGTCGCCGGCATGGGAGCGGACCTCTTCGGTTCTTATGTGGCGACCGTACTGGCCGCGATGGTACTGGGCAACTATGTGATCAAAGATATGGGCGGACAAGTGAGCGATGCCTTTGGCGGTATCGGCCCGATCCTGCTTCCGGTGCTGATCGCAGGTCTTGGTATCGTGTTTTCGATCATCGGTACATGGCTGGTCAAAGTGAATGATCAGAATGTCTCAGAGGCCAAAGTACAGGGTGCGCTGAACCTCGGCAACTGGGCTTCTATTGCACTCACCGGTGTAGCTGCCTACTTTGTGATCCACTGGATGCTGCCGGCCAATATGTCCATGACATTTTTCGGCGAAGCAGCTAAAGCGAATATAACGCCCAACCATGTATTCGGCGCGGTCGTGATCGGCCTGGTCGTAGGCGGCGCTATCTCTTTCTTCACAGAATACTATACGGGACTGGGCAAGAAGCCGGTAATAGGTATCGTACAGAAGTCGGCTACCGGAGCTGCTACCAATATCATCGCAGGCCTCTCTGTGGGTATGATCTCTACTTTCTTCCCGATCCTGCTTTTTGCCGGAGCTATATGGGGAGCTTATGCCTTTGCGGGCTTTTACGGTGTAGCGATCGCTGCGTCTGCCATGATGGCGACTACCGCCATGCAGCTTGCAATCGATGCTTTCGGACCGATCGCTGACAATGCGGGCGGTATTGCTGAGATGAGCGAACTGCCCAAAGAAGTGCGCTCCCGCACGGATATTCTCGACTCGGTAGGTAACACCACTGCGGCGATCGGCAAGGGTTTTGCCATTGCTTCTGCGGCTCTTACGGCGCTGGGACTTTTTGCAGCATATGTTACTTTTACCGGTATAGACGGTATTAACATATTCAAGGCCAATGTACTTGCCTCCCTCTTCATAGGCGGTATGGTGCCGGTGGTGTTCTCTGCACTGGCGATGAGCTCGGTTGGCCGGGCTGCCATGGATATGGTGAAAGAAGTACGCCGCCAGTTCCGCGAGATACCGGGTATCCTGGAAGGCAAGGCGACGCCGGAGTACAGTCGTTGTGTAGAGATCTCTACCAAGGCTGCACTGCGCGAAATGATGCTGCCCGGCGCTATGACGATCGCTTTCCCGGTACTCGTAGGTTTCCTGATGGGCCCCGAGTGCCTGGGTGCTTATATGGCAGGTGTGACCGTATCAGGCGTGCTCTGGGCGATCTTCCAGAACAATGCCGGCGGCGCCTGGGACAATGCGAAGAAATCCTTCGAAGCGGGTGTTGAGATCGACGGTAAGAAAGAATACAAAGGCTCGGATGCACACAAAGCTGCCGTTACAGGTGATACGGTGGGCGATCCGTTCAAAGATACTTCCGGCCCTTCCATGAATATCCTTATCAAGCTGACCTGCCTCGTAGGTCTTACTATCGCCCCGATTCTGGGCGAATACTACGGCACCGGCTCACATGGTATGGATGACAGGCAGGCGCCCCAGGAGAAATCCTCCGAACTCGGTACCCTCGATCGCAACGAACAGGATACCTACAGGATGAACTGATCCGGCAAGATACTTTAACCCATTTTCTTGTATTCGAATTTGCAGAGCTATCCCATCGGGATAGCTCTGCGTGTTTTTTACACTGTCTAAAGGGGCATTAGCTTATCCTTAACAGATCATTTTACAACGATCGGAGACCTGTTGCGTTATCTCTTTCTGTTTGGACGAAGCATCGGTGAACTTGGTAGATTAATTGGCTCATTTGAACCGAATAAAGACTTTGCTTCGTTTCTAATGTGTTAACTTCGATAGATCGGGTATAAACTACCTAAGTTAAAGATGGACCATAACATGAGAGTACGATTTTTTTCTGTGTTGAGCGTCTGCTTTGCAGTGACCCTGTTTGCTGCCATTTATCCGTTGCAGGGCAAGCATGCCAACGGGGATAACCCCTCGGCCAAGGAGGCATTGATCGTGAAGGGAGTCATCAGTGCGCTGGAACAGCTGCACTATGCCCCCCTGCAGCTGGATGATGAGATATCCCGTAAGGCTTTCAACTCCTACCTGGACCGGCTTGACTCGGGTCGGCGCTTCCTGACGAGCAAGGATGTCGGCAAGTTGAAAGCTTATGAGACCAGCATAGATGACGAATTTCTTAACGGCACCTTTCAGTTTTTCGATTTGTCCGTCCAGCTCATAGATGCAGGCGTACGCAGAGCTGAGCAATTGTATCCCGGGCTGCTTGAAAAACCTTTCGACTTCAGTTCAGGCGAATACATCGAGTTCGACTCGGAGAAGACGCCTTTCCCGGAGGATGAGAAGGCCCTGAAGGAGCGTTGGTACCAGTTGCTGAAATATGAGGCCCTGACCCGGCTGTATACCAAGATAGAGGACCAGGAAAATAACGATACCATCCAGGTACGCAAATCGGTGGCGGAGCTGGAAGAGGAAGCGAGAGCAGAGGTCCGCAAGACATTCGACGACTGGTTTCAGCGGCTTGGCAAGCTGCGCCGCAGCGATCGCTTCACGGATTATATCAACTCCGTGACGGAGATATTCGATCCGCATACCAGTTATTTCGACCCGAAGGAGAAGGAAGATTTTGATATCAACATGAGCGGCCGGCTGGAAGGTATCGGAGCCCGGCTCCAGACCGATGGCGAGTACACCAAGGTGGAGAGTATCGTACCCGGAGGCCCGGCCTGGAAACAGCAACAGCTGGAAGTGGGTGATGTGATCATGAAGGTCACCCAGGGTGGCACAGGCCAGGAGACTGTGGACATCCGTGGTATGCGTGTGGACGATGTCGTCAAGTATGTACGTGGTAAGAAGGGTACGCTCGTGACGCTCACGGTGCGTAAGGCCGACGGTGCGCTCAAGGACGTTACCATCGAGCGTGACGAAGTGATACTCGATGAGAGTTTTGCCCGTTCCGCCATTATCAGCCAGACAGGGGTAGTGGACAATATAGGCTATATACGTCTGCCGAAGTTCTACGCGGACTTTGAGAAGGAGGACGGTAACTCTTGTGCCAAAGATGTAGCCAAAGAACTCGAGAAGCTCAAAAAACTCAATGTAAAGGGAGTCATCCTCGACCTGCGCAACAACGGTGGCGGATCCCTGCGCGATGTAGTGGATATGAGCGGTCTTTTCATCGAGGATGGCCCGATCGTCCAGGTCAAATCCCGGAACCAGACCCCCCAGGTCCTTCAGGACAATGACCCTTCTGTCCAGTATAAGGGGCCGCTGATCGTCATGGTCAATTCGCTGAGTGCTTCTGCTTCCGAGATCCTGGCGGCGGCCTTGCAGGACTATGGACGCGCAGTCATTGTGGGCGCGACTACCTTTGGCAAGGGCACTGTGCAGCGATTCTACGATCTGGATCGCCTCGTCCGCGGCAACACGCAGATGAAACCGCTCGGAGAGGTCAAACTGACCATGCAGAAGTTCTACCGGATCAACGGCGGGTCTACGCAGCTGCGCGGGGTCACGCCTGATATAGTACTTCCGGACAGCTATATGCTGCTGGATATTGGAGAGCGCGAATACGAGTATCCTATGGAATGGAGCGAGATACCGGCGCTGACCTACAAGCAGAATGTCTACAAAATAAATGACCTGTCTGCCATCAAAAGGAAGAGCCAGGAGCGCGTAGCTGTTGACCCGGTATTCAAGGCAATCACAGAGAATGCAAAGCGGCTCAAATCCCAGAGAGATGAGAAGAACTATCCGCTCAACCTGGTTTCATACGGAGAGATGGTCAAGCAAAAGGAAAAGCAGGCGTCTGATTACAACGAACTCCTGAAGGAGCCGATCCCGCAGATGCAGGCGGAGAACCTTGAGTTTGACCTGGCTTATATACAGTCCGATCCTTCGCGGGTAGCGCGCAACGATGACTGGCTCAAGAATATACGTAAGGACATATACCTGAAAGAAACGCTGAGCATGATGCGCGATCTCATCCATTGATCGCTGCGGTCGTTCAGACAACCATGAGTATAAAGGTCCCGGCTTCAAAAAGGCCGGGACCTTATTTTTTCCTGTAGAGGCGCGAAGTACCGGGTGCAATAGGATGAATTTTGGCCGCCCGGCCTGGGCCTGAACAGCATTACCTACCTTTGCGGCATGAACTATCTGACACTCGAACAGATCAGCAAGAGCTACGGCGAGAAGCTGCTCTTCAAAGACCTTCAACTTTTCATTAACAAAGGCGAGAAAGTAGCGCTCATCGCCAAAAACGGGACCGGTAAGACCTCTCTGCTGCGGATCATCAGCGGCCGGGAAAAGCCGGAAGGACCCTATGGCAAAGTATGGCTGAACAAAGAAGTACGTACAGGGTATCTGAGCCAGGATCCACCGCTGGACCTGGCGAGGACAGTCTTCGAGGAGGTGCTGGATGTAGAGAACAGCGCCGTACGTGCAGTCAGCCGTTATCTCAAAGCGCTGGAGAATCCAGGCCATGGAGGTGAGTTGGAAGCAGCCGGTAATCTTATGGAAGAGCTCAAGGCCTGGGACCAGGAGGCCCGGGTCAAGGAGATCCTGTTTCGCCTCAGGCTGGAGAGCAACCTGGATCAGCCTGTGGGACAGCTCTCCGGAGGGCAACGCAAACGCGTAGCATTGGCCAAGATCCTGATCGAGGAGCCGGACTTCCTGATACTGGATGAGCCGACCAACCACCTCGATCTGGACATGATCGAATGGCTGGAAGAATACCTGCTGCAGCCGGGCATCACACTGCTCATGGTCACGCACGACCGCTACTTCCTGGAATGTATCTGTGATGCGATCGTCGAGCTTGAAGACGGTATCCTCCAGAAATACTCAGGCAACTACTCTGACTACCTCGAGAAAAAGACACTGGCCCAGGAGAATGCGGCTATTGAGCTCGACAAAGGCAAAAAACTGCTGCGTAAGGAGCTGGATTGGGTGCGTCGGCAACCTAAAGCCCGGACGACCAAAGCGAAATCGCGCGTGGACAAGTATCACGAGCTCAAAGACCAGGTCGGAGGCAAGAAACGGGAAGATGAGCTGCGCATAGAGCTCAAGGCACAGCGCCTGGGCAGTAAGATACTCGAGGCGCATAATATCAGCAAGTCGTTCGGGGATCGCAGGATGGTATCGGGCTTCACGTATAAATTCCGCAAAGGAGAGCGGGTGGGGATCGTAGGACCCAACGGGGCGGGCAAATCCACCATTCTCAATATGCTGACAGGGGTGCTCGCCCCGGATAGCGGCAAGGTCGTCATCGGCGATACGACCGTCTTTGGCTATTATCACCAGGAAGGTATGCGGCTGCAGGAAGACAAGCGGGTGATCGATGCCATCACGGATATCGCCGAGGTCGTGCCGATGGAAAAAGGAAAATTCATCACGGCCGCCCAGTTGCTGGAGCGCTTCCTGTTTTCCCGCCCGCAGCAGCAGGTATATATTTCGCAGCTGAGCGGTGGAGAGAAGAGAAGACTCTACCTGCTGACAGTGCTTATGCAAAACCCCAATTTCCTCATCCTCGATGAGCCGACCAATGACCTCGATATCCTGACGCTCAATGTCCTGGAAGAGTACCTGGAGACCTTTCCCGGTTGCCTGCTGGTCGTTTCGCACGATCGCTATTTCCTGGACAAGTTGACAGACCACCTTTTTATTTTCGAGGGCGAGGGCGAAATCCGGGACTTCAACGGCAACTATACGGAATACCGCGAGTCGTTGAAACAGCAACGGTCGAAAAGCAACCGGGCTGAACCTGCCGTTGCTGTGCAGGAAGCTATCGTGCCCGACTTACCCGCGAAGGGACTGAATGATAAAGAACGCAGGGAGCTGCACAATCTCGAAAAAGAGATAGCCAGGCTCGAGGAGCGCAGGAAAACCATTTTCGCTGCGTTCGATGACCCGGCGCTCGCGGCGGACCGTATGGCTGCACTCTCGGCGGAGCTCGGCGTACTGCAGGAGCAGCTCGAAGAGAAAGAGATGAGGTGGCTGGAACTCGAAGACAAGAAATGACCCGGTCCGGGATCGTAAACTAGGTCCGGATCGCGGCGAACTCTTTTGTCCCTATCTTTATTTACCTTAGGCGCGCTATTTACCTTTAATCTAAATAAGAATTGGCCCATGCCCTGGAAGTGGTATGACGGGAAAGTGGTTGACATACGGGTGCTCAGTCCATCCGTCCGTCAGTTTACCGTCGATACATGCGAGCCGCCGCCCTTTGTATTCAGGCCGGGTCAGTTTGTGACCATGGATCTGCCCGTATCGGAGAAGCGTCTGCAGCGCTGGCGCAGCTACTCCATCGCCAGTGCCCCGACAGCCGGTAGCCTGCTCGAATTCTGTATCGTTCATCTCGAAGGAGGATTGGCCACGGATTATCTTTTCAACCAGATCACAGTAGGTTCCCAGATCCGCTTCAAGGGCCCGGACGGCAATTTTGTCCTGCCTGATCGCCTGGACCATGACCTGGTCATGATCTGCACGGGTACGGGCGTAGCGCCTTTCCGGAGCATGCTCAGATATATCAGGGAGACCGGTATGCAGCACAGGGGGCTGCACCTGATATTCGGAGCGCGCAGGCAGGAAGACATACTGTACCGGGAAGAGTTTGAAGCGCTCACCCACGAATTGCCGGGCTTCAGGTATGATGTAGCGCTGTCCAGGGAGGCAGGCTGGGAAGGGTACCAGGGATATGTACACAAGGTCTACCTGGAGCAGCACACTCCCGCGCGCCAGGATGTACGCTTCTTTCTGTGCGGGTGGACACAGATGATCGATGATGCCGTAGCCAACCTCATCGTCAAGATGGGCTACAATCGTTCCCAGGTCGTCTATGAGTTATACGGCTAGATGCAACCTTGCAGCCGGTAAATTGGTTATGAAGAATACAATCAAGAAAATATAGCAGCAAATGGAAACAGTAACGAAACAGCCGATCCTCATCTATACGGAACAGACTCCCAACCCGGAGTCGCTGAAGTATGTGACTAACAGGATGCTTTACCGCGGTACGGCCGATTTCGATACGCCTGAGCTGGCGGCCGAATGGTCGCCCCTGGCCAATGACTTGTTCGAATTGCCTTATGTCAGGCGCGTATATATCTGCAACAACTTTGTGACCGTCACCAAGGAGTTCAACTATGCCTGGGAGGATATCATGCTCAAGTTGAAAGAGTTTCTCAAGAGCTGGCTGCAGGAAAATGAACAGATCATCCGGGAAGGCTATGAAGAGAAGCTCCGGGAACAACAGCAGCAGCAGGATATGTCGGGCGAGGAAGATCCGGCTATTTCCCAGCGGATCAAAGAGCTGATCGATACTTATGTGAAGCCTGCCGTAGAAATGGATGGAGGCAATATAGAGTTCAAGTCATTCCGAAGCGGGGTCGTATATGTCATCCTGCAGGGTTCCTGCAGCGGTTGCCCTTCTTCTACTGTCACACTCAAGTCCGGCATAGAGGGCATGTTGAAACGTATGGTCCCGGAAGTACAGGATGTCGTCCAGGAGATGGCCTGAATCAACACAGAGTTTCATGGAGCTAATGGAAGGGCAGCAGCTTGCCGGTCTTATCGCTGAAGCGTGCAGGGAGGCAGGACAGTTCATAAGAAATGAATTCGGCAGGACAGTTCTTGTCCATGCAGAAGAAAAAAGCCACAACAGTCTTGTAAGCAGGGTGGACAGAGAGGCGGAGCAGATGCTGGTCGTCCGGTTGTCCTCGCTCGTGCCCGGAGCAGGTTTCCTCACGGAAGAAGAGACCAGCGGTCGTCTCACCGAGAGGCACGGCCTGGTATGGGTGATCGATCCGCTTGATGGTACGACCAATTTTTTATACGGTATTCCGGCGATCGCTGTCAGTGTAGCCCTGAAACAGGATGATATTACAGTAGCCGGGTGTGTGTACGATATCATGCAGGACAAGGCATACACGGCCTGGCGTGGAGGTGGCGCCTGGCTCGAGGGCCATCGCCTGGAGGTCAGTAGGCGGACTTCTTTATCAGGTGGGTTGGTCGCCACGGGGTTTCCCTATGAAGCCGGAGACTTTCTGCCCCGGCAGATGCGTGCCCTGGAATATTTCATCGTGCATACCAGGGGTGTGCGCAGGCTTGGCTCTGCAGCTCTGGACCTGGCTTACGTGGCAGCAGGTAATTTTGATCTCTATTTCGAGTTTTCGCTCAGTGAGTGGGATACGGCTGCAGGAATGCTGCTGGTGCGGGAGGCCGGCGGAGTGTGCAGCGATCTCGGCGGAGACAAGACCTACAACAGGGGCGAGGAGATCCTGGCCTGTAGTCCACAGGTATTTGAAGAAGCGCTTGCAGTCATTCGGAATGCCGAAACACCCGGATAGTCTAGTTCACGGGTACATTCATCTAAGTATTTGGGTATCCTGAGGTACAGGCGTTATTTTTATAGTATGTCCTGGTTCGAAAACATACTTCAGGCGCTGCGTGCCGTAAAGGGCAATCTTCTCAGATCGCTGCTTACCTGCCTGATCATTGCATTTGGCATCATGGCGCTGGTGGGTATACTGACGGCGATAGACAGTATCCTGTATTCGATGGGCAACAGCTTCTCGAGCCTGGGAGCTAATTCTTTTGCGATCGTACCGGGAGGGAGCAACCTGCGTGCCCGTCAGGGAGGCAGGGTGCAGAAGCAGGCCGATATGATCTCTTACAGGCAGGCCATGGACTTCAAGAGCCGTTTTGACTATCCTTCGAGGGTCGCTGTCAGCTTTCGCGGCACCAGTTCCGGAGCTATCAAGGCAGGGGACAAACAGACCAATCCTACCGTCATGGTGACGGGTATAGACGAGAATTACCTGTATGCGAATGGTATCGAGCTGGAAGCCGGGCGCAACTTCATGGACAAGGAAGCGGAAAGCGGCGCCATGCGGGCCATAGTAGGTAAGGAGATCGTGGACAAGCTTTTCAGAAGCAATCCGAATATAGCCCTTGAAAAGACGATCCTGATAGGCAGTACACCCTATATCGTGATCGGTATCCTGAAATCGAAAGGTTCGAGTATCAACCAGAGTTCTGACAGGCAGGTACTCATCCCGCTGCAGAATGCACGTCGTACTTATGCCACGCAGAACTCCAACTACAGGATCACGGTAGCTCTGTCGCAGCACGACCAGATAGAAGAAGCTGTTTCGGCGGGAATCGGCCTGATGCGCAATGTACGGGGCCTGAAGCCGGGTGCAGAGAACGACTTTGAGATACGTAAGTCAGACAATATCCTCAACATCCTCAAGGAGAATACCGCGACACTGCGGGCTGCTACGATCGGTATCGGCCTGATCACATTGCTCGGTGCGGCGATAGGGCTTATGAACATCATGCTGGTATCCGTGACGGAGCGTACACGGGAGATCGGTATCAGCAAGGCCATTGGTGCGACCAGCCGCAATATCCTGATGCAGTTTTTGACCGAATCCATCGTGATCTGCCAGATAGGCGGTCTGATCGGTATCGTACTGGGTATACTGGCCGGCAACCTGGTGTCGCTCTTTACAGGCGGATCATTTATCGTTCCCTGGCTCTGGATCGGTATTGGTATACTGACCTGCCTGATCGTCGGCCTCGTAAGCGGTATCTATCCGGCCATGAAAGCAGCCAGGCTGGACCCTATCGAGTCGCTGCGCTACGAATGATCCTGGATACGGGCATTCACTTGCAACGATCTGATTCTACGAAGGAGCAGTGACCTCGCCGTGTATCAGTACCGGTGTGCAGTAACTAAAAGCTCTCTTTCGGGGAGGCAGGACATCAGCTTAGCTCGGGTTCCCTTACCTGGAGCTGAAAACCGTTGCCATGTATGTTGACGATCTCAATGTTGCCGTCCTGCTGAAGGTACTTCCGTAGTTTCGTGACAAAGACGTCCATACTCCGGGCTGTGAAATAATTGTCTTCACCCCATATCTCTGTCAGCGCCTGTGATCTCGGCAATACGTCATTCTTATGCAGGCAGAACATACGCAGTAGTTGCGCTTCCTTCGGAGAGAGTTTCTCCTGCTGACCGTGGTCCTTGTCGTAGGTCAGGATACGTAGTGGGTAGTTGAAATTATACTTGCCGATCTCAAACTCTTTGACTTCAGTCTGCTTGCGGGCCTTGGGCGTAGCCCTCTTGAGTACCGCACGTATCCTGGCCAGCAGCTCTTCCGAGTTGAAAGGCTTGGACATATAGTCGTCGGCGCCCGTTTTGAAGCCCTGGAGGATATCTTCTTTCTGCGTCCGCGCCGTGAGGAAAATGATGGGGATTTCTGCGTCTTTGGTGCGGATGTCTTTTGCTAGAGAGAACCCGTCTTTTTTTGGCATCATGACATCCAGGATACAGAGGTCAAACTGTCCTTTCTGGAAGGTTTGCCAGCCGGATACGCCATCTGCTGCGAGTGTGACGTCATAGTCGTGCATTTCGAGGTAAGAGCGCAGGACGTCGCCAAAATTTTGATCGTCCTCGACGAGCAGAATACGATGTTTGATTGTATCCATGTTTCTCGGGCTTTGAGCTTAATAGTTGAATAGGATGGTTGTCTTCGCTGTTTGCTCTTACTTAAATGTCGAAAACCCTTGCTGAATTGTTTGCGGGTGATGATCTTTTTAAAGTGGTGTCTCGGCTGCCGTGACGGATCAATCCTGCCTGGCCGTATGCAAGGAAGGAAGCACTACCCTGAATGAGGACCCTCTTCCAGGTTCGCTTTTTACATCCACTTGTCCTTTGTGTGCCTGCACGATGGCTTTGACATAACTCAGACCCAGCCCGAAGCCCTTCACATCGTGCAGGTTCCCCGTATGGACCCTGTAGAAGCGATCGAAGATGTATTTCAGTTGTTCTCTGGTCATACCGATGCCTTTGTCGGACACTTCGATCTCTATACCACGGGATACATTGCGGGTCCGAACAACGATATCCGGCTGGTCGGGAGAATACTTGACCGCGTTGTCAAGCAGGTTATAGATCACGTTGGTGATATGTGTGGCATCGCCTTGCACACAGGGCTGCGTTGCTGCGAGTTCGGAGCGTATCTTTCCTTCGCGGTGTTCGACCTGCAGGGCGATATTCTCCACAGCCAGCGCGATGACTTCGTGCAGATCGACGGAAGTGATGTTGAGCTGCATCTCCTGTTTGTCGATGACCGCCATCTGCAAGACCTTCTCCACCTGGTTGAGCATGCGTTTGTTCTCTTGCTTGATGATCCCTGCAAAGCGGCGGATCCGGTCCGGGTCGCCCAGGACCTGGGTATTGGTGATAGAGTCGGAAGCAAGAGAGATAGTCGCTATGGGCGTCTTGAATTCATGTGTCATATTGTTGATGAAGTCCGTCTTCATCTCCGATAGTTTCTTCTGTCTAAGGATCACATGGATCGTATAGGCAAAGCAAAAGAGGATCAACCCGGTGAAAATAAAGGACCCGAGCAAAGTCTGCCAGACAGATCCCCATAGCTGTGTGGCGATACCGGGGAAATAGATCATCAATACACCCGGGGCATATAGTTTGTCGGGATCTTTGAAGAGCTCGACTTTGTAGAGTGTATTGTACAGCCCTTTGTTGATGCCTGTATGAACGACATCCGGCAGGTTTTCGTCGAATACGAAATGGTTGTCGAGGACTACGAAAGCACGCGTCTCATTGGAATAGAGCCCATAGTTGTAGTGGAGATTCAGGCCGCGGTTTTCCAGCTCCTGACGGAGGTAGGCATCCAGCGCCGGCAGATCGATGCGTTCGGCCAGTGGGATATGCGTCATGCGGACAAACGGGTCTTCCAGCCTGGACTTGGAGAAGTCCCTTCCGGCCTGCTCGTGGGAAAACCGCTCCAGCGTATTGGCGACTTCTCTCCTGCGCATCCGCTCTGCCACTTCGTTCAGTGCTTCGAATACGTCTTTGTCAAACTTGTCCTGGTTGAGCTGCACAGACCAGTTGATCCAGTAGGACTGTATCAGTATTATGCCCAGCAAGGCACAGCTCATCAGCACTATGATCGCCCAGATGGCACGCCGGTTCATGATGCTCAAAAATACTCTTTTGCCTATTAACGGCCCGTTATAACCGTTGTATTGACCGTCCGGGAACAGGCGTGGGGTGGTTTAACTAAACTTTAACGAGCCTTTAACTACGCAGGACCCCCTCCCCCGCACTAAATTTGCCCGGTATGCGTCCTAATCAATGAAAAACATTCACCTATCTTAAACTTGACCTATGAAACGAATCAGCCACCTAATGCTCAAGTCCGGCTTACTGATCGTATCTCTGATTGTACTGCATCACTCTGAAGTATTTGCGCAGCAGTCGTCTGCTGCGGCTAAGACACGGATCGTGATCTCAGAAGAAGTGAAGACCGAGGATGGCAGTGTCCTCACCAGCCGTGTCGAAAAAGAAGGCAATTTCACCGAAGAAGAGATCCAGGCGATCGTCGACGAAAGCAGGGACAAACCCTCCGTCATCAGGCGTGAGATAGTGATCGAAAAGATAGCTGAGGACGGCACCAGAGAGACAAAACACTACAACTGGAAGAGCAACAACGATATCCGCGTGCTGAAGCGTGGCAAGGGCTCTGATGATGAGATCATCTTTCGGTTGGAGGAGGATAACAAGATAAAGGGATATTTTCCCGAGCTCCGGGAGCGGATGCGGGACTTCAGGCTGACCCTGCCCGAGACAGAGATCACGATCGATGATCTGCTGCCGAGATTCCGTTCTGAGGATTTCCGCTTTGACTTCGACAATGAAGGCACAGCGCGGATGTTGTCCGGCAGGAAGGCTTTTCTGGGTGTCTACACGGAAGAGAACGGTCAGAAAGGTGTGCGTGTAACGGGTATTGTGGAGAAAAGTCCTGCCGTGGAGTTTGGCCTGCAGCGCGAAGATATTATCCTGCGCGTAAATGAGACGGAGATACAGTCCCCGGACCAGTTTAGCCGCGAGATCGGTAAGTATGACGCCGGTACCGAAGTGATCCTGTCATTGCTGCGTGGCGGACAGGAGATCAAGCAGGCGGTCAAGCTGGGTACGCGTCAGTCCCAGGTAGCAGTGCTGAATATGCCCAGGCACAGGGGTGTCGAGGAATACAGGGTGCCTGAATCCTATGGCCCGGTGGACCAGTTCAATTTGAACAAGAAGAGCAAAGGACCGCGTCTCGGTGTCACGGTAGAGCCGATGGCCAACTACGATGGTCTTAAGGTCACGGACGTAGAGGATGGTTCAGCTGCTTTCAAGGGTGGTATCGAGGTCAATGACGTGATCATCAGGTTTGACAAGATACGCGTCAACGACGTGAAGACACTGCAAAGCCTTGTGAAGGACAATGCAGGCAATGACGTCAAAGTGGAACTGATGCGCAATAAGAAGAAAAAGAAAGTAAGAGTGCGGATCGACTGACGTACCGGTCGGCCGCCTTGCCAACCGTGCATATCAGCGTTGTTTTTATATAAGGTTGCGGGGGGAGCTTCTCAGGAAGTTCCCCCCGTTTTTTTTAGTGCGTATGCTTCAGGATTTTTCCCGAACCAATGGGTATGCCCCTGTCAGCTGCCTGCCAGAGATAGATGCCAGGAGGCAGGTCGCTCATATCTACAGCTGTCCAGCCTTGGTGCAGGGGGGCAGAGCGGCCGATGCGTCCGTTGAGATCGGATATATACGGATATGCCCGGAGAGCGGGAGATAATCGGGCAACTGGAAGGTGAACTGATCGCGGGCGGGGAATTGAATATACAGGTATGTGTAGCTGCCGGTCGACGGCTCGATTGCGGGGATAGATTGGTCGGTATAGGATTGTGTTAATACGTTCAGTTACTCCTGCTCCCGCAGTGTACCGATCACACGCCGGAACCTCAAAGCGGCATAGGCGATACAGATGCATCCGAAAGCGACCTGGAGCCATGCAGGAAGCCAGGATAGCAATCCCGGGCTGACGATCAAAAGTATCCCCAGGACAGCATATACCGCAGCAAACAGGGCGCCAAGCAAAAAGCTGAGTTGGAGTATCGGGTTCTTTTTCATAGGCAGGAGGTGAAGATGGCTGATTTGTGCCGGTTAATTAAAGCAAAAAAGCTTGAAAAACCGGTTGGGGTCTTTCAAGCTTTTTTGGAGGTTGCATGGCGACGGTATTGGAGACCCTCGCTGCGCCTTTATTACTCGAGGCGGAACCGGATGGGCAGGGTGAATTTTACCTTCACCGGTTTGCCTTGCTGCTTACCTGCAGACCATTTTGGCATTCCTTTGACCACACGGAGAGCTTCTTCGTCACAGCCTCCGCCGATACCGCGTACTACTTCGGGTTGCTTGATGCTACCGTCCCTGTCCACGACAAACTGTACTACTACCGTACCGGAGATACTGTTTTCCCGGGCAATGGCAGGGTATTTGATATTCTTGCTGAGGTACTCCAGGAGTTCCTTTTCGCCTGAGCCGAACTGCGGCATCTGCTCCACCCGTGTGAAGACCTCTTCTTTTGGTGCCTCGACCACAGGAGGTGCTACAGGACCATCACCGTACTCATCGAGGATGCCGAGATCTACACCGTCATCACTACCCTCCTGGGTCTTGGTGCTGATGGCGATATCCTTCAGTTCATCAATCAGTGGCGGCGGTTCTTCTTCCGTCACCTCTTCGTCTTTCTTCACGATCGGGGGTGTATACTTGATCGTGGGTTTGGATGGCGGCGGTGGCGGTGGTATATCCGGCGGCGGTGGCGGTGGCGGTGTATTGGGATCCAGTGGCGGTGGAGCTTCCAGTGTGACGGACACGATCACTTCCTCGTCGTGATCATTCGCTGTCAGGCGGCTGATCTGGTCCGTGATATAGGGGAGAAAGATGATGAACAGGAAGATCGCGGTAGCCAGGATCATCGCTCGGCGTATATGCTTTTCATAGCTCTTGCGCAACACATAGGCACCGTAGGCCTTGTTGCGGCCGTCGAAGACTATATCGTCGACGTGAGCATTCATGATTTTGTTAGGATCCATAGCTGGTATGTTTTAACGTAAAACTACGTTGTATAACGTAATGATGCAATCAAAAGTTTGCTACTCAGGTATAATGTTGTAGATGATCATCGAATCGGTCTCTGCGAAATCTACAATCGCGTAGCGTTTGGTCTGCGTGATGGACATTTCATCAAGGATATTGACCAGGTTTTTATATCTGGACGCTTTCATCGCCTTGATGAGTACAATCAGCTCGTTTTTATCACCAAACTGCTGTTGGACCGCATTCTGCCTGTCGTATATGATCGGCTCTACATTCTTTGGTACGGAGAAGTCGATGCTTCCTACCATCGAATTGTCGAGACCGACGTAGTAGTATATTGAGTCATCCGGGCCGAGAATAAGGTTGAGCACTTTGGAGGCCTTGACTTCCGGTTGCTCGGTACTATCCTCTGTTTTGGCCGGGACATTGAGTTCCATTGCCTGGGGCTTGCTCAGCGTGGTAGCCAGCATGAAGAAGGTGATCAGCAGGAAGCCAAGATCCACCATCGGTGTCATGTCTACCCTGGTTGACAGCTTTTTCGACCTGCCCTTACCTTTGCCACCCTTATCGGCAACTTCCATTTCAGCCATAAAGCCTTGGTGATTTAAGTGTTAGTAGTTAATCCTCGTTCCAGGGAAGGGATTGTTGTCCGGTTATTCTTCTGACTCTTCCTCAGACCCGGCGCCGATATTGCCGGCCCCTTTGAGTGTAGTGATCAGGTTGAATGTATTGACTTTCCTGTCCTGCAGGGTCGATATGACCTTGTTGACGCTTGGGTAGTTAGCCAGACCGTCCCCACGCACTGCTACGCGGAGCCCTTTGGACTCGATCTCACCGAGCTGGCGTAGTTCGTTGTCCACGAGCCTGGCCTGGTGTACCCAGTCCGACAATTCATTTTTCTGACCGCTGAGGGTATCCGAAGGGATACCTGGCTGCGGGGCTACATTACGCTGCTCGTTGGAGAGGCTCAGCAAGCCGGGAAGTTGAGCGATCGGTACACCGAAGCTCTCGAGGTTGGTGAATGCCTGTTTCTGCTCGTCTGTGAAGGGCACATTATAAAGTGCCGACATCCTTTCAAGCGTTCCAAGTCGCACCTTCTGGTTGTCGACGTTGAAGAAGACCCGGCCATCTCTGTCTACCGACAGGATCATCACGTTGCTTTCCGGCAGTTTCAGCTCCGAGCGGGAAGCAGGCAGGTCTACTGCCACAGGCTCCGCTGCACGAAACTTTGCGGTCAACATGAAGAAGGTCAGCAGCAGGAATGCCACGTCAGTCATCGCCGTCATATCGATGGAGCTGCTCTTGCGAGGCATTTTAAGCTTTGGCATAACTTCTTTTCTTTAGATCGTTCACAATGAGATACCGTTCCACAGCGGCAAAAAGTTTCCTAAGCCGGCTGTGCGGATGATCGTACCCTGTTACTTGTGCTTTGCAGCAAAAGTAGAGGCGATGCTGAAGCTGCACTCATCGATAGAGTACGTCAGGTTGTCGATCTTCGTCGTGAAGAAGTTATAGAAAATGATAGCTATCGCAGCTGTACCGATACCCAATGCCGTGTTGATAAGGGCCTCCGAGATACCGTTTGCAAGCGCTACGGGGTCGGGGGCGCCTGCTGTCGCAAGAGCGGCAAAGGCCTTGATCATACCCAATACCGTACCGAGAAGGGCGATCAGCGTAGCCACGGAACCCATGGTCGCCAGTATCACCAGGTTTTTCTCCAGCATCGGAAGTTCGAGCGCTGTTGACTCCTCTACTTCCTGGCGGATAGCAAGCACTTTTTGCTCCTTATCCATATCCGATGCTACTTCCATCTCCTTGTAGCGCTCCAGGGTAGCTTTCACTACGTTGGCTACTGAGCCGCGCTGCTTGTCGCATTCCTGGATAGCTGCATCCACATTGCCCGATTCGAGGTGGTACTGGACCTTGCGCACAAAATTGTGCACACTGCCATTGCCCTTTGCCTTGTTGATCGTCAGGAAACGCTCAATTGCAAATATGATGGTGATCAGGAGCAATGCCATCAGGAACGGTACGACGTATCCACCTTTATATACAAGACCGAGAATATTGCCAGGTAGCGGGTGTCCGTTGGGGTCGTTATTTTCAAAGTTGCTGGGATTTCCCAGGACGAAAAAGAAGACCAGCCAACCAATCACTATAGCGCCGGGAATAGCGATAGTAGCAAAGACATTGGAGCGTGAGGTATCCTTCTTCTCGTTCTTTTTCACGTTGGTCATACACTTAATTTTTGAATTGTAACAATTTAAGTATGCAAACTAATTGAGATATTAAGCACTGTTTGATTTCCTGCCCTATAGTCGGGGCTATACGATATTTCTGATGTTCCCGGACTACGCCAAACAGAATTATATCGAAGGGGCAAGTTTAAAATAATTTGACTGCATTTCACAACATTCACCCCGGAAAAGATATACCACTATCCGGGTAGCCAGAGACAGCTACACTCTCCTGTGCGGTAAGGCTGGCCGGGGCAAAAAAATGAAAACAGACTTACAAAAGACAGTATTGCCCTGTTAACAAATGATTAATCATTTTGGCTTATCCGAGTACCTGCAGTTTGGCAAAACGGAGCATGATCCGCTTCTCCTCTTCGAAGCTGTTTTCAAACCGGATAGTAGCTACTTTGCTGTCATTGGCACCGTCGATCCGAATGACCTTACCCTTGCCGAATCGCTGATGCAGTACTGACACGCCGGGCTGTATATCGGATGCTGGACTGATCTTGAAGTCCGGGTCGGGCGTCCCGGCAGGTTTGCCGATCACGACTGGTTTGCGCCCGAAGAAGCCGGTCAGACCGGAGCGCTGAGAGCTGGTCTCGGATACGGTCTCGCGCAGGGGGCTGTCCATACGGGTGGGATTGATCTCGCTGAGAAACCTGCTTGGCTCATTGTACCTGATCTGTCCGTAGCGATACCTGCTCTTTGCAAAGCTAAGGGCCAGGTATTCCTTGGCGCGGGTGATGGCTACGTAAAACAACCTTCTTTCCTCGTCGAGGCCTTCGGCGCTATCCATGCTCATGCTCGAAGGAAAAAGATTCTCTTCCACGCCCGCTACGAAAACAGATCTGAACTCCAGTCCTTTGGCGGCGTGCACGGACATTAGTGTGATATGCTCC
Source organism: uncultured Saprospiraceae bacterium (assembly GCA_964537925.1). Lineage (GTDB taxonomy): Bacteria > Bacteroidota > Bacteroidia > Chitinophagales > Saprospiraceae > SLDF01. Next base: position 1,058,671 of record CAZICV010000001.1, on the reverse strand, counting down.
TCCCGATTGCTGTCTTCATCAAGATCGGAGACGAGCGCGATATTCTGGAGATAGGAAGAAAGCGATTTGTCGGGCAGTGTCGCCTCATCTATCAGCTCATCATTCTCTACAAACTCTTTGATGCCATCCAGGAGCGCCTGGACGTTCTCCAGCTTGCCCTGGCCTTCAGGGGTGGCGTCGCTTTTCAGCTCTTCCAGTATACCGGAGCGGTGCGCTACGTGGACAGCCAGGTCGTATGCGTGCACCACAGCGCTTTTCTGTGTCATGTCTTCCACGAGCGATACAAAGGAAGACAGACCGGCGCTTTTCGAGGTCTTCACGGCTGCCTGTGCAGCTTCCCACAGGCTCATATTGTTCGTATTGGCGTGTGTGACGATCTTCTCCAGGCTTGTCGGACCGATTCCGCGGCGTGGATAATTGATGATCCGCTTCAATGCCTCATCGTCCTGCTTGTTGGCCACGAGCCTGAGATAGGCGAGCAGGTCCTTGATCTCTTTTCGCTGGTAGAAGGAGAGTCCCCCGTATACACGGTACGCCAGGTTGTACCTCCTCAGGTACTCTTCAAAGATCCTCGACTGTGCGTTGGTCCTGTAGAGGATGGCTATCTCGTCATTGGACAGGTGATAGCGGTTTTTCTGCTCCAGGATCAGGTCGACGATGCGTTTGGCTTCCTCTGTATCAGAAAGGGCCTTGACCAGCCGGATCGGTTCCCCCTTCTCGTGAGCGGTCCAGATCTCCTTCTTGATCTGCTTCTTGTTGAAGGTGATCACATCATTGGCGGCCTGTACGATATGTGGAGTGGAGCGGTAGTTCTGTTCGAGCTTGAAGGTCTGGAGTCCTTTGAAGTCTTTTTCGAAGTCCAGTATATTGTCGATAGTGGCTCCACGGAAAGCATAGATACTCTGGGCGTCGTCACCCACGATGCAGATATTGCGCGGGCTGTCTTCGTACAGGCATAGCTTCTTGATGATGGCGTACTGGAGATAGTTCGTATCCTGGAACTCGTCGACCAGGTAGTGCGAAAACCTGGCGCGGTATTTTTCCAGCACACCACCCGGATTCTGGTGCAGGAGCCGGTAGGTCTGGTAGAGCAGATCGTCGAAATCCATGGCCCCGGCCCGCTGGCAGCGGGCTACGTACTGCGTATAGACCTGGTGTATATGAGGCATGCCGGCCACGCGGTCCGCAGCCAGTAACTCCTGGTTCTCGGCATAGGACTTGGGTGTGATAAGATTGCTCTTGGCATGGGAGATGCGGTTGCGGATGGAATTGGCGTTGTATGTGTTGGGGTCCAGGCCGCTCTCCTTGATGATAGCGTTGATCAGGCTGCGCGAGTCGTCCGTATCGTAGATGGTAAAAGTGGACGGATACCCGATCTTATCGCTTTCGCTGCGCAGTATACGGGCGAATATGGAGTGGAAGGTACCTGCCCACACCTGCCGGGCACTTTCTCCTGCGACATGGGTGATCCGTTCCTTCATCTCCCGGGCCGCTTTATTGGTGAAGGTCAGCGCCAGTATCTTGTGCGGCGGTATTCCGCTTCCGATCAGGTACGCGATCCGGAACGTCAGTACCCGGGTCTTGCCCGATCCCGGACCGGCTATGACCATCACAGGGCCTTCTGTCGTCGTCACGGCCTGTCGCTGCACTTCATTCAGCCCGTCGAGATAATCCATCTTGCTCACGCACGTAGTATTTGAGCGTTCAAATATAGGGAAAAGACATATAAGTACGGCAAGTATGCGTTGCCGGAGACCGGCAGCGACTTGCTCAGACGGTACCTTTATTACGCACTCTCCATACGGAGATGATGAGCCGAACGGCCAGTACGGAGGTACTTACTACGCTGCCTACCCCGAAGAAGATCATCTGGGCGCGTATATAACGGTCCAGCGTATCGAGGCGCTCGGGATGCAGGTGGCTCATAAAGGACAGCACGCCCCGCTCGTCCAGGTAGGTCTGAAAATGATTGACATTGCTCACGAGCGTGAAGACGGCGGGGATGCAGGCGATCGCCAGGATCACTTTTAGCTCCTGACGGTAGGCAACCGGCGAAAACCTCAGGAAAAAAATATAACGTGTAGCCATGACAAAAGCAGCGATCGCCACGATATTGATCGCCCAGAACGGATAGCTTTCGCTGAGCGAGCGGTGCACCGGGAAGAGCACTACCGCCACGATAGCAGCCGTGAAAAACCACCACAGCAGTTCGAGGTAGATCAGTTGCCGGGTAGTGGCTTTGTATGCGTACATCTCTTGTCAGCTTGCGGGCCCTGCCCTTGAGATCAATAAAAACGGCGCTTGAGGAACCACGTGTTGTCCACGAAAGTAAAGCTCATGGTGGCGCGGATATACTGTTCGCTGATCGGGATATTGCCGTAGATACGGCCGAATGACACACCCAGATGCAAAAAAGAAACCTCCCTGGATACAACGAACGGCAGCCCGACGCCCAGGTTGAACTCCATCGTACGGATAGGCCCGTCGAAAATACGAGGATCCTGTCCGAATCTTACACCAGCTCTGTACCGTACGCGTTCCATGAACTTGCTGATGGAGTAGAAGTTGGGAATATATTCCACCCCACCCTGGAATGACCATGCATCGCCCAGAGACTGCCGGTTGACAGGATTCGTGAAGGAGGACCAGTCGGTAAAAGAGTAATCCGCACCGATCCGTATCCGGTTCTCATCGTTATATGCCAGTCCGAAAGTGAAGCTGGAAGGCATGATGCCCCGCTCCCTCGAATCCCGTTCGTTGAGCAACGTATCCGAGAGCTGGGTGAGCGTATTGTAGCCGATATAAAGGCGGGATACTTCGCTCACGTAGTTGCCCCCGCTGTTGCCGTATGCTCCGACTGTGAGATAGCGCCTGGTCTTGCGTGTCTCTTCTTCTTTCGGTCTTCTGAGCCAGATATTGTACTGCGCTCCGGCATTCCAGACAAAAGAGTTGACCACTTGGTCGTCATTGAGATTGTCGAGATAGTAGTTGGTATAGTCTTCCAGCAATACCAGGCGGTCCTGCCGCAGCTTGCCAAAGAGCAGGCCTGCATTGAACCCGACTGAAATATCGCCGTACCTGAAACCATTGCCCAGCAAGATCTTGTAAGTCCCTCCGCTGCCATTGTACTGTCGCCTTATCCTCCCAAGCCCTTCGGCAAATTCCGTGGTCGAAACATTGTACGACACTCGTGTAAAAGGGACCAGGGTCAGGCCTGCTCCCCAGAAGAATTTCCTGGTGCGCCTGCTGAGCATATCATTGAGCGGGTTCTTGATCGGGAAAGCCAGTGATATATAGCTCAGGTTGCCTCCCCACTGCCGCGTACTGCCTCCCAGGTCGTTCTTCAGCCATGTATGGCTCCCGTATACGCCTACTTCCAGCGCCGTGGCCTGCAGGTATGAAAGCGATGCAGGGTTGAGGTAGTTAATGAAATAAGGATCCTGGTAAGCGGCGGACCATCCGCCCATCTGGCCTTGTGCAGCCAGGTATGGATCAGTGAAGTCGCCCAGGCCGAACCTGGAATAAGGGGCGTTTTCCTGATTCTGTCCTGAAACCGAGGATATCCAGATACAAATAAAACCCAGGGAGAGGAGTAGCTTTTTATGGCTCATTGGTGGCTATATATTTCGTTCAGGCCGATCAGTACTAGATATGGTTCGTACCGCGCGCCCTGTACACAGTGACTGCAAAGATAAGAAGCATCTCCGCCGGTTAAGAAAATGTTTAGACCGGGATATTTATTTTGGTAGAACCCGATAAAAGCATTTATCTCCATGCAAAGACCGGTCTGAGCGCCTGCCTGTAGGGCGGATATCGTATCCGTTCCCAGTTCGACAATCTCTTCAGCGGGCTTTGCCAGCGGGAGTGCTGCTGTATACTCGTGCATGGCTTGCAGGCGCATATACATACCTGGTGCAATATTGCCTCCCAGGTAGCCTTGTCCGACGTCGAGCAGGTCATAGGTCACACAAGTACCTGCATCGATGATCAGGGCGCTTGACGCGGGAGCTATGGCATAGGCACCTGCCACAGCAGCGAGCCGGTCCTTGCCCAGGGTCTCAGGAGTCTTGTAGTGATTAGGAAAAGGCAGTGTGGTGCGGTGGTCGAGCACAGCGATATGCATGGAATCCAGTCTGTCCCGTATATCTTCTCCGAGGGGCCTGACACTACAGCAAAGTCCCGGCCGGATACGCCCGGTTTGCTCCAGGGTATCGAGTACGGAATGCAGGTCGCCTTCCAGGGTCAGCGTCTCAGCAGGTGCGAGCGGGTCCCTGTCAAACCAGCCCGCTTTGATGCGGTTGTTGCCGATATCCAGGCACAATTTCATGGCGCTGCGGGGTCAGTGTTTGAAGTGACGTACGCCTGTGAAGACCATTGGAAGTCCATGTTCATTGCAGAAGTCGATACTCTCCTGGTCCCGCACGGAACCGCCGGGTTGTACGAAAGCGGCGACACCTGCCTCGTGCGCGATCGATACACAGTCGCCAAACGGGAAGAAAGCATCCGATGCCAGCACAGCGCCGGCAGTCTCGAAGCCAAATGACCTTGCCTTGAGTAAGGCTTGTCTCAGGGCATCTACCCTCGAAGTCTGCCCGCAGCCGATCCCGATGAGCTGCCCTTCACGGACCAGTGCGATGGCGTTGGACTTGAGATGCTTGACACATTTATTGGCAAAGTACAGGTCTTCTGTCTGCGCTGCCGTGGGTTGTGCGGTTGTCGCTGTCTTCCAGTCCGGGGTTGCGTGTTTGTGCAAGTCCGTATCCTGTGTGATCGTGCCGTTGAGCAGGGAGCGATAGGAACGCGCGGGGTAGTGCCAGTCCTTGAGGCGCAGCAGGATCCGGTTTTTCTTTTTTTGCAGCAGTTCCAGTGCTTCGCCGGTAAAGCCGGGCGCTGCCAGTACTTCATAGAACAGCTGATCGATGGCTGCGGCCGTTTCGAGATCGACGACAGTATTGCTGATGATGATCCCTCCAAAGGCCGATACCGGGTCTCCGGCCAGCGCGGCAGCCCAGGCTTCTCCTGCACTGCTCCTGGTAGCCAGGCCGCAGGGGTTGTTGTGCTTGAGGATGGCAAAAGTGGGCGGAGACTGTTTGAATTCCTCCAGTATCTGCAGGGCCGCATCCACGTCCACCAGGTTATTATAGGAGAGCTCCTTACCGCTCAGTACTTCCAGTACCTGGCTCAGGTCTCCGTAGAAGGTAGCTTTCTGATGCGGGTTTTCACCATAGCGCAACGCGGAACCGCCGGTCTGCTGTACGCGGAAAGCGGGCAGACCGGACACTTCGTTGAAGTAGCTGAATATAGCGGTATCGTAGTGTGCGCTTACGCCAAAAGCCCTTGTAGCCAGCTCCCGGCGCTGTTCGAGACTGGTCGCAGCGCCCTGCTCGTCGATCCAGGACTCCAGCAGGCCATACTCGTCGCTGGATGGAACGATCACCACGTCGCCGTAGTTTTTGGCAGCGGCGCGGATAAGAGAGATACCGCCGATGTCTATTTTTTCGATGATCGTCTTTTCATCACGGGTATTGGCTACCGTCTGTTCAAACGGGTAGAGGTCCACCAGCACGAGATCGATCTCAGGAATATCGTATGTACGCAGCTGGCTGAGATGATCCTCCTCGCGGCGGGCCAGTATGCCTCCGAATACTTTGGGGTGCAGCGTCTTTACTCTCCCGTCCAGTATCGAAGGATAGCCTGTCAGGTTTTCGACAGCATGTACAGGTATACCCAACGACTGGAGAAACTCCTGGGTGCCTCCCGTGGAGTAGAACACCACGCCCTGGGCGTGCAGCTTGCTGACCAGCGTGTCCAGTCCTGTCTTGTGGTATACGGATATCAATGCAGAACGGATCGGCTTGAGAGATGCGGACATGTGGAAGATCTTTTTTGAGCCGCAAATGTACGCATTTCCAAGGCAAGAAGCCTCCTGGCAGGGCTGCCCAGGGGGTCAGAAGCCCAGCTCCGGTTCTTCCCTGTCCTGCGGCGGATCCAGGCTGCGGTTGAACTGGAGTATCGGGCCCATATCGAAGCATTTCCTGCAGCGGGGTTCGTAGCTCTCCTTAGACCCCAGGAGCACCGTCTCCGGGGTATCTACCAGCCGGTACGAATGAGTAGCCAGGTTGCCGCAGTGCGGGCAGATCGCATGCACCTTGGTGATATACTCGGCTACGGCCAGCAACCCGGGCATGGGCCCGAAGGGTTCGCCCCGGAAATCCATATCCAGTCCTGCCACGATGATCCTGACGCCGTCCAATGCCATTCGCTGGGTCACTTCTATGAGGCTTTCATCGAAAAACTGTGCTTCATCGATCCCGATCACTTCGGCCTCGGCGGCATAGGGATACATCTCTTCCGGCTGGTGGATCACATGTGAAGACATGGCGTTGTCGTCATGCGAAACCACATGAGATACAGCATACCGGTTCTCTCCTGAGGGTTTGAACAGTGCGACCTGTTGATTGGCAAACCGCGCCCGCTTGAGGCGGCGCAGAAGTTCTTCCGTCTTGCCGGAAAACATGGATCCGCAGATCACTTCTATCCAGCCGCTGCGTTGGCCCCGGAAAATTGGCTCTAGAAACATCCGGAAAAATTTGATCGAGAGAAATAAAGACCCGGTATCTTTGTTCTAATGCAATACCGGGCGTTTGCGCGGCGTAAATATTATAAAATATAGCTATTCCTCATTCACTGAAAAGCCCCAATAGATGAATTTCTCCAAAGCCAGGGTCCTGTCCAGCGATATGCTCAAACTGCTGAAACAGATCTATGAGAACCAATCTGTCAGCAACCTGGAGAAGGACCTGCTAAAGGAAAAACTGCGCGCGCTGTATGAAGCCATCGATGAGGAGCCGGACGCCAAACCGGTCGATATCGCAGATGCAGAGCTTCCGGTACAGCAGGAAGAGAAAAAACTGCCAACGGCCCGGGAACCCGAACCTGCCCGCCCGCCCGCACCGGAACCGGTACAGGCAGAGATAGAATTGCCGGAAAATGCCAGTTTTGCCTTCATCGCAGAACCTGCCGTCGCATCCCTTCCGGTCGAAGAGGAGAAGAAGGTCCTTGCTCCTGCTCCCACGCCTCCCCCTCAGCCGGTCACACCACAGCCGGCTCCCGCGCCTCCTGTATACAGTCAGGCTCCTCCCGCACCAGAAGCGCCACCTGTACGAGAGCCAGAGCCTGAAGTCATACCTCCCTTGCCTGTGCAGGCCCCGTCGCCTGTGGCTCCGGAACCGCCGGTCGTATCACCAGTGGCAGATACACAGGCGATAGATACCTCCGAATGGGATACCTTGTTTTCCGCCCAGCAGGCCAAAGGTTTGTCCGACAGGCTCAACGCATCGCCGATCGCCGATCTGACCAAAATACTGGGTCTCAATGACCGCCTCCTGACGATCAAGGACCTCTTCGGCGGCGACAGGGACGCTTTTGACAAGGCGTTCCGTGAGCTCAATGATCTGGGCAGTTTTGAAGATGCCAGGATCTACATGATCACACACCTGGTGAACAAATACCAGTGGACCGCTAAAGACCGCAAAGACAAGGCCAGACAGCTCATCCAGCTGATCCGGCGCCGTTACCTTCATAACTAATCTACATGTCTGTATTCGGATCCTGGTCGGCTTCCTTTCGCAGCAGCCTTCACATAGCATTCAGGATGGTGCTGGTACTCTGGATCATCCATGCCGTACAGTGGCTGAGCGGAATCAGATTCTACCTGTTCGGAGGCCTGTTTCCACGTACGGTCGAAGGTATCAAGGGTATCTTCCTGTCGCCGTTTCTCCACGGAGATCTTGCGCACCTGCTCTCCAACTCTGCGCCATTACTGGTGCTGACATTCCTGATCTTCTTTTTCTACCGCGAATTTGCATGGAGGAGCATCCTCTCCATATACTTGCTCACAGGCGTATCGGTATGGTTGTTTGGCAGGCCGGTATACCATATCGGAGCTTCAGGCGTGATATACGGTATGGTAGCGTTTATATTCTGGTCGGGGATCTTCCAGCGCAACCTGCGCTCTATAGTGCTCGGCCTTGTAGTGGCGGTGCTCTACAGCGGTATGTTTCTCGGCGTATTGCCCAACCAGGAAGGTATCTCCTGGGAAAGCCACTTGCTGGGCGCTCTGGCCGGGATCGTGGTCGCCTTCATACAGCGTCGCGAAATGCGCGAGCATTACAGAGACCCGGAGCCCCAATATGATCCGGGGGATGAAGAAAAGCGTTTTTTCCTGGACAGGGATACATTTGAGCGCAAGCGGTCCGAGCGTTGGTGATGTCTGTACAGGGCAGTCCGGTATATCCGGTTAGTCGCCGGTCTCTTCTTTTTCTTTGGATGTGGCTGCGCGGTTGTCTTCACCCGCTACGACCAGGACGATCTCTCCTTTGACACTGGCTTTTGCCGCGTACAGGGATTTCAGTTCTGCCAGTGTGCCGCGATCGGCGCTTTCATGGATCTTGCTGATCTCACGGGCTACACAGGCTTTGCGGGTAGACCCGCAGATTGATTCCAGTTGTTCCAGGGTCTTGATCAGCCTGTACGGGGACTCGTATAGTACGAAGGTATGACTGAGGCCGGAGAGGTACTGCAGGCGGGTCTGCCTGCCTTTTTTATGAGGCAGGAATCCTTCAAAGTGAAAGCGGTCGCAGGGTAGTCCCGACATCACCAGTGCGGGGATGACGGCGCTCGGCCCCGGCAGGCAGCTAAGCGGTACCTGCCTTTCGGCGCATGCCCTGACGATCAGGAAACCCGGATCGGATATCCCGGGTGTACCGGCGTCTGACACGAGCGCCACCTGTTTGCCGGCTGCGATCATGTCGGCAAAATAGGTCACTACCTGGTGCTCGTTGAAGGCATGAAATGCTTTCAGCGGTGTGGATATCTCATAGTGATCCAGTAGTCGTCGGGTCGTACGGGTGTCTTCTGCCAGTATCAGGTCAGACTCCTTCAGTATCCTCAGTGCGCGGAGGGTGATATCCTCCAGGTTGCCGATAGGAGTGGGTACGATATATAGCATGCACAGCTGGACTATGCCGGTACGATGCGGTACTGGAAGGTTTCCATGATCGGGTTGGCGAGCAGCCTGGAGCAGGCTTTTTCTACGATATCTTTTGCACCGGCTTCGTCGCCGGCTTCGAGTGTGAGCAGGATGTGCTTTCCTATACGTACATCGGCTACCGAATGGATGTCGATATTCTTTAGGTTGTTGGAGACTGCCTTGCCCTGAGGGTCCAGGAGTTCCTTGTGGGGCATGATCTGGATCTCTGCTACGAATTTCATGATCTTAGGGCCGTTGTTTAAGATACGCCTTGGCGCTTGTGAAGGGCTAAAGATAAGAGTATGTAGAGTAAAACACTTGCAGTCAGTGCAGCTTCTCTCAAAAAAATGAACAGGACAATCCCCGCTGCAAGTAGAGCCCAGAGTGCGAGACCGGCTGCTGTCCCGGGGGAGCCGGGCTTTAGTTTGACCAGTCGGAGGGGAGACACCAGCAGAAAGCAGGATATCCCGGTCAACAGGAGTAATACCCAGGTATGGCCCAGCGCTGAGATCATAAAACCGGGCCCGTGTACCAGGCTCATATAGCACCCGGTGATCCACAGGGCATTTGCCGGTGTGGGTAGTCCGCGGAAACTGTCGCTCTGCGAGAGGTCCAGGTTGAATATCGCCAGCCGCAACGCAGAAAATACCGCTACCAGGAAACCGGCAAACGGCAGCCAGTAGGTTAGGGACGGATCAGCTCCCGATGCGCTTAGCTGTAGCATATGATACATCATAGCCGCAGGCACTACGCCAAACGAAACGACATCGGCCAGCGAGTCCAGCTGTTTGCCCAGCTCACCGTCCACGCCCAACTTCCGGGCTAGCCACCCGTCGAGAAAATCAGCGACATTGGACAGCAATACGCAAACGAAAACAAGTTCCGGCTCGTCATTAAATAACAAGACCAGGGCGCAGCAACCAAAGAACAGGTTGCTCAGTGTGAGTAGGTTCGGGATCCAGGACTTCATAAAGGGGCTAACCGTAACGAAAGTAGTATTTTGCACCTGATTTCTGGAAATATCGCCGAAAAAGAACTAAATCAGTATACAAGAGTTTCAGATTTTGTCATTTATATGAAGCGACCTGTTTTTGAGTTGTGAAGCAAGTGTCTGTTTGATCCGAGGAATATGATAAATTGTACTACCCCCCTTCGAATACTGTACCTTCTGATCATGGTTGTGACCGGCCTGCCGTTACTGCTGGCACAGCCGCCCAATGACGAATGCCTGTCTGCCACGCAGATCGCTGATCCCAGGGAGTACTGTTCAGACGTGCGGGGGTTTACCAATATCAATGCCACTCCTTCTGCCCAGGTTCGACCTACCTGTTTTCCCGGTATCAGCCAGGACGTGTGGTTCACCTTTGTAGCGACGGCTTCGGAGCTGAACGTACGTGTGATCGGTAGCGCAGGAGTTTTGCCGGGCGGAACATTGCGTAACCCCGAAGTAGCGGTCTACGATGGCAATTGTACCCAAGGCCTGGTACAGCAAGGATGCCTCTCGGATGCATTTGGCAATCATATCGTGGAGTTGCTGGTAAACAACCTGGTTCCTGCCAGGAGATACTACATCCGTGTCAATGCCCGCAACAGCAACCAGGGGACTTTTCAACTCTGTGTGAGCAACTTTACCGCAGTGCCGGACCCTTCGTCGGACTGCGCTACAGGCGTGGTGCTATGCGACAAGTCGCCCTTTTCCGTGCAGAGCCTGTCAGGTAGCGGCGTGGACGTCAACGAAGTGGGCGGTACCTGTGTGCAGCAGGAGTTTGCCTCTGCCTGGTACAAATGGACCTGCGATCAGCCCGGCAGCCTTACCTTCACCCTGACGCCCAATAACCCGAGCGATGACCTGGATTTTGTCGTATACGAACTGCCCAACGGTGTGGACAATTGCAGCGGCAAGATCATGCTGCGCTGCATGGCTTCAGGGGAGAATGTCGGTGCCCCGCTTGAGCAGTGGATCCGCTGCTACGGCCCCACAGGCCTGCGTGAAGGCTCTACCGATATCATCGAAACGCCCGGTTGTCAGCCGGGCGATGACAACTTCCTGGCGCCACTTCAGATGGAAGCGGGCAAGAGCTATGCCCTCATAGTCAACAATTTCAGCAATACGGGCAATGGCTTCTCCGTATCGTTTGGAGGGAGGGGTACTTTCCTCGGACCTCATGCCGCTTTTGATATACAGGGAGAGGACACCAGGTATTGCCGCAACGACTCGTTGCTGGTCATCGATCAGTCGGAGGCCAACGGCAGCCCCATCATAGGACGAAACTGGAACTTCGGTGAGGGAGGTCCGCTGCCCCGTACAGGAGAGGGGCCCCATCGCGTATTCTATCCACAGCCGGGTTACAAGACCATTTCACTCACTGTAGAGAATGAACGCGGGTGCCTGGTCACTACTTCACAGACGATACTCATAGAGTGCTGCGATTACCCGGTGGTCGTGGACGCAGGAGGAGACCTGACGGTAGATCTGGGCGAGCCCATCCGGCTCAATGTGTTTGTCGACCTGCCTGGCTTCTCTTATACATATCTCTGGACCCCCCCGGAAGACCTGGATTGCAGCGACTGCCCCGACCCTACGGCGCTGATTGGCAACAATACACAGTTTACCGTACTGGTCACGGATGAAGAGGGCTGTATCGGCCTGGACTCCATAACCATATGGGTCAACAAGATCAAGCCCGTATTCATCCCTACTGCATTCACACCGGACGGCAATGGAGTGAACGACAGGTTTACCGTATTTACCGGTCGGGCGGCTACACGGGTCAAGGTACTGCGGATATACAGCCGTTGGGGAGAGCTGGTCTATGAAGGCTTCGATTTTCCACCCAATGATACTGCCTATGGCTGGGACGGCCAGTTCAGGGGACAACCGGCATCTCCCGGAGTATACGTATATTATGCTGAAGTCGCCTTCCTGGACGACGAGCAGAGTTCATTTGCCGGCGATCTTACCCTGATACGCTGATGAAGAAGTACTTGCTCCTGGCCGTAGTGTGTTGTCTCTTGTTATCCTGCGAAAACAAGATAGAGGATATCTACAGCATTTATTTCAATGACAATATCCTGGTCGAAAAAGCCCGCGATATAGACCTGGTATACAGTGATTCTGCCCGGGTGCAGCTTCGTGTCAGCGGGCCGCTGCTCTTGAAATACACCAATCCGGCCAATCCTTATGAGGAGTTTCCGGAAGGCCTGCACGTTTCCTTTTACGGATCAGGGGGCACGGTGACCAGCTGGCTGGATGCACGGTACGGTTTGCGGCAGCCGTCACAGAACAAAGTGATCGTAAGGGATAGCGTGGTGATGCGCAACGTCAACAACGAAGTATTGCGCACATCGGAGCTCATCTGGGATGAGAAGGAGGGCACACTTTATACCAGCAAATATGTCGAGATCAGCCGACCGGGAGAGTTGATCAGGGGATTCGGTTTTCGTGCGAATGAAGATATGACCCGTTATGAGATCAATGCCGTGACGGGCCGGATCAAGGCACAGGATATAGAAGCGGATTTTCAGTAGCTTTGTGATCAGAGTCTGATCCTCATGGTTTTGTTAGCCATCATTTTATGCCTGCTTGCCCTGGCGCTTTTCAACGGGACAGAGATAGCTTTCGTCACTGCTTCCAAGCTCAGGGTTGAGCTGAGGAAGAATGAAGGCTCCCGGGCGGGCACTATACTGGGCCGTTTCTACGAGAACACAAGATCGTTTGTCAGCACGATGCTGGTCGGAGGCAGTATGGCGCTTGTAGCCGCGACTTACCTGATGACCTGGATTCTAGGCTCTTCCTTTGACAGCCTTCTGTCGGGCAACTTTTTTCTTTTCGTCTTGGTACTGGTGTTGCTTATCGGTGTGGTAGTGTTGCTTTTCGGCGAGTTTCTGCCCAAGATCTTCTTTGGCCTTTTTCCCAATACGATGTTGCAGGCGCTGGTTTACCCGCTGGGTTTTTTCCGGTTCCTGCTTGCCTTGCCGGTTGCGATCGTCACCGGTATCTCGGCTTTTCTGCTTCGCTACCTGCTGCGTACTGGTCTCAAGGAAGACGAGAAGATTTTCACGAGGATCGATCTCGAAAATTTTATCCGGCGCGCCTATCGTGACCAGGAAGAGGACATTGACACCGAGCTCTTCGAAAATGCACTTCATTTCAACAAGGTCAAAGTGAAGGAGTGTATGGTCCCCCGTAAAGAGATCATTGCCATCGAGGTCACCGAGTCCGTAGATGCCCTGCTGAAGATGTTCCGGCTATCGGGCGTCTCCAGGATTGTCGTTGTCGACAACGATATAGATGAAGTCCTCGGCTATATCCATCACCAGCACCTGCTCAGGAATCCGCGCAACCTGCGCAGCATCATGATGCCGATACCGGTCGTACCGGAGGTAATGAGCATCTATGACCTGATGAACAAGTTTATCAAGGAGCGCAACAGTATCGCCTGCGTGGTAGACGAATACGGGGGGACGTCAGGTATCATCACACTGGAGGACATACTGGAGGAGCTTTTCGGCGATATCGAAGATGAACACGACCAGGAAGAGTACTTGGAAGTAATGATATCCGAACGGGAATACCTGCTTTCCGGCCGTCTCGAGATCAGCTACCTCAACGAAAAATATGAAGATCTGCAGCTTCCGGAGGGCGAATACACGACGCTATCGGGCTATATCGTGATGACCTCGGGGACGATCCCGGAGCAGGGGTCGGAGATACTGCTCGACTCGTTCCGTTTCATATTGGAGATGGTAAGCGATACCAGGATCGAGACTGTACGTGTGATCAGGCTCGAGAGAGAATAATCTTCTGGTGCTGAGATCAGTTCATTCGCCTGTAAGGGGGCGAATTGCCGGGGGCTTCTTATCTTTATTTTCAAAAAAAGATGCAAAGAAGGTTTCGTCCTACTGGTTGCAGCAAATTTCTGCTGGTCATGTTGATCATTGTTCCGTTAGCTTTTGTCGGTGCGGCATTGTACAACGGGAAGAATCCTCTGGCTGCATTCAAAGAAATGATAGGTAAGGAACCGGTCGCAGAAGACGGGCTGATAGATACCGCTCCGGCAGAAACAGATCAACCGGCCGGGCAGGGAAGAGAGGCAGCAAATGATCCGGCTGTCCTGAAGTTGCAGACCCGTATCGGCGAGCTGGAGCAGGAATTGGAGAAATGCCGTGAAGCCGCCGGGAAAAAGCCAGGCGGCAGGTGATGTATCCCGTCTCATGCGTATGTTGAAAAAATCACTTTCACCTTAACTTTTAAAACACCCAATCGACCGATGATCCGAATTCTTGCCAATGACGGCCTACATCCTGACGGGAAGCTCCTCCTCGATGAAGCCGATGTCCAGATAGATATTGTCAAACATCCGCAGGAAGACCTTCCCAGGGTATTGAAGAACTACGATGGGCTATTGGTGCGCAGTGCGACCAAGGTCCGCAAGGAGCTGATAGATCAGGTACCCAATCTGAAGATCATCGGCCGGGCTGGTGTAGGTATGGACAATATCGATGTGGAGTATGCCAGGAGCAAGGGGATAGAGGTGTTCAACACCCCCCGCGCTTCATCGCGTTCTGTCGCCGAACTGGCTTTTGCCCATATATTCAACCTGGCCAGGAACCTGCACCAAGCCAACCGTTCTATGCCCGGACAGGGCCTGGAGGAGTTCAGCGCGCTCAAGAAAAGCTATTCAAAGGGTTTTCTTCTGCAGGGCAAGCGGCTGGGTATTATAGGTTTTGGCCGGATCGGGCAGGAAGTCGCCAAGATCGGTATCGGCCTGGGTATGGTCGTACACGCTACGGATCCATTCGTGGAGCAGAGTGTCATCAACTTCGATATCTTCGATACAGGTGATGTTTTCCTCGGAATCAAGGTGCATACGACCACTTTCGAAAAACTGCTGGAGAAGTGCGATATCATCTCAGTGCATGTGCCGCTGCCTGCGGACAAACGTTCCGTCATCGGTGCGGAAGAGATTGCGCGTATGAAAGACGGGGTTGTACTCATCAACTCTTCGAGGGGTGGCGTGATAGATGAAGATGCCCTGTTGGCAGCATTGGACAGCGGAAAAGTTGCCGGTGCGGGATTGGATGTCTTTGTTAATGAACCCAGGCCCAGGGCAGAGCTGCTCGCCCACGATAGAGTCTCTCTTTCGCCTCATATCGGAGCAGAGACCCTGGAGGCTCAGTCCAATATAGGAATGGAGATCGCTGAACGCATCATTGACTTCTTCGGACTCAACGATTGACAGGAAAAGAGACCTGGGGAGGACCGGAAGCGTCTTTATCGGAACTGTGAAATATAAAAAGCCCGGCAAAATGACTTGCCGGGCTTTTCTTTTATGGCCGTAGGAAGTTTTTGAACTATTACTCCGGTTCGAAACCGAGTACGATGTTGAAACGTCCGTAGTCCGTCAGTTTGAACGGACCGCTTCCGGAGAGTGTCTTGTCAAACCCGATACCGTAGTCGAATCCGAGTGTACCAAACATGGGCAGGAACACGCGCAGACCAAGACCTGCCGATCTCCTCAGATCGAACGGGTTGAAATTCTTAAGCCCGGTCCACGCATTGACACCTTGTGCAAAAGCAGTCATATAGATCGTAGAGCTCGGGTTGAGCGTCAGCGGGTAGCGAAGCTCGATGGTATACTTGTTGAACACGGTCGACCCCACCTGTGAAGAGGGGTTGATCTCTGTCAGGTCATAACCCCTGGATGAGATGATATCACGTCCGGTGATCGTCTGGAACTGATTTGTCAGACCATCACCGCCCACGTCAAACCGCTCGAAAGGCACATTACCCAGTATTTTGTTGTAGTGGCCAAGTATACCGATCTTGGCGTTGGCCCTGAACACAAGCTTGTTGACAATCGTCTTGTACCAGTCAAACTCTACACGCCATTTGTGATATTCCAGCAGCTTGTACCGCTCCTGTGGCGCCTGGGCCAGGAAGTCTGTTCCGGAGGCAAAGAGTGAGTACGGTGGTGTGATTTGCGCGCTGATGGAAAACCTGGAGCCCTCTCTTGGGAAGATCGGGTCTGCGATCGTCGTCCTGGCCAGCGTGAGATTGATGTTGAAGTTGTTGAAGGATCCATTGGTCACCACCTCGTCGTAGTCCGTTACGAACCGGACTGCAGAGTAGTTGTTGACCTGGAGGTTTTGCAGGTTGATCGTGGCGTTGAGCACAAAGTTGTCATCGGGCCAGAGCAGCCTGGTACCGAGGCCCAGGTTGAGACCGCCCTGTGAAAAATAGCCGTAGAGTGCAGAGCTCCGGGCGTAGCCGTTGGAGACCCTTGTATAGTAGCCGGCCAGGGTAAACGAAGTCGGCTTCTTGCCGCCCAGCCACGGCTCGGTGAATGACATATTGTACGACTGGAAAAACTGTCCGTTGGACTGTATCCTGAGAGACAGTCGCTGACCATCTCC
Organism: uncultured Saprospiraceae bacterium; assembly: GCA_964537925.1. Classification (GTDB taxonomy): domain Bacteria; phylum Bacteroidota; class Bacteroidia; order Chitinophagales; family Saprospiraceae; genus SLDF01. The sequence goes on along the minus strand of CAZICV010000001.1, from coordinate 1,042,224 downwards.
CTGCGGCAGCGGCGACCATGCTCCGCGATTGAAGAGGTTTCTCAGGGAGAAATTATTGAAGGTCACGCCCAGTGTGCCGATCACACCGCTGAACTGGCTGTATCCCGCAGACAGCTCAAGCTGGTCGGATGGCTTCTCTTCCACTGTATATTCTATGTCTACGGTCCCGCGCTGAAAATTCACCGGCGTATTGATCTGCAGGTTTTCAGGGTTGAAGTAGCCGAGGTTGATGATCTGGCGCTGCGACCGGATGATGTCCGAGCGGCTGAATTTCTGCCCTGGCAGGGTGCGCAGCTCGCGGCGTATGACATGTTCATGTGTACGGTCGTTGCCCTTGATCGTCACTTTGTCAATGGTCGCCTGCGGCCCCTCGAAGATCCTCATTTCCAGGTCGATACTGTCCCCGGTCACGGCAATCTCCGTAGGCTCTACGTTGAAGAACAGGTAGCCGTCATCCATATACAGGGAGCTCACATCGCGGCCATCCTGGCTGAAGCGCAGTCGTGTCTCCAGCAATTCCTGGTTGTATGGCTCTCCCTTTTCGATCCCCAGTACATTGGAGAGCTGCCGGCTGTCGTAGATCGTATTTCCCTTCCAGGTGATATTGCGGAAGTAATAGCGCTGGCCTTCGCTCAGGTCGATGCGGATCATCAGGTTGCCTTTGGGTTCGCGCCAGATACTGTCTCCCAGGATGCGGGCATCCCTGAATCCCAAGGTGTTGTAGTAGTCGATCAGGGCTTTCTTGTCCGCTTCGTAGTCTTGCCTGACCAGTTTGGAGCTGGCGAAAAGCTTGCTTTTGCGCTTGGTGTTGCTCAGCTTTTTCCGCAGCTTGGAAGCCTTGACATTTTCATTGCCCGTAAATGCGATATCCTTTATCCGGACTCTTTTGTGGCGCTCGATATTGAGTATCAGGCGCACACTGTTGTTGGCTATTTCGTCGGGGTATTCTTCGACGGTCGTAGTCGCGTCCAGGTAGCCTTTTTCGCGGAAGAACTTATTAACCGCAGTGGCTGAGCTTTGCTTTGTATTTTCCGTGACGATACCTCCCTTGATCAGGATCTTGTCCAGGATATTGTTAAGATCTGTATGATAGGACTTCTTGATACCCTTATAGGCGTACCTTGTCAGTCGGGGCAGTTCCTCGACGACGATCTCCAGGAAGATCACATCGCCTGCCGTCCGGGTCTGAACGATGCGTATATCCGTAAAGAGCTTCAGCTTCCACAGTGACTTGATGGCCTGAGAGATGTCAGATCCGGGTATCCTGATGCGATTGCCCACCCGCAACCCGGAGATCAGTATGATCGCGTTTTCATCGCTGAACTGCGCTCCCGCTACCCTTATACCTCCTATCTCGTAGTCCTTTGGTTCCGAGTATTCCAGCAGTTGGGCCGGGATCGAGTCCGCCTGTGCGGAGAGCTCCCGGAAACCGGCGTGCAAAAACAGAAGCAGGAAAAATAAAGTCGGGGTAAAAGCTTTCATATTGGGGTGGCTTCGTTAGAGCTCATCTTGAACGTGAATTATTCATTGCTGTTGTCGGATCCCGGCGTTGTTTAACAATGAATACATTAGCTCTGTGTATTGATTTGTTCGCTGATCAGGCCAAAGCGTCTTTCTCTTTTCTGGTACTCGAGCACAGCCTCATATAGGCTTTCTCTTGTAAACTCCGGCCAGAAGATGGGCAGGAATATCAGTTCCGCATAGGCGATCTGCCAAAGAAGGAAATTGCTGATACGATACTCTCCGCTGGTCCTGATCAGCAGTTCGGGATCAGGTATGCCGGCAGTACTGAGATAAGAAGCTACAAGCTCCTCGGTCACTTGTTCCGGAGCCAGGAGACCCGCCGCAGCATCGCCGGTGGCACGGGCCATGGCTTGTGTGATCTCCCACCTCCCGCTATAATTGAGCGCGAGTACAAGTGTCATCCGGGTATGGTGCTTTGTCCGTTCGATAGCGTCGAGCAGCGCGGTACGCGTTTTTTCGGGTAGCTGGTTGATGTCTCCTATGGCCTGCAGGCGTATCTGGTTGTCCATGAGTGTAGACAGCTCCGAAAACACCGTTTCTACCAACAGCGCCATGAGTGCGTCTACCTCCTGCTCCGGCCGGCTCCAGTTTTCCGTGGAGAAGGCGTACAAAGTGAGATAAGATATACCCAGCTCCGCACAGGCCTCTGTAGCTTCCCGGACGGCTTTGACCCCGTTTTGATGGCCAAAGATCCTGGGCTGATTGAGTTGTTGCGCCCACCGGCCGTTTCCGTCCATGATGATGGCAATGTGCCGGGGCAACTTGCCGGTATCTATATGTACTTTCTGGCTCGACATCGCTGGTTCAGAGGCTCCTGTCAATGAACGAGCAAAGTTAAACTGTTCGTGCAATATCTTCGATTTATTGCCGGCTCAATCTCGGTTCCCCAACCTTCCGCCGCTTCCGGGAGTTTAATTAATCAGCGTACGGAGATTATACTGCGTATTTGCGCCGCGTCTGGCGGAGAAATACCGTCAAATGTAGCGAAGCAAATATCCGTTCGTTACGGTTTTTCGTTAACTTTGTAATTGCAACTTAAGATAATGCGCCTCAAATCCTGGACCACCGGCTATTTGATTATAGCTGTGGCTCTTGTAGTTACAGTTATGAGTACGGAGAGATCCTGCTATAATGTCAGCGAGTGCGGCATTAATAAGAGCTATTACCTCCAGCGGTTCCAGCGTTTTCTTTCTGCTGCAGAAGAACTTAGGATCCCGCTGGATTCCAAACACTGGCGGCATTTTGACGATCAGTTTGTCCAATTGACTGAGTCTTGCTTTCATTATTGGGAAGATGAACTCTCCCAGAATGAACGCGTACGTATAGCTGTATTGACATCGCGATACCAGTATATCAGAACCGGCAGGAGACTGCTGGAAACCTCTATCATCGAATAAGGCATGTATGATATATTGTTCAGCTTCATTACATCGTTTCTGCTGACATTCCTGGCGGTACCTTCCATCATTACCGTAGCACAGAAACGCAAGCTCACCGATCAGCCCAACGAGCGGAGTTCGCACTCCGTGGAGATCCCCTCCCTCGGAGGTATTGCCATATTCGCCGGTATGATATTCTCGCTGGTGTTGTGGACTCCTTTTTACATCTTCGGGGACCTGCAGTACATCCTCTGCAGCTGTATTCTCGTCTTTCTTATCGGTATCCGTGACGACCTCCTTCCGCTGAGTGCAGACAAGAAGCTGCTCGGCCAGATATTTGCGGCAGGTCTGTTGGTGGTGAAGTCAGACATCAAGCTGACCAGTCTCTATGGTGTCATGGGCATCTACGATATCCCGGACTGGGTCGCTATCCCGCTTTCCCTGTTTGTGATCATTGTCATCATCAACTCTTTCAACCTGATCGACGGGATCAACGGGCTGGCAGGTTTCATCGGGCTCCTGATATCCACTTATTTCGGTGTATGGTTCTTCCTTGTAGATTCCTATGCGCTGGCGATCTTGTCGTTCAGCCTGGCCGGGGCGTTGATCGGTTTCCTCCGGTACAACCTGACACCGGCGAAGATATTCATGGGAGATACAGGGTCCTTGCTCACCGGCCTGGTAGCCTCCATCCTGGCGATCAAGTTCATAGAGTACAACAAGGTGCATGAATTGTCGCCTTTTCACATCAGATCTGCCCCCGCTGTGGCTTTTGGCGTGCTGATCCTGCCGCTCTTTGATACATTGAGGGTGTTCATGGTCAGGATATTGAGGGGAAGGTCACCGTTTGTAGCAGACAGGACCCACCTGCACCACTATATGATAGAAGCGGGATTCACCCATATGCAGGCTACCAGTATGTTGTTGCTGGTCAATCTTTTCTGCGTGGTTTCCGTCACGACGTTACAGGACCTCGGCCCTCTTGTGCTGTTGACAGGGCTGTTGATCACTTTATGCCTGTTTACGCTGGCCGTAGTGCTCTACAAGCGGTACAGACATAGCCAGGTGCATCACCATCGTGCAGCGCGTTCTGAAGCCGCCATCGAAGGGAGGTAGATCAGACCTGTCCCGGCCCGGTCGTCAGCTGGAGGTCTCTCAGATACGTGTCACCTTCAGTCTCAGTGCCAGATCTTCATAGATCTCTGTCAGTTCTCCGTCATCCGCGTGATCGACAAGGGTCAGGCTGTCTGCCAGGGTCTCACTGCATATATACTCCCCAAACCCGGCTATGGCTCCGGCGATACGCGGCTCGTTTTCAACCTCTACCCGGATCCGGTCAGTGACATTGAAGTCGGCAGCCTTGCGCATATTCTGTATACGGTTGACCAGCTCTCTGGCCGTACCTTCGGCCTCGAGCCTTTCACTGATAGAGATGTCCAGTGCCACGGTGAGTTCGCGGTCGCTTGCCACCAGCCAACCAGGAATATCTTCGGAGGATATAGCAATGTCGGCTTCCTGGAGATCAAATGACTCTCCTTCCAGGAGCAAGGTGAAGCTTCCACCGGATTCGAAACGGCGTATATCATCCTGGTCCCAGGCGAGGATCTGTTCCTGGGCGGACTTCATATGTTTACCCAGGCGCTTGCCCAGTGTCTGGAAATTGGGCTTTGCCTTTTTCTTGATGATACCTGAGGTATCGGTCACATATTCCAGCTCTTTGACGTTGATTTCCGCAAGGATCAGGTCTTTTACACCATCTACCTGGGCGATGAAAGCCTCGTCCAGTACGGGTAGCAGCAGCTTCTGCAGTGGCTGGCGTACACGTATCTTCTCCTTTTTGCGCAGGGAGAGCGCCAGGGAAGATATACGCTGCGCATAGTCCATACGCTCCTCGAGCCCGCGATCGATCATATCCGTGCCTACCTGTGTCAGGTAACTGATATGTACAGACGGGTGCCTGAGCGGCGAGTTGATCCGTACTGCTTCTTCCCGCACAGGGTCGGAGAGATTGCGATACATCCAGTCCGCGAAGAAAGGCGCTACCGGCGAGATCAGTTGGGTGACGACCATCAGGCATTCGTAAAGCGTCTCATAGGCGCTCTGCTTATCCGCGGACATTTCTCCTTTCCAGAATCTCCGGCGGGAGAGCCTTACATACCAGTTGCTGAGATGATCTCCCACGAAGTCTTCGATGGCACGGCATGCCTTGGTAGGTTCATAATCGTCCATATACTCTCTGTACTGCTCTACCAGCGTATGCAGTTTGGATAGTACCCATCGGTCGATCTCGGGCCGCTGAGCCAGCGGCAGTATGGAGGACTCGTTTATCCTGAAGCCATCTACATTGGCATACAGCGCAAAGAAGGCATAGGTGTTGTAAAGGGTGCCGAAGAACTTGTTGCGCACCTCTTCGATCCCTTTGGTGTCAAACTTGAGGTTGTCCCAGGGATTGGCATTGCTCATCATGTACCAGCGGGTAGCATCCGCTCCATACTGTGCCAGCGTGATGAACGGATCCACGACATTTCCCTTCGACTTGGACATTTTTTGTCCGTCCTTGTCGAGTACCAGGCCGTTGGATACCACATTCCTGAAAGCGATGCTGTCGAAGCAGATGGTGGCGATCGCATGGAGCGTGTAGAACCAGCCCCTTGTCTGATCCACGCCTTCCGCGATAAAGTCGGCAGGGAAGTTGCGGGCAAATTTTTCTTTATTTTCAAACGGGTAGTGCCACTGCGCGTAAGGCATAGACCCGCTGTCAAACCAGACATCGATGAGGTCCGTCTCCCTGTGCATGGGTTCGCCGCTGTCGGAGACGAGTACGATATCGTCGATATATGGGCGGTGCAGATCAGGCGGTACCTGCTGCGACAGCCCAAGCGTTTCGTTTGCTTTTTCGATCGCGGCGCGGAGCTGCTCTACCGAGCCGATGCAGATTTCCGAGGTATTATCCTTTGTACGCCAGATAGGGAGCGGGATACCCCAGTAGCGTGAGCGCGACAGGTTCCAGTCCTGCAGGTTATCCAGCCATACGCCGAACCGCCCGGTACCGGTATGTGCGGGCTTCCAGTTGATTGTCCGGTTGAGTTCAGCCATACGCTCCCTCGCCACCGATGCACGTACAAACCAGGAATCCAGCGGATAGTACAGGATGGGTTTGTCCGTGCGCCAGCAATGAGGGTAATTGTGCACATATTTCTGTACGCTGAAAGCCTTGCCCTCGGTTTTGAGCCGTACGGCTATATCTACATCCACATCCTTGAATGCGGCGCCTTCGTTTCGGTAGTCCTTTACGTAGCGGCCGGCAAACTCGCCGGCTTCATCTGTAAACTTGCCCTGCTTGTCTACCAGGGTCAGAGATCCGATGCCATTGGCGCGCGCGACACGCATGTCGTCGGCGCCGAAAGAAGGGGCTATGTGGACGATACCGGTTCCATCCTCCGTAGAGACAAAATCTCCTGTGATGACCCGGAATGCATCGCCGTCTTCCGGTTGGACAAAGGGCAGCAACTGGTTGTAGCGGGCGCCTTCCAGCGATTCTCCCGGTACAGAGCCCAGGATACGATAGGGCAGCACTTTATCATTGCGGCTGTATGTCATGGGGGCTTCTGCACCTTCCGGTTTGAACCAGTTGCCGAGCAGGTCTTCGGCGAGTATGACGGTCACCGGCGCCTCGGTGTACGGGTTGAAGGTCCGTACCCGCAGATAGCGGATAGATTTACCGACGGCCAGCGCGGTATTGGAAGGCAGGGTCCAGGGTGTAGTCGTCCAGGCGAGTATCCTCAGATCCTCATCTGCCTCCGAGAAGAGAGGGTCCGACTTTTCGTCGCGGATCACTTCAAACATAGCGACCACAGTAGTATCCTTGACCTCTTTGTAGCATCCGGGCAGGTTGAGCTCGTGAGAACTCAGACCAGTGCCGGCTGCCGGAGAGTAAGGCTGGATCGTATAGCCCTTGTACAGCATTCCCTTGCCGTACATCCGCTCCAGCAGAAACCACACTGTCTCGATATAATCGTTGTCAAAGGTGATGTAGGGATTCTCCAGGTCCACCCAGTATCCCATCTTGCGTGTGATCTCATCCCACTTATCCTTAAACCGCATCACCGTCTCACGGCATTTGCGATTGTATTCTTCTACGCTGATGGTCTTACCGATATCCTCTTTCGTGATACCCAGCTCTTTCTCTACGTTGAGCTCTATGGGCAGCCCGTGTGTATCCCATCCCCCCTTGCGCTCTACCCTTTTTCCTTTCAGCGTATGGTAGCGGCAGAATAGGTCCTTGACCGTCCTGGCCATCACGTGGTGTATACCTGGCATACCGTTGGCCGAGGGCGGACCTTCATAGAATACATAGGCATCGTCCGTGGGCCTGGTCTCTATACTCTGCTCGAAGATCTTCGCGGTCTCCCAGAAAGCCAGGATCTCCCGGTCGATAGCAGGCAGGTCGAGTTGTTTGTATTCGCGATAGATCATCGGGACGTCTTTTTGAATGAAGGCACAAAAATACAAAAGAAGCGCTTTACGGGCGATTGCGGTCCGCTATGGCGGTATTTATCCGGGATAGTAGCGGGATATTGAACCTCGGGCGGCTGTTTGCTATTTGCTATCTTTGAACAGGCAAACATCTGTACATGCTGCAAACAAGAGGCGTACGCCATACATACGACGGTCGCAGGTACCTGCAACTGCCTGACCTGGACTGTGCTGCAGGAGAGCAATGGCTGGTGCTGGGTCAGTCCGGCAGCGGAAAGACCACTTTCCTCAACCTGATCGGCGGTCTGCTGGCGTGTCGTGAAGGGAGCCTGCTCGTAAACGGCAAGGCCGTACACAAGCTCAGCGGGAGCAGCCTCGACAGGTTCAGGGGGAAACATATCGGCATCGTTTTTCAAAAGAACCACTTTATCGGCGCGCTCAATGTCCTTGAAAACCTGCTGATCGCACAGCGTATGAGCGGGATACGGCCTGATAAGGCCAGGGCGCACCAGATGCTCGAACGACTCAATATAGGAGACAAGGCAACCGCCCACCCCGCTCAACTAAGCGTAGGTGAGCAGCAGCGGGCCTCTGTGGCGCGTGCACTGATGAACCGGCCTGTGCTCGTACTGGCCGATGAGCCGACGTCCGCTCTGGACGATATCAATTGCAAGGAGGTCATCGCCTTGCTGGAAAATGCCGCCTGGGAGGAACAAAGCACGCTTCTGATCGTCACACATGACCAACGGCTCAAGGATCACTTCCCCCATCAAATCCACCTGTCGCATGTTTAGACTAGCGCTCAAGAATATCTTCAACCGGCCGCTCTCGCTCGCGCTGAGCCTGGTGCTTTTTTCGCTGGGAGCAGGACTGATATCTGCGCTTCTCCTGATCGGCAAGCAACTGGAAGACCAGTTTGACCGCAACCTGGCAGGTTTAGACCTGGTGATCGGGGCCAAGGGCAGCCCCCTGCAGCTCATCCTGTGCAACATGTACCACATTGATGCGCCTACAGGTAATATTGCCCTGAAAGAAGCTCGCCCCTTTCTGAATCCCCGCCATCCCCTGATCGGTGAGGCTGTACCCCTATCCCTGGGCGACAACTACAAAAGCTACCGTATAGCAGGCACGACGCCGGGGATATTACTACTGTACAACGCACGGCTGGCACAGGGCAGTTTGTGGCAGCGCGACTTCGAGGTGGTGATCGGCGCAGGAGTGGCCGCGGGCGCAGGGTTGACGATAGGCAGTGCTTTTCACAGTTCACACGGGCTCATCGAAGACGATAACCTGGTGCATGACGATAGCGAGCAGTTTCGTGTAGTGGGTATACTGGAGCCGGCCGGCAGTGTGATAGATCAGCTCATCCTCACGAATACCGAGACGGTATGGCGTGTCCATGAGCATGCCAGTGAGGGACACGACAGTGAATCCGCAGAAGAGCCACACACAGAAGAGCCCGGAGAAGCACAGGCCGGGGATACCCGTCATGAACATATGGCTGAGAAGGCCGAACGGGACTCAACTCCCGATAATACAACTACTACTGGCGCAATGCCGGATTCTGCGACATTGGCAGCATTGCACCGCGAGGCACTGGAGCAACTGATGAGCCATGAAGACCAGTCGATCACCTCTATCCTGGTGAAGTTTCGCGGGCGCAACTACCAGACGCTCAATATGCCGCGCTCCATCAATGAGAACACAAATCTCCAGGCGGCGATGCCCGCTATCGAGATCAATCGTCTTTTCCTGCTGCTGGGCGTGGGTATAGACGCTATACACGCACTCGCCGTACTGATCATGGTGGTATCCGGCCTGAGTATATTTATTTCCCTGCTCAATTCGCTTAAAGACCGCAAGTACGAGCTAGCGCTGCTGCGGGTCATGGGTGCATCGCGATGGGGGATATTTTCACTGATCATCTGGGAGGGGGTACTGGTCGCAACGGTCGGGTACTTGTTGGGCGCCCTGGTAGGACATATATCCGTGGACCTGTTGTCCGGGTATATGCAGGACTCCTATCGCTATGCGCTGGACGGCTGGCAGTTTTTGCCCGAGGAAGCGATACTTTTCCTGGTATGTATCGTTATCGGTAAACTGGCGGCCCTGCTTCCGGCTCTGCAGGCCTATGGAACGGATATAGCTGCCACACTTACAAAACAGTGAACGATATGACCGCTGTCAAACCCTGGTTGTTTGCCCTCCTGTGGATAACCGGCTGCTTCTTCGCCAATACGGCCGCCGCGCAGGAGAATGTGTGGAAGACACTGGCTATGGTTCAGTTGCAGAAGAAATATGACGAGACCTATGGTTATGAGACGATCCGCCCTGTATTCGGACCCCTTGTCCAGAAGCTCGAAGGCAAACAGGTGCAACTCAGCGGCTATATCATTCCCGTGACGGGCAAGCGCGATCAAAGCCACATCATGTTTTCGCTGTATCCTAACAGCACCTGTTTTTTCTGTGGCAAGGCGGGTCCTGAGACAGCCATGCAGGTCTTCATGCGCAACGGGGAAAAAGTGCGCTATACCGAGGAAAAGGTAACGTTTAAAGGTACGTTACGGCTGAATGAGGATGACCCCAGTGGATTGATTTATACGTTGGCTGATGCTGAACTCATCAAATAAAAAATACCATACCGCCGCCATGAAGCTGAAAACGACCGTACCTACTTCTGCTATGAAAGCGATCATCCTGGGATGCTTCGTATTATTGTCCGCTACGGCATCACAGGCCCCGGACAATACCTGGAAGACCCTGTCCAAGATCACTTTCGTCAAGAAATACGATGAACTGCTGGGCTTCAAGGTAGATCTCCCCGTATTCAGCCCCGAGGTCAAAAAACTGGAGGGAAAGATCGTCACCCTGCGCGGTTATATCATCCCCGTAGAAGGGTATAAAAGCCACAAGGAGTTTGTTTTCTCGGCCTACCCGTACAACCTGTGTTTTTTCTGTGGAGGCGCCGGCCCGGAGACGGTGATGGAAGTCTTTTCCAAAGAACCTATAAAGTATACCGCCGATCCGATCGTGATCAAGGGCCGCCTGAAACTCAATGATTCCGACATCAACAGGCTGATGTACTCACTCCATGATGTGACAAAGGCCGAGTGATCGGATTCACCCGGCCTTTGCCGTATAGTTCGTAAGAGGCGCTTTTCTTACCTGTATTTCACCAGCTTGTACCGCCAGTCGGCCACCTTCAGGATATACACGCCCGGTATCAGGCCGGTCGAGTTGATGGCTTGTCCGCTGGAGATCTGACCTGCCAGGAGTATACGCCCCTGGGTATCTGTCAACTGGTACGGCAGCGTCAGATAGCTTTGATGATACTCCCACCGCACATGTACTGCCGACTCAAACGGGTTGGGATATACGACCGGCCTGATGCCGGTATCCACACCTGATACGGAGGTAGTTCCTATCGACACTTCGAGAATGGCTGAGCCGGTGCAACCCAGGTCGTCTGTCACGACCAGGTTGATGATGCCTGTTCCGGCAGGACCCCATACAACTGTGATCCGGGATGTGCCGTCGCCATCATCTATTGTACCGCCGCTGATAGTCCAGGCGTAGTCAAAGCCTGTGCCGGTGGAGATTTCATATACAACAGTCTCTCCGGCGCTTACTTCCTGTGGCCCCTCAATCGGTCCGACTGCATGAGGTCCGGTCTGCAGAGGAATGATGTGGAAACTGTCTGTCAGCGTACAGCCTTCCGTATCTGATACAGTCACCCAGTAGATGCCCTCTTTAAGGCCGGTCGCCTTGTCACCTTCCTGGCCGTTGGACCAGTGGATGGTCACCGGGCCGGAGCCTTCGGCTACCCCGACATAGATCCAGCCGTCGGTTCCGTTGTAACATACAGGCGGCTGAACATACAGGGAGTCGAAGTAGATACGGCAGTTATAGTCGTTGACTACACCTACAGCTGTAGCGGAGCAGCCGTGAGCGTCCGTTACCGTCACTATGTAATTGCCTGATCCCAGACCGGACGCTTCAGCCTGGTCGGAGCCGTTACTCCATGCGTATGTGTAAGGGGCTGTGCCGCCGCTCACTACAGCCTCACAAGATCCATCTTCAGCATTCTCTTCGCTGATCTGGGTCACCAGTACGTGTACCTCCAGCGGCTGAGGATCGGCGATCAGTACGGAAGCGCCGGCCGTGCAGCCGCCCAGATCCGTCACTGTGACCAGGTATGTGCCGGGAGCAAGGTCTGCCCTCGCAGACCCGGTGTCGCCGTTTTCCCAAAGATAGCTGTAGGGTGTGTTACCCCCGGTTGCCACCACCTGGACAGAAGCATCAGCCTCTCCATGGCAGGATATACCGGTTACTGCCAGTTCGATATCCAGCCCTGACTGTGCGACGAGTATGACTGTGTCGGTCTTCAGGCAGTCGTTCATGTCCGCCGTCACCAGTATATAGGTACCTGCCAGCAGGTTGTCAAACTCCCCGGTGGCCTGGAATGCTCCGCCATTGATGGCAAACCGGTAAGGAGCCGTGCCCCCTGTAGCGTCGACGGTTATGCTTCCGTCTGTGCTATAAGTACAGGGTGGCGCTTCAGCTGATATGGCAGTGACCAGTAGCGATGGCTGTGTGATCGCGATCTCTGCAATGGAAACACACCCTGCGGCATCGGTGATGGTGAGCCGGTAGGTACCGGCGGCAGTATTGAACAGGGAAGCACCCTCCGTACCGTCTGACCATGTATAAGTGAACGGGCTGGTGCCACCGAGTGCGACACCGCGTGCAAAGCCGTCGGAGCCGCCATGACAGCTTACATGTCTCACATCTGCGATAGTTGCCTCCAGGTCACAATCGGCGGCGTTGATCACGCCTGTAGCCGTACCGGTGCACTCGTTTTCATCGGTGACAGTGACCGTGTAAATGCCGGGAGCCAGTCCCGTGACAAGCGGTGTGGTGGCACCTGTGCTCCAGAGATAGGTGTATGTACCCGTACCGCCGGTCACTAAAGCAGTGCATGTACCGTCGTCGGCTCCCTCTTCGGAGACCTGTGTGGTGACGACGATTATATGCAGCGGATCCGGCTGGAGGATCGTCGCGATGGTAGTAGCCGTACAGCCGGACGCGTCCGTTACTGTCACTGTATAGTCGCCTGCAGAGAGACCGCTGGCCGAGGCCTGGGCCGATCCGCTGGACCAGAGATAGGTATAGCTCTGCGAGTTGCCCCCGGAGGCGGATACCAGCGCAAAGCCGTCAGACCCGCCGTAGCAGGATACGGGTTCCGTATTGATTGAGAGCAGGATCGGATCCGGCTCGGTCAGCGATACTTCAGCGGTAGCCGTGCAACCTGCTGCGTCCACGACGAAGATAGTATAGTCGCCGGCAGGCAACCCGGTGAAAACCGGATTCGGCTGGAAGCTCCCGTTGCCGAGGGCAAACTGATACGGAGCCGTACCTCCTGTGGCCTGGATTTCTATAGTACCGTCCGATCCGCCGGCACAGGAGACATGCCCGGGCAATGCGGTGGCAACCAGTTGCGAAGGCTCGGATATGGTCACAGTCGCGGTAGTCTCGCATTGATTCGCATCCCGCACAGATACAGCATAGTTGCCGGCGGGCAGGTCACTGAAAGTTCCGGAAGATTGGAAGGCGCCGCCGTTCAGGGAGAAGAGATAGGGTCCCGTGCCCCCTGTTACCTGGGCGTCTATGACGGCCAGCGTATCGTCGTTGCAACCGATCGGGTCTACCACCAGGTTGAGCTGTAGTGCGTCCGGTTCATCTATAGTGACCGTCAGCACCATGCTACAGTCATTGTCATCATAGACCGTGACGGTATGTACGCCTCCGCCAAGAGCCTCAAAAACAGGTTCATCCTGCTGAGGGCCCTGGTCGATGGAATAAGTGTAACCGGGAGTGCCCCCGGCTGCGGCGATCGTTATACGTCCGTCCGCACCTCCGGGACAAGACACCGGGTCAGTCTCCACCGATGCGGTGATGGGGTCTGGTTCCAGTATGACAGCCTGGAGAGCGAGGATTGTACATTCGTTGGCATCCGTCACATGGATTGTGTAGCTGCCTGCAGGCAGGTTGGCGAATACCGGATCCTGGGTGAAGCTACCACCGTTCAGGGAATACGAATAAGGTACGGTACCGCCCGAAGCAGTTATTGTGATCGAACCGTCGTCGGCATTGCCACAGGTCTCATCTTCCGAAGAGACTGTAGCAGTGAACGGATCCGGTTCTTCGACAGAAATTGTCGAAATTTGACTACATTCATTGTTGTCATAGACAATTATTGTATAAAAACTACCTGCAAGCCCGGTGAAAAACCCATCGCTTTGACGGGGACCATTGTTGATCGTGTACTCGTATCCGGGAGTTCCCCCTGATGGAGTCGCCAGGATGGTTCCGTCAGCCTGGCCGTTGCACAGCACATCGGTAGCCGTCAGGCTGACGAGGAGCGGATCAGGCTCTGTGATGATGATAGTCAGAGCGGCTGCGCAACCTGTAGCATCGGTTGCCAGTATCGTATAGGATCCGGCGATGAGGCCGTCGAATACATTACTTTGCTGCGGGCTGCCCCCGTTGAGGGAGTAGTTGTAAGGCGGCACGCCACCCGTCACGGATACAGTGATGGACCCGTCTGCGCTGTCGTTGCAGGAGACGTGTGCGGATGTAGCATTCAGGCTGATCCCGTCAGGCGAGTCCAGTTGGATGGAGGCAGAAGCTGTACATCCGTTGTCGTCGACGACCTGTACGGTATAGGCGCCTGCACCCAGCCCATTGAATACAGGAGAGTTTTGATAGGGCGCACCGTTCAGGGAATACTGGTATACCGGAGTTCCTCCCGACGCTGAAGCGGTAATGGACCCGTCGCCACCTGCACAGGATACATCGGTACCCTGCAGGCTCAACTGCAGCGCCGCAGGCTCTGTGATCTGCACGGTCGCCGCAACAGTGCAGAGGCTTTCGTCCCTTACAGTGACTGTATAAGTCCCGGCGGCCAGCCCGCCAAACAGGCCTGAAGACTGGAACGCTCCCCCGTTGAGTGCATATTCATACGGGCTGTTGCCCCCCGAAGTTGCGGCGGTGATCTGGCCATCTCCGGATTGGTGGCAGGTGATGTTTTCGGCCTGCAGGGTGAGTACCAGTTGTTCCGGCTGCACGATGATCACTTGCGCCGTCTGGCTGCATCCCATATCATCGCTGACCGTTACCGTGTATATGCCCTGGCTCAGTTGAGTGATCTCGGGCAGGACGGCCCCATGTGACCACGCATAATAATATGGAGGTATTCCCCCTGTAGCGCCTACACCGGCGGCTCCGTCACCAGCACCGAAACAGGATACATCAAGGCTGTACAGTACCGATACGGCCAATGGCGGTACACCGGTCACCTGGAGGGATATGGTCGCGGAGCAATTGTCGCTGTCAGTCACTGTCACCGTATATGTTCCGGCTGCGAGGTCTTCAAAGGAATTGTCGCTGACAAAGCCCTGCCCGATGTTGTAGAAATAGCTGCCATTGCCGCCGGTTGCCAGGACGGTGATCGTACCGTTGTCCTCTCCGCAGAAAGCGGGGGTGGCATTGCCTGAAAGCAGGATAGCAGAGCTGCTGCCGATAGTGGCACTCAAGGTAGCCGAACAACCGGCAGCGTCGGACACGGACACTGTGTAAGTCCCCGCAGCTAGTCCGCCGATCGTAGGACTTGGCTGGAATCCTGAGCCAAAATTGTACTGGTAGGGAGCGGTACCGCTGCTGACAGATACAGTGATGGATCCCTGATCGATACCGCATAATGCGTCAGTAGTGGTGAGGGTAGCCACCAGTGCTACGGAGTTGTTGACCGTCACAGAGACCGAAGCAGTACACCCGCCATTGTCTTCGACCAGGATACTGTATGAACCGGCAGCCAGCCCGGAGAATACAGGTGATGACTGTGTATTGCCATTGAGGGTATACTCCAGCGGCGGCTGGTTGCTGGTTGCGCTGACCGTGATGCTACCGTTGTTCTGTCCGCAAGAAGTATGCGTGACCGTAGCGGAGGCCGTTACACCCGTGGAGTTGCTCACGGTCGCTGTCACGACATCGCTGCAGTTGTTGGGATCGGTCACCGTGATGGTATAGGTGCCGGCGGCCAGCCCTGTGAACTGGTTTCCGGACTGGTTGCCGTTACCGATATTATAGTTGTAAGGCGGCGTGCCGCCGGAAGCGGACACAGTGATACTACCGTTGTTGAGACCACAGGTTGTCGCCTGGGCAGTAGCGGTCGCGTCCAGCGGTGTAGAAGCGCCTACTGTATAGCTGGCTGTGCCTGTGCAGGAAGCTGCATCTGTCACGGTCACCACGTAACTGCCGGCGGCCAGCCCTGTGAACTGGTTTCCGGACTGGTTGCCGTTGCCGATATTATAGTTGTATGGCGGCGTGCCGCCGGAAGCGGACACAGTGATACTACCGTTGTTCTGGCCACATGTGGTGCCGGTACCATTGGCGATCACTGTAGGACTGGAAGACGGGTTGATCGTGACGGACATCTCGATCTCACAATTGTTGTCGTCGGAGATTGTCACCTGGTAGGTACCAGCGGCCAGCCCTGTGAAAGAGGTCTGCTGCTGTGGTCCGCCGCCGATATCCACCAGGTACGGGCTTTGTCCGCCGGTGATCGTAAAGGTCATGGATCCGTTGCTCTGCCCGCAGGTCGTATGCACCACCGCCACCGAAGCGTCGAAGTCATCGCACTCTGATGCGGAGCATGCAGTAAGGCAGGGTGCATTTGTTACTTCATCCCGGATCTTGTTGCCCGGCAGGGGGCCGAATCCATGCTGCAGGTTGATACCTTGTTGTGTAAGGTGGCAGTAGCTCATGACGGTACCACCGTTGGTGGGTGGAGGTCCCGGCGGACAGCCGCCTTCCGTCGTATAACAGTTGTCGATAGCCCCACCTGGCCAGCCACACCATTGGGTGTGGTTGGAGCCTACGTTGTGGCCCATTTCATGCGTGATGACCATGATGGTCCACGAGTATGTCGGGAACTGATTATAGTTGATGTAGATGTTGCTATATGCAAATGCGTGGGAGGGGAAACAAAGTACATCGAGGTAGGCGACCCCACCCACGTTGTTGCCGCCCAGCGCAAGGAGATGGGCGAGATTGCCGTTGAATCCCTGACGCGCAGTCCTGAAGGCATTGAGCGCTGCACTGGAACTATTGGTTGGGTAGCCGTCGGGTGTAGTCCAGATGAACAGCTCGGAAATCTCAAAATTGATCTGTTCATTGTTGTACATAATGGCCACGTTGTTAAACACGCCGGCCACCCAGTTTTCTACTGCCTGTGTGCTGCCGCGGTTCACAAAGAGGGCGTGATCTGTCTCCAGGTAGAGGCGGATACAATTATCCAGGCTCCTGGAGCCGGAACGGGACCGGACCTGTTTTTCTGCGAGGTTGCCGGGTACAGTCAGGTCTTCCGCTCCACAGGTGAATGGGGCTTCTGCATCGAGTGAGCGTTCTGCATAGAGCACGTGCACTTCGGAGTTTTCTATCTTGCCGATGATCAGGTTGCCGTGCTCCCTGGTGGAAATCATACCGATGATCTCGTTATCGAATACAGAGATGCCTGCGAGGGAGCCTTCATGTCCCCTCACTTCGCCGCGATAGTGCGCATGTTTACCGGGAGACAGGATCTGGCCGTCTGAAGTCCGGATGACGATATCCTTTGAAAAAGGGCTTTTTGCGTATAGGTCCACGACCAGTATCTCGCCGGTATGAAGCGCAAAGCGAACCGTTAGCGTCCGCGGGTGGGCGGCCAGCAGGGATTGGATATTGTCTGAGCGCAACTGCAGGTAGCTCGCTTCTGCCGTCCAGTTTCTGCTCTTCCAGAAGGCGGATTCTTTTGAAAGCGGTTCGAGTAGCTCCGTTATAGGCTGTTCACCTGTCCGGGCAAAGGCTCTTTTGAGTTCTTTGTGTATTTGCCCCGTCTTCAGAGTAGCCTCGGAAGGCCGTTCATGGGCGTGAAGATGTTCTGCCACTTGCCCGGAAGCCGGCGATTGTATCCCGGCCAGAAGTAAAAGCGCTGCCCATACCGGCAGTAAATATCTGTTCATACTGGTCATTGTTTTTCAGATCCTGAATCCTGTTTAAATAAATGAAAACCCTGACCAGGACCTGTTGGACCAGAGTCAGGCAAATCAAACAATCCTATCCTGTGCGCCGACACCCTTTTCTTGCCGACAGTTAAAATTAATGCATTATATGTATTGTGAAATATCACAATATGATTTTCCTGTTGAAGAGCTGAAAAAGCTGCTGGAGCATCAGCTATGATGATGCTGTATCTACAAGATACGCACAAATCTGCTTCCCGGTTGGGCGTAAAGTGTCACGCTATCTTCAAAGCCCGCTCAGCCCGGCTATTAATGCAAGAGAGCGATCCATACGCAGATGGATCGCTCTCTTGTACAGGCCGGACCTGTTTATGTTGGACTCTCTGAGTTACTATACTTCCTGTGTGATTCGGGGGGCCGCTTCCAGCGTTTCCTGGTTGGCTTTGTCGGCAAAGCGCTGGAAGTTGCGATTGAAAGCAACGGACAGGCTGGCAGCCTGCTTATCATAGGCGGCCGGATCGGTCCAGGTGTTTTTTGGATCAAGCACTTCCGAAGGTACGCCGGGCACCTCCGTCGGGTAAGACAGCCCGAATATCTCGTGCGTAGTGTAGGGCACATCGTCCAGTAGCCCCTGCATTGCAGCTGTGATCATGGAGCGGGTATACCTGAGACTGATACGTTTTCCTTGTCCGTACGGCCCGCCTGTCCACCCGGTGTTGACCAACCATACTTTCGTATCGTGCCTGCGCATTTTTTCACCCAGCATACCGGCGTATACCGTAGGGTGGAGTGGCATGAAAGGAGCACCGAAGCACGTCGAGAAAGTCTCTTTAGGTACAGCTACGCCATCTTCGGTACCCGGTGTCTTGGCAGTATACCCGGAGAGAAAATGATACATCGCTTCGCCGGGGGTGAGCCTGGATACCGGGGGCAATACGCCCCATGCATCGCATGTGAGGAAGAAAATATGTGTCGGATGACCTCCCAGTGAAGGCTCCAAGGCATTATCTATAAAATGGATGGGATAAGAGACACGGGTGTTCTCCGTAATTACGGTATCAGTATAGTCTACAGTCCGTGTTCCGGGGTAGAAACCGATGTTTTCCAGGATAGCGCCGTGTTTGACGGCTTTGAATATCTGGGGCTCTTTTTCTTCCGAGAGGTCCACGCACTTGGCGTAGCAGCCGCCCTCAAAGTTGAAGACGCCGTTATCGGACCAGCCGTGTTCGTCGTCGCCGATGAGCGCCCGCTGAGGGTCTGCCGACAGAGTGGTCTTGCCTGTACCCGACAGGCCGAAGAAAACCGCTACATCTCCCTCTGACCCGATATTGGCAGAGCAGTGCATCGACAGTATTCCCCGTTCCTGGGGCAGGAGATAGTTCAGTACGGAGAATACCCCTTTCTTGATCTCCCCGGTATAGCCTGATCCTCCTACCAGGATTGTCTTCCTGGAAAAATTGATGATCGAGAAATTGTGCCGGTTGACGCCGTCCGCCGCTCCTTCCGCACGCAGGCCGGGTACACAGATCACATGCCAGTCGGGGCTGAACCGGTTAAGCTCTTCTTCAGAAGGCCTGATGAACATATTGTAGGCAAACTGGCTGCTCCAGGGATATTCCGTTATGACACGGATGGACAGCTTGTAGGCGGGGTCGGCACATGCGAAAGCATCCCTCACAAAGAGATCCTTTCCGGCCATGTAAGCCCTGGCTTTTTCTTCCAGCTTATCGAAGTAAACAGGATCGAGCGGTTGGTTGAAATTGTTCCAGTCTACTGTATGTTCGGTGACGGAATCCCGCACGATGAAGCGGTCCTTGGGGGACCTTCCCGTAAACTCACCGGTCTCGATACAGATAGCTCCCATATCCGACAACACGCCCATACCTCTTTTGATCGTCTCCTCCACCATCACCTCAGGCGCTTCATTCCAGTACAAGTTCTGCCAGTCCCGAAATCCCATATCCTTCAATGCATTTTCCATGTCTTGCTGTGCCTTTTGCATAAGATTTTCTTGCTTGTGGATTTTTTTAACGACGATGCAGCCTGTGATCCTGCCTGCAGGATATGCTCTATGGGAATGCAAATTTAAGGATTCGGCTTAAGAAAAGTTCGGAGGCCAATTTTATCAAATTGCAAAAAAGATCATACGTTTCTTAGTGTAATAAATACAGTAAGCCATCTTTGGCTTTATTCCTCAAGTGGTTAGACGAGCTGCAGAACAGTAGCTGGCGGCTTATATAGGCGAAAAAAAAATGTAAGCCGGTCAGCTGCCTGCTTTTGCGCGGAAAGGATAGGTCAGTATCTCGGAAGCCGGATGGTAAAAGTGGTACCGCCTCCGCTCTGGTCCGATCTTTTCACGAAGATCTTGCCGCGGTGATAGTTTTCGATGATCCGCCGGGAGAGCGACAGGCCCAGCCCCCAGCCTCGTTTCTTGGTTGTGAACCCGGGTGTGAATACCGTCTTGAACATACTGGCAGGCATGCCTTTGCCTGTATCGCTGATATTGATCTCTACAAAGCCGGGGCTGTCCGTGAGCACATCTGCGCGGATGATACCCGTTCCTTCCATCGCATCCAGTGCATTGCGAAGGAGATTTTCCAGTACCCATTCGAAGAGGTGTGGATTGATCCGCACCTCCAGTCCCTCCTGTGCGGGATCAGGAAACTCGAACCTGACCCGACGCGGTGCTCGCTTCTCCATATAGCGGTGCACGTGATCAAGCGCCTCGTAGAGATTGACGGGCTTTAGTTCGGGTGCCGAGCCGATCTTGGAGAAGCGGTCCGCGACCAGCTCCAGCCGGTCGACATCCTTCTGCAGCTCCTGCAGGACTTCTATCTGCTCCGGCCTGTCCTCGGACATCAACTTGAGGTGTTCTATCCAGGCGATCATGGCCGATATGGGCGTACCCAACTGGTGTGCGGTCTCTTTGGCCATGCCTACCCATACCCTGTTCTGCTCGGCGCGGCGGGTACTGCTGAATCCGGCATAGCCCAGCCCGATGAAAACACTGATAAGCAGTACCTGTATGACGGGAAAATACCTGAGTCTCTGCAGGATGAGCGAATGCTTGTAGTAGATGTAGCTCACCTCGTCCTTGAACTGTATCCTGATCGGTTCGACCCCCGCGTCCCTGATCTTTTTGAGTTCTTTCCGGAGCTGTTCGTCGGAGGTGTTTTCTCCGAAGTTGTCCGCCATCTGGATATTCCCCTGCTCGTCGGTCACGATCACGGGGATATACTTGTTGCCGGATAGGATATCCATCTGGAAGGTCACGTCGTAGCCCTCGTCATCCGGCATATCGCCGATGGACTGTTGCGCACGTACCCATACATCCATTGCCTGCCGCTCCCGGTCCGCCATATTGGACGCCAGGTAGTTCGTGTATCCCAACGACAATACTATGATGATGATCCCGGCGAGGGCCAGGTATATTTTCCAACGGGCTTTACGCGAGTACCAATTCATGGAGGCAGCTATACCGGATGCAAGCTTTGCAAACTTAACAAATAAACGCCATCGCCGGGAAAATCTTTTGGGACGGTCCCATATTTGGCCCTAGTCGTGTTTGAGGCTGTCACCGCACCGAAAATGTGTAATTTTGCGTTATGGAAGCAGTGGCGGAGAGAGATATTCGTTTGTTGAGCCTGGAAGAGCTGAAGGCGCAACTGGTACAGGCCGGGGAGCCGGGATTTCGTGCCGGGCAGATCTGGCAATGGATCTGGCAGAAACACGTATACTCCTTCGATGAGATGAACAACCTGCCCAGGGACCTGCGCGGATTCTTACAACTGCACTATCATATACGCCCGCTGGTTGCTGATAAGGTCCAGAAGAGCACAGACGGTACGATCAAGACGAGATTCCGCCTGCACGACGGACATTTCATAGAGTCCGTGCTGATCCCTGTACCCGATGAGCAGCGTTTTACGGTCTGTGTCTCCTGCCAGGTAGGATGTAGCCTTACCTGCAAGTTTTGCGCTACCGGCAAAATGAAACGCCTGCGCAACCTCGATCCGGCCGAGATAGTAGACCAGGTAGTGATGGTCAACCGGCAGTGCCTGGAGCATTTTGGCCATCCGTTGACCAATATAGTGTACATGGGCATGGGTGAGCCGCTGCTGACCTATACGCATGTGATGCGTTCGATAGAGCGGATCACCGCCCCCGACGGGCTGGGTATGTCGCCCCGGCGAATCACCGTCAGTACGGCCGGTATCGCCAAGGCTATCAGGCGGTTGGCCGATGAAAAAGTGAAATTCAATCTTGCCCTTTCCCTGCACGCTGCGGACGATACAAAGCGGGACGAGATCATGCCCATCAATGAGCAGAACAACCTGGAGGTGCTGATGGACGCCCTGGAACATTTTTACAGGCAGACCAGGGGACGCATCACGTTCGAATACATCGCGCTGAGGGGATTCAACGACACATTGGAAGACGCCGTCAGGCTTGCCGTTCTCTGCAGACGGTTTCCCGTGCGGGTCAATATCATCGAGTACAACCCGATCGGCGATGGGGCATTTGAACGGTCGGAAGACGATGCGATCGACCGTTTCGCGGCTTACCTGGCTTCGAGAGATGTAGCCATCACGTTGCGCAGGAGCCGGGGCAAAGACATAGATGCAGCCTGCGGCCAGCTCGCCAACAAGGACTGAATATACGATACGGGTATTTCTGTGCGCCGGATCACTTCCGGTAAGAGATGACCCACAGCCCTATGAAGGTCAGCAGGCCATTGACAGCCAGGATTGTAAAGCCAAACTCAAATCCGTCGAACCAGGCCGCTGAATTCTTATTCAGGATATAAGACAGTATCGGTGTGGACAGGCAGATAGGGACGACCCATTTGTCCCGCACTTCCAGGCGGGTGAGCAGCCCAAAGGCAAAGAGGCCCAGGAGCGGGCCGTAGGTATAGCCTGCCGCGTCGAAAAGCTGGTTGAGGATGGCATCGTCGCTGAGCTGTTCGAAGAGCAGTATACATAGGCCGAGCAGCACGGCAAACAGGATATGTATCTGTGTCCGCTGGCGACGGTGCAGTCTGGCTTTGGCCGGATCGCCGTCAAAGCCCAGGAAGTCTATGCAGAATGCCGTAGTCAGCGCCGTCAGTGCAGAATCCGCGCTCGAATAGGCTGCTGCGATCATGCCGAGCAGGAACAATATCCCTACTATCTGGGGCAGGTATTGAAAGGCCAGCATCGGGTAGAGATGGTCCGTACGGGCCGGTACTTCGAGGCCTGCCTGGTTGATATACAGGTATAGGATAGCTCCCAGGCTGAGGAACAGGACGTTGACAAGAACCAGCGCTAGGCTGTAGGAGATCACATTTTTCTGGGATTCGCGCAGGGTCCGGCAGCTCAGGTTCTTTTGCATCATATCCTGGTCGAGCCCGGTCATGACGATGGTGATCAGTGCGCCGGACAAGAACTGCTTGAAGAAGTTGTTCGGGTCGGACCAGCCCCCCTCGAAGAAAAACATCTGCGAATAATCACTCTTCCAGACCTGGGCGAAAAGACCCCCGACACTGGTATCCATCTGTGTAGCGATGATGCCGATAGTGAGGACTACGGTGAGCAGCATCACGATCGTCTGCAGCGGATCAGTCCACAGGATGGTATTGATCCCACCCTTGAAAGTATAGAGATAGATCAGCGCTATGGTGATTGCGACCGTGAGCCAGAACGGTATACCTATACCTGCCAAGATAAAGTGGTGCATGACCATCGCCACCAGGAACAGCCTGAACGCCGACTGAGTGAGCCTCGATAGCAGGAAAAAACCGCTGCCGGTCTTCTGCGAAAATGCGCCAAACCGCTCCCGCAGATAACCATAGATCGATGTCAGGTTGTATTTGTAGTAGACAGGCAGCAGCACAAAGGCAATGACCGCATACCCGAGTAGGTACCCGAATACCATCTGCATGTAGCTGAAGGCCATGTTTTTACCCATCCCTCCCACAGCTCCCGGGAGGGACATGAATGTGACCCCCGATATCGAACTACCGATCATCCCCAGGGCGACCAGACCCCAGGGCGCTTTCTTGCCGGCCAGGAAAAATTTCTTGTCATCGATCTTCCGGCCGGTGAGTATGCCGATCGTGACCAGCACCAGGAAATAGATGCCGACCGTCCCGATCAGTATATAGGGTGATATTTGTTCCGTCATCTTACAGGTTCAGGGGATTTCATTCCTGGAGCTTGGTGCCGTAGGCGAGATCACCGGCGTCTCCCAGGCCAGGTACGATATAGGACTTGGCCGTCAGTTCATCGTCCACGGCGCCTACCCAGAGAGAAAGTTCCGGGTAATACCTGCGGATATATTGGATGCCGAACGTAGAGGCGATCGCGGTGACTACATGGATCTGGGCGGGTTTGCCGTACTGTCTCAGTGCCCGTAGGCTTGAGTCCACGGACGAGCCGGTGGCCAGCATGGGGTCTACCAGTATGAGGACCGAATCCGACAGGTCGGGGCAGGTGATGTAATCTACGCTGATCTCGAAGGTTCCGTCCTTATGGTGTTTGCGGTAGGCCGATATGAAGGCGTTGTCCGCACCGTCAAAGTAGTTGAGCAGCCCCTGGTGGAGCGGCAGTCCTGCCCGCAGGATTGCGCCGAGTACGATCTTCTGGGCCGGTACGCGCGCTGTAGCCATGCCCAGCGGCGTCTCTACTTCCTTGTCTTCATAGGTCAGGGTTTTGCTGATCTCGTACGCAAATATTTCACCCATTCGTTCGAGGTTGTTGCGAAAACGGAGCCTGTCGGACTGTACATGTACATCCCTGAGCTCGGCTATGAACTGGCCTACTATGGATGGTTTGCTGCTGAGATTGAAGATCATCCCTGATGGATTTGTCCAAAAATAGGTTTTTCAGGTGGATCTGCAAGTAGCGGGGGATCACTTATTCAGCGCCGTAGAGTTGAAGGATCGTTTCTTCGAGTGCATCCTTCCATCCTTCCCATCCGCGGGAGGCGTCAAAAGAGCTGTTGTGCCAGATCACCCGCAGCGGGAGATGCATGGCGGACAAAGCGTTGGCCAGTCTTTTGAGGTGCTGCATGCTCGCCTGGGCGGTCCAGCCGAGGTGAAACCTGTAGGTGACATCCATTACGGCGAAAGGATGGACCATCAGTTCCGACTTCTTTTCATGCATCAGGTCATACCAGGGGAACGGCAGAGAAGTGCCTGCCCTGAAGCCAGGCATATCGTGATAGCCCATGGAGAAATCATGCCGGATACCTGCCGCGATCAGGTTGTGATAGGACTGAGGCATGCGTATCATCAGGTAATGCTGGCGTGACCGGTCGATCTGATCTCCCAGGATCTCTTCGAGCCTTTGTTTTTCCAGCAGCAGCTGGTCATAATCGTCGGCAGCCTTTGAGGAAGGGTGGAGGCCGACAATGGCATGAGAGGCCATGCGCCGCACGAGTTCCTGGAATACCGGTAGTTGCCAGGAGTGGTTCTTGTCCAGCTTGGAGCGGTCGCCCAGCAGGAAGAAGAAGGCCGTTTCGCAGTGCTTGCCCGGAAAGATGTCGAGCAGGTAGTCGTAGGTATCAAAAGGATCAGGTCCTGTGCCGCGATGGCTGCGGAAGCGTTCACGCAGCAGCCTGGGTTTGCCCTGGGCAAGATCCTTGAGCGCTCCGCCCAGGTTGAGCCATACGGGCTTGTGGCGGTAAGACCAGGCCATATCTACATCGACAGTCCAGTAGTCCCGGGTTTCGCGGATGCAGGGATGATCCGGGATATGCCCCCAGATATGCTGGCACAGATATCTTCGCCACAGGTCTACGAGCGGGATATCCAGGAATCCCTGGCGGGCAGCTACGCTGTTGGCCCCGTGAAAGCGTCCCAGGTCATCGAGCTGTGCAGCCGTATACTCCTCCATCCTGCTCAGGCAGAAAAAAACAGTGCCCAGGATATCCATGGGGATCGTCCCACGTCCGGTGCTGAAAAGCGCCGGAAGTCCGTCCCATTCTCCCGGCGACAGGTCCGGCCAGGATATACCCGTCTGCTCCAGCAGGCCGCAGGGCACAATGTGTACCGCATCTGCAGGCGCATCTGCGCTGTCGTACCAAAGGAGCGGTATGTCGCGTTTTATAGCAGCCGGGTCATCCGCAAGGAAAAGATCTTTTTCGGAGAGATGCGGAAACAATACTTGAAGGGTATAGGTCAGGCGGGGTGTATGGTGTGCAGCATAGACAGCTAATTGCATACGGGGCAGATTGGCTCTGGTAAAATACAACATAGATCCTGAACCTATTTTCTTTGTGATTTATTTTATATTATATTACAAGACTATTTTCATGTAAAATGATCAGGTACCTGTTTGTGTTTACATCTCTTCTGCTGGCCCAGACCTGTGCTGTAGCCCAGAATACCTTTCAGCCCAAGCCGCTTACGGAGGGCAAAAAGGGCGTGATATACAACAAGGAGGTCACACTCGACATGACACTCCATACCAATGGCTATGCCCTCGGTATGAGTTGGGGGAAGATACAGACCTACTACAGGACGAGGTACACGTATATAGGTATTGGAGAGATCAAACACCCCAAGGAATACCGGCAGAACCTGAAGTTGGTCAACGCCCTCAACAACCGGGTCTCCCGCTCCTTTGTGTTTGGCAAGCAGAACAACTTTTATGCGATCAGGGCCGGTAGGGGTATCAAGCGTTATTATTCTGAAAAGGCCAAGGAAAAAGGCGTCTCGATCGGTATGTCTTTTGAAGGCGGATTTACACTTGGTGTACTCAAGCCTTATTACCTAGAATTGAATCGCTTCAGTGATGGCTCCATTCATCCCCGGCTGGAGAAGGTCCGTTATTCGGAAGCCACGGCGGATGAATTTCTCAATATCGGCAGCATATTCGGCTCTGCGGGATTTGCAGAAGGCCTCGACGAGATCAGTATTGTACCGGGTATTCATGCGCGTATAGCAGCCCTGTTCGAATGGGGCGTCTACGACGAATTCATCAAATCCGGCGAAGTGGGCCTGATGCTGGATGTATTTCCCCGCAGCATACCCATCATGGTCGGCCAGCCCAACCGCCCCTTCTTTCTCAATCTTTACATAACTTTGCAACTGGGCAAGCGCACGTAAGCGCCTGTCCGGTTAATCACCGTTTTCATGATCGATCTGCCCGTTGTTGAGCCAGCTCCGCAAAGAAGATCCCGCCCGGATTGGTTGAGAGTCAAGTTGCCTATCGGCGAAAACTACCGGCATGTACGGAGCCTGGTCGATCAGTACAAGCTGCATACGATCTGCCAGAGCGGCAACTGTCCCAATATGGGAGAGTGCTGGGGCGAAGGCACGGCAACTTTCATGATCCTCGGCAATACCTGTACACGTTCCTGCTCCTTCTGTGCGGTGAAAACGGGTCGTCCGAACGAATACGACGAGGATGAGCCGCGCAGGGTGGCCGAAGCCATCTACCTGATGCAGGTCAAGCATGCCGTGATCACTTCGGTCAACCGGGATGAGCTCAAAGACAGAGGCGCGGAAATCTGGTACGAGACTGTACGTGCAGTGAAAGAACTGTCCCCGTCCACGACTATTGAGACGCTGATACCGGATGTCAGGGCCACCTGGGACGCATTGGAGCGTATGATCAGCGCCGGCCAGGAAGTAGTGTCACACAATATGGAGACGGTAGAGCGCCTGTATCGCAAGGTCAGGCCGCAGGCAAAGTACGAACGCAGCCTCGAACAGATCCGCCGCACCAAGGACTGGGGCAAACGCACCAAGTCCGGTGTCATGCTGGGACTCGGTGAGACGGATGATGAAGTCTATAAGATCATGGATGACCTGGTAGCGCATGGCTGCGATGTCCTCACACTGGGGCAGTACCTGCAGCCGACCCGGATGCACCTCGAAGTGGCCGAGTATGTGCACCCGGACAAATTCGCCCGCTTCAAAGAAGCAGGTCTCACGAGGGGATTCCACTATGTCGAAAGCGGACCGCTCGTCCGCTCCAGCTACCACGCTGAGCGGCATATCTGAGTATCAGCCCCGCAGTGTTATAAAACATATCGGATCCCCTGAAGCCGCTCCTCAGGATTGTTATAATCCAAGCAACTTGCGCAGCTTGTGGTATATGGCCGTGTTTTCGTAGATACCGGCAAAGGCCGCTGCGCCTGGTCCGTAAGCGAATACAGGTACCATGGAAGCTGTGTGATTGACCGTAGTAAATCCACCGACCAGTTTGTCGGGGGTGGAGCCTTCCCCCACGGCGAATCCTCCTGTTTCGTGATCTGCAGTGATGATCACAAGCGTCTCTCCGTCCTGCTCTGCGAAATCCAGTACGCGGCCGACCGCAAGGTCAAAGTCCAGCATTTCCGTGACGATATAGTCCGTATTGTTGGCGTGTCCACCCCAGTCTATCTGAGAACCCTCGATCATCAGGAAAAATCCGCGGTCTTGTGCGGATGCTTTGGCCGCCAGGAATCGGAGGGTCAGCGAGGTGGCCGGGAGGAGATAATCTCTGCCATTGGCTGCGGGCAACGGGTCCTTGTCGGCAGTGAAGTAGACAAAACGGTTGGCTTTTGCGACGTTTAGTTCGGAGAGTTCAGTATCGAAATAGCTCTTGACGAGATAGCCGTTTTGCTCCAGCTCCGATACCAGGTTGCGGTCGTCGCTGTCCCGGCGGGCAAAGTATTTCATATCTCCCCCGATCCAGCAGTCGATCGGAGTCTGCATGAAATCGGTGGCGATCTCTTCGTGCATGTTCCTGCTCTTCTGGTGTGCGATGAAGCTGGCCGGAGTAGCGTGTGTGATACCACAGGTGACGACCATGCCGGTGGAATAGCCATGCTTGTGGAGCTCTTCCAGGATCGTTTCTACGGCCTGTGTATCCTTATCTACCCCGATCGCTCCGTTGTAGGTCTTGACCCCGCAGCTATAGGCCGTAGCTCCTGCGGCCGAGTCGGTGACAAGGTCATCGTACGATTGTGTTTTGGTCAGCCCGATCACCGGCATGCGCTCGAGATTCAGCTTGTTGCCGTTAGCATACATGCCGCCGGTGATCTGGCCGAGACCCATACCGTCGCCGATCATGAAGATGATGTTTTTGGGTTTGCCGTCCTGGGCATCGACGGCGGCCAGAAGCGTACAGAAGAACGCTGTCAACAGAAATCTGTTCATTATCTCAATTGCTTAATTAGCTAGTATATATCTCTTTCCGGGGAGCATGCGTACTACTCCTTTGAACTCAAGATTAAGCAAACTGGCTGCGATATCGCTCGGTGGCAGGTTTAAGAGTTTGTAAATTTTGTCGATGCTCGTTTCCGTATCCGGTGTAAGTATTGCGCTGATCTGTTGTTCCAGCCCGGTGAGTTCCGGGAGCACCTCCACGTGGCTTTTTTGTTGATATGCGGACGTCCATCCCATATATTCTGCGATTTCTTCCCCGTTCTCCACGAGCTGTGCCCGCTGGGTTTTGATCAGGGCGTTGCATCCTTTCGAATAGAGATCGCCTGGTTTGCCGGGGACCGCAAATACTTCCTTGTCGTAGCCGTTGGCCAGGTCGGCCGTGATCATGGAGCCGCCTTGCTGGGCTGACTCTATGACGACAAGCGCGTCGCTGAGGGCGGCGATGATCCGGTTGCGCATAGGAAAGTTAGCGGCATCCGGTTTTGCCATGAAAGGAAACTCTGTGATCAGTCCCCCGGACTCCTGCATCAGCCAGGCCGTTCGGCTATGCTGCTGTGGATATACATGACCGAGACCGCTGCCCAGCACACCTATTGTAGGCAGGCCCAGTTGCAGGCACTGGCGGTGAGCGGTGATATCGATACCATAGGCCAGCCCGCTGATGACCTGTATACCCAGCGGCGCCAGCTCTTCCAGGATCTGTGCGGTGGTCTGCCTGCCGGACTCAGTGGGTTTGCGTGTGCCGACGACCCCGACAGTTTTTAACGCCTGCAGATCACCGTTTCCAATGAAATAAAGCACGACGGGTGCGTCTTTGTATGGCCGCAGGCGATAGGGATAGCCAGGGTCAAGGTAGAACAGCGCCCTGCCGCCGGACTTTTCCAGGAGCAGCATCTGTTCTTCCGCTGCCTGCAATGGTTCTGCCTGATCTTTGAGCGCAGCCGCTGTTTTTTCTCCTATGCCGGGTATTTTAAGGAGCTCGCTTCGGGAGCTGCGGAACACCTGTTCCGCTCCACCACAGTAACTGACCAGCTGCCTGGCAGATACAGGGCCTATGTTGGGCAGGAAGGTAAGTGCGATCTTATACAACAGTTCATCCCCCATAGGCGCTGGCTGCGATCATTGTAACTGAATACCGGGCTGTACAGATCTGGCCCGCTGCATGAACTCGGCGGCACGGGCCTGGTCGCCGCTTGCTTCATATACGGCAGCGGCGGCGGCATTGAGTTTGGCGCTGGAGGGGGCTGCCGTCACTCCCTTGCTCAGGAAGTGAAGTGCCAGGTCGTTGCGTCGCTGCTTTTTGAAGTAGAGTTCATATCCTATCCTGTAGGTAAAGTCCTCCATCAACGACGACATTTCAGGCTGTTTGACCAGGTAGTCGAGGTATTCGTTGGCAAACTTGTGCATCGGTCTGCGGCTCACAACGGTTTCGAGTACAGGCAGCAGCTTTTGGATATCCCTGTCATAGCGATAACGCTCGGCGGCAACACCCGCCTTCATGGTGAGTCCGTCACCATAGATGGGATGTATCTCCAGGGCGCGATCGATGTATGGCTCGGCCTCGTCCAGCAGTGCCAGCTTTTTGGCCTGGTCTGTTTCCTCTTTGTATCTGTTGAAGATCGCCGTACCCATGAAGTTATTGGCCCTGGCGGAGTTGACGGATACTTTGATCGCTTCTGCATTGAGTGTATAGCCGTCCTTCCAGGCAGGTATCCGGTCTACAGTCTTCCAGGTGAAACCAGATACGAAGATCGCCGTGAGCGCAAGCCCGATCAGCGAAAGTCCTTTCCAGGCGACTTTGCTGTATTTGGGTATCTGCTCTACCACAAACCACGCGCCGACCAGGCAGAAGGCGAAGGAAGAGATGTAGATGAATCTTTCATTCATGAATGTTCCGACCGGGAACAGCATATTGGACACAATCGAAATAGTGGCCAGGTAAAACCAGATCGCATAGGAGACCAGCCATTTTCGCTTCCACCCGTACGCAGTGATCAGTGCAAGGCCTGCATAGAGTACGAAGGAAAGGATAGTGCCTGCCTTGCCCCAGTTCATGATAGGTATCTGGTACGGGTAATAGTCATGTGTGAGCGGATGCGGGAAAAACATCAGTTTGAAATACAGTCCCAGTGTATAGAAGATGGTGGCAAACTTTTCGCCCCCGTTCATTTCGACGAAGGGGTTATTCATGAGGCTGGTCACTTCTTTGCCGCTGCTCAGGAAATAGCCGATCACCTGGTACCGGATGACCAGGTATACGACGGATGCTATGAGCAGGGGTACCAGGCTGGCGAGATTTTTGCGCAGCGGGGTCTTTGTGAAGAAGTACGTGGTCGCCGGGATCACGGCCAGGAAAGTAAGTGCATTCTCCTTGGAGAGCAGCGCCAGGAAAAACACGAGACCGGATGCGACCAGCCAGTAAGACTTGTTTGTGTGGATATACTTCAGTGTGAGGTACAGCGCTCCGAATGCGCCCATCATGGTCATGATCTCGTCGCGGCCTTTGATATTGGCTACTACCTCGGTATGCAACGGGTGTAGTACATAGAGCAGCGTGGCGATGAAGGGCACGGACCAGTACCATTTGCGACCTTCTTTCAGCGGGAACAGTACCGCCAGTATCGCCAGGACCAGGAGCGCAGAGAGGGTGTACAGCAGTATATTGGTGAAGTGCCCGGGCTTGGGATTGAGCCCGAAGAACTGGTATTCGATCGCAAAGGTGATGATGGACAACGGCCGGTAGCGTGCGCCCACCAACAGATCTTTCTGCTCGCCGAAGTATCCCTGAAAGCTCTCTGTGCTAAGTATCTCCCATATACCTGCGAATCCTTTCTTCGTATACTGGTTGTCCTCGATGACGATTTTATCATCCAGCACGAACTCGTACCCTAGTGTAGGAAAATAGAGGGCAAAGCAAATCCCTGTCAACAGCAGGGCGGCGATCCAGTAGTGCTTCCAGAAGGGCTGTGCAAACAATGTGACCGGCGCTATTCCCCCGTTTTTGGCAGGAGACTTTCCGGCCACGGCAGGAGAGGTCTTACCGGTACGTACAGCGGGTTGCGGCTTTTTCTTCGGTTTGCTCATGTTTTTGTCTGTTGCCAGGGAGATTCGCAAGGCAATTTAGGAATAAATGAGCAAAAGTCTTGGGGGCTCCGGTCGTGACGAAGACATAGGCCGCCTGATAGTTTGATAAGCAGGAAGAGCTTGCCTCTTATTCAGTCGCCTGCTCACATTTGGCTTATTGGTTCACGTCAGTACTACGGTAGACTCTATCTTATTAAGATACGGAGATTATGGCGGATTTGCAAGAGGCTGCTTATGCTTAGGAGAGTGTGATCGCTGGCGCATGGCTGCTCACCGGGGCAAAGAGATGAGGAGCGATCTGGTGATATGGCTATGCAATGCGTATTACAGGATATTTTATCTGACGGGGCGTGTAGTCAGGCCATTAAAAGAGCCAGCGTATAATATATTTTCTACTGTACTGTGGTCACAACGTCTTCCGGCGGGGAGCCTTAAAAAAGAAAAGGAGGGACTTTTCCCTCCTGATCTTAAGCGAATATACAGTGAAGTCCCGTTGAGCCGGGTGTCTTCCTAAAGAATTGAGGTTGTTCAAAACGAACGATATACATCTACATCGTGTCACAGAAGCAAAGCTATGGCGCTTCGGTGAAGGATGTATGCGTAGAAATACGCAAATTGACTACGTAAAAACACGTATTTTTTGTGGCTGTATTTTGCGGATTTATGCAGATCGGGGCCTGCAATCGTCCGTGGGCCTGGGAGAGTATCAGCCGTATCAGGTAGAACCGGCCGGTACATATCCAGAAGACCAATGTATAATACACCAGTGGCTACCGTACAGGCATAGGCCGGGCTCTGATATGGCATGACTTTGAGTCCGCCCAGGGAGAGAAGATAACCCGGCGATCTGTCTCGCACGCAGTCCCTTTTGTTATCTTTGCCGCTCAGACATTCATTTCTATTATGTTACAGTCAATGACCGGTTTTGGGCGCGCCAGCAGGACCGTAGGTGAGAAAACGATCACTGTGGAGATACGTGCGGTCAACTCCAAGGGCTCCGATTTCAGGGTAAAACTGCCTTCCGGTTATCGGGATCGCGAGATCCAGGTACGCAAATGGCTGCAGGACGATGCTGACAGGGGCAAGATAGATGTAAGTATAGAGATCCGGACACCTTACGGTGATGATGCGCTGCAGCTCAACAAACCGCTTTTCAGGCAATATTATACAGAGTTGCGTGAACTGGCCGAGGAGCTGGGCGCTCCCCAGGGTGATATGATGCAGGCAATACTGCGCATCCCCAATGTGGTACATACGGGAGAAGCGGTCGAAAACGAGGAAGAGTGGGCTGAGATCGAAGCGATATTCCAGGAGGCTTTTGGCGCTTTCATAAAGTTCAGGCAGGACGAGGGCGCGATCCTCAGGCGTGACTTTGAACACCGGATCGGGCAGATACTCCAGTACCTGCTGGAAGTGGCTCCGTTTGAAGGAGCTCGTATCGTACGGGTACGTGAGCGGCTTAGCCAGTTGGTCAACAGCCAGCTGACCAGGGACCAGGTAGACGCCAACCGCTTCGAACAGGAGCTGCTTTTCTACCTGGAGAAAATGGATATTACGGAGGAGAAAGTCCGGTTGGAACAGCACTGCAGGTATTTCCTGGAAGTGTTGCAGGGAAATGAATTGTCCAAGGGTCGGAAGCTGAATTTCATCAGCCAGGAGATAGGAAGGGAGATCAATACACTCGGGGCCAAAGCATCAGACGCAGACATTCAGCGGACGGTAGTGGCTATGAAGGACGAGCTCGAGAAAGTCAAAGAACAACTTGCCAATATCGTATGACCGGTTCTTCAGCCCTGGACCGGCCTTGCCTGTTGGTGTTTACTGCTCCTTCGGGAGCCGGCAAAACGACGATTGTACGTCATCTCCTGCAACATTTCGCGCAGCTGGCCTTTTCAGTATCCGCCACCACCCGGCAACGCCGCGACGGTGAAGAAGAGGGCAGGGACTATTATTTTCTTTCGGCGCTGCAGTTCCAGCAGAAAATAGCAGAGGGTGCATTTGCTGAATGGGAGGAAGTCTACGATGGGCAGTTTTACGGTACGCTGCACAGCGAGATAGAGCGGCTGCATGGCCTCGGCAAGTGCATCGTGTTCGATATTGATGTGCAGGGAGCGTTGCGGTTGAAGAGGAAGTTTGGCGAGCAATGTCTCACGGTATTTGTACAACCGCCTTCGCTGGAAATATTGATTCATCGCCTGCGCAGCCGCAATACGGAAAGCCCCGCCAGCCTGGAAAGGCGTATCGGCAAGGCTACCGAGGAGCTTTCCTACGCCGGTCGTTTTGATCATATACTCCACAACGATGTGCTGATCGATGCGTTAAAAGAAGCGGAAAATCTTGTACATGGATTTTTGAAGCGCTAATTTTGAACAGGATGGAGACCTTGATTACCAATGGCATTCAGATCAGCGTAGAGTGCTTTTATCAGCCGCGCTACTCGGAACCCCTATCGGGGAAGTATCTGTTTACCTACGAAATAGAGATAGAGAACAAAAGTGATTTTACGGTGCAGCTCCTGCGCCGTCACTGGTTCATCTTTGATTCGCTGAACGGCGTTCGCGAAGTCGAAGGCGAAGGGGTCGTCGGGCAGCAGCCTGTGCTTGAGCCAGGGAGCACCCACAGATATACCTCCTGGTGCCCGCTCATGAGCGAAATTGGCAGGATGGACGGTATCTTTCTCATGGAGCGTATCGACGACAAGACAGAGTTCCAGGTATTGATTCCATCTTTCCAGCTCTGGGCAGACTCAAAGAGCAACTAAGATAGCTTATAGCGCCGGTGCGGGCTTTTGAGCGCCACTCTTTTACCCGGTCGGAAAGAGAGCGACACCGGTCGTGTCCGGTAGAAACAAGAAAGCCCCGTGTAACACACGAGGCTTTTTTTGTGGTACCTCCAGGAATCGAACCAGGGACACCAGGATTTTCAGTCCTGTGCTCTACCAACTGAGCTAAGGTACCATCCGTAAGAGGATGCCCTCTAAGGGACTGCAAATATATGTTCACCGGGGATTATCGCAAACAGTTTGTGCAAAAAAATCCTTTCGGTGTTGAAAGGATGCCTTCAATGGCCCGACGGTAGAATAAACCTATATTTATGTGATGCAACTTTCGCGCTTACTCTACATACCTTGTTTTATAGCTGTAGCCGTACTAGGCGTGTTGATCTGGAAGCATGACTGGGTCTATATGTCTATCTATGCAGCTATTCCCGTCATACTGATGGCTGTAATTTATGTACTGTCCCCGCAGATCGACTGGTGGTGGTGGAAACGCTATCCGCCAAAAATGGATCATCGTCTCAGGGCATTGATCTCATTGTACTGGCCCATGCTCAGTGAACTTTCACCGGCTGATTCACGGCTGTTCGAGACCAGGCTGATGTTGTATATAAGGGGCAGGGCCTTTCAGTTCCAGGGTTTGCCGGACGGTGTAGACATCAAAGCGATGGTAGCACTGCACCCGGTGTGGCTGACACTCAGGCAGCAGAGCTTTCTGCTGGAGCCTTACGAGCGGATCGTCTTATACAAAAGCAGCTTTCCCAGTCCCCGGTTTACCCAGTTGCATGCGTCGGAGATGCACGAGGAGGACAAAGTACTGTTGTTCTCTCTGCAGCATATAGCGGCGTCGCTGAAAGAACCGGATCAGTATTTCAATACTGCGCTGTACGAGTTTGCCAGAGTGTGGGTCCGGTGTAATCCCCGGCTGAACTATCCTGCGATCAGCATAGCGCATTTACCTGACCTGGAAGTCGTCAGCCGGTTTCCGACTGCGCTGATACTGCAGCGATATGGTTATGAAGACCTGGATCCTCTCGCTATGGGAATCAGTTATTTTGTGCTTTTCAGAGAGCGCTTTACAGCTGTTCTGCCTGCAGAAGCGGATGCCCT
Organism: uncultured Saprospiraceae bacterium; assembly: GCA_964537925.1. Taxonomy (GTDB): domain Bacteria; phylum Bacteroidota; class Bacteroidia; order Chitinophagales; family Saprospiraceae; genus SLDF01. Next base: position 1,006,677 of record CAZICV010000001.1, on the reverse strand, counting down.
GGGCAGGTTGCTGCCCTGAACAGGATTAATCCGATCTGTAAAGTAACCAACCAGGACCCGGTGGGCAGGATCAGGGAATCGTGCTACGAAAAAGGGCTTTGCCACCACAGCAAAGCCCTTTTTTCGACAGTTAAATTAAAATTGATAGCCTCTCCGGAGACCAGGGTTTATTCCTGCTCCGAATCATTGTCTTCCGGATCTTCTTCAACAGAACTGAGTAGTTCACTGACGGCCTGCGCGGCGTTTCCGTCCGGGGCGCCCTGGAATTTCAGTCCTTTTGAGTCGGCATCTATATAGATCGTGTCACCCGGTCCATACGTACCCGCCAGCAGATACCTGGACAATTGATTGACGAGCTCACGCTGCACGACGCGTTTCATCGGCCGTGCACCGAACTGGGGTTCATAGCCGAGATCCGTGAGCAATCGTAAGGCATTTTCCGATAGCTCGATGCGTATCTCCTGCTTGTCCAGGTTTTTACGGACCTGGTTGAGTTGTAGTTCGAGGATCTGGCGGATCTCTTCTTTGGTAAGCGGGAGAAACATGATCTGTTCATCGATGCGGTTCAGGAACTCGGGCCGTATATTCTGTTTCAGGTATTCAAATACCTCGAGCTTGGTCGTCTCGATGATCTCCGCCTTCTTGTTGTCGCCCAGTTCTTTGAGATCTTCAAAATTCTCCAGGATCGTCTCGGCGCCCATATTGGATGTCATGATGATGATGGTGTTCTTGAAATTGGCCACTCTTCCCTTGTTGTCGGTCAAATGTCCGTCATCCAGTACCTGCAGCAGGATATTGTAGATATCCGGATGGGCTTTTTCGATCTCATCCAGCAAAATGATACTGTACGGCCTGCGTCTTACAGCTTCGGTCAGCTGACCGCCTTCGTCGTAACCGACATATCCCGGAGGAGCTCCGATCAACCGTGACGCGGTATGTTTCTCCTGGTATTCGCTCATATCGATGCGTGTGATCGCTTTTTCATCGTCAAATAGTACCTGCGAGAGGGCTTTGGCGAGTTCCGTCTTGCCCACACCGGTAGGGCCCAGGAAGAGGAAGGAGCCAATAGGGCGTTTGGCGTCGCCCATGCCTGCCCTGCTGCGTCTCACAGCATCTGATACGGCTTGTACGGCTTCTTGCTGGCCGATCAGCCGTTTACTCAACTCTTTTTCCAGGTTGAGCAGGCGGTCTTTCTCCGTCTGCATCATCCTGCTGACCGGTACACCTGTCCAGCGGGATACTACAGAAGCTATATCATCGGCAGTGACCTGCTGATTGGTAAACCGTTGGTCGGCCGGAAGCTGTGCCAGTTTCTCCTCGCTGACACGCAGCATGGCCTCCTTCTCCTTCAATTCTCCGTACCTGATCTTGGCTACGGTCTCGTAGTCGCTTTCGCGTTCGGCGCGCTGTGCCTTCAGTTCCATCTCCTCCATATCCTTTTTGATATGCTGGATCGTGTCAACGATCTCCTTCTCATTTTGCCAGGCAGCTTTTACTGAGTCAAGTTTCTCACGTGAATCCGCGAGTTGTTCTGCGATAAGTCTTGCTTTCTTTTCGTCGTCCTCGCGTTTGATGAATTCCTTTTCTATCTCCAGCTGGCGTACCCTGCGCTGCAGTTCGTCCACTTTCTCCGGGACGGAGTCCAGTTCCAGGCGGAGCTTGGCGGCCGCTTCGTCGATCAGGTCGATCGCCTTATCGGGAAGGTGCCTGTCGGCAATATACCTGCTGGAAAGCTCGGCCGCAGCAATAAGGGCTTCATCCAGGATGTCTATCTTGTGATATACTTCGTACCGCTCCTGTAGTCCGCGCAGGATGGAGATGGTATCCTCTACACTGGGCTCTTCGATCAGTACAGTCTGGAATCTGCGTACCAGCGCCCGGTCACTCTCAAAGTACTTTTGATATTCGTCCAGCGTCGTTGCACCCACTGTCCTCAGTTCGCCGCGGGCCAGTGCGGGCTTGAGGATGTTGGCGGCGTCCATGGCGCCTGCTCCGCCGCCTGCTCCTATCAGGGTATGGATCTCGTCGATGAAGAGGATGATCTCTCCGTTTGATTCGGTCACCTCCTTGATGACTGATTTGAGTCGTTCTTCGAACTCTCCTTTATATTTGGCTCCTGCGATCAGCGCTGCGATGTCCAGCATGAAGATCTTCTTGGTAAGCAGGTTTTCAGGTACGTCCTGCTCTACTATCCGCCAGGCGAGACCTTCTACAATGGCTGTTTTGCCTACGCCCGGATCTCCGATGAGTATCGGGTTATTCTTCTTGCGGCGCGACAGGATGTGCAGTACGCGCCGGATCTCTTCATCGCGGCCGATGATGGGGTCGAGTTTACCTTCGGCTGCACGCTCGTTCAGGTTGATGGCAAATTTCTTCAATGCATTATATTGATTATCGGTGCCAGGGTCTGTTACGTTGCGCCCCTTCCTGAGTTCCTGGATGGCTGTGCGCAGGTTTTCTTCTTTTACACCCGCATCCTTCAGTAATCTGCCTCCTTTGTCGGTGCCTTGAAGAATGCCGAGCAGCATCAGTTCCAGCGAGATATAATCATCGCCGAATTCGGAAAGCAGTTTTTTGGCGCGGGCGAGCGCCTGGTTAGCGTCATTGCTGAGGTATTGTTTGCTGCCGCCTTCTACTCGTGGGTAGCTACGCACCGCCTGGTCAAGCTTGTTCTTCAGTGCCGGCAGATTGACCTGCATTTTCTGGAAGAGAAAACCAGGTACATGCTCATCAGTCTCAAGTATGCCCTTGAGCAGGTGTGGCGAATCAACTGCCTGCTGCCCGAGATCAGAAGCGATCTCCTGGGCCTTCGCGATCGCTTCCTGAGATTTTATAGTGAAGTTATCCAGTGTCATGATGAATGTATTTTAGCGTATTGAATTCTGCATTACTAATTTACTTTTATCAAATAAAGGGCCAATAGAAAGGGCGCAAACGGATTACGAAAATTTGACAGTCCAGCGTGTTTTCTCATGACAGATTGGCGCTTACAATGTATGGCAATATGAAAAAAGTGCTGATAGCCGACGGAGTGGACCCGTACCTGGTGGCGGGATTTGAATCGGCGGGTTGGGAAGTAACTTACCTGCCTGCGATCAGCCGCGAAGAGTCGCTGGAATGTATTGCGGCGTTCGACGGAGTAGTGATCAACAGCCGGACACCGGCCGACCGCCGTTTCCTTGAGTGCGGCGTGAAGCTACGGTTTGTAGCGCGGCTGGGGTCCGGGCTGGAGATCATCGACCAGCCCTATGCGGCAGAGCGTGGCATTGCTGTGATCAATTCGCCCGAAGGCAATATGCAGGCTGTGGCAGAGCATGCGCTGGGTATGCTGCTGGCGCTTCTGAACAACCTGCCGGAGGCAGACAGGCAGATCCGCGGTAAAAAATGGCAGAGAGAGGCTATGCGGGGGAGAGAGCTGGCCGGCAGGACAGTGGGTATCATAGGTATGGGTCATACGGGTACTGCCTTTGCAAGGCTGTTGCAGGGATTTGAAAATAAAGTCGTGGGATTTGATCCGTACAGGCAGCCTTCGGACCCCGCCTATCGTTTTGCAGAATGCGTTGATCTGAGCGCACTTCTGCAGCAGTCAGATGTGATCAGCCTGCATGTGCCCCTGACATCGGAGACAAAGCATATGGTAGACGCCAGGTTTCTGTCGTCCTGTAGGCATGGTGCGATACTTATCAATACATCGAGAGGAGGAGTGGTGGATACAGAGGCGCTGCTTTCGGCGCTGGACGCGGGGCAGCTCCGGGGCGCTTGCCTGGATGTCTTTGAGAATGAGCAGGTGCATGCCTGGTCGGCCTCGGAGACAGCCATGTACGAGCGGCTTTACAGTAAATATAATGTTGTTTTAACGCCGCATATAGCGGGGTGGACACATGAATCCAAATATAAAATCGCAAAAGTACTGATCGACAAACTCAGTCTCGGGGACCTATTATAATGTATAATAGACTGATGAGCAGAAAAGAAAGGAGTTGCGCGGACAGGTGAAGCCGGAATGGCGGAAAACAATCTCTGTTTTGAGGCGGACAGGCCAAAGCAAGTTCTATGGAAGTTTAACTTTGGCCGATTATTATTTTCTTTGCTGTTCGTGCCTAATTGCTTAACATTGCACCTTTATAGTGCCTAAATAATACGTAAACAGGAACCTATTATGATGCGAAATCTACTTCTTGTCGTGGTTTTCCTGGGCCTTGGCGTCAGTGCCTTTGCTCAGAATGTCGGTACGTTGCAGGGAAAAGTGACGGATAGCGAGACCGGTGAACCACTTGTTTTTTGTGCTGTGGTCCTATTCAAAAACGGCGTTCAGACAACAGGTGTTGAGACGGACCTCGATGGAAATTACAGCATATCCAACCTGGACCCCGGTGACTACGATGTGGAAGTCGCATATGTAGGCTACCAGACGCAGCTTGTACAGAAAGTGCGTGTATTTGCCGGTAAGGTGGTGCCTCTCAATGTCAAGCTTACTCAGGGTATTGTCATAGACGGTGTCGAGATCGTGGCTTACAAAGTGCCGCTGATCGAGCAGGACAACACTACCCAGGGTAAAACGATCACTTCCGAAGAAATACGGGCGCTTCCGTTGAAGAACATCAACGCGATCGCTTCCTCTACTGCAGGTATATCCACGCTCGATGGCGAAGATGTAGCGATGAGGGGATCCCGTACGGATGCCACCAACTACTATGTGGATGGTATCCGTGTACGTGGAGCGCTGGTTCCCCAGTTTGAGATTGAACAGATGCAGGTGATCACGGGTGGTCTCGAGGCGCTATACGGAGACGTCTCCGGTGGTGTCATCTCGCTTACCACCAAGGGTCCTGCGAATACTTTTTCCGGCGGCGCCGAGCTTGAGACTTCCAAGTTTCTGGATGCATACGGCTATTCCGAAGCCAACCTCAACCTGAGCGGCCCCATCATCAAAAGAAATAACCAGTCTATTCTCGGTTTCCGTGTTTCAGGCCGTTATGTCCACCAGGATGAAGACAACCCGCCTGCTACCGGTGTTTATGCCGCGTCGGAAGAGCTGATCAACAGACTCTCGGCGAACCCTGTACTTCTTGCAGGTAATGCGCCTTACTCTGCTACTGAGGCACTCCGTGCTTCAGATGTTGAGTTGTTGAAAGCGAGGCCAAATGAAAACCGGGGCCAAATGGACTTTACAGGTCGTCTTGACCTTCGCGTAAGTGATGCGATCGATGTATCGCTTTCGGGTTCTTACCGCAACTTCTCCAACAGGTTCACGCCGAACGGCTGGGGTGTGTTCAACTGGACGAGAAATCCGTATCAGAAAGGTCAGTCTTTCCGTTCAAACCTCCGTTTCAGGCACCGTCTTGGTGTAGGAAGATCAGGCGGATCGGATGACAGCGGAGCAAGAAGAGCTTCTGTTATCCAGAATGCTTCTTATACTATCCAGGTAGGTTTTGAGCGTGACTATAGGTCTGAAGAAGACGTTATTCACGGCAGCAATCTTTTCAGATATGGTCATGTCGGCCAGTTTGACTTCGAATGGGTACCGGTTTTTGACACAGGACAACACTCAGGTTTCAGACGTGACCTGGTAAGGCCTTATTCCCGTGAGCTTTATGATTATAACCCGGTCCTGGCGAATTACAATAATGTACTTTCTGCTGAGCAATTGCTCTTCTTTGAAAACTATACTAATATCAATGGTTTGCGCCAGGTCAGTGTATACAACCAGTCCTGGGGATTTCATACAAACCCCGGTGCAGTATATAACCGTTACGGAAGAGGGGAGGATAATGTGTTTACGCTCAATGTCAATGCATCATTTGACTTCCTGCCGGGCGGATCAGAAAAAGGCCGTCACAGCATCCAGTTTGGTATCCTCCACGAGCAGCGTGTAGATCGCGATTATGTCGTAGCGCCTTTCGCGTTGCTCAATATTGCACGTCTTTCGGCCAACCTAAATATCAACGGTCTCGGAGTAGACCTCAACAACCCGGTGGACACGCTTGATGATGGTACTATCGTCTATGGCAAACAGCTTATAGAGCCGGCCGGAGACGTAAAGTTCTATCGTGCGGTAAGAGAACGCTTCAATGCACCTCTGAGCGAGTTTTTCAACGTAGATGGTGTTAATCCAGATAATCTGAGCCTGGATCTCTTCTCTCCGCGAGAATTGACAGATCAACAGCTCATCTCTTTCTCAGGATATGACTACCTGGGAAATAAACTGAGCAGCTCTGTAGAGTTCAATGATTTCTTTACAGCGCGTGACAGGACAACTGGTGAGCGCCTTTTCCTGGTAGCGCCAAACAAGCCGATCTACCAGGCCTTCTTCCTGCAGGATAAGTTCACATTCAAGGATATCATTTTCAGGCTCGGACTTCGTGTAGACCGCTTTGATGCCAATACCAAAGTGATGAGAGATCCATTCTCGCTGTACAACATTATGTCTGCAAAGGACTTCTATGACGCAGGCCTCGGTGGTCAGCGCCCGAGTGGAGTTCAGGATGATTGGAAGGTCTATGTTGATGGAGAAGGCTCTAACTCAGTAAGGGCATTCCGTGACGGTGAGCAATGGTATACAGGTTCCGGTACTCAGGTCAACGACGGTAATGTGATCTGGGGTGGAGAGATAGTAACTCCTCGTCTGTACGAAAATGTCGTGAACAATATCAAGAGTCTTGATTTCGACCCGAACAATTCATTCGAAGACTATAAGCCTCAGGTCAACTGGATGCCGAGGATCGCGGTTTCATTCCCGATCTCGGACGAGGCGAACTTCTTCGCCCACTACGATATCCTCGTGCAAAGACCGCCTTCAAGAGCGTTCGAGTCTGCTTTGGGTTACTATTACTTCACCGAGTTTATATCATCTCCGACCAACCCTCGTAACAACCCGGCGTTGAAGCCCGAGCGTACGATCGACTATGAGGTCGGCTTCCAGCAGAGACTTACTTCTGCTTCTGCCATTAAGCTCTCTGCTTATTACAAGGAATTGAGAGATATGATCCAGATCCGCCAGTTCCTTTATGTCGCTCCGGTCAACCAGTATACAAGCTTTGACAACCTTGACTTCGGTACAGTCAAAGGATTTTCGTTCCAGTACGAGTTGAGGAGAACGCGTAACGTACAACTTACTGCCAACTATACCCTGCAGTTTGCGGATGGTACTGGCTCAGATGCAACGTCCCAGAGCGGTATCGGTACCTCACAGCGCGGTAACCTGCGTACTCTTTTCCCGCTGACGCGGGATGAGCGCCACGCCGTAAAAGGTGTTTTTGACTTCCGTTACGACTCCGGGAAGAGATACAACGGACCGAGATGGTTTGGTAAAGACATTTTTGCCAATGCAGGCTTCAACTTTCAGTTCAACGCGATCTCGGGTCGTCCGTATACAAGAAGACAACGTGCGCTCCCGACGGGAGGCGAGGGCTTCCTGGGTTCAATCAACGGTGCAAGACTTCCGTGGAATTTCAGTATAGATATGCGTGCGGAGAAAACTTTCCGCCTGAACTCTCCACAGGCAGCGAAACCTATCAACATGACGTTATCACTGAGGGTTCTGAACTTGCTTGACACAAGGAATATCAGGGGAGTTTACTCTGTTTCAGGTTCACCCGATGATTCAGGCTTCCTGGCTTCTGCTGACGGAGCTGCAGTGCTCAGAAACCACAGTCAGGTGGGAGAAAGCCTGCTCAATGCCGGAAGAACACCAGAGGCATATATAGACTCTTATTCTTGGGCAGTTCTGAACCCGGGTTTCTATTCACTGCCCAGAAGGATCTTCCTGGGACTCTTGTTTGACTTTTAATTCATCGAAGTATAAAGTACTTGAAATATGAAGGCTTGTAAACTGATTTTCTTATTCCTGCTTTCTGTCCTGGTGCAAGGCATCGTTTATGCCAAAGCTCCGGATCATATGATCGATGCCGGCAGGAAAAACAAAGAAGAAGCCAAGCGCAAGGTTGGCTATCGTTCTGACTGCGCTACAGCCAACGCCCAGATAGATATGTCTATCAACAATGTCCGGGCCAGGCTTTTGACCGGCGGAGATGTATGGTGGGACTTTCGTACCCGTGAGGGTAAATACGTGGTTCCGAAGGTAGAGCCGGGTTCAGGTGTGTTGGAAGTATCCTCTATATACGCTGCAGCAGTATGGCTGGGTGGTTATGACGACGTAGGCAATCTTAAGGTGGCTGGTATCACCTATCGGTCGCAAAACTCAAATGACTACTGGCCGGGTCCGCTTACAGATGACGGTCAGACCAGTGCAGAGGTCTGTTCTAAGTGGGATAAATTTTTCAAGGTACTGGGGTCTAATATCGATACACACCTGAGAGGATTCAGGGAGGCCCAGGAAGCTGGTAGAGATTATACATCGGATATGATTCCCCGTGATGTACTCGGCTGGCCAAGTTTTGGCAATCCTTATTTTGAGAGTATCCACGGATTTGAGCTGCCTACATCCACTCAGGGGCTGGCAGGCTTCTACGATATGGATGGCAATGGTGTGTATGATCCGACTGGTGGAGACTATCCCATCATTGAGATCAGAGGCTGTCCTGATCCGCAATATCCTGACGAAATGATCTTCTGGATTTACAATGATGCGGGTAACCTGCACACCAGCTCCAACGGAGACAAGATCCAGATGGAGGTCCAGGTCCAGGCTTTTGCTTACTCCAGGACTGATGAGATCAACGACATGACTTTCCAGCGGTACAAACTGATCAATCGCGCCCTGCAGCCGATCACACAGACATACTTTGCGATCTGGGTAGACCCGGATCTTGGCTGCTACCAGGACGACTATATTGGTTGTGACAGTACACGAAGCCTGATGTATGTATATAATGAAGATGCAGTAGATGGATTTTCAGGGTGCGACTGTAGCGGTGTGCCGACATACTGTAATAACGTACCTATCCTGGGCGTAGACTACTTCCGCGGTCCTCTTGATCTGGAAAAGCCGATCCTGGATACAATGGGTAACGAGACAGGAGAATATGAGGAGATAGGGATGTCTTCTTTTGTTTACTTCAACAACCCCAGTATTGGTTCTCCAAACCCCGCTACTACGGACCCGTCCAATGCCCTTGAATTCTATCGTTACTTGTCAGGTTTCTGGCGCGATGGAACACCGATCACCTATGGGGGCAATGGCTACAATCCCAGCGGTACGCCCGTAAAATATGTATTTCCTTCTTCTCCTGATGGAACAGGTAGTACTGACTGGTCTATGTGTCGCGAGCAGCTGGCATATGGTGACCGCCGTACGGTACAGGCTTCCGGTCCGTTCACATTGAAGCCGGGTGCAGTCAACGAGCTGATCATCGGGGTTGTCTGGTTGCCTTCTCAGCGTTATCCTTGTCCTAGTATCAGGCCGCTTCAGAACGCCGACGATATCTCTCAGGCACTGTTTGACAACTGCTTCGATATCAATGATGGTCCCGATGCTCCCGATATGTGCTTTGTGGAGTTGGACAAAGAGTTGATTGTATTGCTTACAAATGATGCAAGCTCTAATAACTACAAAGAGGAGTATATAGAAAAAGACCTGGAAGCTCCCCAAACGGTAGAGGATCCATTCTATCGCTTTGAAGGCTATAAAGTATATCAGCTGAGAGGTCCGGAGGTTAACAAAAACGAGATCGATGACGCCGATAAAGCAAGGCTTGTATTCCAGACAGATGCGAAAAACGGTGTCTCCAAGATCTATAACTGGAGACCGGTTGAAGACCCCAATGAGAAGTTCAACATCTTCGTTCCGGAGGTACGTGTAGAAGGTGGAGACAGAGGCATTCGGCACACATTCAGGATAGCCGAGGATCAATTTGCCGCAACTGATCGCCGTCTGGTCAATCATAAGAAGTATTACTATACAGTAGTGGCTTATGGTTACAACGACTATGAGACTTTCGATGCCAGTACAGGAAGCGGCCAAAGAAAACCTTATATCCGCGGTAACAAGAATACGGACGTATATATCGTAACACCCCGCCCGATAGTATCTACTTATCTGAATGCTGAGTATGGAGAAGGTATGGAGATCGTGCGTTTGGACGGACGTGGAAACGGAGGTATATTTCTCAATGTCGAATCAGATTCAGCTTTCCACAATGCTGTACTGGATGGAAGTTTTGACGGAGTTATCACATATGCCAAGGGTCAGGGACCGCTCGATGTGAAAGTGGTCAATCCGCTCGAAGTACGTGATGCAGAGCTGGAGCTTTCTTTCTTCAACGAGGATGGATCCATAGGCGTCAAGGACGATACGCGCTGGAAAATCCGTGACTTGAATAGTGGCGAAGAGATTGTTTCCGAGGTACCGGTGTCGCGTATTAACGAGCAGATACTTACGGACTACGGAATTTCTGTCGCAATAAATCAGGTTGACACGGTCGGTCAGAGAGCGGTCGATGGATCAGCTGATGCAACGAATGGTACTATCGGGGCCCGTATCAGGTATAAAGATGATTCCAAGCCTTTCTGGTTTGCGGGCATACCGGATAATGACGGCTCAGGCGGGATCTTGAATTACGTGAAAAACGGATTCAATGAGCCTGATTTTGCACTGGACCCTACACAGGCGTTGAATAAGATCGGTGACGGTTTCTTCGCTCCGCTGTATATCATGGATTACCGGTTTGTCTCTACTACGTTTATGATATCTCCCATGGTGGTAGACAATGACTTCGGGGCCAGTTTGCGCTCAAGAGCCACTCCTGGTAACCTGAATAACATTGATCTGGTACTGACGCCTGACAAGAGCAAATGGAGCCGCTGTGTGGTCGTTCAGACAGCTAATCTTTATTACAGTACTCTTGGTTTCACACCGGCAGATGCAACACGGATGTTTGACCACAGACGGACGCCTTCTATCGGTCTCGATGGCAGATATGCTACATCGGACGGTACGATCACTGGTACGCCGATGACTACAGCTTCAGAAAATCCCAATGACCCGAACTATATCTGGCCTGTAGGTATGGGCTGGTTCCCGGGTTATGCGATAGATGTGGAGTGTGGCACAAGAGTCAATGTGTTCTTTGGAGAGAACTCTGTATACGATGAATCTTATCAGAATCTATATGAGGACCAGAAGACGATCGGTAACGATATGATCTGGAACCCTTCGTCACAGTTGATCCTTGATGGTCAGACGCTTCCGATCCTGACTTATTTCGGAGGCCAGCATTTTATCTACCTGACTAGTCAGGCATATGATGGGTGTAATTATATCAGGGGCCGCCTGGATCCTGCTAGAAACTATCTGTGGAAGCGTGATGCCTTCAACTTTTTTACCTGGGCTGCTTTCCCTATACTCATGCCTCAGACCAAACTACTGTCTTATGATGAGGGCTTGATTCCTAATGAGACAACAATACAGTTAAGAGTCAACAGACAATATGGCGTGGCTTGTTCAACGGGAGAGAATGACGGTATGCCTAAATATCGTATCACACTAAGAGGACTGCAGACAGCAGAGCTGGATGATCCAGGTGTCGAGAATGCCCTGGATGCCATAGCGGCGGTACCCAACCCGTATTATGGCTACTCCTCTTACGAGACTAACCAGCGTGTCAACACGATCAAGATCACTAACCTGCCTGACAAGTGCACGGTGACCATCTATTCACTTGACGGTAAATTCATCAAGCAGTATAAGCGCGATGAATCACCAATGGTGAAGACGGGTTCTAATCCGGGTGCTCGTGCCATGCAGACCATACCTTCTCTGGAGTGGGATCTCAGGAATGATAAGAACATACCGGTATCTAGCGGTGTGTACCTGATCCATGTCAACGCCGGAGAGATGGGCGAACGTGTCATCAAATGGTTTGGTGTCAACCGGAAATTCGACCCATCGGGTCTTTGATATCATAACGTGGGGATGGCTTGACTAAGTCACCCCCACGTTTTTGCATCATTCAAATTGCCAACTTTTAAGACTCTGAGTTATGATCAAAAAATATACATGGTTGTTAGGTCTTAGCTTTTTTGCTGTAACAGCCTTTGCAGGTAATCCCGACCGCCAGGGAGAAGCAGGAGCATACGAACTGCTGATGAATCCTTGGGCACGTTCTGCCGGTCTTCATACATTGAATACAGCAGGCATCAGCGGTGTGGAGGCAATGACGCTCAACGTGGCTGGTCTTTCCCGCATTAACAATACTGAATTCGTCCTTTCTCACTCTCAATATCTGCGTGGTACAGGTATTTCAATGAATGCACTCGGCCTGTCGCAGCGCGTAGGCAAGAACGGCGCATTGGGTATCAGCGTAGTGGCTATGCGTTTTGGCGATATCAGGGTTACTACTACTGATTCTCCAGAGGGTACGGGAGCTATATTTTCGCCTAGCTTTTTCAATATGGGAGTGGGCTATTCCCACGCCTTTGCCAATAAAGTGTCCGTGGGCCTTTTGTTGAGAGTGGTCTCGCAGTCTACTTCTGATCTGAGCGCTTTTGGTGCAGCTTTGGATGCAGGCGTACAGTATGTCAATGGTCCAAGAGATAATTTTAAGTTCGGGATATCGCTCAGGAATGTAGGTACGCCGATGCGTTTTGGCGGTGAGGGCCTTGCACAGAGACGCCCTAACCCTGAGAATGACAAGATCACTTATGAGTTGACTTTTGACGTACGCTCTGCTTCTTTCGAGATACCGTCTGTGCTGAATATTGGTACTTCTTATGACTTCTACTTGGGTAAGAAGAATCGCCTGACGGCATTGGTCAACTTTGTTTCCAATTCCTTCTCGAGGGATCAGCTTGGAGCGGGTCTTGAGTATGGTCTAAATGAACTTTTCATGCTGCGTGTAGGTTATCTCTATGACTTGGGTTCCAACCTTTCAGATGTGGCCACACGGAGCGTATATACAGGGCTTTCCGCAGGATTTACCTTCGACGTTCCGCTCGGAAAAGATAGCGACACGCGTTTTGGTATTGATTATGCTTACAGAGCCTCCAACCCGTTTGGCGGTACGCACAACCTGAGCGTGCGTTTCAATCTGTAAAAGAAATTTAGTAAGTTTACACTAAGAGGATTTAGTGGAGCGTTTCTGCTTTTTGAGCAGAAGCGTTTCGCTTTTTTATTGATATCTATTCACCCCCTTTTTAGAACTATGTAAAATCACAGGATTATGAGCAAGTATGTATACTTGACACAGAACGGCTATGACAAGTTGAAAGCGGAACTGGAGGATCTGAAGACTAACGGCAGGCCGGAAGTAGCAAGAATGATCGCAGAGGCCAGGGAGAAGGGAGACCTGTCGGAGAATGCGGAGTACGATGCAGCAAAAGATGCCCAGGGTATGCTTGAACTCAGGATCAACGAGATGGAGAGATCACTGTCCAATGCGCGTATCATCGATGAGAGCCAGCTGGACAATTCGAAGGTGACGGTTCTGTCGCGTGTACGCATTCTGAATGTAAAGACAAAGAAGGAAGTATCCTACATGTTGGTTTCTGAGACAGAAGCGGATCTCAAACTGGGTAAGATTTCCGTGAGTTCGCCTATAGGCAGCGGTCTGCTGGGTAAGTCTGTTGGCGATCTGGCGGAGGTACAGACCCCCAATGGTAAACTTGAATTTAAGATTCTTGAAATCGGATTATCCTGATGGCAAGCATTTTTACCCGCATCATAAACGGAGAGATCCCCTGCCACAAGATCAGGGAGAATGAAAGGTATCTGGCCTTTCTCGACATCCGCCCCATAGCACGGGGCCATACTTTGGTTATACCTAAACTCGAGGTTGATTACCTGTTTGATCTCGACGAATCACTGCTGGCCGGCCTCTTGCCGTTTGCTCAGCCTGTTGCGCGTGCCATTCAGAGCGTAGTGGCCTGCAAACGCGTCGGCATTGCTGTAGTGGGCCTGGAAGTACCCCATGCACATATGCACCTGGTGCCGCTTATGGAAGTAGGTGATCTGCGTTTTGGCGGGCCTGTCCTTGCACTCTCGCAAGATGAAATGGCTGGTATTGCGGAAAGCATCCGCTCGGAGATCATCGACTGACTCCTTATTTCGGCCGCCCGACGATCCGCTCCGGATTGTCTTTGAGGAATCCTTCCCAATTATTCTTCTTGTTCTTACCACTCAGCCCCGGAGCTGTGATTCTCTGGAAATAGTGACACAGTGCAGTGGCAAGGGCGTCAGTAGCATCCAGCTTGTCCGTAGGTAGCGGTCTTTTCAATATCTGTTCGGCTACAGCGGCTACCGTCTCTTTCGATGCATTCCCGTTACCTGTCACAGACTGTTTGATCTTCTTCGGCGAATATTCATGGATGCGGACACCTTGTGTAATCGCAATAGCCATGGCAACACCCTGAGCGCGGCCCAGTTTGAGCATGGATTGGACGTTCTTCCCGTAGAAAGGTGCTTCTATGGCCAGCTCATCCGGCTTATGCCGCCTGATCAGGATCTGCAGCTCTTCGGCGATATACTTCAGTTTTTCGACATGGTCCTCCAGCTTACTCATAGTCAGGTAGCCCATATCGATCAGCTCAAATGAAGCGCCATTAATGCCGATCAATGCGTAACCGAGGATATTGGTCCCGGGGTCTATCCCGAGTATGATGCGTTCAAAATGGCGTGCTACAGGCCGGTCAGGCATAGTATGTGAGGCTCTTTCATCCGCAAGTTAATATATTCGCAGGTATCCTAATGTATTTCATATAGTGACACAGGAGAGATATAGGATGCTGCGCAGGCTGTGTGTAACAGTGCTGAAGGTGGCTTTGCTGGTTGCGCTCTTGTTCCTGGCTATAAGGCAATATGAGTCTTACTTGTCAGGGGCCGAAGGTCTGCTGGCGGAAGCAGTCAGGAACAACGGAGGATGGCTTTTGCTCTGCCTGGCAGCTATGCCGGTGAACTGGCTGCTGGATGCATGGAAATGGAAACTGCTGGTCGGCAAGTCTGCGCCTATGAGCTGGCAGACTGCGCTTCGTACTGTACTCAGCGGGATACCGCTGGCATTGGTGACCCCGCAGCGGCTGGGAGAATACATGGGCCGTATACTGCATGCGGACAAAGGACAGCGCGCACAGTATTTGCAAGGACATATCATCAGCAATCTTTCTCAGCTGGCTGTGCTTCTCGGCGGTGGGCTGCTGGCCCTGTCGTACAGGTTTGAAGCATTGAACAGCGACATCCCCACATGGCTATTAAGCTGCCTGTTGGCAGGTCTTTCGATACTGATCCTGGTCGTACTGACCGTATTGTTCAAGCCGGGCGTTATCCGACGGATGCGGAGCCGTACAGGTTGGTTGAAGAAACTTGGCGTACAACTGCCTGAGACTGATCTTCCTCAACAGCGAGTCTTGGTCCAGGTACACATTATCTCTGCCCTTCGCTATCTACTTTATCTCAGCCAGTTCACGATGGTCCTTTGGTTTTTGGGCATTGAGGAGCCCTTTATCGCCACTTCCTGTACGGTTGCGCTCATCTTCCTTGTTCAGACAGGTGTACCCATACCGGCCTTATTTTCGTTTATCATAAGAGGGGAGATTGCTATGCGGATCTGGCAGTTGTTTGAAGACCCGCGTCCGGAGATCCTTGTAGCGTCCTACCTGCTCTGGTGTATCAACCTGTTGATACCAGGATTGATTGGGTATATAGTTCTATTGCGGTTAGACATCCTTAAAAAAATGGGTTATGAATCTTAAATGGTTGCTTTCGCTCCCGTTCATGCTGATACACACGCCTGATTTCCGTCAGCTGGATACGGATATTGTAAGAGGGGCTGTTGTAGACCCTTGCTACAGCGAATCGCTGGCCTTTGGCAATGGGGAGGAGGTCGTATACAAGCTTTACTACAACTGGAACTTTGTGTGGTTGCCGGCCGGAGAGGTGGTTTTCCGCACCCGTGAGTATTCCGACGATTTCCATATCAGCGCTGTCGGCAAGACCTATCCCTCTTACGAGTGGTTTTTCAAGGTCAAGGATCACTACCAGACCATTGTTGACAAGCAGACGCTGTTGCCGAAGGTATTCATCCGCGATATTCATGAAGGCAACTTTAAACTCTACAACAAGATTGTCTTCGATCAGAAAGCGGGCAAGGCTGTATCCTACAAAGGTCCGCAAAAGGACGATGTGAAAGTAGACGAGTATGGCATGGACAACTGCATGCATGATATGCTGTCCATCATTTACTTTCTGCGCAATGTAGAGTTTGGATCACTTAAGCCCAAAGATGAATTTCCGATCAGGATCTTCCTCGACGGTGAAGCCTGGAACCTCAATGTCTCTTACCAGGGCAAAAAAAAGAATGTATCCGTCAAGGATGGAGGCACGTACAACACCGTGCTCTTTTCGCCGGAAGTCATCGCCGGCCAACAATTCAAGGAAGGTACCCGGATGAATGTCTGGGTATCGGATGACAACAACCGTGTTCCGGTCCTGGTCGAATCACCGGTCTCTGTCGGGTCCATCAAGGCTGTATTGAAGAGTTACAAAGGCCTGCGTCACCCCTTTGCTGCAAAGATCAAGTAATCTATGAGGAGATGGCTCTGGCTCGCTGTGGTATGTATCCTGACCGGTCTGCTGGCAGGGTGGTGGATCAGCGACCGCCTGTCCGGAAGCAGACAACATGTAGAGGAAGACAGCAGTGTTCTACTGGAACGCATACAACAGGTGAGCAAGCTGATCACGGTAGAGGGTTATTTCACTGAGCTCTATAGCTACAAAGATTACTACTATTACGATGTCTGGCCGTTGCGCAAGAAGGCCCTCATACGTGTGAAAGCCAAAGTATCAGCTGGCATCGATCTGTCCCGGATGAAGATCGATCAGTTTCCGGAGGAGAAGATGATCCGCCTGCATGTACCGCAGCATGCCGAGATATTCTCCGTCGATACTGAGCTGGATTATTACGATCTGTCGGAAGGTGCGTTCAATTCGTTTTCAGAGAAAGACTACAACAAACTGCAGCAGCGTGCACGCGGGCTTATTGTCAGTAAGGCTGAAAAAAGCGACCTGATGAAACAGGCCCTGGAGCAGAGCATGGAGCATATCGAAATGATCCGCTGGCTGGTAGAGTCTGCAGGCTGGCGGATGGAGGTGTCGGATATCAACGGGAAAATACCCGGCTGACCTTATAGGTTCGACTGGTCATTAACGCTTCTAATAGATAGGTTTCTCCTGGCATTGTGGCGGGTATACAGCTATCCCGGTAGCGGAGACCGGATAGTCCTCTCCCTTTCGGCCGCGGATTCATGTACTAACAAAACTCTGCGGATCGAACCTTTTGTGAAATGAAAGTGGGTAGATTGACTTGAGAATACGTAAAAAAATTATTTTTACCGCTTCTCGTAATCAATCAACATTTCCGTATATGAATCCACTCTTTACTACTATGATCTGGGCATGGGTCGCCGTCATCGCCTGGGTTGCCTTTGTCATAATGACCAACAAGAAAATACACCCCAAGGCGCTCTTTGCCCTGTTTATGGTAGAGCTGTGGGAAAGGTTCAGTTACTATGGAATGCGTGCATTTCTCATTCTTTATATCACGGCTGATATCGGTCGTCGCGGATTGGGATTTGACGACGCTTCTGCATACGGAATTTATGCCGCTTACGGCGCCCTGGTCTACCTGACCCCTATCCTGGGAGGTTTTTTTGCAGACCGGTTGATGGGATTCCGAAAGGCGATTATATGGGGATCCATTATGATGGCCGGCGGACAGTTCATCCTGGCTGCAAACGACAATACGCTCTTTTACATAGGTCTGGCCTTCCTAGTGATCGGTAACGGTTTCTTTAAGCCCAATATATCCAGTATGGTAGGCAAGTTCTACGCAGATGGCGACCCCAGGCGTGACGGTGCATTTACCATTTTCTACATGGGTATCAATATGGGTGCTTTTCTCGCACCGCTGACATGTGGTATGATCGCCGAGACCGTTGGCTGGGAATACGGTTTCCTTGCTGCCGGTATTGGTATGATAGTGGGCTTGCTGATCTTCCTGTGGGCACAGAAAGCCAATATCTTCGAACAGTACGGGCTGAAGCCGATAGAGGCTGCAGGTAAGACTGTGGCGGGCCTCCCTGCTCAGATGCTTCCTTATGTCATATCTCTGCTCCTGGTACCTGTAATGTGGCTTCTTATCAGGACAAATGATATCATGGACTATCTCCTGATGACGGTGGGTGCAGGTATCATCGGCTATCTTCTCTATCATTCGTTCAGCTATGAGAAGGTTCAGCGCCAGCGTATCTGGGTAGTCATCATACTATTGTTGTTTACGACGGTCTTTTGGACATTTTTCGAGCTCGCGGGCAGTGCACTCAACCTATTCACGGAGCGCAATGTGAACAAGACGATCATGGGCTACACGTTGACGACCTCGGCCTTCCAGTCTGCCAACCCGCTGTTCATTATGATCTTTGCGCCGATTTTCTCCTGGATATGGATCAAGCTTGCCAGGGCAAATCGTGAACCTGCAGCGCCGTTGAAATTTGCCTTCGGTTTGCTGATGCTGGGCGCTGGATTCCTTGTTCTGAACCTCGGTACACCCGGAGCGGTGGGTGGCATGGTGGCTGCCATATTCCTGGTATTGCTGTACCTGATGCATACGCTGGGTGAACTGGCGCTGTCTCCGGTAGGCCTGTCAATGGTGACTAAGCTGGCGCCCGCCAAGATTGTGGCGTTCATGATGGGTATTTGGTTCCTGTCTTCTTCCATCGCTCACCAGGCGGGCAAATTCATTGCGAAATACACGGCAGTCGATGGTACCAATGTGAGTGCTGAAGAGACACTCCAGGCATCCATGGCGGTATTCAACCAGGTTGGTTTGTTTGCGGTAGGAGCGGGTATCCTGCTGATCATCCTATCGCCGATGATCACAAAGTGGATGCACGGTATCAAGTAACTGATCCGCTTCTTTGCGAAGATATATCTCCGGGACCGGTTGCGCAGGCAGCCGGTCCCTTTGCTTTCCGTTGGTTTTTAGCCGTCATATTCATAAATTAGACCGCTTTTAAAGATTGCATCCTTTCAAATCGTTTTTGACATGACCCATCGATTGATCCTGATGCTGTTGTTAGGCGTTTTGTTCGCGCCCGCTACGGCAGAAGCCCAGATTTTCAAGAAGAAGAAACCGGAGATGCCCCCGGAGCCGGAGAAAAAAGAGGCGCCCAGAAAGAAAGAACCCGAGAGCAAAATAAAGCCGTACAAAGACATCATTACGGACAAGGCGGAGAGTGGAAAAGGACTGTTTCATACTCACCGAGTAGACAGCAAGTACTATTTCGAGATCCCGGACAGTATCCTCGGCCGTGAGATACTGATCGTCAGCAGGATTTCCGGTTTCGTGCGCAACCTCAATTTCGGCGGGGCCGGAATGACCTCACGCCCTCAGCAGGTAGTACGCTTCGAAAGATTGCTGGACAAGATCCTGATGCGCTCGGTTTCTTACAATAGTGTGGCCAGTAACGAAGAGCCCATTTCGCAGTCCGTGCGCAACAACAATTTCGAACCGATCATTCAGACCTTCGATATCGCGGCGCTCGCGGAAGACTCTACCTCAGTTGTATTCGAAGTGTCACCCCTTTTTACCTCGGATATAGCTATGATCGGTGCATTGGGCAATGAGCAGCGCAAGAGTTTTGAGATCAGCGGGCTGGACAATTCCCGTTCCCTGATCATCCGCATGAAGAGCTTTCCGGAAAACGTAGAAGTGCGCCATGTGCTTACTTACCGTGGCAACAAGCTACCGGACAACCAACTGACCGGTACCCTGTCGCTGGAGATGAATCAATCCTTCATCCTGTTGCCGGAAGATCCTATGATCCCGAGATTGTATGACGGCCGTGTCGCCTATTTCTCTATAGAACAAACAGACTATAGTCTCAACGAGCAAAAGGCGGCACGTCGCCGCTTCGTCACGCGCTGGCGTCTTGTCCCCAAAGATGTCGAAGCCTACCGAAGAGGAGAACTGGTAGAGCCGGTGAAGCCAATCGTCTACTATGTCGATCCTGCCACACCTGTCAAGTGGAGACCTTATCTCAAGCAAGGTATCAATGACTGGAACAAGGCTTTCGAAGCTGCAGGCTTTAAAAATGCCATTATGGCCAAAGACCCGCCGACACCCGAAGAGGACCCTGACTGGAGTCCGGAGGACGTGCGTTATTCGGTCATACGCTATATAGCGACCGAGATACAAAATGCGCAGGGACCTCACGTACACGACCCGCGTACCGGGGAGATCATTGAGAGCGATATACTCTGGTACCACAATGTGATGAACCTGCTGCGCAACTGGTTTTTCACACAGACAGCGGCTATCAACCCGCAGGCGCGCGGTACCCGTTTTGAAGACGAGGTCATGGGTGAGCTAATCCGGTTTGTCTGTGCGCACGAAGTGGGGCATACGCTTGGTCTGCCGCACAATATGGGCTCGAGCTCGGCTTACCCGGTAGACTCTCTGCGGTCCGACAGCTTTACAGCGCGCATGGGCACTGCACCCAGCATCATGGATTATGCCAGGTTCAACTATGTCGCACAGCCCGAGGATAAGGGTGTGTCCCTCATGCCGGGCATAGGCCCATATGATACCTGGTCGATCAAGTGGGGTTATACCTACTTCCCGGATACGCAGAAACCGGAGGACGAAACTACCCTGTTGAACCAGTGGGTCAAAGAACGCGCACATAATCCTGTTTATCGCTTCGGGCAACAGCGTTTCAATCCGGTGGACCCGAGGGCCCAGACAGAAGACCTGGGAGATGACGCCATGATGGCAAGCACATACGGTATACGCAACCTGAATGCAATACTGGATAGTCTCATCAAGTGGACCTCCGAAGATGCAAGAGGATACGAAGAACTGCAGGAACTCTATATGCAGGTGATCACACAGTACAATCGGTATGTCGGGCATGTGCTGACCAATGTGGGCGGTGTGTATGAAGACCGCAAGACAGCCGACGAGGCAGGTAGTGTATATACCCCTGTGCCCGCTGATATCCAGAGAAGGGCTGTTGAGTTTATCAACAAACATGTGTTTGAGACGCCACAGTGGCTGATTCGCAAGGATATCCTGTCCCGCATAGAAGAAAGCGGCCATATAGACCGGATCCGTAGCCTGCAGTCTTCTGCACTGACCCGTATATTCGATCCGGCAAGGTTGCAGCGCCTGTCGGAAGGTGAGTTATTGAAGCCGGAATCAGCTTATCCGATCACACAACTATTCGCAGATGTGCGGGGTGGCGTATGGTCGGAACTAGCGCGCGGCCAGGCAATCGATACCTACCGCCGCAATCTCCAAAAGGCTTATGTCGATCTGATGATCGGGCTTGCAGGCAACAAAGAATCCCGCTACAGGCAATCGGATATTCCGGCCCTGGCCCGGGGCGAACTGAAGACCTTGTCTACCCAGATCCGTAGCCAGCTGTCGCGCCAGCGTGATGAATTGTCACGTCTCCACCTCGACGAATTGCAGGATCGTATCAAGGAATTCCTTGAGAAGAATTCCTGAGCAAACACATACACCACAATTAGTAAGGCCCGGCTATTCAAAGAATAGCCGGGCCTTTTGTATACTTATCTTAAAGCAGCGCTGTTTTACTGCAACCACTGATAGGTGATCAAACTGCCGAAATAAGCTATGAGGCTGAAAGCCACCAGTTGGATCACCGGCCATTTGAGTCCTTTGGTCTCACGCCGGACAATCGCGAAAGTACTCATGCACTGCATGGCAAAAACATAAAAGATCAACAAGGAGAGCGTTGTAGCGAAAGTATAGATCTTTTTGCCGGTGCGCGGATCTGTCGCCTGGGCGAGTTTCTCCCGCACAGATGTTTCTTCATCCGATCCGACGCTGTAGATAGTAGCCATCGTACCGACGAATACTTCACGAGCCGCAAATGAGGTGATTAGCGATATACCGATCTTCCAGTCAAATCCCAGGGGCCTGATCGCCGGCTCGATCAGGTGGCCCAACCTGCCGGCGTAGCTGGCTTCAAGCTGATAAGCAGCCACCAGCGAAGCACTTTGGTCCTCATCCATTTCCTGCTGTTGCGCCGAGGTTTCACCGGCCATACGGGCGGTCTCCATGCTGTCTCCCGGACCATAGCTGGCCAGGAACCACAGGATTACCGAGATCAGGAGGATCACCTTTCCCGCCTGTGTGACGAAAATACCCGCTTTTTCCTTGACATGCAGCGCTACATTACGCCACAGCGGCATACGGTAGTCGGGGAGTTCTATGAGCAACAGGCTTTTTTCCCTGCTTTTCATCAGCAGTTTCATGATCCATGCTATGAACAGTGCAGAGAGGATGCCCAATACGTACAGACCCATGAATACAAGTCCCTGCACATTGAACCATCCCCACCTTGCATCTGCCGGTACCAACAGACCTATCAGCACGGTATAGATAGGTATCCGAGCCGAACAACTGATCAGCGGCGTCACCATGATGGTAGTAAGGCGCTCTTTCCAGTTGCTGATCGTCCGGGTAGACATGATGGCCGGTATCGCACATGCTCCGCCCGAGATGAGGGCTACGACGCTGCGCCCGTTAAGCCCGAAACGCTGCATGAGCGAGTCAAAAAGATATATGGCCCGGGCCATATACCCGCTCTCTTCCAGGAGCGCCAGGAGGAAGAACAGGATGGCTATCTGGGGGACGAAGATCACAATACCACCTAGCCCGGCTATGATCCCTTCTGTGAGGAGATCCGTAAACCATCCTGCAGGAAAATGCCCATGGACCCAGGATGAGAGCTGTATGAAGCCGGCGTCTATCAGATCCATAGGATAGGAGGACCAGGCGTAGATAGCTTGGAAGACCAGCAGCATCAAAGCGACAAAAATCAAAGGTCCTGCGACCGGATGCGTCACGACTTTGTCTATGCGGCGGCTTATAGAAGGAGCATCGCTTTGCGGTACAGTGACTGCTTTACGTATGACCGGCTCTACCGTGTCAAAGCGTGCCATAGTCTCCCGGACCTGCTCACGTATATTGTCAAATCCATGCCGGGTTGCCGTCTTTTCGATAGAAGACCGTTGTTCGTCCGACAGGTGTTGGAGCCAGGAATGATGGTGCAACCAGAGTTTGGCAAGGTAAGGAGAGATATCTTGCTCCGTGGCTTGCTCATCTATAACATGACGAATATCTCCGTCGGGCTCATATATGGTGTTGGAGGGTGCTTTTATTGTACCTGCAGCCAGGAGTTCCCTGAGCGCAGGCAGACCCTCGCCTGTCCTTCCGTTGAAGTGCAGCACCGGCACGCCGAAGTATGAGCTGAGCGCATCGGCATCTATACGAATGGCTTTTTCGCGGGCTACATCAGACATATTCAACAGCAGGATTGCCGGCAGTCCAAGGTCCAGTATCTGTGTGAAGAGTAGCAGGTGCTTTTCGAGCTGGGATGCATTTGCGACATATAGCACCAGATCGGGGTACTCCGGCGATCCTGGAGCCGTAAGCGCTTCGACGACTACACGTTCATCCTCGGCATTCGGAAAAAGACTGTAAATGCCCGGCAGGTCGGTGACAAGCGCTTCTGTATCTGCGGTCAGTCGAAACCGGCCTGTCTTTTTGTCTACCGTCACACCGGGATAGTTGCCCACTTTCTGGGACAGGCCTGTGAGCAGGTTGAATACAGAAGATTTACCGCTATTTGGATTGCCTGCAAGCGATATGCGGATTTGTTTTGTCATCTTGCTCATGCTCCCGTCTTTTCGATCCAGAGATTGGCTGCCTCGGAGCTCCGTATCGCCAGCGACATATCACCTGAACGGAGGATCATGGAGGAGCCTCCGAGTGTCCTGGTTTCAACGTGTATAAGCTGTCCCTCCCGTATCCCGAGACTGTGCAGGCGTACCTGGATGAAAGGGTCGTCTATTTTCCTCAGATGCCCTTGTGATCCTGCGGGAAGTGCGGACAACCGCACCATGCCTGGAGTTTGTTCACTTCTTTTTTCCACGTTGGTAAAATTAATATTCCGCCGCCACATGTCCGGCGTGTGCATAGGCCGGTATCCTGACCTTGACAGTACAGTGACAGCTTTTCTTCCATCGCTGTCTCCTGTAAAGGAAAAAGGAGCTGTCAGACCGGACAGCTCCTTTTTGTATTTTCTCAAGTGTTCGTTCAGGATCAGTATACGATGATCCTGATATAGCCGGGCGCTTTATTGGGTTCTTCATACCTGAGCAGGTACATGCCCGGCACCTGCGGAGCAGGTACCTCTATGCGCTCATTAGCTGTATTCCAGTGAAGGTAACCGGTCGCAGTTACTTTCAGGCCCTGGGCCGATATCCAGGAATAGGATACTGGTGACTGGAGGATGCCGTCCTCGCTCCACAGGTATACATTCCCTCCAGATGATACCGGGTTAGGAGCTGCTCTGAGCTTGTTACTGACTGAAGGGTCCGAAGTAGCCGTTCCGATCACCTCTATGGTGATTTGGTGGCTCAGCAGTACCAGTCTCGGTGCGTCCGGATGACGGATCTCGCAGTAGTAGACACCGTGATCCGCGGCAGATGCATCGATGATCGTCAACTCCGGTACAGAAGTTTCCCTCAGCCATTGTCCGTTCATGAACCAGGTGTAAACTACTCCACTGAGGGATCTGTCTACATCAATGTCTACCGTGAGTGATCCGCCTGGCAGCAGATTGAATACCGTATCCCGGTATACCTTGGCCTGAGGTGCATACTCACTGGGAGCCAAAGAAGAGAAAACAGGCATGTTAGGCAGCACATCGGTGAACGTAAGCCGGTTTTGCTCGACACGCAGACCGCCAATTGCATCATCTGACCAGGGCAGCGTCAGTCGGAGCATCGGCATATCTGTGAATTCATTGTTGTTAAGCCAGACAGCCTTCAGCGAATCCAACTCTGCCAGGCCCTCGGGTACCCGGCCGGAAAGCCTGTTGTGGTTTACATAGAGTCTTTGCAACTGGGTCAGTTTGTAAACAGTAGAGGGGATCTGCCCCGTCAGTTGGTTCCTCGACAGTCCCAGGAATCTGAGCTGTGTCAGTTTGTCGATGTTCTGCGGGATCTCGCCCGTAAACCGGTTCGAGACCAGGTTTAATGAAATAAGATTGTTCAGGTTGCCCAGTTCTGCAGGCAGACTGCCTGCAAAAGCATTTTCGCTTAGGTCGAGTATACCGAGATTGGCCATCCCTTCTATTGCAGGCGGCAGGGTATCGGAGAGTGTATTTCCGGCAAGTTGCAGTTCATACAGGCCTGCCAGGTTACCCAGCGCAGCAGGCAGCGCGCCCCGCAGGTGATTATAGCTGAGATCGATCGACTGGACCGTAATGAGGTCACCCAGTTCATCCGGGAGTGTACCGACCAGGTTGTTTGCCTGGAGATTGATGGTCAACAGGCAACCTTCGGCAGTGAATCCGAGGCCGTACCACTCGTCCACCGGTCGTTCGAGGTTCCAGGTGATGGTCCAGTGGGGGCCATTGGTAGCGTTGTACAGAGCGACGAGTGCGGTGGAGTCATAGCTGGTACAGTTGCGGTCCGTAATGACAGCTACAGTATCGCAGTGTGTATCGGTACCGCAGTCATTGGATACCGTGAGACACACGTTGTAGGAGCCCAGGTTTGCATAAGTGTATACCGGGTTCCGGTCGTTGGATGCTCCTCCATCGCCGAATGTCCACTCATACGTATGGGGATCACCGCTGGCTCTGCTGACAAATAACACGGTGCGACCGTTGTCTATGGCAGAGAATGCTGCCCGGGGCAGGTCTCCTTCGTTGCGGATGGTAGCCTCGCTGCTCCTGACGCAGCCTGCATGATCGGTCACGGTAACAGTGTAGTCGCCTGCCGGAAGATTATCGAACCTGTTGCCCGATTGTGGTCCACGGCCTATATCGAATGTGATAGGGCCTGAACCTCCGTCTACCGCCACGACGATGGAGCCTTCGTCCTCTTCACAGGTAGTATGGGTGATTGTGAGCGCAATATCCATATCCTCGGAAGGGAGGATGGTAAAGCTCTCTGAACCTGTACAGCCGTTTTCGTCGGTGACCGTCACGGTATAGTCACCGGGAGCCAACTGTGTAAACAGCGGACTGAGCTGTGGCCCTGCTCCTATGTCATAGATATGTTCGCCCTGGCCGCCCGGTGTATGTGCCGTGATGCTGCCATTCGGCAGGCCACAACTGGTATGGGTGATCTGCAGCTCAATCTGTATCCCTTGAGACAGGCCGACATGGATCTGCAGTTGGAGCGTACAACCATCGCTGTCTGTAATGACCGCGAGATAATCTCCTCCGGCAAGGTCTTCGAACACCGGGTCAGTCTGGGTCCTGCCCGCCACCAGGTAGCTGTACGGAGGTTTGCCACCGGTGACCTGCAGCGTTATGGACCCGTTGGGAAGCCCGCAAGTCGTCGCCGTACTTGTATAGGAGGCGCTGAAAGACCCACTGGAAGGAACCTGGATGGTCTCAGTCCTTATACACCCGTCGGAGTCTCTGACAGACACCTGGTAGCTACCGGCTGCCAGCCCCGTGAAGGTATTTCCTGTTACCCAGCCATTCCCTATATTATATTCGTAGTCACCGTTTCCACCGTTGGCGGTGATCGTGATACTACCGTTGTTTTCGCCGCAGAGCGCTTCGGTTGTTTCAGCCGAGAAAGTGATTGCCGTGCTGCCCGGCACGGTCACAGAGAGCTGGAGCGTACATCCGCTGCTGTCTCTTACGGTCACTGTATAAGCTCCCGGGGCCAGGCCGGTTGTATCCGGGGCATTTTGGAAGCCTTGGCCAAAATTGTATTGGAAAGGCGCTTTGCCACTTGTAGCCTGTACAGTGATACTGCCACTGTCGTTACCACAGAAGGCAGGCTCTACAGTCGTTGTGGCTTGTACGGCAGAAGAAGGAGATACTGTGACAGTGATTTCTTTCGTACAATCACTGTCATCCGATACACGCACGATATATGTGCCTCCGGCCAGGTTGTTGAACACATTGGAGTTCTGAGACTGGCCGTTCAGTTCGTATACCAGGGGCGGATAGTCAGTGCTGGCAGTGATCGTGATGCTTCCGTTGTGCTGGCCGCATGTGGTCGGAGTTGCCGTTCCGCTGGCTATGATGCCCGTAGAAGGTTGAACGATAGCTGTCAGTGTAGCGATGCAATCGTTGGGATCCGTCACGGTGATTTCGTATTCGCCTGCTTCGAGATGGGTAAAAGCAGATTCGGTGGTGAAGTCGCCGCCGATGCTGTAGAGGTACGGCATAGTACCGCCTGAAGCAATAATCTCTATACGGCCGTTGTCGTTGCCACAAGTTGTATGCTCTATATTGTATCCGGCAACCAGGGCTTCGGACGCCTGGATCAGGTAACTGGTGACATCCAGGCATCCGTTGATGTCCGTCACAGTGATCTGGTAGAGTCCCGCCTCAAGGTCCGTGAATATCTGGTTGGTAGTGGGGCCGAAACCTATATCGAATGTATAGGGTTGTACTCCGCCTGATGCGTTGACCTCAAGATAACCATTGGCTTCGTCGCATGTGGTCGGGGCCCCGTACACGAATACAGAAGGTCTGCTTGAGCTTTCTACTTCCACGACATAGTACAGTTGACAATCTATATTGTCCGTGATAGTGATGCTGTAAAAGCCTGCCGGAAGATTCTCGTACTGCGTATTCTGTGAGGGACCGTTACCGATATCTATGGTATAAGGGGGCCTGCCACCGTTCACAGTGATATTGATCGTTCCGTTCTGGAACCCGCAGGAAGTTGCTTCCACCAGGATATCCGCAGCAAAATCTCCGCAAGGATCCGTACAGGGCTCCAGGCAGGAAGCAGCATCGACACGGTTGCGGATGCGGTTACCGGGGAGCGTACCGAAACCATTTTGCAGGTTGATGCCGTGAGAAGTCAGGTGACAGTAGCTCATGACAGTACCTCCGTTGGTCGGTGGCGGGCCCGGAGAACAGGAGCCCTCCGGCTCGTAGCAGTTATCTATTGCGCCGCCTGGCCAGCCGCACCACTGGGTATGCTGTGAGCCCAGGTTATGGCCGATCTCGTGAGCGATGACCATGATGGTCCAGGAGTAGTTGGGGAAGTTGTTGTATCCCGCATTCACATTACTGTATGCAAATGACCAGAACGGATCACAGAGTACGTTTACATAAGCAAGCCCGCCCAGGCCATTGCCGCCCAGTGCGCACAAGTGTGCGATATTGCCGTTGTAGGAACCACCGCGATCCTGGCGGAACTTGTTCAGCGCCTGGCCTGCGTTCGTTCTGCTGTAGCCGTCCATCGTAGTCCAGATGAATATCTCGGAGACCTCGGTATTGATGGACTCATTCGTATAGATGATGCTAATGTTGTTGAATACGCCTGCTACCCAGGTTTCTACACCTTGTATGCTGCCTCTGTTCTGGAACAGTGCGAAGTCGGTTTCGACGTAGATACGCACGCAGTCACTGAGATCCCTGCTGCCGCGCGAAGCATCGGGCGCTCTCTCCGTGGGGGTGTCTGTATCGGGAGTGCCGCAGGAATAAGTGAAATCCTCAGGCAATTTGTCGGCCGCATAGATCGTATGGAGCTCTTCTTCACCCTCGATCCTGCCGATAGATAGCTGACCTATGCCGGGTATGGAAAGCATCCCGATCACTTCGTCGGCGAAGAAGCTGATACCTGCTACGGACCCGGGTATATCGCGGGCGATACCCCGGTAGTGTACACCCTTCCCTGGTTTGACGGTCTCGCCTTCAGAGGTGCGGATCACGATATCCCGGGCAAAGGGATTTTTTTCAAAGAGGTCCAGTACTACAGACAGCGTATCGTTTACGCGCAGGCTGAGCTGCAGTGTCTTTGGTCGGCGGCCAAGTATATCCGACATTTCTTTTTTCCGGAGAGTAAAGAACTGGGCTCCGGGTACGGTCGATGCATGTCTGCGGGCGCTTTGTTCCATCACGGCCACCGGGGAGAATGGGGACATTGGTGCACGCGGATCGCCAAACTTTTTCTTGGCCTTCGCAAGTTGCTCTACGATGGCCGGCGGCTGAGTCCGGTGATCTTCTGTGGATTGAGCTCCTCCGATCGAACAGATCAGCAGCAGGACAAACGGTAAAAGGTACTTCATGTTGATTGTGTCGCGTATAAGTGCTTAATTGTAAATACAATTCTACTGAAAAACAGTCAGATACCGGGCCACCGCCGGCCATCGGTCCACATGCACAACTTCAGAAAGCCGCTACCGGCAATCTCTGACCGGAGATCCTTTCTCCGGAGTATTGTATTGAGCAGGCTGATGCAAAGGGCCTGCAGATAAGGGTTGCAGGTCAGCTTGTTATTCCGCAGACTTTGGTACATCTACGCGTATGCGTTCGTCCCTGTTTGCAAGTTCCCAGGCCACGTGGAATACGAGTTTGGATATCTTTTCCATCTTGCCGAAATGTATCTTCTCCACCGTATCGCTTGGCCTGTGATAGTCCGGATGCGTACCGTTGAAATAAAAGACTGCAGGGATACCCTTCTCGACAAAATTGTAATGATCTGATCTGTAGTAATACCTGTTCGGGTCGTCTTCCGAGTTGTAGGTATAGTCCAGGGCCAGTTTTGTATAGCGGCTATTGGCCTCTTCACTGATATTGTGCAGGTCGCTGCTCAGCTTGTCCGAGCCGATTACATATACATAGTCCGGGTTATTGGCATATTTCTCATCCAGGCGGCCTACCATGTCGACATTTATGTTGGCGATGGTCTGCTCCAGCGGGAACAAGGGATTGTTTACATAGTAGCGGGATCCGAGCAACCCTTTTTCTTCGCCGGTGACCAGCAGGGTGACTACACTCCTGCGCGGGCCGATACCCAGTGTGTGCGCGGTAGCCAATACCCTGGTCACTTCCATGATGGTGCTGGTACCCGAGCCGTTGTCGTCAGCTCCGTTGAATATATCATCGCCTTTTTTGCCCAGGTGATCGTAGTGAGCGGTGAGTATAACTATCTCATCCCGCAGTTGGGGGTCGGATCCCGCTACGTACCCGATGATGTTGTTACCTTCGAGGGAGCGTTTGCTGATACTCATCTTCACCTCGAGATCGACGGGTATGCTCAGTTGTCTGGCGACGCCTTTGGCATTTATACGGTCCCGCGTCTTTACCAGTTTCTTAAACTCCTTGCCTATCAGGTTGCGTGCGATATTTGTAGATATAAGTATGGAGTTGGCTGTTTTGGTCCCGGGCTGGTCTTGTTCAGCATTGCCGAGCGTCACGGTTGGTCCTATGAGCCGTCTCCTGTTGGTATCCAGTTCTTTCTTGATATCTTCTTCGATGACCAGGATCAACCTGGCGCCGTGACGGGCTGCCGCCTCGGCCTTCATACGGATATTGCCGCTCCATGCAGAGGAGGCGGTATCACGGGTGATCCAGGACACGCCATTCTTGTCACGGGGTTCTCCTTTATACACCAGGAGTACTTTGTCCCGTACATCTACGCCTTTGTAGTCGCTGTATACAGGATCATCGATACCATAACCCAGGAGTACAACGCTCTTCTCCGCGATTGGCGGTAGTGATTGGTTTTCTGTCGGAAGAGATATGAAATCCCATAGGTGCCGGTATGTTTCCCCATTGGCGGTGAGGGATATTTCTTGCCATGAGGTCCAGGTAAAAGCTACAGGCTGGAAATACGAACTATCGTGCCCGATACGTGGCAGGCCGAATGTGGCAAATTCCGAAGCAATGAAGTCTGCTGCTTTGCGGATACCTTCCGACCCGGTCTCACGGCCCTCCATCTCGTCGGATGCCAGTACCCTCAGGTATCGTTCGATGTGTTCTTTCTGGATGAGCTGCGAAAGTTTTTCACCGGTCTCTCCGTAGTGTGCTACTATGGGTTCCGGCGACTGGGCTGCTGAGGAGAAGCTGAGCGCCAGTGCGCACAACAACATAAGTTTCCGCGGAAATGACGTCCTGATCATGATCTGTAAAGCATAAACTTTGGTGTTAGCAATAGCGGATCTTGTCTATCCTCCGCTGGTGACGTCCTCCTTCAAAAGCCGTCGCAATAAACAAACGCACAAACTGCAGCGCCTGTTCTTCCGAGATGAACCTGCAGGGCAGGGCGATCACATTGGCATTGTTGTGCTGACGTGCAAGTTGAGCTACTTCTTCATTCCAGCAGATAGCTGCCCGGATATGCTGGTGTTTGTTGGCTGTCATGGCCACTCCGTTGGCACTGCCGCACATGACGATGCCCATAGCCGCCTGGCCCATCTTGATCGCTTCGGCTACCGGGTGTACAAAGTCCGGGTAGTCTACCGAATCCGGGGAGTCGGTACCCATATCCAGCACTTCATGGCCCGCATCCTGGAGCATCTCTTTGATAGCGTCTTTGTAGACATACCCGGCGTGGTCACAACCAATAGCTAGTGTCATTCGCTTACAGTTTACAAGGTTGACAAGGACTGTTTTTCATTACTGTTGCTCCGACTCGATCTGTTGTTGCTGGGGTTCTGCCTCTTTCTGAGGAGCTGCCCCGGCCCGCCTTTTCAGTTCATCCGTATCAATGAACGGCCCGAAACGTTCGGTGAGCTCATCCGCGAATGCATCGTCGCCCTGCTCATCAGCCATGCGGATGAGGTCTACCATCGTCCGGTCCATTTCGGCTTTTTCGCCACTGAAACCAGCCTCCAGATCCATCGGATCAAGCGTGCGGAAGAAGACCTGGTACTCTTGTATATGGTTGGCCAGTATCTGCATGTGCGGTTTGGCTTTTTCGTAGGCCTTCGATTCCAGGTAAAGGTTGATGAATGCCATCGAAGTGCCGTCATACGGGAAGTTGAAATGAGGGAAAGCTTCGAACTGTTTGTCGATCAGCTGTATAGCTTTGTCAAACTCTCTGCGCTGTACCAGGGTGTACGCAGTACGTAGCATGATCATCTTGTGGGCATATATGCTGGCATTGTATGCTTTGTCTACGAAGGTCTTTTTCTTGTCAAAATTACCCCAGCGGAACTTATTGATCACATTATCCACAAACTTGTCACCGGCTACCCGGCCGAGTCCGAAGATCCTGAAGGCCCTGTCCGTGGACGTGCTTATCGGCATGATACGCAGGCCGAGTCCTTCGAGCTGAAGGTGCTGGCCCATGTTCAGCAGGCGGTCTTCCGTACAAGTCACGGAGAAGTAGATCGGGCGCTCATAAAGGTTGGAGTTGATGATATCGAGCACGGCAAGCTGATCCTTCGTGATATAAGATCCGTCGATAGTGATATTGAGCCTGTCGGTGAGCTCGGGGTCATCTGCGGATACCCAGCCGGAGGATACTGCGCGATTGCGATCTACGGGTATGTACAGGCGGCGTGCCGGCAGATAAGACTCCGTGGAGCGTGAGCCACCTCGCAGCGGATGACTTTCGCCGATGAAGCGGATGGCATCGGATAGGCTCATCTCCCGTTCCTGATTGTCCGGGGAGTAGTAGAAGACCTGGTTGCGCTTGTAGCCGCGGTATTCTTCCGACGGTATGGTGAATTTGATCGCCGCCGAATTGTTGACCTTACGGCGCATCTGGTCGATATACCAATCTACGGCTATAAGGCTGAGGTTGACAACACGCACATCCGTACGGATACCTTCGACTTCCTGGGCATACCAGAGCGGATAGGTGTCGTTGTCCCCATAGGTAAAGATGATGGCATTGGGCTCGCAGCTTTCGAGGAAATTGGAGGCATAGTCGCGCGCGCCGGTATGTCCCCGGCGGCTCTGATCGTCGAAGTTCTGGGATCCCATGAGCAGCGGTGCGATGAGGGCGATGCCGCCGGCTATCGCAGCGGCTCCTACAGGGCTGATCTTCGCCTTGTTGCGCAACAGGTCCATCAGGTAGAGCACACCCATGCCCACCCAGATGGCAAATGTGAAGAAAGAACCCACCAAAACGTAATCCCGCTCCCTGGGCTCATTCGGAGGCTGGTTTGAATAGACGATGATACCCAGACCTGTGATGATAAAGAGCACTAACAGCGCCAGGAAATCCTTGCGCGACTTGCGCAGATGGAAGAGTATACCCAGTATGCCCATCAGCAGCGGTATCAGGTAATATTTGTTGCGGCCGTAATCTTCTTTGATCGCGGTCGGCAGCGAATCCTGGTTGTAGAGCCTGTTGCTGTCCAGGGCTTTGATGCCAGACATCCAGTTGCCGCTCGAAGGATCCCATGGGAAGAAGCCCTGCTGCCCGTTTTGACGGCCGGCAAAGTTCCACATGAAGTAGCGCCAGTACATCCAGTTCACCTGGTAGCGCATGAAGAAGCCGAGGTTGTCCCCCATAGTAGGTTTGCCCTCCTTGCCATCCATCCAGTACCGGTAGAGGCGTTTACGGGATTCGTCGTAGTGGCTCATCCTCGGGAAAAGCATTTCGTCGGAGGCATTGTATTCGTAACCGATCTTGTAGTCGACCACCTCATAGCGGTCTCCGACCCGACCATAGCGGTCGCTGCTCTTCGTGCCGATCGGCTCCGCTCCGAAGTACGGTCCCTTCAGCAGCGGACGCTCACCGTACTGCTCACGGTTGAGATAGCTCAGCAGTCTCGCCGCGTTGAAGTTACTGTTCATATTGACCGGGGGATTTGCATTCGCCCGGATCACGACGATGGCAACGGTAGAGAACCCGGCTATGGATACAAGCGCTCCTACCAGGATCTGTTGCAATATGGCATTGCGTTTGCGATGAGCGTAGCGTACCGCAAAGTAAAACACAGCGCCTATAGTCAGTATCAGCGGGATGAGTCCACTGTGTACGGGCAGCCCGAAACTATTGACCATCAGCAGCTCATACCGCAACCAGAGACTCGGTATACCGGTGATGATGAATGTCTGCATGCCTATTATGAAGGCCAGGCCGACACCTGCTGCCGCGACGGCGCCGAAGAGTGTATGCTTGGGATATTTCTTGTAGTAGTAGAACAAGGCCAGCGCCGGGAATGTAAGGAGGCTCAGCAGGTGGACCCCGATAGACAGAGCCGAAGCGTATACCGCAAAGATGATCCATTTGTCGTGCCGGCTCTCATTGGGCAGCATGTACCATTTGATGACGGCCCACAGCGTGAGCGTGGTAAAGAACGTAGACAGTGCGTACACTTCTCCCTCTACCGCTGAAAACCAGATCGAGGTAGAAAAAGCCGTGGTCAGACCAGCTACAAGCCCTGCCAGCGCCAGGCCCAGGTTTGTCGGGGAGTCAGTCTGGCTTTCCCGGCCATACAGCGCCATCTTACCCAGCAGTATGGTCACCCAGCATACGAACATGGCTGCGAAAGCAGAAGCCATTCCGGACATCAGGTTGACCGCTACGGCAATACCTGAGGGATTGGAAGAAAACCAGTCGCCGAACATGGCAAACACACGCCCGATCAATACAAAAAGAGGAGCTCCCGGCGGGTGGACCACCTGAAGTTTATAGGCTCCGAGAATAAATTCGCCGCAATCCCACAAGCTGCCCGTACTTTCTGCAGAAAGTGCGTATACAACGAAGCTGATAGCAAAAACCAACCATCCTGTGATGTTGGTAACCGACTTGAATGAATTCATGGAGCTGTTTTATATCAGAAGGTTTGATCGAACGATCATTAAATGACAAATTTAAAGGAATTATTACAATGCTGTACGTGTTCAGGCATTAAGGGGACGGAGGCCTCCCGGCGTCTCCGGATAGCCCGTGACGCGTCAGCTACTTTGCGTATCTTTGCAGCACACTAACTCTTTGTACCATGCTCAGAATGCTGGGACTTATTACGCTTGTTTACCTCGTATACAGGTATATGATCCGCCCCATGCTGGCTCCGCCGGTCAGGAACGACCAGGATTGGCAACGCCCTGACCGCCAGCCCGGACGTAAGCCACAGGACCGGGGAGATCAGGATTATTCAGACTACGAAGAAATCAAGTAGTCCATGCACAGTGTCGGAGAGTTGATCCTCTACAAAAACAACCAGCTTATAGCTGTCAACAAGCCTGCAGGCATCGCATCCCAGCCGGACGGATCGGACGAAAAGTCGATGCTGGGGCTGACAGAGATCTATTGCAAGCATCCTTTACAACTGGTCCATAGGCTGGATCGCCCGGCGAGCGGAGTGCTTCTGTTCGCCAAGAACAAATCAGCCGTGGCAACCATGCACAGGCAATTTGCAGACCGCAAAGTGCGCAAAACTTATCTGGCGCTCGTCCAGCAACTACCGGATGAGACGGAAGCTACGCTGACACATTTTCTCGACTTTGACAACAAAAAGAATAAAGCGCTAGTTACTGCGCCCGGAACAGGTAAGGAAGCGAGTTTGTCTTACAAGCTGTTGTCATCCAGCGAGCGGTATCACCTGTTGCAGATCGACCTGCACACAGGGCGGCAGCACCAGATACGAGCGCAGATGGCACAGATCGGATCGCCGATCAGGGGAGACGCCAAGTATGGCTTCCGCCGCGGCAACAAGGATCGTTCTATCCAGTTGCATGCGCTGGATCTGCGGTTTTTTCACCCGGTCACGGGCAGAGAGGAGCGTGTGTACGCCCCGGTTCCCGACCTGCCCGTATGGGCGCCGTTCAAAAATGTGATCCCACAATGAGCAAGCAACCCCTGTCCAGGACAGACGTCAATGAGCTGGGCGAATTTGGCCTGATCGAACACCTCACGCGCAATTTTCCGGTAGTCCAGCTTTCGACCGTCAAGGCAGTCGGGGATGACGCAGCCGTGATCGAATCGGACAGGGATCTGCCCTATTTTGTAGTTTCTACGGATATGTTGCTCGAAGGTATTCATTTCGATCTCGCATATACGCCGCTCAAACACCTGGGTTATAAGGCGGTAACCGTGAACCTGTCCGATATATGCGCCATGAACGCTGTCCCCCGGCAGATCACGGTCTCGATCGCATTGTCCAACCGCTTTTCGGTAGAGGCGCTGGAAGAGTTGTACGAGGGTATCCGTGCCGCCTGCGGGCAGTACCAGGTAGACCTGGTCGGAGGCGATACTACTTCCTCGCTGAAGGGACTGGTCATCAGCATCACAGCCATAGGCGCGGTGCGTCCGCAGCAGGTGACTTACAGGCACGGCGCCCGTCCCGGCGACCTGATCTGTGTATCGGGTGACCTCGGCGCCGCTTACCTGGGACTTCAGTTGCTGGAGAGAGAGAAGCAGATATGGACCGAGCACCCGGACATACAGCCGGACCTGGAAGATCAGAAATATCTTGTCGGCAGGCTGCTCAAGCCGGAACCCCGTACGGATATAGTCGAACGGTTCCACCGCGTCGGTCTGGCACCGACGGCTATGATCGATGTTTCGGACGGTCTGGCCTCGGAGATATTCCACATCTGTCACCAGTCCAGTACCGGAGCTCTTATCGAAGAAGAAGGTGTGCCTATCCACAACGATGCACAATTGCTTGCCGTGAAGTTCGGACTCGACCCTATTACCTGTGCCCTGAGCGGCGGAGAAGATTACGAGCTGCTGTTTACGGTCGATCCTGCAGATGAAGAAAAACTGAGCGCTATCCCGGATGTATCCGTCATCGGTCAGATCACAGAGGCATCACAAGGCGTACACCTGAAGACCAAGGGCGGCAAATTCCACGCCCTGAAGGCACAGGGCTGGCAGCATTTCTGAAACGACGCTCATCGACCCGGCGAGAATCCCTCTATATACATGTCGTCTATCAGCAGTGGGAGCTGAGTGCCGGGATTGAATACACCGAGTTCTGCACGATCGAAAGACAGCCCCTTGATTTTCAGGTCTGCCCAGAGCTCCTTTGTCTCTCCATGCTCCAGTACCCGGAACAGCCGTATGTGCTTTTCTTTGATCACCTTGTCTCCCAGGTACAACCTGAACATGAGGTAAGGGCTTTTCCATATGTCCCATTCCTTGGCGCCTGCCCTGAACGTAGCGCCGCCACGAAGCCAGGATCCGCTATTTTCAGGGCTGATCTCTACTTGAATGATTGCGGGAGCAGCCTCACCCGAAAGGCAGAAAGAGCCCGCGCCGGATATGACTGGTTCGTTGCATGCGCCCCGTACGGTATCCTGCTCAAAGCCTTCGGTTTTCAGCCGGTGTATCATCGATCGGTCACCCATGTAGAGCTCGTCCGTATCCAGTAGGAATAAGGATTCCTTCTGCACTTCATAGCGCCATAAGATATGTGCCATGTAGGCATCTGTCATACTACCCGGAAACAGGATACCGCCGCGATGGGAGGCATGTGTGACCCATAGATTGTGATAAATGCAGGCTGTGATCACAATGATCAATATCCAGCGGTAATATCGGTTCCAGCCTGCGGCAGCCTGGATAAAGGCTGTCATGGGGAATGCCAGTACAGGATAAAGCTGGACCATGGTCCGTTGCCCCAGGCTGCCGCCATACCACCAGATGTCCCAGGAAAAGGCAATATACATGAACAGCAGAGCGTAGAAGAAGACAGGCGCGAAAATGCCTGGCTTGTTTTTATACAGGTAGTAAAATCCCCATAGTGAGAAGAACATTGCCGGTGAATAAGTGAGCCAGCCGGCCCGTGTACTGAACAGACACTTGTAAATATAGGGGCTCAACCAGGAGAAGCCCTGGTCCTGGTAGCTGTACTCGATCCATGTGCCGGCACTATATTTCCAGTAGATAGCCTGTATACTGCCTATGACTGCCGCTGTCAGCGCAGCTGCGGCTATTAATCCGGCATGCGTACGCAGCCAGGCGACCCGGGCCAGGGCAGTCTCTTTTAGCGGATTGCCAATACCCCATATCAGTGGTATCAAAGCAGTCAGTAGTTCAGTCGGGCGGACCAGTGCAGCCATACCGACACATGCTCCTATAGCTACCGCTGTCCAGGCATTGGGGCGCTTGTAGAATCGCATCGTGGCCAGGAGCAGCAGGCTATACAGTGTGAAGAGATAGCTGTGTGTCTGCATTCCATCTATCGCAGCGTAATTGAGGTAGTTGCTGCCAAGCACGATCAGGAGCAGAGAGGCAGCGACATGAGTATCCTTAAAGTATTGTTGCAGTACCTTTCGAAGCGCATATAGCCCGATGAAGACGACCAGAAAACTCCAAATAGAAATTGCAAGTTGGTAAGGGGCTGAAAAACCATCGGCAGGAAACCCGAGGGGTTTTGCCAGGATGTGGGCTGCAAGAAATCCCGGCAGATAAAGTATCGACATTCCTGCACTGTACTTCATGATGAAGTTGCCGTTGGCATGCTGATAGGCTTGCTGAAAGTCGGGAGTGGGTCCGTACTGCTGCAGGATCGAGTCCCTGAAGGTCTGTTGCAACGGATCCTGGTAGATGAGGAAAGCCGGCAGATACCAGTAGTAGCCAGAGACATCCCAACTGATAGCCGACTCCGTACCTGTTTTTTCCCACTTAGGATAATAGACAAACTGGACCAGCCCGATCACGAGGACAGAGATCCAAAGCGCTTTTAAGGAGTAGTTTGATCTCACGAAATCAAATTAAAGGTAAAAGAGCCCAAATTTGCACAGGGGCTGAAATTAAGTATTCCCGGACGAACAAAATTCCTTAAATTGGGATTGTACCATATAAAGAACTGGCAGCCATGTATACATATGACACACTCGTAACCGCGCTCGAAGATCTTCGCAAGAGGGGCTTTACACTGGATTTCAATCTTAAAGAGAACTGTATCATGTGCGGCGAATCCATAAAGCTTCAGCCCGAGCAGTTTGAGATAGAAGAAGTGTACCGCTTCGAGGGAGATACCAATCCTTCAGACTCCTCTATACTGTACGCGATCAGTTCGTATAACGGCGAGTACAAGGGTGTGCTTGTAAACGCTTATGGCATGTACGCGGATCCAATGTCCCAGGCAATGGTCTCCAAACTATCCATCCAGCACTGAGCGGCCAGCTGTGCATCGCCCCGCCTAGCGCTCTTTACTTTTGTTCTTCAGATCGTAAACCCCTGAAGTTCTTCAAGGTGGCCGTTTGAAGCCTCATTGCGCGAACAGGCGCTGTAAATCTCTTTTTTCCTGGAAAATAAACCGTGAATAAACCCATGAGGGTCTAACATTCCGGGGTTCGGCGCTGTTGTTTGTTTTGAGGTCCTGCACAGATCCTGTCGGAGAGTGGCCGGGCCTCATGAGGAGGCTTGTTTGTTTTGTTGTATTTCACCCGATAAACTAATGAACGGCCATGAAAGTAAACGGTAAAACCATCATTGTCACCGGGGCAGGCAACGGCATAGGCCGCGAACTGACCCTCAACCTCCTAGCCAGGGGGGCACGAGTGGCTGCAGTCGATATCAGCTCTTCTGCGCTGGATGAGACAAAGAGACTGGCAGGCGAGCAGGTAGGCGCCTTGTCGCTGCATGTACTGAATATAGCCGATCGATCGGCGGCAGATTCACTGCCTCAACAGGTGATCGCGCAGCACGGTCACGTGGACGGACTCATCAACAACGCTGGTATTATACAGCCATTTGTACGGGTCAGGGACCTTGACTTTGACCACATCTCGCGGGTGATGGACGTCAATTTTTACGGGACACTGTACCTGGTCAAAGCTTTTTTGCCTTATCTGCTCCAACGTCCCGAAGCGCATCTTGTCAATATATCCAGTATGGGCGGCTTTCTGCCTGTTCCCGGCCAGAGCGTGTACGGAGCTTCGAAGGCGGCAGTCAAACTGCTGACTGAAGCATTATATGCCGAGCTGCGCGATACAGGGGTGCGGGTCACAGTCGTCTTTCCCGGGGCTATCGGTACGGATATCGTGGCCAATTCCGGGGTGGCGGTAACCTCCGCTCCGGGAGCGGATATGGAGCAGCAGTCCAAAGCCAGGACGCTGAAGCCCTCCAGGGCAGCGGAGATCATCGTAGATGGTATGGAAAGGAACAAAGTACGGATCTTCGTAGGCAGAGATTCACGTATGCTGGACATCCTCTACAGGCTCAATCCCGTATATGCGACCAATCTTATCGCGAAACAAATGCGGGAGCTGCTGCCTTCATGAACAGGAGCTGACACCGAACGACTCTTTTACATCACAGGAAAACACAGCCCGTGGCTACACTCAGGCAAAAAGTATTGCGGTTTTTGTACCCGTTGATCCGCCGGAGCGGAAGGCAGGGGAGCAAGGGGACAGTCCTGGTCAACGACAAAAAGACCCGACCCAGAGAATCCTTTTACCTGCAGCAGGTGACGTTGAACGATGGGACATTGGTCG
This sequence comes from uncultured Saprospiraceae bacterium, assembly GCA_964537925.1. Taxonomy (GTDB): domain Bacteria; phylum Bacteroidota; class Bacteroidia; order Chitinophagales; family Saprospiraceae; genus SLDF01. The sequence goes on along the minus strand of CAZICV010000001.1, from coordinate 966,573 downwards.
ATCTTGCGGGTTTGGCCGGCAGGAAAACACTGCTGGTCAACACGGCATCTGATTGTGGATATACCGGGCAATATGCCGAGTTGCAGGCGCTCCACGAAAGAATGGGAGACAAGCTGAATATCATCGCGTTCCCGGCAAATGATTTTGGCGGTCAGGAGCAGGCAGACGATGCCGGGATCGCCTCATTCTGCCAGGTAAACTATGGCGTTACGTTTCCGGTAGCCCGCAAGGGCACCGTCGTGAAAGCCGCAGACCAGCAGCCCGTATTCAGGTGGCTGACCGATCCTGCTGCCAACGGCTGGTGCGATCATGCGCCGGACTGGAACTTCAGCAAGTATATCCTCGACGAACACGGGGTGCTCACCCATTATTTCGGCCCTGCCGTATCCCCGGCGGAGCAAGCATTGCTGGATGCGGTCGGCGGATGACTTCTTAGTCCCAGTGGATCTCCCTGATCTTGCGCTCCTCCCGTTGTGAGGGACGGATACCCCAGCGGAACCCTCGCCTGCCCTTTTGTACTTCCAGGACGGACCGGGCTTCCTGTCCGTCGCGGCCGCGCACACGCACTGTATATTTTCCCGGCCGGATATAATACTGACTGTCCCCTGAAGCCGATATACTGTTGATCTCGGCAGAGTCCTGCGGGTTTTCCTGCCGGAGCCATTCCAGGTAGCGGTTGATCTGTGCTGAATCGATCGTGCCGTCATAGGAGAGGTATTGCAGGCCATATACAGCTTCAGCTGTCGCGAAGGTCTTCAGTACGATCTCACCCGCTAATATTTCTATCTGCAGTGATCCGGCCGCACCCGACCAGACCGGTACGCGGATGTTGGCAGTGGTTGCTATACTCCAGACCTGCCTCTTTCTGCCCCAGTTCGGATTGTAATTGACCTGGCTAGCCTGGAAGACGTGCAGCATCGACTGCAGTACCTCGGGCGTCAGTGACTGTATCTCGCGGATAGATGCAACATATAGCGACCGGCCGTGAGTGCCCACGACCAGTTCCTGCTCACGCTCCTGTATGGCCAGGTCGTGCACGGCGACATTGGGCAGGCCCTTGCAGAAGTAAGCAAACGAGCGTCCCCGGTCCAGTGAGATGAGCAGCCCGCCGTCGGATCCGAGGTATAGGATCTCCGGTCTGACCGGATCCTCGCGGACTACGTTAACCGGCTCGAGCGGGAGATTGGACCCCAGGCGGGTCCAGGTCCTGCCATAGTCTTCGCTGACATAGAGGTACGGATCGAAGTGATCGTACCTGTAGCCGTTGAGCGTCACGTAAACACGCCCTTCCTCATGGCGCGAAGCGATCACCCTGCTGACCCATAGTCCTGCAGGCAATCCGGCGCTGATATCCACCCAGGTTTTGCCTGCGTCGCGTGATATATGTACTTTGCCGTCATCGCTGCCGGTGTAGAGCAGCCCGAAAGAAAGAGGTGATTCGTCGAGGGTGGTCAGGGTCCCGTACGGTACATCCCCCTGTCTGCCACCACCCGTCAGATCCCTGGAGCAGAGCGTGAAGCTCTCCCCTTTGTCCATGGACCGGTGAAAGTGATTGGAGCCCATATACAGGATCGAAGGGTTGTGCCTGCTGACGAGGATAGGCGTCTGCCAGTTCCACCGATAGGGTCGGCTGCCGAGTTCATGCCTGGGCGTGATGTACCGGATGTCCCCACTCTCCGTATGCTTGCGGAAGTAGTGGCCAAACTGGTAACCGTAGTACACGTACCCGGCAGAGGTGTCGATACCTATCTGCATACCGTCCCCGCCGCCGAGTTCGCGGTAGGGATACTGGCCGGACTGGTGCCAGCCGTTTCCGGCGCTATAGTTGGAGGGACCGTACCAGATACCGTTGTCCTGCATGCCGCCGTATACATTGTAGGGGCGGGCATTGTCCACGTTGATGGCATAAAACTGGGATACAGCGGGTGCGTTGAGCTTGCTCCAGGTCTTTCCGTTGTCATAGCTCATATTGAGTCCTCCATCCGTAGCCAGGATGAGCTGATCCGGTTTGCGGGGGTTGATCCACATCCCGTGAAAGTCCACGTGCACATTATCGGCGAGGATAGAACTGAAGCTGCGTCCGCCGTCATCGCTGTGCACGATATCCACGCCATAGAGGTACACCTGGTCGCGGTCGTGGGGTGCGACATTCATCTTGCCGAAATAGTAACCGTAGGTATAATACAATCCTTCCAGGTGATCTGTATGTGTCTTGCGCCATGTACGGCCCGCATCGTCGGAGCGGTAGAGTTCAGCACCGATGATCGGCGTGTCGAAGAGCTGTCGGTTGGCATCCTCTACATAGTCCACCAGTGCAGAGGGCTGTATCTTGCCTTCACGCACCGATGTACGGATCTCGGCTGCCTTGTACCGCTCGGGGAAATTGTTGTCTTCGAGGTAGCGCTGGATGATCTTCTCGTCGAGTTTCAGGAAGCTGTCCCTGCTCATGGTGCGCAGGGTCTGGCGGGTTAGCCGGGCCGTAGTATCCGGTGGCAGGTCCGTACGGGTATCCTGGTTGTCCAGGAAGGCGTAGATCGTACTCCCGTCGCCCGGGTAGACAGCCAGCCCGATCCTTCCCACACCCTTGCCTTCCGGGAAGCCGCTGTTGCCTCCGCTGATCCTGTTCCAGGTGCGTCCGCCATCGGTACTCTTGTAGATGCCGCTCTTCCCGCCGCTGCCGGTGAACTGCCAGGCCCTGCGCGCACGTTCCCAGAGTGTGGCGTAGACGATATCCGGGTTGGACGGGTCCAGCGCGAGGTCTATAGCCCCGGTGCGTTCGTCCTTATACAGCACTTTCTCCCAGCTCTTGCCGCCGTCTGTCGTCCTGAACACGCCCCGCTCTTCGTGATCGGAGTACAAGTGGCCGACGGCTGCTACCCAGGCAGTAGCGGGGTCGGACGGATGCAACTCGATCTTGCCGATATGATGTGTCTCGGCGAGGCCCAGGTGGACCCAGCTTTTGCCCTTGTCCGTGCTCTTGAAAATGCCCGTACCGGCATATGAGCTGCGGCTCGAATTGCTCTCCCCGGTACCGACCCAGATGACCTCTCCGTGTTTCCAGTCTACGGCTATATCGCCGATGGTCAGCGAAGACTGCCCGTCGAATACCGGGGTGAAAGATTGTCCGTTGTTGCGGGTCACGAATACGCCGCCGGATGCATAGGCTACGTAGAACTGGGTTGGGTCATCCGGGTTGACGTCCATGTCTACCACCCGCCCGCTCATGACCGTAGGGCCTATCGAGCGGAACGGGACTCCCTGCACGGCCGACGCCGATTCGAGTTGTGATCGCTGCCGGTAGCTCTCCAGCCGGGCTGTTGCCGATGTCGCAGCCGGCGATGCACCTGCTGGTACAGCCGGTTTCTTTTTCTGGGCCGGGAGCGGTATGGTGCAGGCTGTTATGAGGGAGAGCAGCAAGGGTAAATATCTCAGCGACATGACTATCCGTTTTTTAGTCCTACAAGTTAGGAAAAAAAGGCCGTCAGGAGCTTTCCGGCAGATGGGGAGATCCCGTCGGCGGGCAGATGTGCCCCCTGTTTTTATGCATGAATAGGTATCTTGCGGGCATAAAAGCAGCGCCCTATGCGATACAGTGAAGACGAACAACGCCGGCTCACGGACCTCACTAAGCAGACCCTGGAAGCCGGAGCCACAGCTCCCGACCCCGGGGCGCAGGTTGTATTGCTGAGGGATCTCATACGGTTTCATGAGTGGAGATACTATGTCCTGGATGATCCGCTCGTCAGCGACTACGAGTACGATCAGCTCTTCAAGCAACTGCAGCAGATCGAACACGAGCATCCGCACCTGCTTCACCCGGACTCTCCTACTCAGCGTGTGTCGGCCGACTTAGCTGAAGGATTCCCGACTGTGCCGCATCTGCGCCCGATGCTGTCTCTGGACAATTCGTACGACGAAGCAGATGTGGCGGACTTTGACAGGCAGGTGAGAAAACTCTGTGGTCTCGGGCCCGACGGCGTAGTCGAGTATTGTGTAGAGCCCAAGTACGATGGCGGCACGATCGTGCTCCTGTATGAAGGCGACCGGCTAGTGAGGGCAGCCACCCGGGGCAATGGTACGGAGGGAGAGGAGATCACGAACAATGCCCGGGCGATCCGCACCATACCCCTGGACGCCGAGTTCTCGGCGCTGGGAATTCAGCGCATCGAGTTGCGGGGGGAGGCGCTCATACGCAAGAGCCGTTTCAAAGATATCAATGCCGCCAGGGAACTGGAGGGGCTGCCACTGCTGGCCAACCCGCGCAATGCCGCTACCGGTGCGCTCCGCGTCAAGGACCGTAAGGAGGTAGTGACCCGCAAGCTGGAGGCCTTCGTCTACCAGATCAGCCGGGCAGAGGATGCAGCAGGCCGCGAGGTCACGGATGCGCTTCGCACACAGGACCAGTCGATCGCCTGTCTCGACACGCTGGGCTTCAAAGTACCGGGCGAGCAGAGAAAAGTCTGTCAGGGCGTAGCGGAGGTAGTCGCTTTCTGCAGGGAGTGGGAAGACAGGCGCGACAGCTATGACTACGAGATAGACGGTATGGTGGTCAAGGTCAACGATCTGCGGCTCCAAGAGCTTTGCGGAGCGACAAGCCATCATCCGCGCTGGGCGGTGGCGTTCAAGTTCAAGGCCCGCCAAGCGACCTCACGGCTGTTGAGGGTGGAGTTCCAGGTCGGGAAGACCGGGGCGATCACACCCGTAGCTAAGATCGAGCCCGTGCCGCTTGCAGGAGTAATCGTGTCGTCCGTCTCGCTCCACAACGAAGACTTCATCGAGTCCAGGGATATACGCTTGGGTGATACCGTACTGGTAGAGCGTGCCGGGGATGTGATTCCCTATATCGTGAAGACGATGCCCGAGTTGCGTACGGGTACGGAGGAGCAGATCCGATTTCCCGGGGATTGCCCCTCCTGCACAAGCAAGCTGGTGCGAGAAGAGGGAGTGGCAGCCTGGCGTTGTGTCAATACAGCCTGCCCCGCCCAGAGCCTGCAGCGCATGATCTACCATGTCTCCAAGGAAGGGATGGATATCGACGGCTTCGGCAGATCCTTCGTAGAGCGCTTCATGGAACTGGGCTGGCTCCGCGACATATCGGATATATACCGGCTGGACTTTGACGTCATCGCATCGCTGGAAGGTTTTGGACAACGGTCGGCGGAGAATCTCCGCCTGTCGATCGATCAGGCGCGCAAAAATCCCATCCACAAGCTGCTCAGGAGCCTGAGTATCCCTCAGTTGGGCAAGAAAGCCGCCCGGCTCATCGCAGAACGATGCACCTATGTTCCCGACCTGGCGCATTGGACAGAGGAAGATTTTACTTCGATCAAAGAGATCGGGCCCATACTGGCGCGCAACGTCATGGCATTCTTCCACGAGGTCTCCAATGTGGAGATCCTGCAGCGCATGGAAGAGCTCGGGGTCAATATGCGGCAGAGCGCAGAAGACAAGCCCGTAGTATCAGGCGTAGATGGCCCGTTATCCGGCAAGACGATCCTGTTCACGGGGACCTTGCATCAGATGGGTCGCAACGAAGCCCAGAAAATGGCGGAAACCGCCGGCGCAAAAAACATTAGCGCCGTCAGCGGCAACCTCAACATCCTCGTAGTCGGCGAGAATGCTGGTAGCAAACTCAAAAAAGCAGAAGCCCTCGGCACTGTGGAGATCTGGACCGAGCAGGAGTTTCTCGACCGGGTCGGCAGCCCATCCGGCAGTGAGGCGTAGCCGACGGAGATCAACTATCCAGAGAATACTTGCCTGCCTGCTCCCGAGGAGCAGGCAGGTGTAAGCTATTGCCCAGCCAATGAGGAGAGGCATCTTGAAATTTTCGAAGCGTTTGCCGGCCCTGACTCCCCAGCCCGGTGTGCCGGATAATGGATATTGCTTTGAAGTTCGATAGAAGTTATGGAAGGACTGGAGCGATCCTGCTAGCCGGTCGACGGGTTGCTTAGGGACGGTTGACTCAAGGAGAGTGTGTCGCCAGTTATAGAGGATATGAGCAGCCAGTATATCATTCCTGCCTTATGGCTATTGACGGCCCGGAGCCGGTCCTGACGCTTACTTTCTGCTCCTATCGGGCGGCGATATTCCCCGGCAGTCAAAACAAGCGGCCTGGTTTTTCGTTAAAGAGCTGTTTTTCCTAATTTTGGCCCTTCACACGAAGCCTTAAACCAGTATTCATGAGTTCATATACATCTGATGTAGCTGCCGTAGACGCACTAGCCCAATCCTATAAAGACCTGAAAGACGAGATCGCCAAAGTGATCGTAGGGCAGGACGAGGTAGTCCGGACAGTGATCATCTCGCTGTTCAGCAACGGGCACAGCCTGCTGGTCGGTGTGCCGGGTCTGGCAAAGACCCTGCTGGTGAGCACGATATCCGATGTATTGGAGCTGGACTTCAAGCGCATCCAGTTCACACCCGACCTGATGCCGGGAGATATCACGGGCTCCGAGATCCTCGATGAGGACCGTCACTTCCGGTTCAATCGCGGCCCGCTGTTTGCCAATATCGTACTGGCGGACGAGATCAACCGTACACCGCCCAAGACACAGGCGGCCCTCCTGGAGGCGATGCAGGAGCGGGCAGTGACCGTAAGCGGTACCCGCCACACACTGCCCAGACCTTTCTTTGTGCTGGCGACACAGAACCCTATCGAGCAGGAAGGTACCTACCCGCTGCCTGAAGCGCAGCTCGACCGCTTCATGTTCAATATTCCCCTGGAATACCCGAGCTTCGAGGAGGAGATCCGCGTCGTGAAGGATACGACCTCCAATACAAACGCTACCCTGCGCAATATCGTGACGGCCTCGCAGATACTGGCCTTCCAGGAGCTCATCCGCAAGATACCCATCTCCGACAATGTGCTTGAGTATGCGGTGGGCATGGTGGCCAAGACAAGGCCTCAGACTGCCAGGGCTAGCCAGATGGTCAATGAATACATATCATGGGGAGCAGGCCCGAGGGCCTCTCAGTACCTGGTGCTGGGCGCCAAATGCCATGCAGCCATCATGGGCAAGTACTCGCCGGATATAGAGGATGTACGTGCGATCGCCAAGTATGTACTGCGCCACCGGATCGTGCGCAACTTCAAGGCGGAAGCTGAGGGCATCAACGAAGACAAAGTGATCGAGTCCCTGTTGTAGTAGGGCGATCCTGAACAATACAGAAAACGGGCTCCCTGGTCATTGCCAGATAGCCCGTTTTCTTTGTCGGCAGTAACTGTCTGCGCCTAGAAAAGCTTGGCCTGGCCGTCCTCGTCGATGTCAAAATCTATACTGTCCCCTGCCCGGAGCGTATCGCGGGTTTCAGGGCCAGGTCTTTCCGGCTCCTGCGTCGTCTCTTGTGTCCCATCGGTATTGTCCACTGTGCTGTCGCCCGTGTCTGCGGATAGCGTCAACTCAGGCTGCGCCGTGGGCGTTTCTTCTGCCGGTTCGGGGTCCGGTACCGGGCCGGATAGGTCGGTGATCTCGCTGAGCGGGTGTTCGCTCAGTTTGTTGCCGATCGCCTTCCAGCCTTTCACATCTATGAATTCGTTGAGGCGTATCGTGCCGTCCAGTTTATTGGATTTGACTTTGACCTGGTATGCCAGCTGCGGATCCGGATGCGTGGAGACAAAGAGCAGTCGGGACCTGGGGTGTTCGGTCAGGTAGCTGAACCGCTGGTTGAGACTTCTTGTCTCGATACGGAACCGCTTGACCATCGTCCAGCCCTTCTCACCTTCGAAGTGTACGGCGGAGATGACCTTTTGGGGATCGAATCTCTCGAGGAGCAGGATCTCATTGAGGTTGTATTTGTTCGTGAGCTCATAATCCGTGAGCTCATAGCTGCCGTCCTTGTTAAGTACCAGGATCATATCCCCCGTGTCGAAAGCGCCCAGCAGCCTGCCGCGCCCGTCCGTATTGAGCCTGCCCGTGATCTCGTCAAACCAGAGCCTGCGGGCGCCGAAGGTAGACTTGCCGGCTTCCTTGAGCTCAATCTTCCGGACCGGGTATTTGGTCACGGTATTGCCCTGCGACTGTCTTCCCTTGATGGCCAGCTCCGAGAAGCCGAATTCAAACAGCTTGATCTTTGCCTTGGCCCTGGGATGCAGGTGTACGGACACGGTCTCGGCTTCACCGTTGGGGTTGGCGGAGAAGTACAGCAAAGCTGACCCTTTCTCCGCAGAGGTCAGTTCATATTCCCTGTCGCGGGTGATGGCGCTGATATTGAAGCGCTTGGCGAATGTCTTGCCGCTCTTGCCGTCGGTATAGATCAGGTTATAGGTCGTCCTTTCGTCGCCTTTCTTCCATACGGCAGCATGCAGGATATCCTTACCCACGAACACTTTGTCGCCAATCTTGGAGACGACACAGCGCCCGTCCTTGCGGAAGACGATGATATCGTCTATATCCGAGCAGTCACAGACAAACTCTTCCTTCTTGAGGCCATACCCGATAAAACCCTCCTCGCGGTTCATATAGAGTTTGGCGTTATTGGCAGCAACCTGTGTAGCCTCGATGGTGTCAAATACTTCGATGGCGGTCTTGCGTTCCTTGCCCTTTCCGTATTTCTCCAGCAGCCTGCGGAAGTACTGTACGGCAAAGTCCGTGAGGTGGTCGAGATCGTATTTGACCTGCTGCATTTCGGCTTCCAGCTCGGCTATGAGCTCGTCGGCCTTGAAGGTGTTGAACCTGGAGATACGCTTGATCCGGATCTCGGTGAGTTTCAGGATGTCCTCCTCGACAAATGGGCGTAGCAGCTGTATCCGGGTATCACCCTGGGTACGGGGCTCATCCGGATCTCGTACATAGCGACGCATCTCCGTATCGATCGTGCTCAGCACGGCTTCCCAGGTTTCGCACTCTTCTATCTGGTGGTAGACCCTGTTTTCGATGAATATCTTCTCGAGACTGGCGAAATGCCATTTCTCCTCCAGCTCACCGAGCCGGATCTCGAGTTCCTGCCTAAGCAGGTCTCGCGTATGGGCGGTAGTGGTCCGCAGGATCTCCTCTATATCCAGGAAGTGAGGCTTGTCCTCGTATATCACACAGGCATTCGGCGAGATAGAGACCTCGCAATCGGTAAACTTGTACAGCGCATCGATGGTCATATCCGGTGAGACGCCTGCTGCCAGTTCAATCAGGACCTCTACGTCGCGGGCGGTATTGTCTACGACTTTTTTGATCTTGATCACACCTTTGTCATTGGCCTTGAGTATGGACTCGATGAGCGAGCCAGTAGTAGTGCCGTAGGGGATCTCGCGTACGGCCAGGGTCTTCTTATCGACAATCTCTATGCGGCCGCGCACCCGCACCTTTCCGCCGCGTTTGCCTTTGGCATAGTTGGATACATCGATGACACCGCCCGTCTGGAAGTCCGGGTACAGCTTGAAGGGTTGTTCTTTCAGTACGGCGATGGAGGCCTCTATCAGCTCTATGAAGTTGTGGGGCAGGATCTTGGTCGAGAGTCCGACGGCGATACCTTCCACACCCTCCGACAGCACCAACGGAAATTTGACCGGCAGCAGTATCGGTTCCTTTTTGCGCCCGTCATAGGAGAGCTGCCACTCGGTGGTCTGGGGATTGAAGAGGACCTCCAGTGCAAATTTGGTAAGGCGCGCCTCGATATACCTCGGGGCTGCGGCGGAGTCGCCGGTGCGTACATCCCCCCAGTTTCCCTGGCAGTCGATCAGCAGGTTTTTCTGCCCCATGTTGATCAGCGCATCCCCGATGGCGGCATCGCCGTGCGGGTGAAACTGCATCGTCTGCCCGATGATATTGGCCACCTTGTGATAGCGCCCGTCATCCATCTCGTACATACTGTGCAGTATCCTGCGCTGCACGGGTTTGAGACCGTCGAGCAGGGCAGGTACGGCCCTTTCGAGAATGACATAGGAAGCATAGTCGAGAAAGTACGACTCGTACAGACCTGACATAGACAGGCTCTTGTCCTGAAGATGATCTGGTGTATCGGTATGCGGCATGTATCTGAGAAAAAAGTATAAAAGAAAAACCTAATGCAAAGGTACACAAAACGCTGCGTTATGAAAAACACGACGGAAACGGCCTGCCTGTCCGCCCTGCTGACCGATTTTCCGTAACTTGTACAGACGGGCAGCGTCGCCGGTTGTTTTTTCGTTTTACCGGAAGTAGAGCAACTGCCCCGGAGACCAATGGCGTATGCACTGAGTTTGGAAATCCATGAGACTGATATCGTCCAGGCCTGCATCAGGCAGGAGCGCTGGGCGCAGCAACGGCTGTATGAGGACAGCTTCGGTCAGCTCATGGGCGTATGTCTGCGCTATACCGGTCACTACGAAGAGGCCATGGATACGCTGCACGACGGGTATATCAAGATATTCCGCAGTATACATCAATACCAGCAGGGCACTTCGCTCATGGCCTGGATGAGGCGGATCATGGTCAATACCTGTATCGACCACTACAGGAAGCAACAGCGTACCCGTACAGAAGAACTGGACAGCAACTCCTATGCGCTGCCATCTGGCGGTCCGGACCCGCTCCAGGACCTCCGGGAGCAGGATCTGCTGAAAGTCATACAACAGCTCAGTCCCGTGTACAGGACCATCTTCAACCTCTTTGCCATCGAGGGGTACAGCCATAGGGAGATCTCCGAACGACTCAAGATAACGGAGAGTACCTCGCGGTCCAACCTGGCAAAAGCGCGCTACAAGCTGCAGGAGATACTCCGGCAGGCGGAAAACGGAAACAACTATGAAAGATAAACGGCAACGTACCAGCGCAGGCGAACAGGCCCCGGACAGCCATTTCCGTGAGCGGCTGGAGCGGCTGGAGGTCCCATTTGTCCCTGGATCCTGGGCGCCACTCGAGCAACGCCTGGATGAAGAAGACCGCGTGGCCGCAGGCTGGAACAGCCTTGAGCGCAAGGCGGCAGCCATGACGGTGTCCTATGATGGGTCCTGGACACTGCTCCAGGCCCGGCTCGAGCAATATACACGCCGTCGCCGTACCGTGCTGGGCGGCAAAGCCGCCGAACTGCTGCTGTTGCTGGCTATGCTGGTATGGTGGTACCCGGACTCACCGGCGGATGTTCTCCGCGAGGAAGAACCGGTCGCTGCCGCCGACAGGGACAAGACGACGGAGATACCGGCCCACCTGGATTACCCGGCTGCTTCTGCAGCCGTACCCGCAGAAACAACTGCTCCTGATCTCGCAAAAACCGGGGCAGCCGCAGCAAGCGGTCAGAAGAGCGCCTCGGTGCGTATGGGTGCAGGCCGGGAGCGGACTGCGGCTGACAACAAAGGATGGCTGCCTGTCCCATCTGGCAGTTACGCGGCTGCGGGTAAGAATCGCCGTCCTGCATCACCTGAAAATACTATCACTCAAGGGGAGTTGGTTCCGGCGACCATCCCGTCATTGTGGGCGGGTAAGCCACAGCCGGAGCTAGTGAGTACGAGCGGAATGACAGCAGCAGTATCGGCTGCTGCCGAAGACCTGGCCGCTTCTGAGCGGGTCGCCCCAGTCACGCCGCTGCCAGTGTTGAGCTTCGTGCCCGCCGCTCAGCCGGGAGATCCGCTCGGTCGGATCCGAAAACCTAAACCGTCATTCAAGACGACCAACATCTGGCTCGCATTTGCATTCACACACGACAGGGACCTGGTCAAGTCTCCCTACCCGGATCAGCTTTCATCTACTTTCCTGGGTCGTATCGAATCCAATATCCATGCCAGCGTTTTCCTTTTCTTCGAACACAGGTTTGCAGAGATACAGACAGGTATCAGCTGGATGAACAAGGATTACGAGAGCGTATACGAAGGCCGCAACGATGTACGCATTCTTTCCGTACCCATGCAGGTGAGGCTCAAGATGAAACCCGTAGGCCCGGTACGCGGGTATATCCTCGGAGGTGTCTCGGCCAATTTTGTGGCTTATGCCAACTACGCGGAAAACGATCTTTTCAGGCGGCGGCCGGAGCTGTCACTGGTAGAGAACAACTACCGCGTGCACAATTATTCGCTGTTCTCTTCCTCGAGCTTCCGCCAGGGTATCTTTGAAGGAGAGAGTATCCGCGGCAACCAGTACTACACCGTCAACATGGGTATAGGAGTCGAGGCCAGGTTTGCCGGCAGGTATGCCTTTTTCCTGGAGCAGTCGTACTATCATCACCTGACGGATGACGCCGTGGGACCGGCATTCGACCGTTTCTATTCTACCTCTACTACGATGGGTATCCGTTGCCTGATGAATCGCCGTTGAGCACCGCGACTGGTAGCCATGGGCGATATCTTCATCAAACCGGCATGAGATCTTATGTATGATGCTGTTTTTATAGCTTGAAGCGGCGATCCAGCTCTCGCTGAGTCTCCCTTTCTTTGATGGTCTCGCGCTTGTCGAAGGTTTTTTTACCCTGTGCCAGTACGATCTCCAACTTGATCATGCCCCGGTCGCCGACGTAAAGCCGGTAAGGAATGAGGGCGAGCCCCTTTTCCGAGAGTTTTCTTTCCAGTTTTTTCAATTCCGCCCTGTTCAGGAGCAGCTTCCGGTCTTTGCGGGTCTGATGGTTGAAGTAGGCGCTGTTTTCGTATTCCTTGATATACATACTGTGCACCCACAACTCACCGCCCTGGAAGAAGCAGTAGGCATCATTGAGGTTGGCATGACCGGCTTTGATGGACTTGACCTCCGTACCCAGCAGGACGACGCCTGCTTCGAAGGACTGCAGGAAATGATAGTCGTGGGCGGCTTTTCTGTTCTTGATCTCCACGGGAGTAAGGGGTTCTGGCGCGTTGCTTTTTAAAAAAATAATGAGTTCGTTTCCCGGGCATCCTGTCGGGATGGGGTGATAGGTACGTTCGTCGGCGGGCTACTTGATCCGCTTCATCGGGAAGTCTGATTTGTGCGGGGCTCCGTTGCGGATACCTTCGATCCAGGCCAGCATCTTGTCGTCACCGATCCTCCTGTACCCGATCTTCCGGGGAAACTCATTTGTCTTGTTTTCAAAGACAAACATATTCTCCGTACATACGATCAGTTTGAACGGCACGGGGCTGTCGTCATTCTGTCCCATGACCCTCGGCGCATACCATGTATCCTTGCCATCATACAGCAGTTGGATCACGTCGGATATCAGGGTGTCCTTGCCGCTCAGCGAATAAACCCTGCCGATCATCTCCCGGTTCCCGCGCAGCTCCCAATGTTCGATGGAGTTGCGGTTTTCTATCTTCCATTTACCCTGCAGAAACCGGAGCTTGTTCCAGGCAGCCTCATCCGCACAATCCTGTGCACGGAGTTGCCACCCGCAGAGAAGGATTGTGAAGATCGTCAGGAAGGGTCGCTGCCTCATATAGCGGTCATTGTCTCGTTGCTCACTAAATAATGTATCAAATTTCGTTCCGTTTTTTACAGCCGGCTGCTCATATACTATGATAGATGAAGTCGGTCATCTTGGTAAAGAGATGTATCCGTGCATATCCACCGTAAATACCATGGTTACGGTTGGGGTAAAAGTAAGTTTCAAACTGTTTATTGGCTGCAATGAGCGCATTGGCCATCTCCACGGTGTTCTGGAAATGTACATTGTCGTCGGCCATACCGTGTACGAGCAGGTACTTTCCTTTCAGCCTGTCGGCGAAGTACACGGGTGAGTTGTTTTTGTACCCGTCGGGATTTTCTTTCTCCGTGCGCATGTAGCGCTCCGTATAGATCGTATCGTACCACTTCCAGTTGGTCACCGGTGCTACGGCAATGGCGGCCTTGAACACGTGATTGCCCTTGAGCAGACAGAGAGAGGACATATATCCGCCGTAGCTCCAGCCGTAGATACCGATCCTGGAGGCGTCGACATAGGGCTGCTTACCCAGCCACAGGGCCGCTTCTATTTGGTCGATGGTCTCAAAGTGCCCGAGCTGCAGGTAGGTCATCTTGCGGAACTCTTCGCCTCTGCCACCCGTACCCCGGTTGTCCACGCATACGACGATATACCCGTTCTGGGCCAGCATCTGGAACCACCAGTAGTTGGAACCTTTCCACGAGTCGGTCACCTGCTGGCTGTTGGGTCCGCCGTAGAGATACATAAACACCGGGTACTTGCGCGACGGGTCGAAGCCGGGTGGTTTGATCATGTAGCCGTTGAGCGCTACGTCTTCAGAGGTTGAAAACCGGAAGAATTCAACCGGCTGTACCCCATACTTCTGTTGCGTCTGCGGTACATTTTGGTTGGATTCGATCAGGCGGACGATCTCACCGGCGCGATTATGTACTGTATACGATGGCGCTGTATTGATGGTCGAATGCGTATTGACGAAGAAATCGAATGAACTGCTGAACTGGGCCTCGTTCCAGCCCTTGAGCGGGGTGAGCAGCTTCTTGCCTTTACCGTCGAACCCTGCTTCGAAGACCTGTCTTTCCATAGCAGAAGCTTCTGCGGCCTGGTAGTAGATCTTCTGGTTGCGGGCGTCGGCTCCGTAGAAAGCGGTGACGTCGAAGTTGCCGCTGGTGAGCGGGCGTATAAGCTTGCCGCTCATATCATAGAGGTACAGGTGGTTGAACCCGCTGCGCTCACTCGACCAGATGAACCAGGAGCGGTCCGGCAGGAAAGTAAGATCGTCGTGGATATCGATATAGTATTTGTTGCGCTCACTCAGCAGTGTCTTGCTCTTGCCGCTGACCGGGTCCACGAGCAGCAGGTCCAGTTCATTCTGGTGGCGATTCATCCTGAATGCCACCAGTTCTCCACTGTTGCCCGCCCATTGTATCCTCGGTATATAACGGTCCTCCAGCGGGCCGATGTCCGCCTGCGTCGACTTGCCGGTCTTCAGATCATAGATCCACAGGCTCACGACGGCGTTTTTCTCACCCACTTTGGGGTATTTGAAGCTGACCCTTTCCGGGTACAATGCATCCGTATAGCTATCCATGGTAAACTCCGGCACATCTGTCTCGTCAAAACGTATGAAGGCGATGTACTTCCCGTCGGGAGACCATTCGTATGCCCGTTTCAAGGTGAACTCCTCCTCGTAAACCCAGTCGGAAGCGCCATTGATGATTCGACTGTACTCTCCGTCGCGTGTGATCCGTCTCACGGTATCCAGGCCGAGGTCGCGGACATAGAGATCATTGTCCGATACGAAAGCGACCATTTTGCCGTCCGGGGCAAAGCGGGGGTACATCTGCCTGGCAGCGTCGTACAGCGGCCTGAGCCGGCCTTCCGTCCGGTTCCAGATCCAGTAACTGGCTCTGACACTGTAGCGGTAGATCGATTCGGCTCCCGTCTCCAGCAGCAGGGAGGATTCGTCGTCGCTGGGCTGGTAGGAAGAGAAGCGCAGCGCCTGGCCGTCTGGCATCGAGACCTGGCTGCCGTCAAAGAAGGTAGCTGTTTTTTCGCCGGACCGGATATCGTATACCTGGATCATATTGCCCTCCTGGCGCAGGTAGGTCTTGCCGTCGAGGGCAAACCGGAAACCGGGTACGGAGCGCGTCTGGAAAGTACCTTTCAGCCAGATATCGTCCAGTGTGATGGACTGTTGCGCTACCGAATGGAGGGCGGCGAAGATCAGCAGACACAAGGTCAGCCACAGTGATGCAGGTCGCATGGATTACAGGATTTTGCGAAACGACGAAAATAGCAAATAATTGGTTACACGCCAACGCAGCATTTATCGTCTGTCCGCTCCTCCGGACCGTCAGCGGATATAGTAGACCAGGCCCAGGCTGAAATAGGTGAAACGGTCTCTTCCGCGGGTGGTCTCCAGCGCGGCATCCAGCTTATCCGTATTGACGAGGTGTAGCATAGCGTCAAATCCCAGTTCCGTGTTGTCCCAGGATGTGCCATACAGAGAAGGGAAGAGGTCGGACACCATACTCCGCAGGCCTATCCCCACTGGGACGACCAGCTCGGAAGTAGCGCTCGTGCGTGTCGTGCCGTCGCGTTTATATCCATATGTATTCAGGACCTCGCCCGTGCTGCTCGTACGATGTACTGACCGGAAGCTGGTAAGACCACACCCGATGATGCCGTATATGTCGATCAGCGCGTCTTCCTCGTCGTAGAAGAATATCGAACTCATGTTGACCATCAGTTGCAGGGACACATCATTGAGCCTGGCGGTGAACTCATCATCCTTTGCGGGCCGTCCTCCGGCAAGCCTGGCGATGAGCCAGTTGAACCGAAGGTTCAGATAGGGATTAAGCGAATAGATACCTTGCAATCCGACGCAGGTCCGGATCTCGTTGGGATTACGGAATGATGGGGCAAAGTCGTTTTTCTTCACATCCGTCAGGGCTATGGTGACCCCGGCATGGAGTCCCGCGCCAAGACGGCGTTCCTGGGCATGTACAGACTGCACGGCCAACAAAAATATAGCCAGCAGGATCACGCCCGGCAGGGATTTGTACGCATTCATATGACTAAGGTCGCTGTTAGCGGATAGAGGGCCTGGTAAACCTGGCCGGACCCTTATCCATCTGTAAATTTAAGCAAAAATGAGATCAAAACGGCATGGGTCGACCAGGCAGGTGCAACTTCCTCTGGCGCTCCTGCAAACAGTACCGAATGTCGGGGCGGGTTTTCTGGTTGTAGTATTTCTGCACTATAAAATAGCAGATATATGTTCTAAAGTCTTGTATATTTGATGCATAAAACATTATAGAAAAACATAATGTAATATGCTTTTACTAGACGCTGCAGTTTCGGCGGGCAATCCCGAGGCAGTACAGAACCTGAATATATTCCTCAAGGTCATGGGTATCCTGGTGGCGACGATCATCGGAGCGCTCATCTTTCGCAATGTGTACAACCGGTTCATCCGGAAGGCAACACAGATCATGCACAATGACCCGACCAGCTACAAGTTCATCGCGCATGCGGGTACGGCCATCATCTATATGATCGGTATCAGCTGGGCGATCTATGAGACGCATGCGTTGCGGAAAGTGGCCCAGTCCCTGCTTGCCGGGGCGGGTATCCTGGCGCTGGCGATCGGTCTGGCCTCCCAGCACGCGCTGAGCAATATCGTCAGCGGCGTGTTTATCGTCCTGTTCAAGCCATTCCGGGTCAATCAGCGGATCAAGCTGCGCGAAAACCTGCACGGTGTAGTAGAGGATATCACGTTGCGGCATGTAGTGATCAGGGACTTCGAAAACCGCCGTATCATCATACCGAATACGGTCATCAGCCAGGAAGTGATCGTCAATGCAGATATCGAGGACAACAAGATATGCAAGTGGATCGAGATCAATGTCGCCCTGGATACCAAGCTCGAGGATGCTAAGATGATCATGCAGGAAGAGGTCCGCAAGCACAGGTTTTTTGTCGACAATCGTACCCGCGAGCAAGTTGAGCAGGGTTTTCCGCTGGTACCTGTCCGGGTGATCCAGATCGGCGACTATTTTGTCCGGTTGAGGGCCTGGGCCTGGGCCAATAATTCTGTAGAGGCTTTCGAGATGAGCTGTGACCTGCTTGAAACTGTTAAGTCGCGTTTTGACAGGGCGGGTATAGAGATCCCTGCGCCGCGTCATTATGTTCATGTAGGACAACCATCCATCGGGGAAGAGTATCATGGCTAAGGAGAAGCACAGGAAGCGCCCGGATATGGCGGCCCGCAGGAAGAGCCTCAGGGCGAAGACACCGGGGCTGTCACCCGGATCGCTGGTCTATACAGGGCCACTCAGGAATACCGCTCCCCAGGGCCGTCTGATCCGCTACGGGGCGGATCATCTGGATGAATGGCCGCTTGATCCGGCGGCTTTGCCTGATCTCGACGCTGGCAGTATCCTCTGGCTGGATATACATGGGATACACGACGTGGACCTGATCGAGCGCCTGGGCGCCCGCTACCGGATACATGCACTGGCAACTGAGGATATCGTGCATCCGGGCCAGCGGCCCAAATACGACGAGTATGAGGGCGGTGGTTTCATTTCTTTACTTTCGCTACGCTATCCTTCCGCCGAAGAGTCCCTGGACAGCGAGCAAGTCACCATCTTCTTCAACGAACAGCTGGTAGCCAGCTTCCAGGAAGACTCTGGAGACCTCTTTGCCCGGGTGCGCGAACGCCTGCTCAAGGAAGGTTCAAGACTGCGTACGCGGGATAGCGCCTACCTGGTATATGCACTCCTGGATCTGATCGTGGACAATTACTTTCTCACGCTGGAAGAACTGGAGACACGGATCAACCGGATGGAAACGCGGATACTGGAACTGCGGGACAGTTCTGGAAAGGAAATGCTTTACGATCTGCGCAATGAAATGCTGTTGCTGCGCAAGGCTTTGCTGCCGCTCCGAGACCTGATCTACAAGTTCAGCAAGCAGGCAGACCCTGCCGAACCCGGTGGCAACTATGTATTCTTCCGCGATCTGTACGACCATGTGGTACAGGCGGCGGATACGCTGGAAGTCTACCGTGATATGGTCAATGGGCTCAACGACCTGTATCTCTCCCAGATCGGCTTCAGGACCAATGCCGTGATACAACTGCTGACGATCATATCGACGATCTTCATACCCATCACTTTCATCGTCGGCGTTTATGGGATGAACTTCCGGGTGATGCCCGAGCTGGACTGGGCATACGGGTATCCGGCTGTATGGGCGGTCATGATCGGGACGGTAGCTTGTATGCTCCTCTATTTCAGAAAAAAGGGCTGGCTCTAGACGAGGCGAACAAGTCGTTTTTTTAGCACAGTTTTTGCAGCTTTGCACATAAGTGAGTCCGATTCGCCGTAGCGGTTGGGTCCTGGCGATCCTGTTTCTGGCTTCCGTGTTGCACGCGCAGCAGGGCTGGAATCCCTTTGATATCAAAAACAGGACAGGCGCCTGGCTGGATTCTGCCAGGCAGGTCCGACAGTCCGAGGGGCAGATGGCGGATACGGCGGTTACAGTTGCCGCGGATACGGTGACCGCACACTTTTCCGAAGATCCGGTTATCGATAGTGTATCGGCCGGGCAGCCGGTCGCTATGGAGATACAGGTTTCTGTGCGGGACACCCTCGTTCTGGAGCAGAATCCCTTTGAAGTGATACGTATGCCGGACTTGCCGGATGACTGGGAACAGCGTGAGCGTGCCCAGGGTGTAGAGCGTGCGGACGGTGACCTGCTGTTTGTGGTACTGCTGCTCTTGCTGGTATTCCTGGGTATCCTGGTGAGTATGTACCGCAGCTTCATATTGCGTATGTACCGGGCTGCAATCAATGAAAACTATCTCAAACTCTTGTTCAGGTCGGTCAACGATCCCGTGCGTTTCCGGATGGGTGCATTCTACCTTTTCTTTGTGCTCAATGCTGGCCTCTTCCTCTACCTCAACCTGCCCTGGCTGGGATTCGATCTGTGGCATGAGGGGCCGGTATTGCTGGGGGCCTGTATCCTGCTGGTATGCCTTGTGTACGGTCTCAAACACGCGGTGATCTATAGCTTGTCGCTGGTATTTCCCGTGCAGAAAGCCGCCCGGCAATACAATGCCACCATCATCGTGTTCAACTGCCTGCTTGGTTTGTTACTATTACCTTTCAATGCTTTGGTGGCATATGGTCCCGACGGCTTGGCTGCGGGGGCTGGTCTGGCCGGCACGGGCCTGTGGCTGCTGTGCTACTTTGCGCGCCAGTTCAGGGGCCTGGTATTCAGCGTGAATTTCTTGGTACAAAACCTATTTCATTTTTTTGTTTATCTTTGCACCGTCGAAATTGCACCTATTCTGATCATTTGGAAACTTTCGCAAAGTATTTGATCTGAAAGATCTCAGGGTGTGTTTCATTAACCAATAGTTGCGGAATGTCGGTAATGAGTTCAGCAAAAAAAGAGACTTACAAGAAAGTTCAAACGATTCTTGTCTCTCAGCCCAAACCACAACGCTCGCCCTACTTTGAACTAGAGGAGAAATACGGTTTACAGATTGACTTCAGGCCGTTTGTGCAGGTAGATCCCGTCCCGGAGAAAGAATTTCGCAAGTTCAGGATCAGGCCCGACGAATACACCGCCATCATACTGACGTCCAGGAGTGCCATTGAGCATTTCTTCCGCATGTGCGAGGAGATGCGTATCAAGATGTCACAGGAGACCAAGTATTTCTGCAGTAGCGAGGCAGTGGCCAATTACCTGCAGAAATTTATACTCTACCGCAAGCGTAAAGTGTTTGTAGGTAACAAGTCTATCGAGGATCTTGCCAACTATTTCCAGAAGCACAACAAGGAAAAATTCCTGCTGCCCTGTTCCAATCTGGGTAGCCCGGATGTGGTCAAGTTCCTTGAATCGAAGAAGATCAACTTCCAGGAAGCCATGATGTTTCGCTCCGTCAGTTCTGATCTGAGCGACCTCAAAGATATCACGTATGATGTGTTGGTTTTCTTCAGCCCGATCGATATACAGTCGCTGTACGAGAACTTTCCCGACTTCCGGCAGAATGAGACACGTATAGCGGTATTCGGAAACTTCACACAGAAGGCAGCCGAAGGCCACGATCTCTTTATCAACATCAAGGCTCCGACGCCCGAGTCTCCCTCTATGACTATGGCGCTGGAAAACTATCTGAAGGTCTCCAATAAGGAATGACCTGTACCGGGTGACCGGGTCCTGTTTTATTTGTGAACCGATGGGTGGCCTACATCTGTTTGTAGCTCTATGGAAGACTGGATACACAGGCTGGAAAAGCGGCTGCAGCAACCTTTGCCGGGGGAGCCGGCTCAGATCGAAATGGCGCATGCGTTCAGGCGCAAGCTATGGCCTGCACCTCCGGATGCTACCGATGCGGCTGTCCTGATACTTTGCTACCCCAGGCAGGATGACTGGTGGACCGTATTCATCGAGCGGACCAGCTCCAATGACCGGGACCGGCACAGCGGCCAGATCAGCTTTCCGGGAGGTAAGAGAGAGCCCGGGGAGACCATCGAAGCCTGTGCCGTCAGGGAGGCCTATGAAGAGATCGCAGTAGAACCGGGTTCGGTCAGGGTGATCGGCAGCCTGACGCCCTTGTACATACCTGTCTCTGGTTTCCTGGTGCATCCGGTGGTCGGATACACGGATCGTCACTCCGGTTTCGTCGGTCAGCAGACCGAGGTGGCTTCCATACTGGAGGTCCCCCTCCGGCATTTTATCCTGCCGGACAACCGAAAGCATACGGACATGCTGCTGGGCAATGGCATGAAGGTCAAGGACGTACCGTACTTCGATGCCTCGGGTCGTGTGATCTGGGGCGCTACGGCGATGATACTCAGCGAGCTGCTGCATGTCCTGGAGAGGCCCGCAGCCCTGTAGCTGCCTGAAAATTTGTAGCTTTGCAGCGGTTTAGAACAAACGTTCGTTCGTTTCCCGACTATATCAAAGACCTGGATTCATGAAAGAAGCAACCCCCTACCACCCTGTGAACAAAGTCCGTGTCGTCACTGCAGCTTCCCTCTTCGACGGGCACGATGCAGCGATCAATATCATGCGGCGTATCATGCAGCAGTCAGGCGCCGAAGTGATCCACCTGGGGCACAATCGTTCTGTGGAGGAGATAGTGAATGCTGCGATCCAGGAGGATGCACAGGCAATTGCCATCACCAGTTACCAGGGCGGGCACAACGAATATTTCCGGTACATGTATGACCTGCTCCGGGACAAGGGAGCCGAAGGAATACGCATTTTTGGCGGCGGCGGCGGCACCATTCTTCCCGGGGAGATAGACGACCTGCAGCAATACGGGGTGACCAGGCTTTATTCGCCGGACGACGGCCGCTCGATGGGGCTTCAGGGCATGATCAACGATCTGCTCGAGAAGGCTGATTTCCCGTTAGGACAGTCGCTCAACGGCGAACTGAAGTCGCTGAGCGTATCCAATCCCGGTGTAGTGGCACGTACGATCAGCGCGTTTGAAAACTTTCCGGAACAGTATGGCGCACAGATGGCAGAGGTCGAACAGCTGGCTGCCGGCTCCCAGGCTCCTGTGCTGGGTATCACGGGTACAGGTGGTGCAGGCAAGTCCAGTCTCGTGGACGAGCTGATACGTCGCTACCTGCTGGATTTTCCCGACAAGACCATCGGGGTGATCTCCGTAGACCCGTCCAAGCGCAAGACCGGTGGCGCGCTTCTCGGCGACCGTATCCGTATGAATTCGGTCAACAACCCGCGTGTATTCATGCGCTCACTCGCGACGCGACAGAGCAACCTGGCCCTGTCGAAGTATGTCCAGGCTGCTGTGCATGTGCTTAAGGCGGCCGGGTACGACCTGATCGTCCTGGAAACCTCGGGTATCGGGCAGTCGGATACAGAGATTATCGACCACTCGGACGCGTCGCTCTACGTCATGACTCCAGAGTACGGAGCAGCTACACAGCTGGAGAAGATCGACATGCTCGACTTCGCGGATGTGATCGCGATCAACAAATTCGACAAGCGCGGTGCACAGGACGCCCTGCGGGACGTGCGCAAACAGTACAAGCGCAACCACCAGCTCTGGGATGTGCCGCTTGAAGAGATCCCGGTATTCGGCACGATCGCGTCACAGTTCAACGACCCCGGTACCAACACACTTTACAAGAGCCTGATGGGTGTGATCACATCCAGGACAGGTGCTGACCTCGGCTCTTCACTGCAGCTTCCTGTGGGGGAGAGTGAGAAAATCTTCATCATACCGCCTCACCGCACCCGTTACCTGTCCGAGATCACGGACCAGATCCGCGCCTATAACCAGTGGGTGGCACAGCAGTCGAAAGTCGCCTCTCGGTTGTACAGCCTGCATATCGCTATGGAAGTGCTGGCCGGTCAGGATATAGCGGACAAACAGACTGTATATGGTGCACTGCAGCGGAGCTATGAGGATCTGAACCTGCAGCTCGACGGCCAGTGCCGCAGGATACTGGATAGCTGGGAGGAGAAGAAAGCCTCTTACCGGTCCGACGAGTATGTGTACAAGGTCCGTGACAAGGAGATCCGCGTGCCGACGTATACAGAGTCGCTGTCCCATACGCGTATACCGAGGGTAGTGCTGCCAAGATTCAGGGACTGGGGGGAGATACTTGAGTGGAGTCTCCAGGAGAATGTCCCCGGAGAGTTTCCCTATGCGGCCGGTGTATTCCCTTTTAAGCGCAAGGAAGAAGATCCCACCAGGATGTTTGCGGGGGAGGGAGGACCAGAGCGGACTAACAAGCGGTTTCATTACCTGTCGGCCGGGATGCCGGCCAATCGCCTGTCTACGGCTTTTGACTCTGTGACCCTCTACGGAGAGGATCCGGATCACCGCCCCGATATATACGGCAAGATCGGCAACTCCGGCGTCAGTATCTGTTGCCTGGACGACGCCAAGAAACTGTACAGCGGTTTCGATCTCTGCGATCCGCGCACTTCGGTATCCATGACCATCAACGGCCCGGCTGCTGCTATCTGTGCGTTCTACATGAATACAGCTATCGATCAGCAGTGCGAGAAATACATCCGCGAACACGGACTGGAACACCTGGTGGAAGCGCGGAAAAAAGAACTTTACGACGACCGCGGCCTGCCCCGCCCGCAATACAATGCCCCCGTACCCGATGGCAACGACGGGCTTGGCCTGCTGATGCTCGGTATCACGGGCGACCAGGTGCTGGAGCCCGAAGTCTATGAGCGGATCAAGGCATATGCACTATCGGCCACACGAGGCACTGTCCAGGCAGATATCCTCAAAGAGGACCAGGCACAGAATACCTGTATCTTCTCCACGGAGTTTTCGCTGCGGCTCATGGGCGATGTACAGGAGTACTTCATCAATCACCGTGTACGCAACTTCTACTCAGTCTCCATCTCGGGATACCATATTGCCGAGGCCGGGGCCAACCCGATCACACAGCTGGCTTTCACGCTGGCCAACGGCTTCACCTTCGTCGAGTACTATGTATCACGCGGGATGAATGTGGATGATTTCGCGCCCAACCTTTCCTTTTTCTTCTCCAACGGGGTCGATCCGGAATATGCGGTCATCGGGCGGGTAGCCCGTCGTATCTGGGCCAAGGCGATGAAGCAGAAGTACAATGCCAACGACCGCTCGCAGAAGCTCAAATACCATATCCAGACCTCCGGGCGCTCGCTGCACGCCCAGGAGATTGCCTTCAACGATATCCGTACGACACTGCAGGCGCTCTATGCGATCTACGACAATTGTAACTCTCTCCATACCAATGCCTACGACGAGGCGATCACGACACCGACCGAAGAGTCGGTGAGGAGGGCCATGGCCATCCAGCTGATCATCAACCACGAACTGGGCCTGGCTAAAAACGAAAACCCCCTGCAGGGCGCCTTCATCATAGACGAGCTGACGGACCTGGTGGAAGAGGCAGTGATGGCCGAATTTGACCGCATCACGGAACGGGGTGGCGTACTGGGTGCTATGGAGACAATGTACCAACGCGGCAAGATCCAGGACGAGAGCCTCTACTACGAGACCCTGAAGCATACCGGCGATCTGCCCGTGATCGGCGTGAATACATTCCTGAGCAAGGATGGCTCTCCGACTGTACTGCCGCAGGAAGTGATCCGGGCCACGGAGCAGGAGAAAGAAGACCAGATCGCGACATTGCAACAGCTCAAGCAAGCACATACGGATCGCTCGGCCGGTCTCCTGCAGCAGCTCCAGGCAGCAGCCGTCGGCAATGAGAACCTCTTCACCTACCTGATAGAGGCGGCCAGGTATTGCTCATTGGGGCAGATCACACACGCTCTTTATGAGGTGGGCGGCCAGTACCGCAGGAATATGTAGGAGCAGGTTTTTTAGGGGTTTTACAGGATGGATGCAGGCACTATGTCTTTGCAGTCCGGCTACTTTTTATTTGAACAAGATATATACGTAGGTATGGTGTATTAGTATTGTCACAACCATATATTTGCGAAGTTGTGATTGAGAGGCATAAAGCGAATGGCATACTTTCTTGCTGCTCATATGTCCTTGGTACTAAAACCCTTACTACGATGAGCAGACTTTCTCTACTCGCTTTTGTGGTTATTCTTCTATCCTGTACTCAATCGCCCGACAGGTCAGCTTCTGAGGCGGAGAACTGGGAGGGTAATATGGTCTATGAATGGGGCAGGCTGGCATTGGAAGCTACGGCCAATGATACCGAACGCTTCCGCCCCCGGCCTACGGTTACTTCCCGGATGCTGGGACTGATATTCACCGCCGTATTCGATGCATGGTCGGTTTATGACCCGGAGGCACGGCCCGTTTATCTTCAGCAGGCATCCCGTCAGCCACCGATGGAGCGCACCATGCGGAATAAGGAAATAGCCATCAGCTATGCCGCCTACGGCGTAATGAAGGAATACTTCTACAGTGACTCCCTTCTGTTCCGGGCTTTCATGAAAGAGAAGGGCTTTGATCCCGATGATCGGTCGCTTGATCCGCATACGCCTGTCGGTATAGGGAATCTTGCTGCCAGGACAGTGATCGAAATCAGGAAGAACGATGGCTCCAACCACTACGGCGAGATATACGGATCTGATGGGCCTTACAGCAACTATACAGGCTATAAGCCGGTAAACAGTCCTGATACCAATAAGGAAATAAGCCGCTGGCAACCCAAGTACTTCGCGGACGAAATAGGTGGGAGGTTTGCGCCGGAATGCCTGACGCCTTATTGGTACAAGGTCACGCCGCTCATCCTGGACCGTGCGGATCAGTTTCGTCCCGGACCGCCTCCTGCGATCGGATCAGAGCAGCTGGCAGCAGAACTGCAGGAAGTCATTGACCTGCAGGCCGGGTTGACTGATGAGCAGAGGGCATTGGTCGAGTTTATGCGGGACGGGCCCAGGTCCGTACAGCAAGCCGGCCACTGGCTTGAATTTGCCAGATATGTATCAGCCCGCGACCGCCATACGCTGGATGAGGATGTCAAGATGTACTTTCTGGTCGAAGCGGCGGCTATGGATGCTTTCATAGCCTGCTGGGATACCAAAATGTACTATGACTACGCCCGGCCGTTTGCCCTGATACACGAGATGTACAAGGATAAGGAGATCAGGGGGTGGGGAGGACCCGGTGAAGGTATCATAACCATGCCGGGCCAGGACTGGATACCATATTCTCCGGGGACATTTGTATGTCCACCTTTCCCGGCTTATGTCTCCGGCCATAGTTGTGTCAGCGGCGCCTGTTCGGAGATATTGCGCCTGTTTAAGGGAAACGATTATTTTGGTGCGGAGGTCAGGTTGGTACCAGGTCTGCTGACGGAGCCGCAAAGTGTCGGGGATACAGTCGTACTCAGGTTCCCGACTTTTTCGGCGACGGCCGATATGGCGGGGCTTTCCCGGGTGATGGGAGGATACCATATCCAGGCGGACAACGTAGAAGGACTTAAACTGGGTAGAAAAGTAGGCAACTATGTATGGAAAGCCTATCTCGATCGGTTCACCGATGCTTCTACGGCTGCCCGGTAGTTGTTTTTCGTTTGCCTGTACGGGATGCCAGGCTTGCTGCCGCCGCTTGTCATGGCTGTTTTAGGATCAGACTTGTCATGGTTTTAATCGCACTGATATGAGAAAGCCTTTTATCTGTAACCTGTACCTGATGGCTGCCTGTACTTTGGCGGCCGGGGGATGTTTGAGTCAAAACACCGGAGATGAAGTGACGCTGTTCCGTCTGCTGAGTGCTGATGAGACAGGCGTACATTTTGTCAACCAGCTGAACGACGATCCGGCAGGCGACAGGAATATCTTGTCTTTCCCGCACTACTATAACGGAGCGGGCGTGACAGTAGGCGATGTCAACAACGACGGTCTGCCGGATATCTTTTTCGCCGCTAATGAAGGCCCCAACAGGTTGTACCTGAACAAGGGCAATCTTCAGTTTGAAGATATTACGGAATCCTCGGGAGTGAATCCACCCAACAAATACTGGAGTACCGGGGCTGTGATGGTCGATATCAACCAAGACGGCTGGCTGGACATCTATATATGCCAGGGTGGTTATGCGATTCTGCCGGACGAGAAGCATCGCCAAAACCTGTTGCTGATAAACAATCAGGATGGCACTTTCACCGAACGCGCAGCTGAGTATGGCATCCACGACTCCAATGAAAGTGTGAGTGCCGCTTTTTTTGACTATGACAAGGACGGAGACCTAGACCTCTATGTCCTCAATGAATCCAAATATGCCATGGTGCTCCTGGAGACTGTATACCAGGACCTGAAAGACAAACGTAACCTGGAAGCGGCCAGCGGCAATCTCTACCGCAACGACGGAGGCAGGTTCACCAGGGTGACCGGGCAGGCCGGTGTATTGCGATATGGCTACGGGCTGGGCCTGGTGGTATCCGACCTGGACGGAGACGGCTGGACCGATATCTACGTGGCCAATGATTATTCGGTGCCCGACTTTATGTTCATCAACAATGGTGACGGTACTTTCACGGACCGTATCAAGGAAAAAACCCGGCAGGTACCTTTCTTCGGTATGGGTTGCGATATAGCGGACTTCAATAACGACGGCCTGTTAGATATAGCGGTACTCGATATGGCTACAACCGATCATGTTCGCGACAAGACACTGATGGCATCCATGGATGTCGAAGGGTTCTGGTACTTTATTGACAAAATGGGATACCAGTACCAGTATATGTTCAACTCCTTTCAGATCAATAACGGAAACGGGACCTTCAGCAATATCGCCGCGTTGGCCGGCCTGCTGCGTTCAGACTGGAGCTGGTCGGCATTGCTGGCCGATTTTGACAACGACGGGTTCAAAGATTATTTCGTTACCAATGGCTTCAAACGATATGCCCGGGACAATGACTTCCGGAACCTTCTGGCCAGGACTCGTGCGCAGTACGGAGGGATCATACCGGAGCACATGAAAAAAGAGCTGTACGGGAAGATGCCCGAGATCAGGGACCCTAACTTCATCTACCGCAATAATGGCGACCTCACGTTTACCAGGGTTTCAGATACCTGGGGAATGGACCAGCCTTCGTTTTCCAACGGTTGCGTATACGCAGATCTCGACGGTGACGGTGACCTCGACCTGGTGGTCAACAACATCGATGAAAAGGCCTTTATCTATAAAAACCTGGCCATGGAACAAAAGCGGGGCAGGTTTATCCAGTTTAAGCTGGAAGGCGACGGAGGATCGGCTTCGGCCTATAATGCCAAGGTAAGTATCTACTACGGGGCAGACATGCAGTACCAGGAGTTTCATCCGACACGGGGTTATGCGAGCAGTATGGACCATATGCTGCATTTTGGGCTGGGCGCAGCGGCAAGGCTCGATCGGGTAGTGGTGGAGTGGCTTGATGGCCGTATACAGGAGCTGAAGGATGTGCCGGCAGACCAGGTAGTGACGTTGCGGCAGGCCGCCGCAACCGGCAAAGCTGCTGCAGTCGTGCCTGCCAAACGCGCATTCGAGGAAATTTTGCCGGGCACCGTAGGGATTGACTTTGTACATCGCGAAAATCCCTACAATGATTTTGTGACAGAGATACTGCTGCCGCACAAGCAATCTACCCTGGGGCCTGGAATCACAGTGGGCGATGTCAACGGCGACGGGCTTGAAGACTTCTATATCGGTGGAGCGTCGGGTCAGCCTGGTACGCTCTACATACAGCAAGAGGACGGTAGCTTCAGTGCAGCGGCCAATCAGCCTTTTGGGTTGGATACGGCTTCAGAGGATATGGGTGCTGCCTTTTTTGACGCCGATGGCGACGGAGACCTGGACCTCTATGTAGTCAGCGGCGGAGGGGGAGAGTTTGCGCCGGATTCGCCCCTGCTGCAAGACAGGCTGTATATCAATAACTATAACTCGGGCAATTTTATGAAAGTACGTGCCATGCCCGAAATGCTGTCAAGCGGTCATGTAGTGCGCACTTCTGATTTTGATGGCGACGGAGACCTGGATATTTTCGTAGGGGGCGCTGCCGTACCCGGCAGATACCCCTACCCGGCACGAAGCTATCTGCTGCGAAACGACAACAAGCGATTTACGGATGTGACTGCCGAGATAGCGCCCGATCTGCTCCAGCCGGGTATCGTGAAGGATGCAGTGTGGACAGACCTGGACGGCGATGGGCAGGCGGACCTGGTCGTGGTCGGCGAGTGGATGCCGGTGCTTATATTCCGGAATGAAAATGGCAAACTGCGCGATGCCTCTGCCGAATACGGTACAGGTAACCTCAAAGGGTGTTGGTACAGCGTGACTGCGGCTGATCTGGACGGAGACGGAAAACCGGATCTCGTATTGGGAAACGTAGGACTGAATACCAAGTTTTTTGCCAGCGAGGAGAAACCGTTCAACGTGTTTGCAGACGACTTCGACGGCAATGGTACTTGCGATATTGTCCTCAGCAAAGAGTACAAAGGCAAACTGGTTCCGTCGCGCGGCCGCCAGTGCTCGTCAGAGCAGATGCCGTTTATCAAGTCGAAGTTTCCCACCTACAAAGAGTTCGCTACGGCAGAGCTGAAAGATATACTGGGCAAGGACAAACTGTCCAGGTCACTTCACCTGCAGGCGACAACCTTCGCCTCGACTGTTCTGATCAACCGTGGCGGCGGGTTTGAGCGCAGGCAACTGCCCAATCTGGCACAGATATCGCCGGTCAACCGGATTATCGTTGAGGACCTGGACGGAGACGGCCACGCGGACCTGATCATAGCAGGCAATATGCACGATACCGAAGTAGAGACGCCGCGGTATGATGCTGGAAATGGTTTGGTCCTGCTGGGCAATGGGCATGGCGACTTTCGTCCTGTGCCGGGTTATAAGACCGGGTTGTTTGCCGCAGGCAATGTCAAGGATATGGCCCTTCTGCGGAAGGTAGCCGGCGGTGGTGCGCTCCTGGTGGTCGCTGTGAACAACGGCCCGGTGAAAGTATTCAGGCTGAAGATACCTTCTTCGTTTGAAGTGAAACAAGTGCTTTAGTGTGTGGTAAAAGTCTGTGTGAATGAACGACGGATGCGGTGCATCCGCCCTAAACTGCTTTGGCCCATGCACAGGTTTGGTGTAACCAGAATGATTATTTCATCCGGAACGGTAAGAATGATAGGGCTATGCAGCCTGTTATGTCTCGCGAGTTGCGCAGGCAATGGTAGCAACGGCTACAGCAACCACCTGGCAGATGAGACCAGCCCTTACCTGCTCCAGCATGCATATAACCCGGTAGACTGGTACCCCTGGGGCGCAGAGGCCCTTGGAAAAGCGCAGAATGAAGACAAGCTGATGATTATCAGTATCGGGTATGCCGCTTGTCACTGGTGCCATGTGATGGAGCGGGAGACCTTTGAAGATCCTGAGATCGCCGCGTTCATGAACCAGCATTTTGTCTCTATCAAGGTGGATCGGGAGGAGCGGCCGGATATCGACCAGATCTATATGAGCGCCGTACAGTTAGTCACCGGAAACGGTGGATGGCCCTTGCATGCCTTTGCCCTGCCGGACGGCAGACCGTTTTACGGGGGGACATATTACGATCGGGATGAATGGCTGAATCTACTGCACCAGCTTATTGAGCTGCGTGCTGAAGGTCCCGATCGCCTCAGTGCGAGCGCGGATCATATCGGGGATGGGATCCGCAGCAGCGAATTGATCACCTTGAAGTCCGGACCCGCTACTTTTGATCAGACCGGTTACCGGGCCTTGTTCGATAGTTGTATCGGCCGGCTGGATCGTGGGTATGGAGGGCTGGATCGCCCGGAAAAGTTTCCGCTGCCGTCGGTCTGGGCCTTTTTGGCGCAGCATCACTACCTGACAGGCAGAGAGGAGGCCATTCATGAGGTACACCGTACACTGGAGGCTATGGCATACGGCGGTATATTCGACCAGGTCGGCGGAGGCTTTTCACGGTACACCACGGACCGCGGGTGGAAGATCCCTCACTTTGAGAAGATGCTTTACGACAACGCTCAGTTGGTCAGCCTTTACGCGGATGCTTACCGTATTTCCGGGCATCCGTTGTACAGGGAGGTGGTCGAACGCACGCTGGATTTCACAGAAAGAGAACTCAGCCGGGCAGGTGGAGGCTTTTATGCTTCACTCGATGCGGAGAGTGAGGGAGAAGAAGGTCGGTATTACGTCTGGTCTATGGACGAATGCAGGTCTTTGCTGAGCAGGCCGGATCTCGATCTTGCAGTGGCCTGGTACAATCTTTCGGAGCAGGGCAACTGGGAAAACGGGAACAATATATTGTACCGGACCGCCACTGATACTGCAGTTGCCTGCAGCAGGGGCGTCTCTGTGGAAGAGCTGTACCGGCGTATATCCGGCATACGGACCAGGCTGCTTGACCGGCGCCGGGCCCGGCAGGGGCCGGGCGTCGATACCAAGGTACTTACCTCCTGGAATGCGCTCATGATCAGCGGGTATGTGGCAGCATACAGGGCGCTTGGCAGGGAGGCATATCTCGAAAGATCTGTATCGGCTGCCGATTTTATCCTGGCGGAGTTGGGGAGTCCGGATGGCGGTCTGTGGAGAAATACCGGAAAAGGTAAGTCCCGTGTAGCGGGGTTCCTGGATGACTATGCCTATATGATCCAGGCGCTGATCCAGCTCTACCAGGTGACTTTTGAAGAGCGCTGGCTGGATGAGGCCGAACGGCTCTGCAACTACACGGAACGATATTTTTCGGATCCCGGGAGTTATATGTTTTTCTACAATTCCTCGCTTGACGAAGCCCTGATCACGAGGAGGGTAGAGACGGTCGATCATGTCATGCCTGCATCCAACTCGGTCATGGCACAGAATCTCTACGTTCTGGGCAGTCTTTTGGATCGTAAGGAGTGGCGGGACAGATCGGTCCAGATGCTGAAGAATGTGCAGGGGAGCGTAGCTGCCGACCCGGTTTTTTATCCACAATGGGCGGTGCTGTGGGGCTGGCTGGCCTATGGGCACTATGAGATCGCGATCCTGGGGCCAGATGCATTGAAGATACGCAGGGATATGGACCGGTGCTACTATCCCGGTATGTTCTTCCTGGGCGGGCGGAGAGAGGGGAGGTTGCCGCTGTTGGAGAATAAACTGCAGCCTGGCAGGACTATGATCTATGTCTGCCGGGACAGGGTCTGCCGCCTGCCGGTGGATGACCCGGACCAGGCCCTCGCACAGGTAAGATAGCTGGTGTTACCTGGCTCCTGTATGCCAGGTGGCTACAAAGACCGGTAAGGTATGTACATTACCAGCCTGGAAAATAAGCTCTGTAAAGAATGTCAGCCAGGAGCTCCGGCAGCCGGCGTCAACCTGTGACCAGGGTACCTACCGGCTCCCCGATGATGATCCTGCCGAGATTTTCTTTCTTGTTGATATCGAAGACGATGATCGGGAGATTGTTTTCCTGGCAGAGTGTGAAGGCAGTCATATCCATGACCTCCAGCCCCAAGCTGATCACCTTGTCGAACGTGAGCTGGTCGAACTTGACCGCATCCGGATCTTTCTCAGGGTCTGCAGAGTAGATACCGTCTACACGGGTGCCTTTGAGGATCACATCTGCATTGATCTCGTTTGCCCTCAGTGCAGCCGCCGAATCCGTGGTGAAATAAGGACTGCCCGTCCCGCCTACGAAGATCAGTACCCGGCCTTTCTCAAGGTGACGGATAGCACGCCGCCGGATATACGGTTCGGCGATCTGCTCCATCTTGATCGCAGATACGAGGCGCGTATACACGCCGAGTTTTTCCAGGGAGGACTGTAGCGCCATACCATTGATCGCGGTAGCCAGCATTCCCATATAGTCTCCTTGTACGCGTTCTACACCTGACTGTTCAGCCTGTAGTCCGCGGAATATATTGCCGCCACCGATGACGATGGCTATTTCCACCCCGGCAGATACGAGGTATTTGATCTGTTCTGCGTAGTGCTGCAGCATATCGGGGTGAATGCCGTATTTCTGGGAGCCCATGAGAGACTCTCCGCTGAGCTTGAGCAGTATACGCTTGTATTTAAGGGCCATGGCGGTGTGATCGGGGTTGGTACATAAAAAAAGAGCGAATCAAAACTGATTCGCTCTTTCGATGGAAATATTATCCTAGCATAACATGCTTGAAACCAGTGACGGTCAGGTCAGCGTCCTGTTCCTTCAGGTATGCCGCTACGTTTTTGCTGCTATCCTTCACAAAATCCTGGTTGAGCAGGGTATTGTCCTTGAAGAATTTGTTGAGTTTGCCGAGCGCGATCTTCTCCAGCATCTCTTCCGGCTTGCCCTCCTGCCTGGCGATATCTTTTCCGATCTCGATCTCTTTTTCGACCACTGAAGAATCGACGCCATCCTTATCTACAGCTACGGGTTTCATAGCAGCGATCTGCATAGCTACGTCCTTGCCGGCGTCTTCAAACTTCTGATCGGCCTTATTGAGTCCGACGATCACACCGGCGCGATAACCCATGTGGATGTAGGGGAGTACCTGGGCCGCCTCAATGTGCTGGTAGTCCGCCAGCTCGATCTTTTCACCGATGATACCGACCTGCTCACTCACTTTCTCACCGATGGTGATATTCTCGTAAGGCTGTTCGAGCAGGGCTTCTCTGTCTGCAGGGAAGGTGCTCAGTGCGATTTCGGCAAAGGATTTGGCCAGGTTGATGAAGTCCTGGTTCTTGGCTACGAAGTCTGTTTCGGAGCTGAGCCGGATCACGACGCCTTTGGTGCGGTCGTCGGAAACCAGCGCATATACCACTCCTTCATTGGCTTCGCGGTCAGCCCTTTTAAGAGAGAGTTTCTGGCCTTTCTTGCGCAGATATTCGATGGCTTTTTCGAAATCACCGCCGGATTCCGCCAGCGCCTGCTTGCAGTCCATCATGCCGGCGCCGGTTTGTTCTCTGAGCCTTTTTACATCGGCTGCTGAAATACTCATTGTTTTCTCTTTATGATTTTGAAAATTGGATCGGGAAGAGAAGCAGGGTGATCCGGGGATCACTCTACTTCTTCTCCGTCTTTTTCGGTCTTCTTGGCTTTGCGCTCTTCCAGTCCTTCCTTGATCGCATTCACGATGTAGTTGGTGATCAGGTGGATAGACTTACTCGCATCATCGTTGGCAGGGATCGGGAAGTCCACCAGGTTGGGATCTGAGTTGGTATCCACGATAGCCATTGTCTTGATACCGAGCTTCTCGGCTTCTGCCAGCGCCAGGTGTTCGTGGTGGATATCCACGATGAACAGTGCAGAGGGCAGGCGATTGATAGCCGCGATACCGCCGAGTACTCTTTCGAGTTTTTCGCGCTCACGGGAAAGCGTCAGACGCTCTTTTTTGGTCACGCTGGTAAGCGATCCGTCGGAAAGCAGTTTTTCGATGTTCTGCATCTTCTTCACCGAGCGGCGGATCGTAGCGAAGTTGGTCATCATTCCTCCCAGCCAGCGGTCGGTCACGAAGGGCATGTTTACGCTGCGAGCTGCGTCGGCCACGATATCGCGGGCCTGTTTCTTCGTAGCGACGAACAGGATCTTCTTACCTGACCTGGCCATCTGGCGGGCAGCGTTGGCTGCTTTTTCGAGGCACTCCTGTGTGCGGTTGAGGTCGATGATGTGGATACCCTTGCGTTCAGCGAAGATATAAGGCTGCATTTTAGGGTTCCACTTGCTTCTGAGGTGTCCGAAGTGTACACCTGCATCCAGCATGTCTTTATAATTAGGCTTTTGCATTTTTCAAACAGTTTTGGAATAGAATGAATAAGAAATGGTGGGTCGGCCCGATTAACGCTTGCTGAACTGGAAGCTCTTTCTAGCCTTGGGTTTACCGTATTTTTTACGTTCGACCTCTCTTGCGTCTCTGGTGAGCAGTTTCCTGTCCTTCAGAGCCGACTTGAATTCTTCATTCATCTTGACCAGGGCCCTGGAGAGCGCCATGCGGATTGCTTCCGCCTGGCCTTTGTATCCACCTCCTTTGACATTGACATTCAGGTCATAGGTTGCGGACTCCAGGCCGATGGTTTCCATCGGTTCGTGTATTTTGGATTGCATGTATAGCTGAGGGAAGTACTCTTTCAGTTCCTTGCCGTTGATCTGGATGCTGCCAGATCCCTTTTTCAGGTAGACACGGGCTACGGAAGATTTTCTTCTGCCGATTGCGTTGATTATTTCCATCACTCAATTAGAATTTAAATGGTTCGGGTTTCTGAGCCTGGTGCGGATGCTCAGGCCCTGCATAAATAAATAACTTCTTGCTCATCGCTCTGCCCAGCTTCGTTTTGGGAAGCATGCCTTTTATAGCGATCTCCAGGATAGATTCCGGTTTTTTGGCGATCTGGTTGGAAGCGGTTGCTCTCTTCTGGCCGCCTGGATATCCTGAATAAGTGATGTACTCTTTCTGATCCCACTTGCTGCCTGTGAAACGCACTTTATCGGCGTTGATCACGACCACATAGTCTCCGGCATCTACGTGCGGAGTGAAGTCCGGCCGGTGTTTGCCTCTGAGTACGTGAGCGATGCGGGAGCTGATCCTTCCGACCACCTCTCCTTCGGCATCCAGCACATACCATTTGCGCTGTATCTCCTCTTTCTTCGCCGATTTGGTTTTGTAACTTAGCGTATTCACGTTACTTTTTGTTTAGTCGTATAGTTAAAATAATCTCTTCGCTGAAAAGCGGATGCAAAGGTATGCCTCGTCGGTTCATTTTACAACAATTCGGACAAAAAAAACTTGTGTGAAAATCCATAATGAACTGAAAAACAGTAAAAATTTCGCAAAGTGGGAGCCATGGCAGCGTCGCTGGTGCTTTGCAGCACTGCGGCTGCATTCCCCGGGATGATATCCGGGTATTAAAAACCGTACCTTTACCGGGTCATCGCCTGCCGTTCAGGCAGGAGCTATCTGTGCGGCGCCGCCGCACTCAATGCAGAAGAGCTATGGACAAACGCCATCAGGAATTTATCCGGGACGATGATCCGGGAGCAGCAGACAGGAAGGAAGATCATATAGACCTGGCTTTTCGTTCGCAGGTGAATGCGATGGAGCTGGATAGCCGTTTCTACTATGAACCGGCGTTGAGCGCGCATCCTGCAGAAGGTTCCTGGCCAGCCATGCAATTTCTCGGGAAGACACTACGCGTCCCTATCTGGGTGTCCAGTATGACCGGTGGGACCGGCAAGGCCGGTTCGATCAACAGGTTGCTGGCTCAAGCCTGTGC
The DNA here is from genome assembly GCA_964537925.1 of uncultured Saprospiraceae bacterium. Lineage (GTDB taxonomy): Bacteria > Bacteroidota > Bacteroidia > Chitinophagales > Saprospiraceae > SLDF01. Next base: position 930,578 of record CAZICV010000001.1, on the reverse strand, counting down.
CGAATTCGGTATGGGCATGGGACTAGGGTCCTGCCGGGCGCTCCTGAGCAGCGACAAATACCTGGACGATTTCATGGTGCGGCCTGTTATGGGCCATGAGTTGCCTCTGTACGCCAACCTCGGCATAGCGCAGGTCGAGTCCTTGATAGCGGACGGGAAGACCGCGCTGATCGGTGAGATGACTGGCAGGTTGCAGGCCGACGGCCTCATCGTACACGTCAATCCGCTGCAGGAGTGGCTGCAACCCGAAGGGGACCGTATCCGCAGGCCTCCGGTCGATACGCTGGCGCAACTGCTGGAGCTGACCGATCTGCCGGTCATCGTCAAGGAAGTAGGCCAGGGTATGGGTCCTGCTTCGCTCAGGGCCCTGCTGGCCCTGCCGCTGGCAGCGGTTGACCTGGCCGCACACGGCGGTACCAACTTTTCGAGGCTGGAACTGCTTCGCAGCGATCCGGTAAAGCAGGATACCTACGCGGTGGTGAGCCGGCTGGGACATTCTGCCGTAGAGATGACAGGGTTTCTGCGCGATCTGTGCGGCCGTACAGATACGGAACTCCGGTGCAGGCAGATCATCCTCTCCGGAGGGGTCAGGGACTTTCTCGACGGCTATTACCTGCTGTCCCGCTGTCCTCTGCCCGCGGTCTACGGCCAGGCTTCAGGCTTCCTGAAGTATGCTATGCAGGGAGACTATGAAGCGCTGCGTAGTTATGTCGCCATGCAGTTACGCGGGCTGGAACTGGCCAGGGCATTTCTGCGTATACGCAGCTGACCGGCTGAGTAGTGCCTGGCGACAAACGGTATAAGAGATTAAACAAGCTACGTACAAAGGCTATTTAATAATTCTGAGCAATGCAATGGAAAACAGGAAGGTGATCAGCGGCTTCTCGAAGCTTAGCAAACGCGGTAAGCTGAAGTGGATCGTGGAGAACTTCTTCAAAGACCCGGAGACGGTCATGAAGGAACTCATGTACTACTGGTTGCCCAGAGAGGAAGAGCAAAAAGTCATCGACGGGTTCAGCGAGAATACCATCAGCAATTATATACTCCCTTATGGGGTCGCCCCCAACTTCCTCATTAATGGCCAGGAGTATTGCATACCTATGGTCATAGAAGAGAGTTCGGTCGTGGCGGCAGCGTCCAGCGCCGCCAAGTTCTGGTACGACCGGGGCGGGTTTCACGCACAGGTGCTGGATACGCACAAAGTGGGTCAGGTGCATTTCAAGTGGACTGGTCCTGCGGGTTTGCTCTACGGATGCCTCGATCGTCTGCGCGCACGCCTGCGGGCAGATGCTGCGCCGATCACAGCCAATATGGAACAGAGGGGTGGGGGCATCCTCGATATAGAGCTACTGGATATGACGGACCAGGAGCCCGATTACTACCAGTTGAGGGTGAGTTTCGAGACTTGCGACTCCATGGGTGCAAACTTCATCAACTCCGTACTCGAGCAGTTTGCACGGAGCCTGCAGGGCTTTGTGCTGAATGATCCGGATATCCCCGAATCCGGCAAGGATGTGCGCATCATCATGTCGATCCTCTCCAACTATACGCCGGACTGTGTGGCCGAAGCCTGGGTGTCCTGCCCTGTAGAGGCCCTGGGGACTTGCGAAGGAATACCGGCAGCGGACTTTGCCGGGAAGTTTTGCACGGCAGTGCGTATCGCCTCAGTCGATCCGTACCGGGCCGTGACCCATAACAAGGGCATATTCAACGGTATAGATGCAGTCATACTGGCTACGGCCAATGACTTTCGTGCAGTGGAGTCCTGCGCTCATGCCTATGCAGCCCGTGACGGGCAGTATCGCAGTCTCAGTTACTGTACCGTAGAAGACGGTATATTCCGGTTCGGGCTCCAGGTACCCCTGGCCCTGGGCACTGTCGGCGGGCTGACCTCGTTGCACCCTATTGCGCGCAGGTCGCTGGAGCTACTGGGCAATCCCTCGGCGCGTGAACTGATGATGATCGTAGCGGCAGCTGGTCTGGCACAGAATTTTGCAGCCGTACGTTCCCTGGTGACGACTGGTATCCAGAAAGGACATATGAAGATGCACCTGGCCAATATGCTGCACCACCTCGGCGCTTCGGATCAGCTTCAGCAGGAAGCGATCACGTATTTCAGGGACAAGGCCGTTTCTTACAGCGCTGTGCGTGCCTTTGTAGAAGGCCATTCCGTTGCTGTCAATCCTCCCATGCCATGAGGCTGGAAACGAGGACACTTCACAGCCACGGCAAGTTGCTGCTTACGGGCGAATACTTTGTGCTTGATGGTGCGGCAGCACTGGCCCTTCCCTGCCGCTTTGGCCAGGGCGCCAGTCTTGTACTTGCGGATGGGCCAGTCGCAGCAATGGATTGGGTCAGTTACGATGAGACCGGCGAGATCTGGTTTGAAGGAGTGTGGTCAGCTGCTTCCGGCGGTTTTCTTTATGGCAGCGATGACAGCGTCACTGAGCGGCTTGCGCAGATCATGCATGTGCTCGAGGAGGATCACAGCGATTTTTGGTCGCGTGTGCTGCGCCTGGAGATGAAGGCGGGGTTTCCGCTGACCTGGGGCCTGGGCAGCAGCTCTACGCTCATACACAACCTTGCGCAGGCCTGTGGGGCCGACCCATTCAGGCTGCTGGACCGCACATTTGGCGGATCGGGATATGATATAGCCTGTGCGGGGGCGGCTGGGCCCCTGATCTATGACCGTAAGCCGGGTATGACGCCAGACTGGCAGGAGGTGCCCTTTGTTCCGCCGGGTATGGGCGCTGACTACTTTATATACCTCGGTAGCAAGCAGGACAGTCGCGATGCGGTACGAAGCTATCGGGCACTGGTAGGGCCCGATGCCGGGCTGATAGGCGAGATATCGGCCATTACCACGGCGATCAGTACCTGTACGGACTACAGTGAATGGCAGCGGCTGTTACGCAGGCACGAGGATCTGACTGCAGGTTTTCTCGGCGTGGAGCCCGTAGGCCGGTCCAGGTTCGCGGACTTTCCCGGCGTGGTCAAATCGCTGGGTGCATGGGGCGGGGATTTTGTGCTTGTAAGTCATCCGGATCCTGTCCTGGTCTACTCCTACTTCAGGCGGCAGGGGCTCGATACCATACTGCCATATGGAGATATGGTGCTTAGTGTCGTGCCCGGATAGGCTTGATCGTCAAAGAGTTTTGCAAAAAAAGAGTGCCGTTTTCTGTCCAGACCTTTTGATATAAGATTTAAATTGCGAAATTTGTCGCGCTTTTGTCGTGGGGAGCGTTTTTTTACCTAACTTACTATAAATGAGATACTAATGAGGAAAGCAGACTTGGTTTCGATGATTTCTGACAGGACAGGCGTACCTAAAGTGGATGTGCTGGTAACGATGGAGAACTTCTTTACAGAGGTAAAGAACGCGCTCGCAGAGGGTGAGAATGTCTACATCAGGGGGTTCGGTTCATTTGTCATCAAGAAGCGCAAGAAGAAGATAGGCAGACATATCAAGAAGAACATTTCCATAGAGATACCGGAGCATTTTATCCCATCTTTTAAGCCGGCGAAAGTTTTCCTGGAGCAGGTCAAGGATAATGTAACCTCTGCACCGCTTATCGAGGAGGATTGATCCGATCATGACCAGACCGCACTACATACTACTTGTCATCGGGATCACCCTCACGGGTATCCTGTTCTGGGGGCTGCCCACAGTCTCCCATACCAAGAAACAGCGCGACGAGCAGCGTGGTCTGGCTGCTGAATCGGTATCTATAGAGACAGTGCGCAAACAGGCTTTCGGAGCGCTGGATGCGTCGCTTACCGGGGTGCTGGAGACCCTGGAGGCCAAAGTCAGGGAGACTGCCGATCCCGGGGAGAAATCCGACCTTCTGAAGGACCTGGCCGGCAGGTGGTTCAAACTCGACAACCCGGCTATGTCCGGTTACTATGCCGAACAGGTAGCGGAGATCGAAAAGACCGCCGCCGCCTGGTCTATTGCCGGTACGACGTATACCATCTGCATCCAGAAGACAGGAGACGAAAAGACACGGTCTTATTGCTCGGCCCGTGCCCGTGCGGTATTCGAAAGCGCGATTTCCCTGGAGCCGGACAATGTAAGCCACCGTATCAATCTGGCTGTGGCACTGGTAGAAGCTCCGCCCCAGGACAATCCAATGCAGGGAATTACCATGCTGTTGGGTCTCCAGGAAGAGAATCCGGACAATGTATCTATCTTGTACAATCTGGGCCGTTTTGCCATGCGTACAGGTCAGACAGACCGCGCGATACAACGCCTCGAGCAGGCCGCTGCGCTGGATCCGGGATCAGATGTGATCGCGTGTATGCTCGGAGATGCTTATGTACAAGCGGGGGATGAAGCGAAAGCCGCCCCGCTCAGAAAAAGATGTAGTACTCAGCGATGAGTCGGGATATTTGATTTTCTAACAAAAAGAAATTATTAGGATTATGCCTTGTGGTAAGAAAAGAAAAAGACATAAGATAGCAACACATAAGCGCAAGAAGAGACTGCGCAAGAACAGACATAAGAAGAAGAACAGATAGTGTACGCGGATGGCTCCGGTCGAGCCATCCTGCTGATCTTCAGGCGACGATCGGTTGATTTAACATATTAGGAAGACGGGCTCCGGGATACACGGAATGTTCGTTCAGGGTCCGTCTTCCTTTCTATCTATCTCCGTCGGTTTTTTAACAAGTGTTTTTACTGATCGTCCGACTGGTAAACCTGGTGACAGACTGTACTGCAGTACTGTCCCTTAAAACATTTAAGTAATGTGGAAAAGGAATTAATTATCAATTCCACTGCGACGGAGGTTGAGATAGCATTGCTCGAAGACCACAGGCTGGTAGAGATACATGGCCAGAAGACCAACTCCAACTTTTCGGTAGGAGATATCTTTCTGGGTAAGGTCAAAAAGCTGATGCCAGGCCTGAACGCCGCTTTCGTGGACATAGGATACAAGAAAGATGCATTTCTGCACTATACGGACCTGGGACCCAAAGTGCCTTCCCTGCTCAAATACACCCAGGCTGTCCTGAGCGGACAGCACAAGAGCTACGGCCTGGAAAAATTCAACCTGCAGGAGGAGATACAAAAGACGGGCAAGATCGATCAGGTGCTCGGAAAGAAACAGTCCGTACTGGTCCAGATACTGAAGGAGCCTATATCGACCAAGGGGCCCAGGCTCAGTTGCGAGATCAATATACCTGGCCGGTTGATGGTACTCACGCCATTTGCCAATGCTGTTGCTGTCTCCAAGAAGATCGCCAACGCCGAAGAGCGCAAGCGCCTGCAGGTATTGGTGGAGAGCATCAAACCGAAGAACTTCGGCCTGATCGTCCGCACTGCGGCCGAGGGTAAGAAGGTGGCCGATCTGCACGAAGAAGTGCAGGAACTGGTCGAAAAGTGGAAGCAGATGCACAACCAGCTCCTGACAGCTACCCCGGCGCAGAAGCTGCTGAGCGAGATGGACAAGACGTCGAGCATACTGCGCGATATCCTCAACGACTCTTTCAACAAGATCGTGGTCAATGACAAGGATATGTACGACAACATACGCGACTATATCGAATCCATCGCTCCGGACAAGTCCAGGATTGTACAGCTCCATCGATCCAGGGTGCCGATTTTCGATGCTTTCGGTGTGACCAAGCAGATCAAATCATCTTTTGGAAAAACAGCGACTATGGCTTCAGGTGCTTACCTGGTCATCGAACATACAGAGGCCATGCACGTCATCGACGTCAACAGCGGTCCCAAGAATGTGGTCAATACGCAGGATGACGCTATACTCGGCGTCAACCTGGAAGCTGCGGAAGAGATAGCGCGCCAGCTCAGGCTGCGGGATATCGGCGGCCTGATCGTGATCGACTTTATCGACATGCGCAACAACGAGCACAAGCGTGCGCTCGAGTTGAAGATGAAGGAGTTCATGCGCCAGGACCGGGCGCAGCATACCATCCTGCCCCTGAGCAAATTTGGCCTGATGCAGATCACCCGCGAGCGGGTCAAGCCCGAGGTCAAGATCAATACGGCAGAAGTCTGTCCGAGTTGCCAGGGTACGGGCAAGGTGAATCCTACTATCCTTGTCGTAGACGATATCGAGCGGGATGTACAGTTTGTGATGCAATCCCGGCCCGGCGCCAGGTTTACCCTGCATGTTCACCCGTTTGTACATGCCTTCCTGCGCAAAGGGTTGCCCAGCATGCAGATGAAGTGGTATCTCAAGCATCGCAAATGGATACAGATTGTCCCCAATGCGGACTTCCATATCCACGAGTACCGTTTTTATGACGGATCAGAGGATGAGATCCGCCTGAACTAGGCGGCAACCCGCTGTTCCATTGAGATATTCTTACGGGAGAAGTCCGGTTTGCCGGGCTTCTCCCGTTTTTATTTTCTTTAATGATTATATAACCTGCTTTCTGTGGCCGGGGCCGCGGCTATTGGATAACTTTGGTAGAATAAAGTACTGATCCTGTGTGCGCTAAACGCTCTTCCCGTATACTGGTCGCTCCGCTCAACTGGGGATTGGGACACGCTACCCGTTGTATCCCGGTCATTCGCGAGCTGCAGCGCCGGGGTTGTGATGTGATCCTCGCTTCCGACGGGGCGGCGCTGGCCTTGCTCAGGCATGAGTTTCCCGGTCTCAAGGCGCTCGAGATACCGGGCTATGGTATTACCTACCGCAGGACCAATATGGTGATCAACCTGGGACTGCAGTTTCCGCGTATCCTGCAGACGATATTCAGGGAGCGGCGCTGGTTGAAGGAGGTAGTCGGGCAATATGGTATAGACGCCATCATATCGGACAATAGGTTTGGTCTGTATCACGACCGGATCCCCACGGTATTCATCAGCCACCAGATCCGTATCCCGATACCTGGCCTGTTGCTCAATCGTATAGGCAACACGCTCAACCAGGCGTATATCCGCCGGTTCGGAGAGCTGTGGATACCTGATTTTGCAGGGAAGGAGAACCTGAGCGGGGCCATGTCGCATGGTACGCCGCTGGACGGACGGGCCAGTTACCTGGGCGCTATTTCACGGATGGAGGTCAGTGATCACCCTATCCGCTACGATATCATCGTCATACTATCAGGTCCCGAGCCCCAGCGTACGCACTTGGAGCAGATCCTGCTGCACCAGCTGGCCGGTCAGTCGTACAAGACGCTTTTTGTACGCGGTCTGCCCGACAGCCCGCAGCGGGCCGTCTGCTCCGATCAGCTGGAAATGGTCTCTTTCCTTACAGGCAAAGAGCTCAGCAAGGCGATCCAGCAAAGCAGACTGGTAGTCAGCCGGTCAGGCTATACAACCCTTCTGGACCTGGCGGTATTGGGCCGGAAGGCGTTGCTCATACCTACGCCTGGCCAAAGGGAACAGGAAGTCCTGGCAGTGCAGTTTGCAGCGTCAGGCCTGTTTCACAGTACGACCCAGCAAACAATACAACTGGAAAAGGATATCCCGGAAGCCCTGTCCAGGCCGGGCTTTCAGTCACCCGCCCTTAGGACCAACCGTATGCCGGAGGTAGTCGGCGCATGGCTTGAAAAGCACCGGTTGGTATCTCCTGTCGCCACCAGGCAGGATATAGACCGTACCGTCTAGCCGGTTACTTCTTGTTGAATGTATTCATGGTGTGTTGTATACCGATGCTGCAGAAGGACAGCACGGTATCGGCCGCATAGTCCAGCACCCGGGATAGCTCTTCCTGCTCTGCGGGTGACCACTCGCCCAGTACATAGTCCACCTGGCGGCCTTTGGAGAAATCATTGCCGATACCCAGTCTCAGCCGGGCATAGTGTTGGTGTCCCAATACGGCATTGATATCTTTCAGCCCGTTGTGACCGCCGTCGCTGCCGTCGGGCCTGAGGCGCTGTTTGCCGAAGGGCAGGTTGAGGTCATCTAGCAGCACGAGCAGGTGTTCGCGTGGGACCTGCAGTTTGTCCATCCAGTAGCGTACGGCTTTACCGCTGCGGTTCATATAGGTAGAAGGCTTGAGCAGGTATATCTGCCGGCCTTTGTGCCGGATCAGGCCGGTGTGGCCAAGCGTATCCGACTTGAGCGAAACTTCTTTTCCGGCGGCCAGCAGGTCAATGGCTTTGAATCCGATATTGTGGCGCGTCTCTTCATATTCGGCCCCCGGGTTGCCCAGGCCCGTGATCAGGTATTTCATATCCGGCGATTATATAGTGGGAGGAGCGGCTCCTCCCTGGAAAAACAAAAGGGAGCAGGTCTTTACAGAAGTGCTCCCCGGTAGGTAAGTTCTGGTTAATAGTATTCTTAATACTGTTTTGGGAAATTCCGGACATACGTCCGCGTCTGTGTAAACAGGTTACAATACTACACCAGCCTCAAAGATAAGTAAATTATTTATATGAGGAAAATATATGTATAAAATTTGACGATGCTTGCTTTTCCGGGCCCCCTGCCGAATGAAGAAGCCCCGGTACTCCTCAGGGAGTGCCGGGGCTTTGTGCGCATTTTTATCGTTAGCCGGGGCCGGATCAGTCGATCCGCGTGAATTTGATGATTTCCCTGTGATTGTCGTTCTGTAGCATCAGCAGGTAGTTTCCGGGGCGAAGATCACGTACAGGAACAGCAGCCTGGTTGTGGCCGTATTTGACGTGATAGTTCGTTTCGCTGAGCGGCTGCCCGAGCAGGTTCACGACCCGGATCTGCATGTCGCCCTCAAAATCTGCATTGAACTCTACGAGCAGGTCCTCTTTGACCGGGTTGGGGTATGCCTGCAGGACTTCCAAGGTCTGCAGGTCCGTGCCTGCAACCGGATCGTTTCCTTCAGGCAGCCCGCCTGTCGCGGTGATATTGACCGTGTAGTCTTCCACCTCGCCGTAATCGAAGGACTCGCAAGGTGTCGGGTAGGCGCCGTATTTCATGGCGATACGTATCCGCTTCTGGCCGAGCACAGCGTTCGCCGGAACCGTGAAGGTAGAGCTCAGTGTGCCTGTGCTGGCGGATGTCCGGCTCAGGATTCTTTCGGACGGATCGTCGAACACACCGTTGCCGTTGTAGTCGATCCAGGCTCTCCAGTATTCTGTGTATGTACCACCTGCCATACCGGCGCTGTACTGGATGGTATAGCTGCTGCCGCGCTGCAGGGTCGTGGTGATGGATGTACCGTTGTAGTACCCTCCGTCGTTCCCGGATGTACGGTTGATTGATTGCAGCCTTACCAGGTCGATCCACTCATAGGTCGCATTGAGGCCGCGGGAGGTACAGTAGCTGCCGTTACTCCCCTGGAGAGAAGTGAATGTCACCGTATTCGTAAAGCTGCTGGTACCGCTGCTGCAGACTGCCTGTACGCGGACATCGTATGAGGTGTTGGGTGTCAGGTTGGTGAGGTTGACGCTTGTGCTGCCTACACTGGCCTGGTTCCAGGTGCCGGAGCTGGACAGTTTGTATTGGAAATTGTAGGAAGATGCGCCACTCACAGCCGTCCAGGAACAAGTAGCAGAAGAGCTGGTGATATTGGTCACCGCAAATCCGGTGGGTGTAGCACAGGGATCTTGATTGCCACCGCCTCCGTCACAGGCGCCCAGGCAGGAGACAGCATTGTAGCGCTGGCGGATCTTGTTGCCCGGCTGCGTACCGAAGCCGTTGTTGAGGTTGATACCGTAGCTGGTCAGGTGACAGTAGCTCATCACGGTACCACCGTTGGTCGGGGCAGGTCCTCGTGCACAGCTACCCTCGGGCGTGTAACAGTTGTCCAGCGCACCACCGCTCCATCCGCACCAATGTGTGTGATTGGAGCCGAGGTTGTGTCCCATTTCATGGGTGAACACCATCACTGTCCAGGAGTAAGTAGGCACGTTCTGGTAGGTAGATTGTACGTTGCTGTATGCAAAAGCGTAAGATGGTACACAGAGTACATCCAGCCAGGCTACTCCGCCTATGTTATTGCCGCCCAGGGCTGCGAGGTGTGCCAGATCGCCGTTGAAGCCCTGGCGGGCCGAGCGGAACTGGTTGAGCGCCGTGCTGGAGCTGGTGCGGCTGTAGCTGTCCATACTGGTCCATACGAATACCTCCGATATGGCAGTGCTGATGCTTTCATTCTGGTACAGGGTGGCGACATTGTTGAATACGGCTGTGATCCAGTTTACCGTATTCTGCACACTCCCTTTGTTCTGGTACAGGGCATAGTCGCACTCTATATATACATTGACACAGCGCGAGGAACGCGAGTTGACCTCTCCTTCGGAAAACTCCCGCTTTACCGGCGGCTCTTCAGCAGTGCCGCAGGTGAATGGAGCGTCCGCGAGCAGATCTTTGTCGTCATAGAACACATAATGCCCCGGCTGCTCTTCCAGCTGGGCCAGTACTTTGTTGGAGCCGTGTTCGGAGATCATGCCGATGATCTCTCCTTCAAAGACGCTGAAGGCTACGACTGAGCCGGGTGAACCTTTGCGGATACCGCGATAGTGTATACCGTTGGTCACGGATACCGGCTGATCTTCCGAATCGCTGGTGAACACACGAAAGTCGTCAGCCATGTTTTTCACACGTACCAGTTCCAGCGCGACCGGCTGTTCTGCCCCCATGGGGATACTCAGTTCGATGAACGGAGCCTGCGCATGCCATAGCTCGCGGAGTTTGCCCGTGCTGATCTGCAGTACGGATGCTTTGCTCAGCGCGCCGGCTACGGCGTTCTCACGGCTGGCAGCCACTGCAAACGGTGCAAAGGCAGCAGTCTCACCGTATTGCGCGCGCGCTTGTTCTACCAGTCTGGCCAGTGGTCTGACCCCGTCGTCCGGATTTTCTGTCAGGCGGATACCAAACGGCCTGGGGTGATGATCTCCGGCAAAAAGTGTAATGCTGAAAGTGAGGTGGAGACATATAGCCACATAGGCCCATCCCCAGAAGTTGAGCTTCTTCATAAACATAGATTTTGATCCGAGAAAAAAATTACCTAGTCCTTCCTTTTTTCAAATATACTCTCAAAACCGTCTCGTGCTGCAACGCGTTGGGTTACAACACATAATTTTTTTGCGATCATTTTCCGGTCCTGCTGCCCCATTGAGCTGAATTTTCACCTCACATCACTGTTACGGCGATCCCTATGACTATTCGGGCTATCTTTAAAGTACCGGCACGCTGGAAACGGGTCAGGGAGGACAGGAGTGAAATTCTACGGAAAAGATATCAGGCGTTTTCTGTCGAAGTGGACATTCAGGAAAGCATGGAATGCAACCAGGGTGCTGGCGTCTTTCTATGCTACGAGACTATCGGGTCGCCCCGTCGTATGGGGTCTTCCGGTTACGGTTTCGATCGAGCCTACCACAGCCTGCAACCTGCGATGCCCGGAGTGTCCCAGCGGGCTGAGACAATTTACCCGTCCTACCGGCAACCTCAGGGCCGATTTTTTTCGCAACGTGATCGACGAACTGGGCAGGGATCTGACCTACCTGATTTTTTATTTCCAGGGCGAACCTTTTATCAATCCCGGCTTCCTGGATATGGTCCGCTATGCATCCGACCGCAGGATATATACGATCACATCCACCAACGGCCATTTTCTCGATCCTGAGAATGCGCGCCGCACCGTGGCGTCCGGGCTGGACCGGCTTATCATTTCCATCGATGGCGCTACGCAGGAGGTATACGAGCAGTATCGGGTCGGCGGCAACCTGCAGAAGGTGCTGGACGGTGCGCGCAACATTGTCGCGGCCCGTGAAGAGGCAGGGTCCACTACCCCTCACCTGATCTTCCAGTTCCTCGTGGTCCGGCCCAATGAGCACCAGATCGACGAGGTACGCAGGCTGGCAGAGGAGATCGGCGTGGATGAAGTCCGGCTCAAGACCGCGCAGGTGTACGACTACGAACACGGCAACCCGCTCATACCGACTATCGGGCGCTACAGCCGCTATATACAGCACCCCGACGGTACTTGGTCACCCAGGCACAGGCTCGTCAACCGCTGCTGGAAGCTATGGCATGCGGCCATGATCACATGGGACGGCAAAGTGCTGCCTTGCTGCTTTGACAAGGATGCCCGCCATGTATTAGGTGATATGAAAGCCCGATCTTTCCGCTATATTTGGAAAAGCAAAGCTTACGATTCATTCCGCAGACAGGTTCTCAGGGGGCGCAGTGAAGTCGATATCTGCCAGAACTGTTCGGAGGGCTGTACTGTCTGGGCCTAAAGTTTGACTATCTATGATGAGGTATCTGTTGGCAGTCCTGTCGGGCTGTTTCCTGTTTTTGTGCAGTGGCCCGGGGCTGCATGCACAAGGTGATGCATTCCGTATTTCTGCCCGTCTCGGGCAATTCCTTGAGCAGCGTTCCGGTGATCCGGTACAGGTATATATGCTGTTGGAAGAGCAGGTGGATATGTCTGCCCTGCTGGACTCCTTTCGCATACATCGTGTAGATGTAAAAGAACGTGGCCGCATCGTCAACTATCGGCTCCGGGCATTGGCCGAACGCTCTCAGGCAGGCTGGGCGGCGGAGCTTTCTGCGCTCGGAGCAAGGAATATACGACCGCTCTGGATCGCCAATTGTTTGTTTTTCGAGGCAGATGCTCCCTTGCTCCGGATGCTGTCGGCAGATGATCGGATCGCTTATATGGATCTGGATGTGCCGCTGGAGCTTCAGCCCTATCAGCAGGCGCCGGATGAGACAAGGTCCCTGCGCGGGCAGACCCGCGAACCGGGCCTGTCAGTCGTCAGAGCGCCATTTATGTGGGAAAAAGGTTATACCGGCTATGGCCGCAAAGCCCTGATCATAGATACCGGCGTAGACCCCGTTCACCCGGCACTGGCCAGGAACTTTGCAGGCAACCATGTGCCGGTAGAGCAGGCCTGGTATACAGGTACCTTCGTCGGGGAGCCGCGGGATTGCGATATACACGGCACACATGTCGCCGGAACTGTGCTCGGCATCGACCGCTATGAAGAGGATACCATCGGGGTCGCTTTCGAAGCGCAGTGGATGGGTGCAGCGGGGCTTTGCGGAGGAGGAACCTTTGTGCTGACCAGTTCACTTCAGTGGGCGCTGGACCCTGACGGCGACCCCGGGACCAGCGAAGACATGCCGGATGTTATCAACAACTCCTGGCACGATCCCTGGGTAGATGACGAGTGCGGAGGCGTATACGTACCCATTTTCGAAGCGCTCGAGGCAGCCGGTATTGCCGTGATATTCTCTGCGGGGAACAGTGGTCCGGCGCCGAATACCATCACCAAACCGCACAATGTGAATATCTCCCCGGTCAACCTGTTCACCGTAGCGGCAGTCAACGGAAGTAGTGCGGCGTTGCTGGCGGCGGACTTTTCCAGCCGCGGGCCGTCCAACTGCGGCGGAGAGGGTTCACTGCTGATCAAGCCGGAAGTGTCTGCTCCCGGCGTATTCGTACGATCCTGTATCCCGGAGGGCAAGTACACCCAGTTGTCCGGTACGTCTATGGCTGCTCCGCATGTGGCGGGGGCCGTACTTTTGCTCAAAGAAGCATTTCCCTATCTCAGCGGAGAAGACATCAAGTACGCCTTGTATTACTCTGCGGCGGATCTCGGTGATCCGGGAGAGGACAATACCTATGGAATGGGTGTCATACAGTTGGACGCCGCGTTCCGGTACCTGGTGGACCAGGGACATGAGCCGGTCTCTCCCTATGCAGACAACGATCTGGCTCTCCTGCGCGCAGAGCCGTTCAAGCAGCCCTGTGCAGGCGCTATCATCCTGTCCGTCACAGTCGAAAACCGGGGACTTTCGGACCAGGAAGGATATACACTCCAGGTCTACAACGAGCATTGGGCGGTTCCGCGCGAGTTTACGGTAGAAGAGCCGATCGCAGCCGGTGAGCGCAGGACACATGAATTGGTACTGTCGGATATGGAAGACGGTCGCTGGGACTTTTCCGTATATGTAGTGTCCGGCCAGGACGAAAAGCCGCTCAATGACCGGGAGGTATGCTCGGTGGAGCTCATCCGGGCAGATGACTGGACACTGGAAACAGATAGCCTGGACCTGTCCGCACCACTGTGCAGTCACACCAGGACACGCCTGTCTGACTGGCACCCGGAAGGAAGGCTCGTATGGTACAGCTCACCTGCCGGGGGCGTTCCCGTGCAGCAGGAGACCGGTTTCTTTGATGTACCGGAGCTGCCGGGCGATCTCTCGCTATATGCAGGCCTGGAAGTGAGGAGAAGCTTCGGGGCAGCCGCTCCCGGTCCGGATGCGACGTATTTCGTTTCCGGCGAAGGCAATAGTATGATATTCGATGTGTATCACCCGGTCCGGATCGAGACAGTACGCTGTCATGCGGAAAGCCGGGGGCTTCGCGTCATCAGGCTTGTACGCGACAACGGCCAGATCGTCAAGGAGATCACTACCAGCTTGCAGATCGGAGAAAACACGTTGCGGATAGACGCCGACTTGGAGCCGGGTCGCGGATACAGGCTTGTGCTCGCATTCGGCAGGCCGCTGCTGGGAGGCGAACCGCTGGATCCTGTCGCGGCTCATACACAAGGTATCTTCCGGCTGCAGGGTGGTGAGATAGATTTCGTCTATGTCGGTACACAGATCTTCTTTTACGACTGGCGGGTAAGGTATGAGCATCCCTGTGACCGCAAGCCGGTGGAGATATCACTGAACGACAATGCAGCAGGTTTCCTGGCCGCATTTGAGCTGGCGGCGGCGCCGGAATCATTTGAATCTCCGGTGAGCTTTGTCAACCGATCGGTAGCTGCTGTGTCCTATGCCTGGGACTTTGGCGACGGGACTTCTTCCACTGAAGAGCATCCGGTCCATATCTATCCAGCGCCCGGTATCTACGAAGTAGCGCTGAAAGCCGTATCACCGGATGGATGCGAAGACCATTTTGCCCTCAGTGTGGATGTGCCGGAAGTCACTACCAGCCTGTCGCCGGATGCAGGGCTTCCGCCCATAGGCTTGCTTGTATACCCTAATCCCGGGCACGGCAACTACCAGGTCTGGATCGAATCCGCCTCTTCCGTTCACCGGCTTACGGTGCGCGACCTCCGCGGTACGATACTGTATATACAGGAAAATGTGCCGGAGGGTAGGTCAGACCTGGATCTTGTCAGCGTACCGCCCGGGCTGTACCTGCTCGAAGTATCGGACAGGTCGGGTCACCGGAGCGTGGAACGCTTCGTCCGGCTCTGATCGCCGTCGTCTTGTTCGGGCGGTATTGCTTAGCCGCTGCTTTTTTATCCTGAAGCCATATATACAGCGCATACCGGGAACGATTCTTTTTTGCGGCCGGTTTGTAGTAAGTTTGCAGTCCCTTGGGGTGAGCACGCGCCATAGAGATTTGATATTCTTTAATTTAAGAAAATAAATATGTTTTGGCGCGGTGGGCCCGGCATTGATATTCCATTCCACAATGCCGAACTTTACCTTTCTGTCTGCAGTAAAAAATCAGGGAAAATCTTGCCTACCGGACTCGTTTGCGTAGAGTTTGGCACGATTTCTTCTGTATCAAGCAAGACCAAAAAAATAACGGGACAATGAGCCATCAAAAAACCATCTTCCAGGGCAAACTGGATTTTGGCAATCAGAGTAGCTTTCAAAAGGCCTTCCGCCTTTTTGAGAGCAGGTTGGAGACTTACTACAAGAATGAACTGGCGCTCAGGCTGTCCGATCTGTTCAACGACTGCACACATAGGCTGGAGATACCCCGGTCAGTAGTGAATACTACGTCCAAGACCTGGAAGAATACTGTAGACGCACTTCATTTTCTCGCACAGTTTTCCGTTTCAGGCAAGGTAGAGATCTACCAGACGGATAGCGGCACTATATTGAAAGAAGAGATCATCGTACCTCAGAACGACAAAATCGCCGTACAGGAGTATCATCGCGCTCTTCTGCATATGAAAGGAGGCGAAGCTGAACGCGCACAGGCGCATCGCGCTTTCGGTGCATCTATCCAGGCTTACAACGATCACATACAGTCCAGGGAAATGTTGGCCGGGCTCTACATGGAAGAGTCCAATATGGAAGCCGCTTTGTCGCTGTTGCAGGAGGCCGTGCGCAAGGACGATACGGCATATATGGCTTTTTTCCTCCGGTCACAGGTACATTTTGAGTCAGGCGCTTTTGAAAAAGCGGCTGCTGACCTGGAACAGGCAGTGAGGCATTCACTGGCGGTACAGGATATTCACTGGCGCGCGCGCCTGGAGAAGGCGCGGGTGCTCCTGGAACTGGAAGACCCGGAGCATGCCCTGAAGGAGCTGGGCTTTTTCCTGGCCAGGAAATTTGCGGCGGACTCAGAGCACATGGGCAGACGCAGGGAGGCTTTCTTCCTGGCAGGCCTTGCCTATATGGATCTCGGGCAGTTTGAAGCAGCGCACGACCATTTTGATCAGGCCATCAAGGTGAGGCAGGGAGAAGCCTTCCTGAGCGAGGCGGCCTGTATCTATCACCGTGGCCTCGCCAAGAAGAAAGTCGGCCGCGTCGGTTTCGCGCTGGATTTCGAGACTGCCGAGAAGATGGGCTTTACGGTAGATGCCCGTGTTTGATATCCATGTACCATAGTCCGCAGCTTTCTTCGTTATGATGGCATGGACCTTCGTCTGAAACTACTTTTTTTCCTGCTGTTGTCTGTTTTGTGTTGCTGTCAGCCTATGTCAGCGCAGGTTTACCGTGCAGATGTGGCCCCCAAGGCCAGGAAACTCTGGCAGGAGGGCGTGGCTGCCCAGCGCAAGGGTGACAAAGAGCGGGCCATCCGTTCGTATATGCGCGCCGTCAAGGCTGAGCCTGCGTTCATGGACGCGATCATGGAGCTCGGTGCGATCTATTTCAGCCAGGGTGTCTATGATTCTGCAGCCGTCTATTTTGACCGGGCCATGGCGCTTGATACGATGTTGCCTGCCAGGGTATATTTCACCGCAGCGCTTTGCTACTGGGAGACCGGCCGCTACCAGCAGGCGCAGGAGCGTTTCGATGCCCTGCTGCTCAGCGACCAGATATCCGAATCGCAGCGGAAGAAAGCCTTGAAATATGCCCGAGACAGCCGGTTTTGCCTGTCCCTCGATCCCGATGCGGAACCCGCAGTACCACAACCGCTCGGGCCGGGGGTCAATACCCCGTCACCCGAATACCTGCCCGGCATCACCGCCGACGGCAAACGATTGTTGTTCACGCGTCGCCTCGGTGGCCAGGAGGATTTCTTCCTGTCACAGCGGCAGGCGGACGGGACCTGGGGAGAGGCCCGGCCCCTGAACGAACTCAATACGCCGCGCAACGAGGGCGCCATGTGTATCTCGGCAGACGGCAGGACCATCGTATTCACACTCTGCAACGAACCCGGCGGAGTGGGCGGCTGCGACCTCTACTGGTCGGAGAAGCGCCAGGGCAAGTGGGCGGCCCCCAGGAATATGGGACCGGTCGTCAATTCGGAGTTCTGGGAGTCTCAGCCCGCCCTGTCCCCGGATGGGGACGTATTGTACTTTGTCAGCAACCGTCCCGGTGGTATAGGCGATATGGATATATGGATGAGCAGGTTCAGGGGAGGCAACTGGACCCCGCCGAAAAACCTCGGAGAACCTGTCAATACCATCTACGACGAGCTGACTCCGTTCATGCACTTCGACGACCAGACGCTTTTCTTCGCATCAGCCGGGCATCCGGGCCTGGGCGGGCTGGATCTGTTCAGCAGCCGCCGCAGGTCGGACGGTAGCTGGGGTAAACCGGTCAACCTGGGCCCGGGTATCAACACCAGGTCGGATGAGAGCGGGCTGGTAGTGGATATAGGTGGACAGACAGCGATATTCTCGATCGTGGACATGGATCGCAGCGGCCATATGAAGGATGCCGGCCTGTACCAGGCGCCGCTGCCCGAAGCGGCGCGCGCCAGGCCGTCGGGCTTCGTACATATCCGGGTGCTGCATGCGCGGGATTCGGTGCAGATGGCGGCCGGTCTACGCCTGCACGATCTGTCGGATACGCTCCGGCAGATCTATTATCGTACCGGCAAAGAGACGGAGACACTGGTCTGCCTGCCGCTGGGAGCGCGATATGCACTCTTTGCGGAGTCGGCCGGTTTCTGGCCCAACTCCGTCCATTTCGATCTTCCGCCGGATATGGCGCCGGATGCTATAGATTCCGTGGATATCTGGCTGACCCCCGTGCCTGTCGCCGGGGATAGCGCTGATCAGCGCAAGCCGGAGCTGGTTGTGCTCAACAATATCTTCTTCGAGACCGGGTCGGCACGGCTCCTACCGGACTCCCATCTTGAGCTGGACAGGTGGGTGGCATTGCTCGGCAGAGAACCGGCTGTCCGGATCAATATACACGGCCATACGGACAATACCGGCACACCGGAGCGAAACCAGGTACTGTCTGAGCAGCGTGCCAGGGCCGTCCATGACTACCTGGTGGCTAAAGGCATCTCTGCGGAGCGGATGTCCTGGACGGGCTTTGGGCAGACCAGGCCTGTAGCGGGCAATGATAGCCCGGAAGGGCGCAGGCTCAATCGCCGCACCGAGTTCGAGATATTGCGCTGAGGCGGAGGCAGGGCGTTTTTGTGTTACCTTTGCGGCAAAAGCAGGTACGTGATCGTAGAGAAGGCAACTATAATAGATATAGCGGACAAGGGCCTGGCTGTAGCCAGGGCTGCGGATGGTACGATACTCATGACAGAAGGGTTGATACCGGGCGATGTGGCGGATCTGCGGGTCATTCGCAAGCGCAAGGGTGTCCGTCATGCCGTGGCCGAGACGATACATACCTACTCTCCGCACAGGCAGGAGCCTTTTTGCAGTCATTTCGGGGTCTGCGGCGGATGCAAATGGCAGCACATGCGCTATGATGCCCAGTTGCAGTACAAGTTCAAAACGGTCACGGACGCCATGACTCGGATCGGCAAGCTGGAAATACCCGATACCAGGCCGATCATAGGAGCGGAGGACATCCGCTACTATCGCAACAAGCTTGAGTATTCTTTCTCCAACAAACGCTGGCTCACAGAAGAGGAGATCGCCGGTACGGGCGAGATCGGGGAGCGCAATGCACTGGGCTTTCACAGGCCCGGCGCTTTCGACAAGGTGGTGGATATACACAACTGTTTCCTGCAGGAAGACTTGTCGGACCGGGTCCGCAACGGTCTGCGCACCTATGCCCTGGAGAAGGGTTATACTTTTTTCGATCTCCGCGAACAACACGGGCTCCTGCGCAACCTGCTGGTGCGCAACACGTCCCTGGGTGAGTGGATGGTGGTGGTCGTCTTTTTCGAGCCCCGGCACAAGGCCATACAGGATATCATGGGCTGGCTGAAGCAGGAGTTTCCCGCCATCACCAGCCTGCAGTACATCATCAACAGCAAGAAGAACGATACGATCACTGACCAGGAAGTCCACACGTTCCACGGAAGGGATTATATCGTAGACCAGCTGGGCGAAGTGCGTTACAGGATCAGCGCGCAGTCCTTTTTCCAGACCAATTCGCGGCAGGCCAGGGTGCTGTACGATGTCACGGCGGCCTTTGCCGGGCTGCAGGGACATGAGAACGTATACGACCTGTATACGGGCGCCGGTTCCATAGCGCTGTATCTCGCCCAGTATGCCCGGCAGGTGGTCGGCATAGAAGAGGTCGCGGCAGCCGTCGAAGACGCCCGCGCCAACGCTGTGCTCAACGGTACAGAGAATGTCGTGTTCTACACGGGCGATGTCAAAGATGTACTGGGCGCTGATTTTGCCCTGCGTCACGGCAAGCCCGATGTAGTGATCACAGATCCTCCGCGGGCAGGCATGAGCGACAAGGTCATCAGCCTCCTGCTGGAGCTGGAGGCGCCCAGGATCGTCTATGTGAGCTGCAACCCGGCCACCCAGGCCCGGGATCTCCAGTTGCTCGGCGCGAAGTACGATATCCCGGCTATACAGCCGGTGGATATGTTTCCCCATACCAGCCATATAGAGAACGTAGCATTACTCAACCTCAAATCCTGACATAAAGGGACATGGAAAACAGTGAAAAATTCGTCCTGCTGCAGAAAGAACTGGAACCCTACCGCGAGATCTTGGAGAAAGCGTATGTGCGTATCCTGGAGCAGGGCGCGACGAAGTTTCCCATTTTTGTACTTCACCAGGAAGAAATGTCGGTCGGTATCCCGATCATTCTGCGGGAGACCAATGGCGGCCTGTGGAATATATATGCCTCCTCGCTCGAGGAGTTTGCTACCAAACAACTGATCCGGCCTGAGCGCCTGGAAGAGTTCCAGGGCTTGTATGCCCGCAAGAGCAATGAGCTCTGTCTCTTCGTGCTCAGCGAGTTGGGCGCCAGTTTTGTTTTCCTGCCCAGGCTCTCCTGAGCTCAGCCTGCGAGCAGGTCCGGCAACAGTGTACAGAATTTTTCGGGCGTAGCGGACAGGCAGGGTATACCGATCCTGGCCAGAGCATCTGCCGTCTCCCTGTCAAACGAGTGCTGACCGCTGTCGTTGAGCGCCGGCAGCACGATCATCCGGATGCCTTCGGACTGGAAGCGGCCCGCACGCTCCGCCAGGTGTGAGCCCGGCATGCTGTCGTACAGGTCCGATATGAGAAACAGGATGCTGTCCCGGGGAGCGTCCATCCTGCTGCGCGCGTAGTCCATTGCCTGGCCGATATCCGTGCCTCCTCCAAGCTGGATACCAAATAGCAGATCTACCGGGTCCTGCAGCAGGTCGCTCAGGTCGGCCACTGCCGAATCAAACACGATGAGGTGGGTACGGATACTCTGTATCCGCGCCAGCAGGCAGGCGATGATGCCAGTATACACCAGCGAATCGGACATTGATCCGCTCTGGTCCAGCAGGATGAACAGTTCGCGTACGACCCTCTTGCGGCTGTTGTACCCGAACAGGCGCTCCGGGATCAGCCTTTTTTCCGCCGGGTCGTAGTGCCGGAGATTGAATCGGATGGTGCGGTGAAAATCCAACTGGCGGTTTTTCCGGAAGGGCTGGTTCCGGTAGCGGTGAATGCCTGAATTTACGGCCCGGATCAGCGGCAGCTCCAGCCTCCGTTCCAGAGCGCGGGCCATACGCTCGATGACCTGCCGGGCAGTATGCCGGGTATGTTCCGGTATAGCGTCGCGAAGCTGGAGGATAGCCGTGGCCAGCTGTATATCCGGTACGATTGATTCCAATACTTCCGGCGCTTCGAGAAAAGTCTGCAGGCCCAGCCGGTCGACGGCATCTTTCTGCAGGAAGGCCACGACCGGGTCGGGGAAATAAGTCCGGATGTCCCCCAGCCATTTGTTGACCTGCGGTTTTGAGCTGCTCAGGTCACCCCTTTTGTCCTGCCCGTAGAGGCTTTCCAGCGTCCTGTCCATACCTCTGGACCTTGTATCCAGCCGCACCGAGCCTTCCGGGTCGGATGCTTTGCCGAGTATCAGGCGCCATTTTTCCTCAGGAGTGGCCATGCGGGAGACCGGGTATTGGTTATAAAAAAAACAGGCTCTTTCAGCCGGCCGCCAGGAGGCGCCGTGCGGCCAGTTCGCGCTGTCCCTGCCGGATCAGGTCGGCCGCCTGGCTGTGTACCTCTGCTGCCGACAGGCCCCGGATCGCCTCTATATCGGTGTCCTCTACGGCGGGCAGTGCAGTGAGCGCTGCGATCTCTGCGATCTCGTTGCCGGTGAGGACCGTACTCCTGCGTATGCTGTCCGGCAGCCCGTCAAAACCGATGGCCACCTCGTTGAAGGGTTGGTAGATCGTATGGATCGAAGCGCCGCTCGCGCGGGTGTAATAGGCCCTGCCCAGCCTCCCGGCCAGGTCCAGCTTGTGCGGATCGATGCGGCCGTTTTCGTCCACCACTTCGTCGGCTATATGCAGTCGTACCACTTCGCAGATCACCAGGTGTCCCGCGCCGCCGTCTGCTCCCAGGGTGATGATATCGCGGACCTTGCACTCCATCTGTACAGGCGACTCGGCTACGCGATATGCCTTCACCAGGTCCGAGGGCAGGGGTGTGAATCCCCCCTTTTCAAATTCGTCCACATCGCTCGGGTAGTCGATGCTGGTGATGGACATCTGCCGCACGATGTTCCAGGAGACCACGTTGATCACGCACTCGCGCGTGATCTCTACATTGTGCAGCGTATCCTTGGTCGTGTTGTTGCCGACCCGGCGGTTGGAACTGAACACTACGATCGGCGGATTGGAGCTGAAGGCGTTGAAAAAACTGTACGGGGCCAGGTTGGGCGTACCGTTTTCGTCGACCGTGCTCACAAAGGCAATCGGTCTTGGCGCCACACTGCCTACGATGAACTGGTGCAGGTCTTTGGTGGCTATATTTTTGGGGTCTACGATCATCTGTATGGCCTGTATAGGTGGCATGCAAATATACGCGTGCATTCCGGGAAAGCCGTGTAAGCGGGTGGTTTCTGTCGTGGCGGGACGGTCTGAGCACGGGCCGTACGTAAAGAAAGCACGCAGGCCGGAAGGGCCAGAGTACATACCAGGTGAAAAAGCAAAAATATCCTATTGGGATGTTTTATTGTTCAAATCGACAGAAAGTACAACTTGTTTGTGGTACTTTGCGTCTTCGTGCCTGGCAATAGTTAGGTAGACCCCATCTTATTAAGATACGGACATTATGGCAGAACTGCAAGAGGCTGCTATACGGAGCAGGGGTGCGATCAGCTGCCAGGAGGTCAGATCACAGGGCGTTTATTCTTTTTAAGGTTTTTATTGTTTGACAAAAGCTTTGGTGGTCAGGAGGTTCAGACCTGGGCTGTTGAGGGAGATGAAATAGGTGCCAGGTGTCCAGGCATCGGGCAGACGCAGGGGTATCTCTGCCGGCGTGATTGGCAGGTTCTGGTGTAGGAGGATATGGCCGTATAGATCGGATACGGTATAGGAGATTGGATGGTCGTTGGGTTGCTGTGTCCGTATGAGGAGGATATCGGAAGCCGGGTTGGGGAATAGGAAGAATTCTGTCTCTGCCTGTACTGTGTGATCGTTGGCGCATGGCTGCTCGTCGGGCAGTGCGATGGAACGGAGCTGGAAGGAGACGGATTTGAAGAGTTTTCCTTTGAAGAAGAGGTGACAGGTATAGTTGCCTTCGGGGAGCCGTTCGATGCGTGGAGAGCGTTGTCCTGTATTCCATAGATAGGAGATACCGGGGATATCGTCCATAGGAGAGACTGAGATGGTCCCGTTGGGCTGCTCTGGGCATGAGTTGTGTATGACGAGGGACTTGTAGTCGAAGAAGTCGAGTTGCGGGAAACGTGCGGCGAAGGAGTCGCGTGCCTGGGAGGAGGCGAAGCATTTGCCGCTGCGGTCGGTGTAAGGAGTGGGATGGGGGGCGTCCTGGGGCAGGAGGTTGGCCAGTGCGTGTGAGAAGGCGGCAGAATCTTCCCCGGGGATATCCTGGAGTGCCTGGAACCGGGCGAAGTTGTCGGCGGAGAAGGCGATCTGTACGGGCTCCTGGGCGTGGATAAAGAAGGAGAAGTGTATGATAAAAAATGATAATATCACTCGCATAATAATAAAGTTTAATAAGTTTGTCTTCTGATAAAAGTCAAAAATCATGCCAATAAAAAGAAGCGCTGCCGTACTTGCGGGTATTTTGTTGTTGATGTGTATGAGTACGAGTGGATACGGCCAGCTGGTGGGGGGCAACGGAAGTTCGTCTGACCAGCCGATGTCGACGGCGCCGAAGGATGTGTACCGCGACGAGGCGGGCTCGGGAGTGGATGAGTTCAGCGGAGCGTTCCAGACTTCGTACGGGTTTGGGACGGTATGTACGAGCCAGGGGCTGTGTTTTTCGTTGAGCGGGAGTTATTCGTCGGTATTGTCGGTGGGCTCGGGTATGCCGTTGCTGGAGTGCGAAGAGCTGGGTGCGTACTGGTCGCTGTCGGTGCCGAAAGTGCGTATCTCGGTGGATGCGTATTTCAAATACCTGGAAGAGGATGTGATCCAGGAGATGCAACAGAACCATGATGTGACCTTTACCGAAGGTGAGATACTGGAAGAGGGGAAGTTGTATTGGCACAGCCCGATCGTGCAGATCCCGGGCGTGATCAATGAACGTTTTGTACTGACGCGCTACGAGAGCGGGGCGGGGGAATATGTGTTTTATCCTTACCGGAGCGGTAAGGTGGTAGAGGCGCGTCTGAAGATACGTGTAATCTCTATCCCTGCGAAGACGTATGAGTTGCTGTGGCGTGTGCTGCTGCCGGATGGTACGGTCTACGAGTTTGATCATACGGGCGTGAAGCGCTCGCATGTACATGCGTCGAACCAGCGTCTGCCGGATGACCTGCACACTGCTCCGAATGTGAAGTCGCTGCTGGCGAACCTGGTGCTGCCGAAGACGCAGTTCGAGGAGTGGCACTGTACGCGTATCCTGCACCTGAACCAGACGAAGGACATCAAGTTGACCTACCAGCGGTTGGGGAGCAGTGTGGACCAGTTCAACGAATTCCGCCAGAGCGGTCATGAGTCATTGATCAGTGCGTTTTTCTTTGGCGGTGTGACGTTCACGTGGGACCAGCAGATCCCGGCGACGCATTTTTACCTGGAGCAGGTGGAGTCGGATATCGAGCGGTTGAAGCTGGGATATGCGAACCTGTTGGAGGAGATGGGCCCGGCGGCTTTTGAGTACTATGGGACGGGTACCTACGATACGGGCCTGAAGCTGGATGCGCTGTACGACAAGATAGAAGTGATCCAGCCTTATCCGAACAGCAGCCTGGGTTGGAGCCGTTATTATCATGGTCGGTCGTCCAAGGCGCTGGCCTGCGAGAACCCGAGCGGTATCCTGAATGGGATCAGCCCGAAGACGCCGCGTGGCGGTAACCCGTATATCATGGACTTGGATGCGGGAGGATCGCAAAGCAAGCACAATTATGCGGTAGAGGTATTATCGGGGACAGCGCAGGTAAGATTTTCGGATAATCTTTCGTCAGGGAACGATAATAACAGTAAATGGGGTAATGGGTATTTTGTATCGACGCCGACCCTGCAGAACACAACACTGTACCCTCCCGGGGATTTATACTCGGTGTCGTTAGCGTTTAACGACAGCTATGCGGGCACACTGCTGGATATGAATGTGGTACTGAAGCGTAACGGGACGAAATACGAACAGACGACGGAATTTGCAGGTCGTGGCAGCAGCTATGCATTACGGCTGCAGGAAGCCTACTGTTATGCGGTATCGACGAACCGGACGGTGTATTCGACGTTTCAGCGGGGCCTGAAAGTGCTGCCGCACAGCAGTTCGGTGAACCATTTTTTCACGATGCCGCCGTATAACTCCCTTGATTTCAACGGGATCAGTGTCCAGTTAGGTCCTGCAGGCAATGATATGAACCACTGGCGGACAAACCCAACCATCATCTTTCCAAATATAGCCGATCGTTTTATACAAGCGTATGCGCACATCTCGCAACCGAACGGACAGAACATCCTGCGTTCGGGCTGGGGCTATCCGACGAATTTCGGGAACGGTTACCCGTGGTATATGCTGAGGGAGTATTATTTCAGCAATTTTCATGCTAATGTGGGTATATCCATGTTGGATAAGTGGTATAATACAATCAGGGGTTATGGAAGTTGCGATGATAGTGGGAACCTGAACCGTCCTGTGACGACGCCGGAGGAACTGCGGTTGAGCCAGATGAAGGTATTCCGTTACCGGAAGCTACCGTATGTGGTGCGCACGATCCGCAAGGAGTCGCGTCGCACGTCGGGCACGGGCGCATGGTGGGCAGACGAGGAGTATGAGCTGAACTACGTGAACCGCATAGTGGACAACCCCTGGAATGGGAACAGTTCCTTCAAGCGGAATATAGTGACTCTGACGGAGATCCGCCGCAAGGGAGTGGAGCGTCATATGGGGATCGACGACGGGGGCTACTACAACCCGTCTGCGGTGGTGCGCAGTTATACATACAGTACGAATGATAAACTGGTAACGGTAAAGCACACGAGTGAGCCGCTGGCGAACCGGCTTTTCTACGGTGTGGTGCTGAAGGAAGTGGGGTATGAGAACGGGAAGACGACGAAAGTGGAGTACAAAGCGGTGTGCGGGGATATTTCGAAGAGCGAGAGCGGGCAGTTACTGATAGGCAGCACCTGCTATGGGGGAGGTTTTTCCTATATGATACATACCTTTCTGCACGCGTTTCGTGTGACGGAACGCCTCGCGCCGGCGTATGCGTCGACCTGCGGGAGTGAGTATGAGGACTTGAAGAAGTTCGGCGAGCGGACATACGCGATGTCGCTGGTAATGGTAGCGGACAAGGTGGAGAGCGGTGAGAAGGAATACGTGTATAGTTTTGAAGGACTGGTACACCGGCCGCGGGCAGCAGTACTGACGGGTCACGGGTTCAACCGGGACAAGCGGAATGTACCGGAGTACGGCTTCCAGCGGTGCCGTGTGGATGGCCCGTTGAAGGATGAAGGGGGCAGCGCCGCGTATGCGAAGAAAGTGTTCAGCACGACCGGAGCGACGTTTGGGAAGCTGCTGAGTGTGGAGCATTACAATACGAGCGACCAGAAAGTGCGCTCGGAGATGTACGCGTACCAGTCGGTACAGCTGGCCTCTGGGTTGACGTCGACGGCGACGAGCCCGGATTTTACGCCTTTGCTGACGATGCGTACGTGGTACGATGTGCCGCTGTTCCTGGAGACGCACAAGTCGGGCCTGATAGCGGGAGCGGGAGAATACCTGTCGGTAAACCTGGTGAACCTGCAGTCTGTGACGGTGACGGACCACTTCAGCCATAACTTTGTGAAGACGGAGAGCTACGAGTACCAGACGGGCCCATCGCTGACGTCTGTGGGGATGAGGGGCCAGGGGAACCTGAAGTCGCATACGGTGACGAACGGAGGAACGCCCGGGATGGTGAAGACGGACTATGTATATGCCTGGGACCAGTCGGTGACTATCCTGGTGAACAAGAATATGCTGGACACGCCGCTGGAAGTGGTGGTGAACGGCGGAGAAGCAGGCGGTCGCAAGGTGGTGTATGCGAATAACATATCGGGCTGTTCGGGTTGTGTGCTGCCGCGCTATATCTACAGTGCGGGCAGTGAGCCGGGCCAGTCGTGCAACAATGTGCCGCAGTCGGGCTGGGTGCTGGAAGAGGAGATCAGCGCATACAACAGTTACCACAAGCCGGTGACCCGTCGTCGTGGCTGCTGGTCGCTATCGGAGACATATACATACCTGTCGGTCTCGGACCTGGTATCGACGCGGACGTTCAACGGGCATGTGTGGACGTACACGTACCATGCACACCGTCAGCTGGCCACGGAAGTGGACCCGCAGGGATACGAGCACAAGTACTACTACAACCGGCTGAATCAGTTGGGCAAACATGTGGTCCGCAGCGGAGTGGGCGGCCCTGTGCTGTACGAGGAGCTGTATGACCGCAAGCTGTCGACAGCCGGGGGCGAGAACAGTGTGACGACGCGTCGGGCGTACACGAGTGGCCCGCAGGACGAGACGAAGGAGCTGTACGATGTGCACGGCCGCAAGGTGAGCGAGCTGATGTCGAACTATACGTTTTCGGGAGGCGACCTGCAGAATGCCTATGACTACGATGTGCTGGACCGGTCGAAGGGAGAGAGCCTTCCGCTGGTAGCGAGGGGAGGCAGCGCGGTGACTTACCGGGACGATGCGCTGGGGTATATGACGAAGTCGTATGCGCACGGCAGCGGGAAGGAGATGCGGCACGAGTACGGTACGAACCTGACGGAGATCCCGATGGTGAGTCCCGGGACCTACCTGCGACACGAGTTGCGTGATGAGAACAACCAGTTGTCGTTCCGTTACTACGACCAGTTGGGCAACCTGGTGATGATCCGTCGCCAGGCGCTGGACGTAGACTACCCGATGGGAGGTTGGTCGGTGACGTCGTATGCGTACAACAACCAGCTTCAGGTGGAGCAGATATCGGGCCCGACGGGCCAGAACTACCAGTACGAGTACTACGGGGACCGGAAGCTGAAGAAGGCGACGGTACCGGGCGGATCGTACCGTGCCTACACATATGATATGCGTGGGAATATACAGACGATGACGGACGGTAATGGCCATATCATGCGCTATGAATACGATGCGATGAGCCGCCCGTACCGTGAGTGGCGTGACGGGGTACTGGGGCTGCAGCTGATGCGTGAGTATGAGTACTATGCAGCCGGTAGCGGCTCTGCGACGGGCAAGCTGAAGAAGGAGAAGATATACGTGGAGGATCTGAGCGGGTTCATAGAGCGGAACTATACGGGCTACGATGCGCTGGGTCACCTGAGCGGTTACACGGAGAGCTGGCCGGATATGACCTCGGTGCAGGTGACGCTGACGAACAATGTGCGTGGCGGGGTGGAATCGGAAGTAAGTACGATCACGCACTCAGGGCAGACGGCGTCGATCAGCCACTCGTACAACTACGATGCGAAGAAGCTGCGTGTGTCGGGAGAGAAGGTACAGATCAACGGTACGAACACGAGTATCGGGACATATACATACAACGACAACGACTGGCTGTCGGACAAGCTGATGGGCGGGTATATCGGCCAGACGTACGAGCACCACGACCGGGGTTGGATAAGAGAGATCAACGCGCTGGAGTCGGGCGGAGACAAGGTAGCGCTGTGCGACCGGGAGGAAGAGGAAAAGTTTGAGTGCGACGATGAGCCGTGGGTGGTGGTGGATCCGAAGATCAAGATCGACTTTTATGTGATTCCGCCGGTGATCAAGGCATACAAGCTGGACTATACGGCGAAGCTGTACAATACGGTGACGCTGGATACGACGGTGATCAATAAGAAGATGACGTGGAGTGCGGACGGTGTACCTGACCCGCCGCCGTACAATGCGCAGCTGACGTACAACTACCCTGCGGTGATGATCACGGCGTCGAACCGGAACCTGGTGGCGCAGCAGTTTGCGACGAATATCAAGAATGACCTGTGGACGATCGGTACGCCTGTGAACCAGAACGAGTTTGTGGTGAAGCAGATCGAGAAGGATATCCGCACGCCGGTAGTGAACCCCTGTGACGAGGAGGAAGAGGTGACGACGCCGAAGTACAATATCTTCGGTCAGCGGTTGTACTACGAGGAAGGGTTGAAGATGGCGAAGGCGGCGAAGCGATACAACGGGGATGTGTCGGCGATGGAGTGGCAGATCCTGGGCAACCGTCCGCAGGTGTATGGTTTTGATTACGACCAGTTGGGCCGGATGCGTCGTGCGTTCTATACGGAGCAGACGGATGCGGGCGGATACACGACGGACGACAAGTTTGGTGTGACGGTCCGCTACAAGGACCATATCGGGAACATAGAGCAGGTCCTGCGACGGGGTATTGTGGATATCTGCCCGGACGGATCGGTGGATATAGATACGGTGGACCTGCTGTTGTACAGCACGTCAGGTATATACCTGACGGGCGTATCGGAGTCGGCGGACCCGGAGGTGGGCTTCAAGGGCTCCGGAGGTAGTGCCTCGTACGATGCGAACGGGAATATGACGAGTGCATCGTATGCGGGTGTGGGCAGTGTGACGTACAATCACCTGAACCAGCCTGTAGAGATGGAACTGTCGGCCGGGGGCGAGATCCGCCACACGTACGACGGATCGGGCCGGCGGTTGTCGACGTACTTTTCAGACGGTACGAACGACTGGACGCGGACCTATATAGGGAACATGGTGTTCCTGGACGGGGAGCTGGAGTACTACCTGCACAGGGAGGGCCGGGTATACTTTGAGGGAGGCGCGACGCAGCAGCCGGAGTACTTCATACGTGACCACCTGGGTAATGTGCGTGTGGTGGTATATGATGAGAACGACAACAAGGAGATCGATGTGGAGGACGATATCCGTATGGCGCGGAGTTACTACCCGTTTGGCATGGTGATCGACTCTTACCCGTGGAACGAGGACAAGGCGGGCTCGCCGGAGAATGCGTATGGGTACAACGGGAAGGAGCGGATGCCGCAAGGTGGTCCGGAGTGGTACGATTACGGAGCGAGGTTCTACGACCCGACGATCGGCAGATTCCTGCAGATCGATCCGCTGGCGGGTAACTTTCCACAACAGACTCCGTATACATACGCGTATAATAACCCCATTCGTTTTATAGATGTATATGGATTATACGGAGATGAGCCGACGGCGAACAGGCAGCGGGATAGAGCTATAGCAGAAGGATTGTCTGCGGGAGATGTATATCAAAGTGGAGATGAGTGGGGCTTTAATGTCTCAGATGGGAAGAGCTGGTTTTCGTCTTTTAGTAAGGAGTATGGTAGTGATATAGAGATGACTTTGTCGCAGTCAGGTGGGGTAGGAGAGGAAGACAACTGGCAACAAACTAAAAATGGATTAGGAGCGCTCGGTATAGCAAATGGTGCCAAGGAAGAGTTAATCAACTATGCTGCGAAATCGGACGCCGCTATTAATGATATGCGATATTCCAAGGCCATTAAGGTAATGAGCAGGGGAGTGTTTGCTGCCCAGACTGTGATAAGCGGTATAGAAGCATATAATGCATGGGAAGGCAACAATAGTAATAAGTGGGGAGTGACGGCTAAGGCTGGGCTAGATGTCACGATAGGTTATGTCAGTTTAATTGGAGGGCCTGTAGGTTTTGCTATTGGAGCACTTTATTTTATAGGTGATGCATCAGGATGGTGGGGTGATTGGGGACGAGCAACGCCAACGACACAGTCGAATATAAATAAGAAATAACTTTATGGTAAGATTTTATCGATATATCATTTATAAACTGTACAACTGGAGGAGAAACAAAAAAGACGACATCCCAATTGCGACAGTTATATTTATGCTGACAATCACTCATAGCTTTTATATATTAACAATATACGCATTGTCGAGAATTGTTTTTGATTATGAAAATTATTTAGTTGGCAATAAATATTTGAATATATTATTTTTCTTCGTTTTCAGTTTGATAAATTATTTTATTTTTTATAGTGATAAAAAATGGGATAAATATATAGATGAATTCAAAGACGAAGGCAATATAAAAAGCAGAAGAGGGTGGGTTTTTGTTCTATTGTATTTGTTTGGTGGAATATTGATGTTCTTTTCGATTCTTCCGTTGTTGTTTAGCGAGTCTTAAGTTGCAAGTATAAGCATTTAATATTATTATGCTGAATATAAAGTTGCTAGACAGCAGCAGCTTTTCTTCTCGCTCCGAACAAACACGCACCAGACATCACAGATTATAAAATGGGAAGGAGCGGATGCCGCAAGGTGATCCGGAGTGGTACGACTACGGAGCGAGGTTCTACGACCCGACGATCGGCAGATTCTTCCAGATCGATCCGTTGGCGAGTAACTTTCCGCAACAGACTCCGTATACATACGCGTAGAATAACCTCGCTCGTTTTATAGATGTATATGGCTTATGCGGAGATCAGCCAGCGGCGAACAGGCGCGAGATAGAGCTATAGCAGAGGGATTGTCTGTCGGCGAAGTATATATATAAAAGTAGAGATGAGGGGGCTTTAATGCCTCAGATGGGAAGAGCTGGTTTTCATCTTTTAGTAAGGATATAGAGATGACTTTGTCGCAGTTTAGTTAAGACAAGGAACCTGTGATTAACTCTAGAGACGCAAGGACAATATCACTACCGGGGAGGCTTCTTTAACAGAAAGATAGGTTCTTCACAAGATGTAGTAACCTTGCTACGGGATATGTGGTGGGTGTAAAAGGTATCAGACTAGGGAGCTGCCCGATTGGCTTTCGATGCATGCAGAGTTATCAACAAGGAGGTTTTGTAACATAGAGGCAACCTACGCAACAGGCGCAAAGAGCCAGGCATAATGCGGGGTGCCAAATACACCAACAGAGACGCTTTGAAAGAGAATGGCAGAAAATGACAAGCCCATGGCTAGCAGGGCCAAAATATGGAGAATGCTACTTAAAACAATAGGTATTGTCCTGCTTTTAATAGCAGTGTTCTTGGTTTGGTTTGACCAGTCGCGCCGTTTTTACTGTTTATCGGATGATAAATGCGTTACGGTATGGAAGCGTCTAGGGAACAAGTGTTACGTTGTACCGGGTAAATACTATGGAGTATCAAAGCCATCCAAAAGCTATGTTAAAACAATAAATATCAATTCTATAGATATTGTTTGGCAAGACATTAATAGTTTGCTTGTTTTATCCAAGGATGAAGTAAAGATATTTAACAAATCCACAAGTTCTCTGTCCATTGAACTGTACGATGATAAAAAAAATCACAACGATAGCATGTATACTTTTTTTCATAATGGATATCGAAAGTACAATGCAGAAGCTGAATATATAGGGATTAATATCAAGGAGAATTATGCCTGGAACAATAAAGGGGAGAAAATTGGCGAGTAAATTTGGTTTCATCGGGTGCTTTAGAAGATCGATTCGCTGGCGGACCATGAGTAGATAAGAGCCCATCGTATGCGTGGAACAACCCTATATCATATACCGTTGGGACTTTGCCCTGAATGTCCTGCCGGAGATAAAGCGAAGAAGATATACAAGCAAGGAGTGATAGTAGAAAACAAGAACGGGAAATGAGAGTTTGATGATGGGGCATGGATAGATTTGAATGCGAATCAAACATCAGATAAAAGTTCAGCGGGTAATCCGATATTTGACAGGTACTATAGTCCGTCAGAAAGATCCTTTCGCGGATAAACTACCGATCAGAAGGGAAAGAGCTAGATAACAAGACCAAGTAAAAAAGGAGATCCTTCTGCAGACTTTAGGAAGGACGCTGCATCAAAGAGCGCGGATTTGAAAATTAGACTCAAAAAAGGAAATGACTGATGGTAGAATTTATTTCGATCGAATCTGAATTTCTGGAGATAAAAAGGAGATTTGGTGAATTGTTCAGGAATGTGGATTTTAAGCTAAATCCATTTAGGCATAATTTCAACATATTCCTGGGAATCGAATTTTATTTCATTTTCAATGATGACTTTATTTATGGCATGAGGTCTTATCAAGATAAACATGGCGTCGCGAATGGCATC
Source organism: uncultured Saprospiraceae bacterium (assembly GCA_964537925.1). Taxonomy (GTDB): domain Bacteria; phylum Bacteroidota; class Bacteroidia; order Chitinophagales; family Saprospiraceae; genus SLDF01. Next base: position 897,663 of record CAZICV010000001.1, on the reverse strand, counting down.
GAAAATGCTCTATTCTTTTATACCATAAAACCATCTGCTGCGGAGTATTTCTTTAGGCGATATGAAAAATACAGTGCAATAAAAATAAATAGAGCTGCTTCGATCTTTGACATAAATGATATTATAACTAGAAGCCCTGTTGTTGGCTCAGGTGATTCAATATGTATAAGTGCGGAAGAGGTATCATGGTTCTCTCCGGATGACGATTGGGCGATATTAGGTTCAAGAGAATGGGAGATTGCTGTAGCGGGTTTTACAAGTGAAAGAGTGAAGCGAGATTTTCTATCGTGCTTTAGTGATGACGCACAGACGATGTTTACTACGCTGCAAATACAGGCAAATGCGTTAGATGAAATGCTGGTATTTAGTGAAGAAATGAGAATAGATTATCAATTACTTGTGAGTAAGTACCAGGACAAGATCTTCTGATCTTTTTATTTTTGAATATGTATTTAAGTGTAAGGATATCTCTTTTTATGTGTTAAGGGTATAGTGGTAAGGTATGTTGCATTTTGTGAAAGTGATCCCTGCTCTACTAGCTATGAGTTTGAGGTCGCGTTTCTGGGTGATTTTCACAAGATGATGTGTCTGTTGTTAGAAGTGGGGTCGCGTTTACTTCCTAAATCTCAATCGTAACCTCTAATCCAAGAATAGGGTTAGAGAACTGAAGACAGAAGACGCTTTATCTACTGTAACATCTCTTAATTCATGAATTAGGGTGTATAAGTAATGCCATAAAGGATTCGTCATCGTTTTCTAGTAGTCGGAGCACTCTGAATGCAACCTTGGAAGAATGAAGAAGAAAAGTTTAATATAGAAACATGGGGAATTCCATTGACTAAGCACTTGGGAGAGTTACAAAGGACGTCATACGGTGGTAAGGAGCTGAAAACAGTGAAAACAGAGAGTTCTACATCTAATAAAAAAATTGAATAGACGCTGATATGAAGAAGTTTTTGTTTCATGTATTCGCTATTTTTGTAATTAGTCTGTTGTTTGAATATGGCTTGAATGCCCAAGGAGAAAGACCCGCGCAAAGGCTAAATATTTATGTTATAAACTTTTACAGTCTGCCCACCCTGTTGCAACCCGGCGACTTTGATTCAAATCATACACGTGTAAATTCTATTTTTAAGATAGAGATAAAAGAAAGGAGCTTGATTCATGAGTTTCAAAAAACAATGACACCTGACCAGAGTTGGCAGAGAAGGATTTCCAGGGATCAGTTTACGAGTAGAGTTGTTTTTGATTTCATTGAAAATGAAAGAACTATATTGTCTGTATCATTTGATGAGTACGGAGATATGGCAATCAATGACGATTTTGATCGTATTTTTAGTAGAAAGTCTGATATGATGGACGCGGTTGAACGTTCGTTTCCTATTTTTATAGACTTCATGAGATAGTCACTGTTTGCTTATTTATGTAAGTAAGTAAAGTTTTTAACTTGGGACATTCTTAAATTGTACTCCTTCGAAATGAGCAGTACTAATACGTACTCTAGAACGAAGACAAGGCGGGCTCACCGGGAGAATGCGTACGGGTACAACGGGAAGGAGCGAATGCCGCTGGGCGGTCTGGAGTGATGCGACTGCGGAGCGAGGTTTCCCGAATTCATTTCTATGACCCTGCGATTAGCAGATTCTTTGAGATCGTCCGTTGGCGCTTAGTACACCCGCAGAAGCCATAACATAGAGTAAAAAGGAAAACCCCTGTTGCTCTCGTTCAATGGCTTATAAGAAGGCAGGGGCATTGGTGGTCGTTGTCCTTTTCCGGTACCCCGTTCAGAATATACCCATCCGCACGAAGAGACTCACGAGATTGGGCGATCCGGTCCGGCCGGGAGAGAGCGCCACAAAACTCGCCGATGACCCAAGCTCTACATTGGAGATAATAGCTAAGTGTTGCCGCCGTTTAAAGCCGATCTCCGTCTGCACCGAGAGGGCGGTAGCGCCGGTCTCTTCAAAATAGGTCTGCCGTAGCTCCGGCCCGGCCCCGATAAAAAACCACCAGCTGTCCTTCTGAGGGTGCTGCTGGATATCCACCCTGAAAAGCGTCGCGACAGAGAGCATACTCCTTAAGCCCGGAATATTGACTTTACCTGGGTCGGAGAACCAGAGCCTGAGCGGGAGACTAAGGCCCAGGCGCCCGTTTCGCCTGCCCCGTGTGTCCTGCAGGTGCCAGTAGTTCCAGATCCCGACCCCGCCCAGGATATATGAATCGGCATACCTGCTGCCAACAGGAACTGCGAGAGATGATTCGATGACAAGAAACTCCGAATTCCTCTGGGCGGTCAGGAGTTGGTACGATAGGAGGGAGATCAATATGGTTAAGGCGGTGGTTTTCATCATGCGATGATTGGCAGAATGAATACAGAGGCGGCATGGGATCTTCCCACACCGCCTCTGCGGATTAATCAGCATCAAGGATTCCAGATGTTTCTCACTTCTGCCGAAGCGGCTCCGCCGATCAGCGTGCCTCCTGCCGCTCCGACTGCCGGGTTGCCGCCGGAAAGCGCAGACCCCAGCGCAAACCCACCGGCAAAGCCCAAAGCATCAGCGCCTACGACCGCCAGGCCTCTCCAGAATTTTTTCCAGTTGAAGGCCCTGCTGCCAACCTCCTGGCTACCATCGCGATCCAGCCTTGCCAGGTAGTTCACGACGATGTCATAGTAAGGATGTGAGCTTGACTCATCGGAAATGACCGCGTCCCAGTAGCTGGCAGAATACCTGAGTACGGAAGCGGTGCCATAGTATATGTTCCTTTCGTAAGGGCTGAAGGATTTTGCCGGGAAGTTGTTTTCCTTCGCTATGATTGAATCAACCAGCGCTTCGATAGGTACATTCCCCCTTTCCAGGGACAGGACCGAAAAAAGATCTCTTAGTTGGGCGGTGAGCGCACTGGAATAACCACCGCTCTGGCCCAGGTGATCAATAGCGCCATCCAGGTCATCGTGAGATACATAGTTCCAGAGAACGTCCTTTAGCCTGTTGTATCTTTCGATAGGTATGATCGCATGGAAATCATCCCATCCCCTTACAGCCGTTACATAGCTGTACGTGAAAGAGTCTATAGGCAAAGTCTCAAAGTCGTCGTCAAACGCAACGGCGTCCAGTATTTGATTGTGGATCTTTCCCACGGAATCCAACGGATTCTGATTGTTTGACGGGTCTCCGTAGTCTGTAGTCCTTCTCTGAGGGGACTCGAATACAAGATTGTTTTGATGTAAGGAATCCTGCTCCTTGTTGCAGGAAAAACAAACAGCAGCTATCGCTACCGGCAGCAGAAGTCTGATAGAATAGATTGTTTTCATGTTGCACCTGTTTTTTTTATTTCCTACTCTGTTCGCAATACGCGGGCTTTTCGGATAAACGCACCTGTGCTCTATGCAGTGGCCACCTGTCGGATCGAGCTTTGTAAAAATATTGAAGCCACAAATACGCGTCAAGTGCTAGGTATAAATTTTTTAAACCAGTATTATCGTGTGTTTATATGGATAATTGACTTTTGATTTTTGGTTGACATTTAAACTGTGTGCCGGGAGCCGACAGGCAACTTTCGCTCTGTTTCCTGTCTTTTCTGGTATCCAGGGGTGGCATATCAACTTTAGAGAGAAGCTGATCTTACAAAGATCGGGCTGGACGTTGGACGTATACCTGCGGAAAAAAAGAGGGAAGCGGGGCGGAAAAAACTGTAAAAAAAATTGCAGAGCCTGTGACTGTGTAATGCCTGGCGCTGTTCGCTGGCCTGCTCGGGAGCGCCTTTGCAGCCCGGGCATTGGCTGTGCTCCACACCTGGGCACGACGGCAAGGGCCATAAAAAAAAAGCCCGGTGTACATGAAGTATACCGGGCTTTTAGAGCTATCAAGTACCCACGACTGGATTCGAACCAGCACATCCGTAAGGACACTACCCCCTCAAAGTAGCGTGTCTACCAATTCCACCACGTGGGTATATAGGACTCCCCTGCGCTTTGCAAGGGACTGCAAATTTAATACCCGATCGCAGATCTTGCATATCTCCGGCAAACAAAAATATCTGACATACATCCAAGGGGCGGTATATTGAAAATGCATTATCAAAAAATATAATATTTAATCCTTTGTCTTATCTTTGCCCGGTATGGCAGGTTCCTTCCAGCCGTACAGACTAAGGGAGATTGTAGAGATGGCAAAGAGAAAACCGAGAAAGGAAGGCAGCGCGGCAGTTTCCGGCAGGGCTGCTTCCGATGAGCGAGTCCCCCAGCTACTGGGCCTGTTTTGCTTTTTCATCGCTTTTTTCCTCTGTCTTGCTTTCGTCTCCTACTGCTTCACCTGGAAGTACGACCAGGATAAAGTACTGCAGTTTTCCTGGAGCATACTGCTGCAACAGGACCTGCAGATGCAGAACTGGTTCGGGCGGCTCGGTGCGGTAGTATCCCACCAGTTTTTCTACTGGGGGTTCGGAGTAGCCAGTTTCTCATTTATCTATTTCCTGGTACAGTTCGGCCGGAAGCTGCTGGTCCCCGGAGCGGTCAATTTCTTCCGGCTCATACAGGATGTACTCCTCGTGCTGATCGTGGTGCCGCCGTTCCTGCACTTTGCACTGCACTGGCTCAGCGGCTTTCCCTGGGGGGGCGCTTTTGGCCGGGCGATCGTGGACTGGCTGCATCCTTTCCTGGGCACTTTCGGCCTGATCCTGCTTTTCCTGTTTGTGTTTGCCGGTATCGCCGTATGGTACCGCAGCGCGGCTGTAAGATACCTGTCGGCCAGGCCCTCCTTTGCATTTCGCCGTCGGCGCAGTGAGGAGGATGCTGCGGCAGACCCCGCCGATGAGCCTTCGGAGCTGCGCACGATCGTCAAGCCGGATCTGCGCCAGCCCAACAGTATCGACGATGTGACCGACGAACCGGCGCCAGGTATACCTGAGGAGGACCTGGAGGATCTGCTGACGGTAGCACATACGCCCGAAAAACAATCCTCGCCTGAGCCACTCGTACAGCAGGGCCAGTCTATCGTGCTTGAGGGTCAGACGGAGATCTCCCTCGGCCGGGACAATGGTACAGGTCGCCACTCTGCCGACGACGACGATGATATGGAAGTGGAGATTGCTCAGCCTGCGATCGTGCAGAACTATATCGAGGACGTACAGGCCGAAGATGAAGAGGCCGGCGACCTCGAGCCTTATGACCCCACTTCGGAGCTGGCAGGCTATGTGCCGCCCTCGCTCGAACTGCTCGAAAGCTATGACGACCAGGCCATCGAGGTAGATCGCAGCGAGCTGGAGGCGAACAAGAACCAGATCATCGCCACCCTGTCCAACTACAAGATAGAGATCACCAAGATCCGCGCTACGATCGGCCCTACGGTCACCCTGTACGAGATCGTACCGGCGCCCGGTGTGCGCATATCCAAGATCAAGAACCTCGAAGACGATATCGCACTGAGCCTGGCGGCGCTGGGTATCCGGATCATAGCGCCGATTCCCGGCAAGGGGACGATCGGTATTGAAGTGCCGAACAAGAAGAAACAGATCGTATCGCTCCGCGAAGTGGTCCAGTCCGACAAGTTCCGCCACGCGGGTATGGAATTGCCGATCGCCCTGGGCAAGACCATCGCCAACGAAGTCTTCGTGGCTGACCTCTCCAAGATGCCTCACCTGCTGATCGCGGGCGCTACCGGTCAGGGTAAATCGGTCGGTATCAATGCCGTGCTGATGTCGCTGCTCTACAAGAAGCACCCCTCGCAGGTCAAGCTGGTACTGATCGATCCCAAGAAAGTGGAGCTATCGATCTACAGCAAACTGGACAATCACTTCCTGGCTTTCCTGCCCAACGAGGATGAGCCCATCATCACGGAGACCAAGAAAGTGATCAATACGCTCAACTCGCTGTGTATCGAAATGGATACACGCTACGACCTGCTCAAGAAAGCCAACGCCCGCAATATCCTGGAGTACAACACCAAATATATCGCACGTCGGCTCAACCCGGAAAAAGGCCATAAATACCTGCCCTATATCGTCCTCGTAGTGGACGAGTTTGCCGATCTCATCATGACGGCCGGCAAGGAAGTGGAGATGCCGATCGCGCGCCTGGCACAGCTTGCCCGGGCCATCGGTATACACCTCATCATCGCCACGCAGCGCCCGTCGGTCAATATCATCACCGGTGTGATCAAGGCCAACTTCCCGGCGCGCATCGCCTTCAAAGTGACCTCGCAGGTGGACTCCAAGACGATCCTGGACCGCAGCGGTGCCAACCAGCTCATAGGGCGCGGAGATATGCTGCTCTCGGTCGGGGGAGATATGGTGCGCCTGCAGTGCGCCTTTGTGGATACGCCCGAGGTAGAGCGCACGATCGACCATATAGCGGCCCAGCGCGGCAACCCGGTGCCCTTCTTCCTGCCCGAATATGTCGGCCCGGATGAGGACGGCGACGGCTCGTCCCAGTACCAGGCGGCGGACCTGGATGAATACTTTGAAGATGCCGCCCGGCTGGTCGTACAGAACCAGCAAGGCTCTACTTCCATGATCCAGCGCCGGATGAAGCTGGGCTACAACCGGGCCGGCCGTATCATGGACCAGCTGGAAGCATTCGGTATCGTAGGGCCCAACGAGGGCAGCAAGGCGCGTGAAGTACTTTTCCACGACGAATTCGAACTGGAGAAGCACCTGGACCAGATCAGGGCCCAGCGCTGAGCAGGCGGTGCGGAGTAACTTTTTTCTTTGTGCAGCGTTAGATCGTAAACACCCCTTTGTATGCGTATAAGCACGCTCTCCGGCTTTTTACTGTTGCTCTGTTGCCTGGCCACAGGGTTGTCGGCGCAGACTTCCGGTGCACGCACCGGAACGAAAGACCCGCAGGCGACAAAGATACTGCAGGCTGTGCGCAAGGAATTTGAGGGGGCCAAGGCGCTCCAGGTACATTTTGCAATGGAGACGGAAATCCCGGAGTCCACACCTTCCGTCCAGAAGGGTACGCTTCGCCAGTCAGGTGGCAAATACCATATCGAGACATCGGATATCTTGCTGGTGAGCGATGGCAAGACCGTTTGGTTTGTCAACAAAAAATCGAAGGAAGGCCAGATAAACGATGCTTCGGATGCTGACGGGCTCGGTATGTACTCGCCCGTAGAGCTGCTGAAGATATACGAGCGCGATGACCACAACTATGCACTGGTCAATGAATACACGGAGAAAGGCGTCGTGCTGCAACAGATAGAGTTTATACCTGCCGACCGCGCTGCGGACTATTCCAGGGCAAGGCTGACGGTCCAGAAAGACAACCGCAGGATCAGGGAGGTCCGTTTCTATTATAAGGACGGGACCAGGCTCACCCTGCAGGTGGACAAGATCGTGAAAAACCCTAGCCTGGATCCGGGAGTATTCAGTTTTCGTGCAGCGGATTTTCCCAAGTTCCATATGGAGGATCTGAGGGGCTGAGCGCTGTCTCGGGACCGCAAAAGCCCGGTGGCAGTCGCCGTCATTGACTATCTTTAGCCTTCGTCATCTCAGTCTCCCGCTATGTTCACCAACGAGCAGATCGATGTTCATTCGCTCCCCGCTTCCGGGCAGCTGGTCCTTCAGCCGCTTGAGGAGCGCTATGTGAAAGTGCTTTACCTGAATGCTGCGATGCTGTGGCTGGCGCCCGTCCTGTGGTTGACAGCCGGTTTTATCTTCAGCCTGTGGACGGCATATCCCTTGTTGTTCTGGAGCTTGCTGGCCCTGGCTGTTGCGCTCGCGACGCTCAATACAGTGCTTGTGAAGCCTTCGTTCCGCGTGAAGGGATTTGCCATACGGGAGAAGGATATCGCCTACCAGGCTGGATTGCTGTCGCGTTCGCTGACGATCCTGCCGTTCAACCGCATACAGCACTGCGAGATCACGCGGGGCCCGCTGAGCAGGCTGCTCGGCCTGAGCAATCTGCATGTATTCACTGCAGGAGGGAGCGGGAGCGATCTGTCTATTCCGGGACTGGACGCTGCGCTGGCGCAGGACCTGTGTCAGTCTATCCTGAAAAAGGTGCGTTCCGATGAGGAAGAGTAATCCTGTACCCGGCTGGCACAGGCAACCTCCGGCGGCGATCCTGCTCATGATTGCCGCAGCAGCCAAAAACATACTCAGGCAGTTCTGGCCGCTGTTTACGATCCTGCTCATCAATCAGCGCCGCAGGACGGAGATGAGCTTTCTGCTGGTGTTCCTCATCCTTTCCGTCGGATCGCTGCTCTATTCCATTGTAGCCTATTTTCGCTTTTTCTACCGGCTGGACGAAGAGAATCTCTACCTGAAAGCGGGCATCTGGCAACGCAAAAGCCTGCAGTTGCCGTTTGAACGGGTACAATCTGTCCGGATAGAGCAATCTCTGGTACACCAGGCCCTGGGCCTGGTCAAACTGGAACTGGACACAGCGGGGGCCAAGACCTCCGAATTCACGATCAACGCCCTCACCAAGGCGCAGGCCGAAGCCATACAGGAATACATCTTCAGCCGGAAAGAGGCCGAAGCAGCGGCACATCCGACGTCAGGTGATATCGGTGCGGAGAGCATTGGCGCCGACCGGCGGTCGGCGCCCGAAGAGCCGCTCTTATTCCGGCTCGGCGTCGGCAGCCTCGTCAAGATCGGCGTCACGGAAAATCACTTCCGGACACTCGGTATCCTGCTGGCCTTCCTGTACGGCCTGGCTGAAAGCCTGCTGGACATCACCGGCAACCGCATCGAACAATACGCCGAAGAAATACCTGATCCGGACTGGTTTGTATTCCTGTTTTACCTGTTGGTGCTCATGCCGCTGGTCTTCCTGGCTGCCATAACCGTGAGTGTGGGCCGTACGATGATCCGTTTTGCCGATTTCGAGGTATACCGGTCTGTCAGTGGCCTCAAGATCCGGTCCGGGCTTTTCACCAGGATACAACAGACGGCCGTGCGCCGCAAGATGCAGGTGCTCTCCCTGGAGACCAACCCGCTGCGCCGGGTATTCCGCCTGACAAGGATCCGCATCTACCAGGCCTCCAGCGAGGAGGTGGAGAGCAGGGAGTCTATCGAGATCCCCGGATGTGCGCCTGCGGATCGGGACCAGGTTATAAGCGAGTACCTGGATCCGGCATTGATAGGGACAGCCGCTTACCGGGGGGTAGACCGCAGGTACCGTATCCGGCAGTTCCTGATATATAGTATCCTGATCGGCGGCGGTTTGCTGCTGTTGCCTGCGTTCAGGGTAAGTCCGGGCCTGTTTGTGGTGCCGTTGGTGCCGGTCTTTCTCTGGTGGTATACAGGCGCTTACCATCGGCGTATGGCCTATGGTATCAATGGCGACTGGCTGATCTGGAAAAGCGGCGTCTTTGCCCGCAGGACACAGCTGTTGATGATGTACAAGGTACAGGGTGTAGAGCTGTCGAGGAGCTTTTACCAGCTGCGCAACGGGCTGGCTACGGTTGTAGTCCATACTGCCGCGCGGTCCGTATCTATTCCATTCCTGCCCCTCGCGGAGGCCCGTCATCTTATGGACTATCTACTCTATCGGATAGAGCGGGACAGGCGGCCCTGGATGTGACGACTCAGGTCACCAGGTGATTGGGATCGCTGTAAGCTTTGACCAGGAACATCGGGTCCTCCTGGTTGAAACGCACCCAGTCCTCCAGGAGCTCTTTCAGCAGATCGTCGAGTCCTTTGCGCACGGTCTCGCCGAGTGCGGCATAGCAGGCGGTACCCTTGAGTGTAAGTATATACTCAATCAGGTTGTAACAGGTGGTAAACTGGCCGGTGGCTACAAGCGTATCCAGCGTTTTGTCGCGTGCCGACTGCTGGCGGTCAAACCAGAGTGTAGTACCCATTCTGAAAGCCTGTTCTGCTAACTGGCAGATCTGTGCGGTAGGAAAATACAGGGCGCGCTGATCCGGCTGGAAATGCTTTGCCCATTTGTCGCTGAAGTCTTTGGTCATCCGCGGCTTGTTGGTCTCGCTCAGGTCGTAGATATGGTTTGCTTTGCGGCGATATTTCCAGGTCAGCGAGTTGTAAAAGCGCTCGTAGATCAGCAGGCGGACGCGCTTGAGAAAGACATCATTGTTGAGTGTCAGCACAGAGTTCAGCCGCGTAGTGAGCATGCTTTTGATCGTCCGGAAACCGGTCTTGTCAAGATATTCTGTGAGCAGTCTCAATACTTCGGGTGAAAATCCGCGACTGAAGTTTTCCGGTATATCCTCATTGAGCTCCTTTGTCCGGCTCAACAGTGATTTTCGCTTGAAAAGCTGTGATTCGATAAATGCATAGACACCCCAGAAGGCCAGGCAGAGTGTAACGACCACGGTGCTCAGGACGATCAGCAATGTAGCGTGGTCGTACAGGCCGGTAAGCGATACCACCAGGGTGAGCAGTGAGATGAGCAGGGCTATATTGACGATGATCTTCAGGCCACGGAGGCTCAGGCTTTTCTGTGCTCCCTTGTCGCTCTGAGCGACGGGTGGCACCTCATAGGATTGCATGAAGTGACTGCCTACATCGCATACCATCATGAGATCGAATCGCTTGAAATCAGTCTCGCGGCGTATGCGTCGGTCGTCTGCATACATCATGCTGTTGAGCGCCTGGTTGTCCGTGATGCCGCCGTCCATAAGGGCAAAAGTCTTCTCCCTGGCAAAAAGCACATCCTGCGGCATCTCGCTCTGCGGCACGATATCCAGCGCCGCCCGGAGCTGCCCTGCACTCAGCCCCTCATGCGTGAAATCGTAGGGGAAGGCAAGTGGCTCGAACCCTGCCGGAAAACAGGATGATGCAGCCAGTGCATCGGCCAGTTTGACTTTGCCGATGACCTCGCGCTCCGTCAGGTGCAGGTCTTCATTGCCGTAGACAAATTTTTTGTCCGGTGCATAATCGGCCTGCAGTTTGACCTGCTGCCGGAATGATTTCCCCTTGAAGAACTCCGTCGCATTGAAACAGACTTCTTCCAGGTGGGTGTCTTTTCCTGCCAGCAAATCGTCGAAAGTAGCTCCGTTGAACAGCAGGCCGCTGTCATAGACCAGCGAGAAAGCATTGATGAGATTGCGTTGCTTGTCGTGGGAAACCTGTTCCCAGATCTCTAAGTCGTTGATGTTCTTGAGCGCCTGCTCGAGCAACTTCTCACCATCCAGCGTGCGCAGCAAGGAATCGTAAAAGACCTGGAAACTCGCCCCCTTGCGGACGCAAAGTGCATATCTAGCCGCTGTGATCGTACCCCCGGAAGCAGAAGAGAGATAGCGCACCCTGCTGAGCAACGTGGTCCCGTCGAGCCGGGCACGGTTGAGATAGGACAGTACACCCAGGCTGAAAGATGCGGCGCGGAACCCTCCACCCGAAAAAGCAAGTGCAATATGCTCAAGCGGCTGTTCAGGACATTCGGGCTGCCTGCATTCGATGGGGAACCAATCGGGGTAAGTTTCGGACATAGTACTGACGATTTGGCTGAGAGGAAATGATTTTTGCCGAATATGATCTGGTCAAAATTCTGATCGTCAATATAATGTCAAAGGGCGTGTTTTGCAATATTTTAGTGGGGATTTTTTGTAAATCAAGTTATTTTTTCCGAAAAATAGGATGGTTTGATTGCGGCTAGCTTATTTGGAACGCGCAGGCAGGCCCCATTTCACGCCGAGGTAAAACTCTCGTCCGTGGATGGGCGAATAAGCATATGAAGTATCGAAAAAACTGCTGAATCCCGGTGCAGTAGCCGGATCGTTGAATCCGGCAATGGGTGAGATCTGCTGGCGGTAGTTGAAGAGGTTCTGGATGCCGCCGTATATACTCCAGTTGGCGTTGAATGTCTTCATGACCTGCAGGTTCTGGAAGGCAAAAGGGGTAGATACAGTAGGCCGGGGCAACGGCAGGGGTTCTCCGTTCCCGTCCAGGTCAAACACTTCGGGCAGTGCCATGGGACCGGTGATGCGCAGTGTGTAGGCAAACACGATGTTCTGTTTCTTCCAGTTGTAGTTGATACTGAATATACTGGTCCACCTGGGGGCGTATTCGATCGGCCGGGTAGCCAGCGTGCCGGTATCGTCGGGTTCGGTCTGGGTGACCCGTTGGAGGTTAAAGCCCATATTGAACGACAGCGGCCAGGAAAAACTGTGGTTGATCGTCATGCCGATACCGGCCGTCTGTGCATGTCCGCGGGAGTTGGCATAGATGATCTTGCCAGGAGTGCTGTAGTCGGGCAGGATCTTGTTGGTAAAATAGGTATAGAATGCTTCCAGGTCGATATTGCCTGCGCCGCTGCCCAATGAATAGACCTGGTTGATGTTGAACGAGCCGTTGTAGGAGCGTTCGGGCTTCAGCGCTTCGGCGATCTCTACCGTACGCTGCCCGGTCACGAAAGCGTGGTCTTCCGTAAAGAGGTTCACGACACGGAAACCGGTGCCGAAATTGGTGCGCAGTGTGGTCCAGTCCGAAGGCTTGAACTTGACATTCAGCCGGGGGGCGAAGATAGGGCCGTGTGACGTGTAGTGGTCCAGTCTCGCCCCGCCGAGCAGGGTCCATGCGCTGGAAAGACGCCACTCGTCCTGGAGGAAGATGCCGGGTATGAACTGTTCGTCCGGCCGGTTCACGATCCCGCCGGGTCCCGGGGCTTCGGTCGCAACCGTATTGTCGTCGTAGGTCTGGTATCGTGCCGTCATTCCCGCCAGTATATCGTGCCGCCCCACCCCGATGTTCCAAAGCAGGTTGGCGAAAGCGATATCCTGCTTTGCCTGGTAGCGGTCGCTGCCGTAATAGCTGTCCTGGTCGTGGTTGCTGTAGGAGTAGTCGAGGCGCAGGCCGGTTGCCAGCGGGAACTCATAGGTCCCGAATACTTCCACGCGCCGTGTGTAGATACTCTCTCCGTAGATACTGTCGCTGCCACGCAGGCGGCGGTAGCCCCTGTTCCTGAGAAAAGCTTCTACGCCGTTGCGACGGTCCTCGTAATAGTATTTGCCCGCGATTGTAAACCTGCGTCCGTTTTTCTGGCTGATATTCCATTTGGTAAAGACCGAATACCTGTCCAGGTTGGCCCGGTCCCCGAAGCCGTCTCCGTTATAGTCGTCGAAGTCATTGATATAGGCATAGTTGAGACCGGTAAACCCGGTAGTCTTGCCGATCCGGTGCGATACGGATGCATTGCCAAAGCTTTCAAGATGCGATGTGCCCATGATATCTATGGAGAGTCTCGGCTGAGTGGCCGGATCTTTGGTGATGATATTGATGACGCCGGCCACAGCTTCCGAGCCGTACAGTGTGCTGCTCGGTCCCTTGATCACCTCGAAGCGTTCGATGATGGTATTGGGTATGCCGTTGAGACCGTATACCGATGCCAGGTTGCCGTACATAGGCGTACCATCCATGAGTATGGCCGTATACGGACCCGGTAGCCCGTTGATACTGATGCTGTTGGTAAAGCATACGCCGCAGGCCACGACTTCCTGTACGCCGCTCACCAGCAGAATGCCGTCCATCAGTGAAGAGGATGCAGATGGCAGATAGGTGTTGAGTTGTTTTGCGGTGATGACGTCTACTTTGATGGGCGACTCCGACACATAAGTGGGCTTCATCGTGCCGGTCACTACTACTTCGCGCAGTGCCCCTGATGGTTCCAGCTCGAAGTCGGTAGCCCTGCGCTCTCCTGCTGCCAGTTGCAGTTCCTGCCGCTTTGTAGTGTACCCGATATACGATACGGATATCGTGACCTTACCATGTGGCAGCCCGCTGAGTTCGTATCGCCCCTGGTCGTCTGCTACGGCTTGCACTTGGCGGCCGTCTGCTACTACTACGGCATAAGGCAGCGGCTCTCCTTCTGCCGATATTGTTCCGTAGATCGTACTGGTCTGGGCTCCGGCGATTATCGGCATCGTCATATATAATGTGAACAGAATATGTTCTATTTTCACTTTCAGAGCCATGATTTCGAGTTTGTAAGCACAAATATAATGAGTTAGTCATGGCTAACAAATTATTTTTTATGGACCTAAGTAAAAGTGAAGAGGATTACCTGAAAGCGCTGTTTCACCTTATCATAGAGCAGCAACATGAGCGCGCGGGCACCAACCAGCTAGCAGAGTACCTGGACCTGTCTCCGGCCTCTGTCAACGGGATGTTGAAGAAGTTGCGGGCTAAAGAGCTGGTATCCTATGAGAAATACGGTAAACTGAAGCTTACGGAACAGGGAGAGGCGGTCGCTGTACAGTTGATCCGCAAACACCGGCTCTGGGAGACCTTCCTGTGCGGGCATCTCAATTTTTCGTGGGACGAGGTTCACCCGGTGGCGGAGCAACTGGAGCATATCAATTCGTCCAAGCTCATTCAAGAGCTGGACGCCTTTCTGGGTTTCCCCAAGGCCGACCCGCACGGTGCGGTGATTCCCAATGAGCGGGGAGAGTATAAGATCGCCCGCCGCCGCTCACTGGCTGATCTCGAACCCGGTAGACTATGCCGGCTGATTTCCGTAAAGGACAGTTCTGTGGCTTTTCTTCAGTATGTCACCAGGATCGGGCTGGAGCTGAGCGACCAGATCAGGATCGTCGACAAGCAGGAGTACGACGGGTCCATGATCATCGCATTTGGCGGCAAGGAGGTCAATGTATCGCGCAAGTTTGCCGAGAACCTGCTTATCGACGAGCTGTAGGCTCAGATCGCCGAGAGCCTGGTGAGCGCGGCTTCCAGTGTCTCTGAGCGTTTGGCAAAGCAGATCCGCACGAGCCGCTGATCCAGTCCTGAGCTGTAGAAGGGAGACAGCGGGATGGTAGCTACGCCGTGTGTGATGGTCAGCCACCGGGCAAATTCCTGGTCGGATAATTCGCTCACGGCAGCGTAATCGTATAGCTGAAAATAGGTGCCGTGCGAGGGAAGCGCCCTGAAGGAGGTCCGCTGCATGCCAGCCTGCAGGAAATCGCGTTTCTGCTGGAAGAAAGCCGGCAGGGACTGCCAGTGCCCCGGGTCCTGCAGGAAGGCAGCCAGCGCGTGCTGTACAGGTGTGTTGACGCTGAACACGGTGAACTGGTGCACTTTGCGGAACTCGGCGGTGAGCGCCAGTGGAGCTACCAGGTAGCCGACCTTCCAGCCGGTAGCGTGAAAGGTCTTGCCAAAGGAGAAGGCGGTCATCGATCGATCTCTCAGTGCGGGACTGGAAAGAACACTGTGATGGCGTGCTCCGTCATATACAAGATGCTCGTAGACCTCATCGCTGAGCAGGAGCAGCTCATGGGTAGTGACGATCCGCTCTACGGCTGCCAGATCATCTGCGTTCAGCGTCGTGCCGGTGGGATTATGCGGGTTATTGATCACCAGCAGCCTGGTCCTGGGGGTCACGAGGGCTTCCACGGCAGTCCAGTCAACCCTGAAGTCAGGCGCGCGCATCTCGTATACGACGGGGATACCGCCGTTGACCAGTACGGAGGGTATATAGGAGTCGTACGCCGGTTCCAGGATGATGACTTCATCGCCCGGCCGGATCAGCATCGTGATCGCCGAACATATCGCTTGAGAAGCGCCTGTCGTGACGGTGATCTCCGCATCCGGATCGGGGGTCCAGGCATAGTTCCTTGCGACTTTCAAAGCGATCTGCTGGCGTAATGCGGGGACTCCGGCCATCGGCGCATACTGGTTGTGGTCGGCCTGTATAGCCTCCGCTACCAGGGCCTTGAGCCTGGGGTGTACCGGGTAATCCGGGAAACCCTGTGACAGGTTGACGGCATGGTGCTCTGCGGCCAGTGCACTCATGACCGTAAAAATAGTGGTGGTCGTGCGCGGCAGTTTGGATGGTATCTCGTACATGCGTTGGAATGAATTGGTCCCAAAATAGCACTGCCGGATCAATAATGATAGCGATAGCAGACGCCGTCGCACCGGATGATAAAAAAGATTTCCGGATCAGGATAGCAGGAAGGATCACTCTCCGGCAAACGGCAGCTTGCGGAAGGTCTGGCGGCTTATTTGAAGATCAGGTAACCGGCTACCAGCCAAAGAAGGCCTTTTATCAGGAAGAAAAGAAAACCGGCGATGCCGACCTTCTTCAGCCAGGCCTTCCAGGATCGTTTTGCCGCTATGGGTTGATCCGGATCGTTTTTTTCGACTATAGGCTGATCTGGCGGATTTTGTTGCATACGGGCAAATTTAATACGCTTTGTTTGATTTCCGACACGATATTTGTTAGGAATAATGCCCCGGATAAACAATTCCTGCCGACCGGCGGATATCTCTTTCCCGTTGATTTACTTTATGTTAACAAAGCTATAATCGGTGCAGATGCATCATATCCCGAAATATCGCGCTATATTTGCGGCCTTTTAAGGCAATAAGCTGCATGGATATCAGGAACATAGCGATCATCGCACACGTAGACCACGGTAAGACTACACTTGTAGACAAAATGCTGTTGGCCGGCAAACTTTTCAAAGACCATGAAATGCCGGGCGAACTCATCCTCGACAATAATGAGCTTGAGCGGGAGCGCGGCATCACCATTCTTGCCAAGAATGTCGCTTTCAACTATAAAGGTGTAAAGATCAATACGATCGATACTCCTGGTCACAGCGACTTCGGCGGCGAGGTGGAGCGTGTGCTCAACATGGCCGACGGTGTACTGCTCCTGGTGGATGCATTCGAGGGGCCGATGCCACAAACCCGCTTTGTGCTGGAGAAGGCTATCCGGCTCGGCCTGAAGCCGATCGTGGTGATCAACAAAGTCGATAAGGAAAACTGTACGCCGGAGGAGGTGCATGAGTCGGTGTTCGACCTGATGTTCCACCTGGAAGCTACGGAAGAACAGCTGGACTTTCCTGTGCTGTACGGCTCAGCCAAACAGGGCTGGATGAGTACCGACTGGAAAAAACCCGGCCCTGATATCCTGCCCTTGCTGGATGCCATTATCGAGCATATACCGGCTCCAAAGGTGTCCCAGGGTACTCCGCAGTTGCTGATCACCTCGCTGGATCACTCCAACTATATCGGCCGGATCGCGATCGGCAAGCTGAGTCGCGGTACGCTGGTTGCCGATATGCCGGTATCGCTGGTGAAAAAGGACGGCGCCATCGTCCGCAGCCGTATCAAGGAAGTATTCCTGTTCGAAGGCTTCGGTAAGATGAAGGCAGAGCGTGTGGAGGCAGGAGATATCTGTGCCGTCACCGGGATCGAAGGTTTTGAGATCGGCGATACGATCGCTGACTTCGAACAGCCGGAAGGTCTGGAGACGATCGCTATCGACGAGCCTACGATGAGCATGCTCTTTACGATCAATGATTCGCCTTTCTTCGGCAAGGACGGCAAATTTGTGACTTCCCGTCACGTTCGCGACCGCCTCAACAAGGAGTTGGAGAAAAACCTGGCGCTGCGGGTCGAGAATGCGGACACGGCGGATTCTTTCCGCGTATACGGAAGGGGGGTACTGCACCTGGCTGTCCTCATCGAGACGATGAGGCGCGAGGGGTATGAACTCCAGATCGGCCAACCCCAGGTGATCTTCAAGCAGATAGACGGCATCCGCTGCGAACCGGTGGAGGAGTTGCGTATCGATATACCTGATGCAGTCTCCGGTAAGGCGATAGAATCTGTCACCCGTCGCAAGGGCGTGATGCTCTCTATGATCCCTAAAGGAGATCGTGTACTGCTGGAATTTGAGATCCCGTCCAGGGGGATCATCGGCCTGCGTAACTACCTGATGACCGCGTCTGCAGGAGAGGTGATCATGTCGCATCGCTTCAAGGAGTATCAACCGTATAAGGGCGAGATACCGGGCCGCCAGAACGGCTCCCTGATCGTTCTGGAGACAGGTACTTCCATCCCCTATAGTATCAACAACCTGCAGGACCGTGGCTTTTTCTTCATCGATCCGGGAGAGGATGTGTACGAAGGCCAGGTGATCGGCGAACACAGTCGCCCCGGCGACCTGGTCGTCAATGTGACCAAGACCAAGAAGCTGACCAATATGCGTGCATCCGGTTCTGATGACAAGGTAAGGATCGCACCTGCCGTAAAGATGAGCCTGGAAGAAGCCCTGGAATATATCCAGGAAGATGAGTACGTGGAAGTAACGCCCAAATTCATCCGTCTGCGCAAGATATTCCTCAAGGAGCACGACCGCAAGAAGGCAAAGAACCTGGCGCTTTCAGTCTGATAAGCGATCCGCTGACAGGCTCTCCTGCCTAGGGACAGGTAATTCTTTTTACAGGATACGTTCATGCGAGCAGTGACGATCGAGCCTGCCCTCCGGCCTGAGGCCCCGGATGAGCACGAGTCCCGGTGATTTTCCCGGTGCGATACTGCCCAGTTCGTCTTCCCATCCCAGCGCGCGGGCTCCGTTCAGCGTAGCCCATCGCAGCACGGTACCGAACGGTATATAAGACTGGTATCGCTGGATAGTGCGCATCTCCTCGAAGATAGAGAGTTGCCAGTTGGACGTAAGGCTATCCGTGCCGACGGTCATCTGCGCGCCCGTCTCCATAAATACCCGGTAGTCGGGCAGCTTGTTCTCGATATAGAGATTGGCATTGGGGCAGGTCGCCCAGAATACACGCTCTCCTCCCCAGTGCTGTGCCGCCTCGATGTCAGCCTTCCCGGTCTGTGTGTTGTGTACAAAGAGGGTGCGGCGCGTGGAGGCCATGAACTGCATGGCGTAGTGTATCGAGGTCTGCCCGGTAGGTGTAAACGCCCGGAGCGGCATACCCATGCCTGCGTAAAATGAGGGGAAAGCCCCGCTGCCGTCCAGGAAGAGCCGGTCTTCTTCAGGGGTCTCCTGGTTGTGGATACTGATCGTTGCATCGGCTTCTCCGTCCGCGCTGACCCTCCGGAATAGTTCCTGTGTCATGCTGTAAGGCGCATGAGGTACACAGGAGCTCCTGTGAGATCCTTCGCGCGGCGCTGCTATGTAGACGTCCCGGTACTGGTTGTAAGTACGCTCTGTCAGGTCCGCGTTCATGAGGTCAAAAAACTCCACAAAAGTGTAATACCGCATTTTGCTGGCCCGCTTGCAGGCGAAGCTGTCGGTCTTGTTCGATATATCGCCTACAGCGACGATCCCGTCCGACCACATATCCTTGTCGGCGGCAGAGATGGCAGCCTGTACCTGTTCTTCCGGGAAGTTCCGGTACCTGACCACGGACTGTATAAATGGCAGAAGCGTGACGCCTGTATCCACCAGCTCTTTCATGTGGGAGAGCTCCAGGTGGCAATGTGTGTTGACAAACCCCGGTACAAGATCGCCTTCCAGGAAACGGACCGAAGCCGGGTCATGTGCCGTGAGGGGTTCCAGTGCCAGTATATTGCCCGAGCCGTCCGTGATTACTACATGGTCAGTGAGTACCGGACCGGACACAGTGTGGATACGTGTCGCGCTGATCTTTTGCATAGGATCAGAATTCATAGATCACCACCCCGTTCTTGATCCGGGGTTCAAACCAGGTAGACTTGGGCGGCATGATCTTATCCGCGTCGGCGATCTTGCGTACTTCTTCCATCGCTACAGGATACAGGCAGAAGCCGACCAGCATGGGATTTTTCAATACCTTCTGTGACACGCCTTCCAGTCCTCTAGCCCCCTCGATATAGTCTATGCGCTGATCGGAGCGCACATCTTCGATACCGATGATGTCCCGGAACACCTGCTCGTCGAGTATCTGTGCATCCAGGATAGCTACCTCTCCTGCGTAGTGGTCGAGTATGTACTGTTTCCATTTCAGGGAGTACCATTCCCTGCCGATACACATCGTGATCTCGAATTTGCTGCGAGGTTTGGCCGCTTCCTCGATATAGGTGATGTCAAACCGCTGTGAAAGCGCCGCTATAAAACGTGCCGGGGATACTTCGGCGAAGACATCCACTACCCGGTTGTAGTCGAGTATCGTCAGTTCGTCAAAGTCAAAGAAAGCCGAAAACAGCAGGTCAAACCGGATGTTCTTTTTCTTTGACTTGAAGCTCTTCTCAAGGTACAGTGAGGTCGAACATCGATGGTGGCCGTCGGCGATATAAGCTTTGGGGACCTGGTCGGCAAACAGGTCTCGTATCCGCTGTATATCATTGCCGTCCGGTATCTCCCAGATACTGTGCAACTCATTGTTGGTCCTGAACTGGATCGAAAAAAGAGGCTTATGGCTTTCCTTGAAGGCGGCGATGAGTGCTTTCAGGTCTGCTACCGGCGGATAAGTGAGCAGTACGGGTTTGATCAGCGCCTTGCGCTGGAGCAGCATATTCATCATCTTCTGTTCTTTCTCCGATATCGTATTTTCATGCTTCAGGATACGTCCCTCGGCAAAGTCCCGGATGTCCACGCAGGTCAGCAGGCCTGTATGGCTGCGCTGCGGAGTCTTGACTTCGTAGATATAGATGGATTCCTGTGAAGTGCGGTTGAAGAAACCACTTTTCTGGTAGTCCAGGTACTCCTGTTTCACGGTCTCGAAGAAGGAGTCGGGCGAAGCGATCATATCCAGATCTGCGTAGGACGCCTGGAGAGGGTATATGGTCATGATGTATGGTGCACAATTTACCCGCTCAAAATACGAAAAAGCCACTATCCTGAATACAGCGTGAGCAGATCCGGAACGTCTGTCAGCGGGGGAAAAAGCAGCTTATTTGATCATGCGGAACAAGGTCCCTGAGAGCCAGTGCTTGTCCAGTTTTACGAGGTTGTCAAGTGCGGCTTCTGCCTTGACGGAAAAACTCTTGATATCCCGCACTACCTTGTGAAACTCCTCTGTATCGGCGCATTTGGGCTGGATCTGTTCACAGCTTTCCAGGAGGTTCAGCATGGGGTCCAGTTCCCGTTTTTTCCGGTATTTGACGATCAGCTGGAATATCGTAGGCAGATCTTTTTCTGCAAAGAAATGTTCTTTGCGCTCGGTTGCGGAGCGGGGTGTTTTGTAGATGAGGCCGCAGTCTACGAGCGCCCTGATATTCATATTGGCATTTCCGCGCGAGATCTGCAGATCTTCCATGATCTGATCTGCACAGAGAGGTTTGCTGGAGATAAGCAGCAGGGCATGCACCTGCGCCATAGTGCGGCAGATGCCCCAGCTTACGCCCAGTTGCCCCCAGGTCAGTATGAATTTTTTCTTGGCCTCACTCCACTGCATGGTACCCATGTGCTCTTTGTGACAGAAGATCAGCTCAGGCCGGAGGTCAGGACGGTTTCCGGATGAAGGGAAGGCCTGTCACCACCGCTTCGAGGTGCTTTTTGCCTGCCTCGATCCTGATTATGCTGCCCGGACTGGCATGAACAGTCTCTACATAACCCATTCCGATCGGTCGTTCGAGCGAAGGAGACATGGTGCCTGATGTGACTTCCCCGATCTCGTTGCCGTCTGCATCGCAAATGGTGTAGCCATGTCGGGGCACTCTCCGGTCATTCACTTCGAAACCGACCAGTTTCCTAACAACGCCTGCCTGCTTTTGTTGTTGAAAGATCTCCGAAGAGTTGAACGGTCCTTTCTGCAGTTTGGTGATCCAGCCGAGCCCTGCTTCCAGTGGAGAAGTGGTGTCGTCGATATCATTGCCATAGAGGCAGTAGCCCATTTCCAGGCGCAGTGTGTCCCTGCAACCCAGGCCTGCGGGCTGTATATTGAAAGCTTTACCGGCTTCGAATACGGCATCCCAGAGATCGGCGGTACGATCGGCGTCTACATACAACTCGAATCCGCCCGCACCTGTGTATCCTGTAGCCGATACCAGTACATTGTCGATACCGGCAAAACGGCCTTTGCGGAAGCTGTAATACTTCATACCTGCCAGGTCGAGATCAGTCAGCTCCTGGAGTGCCTCGACCGCGCGCGGCCCCTGGACCGCCAGCAGGCCTGTGCGGTCCGATATATCGCTCATCCGGGCCTCGAAGCGATTCTCAGCCTGTAGCCAGTCCCAGTCTTTGCTCATGTTGGAGGCATTGACGACAAGCATGTAAGCCTGTTCTCCCTCCGAGCACATATCTTCTGCCAACCTGTATACCAGCAGGTCGTCGACAATTCCACCATCTTTGTTGGGCAGGCAGGAATACTGAATATCCCCCGGCTTCAGTTTGGATACGTCATTGGTCGTCACTGCCTGCAGAAACTGTTCCGCTTCTTTGCCCTTCACAATAAACTCCCCCATGTGTGACACATCGAATACTCCGACATGGTTGCGTACATTATGGTGTTCTTCCAGTATACCCTGATAGGATATGGGCATATAGTACCCGGCAAATTCGGCCATCTTAGCTCCCAGCGCCTGGTGCTTTTCTGTCAGCGGAGTCTGTTTCATGCTTGTTTATTCGAGAGAGATTTGGATAATGCTGTCACCCGGCCTGATCTTGTCTACTACTTCCATGCCGGAAAGGACGCGGGCAAAAATAGTATATTTTCCATCCAGATGGGGCGTCGCCGTATGCGTGATGAAAAATTGCTGGCTCTCGGTATGAGGCCCGGCTGATGCCATGCCTACCATTCCGGGGGCATTGTAATAGTGATTGCCGTGGATCTCCGTACGCAGGGTGAAGTCCAGGCTACCAAAGCCGTCCCCTCGCTGGCAACCGCCCTGGATCACGAAATTGGGCACGACACGATGGAATACCTTGCCGTTGTAGTAGCCGGATTCGACCAGCTTGCAGAATGATACTACGGTGGCCGGTGCATCTTTTTTCAAGAGCTGCAGCACAATGTCTCCGTAGGAAGTCCTGATCCTGGCACGTGCTGAGTCCGGTATACGTGAGAAGAAGTCCCACTCTATCGGGTGGTTGTACGGAGGGACCCAGGCAGAGTCTTTGTTGGCCTGTCCACCTTCGAGGCTTTTGATCAGTCCGGTGAGTTCGACATAGTCTTCAACCTGGGAAGGCAGGCGGAGGCTGTCGCGTGCCGCGGAAAAAGAGATGGTGTCGGGAATGAAGTTTTTGAGACCAGCGGTTGGTTCACGCAGTCCTGCTGCAGCGGCCGCGACCATCTGCCTGCGTGGCTCGCTGGCAGCTATGGATAGGTACCTGGCGATAAAACTGCGTGCATCGGGCGTATAACTTTTGAAAAACTCACTGAACCCTGGCAGGGTGGCTATTTTTGCCAGGGACTGGAGTGCCGCGGTTCTTACGCCTGCAGTCTCTTCGGAAAAAGCGAGTTCTTTCAGGAATACCATCTCTTCGGGGGCATAACCCAGGCTGTGCAGGATCAGGATCTTCTCTGCGAGCACCGGCGTTTCTTCGAGTCGACGTTTCTGCCTGCTGATCAGGGTATCGCGCAGAGGTTTCTCTATGTAGGGCAGATGCCGCAGCAACGCCGCCGCCATCGTGTGGCGCGCTTCCCACTGGCTGGTATCCATCTCCACGAAGCGGGTGTAGTAGAAACCGGCTCTCGAGGCCCTGCCGTGTTGCAGGAAAAAGTCTGCCGCCGCCCCGGCTACGACCGGGATATGTACGGATAGCAGGTTGGCTGTCGGCTCCTCTATCGTGTCGTAAGGCAGCCGCGAGGCGCTGCGGAGCGCCTGGACCCTGAGAGCTGGGTCTGAGCCTGCCTCGGTCAGCAGGCCGATCAGTATTTCCCGGGCTTCCTTGTTATTGGTCTTGCTGAGCGCAGTGACCATTGGTATGCGGAGCGCCTGTTCGGTGCTCTCCCGCCAGATCTTGTTCAGCGTCTCACTGTATTCTTCCAGGTCTATATTAGCAGCTCTGTGCAGGTAATGGGCCGCCATCAGGCGTGTCTCGGGATATTGCAGGGTATCGCCAAGCAGGGAGACCATTCTCGCTGTCCCGCTGGGGTGTACGATATTGCGCAGCATGAAGCGATAGATAGCCCGTGCCTGGCCCAGCTGCAACAAAGTATCAGAAGGTACATAAGTACTGACTTCTGAGATAAGCTTGAGTGTAGCGGAGGAACCGCATTTGCCGAGCGCTTCCAGGATGGTGGCGTTGAGCATAGCGTATCCGGGTACTGTGTCAAAATTGACAAAAGCATCCGTCAGGGCACGTTCGGCACGTACCTGCTCCATCTGGCCGAGTGCAAAAGCTGCAGCCATCCTCACGTGCATGTCCGGGTCATTGAGCAACAGGCTCAGTCCCGGGATCGCCCGGGGATCTCTTACCGAAGCAAAGGCATTGGCTGCGAGATACCGGTATACGGGGTCCTTATCCTGGAAGAATGGGATAAGGCTGTCTGTCCATAGCTTGTCCTGGAATGAGTAGATGGTCTGCTGCCGGGGATCCGCCCAGTTGACCTGGAAGGACCGGTCCATTGTTTTTGGCTTGTCTTTCCGGGCGGGCACGCAGGAAGTGATCAGTACCAGGACCAGGAATACTATGCCGGCCTGCGACGCAAGGCGTTTCAAAGCCGGGGTTGTTTTGCAGGACTGATTCATGGATAAGACCCGTCAGGATCGCGCTCTCCGGGCGTTGATGAAGCTCCGGATATAGACGATCATCGCCAGGAGACTGACAAACATCATAAGGCCCACCCGCAGCAGGGCGATATTGTCTCCGCGGTCCATGGCTCCGCTCAGTGGTTTGAACAGGGAAATGAACACAATCAGTGTGAGTACGACCACGATATGGGCGGCCACTTTGCTCTCCTTGCGCATACCCCCGTGAAGCCCGAGAAAGACAACGCCAAAGATAGCGGGAATAAGGGCTGTCATGGAAGGGGTGTCGGAACTGAAATATCCCCACAAGCTCATGATGATAAGTACGAAAGCTGCCAGCAGGTTGGCTTGATATGGTCTCATAGTGTTTTGTTTTGACACGTCAAATTAAGACAATCCCGCGAAAAGCAAGTCACACAGGGCTGTTAGAATTCCTCCAGCCTGAAATCCTGGTCAATCTCGTCGTATTCGCCTGGGTTGTTCGTATTCCGGGGAGCATGGTAGGCATTGCAGTCCGTCACGATATTGCGTGGTTCGGGCGGCGCTATGAACCGCAGAGAGGAGTCGTAGTCTGCCGTTTTGTCTTCTTCCAGGCGTTTCATCAGCCCCGCAAAGATCGGCCGGGCCATACGGCTTCCCTGGCCGTTGGCAAATGAGCGGAACCTGATCCACCTGTCTTCGCCGCCGACCCAGGTACCTACGACCAGGCCAGGTGTGATCCCCATAAACCACCCGTCCACATGGTCATTGGTCGTACCTGTTTTACCTCCTGCCTCGCTTCGCAGGCTACCTATGCCTGGCGCGCCTCCTGCTGCATACTTGAGCAGGTCGACCATGACATAGTTGGCTTCGGCCGGCAGAGCAACGGTCTCCTCTTCCAGTGCGCGGTAGATCACCTTCCCGGTATGGTCTTCGATCTGTGTGATGAAGACCGGTTTTTTGAATACACCGTTGTTGGCAAATGTCGCGTAGGCGCCGGTCATCTCGAAGACGGACAGGTCGGCTGATCCCAGGCAGATCGATGGTTGCTTGGGAATTTTGTAGTCGCCGTCGCTGCGGCGCAGGGTGCTGTCTATTCCCATGGAGTGCAACAGGCTGCGTACCGGTTCGGTATCGCCGAGCTGTTTCATCAGGTAGACGGATACGGAGTTGACCGAGTTTTTGAGCCCCTGGTAGAGGGTCATACTCGTATGCGTGAATTTTCCTTCCGAGTTTTTGGGGTACCAGGGCTCCAGCAGCCCGAAGTTGCCTTCGCCCGGCAGGATGCTGTACTGTACATCCTGTACGGGGAAACAGGGGGATACGCCGTAGTTGGCTATAGCCGCGGCATAGATGAACGGTTTGAACGTAGAGCCTACCTGGCGATTGGTCCTGATGTGGTCGTACTGGAAATACTTGTAATTGACGCCGCCTACCCAGGCTTTGATATGGCCAGTCGCCGGTTCGACAGCCATCACACCGGTCTGCAGGATCATCCGGTGGTAACGGATGGAGTCCATCGGGGACATGATCGTATCTGTCTCATTGCTGGGTCCTGTATAGCTGAATACTTTCATTTCGACAGCTGTCTCGAATACCTTTTTGCATTCCGCCTCGAAAGCCTGCCATTGGGTGTGGACCTCAGGCCACCAACTTGCTTCCAGTATGGATCTGAGTCGTGCCGCCCGATCACTGGTCAGCGCATTGCTTTTGCGCAGTTTTTCGATAGTACCGGGCTTGTCCGATTCCTGGCTGAGCAGTTCCAGGTCGCGGTCACTCAGTTTGATATCATCCAGCTTTTCCATTACATCATCCATGTAGACGCTGCGCAGGCTGGTGTAGCGCTCCGAAGATCTTTGCAGGCTTTTCAGCGATTCTTTGCGAAGGTTGAGCTGGGCCTCGTCAGCGGCCCCATCTGTCCAGGGGTCCTTGTTGCGCCATTCGGACCGATAGCGGCTCTGGACCACTGCCATATGCTCGGCCGCCGCCTGTTCTGCATGCTTTTGGATTTTAGCGTCCAGTGTGGTGTATATCTTGAGCCCGTCCCTGAATATATTGTACTTGGAGCCGTCCGGTTTGCGCAGTTGGGGATCGTTGAGGATATTCTCTGCCTCTTTGCGGACTTCCATGAGGAAGTAGCGTGCCAGCCCTTCACTGTGTGAGGCGCGGCTGAACTGGCTCATGTCCAGCGGGAGAGCCTTGAGCGAGTCGAAGGCGGCCCGGTCGATATAGCCCGATTTGCGCATCTGGTTGAGCACCACATTGCGGCGGTTGATTGCCCTCTCGGTTTTTCTCATCGGGTTGAAAAGCGAAGGGCTTTTGAGCATACCGATCAGCATGGCTGCCTCTTCGGTGGTCAGGTCTCTCTGGGATTTGCCAAAATAGGTCTCTGCTGCAGCTTGTATACCATATGCCCCGTTGATGAAGTCGAACTCATTGAGGTACATGGCTATGATCTCCTCTTTGGTATAGCGTCTTTCCAGCTTGGCTGCCGTGATCCATTCCTTGAACTTGATGATGACCAGGCTGAACCAGCGTACGACCCGGTTCATGCCGCTGAAGTCCCGGTCGGAAAAGAGTTGCTTGGCCAACTGCTGCGTAATTGTACTACCGCCGCCGCCGCTGCTTTGCCGCAGGAAAAGCGTTCGGATCGCAACCCTGCCCAGCGCCTTGAAGTCGATACCTGAGTGACTGTAGTAGCGGGCGTCCTCCGTGGCGATCAGCGCCTGTACAAGAAAGGGATTGAGCGAATCAAACTCTACGGGTACACGGTTCTGTATGAAGTGGCGGCCGATGATAGAGCCATCGCTGGCCAGCACTTCTGTTGCATACACATCGATGGGGTTTTCCAGGTCGTCAAAAGTTGGCAGCCGGGTGAACGACAGCACCAGGAAAACAAGCAGCGAGAATCCCATGACGCCGGCCAGGGCTTTCCAGGCATAGCTGATCCACTTGCGCTGGCGCTGGCTGGGCTCGTAGGGTTTTTTTCTGTCCGATGCCATTAGAAGGAATAGGTTTGTGATGCAAATTTAATCAGATTATCAGACTGCTACTCCGGTCTGAGCGCTGTACCAGGCAATCGCATCCAGTATCTGTGTTTCCTCCCGAATATACTGGTCAGGAACGCAGTTCCCGATCTCTTTCAACAGAGAAAACGAAATGTACCCGGCCTTATTCTTTTTGTCCTGCCGCATGATATCGACCAGCATATGGTTCATCTCATGAGGCCAGTCGATCACTCCAAAATGGCTGCGGATCTGCTCCAGGGCAAGGTCGCAGGCAGGGACGGACAAACCGGCAAAATGGTGAGACAGGTAGAGCTCAATCTGCATACCGGCGGCCACGGCCTTTCCGTGCCCGACAGGCCTGCCGAGTTGCAGGAGCAGTGATTCTATCGCGTGGCCGGCCGTATGACCGAAGTTGAGTATTTTCCGTAAGCCGGTTTCAGTGGGGTCTTTGTCCACAACTGCACATTTCACTGCGGCGGCTTTACGGATGAGGCCTATGGGTGCAGCTCTCCAGGTATCCCCGGCAAGATCCTCCGTAAGCGAGGCGTCGGATATAAGCCCGTGCTTGATGATCTCCGCTATCCCGTTCTGCCATTCTTCTTCAGGGAGTGTTTGCAGAAATGCCGGGTCGATGACCACGGCTGAAGGCGCATGAAAAGCGCCCAGGTGATTCTTGTAATGCAGGAAATCGATGCCGGTCTTGCCGCCCAGGGCTGCATCCACCATCGCCAGCAGGCTCGTGGGGATTGCCATGAAACGCAGACCCCGCTTGAATACGGAAGCACAGAAGCCGCCGGTATCTGTGCATACGCCGCCTCCGATCGCGATGAGCAATGAATTGCGGGACAGTCCTGCTTCTGTCATGGCGGCCCAGATGCGCTCACAGGTCGCCAGTGTCTTGGCCGTTTCTCCGGCGGGCATGATATATACGGTGCTATGTTCAAGCCCGGGAAGATCGGCCAGCAAAGGCAGGCAGTATACCGCAGTGTTCGAATCCACCAGCACGAAGACCCGGTCCGGGGCCAGGTGTGCTATACAGTCCCCGATACCGGAGGTATGCGTCGCGAGGTAGACCGGGTGGAGCTTGCAGTGGATCGTTTCCATCACGGTAGTTCGTAAAGCGCCTGTACCGACCAGGCCGATGGTTTGTCTTCAAAAAGTATTTTGGTTTGTGCCCAGGTAGTCCTGAAAAGATCCGATTGCCGATATTCGTCCAGGTGCTGTTGGCTCTCCCACCAACTGTAGGTAAAACACAGGCCCGGGTCAAGGGTGTCCTGCCAGAGCTCCAGGCGGCTGCACCCAGGGAAACGTCGTATCTGCTCTGCCGTACGTTCGAAAAGAGACAGGAAAACGGGCAGCTCATCTGCACGGAACTTCATCTGTACAATCCTTTTTATCATTGGAGACTGGTCTGTAGTGAACATTTGCCGTCGGAAAAGACGTTACAAGAGTAAGCAAATTCTCATGTATATGTTTTATTACAATATTTTAACATGGAATTGCAATAGCAAGTTATAACTTTAGCAAAGACTAAACACACGTATTCCATCACTAAACCCAGCGCAGCGCTTGAGTGAAATAATCCTGACTATAGACGGAGTAGATCCCGTAGAGCTATACGGTGAGAATAACTCCAAATTGAATCTGCTCCGCAAAGCTTTTCCCGACGTACAGTTTGTTTCGCGCGGAAACAGCCTCAAGATCAGCGGTGAAAAAAGGGAGAGCCAGCAGGCCAAGGCCAAGTTTGAGTTGATGGTCCGAATGCTCAAGGAGCATAAAGAGCTTACGTACCAGACGGTCGAGGACCTGCTCAGCGGCAACAATCCTTTTGAGGCGCGGATTGCAAGCACCAACGACAATACAACGATCGTACATGGTCGTGACGGCAAGGTCATCAAGGCCAGGACGCGCAACCAGAAAAGGCTGGTGGAATCATCCGAACAGAATGATATTGTATTCGCGATAGGACCGGCAGGTACAGGCAAGACCTATACAGCCGTGGCGCTTGCCGTACGTGCGTTGAAAAACAAAGTGGTCAAAAAGATCATCCTGACAAGGCCTGCCGTTGAAGCGGGCGAGAACCTGGGCTTTCTGCCCGGCGACCTCAAGGAGAAAATCGACCCTTATCTCCGTCCGCTCTATGACGCCCTTGACGATATGATCCCGGCGGAGAAGCTGAGCTTCCTGATGACCAATCGCACGATCGAAGTAGCTCCGCTTGCATTCATGCGCGGGCGTACACTGGACAATGCTTTCATCATCCTGGATGAGGCACAGAACGCGACTTCCCTCCAGCTCAAGATGTTCCTGACGCGTCTCGGCCCCAATGCCAAGTGTATCGTCACGGGAGACCTTACCCAGATCGACCTGCCCTCCAGCCAGAAGTCCGGGTTGAGCAGGGCGCTCAATCTCCTGGGCCACCTGGACGGTATAGGCCAGATCTATCTCAATGAAGAGGATGTCGTCCGGCACCGGCTGGTCAAGGAGATCATCAAAGCCTATGACCGCTCTGAGGAACACCTGCGAAGGCAGAAAGAAGAGAAAGAAATGGAAAAGACCGCTGGAGAGTCGGCTGTTCCGCCTGATCCAGGGCCAACCACAATACTACAGGAATGAATATGCTTACAGCACAGGTCATCTATCATGGCGGATTCAGGACAGAATCCACTCATATACGGTCGGGCAGTACACTGCTCAACGATGCACCCGTCGATAACCATGGCAAGGGCGAAGCGTTCTCGCCAACAGATATGCTGGCTACTTCACTGGCTACCTGCCTGCTCACTACGATGGCTATTCACGGGGCTGGCCGGGGGCTCGTGATAGACGGCGCCACGGCAGATGTGCAGAAGACCATGGCGGCTGGTCCGCGCAGGGTGGTCCGCGTCGAAGTAAAGGTGGTGATGCCTGCCGGAGACTGGAGCGCGGAGGACAAAGAATGGCTCGAAAGTATCGGCAGATCATGTCCGGTAGCTTGTTCGCTTCATCCGGATATCGAACAGGATATCCGTTTTGAGTGGTGATGTACGAGGTCCGGTTTTCGCAGTTCCTGCCGGACGGATCCGTCCACTTGTCCGCATCCAAAAGCCTCAGTAACCGGGCGCTTATTCTATCTGCGCTCAGCGGGACCCCCGGCAGGTTGTCCAATCTTTCGGATGCCGCCGATACACGGGCGCTGCAGGCAGGTATCCCGGAGGGGGACAGGGTCATAGATGCCGGACATGGCGGCGCTACACTCAGGTTCCTGCTTGCCTACAAGGCTATCACGGGAGCTCATTGTACACTGACCGGCTCGGAGCGTCTTCGCGAAAGACCGGTTGCGACCCTGGTAGATGCGCTGCGGATATTGGGGGCCAGGATCAGATATGTGGAGCGAGAAGGCTGCCTGCCGTTACGTACGGAAGGGTTCGGGCAAGTTGGGCATAGACCTGTACTGCGGGTCAGGGGGGATATCAGCAGCCAGTTCATATCGGCGTTGCTGATGGTCGCGCCGCAGCTTGCCGGTGGTCTGTTGCTCGAAGTCACGGGTACTCCCGTTTCCAATCCCTACCTGGATATGACGATCGGTATGATGAGCCGGTATGGGGTGACGGTGAAGCGGGAGGGAAATATGCTGCTCGTCCCGGAAGGCCGGTACAAGTCCGTCGACATACACATAGAGAGCGACTGGTCGGCTGCATCCTATTTCTATGCATTGCTGGCGCTGTCCGACGGCGGCAGGACGATTGAGTTGCCCGGTCTGTATGCAGACAGTATCCAGGGCGATCGCGCGGTCAGCGAGCTTATGGAAGATTTCGGTATTCATACGGTTTTCCATAGCGGAGGATGCCGGATAGAAAAGCGTCCCTTGCCGACGCAGCCAGAGGAATGGCATGCCAACCTGGTCGATACTCCCGATCTGGCGCAGACGTTTGCCGTACTTTGTGCAGGTCTTGGTGTACGGGCACGGATCGATGGCCTGCAGACCCTGCCTGCCAAAGAAACGGATCGCGTATCGGCGCTGAACACGGAACTCAGCAAGATAGGGTCTGCTTTCGTTTCGGCAGGCACAGGCGCCGACCTGGCAGGTTTT
This sequence comes from uncultured Saprospiraceae bacterium, assembly GCA_964537925.1. GTDB lineage: Bacteria > Bacteroidota > Bacteroidia > Chitinophagales > Saprospiraceae > SLDF01. The sequence continues at coordinate 866,334 of CAZICV010000001.1, read as the reverse complement.
GTCGTACCCGGCCGTTTTACTGACGAAATACCGGTATTTGACACCTGGCAGGATCACAGGATGGCTATGTCACTGGCGGTCCTGTCTGCAGGAAGGCCTGTCGTGATCCGGGACCCTCTTGTAGTGGACAAATCTTTTCCGGGTTTCTGGGGAGCCCTGGAAGGACTGGGAGCCCTGATAAGGCCTATTCGCTGATCCAGCGTACTTTCTCCCGGAAGTCACTGCGGCGTCCCTCTATGGGCGCCTCCTCCGACCGGTAACCCATATAGAAAAGTCCCAGGCAGCGTTCGTTGGGCGCCAGTCCCAGGAACGGGCCCATCTCCCGGATTGCGCCGGGTGTACTCCAGTACCCGCCGATGCCATAGGCAGTCGCGCTCAGCCAGAGGTTTTGTACGGCACAGGAGAGTGCAGCGACCTCTTCCCATTCTGGCAATACCTCTTCCGCACTGCGGTGGAGGACGATGGCGATCACGCAGGCGGATTGGAGTGGTTTTTCCTTGGCTTTCTGTATACGGATTTCAGGTACGGGGTTGTCGCCGGCAGCCTTGATCATACTGTCTGCCAGGAAGTCGCTGAGGCGTTGCAAAGCATTGCCTTGCAGCACTACGAACCGCCACGGTTCCGTTCTTTTGTGGGTGGGCGCCCAATGGGCGTTTTCCATGAGTTGCTCCAGTACATCCCTGGATATTTCTTTTTGCAGGTAATGCTGCGGAAAGACGGCCCGGCGCTCGCGTATCAGTTCATTGAGCAGGGCAGGTTTTTTATTTTCCATTTAAAACTTCAGATGTCGTACGGTCAGTGAATTATTAATCAACTGGTGCAGTGATTCGATACCGATACGCAGATGTGTCTCTGCGAAGTCTCGGGTAACAAGCTGGTCATTTTCCTCGGTCTTGACGCCTTCCGGGACCATCGGCACGTCTGACACCAGCAGCAGCGCCCCGGCAGGGATTTTGTTTTTAAAAGCAACCGAAAAGATGGTAGCGGTCTCCATATCGATAGCCATACAACGGATGGAGCGCAGGTATTGTTTGAAGCTCTCGTCATGTTCCCAGACCCGGCGGTTGGTCGTGTAGACTGTCCCGGTCCAATAGTCACGTTCATTGTCGCGGATCGTGGTGGAGATGGCCTTCTGAAGTGCAAATGCAGGCAAGGCGGGTACTTCGGGTGGAAAGTAGTCGTTGGATGTACCCTCTCCCCGTATTGCAGCGATGGGTAATATAAGATCGCCGACCCTGGTCTTGTCGAGCCGCAGGCCACCGCATTTGCCCAGGAACAGGCAGGCCTTGGGCATGATGGCGGTGAGCAGGTCCATGATCGTAGCGGCATTGGCGCTCCCCATGCCGAAATTGATGATCGTGATCCCGTCGGCCGTTGCGGACAACATGGGCTTTCCACGCCCTTCCACCGGTACATTATGCAGGCTTGCGAACATCTCTACGTAATTAGAAAAATTGACGAGCAGCACGTATTCTCCGAACTCTTTTAAATCTTTACCAGTGTACCGGGGTAGCCAGTTCTCTACTATCTCCTGTTTAGACTCCATGATTTTCAATAATTTCACCCATTCGTAAACTTTTGGGCATATTTGTATGTTCGCAAGGACATATTTTGTTTAGCTATTCATTAAATTGCGGCCGATTGGTGGCAAAAACACGCCTACCGGCTGAAGAAACGCAATTAACCATTTGTCAAATTTAAGCGATATGTACAGTAAAATTGAGGAAAATTATCTGAAAGCGGTCTACAAGATCGCTGAAAAGCACGGTACCCCGGTGAGTACCAATCAAATTGCTAAGGAAGTGGATACGAGCGCTGCTTCTGTCACCGATATGATGAAAAGACTTGCGGAAAAAGGTGCGCTTACGTACGAAAGATACCGCGGTGTCACCCTGACTGACGAAGGCTACCGTCATACACGCAAGATCATACGCAAACACCGTATATGGGAAGTGTTTTTGATCGATAAGCTCAAATACTCCGACAAAGAAGTACTGAAAGCACTGCTGAAGCAGCTGAACTATATCAAATCCGACGATATTGTAGACCGTCTTGACGATTACCTGGGTTATCCCAAGGCTAATCCCGAAGGTCTGCTCATCCCGGACAAGGATGGACATTACGAGCATCGCTCACAATTCACGATCAGTGATATGGATGAGGGAGAAGAAGGCATACTGGTAGGTATTGAGGACCTGTCGGCTTCCTTCTTCCAGTTCCTGGACAAGTTGGGCCTCAAACTCGGATCGCGGATCAAGGTGACGGAGCGCTATGACTTTGACGAGTCGCTGAAAGTAATGATCGAAGGCAAGGAAGAGCACATTGTTTCCTCACGGGTGGCTGCCAGCCTCCTGATGAAAAAAGCACCTAAATAAGAGGAGGGCTTTGTCTTGAAAAATTTAAAAAGGGCAATCGGGTGGATATTCTTATTCATAGCTGGTTGCCCTTTTTTAGTTTACGCAGGCCCGGTCAGTATCATATGTACCAATTCCATACTGGCGGACATTACTTCCCGCCTGTGCGGATCGTATGCAGAGGTGAGGGCGCTGGTCCCCGTGGGCGGCGACCCGCATACCTACGAGCCCACGCCGTCTGATGTAAGGGCTGTCACCCGGGCCGATCTCATCGTGCTCAATGGCCTTCACTTGGAAAACTGGCTTAAGAAGATCATTGTCAATTCAGGGTATGAAGGAGTCTGGCTCGAAGCCTCGGCTGGTATACAACCCATCCGCAGCGCTACGGTGTCGGGCAGCGTGGATCCGCACGCCTGGATGTCGCCCCGCCTGGTCCGGACCTATGCCGCCAATATCGCCGAACAGCTCTGGAAGATGCTACCGGACAAAGTGACCGAACTCAGGTCACTGCTGAATGAATACCTGGCCGAGCTGGATCTGCTGGATGCGGAGATCAGGAGCAACCTCCAGGCTGTTCCCGTGGAGAGCCGTCTGCTGATCACCTCTCACGACGCCTTCAGGTACTATGGCGAGGAGTATGGTATCCGTGTCGAGCCCCTGATGGGCATCAGTACGGAGGCCGATCTTCAGATCCGCGATATCCTGCGTATATCCCGCCTGCTGAGGGTATATCCAGTAAGGTCGCTTTTTGCCGAGACTACCATCAATCCCAAGATCATGGCCCAGATCGCCAAAGACAACGGAGTCGTACTGGCTCCCTCGCTTTATGCGGACTCTTTGGGGGACCCGGGCACTGAAGCAGGCACTTATATCGGGATGTTGCGGTACAATACACGGGTCATCGCTTCCTGCCTGCAGGGTAAGGAGCCGTGCATGTCACATGCTTCCGCCGGAACCGACATACCCGAAAGATGGTTGTACGGAGGCATCATATTAGCTATGCTGGGGGCTTTCGTGCTGGTCTGCATGCAGCTCAACCTGCGCAGGCGGAGCAGATAGTGTCCCGGCGGTTTTTTGTATTATATTTCCGATTTACCGGAACAAGTCTTCGCCGAAAGACCTTACCCGGAGAGCAAAGTTTCACGCCTTGTACGAGATCAGCATACAGGACCTTTCGGTCCACTATGATAAGAAGAGGGTACTCAGCAATATCTACCTGGACATTCTGCCGGGTAGCGTGACAGGCGTGATGGGCCCCAACGGTGCGGGCAAGTCCACCTTGTTCAAAGCAATACTCGGTCTGACAGAGATTACCAGCGGCCTGATCAGGATCAATGGCGCCCCGGTAGATGTCTTCAGGGACAAAATAGCCTACATTCCTCAGAAGGATCAGGTAGACTGGAGCTTCCCGGCTACCGTGTCGGATGTTGTACTCATGGGCAGATATGCCGGGAAATCCGTCTTTCAGCGGCTCAATAGCCGGGATCGGGACCTGGCGGGCCAGGCGATGAGAGAAATGGGCATTGACCACCTCAGCAAGCGCCAGATAGGTGAATTGTCCGGCGGGCAGCAACAGCGGGTTTTTATTGCAAGGGCGTTATGCCAAGAAGCCGAGATACTTATGCTGGACGAGCCGTTTGTGGGGGTCGATATAGTGACCGAGGAAAAGACGGTACATACTCTGAAGCGCCTTGCCGAAGAAGGCAAGACACTGCTGGTCGTGCATCACGACCTCTCTACCGTACATTCTTATTTCGACAAGATCATACTGCTCAACCAGCGACTGGTCTCCTACGGAGACGTGAGCAGCGTATTCACACAGGAGAACATAGCTGCCGCTTTTGGCGGACAGTTGACCATCCTGCAGAAAGCAGGTTTATTCCATCGCTGAGCCGTCGAAGCGGCCTGTGCCAGGGGGTCAGAGACCGTCCGGTATATTGTTGGGCGTTCTTTCTTTGAGAAACTCAGGCAGGTTGCGCAGCGCCGCGAGTTCTTTGTATTTCTCTTTGACCTCCGCGGCTGGAATGCCAAAATAGGTCTTTCCGCCCTCCAGGTTCTTGGATACGCCGGACTTTGCCAATACGACCGCGCCTTTGCCGAGGTGAAGATTCTGTGCTACACCTACCTGGCCGTACAGCACTACGTCGTCCTCGATGATCGTCTTGCCACCGATACCAACCTGTGCGGCAAACAGGCAATTGCGACCGATCACGGCGCCGTGGCCGATATGGATGAGACAGTCAAACTTGGTCCCCTGACCGATGAAAGTGTCGCCTGAGACCCCGCGATTGACTGTACAGCCGGCGCCGATCTCAACATCGCTTTCAATGACCACTTTGCCACCTGTACGCCACTTCTGGTAATGTGTGGGATACCGCTTGTAGTAGAAAGCATCCGTCCCTATGATCGACCGGGCCTGTATCACGACATTGTCCTGTATCTCCGTAAAATCGCCAATATAGGCGCCTGCCTGGATATAGCAGTTCTTGCCGATGGTGACATGATTGCCTATGACTACGCCCGGCTCTATGATCGTGCTGCCGTCTATAGTCGCAGAGTCACTGATCATGGCGCTGAGCGGCCGGAAAGGCATGTATCTCGCTACAATGCTGTCATAAGCCTTGAAGGGCTCAGGATGGACCAGGATCGCTTTTCCGGGAGGACATGTTGTCTCGGCATTGAGTATCACGACGCTGGCATCGGAGCTGAGTGATCGTTCGAAGTATTTTGCCAGATCAGAAAAGGTGAGGTCCCCGGGCTGGACTTTATGTATTTCGTTGACACCTGTAACGAGAATAGACGCGTCACCTATGATCTCTGCTCCGATCATCTCTGCTATCTCCGAAACGGTTAGCGGCGTAGGTAGTTTCATTTAAGGTGTAAGATGGAAGTGTGATGCTTTTAAGATAAAAGGATTTCCTGTCTCAGCTCGACCCTGCAAAAAAACAACAATTTTATGAAAAAATAACCCTCATTTAGAGATCAGTACAATGCTGCGTATCAGTGCGCTTCGAGCCAGGTATTGCCTATGCCGATCTCCACGAGTATAGGTACTTTGAGTGATGGGATGGCATTTTTCATCTTCTCACGCACCAGCGGCTGCAGGATATCCAGCTCCTCGCGGGGGGCGTCGAATACCAGTTCGTCGTGTACCTGGAGCACAAGCTTTGATTTCAGCTTTTCTTTCCGGATCGCGGCATGAATATCGATCATGGCTATCTTGATCATGTCCGCAGCGGAACCCTGGATCGGAGAGTTGATTGCAACGCGTTCGGCGCCGCTGCGCGCCAGGGCATTGCGGGAGTCGATGTCCCGCAACCAGCGTCTCCTGCCCAGGAGGGTTTCTACATACTTGTTTTCCCGGGCAAATTCGACCGTACGTTCCATATATGCTTTGAGGCCCTGGTACTGGGCAAAGTACTGGTCGATCAGCTCTTTGGCTTCTGTCCGTTTGATATTGAGCTGGCGGGACAGGTTCTGAGCTCCTGCACCGTAGATGATGGAGAAGTTTACGGTCTTGGCGTTCCTTCGCTGGGCGGCCGTGACTTGTTCCAGGGGTACGCCGTAGACTTTGGCTGCTGTGGCGGCATGAATATCGTGCCCGGCCTGGAAGGCATCCAGCATGGCCTGCTCCTCGCTGATCTCGGCGATCAGGCGTAACTCGATCTGTGAGTAATCCGCTGCGACAAGTACATGATCTGCATCGCGCGGAGTGAATGCTTCACGCACACGCCGTCCTTCGGCCGTACGGATGGGTATGTTCTGCAGGTTGGGGTTGTTGGAGCTCAATCTTCCCGTTGCAGCCAGCGCCTGGTTGAAGGAGGAATGGATCCTGCCGCTTTTCGGGTTGATCATACCGGGCAGAGCGTCCACGTAGGTGGACTTGAGCTTGGTCAGGGTCCGGTGCTGCAGGATCTCCTCCACGACCGGATGTTGCGGCGCCAGTTCTACGAGTTTATCTTCATCGGTTGCATATTGGCCGGACTTGGTCTTCTTCCAGCGATAAGGGATACCAATGATCTCGAAGAGCAGCTCGCCTACCTGCTTGGGAGAGCCGATATTGAACCGGGTGCCTGCCAGCTCGTAGATCTTCTTTTCCAGTGCCGATATCTGCACACCCAATTCCCCGGAATATCGCCCCAGGTAGTCCTTGTCCACGCGGATGCCGGCATATTCCATATCCGTGAGGACATGGATGAGCGGTCCTTCCACCTTGCGGTAGAGATCTTCAAGTCGCGCTTCTCCGAGCCGGGGAGCCAGGACCTGGTATAGCTGCAGGGTGATGTCCGCATCTTCTGCGGCATAGTCCTTGATCTCTTCGAGCGGAACGTCGCGCATACTTCCTTGCTCCTTGCCTTTTTTGCCGATCAGCGCTTCGATGGGCACGGTCTGGTACTGCAGATAGGTCTCGGCCAGGTAGTCCATGCCATGCCTCAGTTCGGGTTCCAGCAGGTAATGTGCGACCATTGTGTCGAAGTAGCGGCCGCTGAGTTCGATCCCGTACCAGCGCAGGACGAGGGCGTCGAACTTGATGTTCTGGCCGATGATCTCTTTTTCCGGGTCTTCCAGTACAGGTCTGAATCGCTCCAGCAGTGCCCTGGCTTCGTCCTGGTCGGCAGGTACAGGTACATAATATGCCTCTCCCGGCTGTATGCTGAAGGACATACCGACCAGTTCGCAAAGATTGGCATCCAGGTCTGTAGTCTCCGTATCCATGCAGAACTGCGGTGCTTTTCCCAGGGTATCCAGGAGAGCGGTCAGGGCCACTTCATCATTTACCAGGTGGTAAGTATGCGTCGTTGTATGAATGGTCTTCTCCGCTGTCGAATGTGACGGGATGGCGGGGAGTTGTGATTTGGTCTGTGGCAGCGCTGCCGTTGTTGAAGGCTGATCGGCAAAGAGCGATTGCTGCACACCCTGTGCGCCTGGTGCGGCATCCTCCTCACCCAGTATGGTCCTGGCCAGCGTTTTGAATTCCAGTTCGCGGAATACCGCCGATAACGCTTCTTTGTCGATGGGTTCGATCTCGAAGCGTTTTTCGTCGAAAGTGATCGGCACGTTCGTATGGATGGTGGCCAGCTCTTTGGACAGCCGCGCCTGGTCGGCATACAGCCGTACGTTCTCCTGTTGTTTGCCTTTCAGCTCGTCGACATGTGCGATCACACCTTCTACCGTATCGTATTTCTCGAGCAGTTGCTGTGCAGTCTTGGGGCCGATACCCGGTATGCCGGGTATATTGTCCACGCTGTCTCCCTGGAGGCCGAGAAAGTCCGCGACCTGGTCGATGCGCCTGAGCCCCCATTCGCGCAGCACATCCTCCGGACCGAGGATATCTACGCCGTTGCCCTGGCGGGAGGGTTTGTACATTTTGACATTGTCTGTCACTAACTGCGCATAGTCCTTATCGGGAGTGACCATATATACGGTGAATCCCTGTAGTTCCGCCTGTTTCGCGACCGTACCGATTGCGTCGTCGGCTTCATAGTTTTCCAGTTCGATGATCGGTATGTTGAATCCCTCGACGATCCTGCGGATATAAGGCAGTGCAATACCTATATCTTCAGGTTGTTCGTCGCGGTTTGCTTTGTATGCCGGAAACATCTCGTTGCGGAATACCGGGCCGTGCGGGTCGAATGCTACTGCTATATGGGTAGGGCGCTGGTTCTGCAGGATATCCCAGAGCGACCGCAGGAACCCGGTGATCGCGGAGGTATTGATCCCCTTGGAATTGATGAGCGGACGCGTGATGAAGGCATAGTGCGCCCGGTACACGAGTGCGTGACCATCCAGGAGGAAGAGTTTCTTTTCTGCCATGTTTCCGGTAGTTTGAAGGCTTCAAAGTACTGCAAATAACAAGTAAATAAAAAGCAACTTCTAGGAAATCGGGCGAACAACCTTCCCGGAGTCGACGAGTCTCTGCCGGGGCGAGGTATCTGTTAAAAGGACACCGGCTCAAGGAGATTTTTGGGCGGGATCAGCGGTGCGGGAAGGTGGTAACATCCGCATGGCCCAGGGAAGGTACCGGAAAGAGAAAAAGCATATGTTTTCGTATCTTTATAAGATAGGCAGGGCTGAAATCAACCGGCCCCTGCAGTCAGCCAACGAAAAAGGACCTTATCACTTCAGGCGATAAGGTCCTTTTTTCATAGGTTGAGATTCTGACAAAGTTCCGTCAGAATACGACGTTGTATTTGATAAAGAGCGCTTCCACGAAGCTCACTCTCCGGCCCAGGGTCGGCGGGTTGGCGTTGTCGATCTGTACCAGTACATCGTGGTCATAGAACAACTCAGTGGCAATATTGAGCGACAGGTTGCGCCAGATCGCATACCCGAGATCGACCTTCCAGAGCACGTCTATATTCTGCGGATCGCGCAGGTAGTTGGAATAGAGGTCAAGTGAGGTCGTCAACGAAAGCTTGTCTTCCATGAACTTGTTGGTATACAGGGTCTTAAAAAATGCACCCAGTTGGTAATCCACATTCTCATAGGAGATAACGACGCCATCTGCGTCACGTGTGACCGGGTTGCCATGTATGCCGAGCGCAGCGATACGGTCGTCCAGCACAGCTACAGCCTTGCCGGCAAACGGAGAAAGAAAGAACGACAGGTTGGGCGTTGCTTTGTAGTCGATACCGGGCGACAATGTCATGAAAGCAGGCGACATAAAACGTGCCAGCAGCGCTTCATTAGCCTCTGTGGGCCTCAGGATATTCCCTTCGTAAGTAGGCAGCAGGATACTCTGAAGTGTAAATTCCAGTGCGGCGGACCACTTCGGGTTATTGAACTTATACCCGAGTTTGGAACCGATCCTGAAGATATCCAGGTTTTTGAGCCAGGGGCGGTCCTGTCCGCTTCCGATCTTCTGGGCGGCGAGTTGCAGCGAAGCAAAGTTTTCCCAGGTGATCCGTTCTTTGGCGTAGTTGGCATAGGCGCTACCGATGCCGCCGACCCCGACCCGGTTCTCTCCCGAACCGACACGCGGGTTCAGCAGCAGCAGTTGTGAAAAGTCGAAACCGACCCCGCCGCCAAAGGTCCAGACAGTTGAGTCCCTCACCAGCAAAGCATTCAATTCGCTCAGGCGTGCATCGGTCGCATTCTGGGCGTTCAGCTGTCCGGCAATACAGCCTATCAGCAGACATGTAGTAAGTATCCAGTTACGCATAGAAACATAGTTTTAAGTGGTTCTAGAAAATCTCTTTCCGCGCCGGTTTGCGGCTCCGGGAAGTACACATAGCAGTATATTGTGCCAGATAGCACAACTTCATAACAAAGATAGGGTTCAAATGGCTCGAATTCTATATATATTGTTTTTTGCTGTGTCTTTGTCTTTCGTGGCGACCGCGCAGAAAGCAAAGATAAAATACAGCCCTCCTGCAGATGATACGACTTTTATCGCAGGTATTTTCAGTCGTACACTGGAAGATGCCGTTTGTTACGAATGGCTCAGGTACCTGTGCAAGCAGATCGGACCACGGCTGAGCGGCACGCCTGCATATATGGCTGCGGCCATCTACACGCAACAGATGCTCGATACGTTGGGCATCGACACGGTTTATCATCAGCCGGTCAGCGTGCCGCACTGGGAGCGGGGAGAAAACTGGCCGGCGCGGGTGGTTTCCTCAGCGATGGGGAGTTTCGACCTGAATTCCCTCGCCCTGGGCAATACCGTAGCTACTCCGCCAGAGGGGATAACGGCTGAAGTCATAGAAGTGCACTCGCTGGAACAACTTGAAGCGCTGGGCGCAACAGAAGTGCGCGGCAAGATCGTGTTTTTCAACCGCCCGATGGAAACGGGTGTAGTGAGGACCATGACAGCATATGGCCGTGCGGTTGACCAGCGGTACCGCGGCCCCGGACTAGCGGCCGAACTGGGTGCGGCTGCGACACTGGTCCGGTCCATGACCCCCAATATCGACGATATACCACATACCGGCGGTACGCAGTATCGCCCGGAAGGACCCAATATACCCGCCCTTGCGCTGAGTACGGTCTCTGCGGAGAAGCTGGCTGCAGCGCTGCGCTCGGGACCGGTGAGGGTCTTCCTACGCAATGCAAGCAGGCACTTGCCGGACAAGCCTGCCGCCAATGTGATCGGAGAGATCCGCGGCTCGGAGTTTCCCGATGAGATCATCGTCGTAGGTGGCCACCTCGACTCCTGGGATATAGGAGAGGGCGCACACGACGACGGCGCCGGTTGCGTACAGGCCATGCAGGTCCTGCGCACTTTTCGTATGCTGGGATACCAGCCCCGGAGGACCATCCGTTGTGTGCTGTTTGCCAACGAAGAAAACGGCCTGCAGGGCGGTCTCGAATATGCCCGCAGAGCGGCCGAAAAGAAAGAAAAGCATATAGCTGCGCTGGAGTCCGACGCCGGGGGGCATGCCCCGAGAGGGTTCAGTTTTGAAGGGAGACAAGATATTTTTGTGTCCAGGTTCCGCAAAGTCGGCCCCTGGATCGATCTGCTTTCGCCATATGGCCTGCATTTCAACCCCGGTGGGTCCGGAGCGGATATCTCACCACTCAAGGAGCAGGGGCCGCTGCTGATCGGTCTGGACCCCGAACTACACCGCTATTTTGACTATCACCACGCAGCGACCGATGTATTCGAGGCCGTCAACAAGCGCGAGCTGGCCATGGGCGCCGGGGCGATGGCAGCGCTTATCTATCTGATCGACAAATATGGCTTGTGATGGCAGGCAAAGTGTTCCTCAAAGACCGGTGGTTTGAGCCGTACATCGATACGGAAAATATTCGCCGGCGTGTATCGGCTATGGGGGCGGAGATCTCGGCGGCTTATGGCGATACGGAGCAGCCGCTCTGTGTTCTCGGCGTACTCAACGGGGCCTTTATCTTCCTGGCAGACCTGGTCCGCGGCATCGATCTGCCGACAGAAATATATCTCGTCCGGGCCAGTTCTTACGACGGTATGGCCAGTACAGGTCGTGTGCAGATTGACCTGGAAGGCAGCCCGGACCTGGGTGGCAGGGATGTACTGATCGTAGAGGATATCGTTGATTCCGGGCTGACAATGAAACACCTCATCCGCGAGATTGCCGACCGGGGTGCGGCCTCGGTGCGGATAGCCGCTTTGCTGGTAAAGCCCGAAGCACTGATCGAAGAGATCACGGTGGACTGGACGGGCTTCGAGATACCTGTTGTCTTTGTGGTCGGGTACGGGCTGGACTATGACGGATTGGGCCGCCAGCTGCCAGCCATCTACCGTGTGGCCTGATTTCTCGCCGATCGCAGCGAAAAAAATGGGCAGGGCTGCGTGAAAAAACAATTTTGTTATAAATTTGCATTCGCATTTAAGGATGACCCTTGGTGTAATGGTAACACAGCTGATTTTGGTTCAGTCGTTCTAGGTTCGAGTCCTAGAGGGTCAACATGAAAGCCCCCGAAATTCGGGGGCTTTTCGTTTTCGGACGTCACCTGTCCAAAATCATTTATCTTTAATAGAAAATAAGGAATGACTTCTATCTACAGGGATTGGGTGCTGGCAGCGGAGGCCGGTCAGAAAAAGATCGCCCTGCTTATCGATCCTGACAAGTTGCGTCTGCGCAACCTGGAGCGATTCCTGCGCAATGCCGTAGATACAGGAGTGGATTACTTCCTGGTGGGCGGTAGCCTGGTAGTCCACGATATGCTGGACCGTTGTCTCACCATGATCAAAACTGAGACGGATATACCTGCCGTCCTGTTTCCGGGCGAAACGTACCAGGTCAACCCCAAGGCAGATGCGCTGCTATTCCTTTCGTTGGTGAGCGGCCGTAATCCCGATCTGCTGATCGGGCGTCATGTCCAGGCAGCGCCTTATATCAAGCGCAGCGGGCTGGAGATCATCCCCACGGCTTACATGCTGGTCAATGGGGGCAACCAGACTACGGTGGCGTATATCAGCCAGACGCAGCCGATCCCTGCAGAAAAGCCGGAGATCGCTTCCTGTACGGCAATGGCCGCCGAGATGCTGGGTATGAGGTGTATTTACCTCGATGCCGGTAGCGGCGCCAGGCAACCTGTATCCGCTGATATGATCAGGGAGGTATCGGAATCGGTAGATGTACCCGTCATCGTAGGAGGCGGGATCCGTACACCGGAAATGGTGCGTGAGCGGCTGGAAGCCGGCGCAGGGATGGTCGTGGTAGGCCATGCTGCCGAAAACGATCCGTCTGTCATACCGGAGCTGGTCGCTGCAGCGCACAGTTGTTCGGGTATCAAGCAAAACATCCGGTCTTGAAGCAGGGTGTCGTAGTCAAATCCACCGGTAGCTGGTATACGGTGCGACTCGATGACGGCACAGAATGCGACTGCCGGATCATCGGACGTTTCCGCCTCGACGGCCTCAGGATCACCAACCCGGTCGCGGTTGGCGACCTCGTTTCCATAGATTCACTGAACGGGGAACACATTATCCGGGAGATCCACCCAAGGCGCAACTACGTCGCCAGGCAGTCACCCCGGAAGAAACATGATCTCCATCTCCTTGCGAGTAATATTGACCAGGCTGTGCTGATCGCTACCATCATCGAGCCGCAGCTCAAACCTGGTTTCCTGGACCGTTTTCTGCTGACTACGGAGCCACGGGATATCCCGACCCTGCTCGTCTTCAACAAGGCGGACCTGTATGGCCGGGAAGAAGAAGAGATTTACCTGGCACTGGAATATATCTATGGCCGTATCGGGTATCAGACCTTGCTGGTCTCGGCAGGTACGGGATACCAGATCGAGCAGTTGCGCGAGTTGTTGCGCGACAAGGTGTCGCTCATCAGCGGGCAGTCGGGCGTGGGCAAATCCTCCCTGGTCAATGCCGTCGAACCTTCTCTTCGGCTTCGCACCCAGGATTTGTCGGGACATTCCGGCAAGGGCCAGCATACGACCACATTTGCCAAGATGCACACACTCAGCTTCGGAGGGACCCTGATCGATACGCCTGGTATCAAGACTTTGTCCTTCAACAATATGGAGGTCATGGATGTGGCGCACAATTTCCGGGAGTTCTTCGCACTGGCCGGCGAATGCCGGTTTGCCGACTGTACACATCGAGATGAGCCGGCATGTGCAGTCAAGAAGGCGCTCGAAGAAGGAAAAGTAAGTGAACTGCGCTATCAGAATTACCTGCAGATATTGTCGGAGATAGAGGACCAGAACTACTGGGAGCGTCTCGATATGTGACGAGTTCCGGTTCAGTTCGCCTGCCGCCGCAATGTGCGCAGCTTTCTAAGGGCCGCTGCCAGCTCAGGTTCACGCCGGATCAGCGTATATACAAAGACCATCATCAGCACCAGGTTCAGAGCCAGCGCAGGCACTGCGGGCAGAGACGCAGCATACTTCAAAAGCAGGGATATGGTATATAGCCCGGCTGCCGTGACAAAGTAAAGGCCGATCCTGCCCAGATCATAAGGCACCGGGTAATGCCTGCGGCCCAGGTAATAACACCAGGCCAGCATGAACCCGTAGCAGATCAGCGTAGCCCAGGCAGCGCCATGGAATCCCCAGACCGGCAGCCACCATATATTCAGGCAGATGGTCAGCAGCGCTCCCCCGCCTGCTATCAGGGCGCCTGTGGTCGTGCGGTCGGTGAGCCTGTACCAGATAGAGACGTTGTAATAGAGCCCGTTCATCAGGTTGGCGAGTAAAAGGATCGGCACTATTCCTAGCGCTACCCAGTAAGATTCTTCCAGGATATACTTGAATACATCCAGGAAAAGCAGTGTGAACAGGCAGCCCACCACACCGGCAATGGCATAGTACTTCGCTACATCCGCATAGACCTGGCGGGCATCGCCGTCGTTTTTCCTGCGAAAAAAGAAGGGCTCTGCTCCATATCTGAATGCCTGTGTGAACAGCGCCAGGATCATCGTGAGTTTGTAACACCCGCCGTAGGCGCCCAGCGCCGCCTTGTTCTCTTCATCGCTGCCCGGCAGCAACCAGATCATCATTTTGCGGTCAAACATCTCGTTGATCACAAATGAGAACCCTACCAACACCAGTGGCAGCGCGTAGGCAAGCATGGAACGGCCGGTCCTCCAGTCAAACCGGTAGCGGGACTTCAACCACAGCGGCAGCAACATCAGGGCGATGGCTGCACTTGCCAGGAGATTGGAAAGAAAAATATAGCCGATACCTATCGAGGGGTCGTATACGCTGCGTATCCAGTCGTACCCGTTTTCCATCAGGTAAGGGCAGAATACCAGGAAGAAAAGGTTGAACCCGATATTGATCCCGATACCGGTGAGTCTTATAGTGGCAAATTTAAGGGCCTTCCCCTCCAGGCGCAACCTGGAAAGCGGCAACTCCGCCAGGGCATCGAACAGCAGGATACCCGCGCACATGCCGATAAGCGAACTGTACTCAGGGTAGCGGAACAAGGCCGCTATGTCGCCGGAGAAGGCAAAGATCAGTCCGCTGAAAACCAAACTGCTGGCAGCTACTGAGATCACCGCCGTATCGTATGCCCGGTGGCTGCTCTCCCCGCCATCCGTGCCATACCGGAAATAGGCGGTCTCCATGCGGTAAGTGTAGAAAATAAATAGGATGCCGGTAAAAGCAAAAAGATCGGTAACCACGCCGTAGTCGGCCAGATCGAAGATCCGCACATAGAGTGGCATCAGAAAAAAATAGAGCAACCTGCCCAGTATAGAGCTCAGGCCATAGATAGCCGTTTCTCCTGCCAGTTTGCGTATGGACACTCCGAGGCTCGATTGTATGACCGGGCGGCAACTTAGCCTGTCCAGGCTGGACGCTGCACCCTTTTAAGGATTCAAATGTACTCACTTTCTTTGGCTAAAGAACTGCTGTGTCCTATCATTGCAGTACAGGTCAGCCTTCATCCCCTTCCATTCCGCACTTCAAAACGCCTGAGTTATGAATAAGTATATATATGCATTAACGCTCGTATGTTGTATCGGCCTGCTCTCCTCCTGCCATGTCAACCGCAGGGCGGGATCCGCCGACCGGGATATATTCGTCTATTTTCTCGTGCGGCACGCAGAGAAAGACAGCAACGATACCCGGGACCCCGACCTGTCTGCAGCAGGGAGGCTCAGGGCGCTCCGGCTGGCAGAGCTGCTTCGCGACTGGCCGATAGACGCCATGTACAGCAGCGATTACAAGCGCACACGACAAACGCTGGCGCCCCTGGCAGAAGCCGGGAACAAGGTCATCCAGACCTATTGGCCCAACGAACAGGAGGACTTCACCAGGCGCCTTTTGCGGAGCGGCGAAAGAAATGTGGTCATAGCGGGACATTCAAACTCAATCCCCCGGCTGGTCAATCTGCTTGCCGGTGATGACCGCTTTACGGATCTGCCCGACGATGAATACGGCACCATTTTCATGGTTATCCGTACCGAAGGTCGCCGTCCGGAGGTCAGGGTACTCAGATACTGAGCAGCCCGAGGACATTGTTCTGCCGATTGTTTAAAGGCTCTTTTTCCTGTATCTTTAAAAACGGGCTACTCCAAAACCACGCCCGGGTATACCTTATGTGGCAACAACAAGACGACCGGTTGATGCGAAGTTTCAGGTTCATGGATTTCGCCCAGGCTTTTGCCTTCATGACAGAAGTAGCGATGGCTGCTGAGCGGCAGGACCACCATCCGACCTGGACCAATGAATGGAACCGCGTAGACATTGTATTGTGCACACATTCTGCCGGTCGCCGTGTCACAGACAAAGACCGGGAGCTGGCTTCTGCGATCGACGAGATAGCCGCCAGGTATGTAGTTGCAGACAAGTCGTGAACCTCGCTGTACGGTTATGTTTCCCGGCTTTGGTTTTTCCCGGGGTTTTTCCTATCTTACTTAGATAGGCTCACTTGCTGAAGAGCCTGTGTCTCGCGCGGAGAACAACTGCCAGAGAGTGTTCATTACCTCCTTTTCTCGAAACGGTTTGGGAATTACATGACTGAAGCCTGCCTCCTGTAGTGTGGTCATTTCCTCCTTGTCGGTCAGCCCGGTAAGTGCCAGGAAAAAAGGCATAGTATCCTTCGGTCCGGGGATCTGGCGCGCAGCCTGTATAAATGATCTGCCATCCATACCCGGCATCATGATATCTGTCAGGACAGCATCATAGCGGTGTTGTCGCAGGAGGCCCAGCGCTTCGCGGCCACTGAGCGCTTTGTCTGTCTGCCCGCCGCGGTTCCTGATCAGGATATCTATCAGCTGAAGATTGAGCGGGTCATCGTCTACGATCAGCAAGCGTTTGTTCCGCAGGAAATCCCCGGCCGGGGCCACCTGGCCCGTCGCGACCTCCTGGGGTGGGGATTGCAGGAGGTCCACCGGCAGGCGCATCGTGAATGTAGCGCCTTCTCCGGGCTGGCTTTCTACCGCTATGGTGCCGCCCTGTGCCTCCAGCAGCAGCCTGCATATATACAGCCCCAGACCCGATCCCCTGCTCTTGTCCTCATCCCCCTGGTAGTACTTGTGAAAGAGATTGTCTATGATCTGTGGCGCTATACCCGGCCCGCTGTCCCGTACAGATATCACCAGGAACGGGCGTCCGTCACTGCCGTTTATTGGTTCCAGGTGGGTGTTGACGGATACTTCGCCTTCGTGCGTAAACTTGACAGCATTGCCGATCAGGTTGATCAGGATATGCCTCAGCGCTTCCACATCACCGTGCAGCCAAAGCGCATCTCCGGCTGCTGCACCCATACGCAGGCTGAGTCCTTTCTTATCTGCCTGGATATGCATGACAGAAATGATCTGGGCGATGGTCGCGTGAGCGTCGAAAGCAGCGGGGGCGGGTTGATACCGGCCGCTTTCGAGTTTCCCGAGATCCAGTATATCGTTGGCCAGGTTGAGCAACAGGTTGGAGGAGAACTGTGCGCTCTCCAGCAGTTGCTTCTGTTCTGCATTGATGTCCGTATACTTCAGGTGATCGATGAAGCCGATGACGGAGTGCAACGGCGTGCGGAACTCATGGCTCATAGTGGACAGCAGGGAAGTTTTCTCCCGGGCTAGTTCCAGTGCCCGGTTACGTTCTGCTATCATGGCGGCCTGGTAGTTCTGCGAATGCCTGCGGGCTTTCATGAGCCAGAATATGAGCAGTGGTATGAGCAAGGCACTGAGGATGGCAAGGGCAAAAAGCGCATTGGCGTAGCTGGTCACGGCTTTTACTGCATCTGCTCTTCCCGCTTCATTGTCGGCTAGTCTTGCGGTCAGTACGGCATTGATATCTTCCCTGAGCCTGCGCATCAGTGAGAAGTTGATCCGCGTCAGTTCCTGCTCTTTCAGGATCTGTTGCAACCGGAGCTGTACCATCTCTTCGGTCATCTGCTTGTAGTAGCTGCTGCTCCTGGTCAGGATCAACTCTACAGCCTCATCGATCAGTGTATACTCCTTGCTTGTCCTGTCGATCGTTTTCGTACGTATCTTGGAGACGGTGTCTTGTTGCGGTTCGTAAAGGGCTTCGGCCAGCCGCGCGAGCAATTTTTTGCGTTTCCTCACCGTCACGGAATCATTGTCGTTCCGGAGGGTTTCGGAGAACACATAGTCTTTCATTTTTTTGTGCGACAGGTTCTTTACCGGGCTGTTTACCGGTACAGAATCCTCCGATATGACTTCGGTCGTGTGAAACAGGAGGGAATCCAGCCTGTACCTTATGTTTGAAAGCTGTGCGGATAGATCCGTTTTTGTGCGCAGGATGCTTTTTTCTTTCCCGGCTGCAACCGTATCCCCCGATGTGACTGATCTTACGAGCAGTATCTCCAGCGAGTCCATCTGCCTGGAAAGCTGATCCAGCCCCGAGCGGTATTGTGTATAATCATCCTGACCGGTACTGACAGTATAAGCCAGGAAACTGTTTTCGCAGAAGAGAAGCGTCTCCAGTGTTCGGATACTTAGATCTACTGCGGGATCTTCTATCGTTACTTTTTCGGCCTCACGCTGGAGCGCCCGCCTGTTGCTGATGTGCAGGACGATCGAAACCAGGGAAAATACCAGGAGGGTTCCAAGCAGGATCTTCAGGCCCTGACGACGATTGCTGTTGCTGTCCATGGCGCGGCATTTGCTTAAAACAAAAATATTGCAAAAGGTTATTATAAGCAAATAAATTGCGAGTCCGGCGGATATCCGATAAAATATGTGCTAAATCCAGATTTAATGGAAAAGTATCCCTTGTGTGCAATTAGATTCCGGATTTGACGAGCCTGGCCATATAGAAGCCGTCACAGTCGTCCAGATGGGGTAGAAATATTTGTTCGGCATCCAGTGAAAACTCCGGGTGACCGGCGAGAAAACCATCTACCTGGACACGATTCTCCGTCTTTAGCAGGCTACAGGTCGCATAGACCATTATGCCTCCCGGTTTCAGCATGGCCGCGTACCTGTGCAGTATGTCGGCCTGTAATGCAGTCACTTCGGAGAGAAACTCCGGGCTGAGCTTCCATTTGGCGTCGGGGTTGCGGCGCAGCACGCCGGTTCCCGTGCAGGGCACATCCAGCAGCAGCCTGTCTGCCTTGCCATACAGGCGTTTGACCACTTTGGTCTGATCGATCAGGCGTGTCTCGATATTGGCGATCCCGGCCCGACGGGCCCGTTTTTTCAGTTCCGCAAGTTTATAGTCTTCGACATCCATAGCCAGGAGCCGCCCCTTGCCCTGCATGAAGGCCGCCATGTGGAGTGATTTGCCCCCTGCGCCTGCACAGGCATCGACTACCTGCATGCCGGGAGCAACCTGGACGAAGGGGGCCACCTCCTGTGAAGCGCTGTCCTGCACTTCTATCCAACCGTCTACAAAGCTTTGCGTGCGAAAGATGTTACCCCGCCGTTCCAGCCGCAGGGCGTCAGGCTGGGGCAGGGGCACTGTCGCTACTCCTTCCTCCAGGAGCCTCTTTTGTGCCGCAGCACGGGAAGTCTTCAGTGTATTGACGCGCAGGATGACCGGCGCTTCCCGGTTGAGGGCGGTCACCAGGGCCTCAGCTGAGTCGCCGTATTCGTCCTGTATGAGTGCGTACAACCAGTCCGGGAATGATTCCCGGATAGTGGGCATTGCAGAGAGTTCTTTTGTGCGTGCCTCCAGTGTGGCTGTATCCAGGCCGCAGTCTGTCAGCAATGCTGCAAAATGTCCGTACTTCTCCCAGCGATGGCACTGGAACAGGCAGATGATCGAGGTCCTGTCACGGATCTCTGCCAGTCCGGCCATATACTGGTAGCGCCGCAGATGCCGGATGGTCGTATAGACGCTTTCCGCTACGAAGCCGCGATCCCTGGCGCCCCACTTGCGGTTGTGACGAAATACCTGTTCCAGGGCCTTGTCGGCGTACCTGTTTTCAAGCAGGATCGATTGCAAGGTATCGAGCACACCTTCTACCAATACCTTGTGGAGTTTCTGCATCGCGGTCTTTTTTCGGGTCAAAAATAAACCAAAGCAGCCTTACAGCTTCGGAATAGTGCAGATCGCGGCACAAGCGGCCGTCATTTTGGGTTAACTTTGCTGCCGCCGCAAGATCCCCGGCCTGTAGAATAATGCGCAGAAACAAAGCGATCCCTGTTATTGTCCTGCTGGTGGCCGTCGTCGCGGTGATCGCCGGCCGCTACCTGTATAACAAGCCCCGCCTGGTCAATGGCGATATGGCGATCGAGATAGCAGGGCAGGGGCCGGACGGGCGGGTACACCGGTTGTCCGATCTTCGCGGGTACTACGTACTGCTCGAATTCTGGGGCAGTTGGTGTGGTCCTTGCAGGAAGGAGAATCCCCGCTGGGTCGCATTGTACCGCAGCTTGCAGGACAAGCGCTTCAGCGACGGCAAGGGATTCCGCATATTCTCATACGGGATCGAGCGCGATCCACAGTCCTGGCAGCGGGCCATCCGGGCAGACAGCCTGTTCTGGGAGACCCATGTAAGCGGGTTGGAGGAGTTTGCCGACAGCGCTGCAGTGGCTTACGGAGTACGTAGTATACCGACCAATTTCCTGGTCGACCCTGCAGGCCGTATCATCGGGGTCAATATGTCGGATACGGAGGTCCGCAAATTGCTGGACAACAGGCTCCTGAATGACTGACAATTTGTCGTTTCAGGTACTATGGCAAAGTTATTGAACAGAGGAAAATAAAGAAAAATCACCCAGACATGCACGAGGAACAGCACGAACATACGGAAGAGACCATTCAGACAGAACAGGCAGCGGAGGAGAGGACCACCGGAGACGCCGCCACGGAAGAAGTGAGCAGGCTCAAGGCTGAGAATGAAGAGCTGAAAGACAAATATCTCCGCCTCTTCGCGGAGTTTGAGAACTTCCGTAAACGCTCTGTACGCGAGCGGCTGGACCTGACAAAAACTGCAGCGCAGGAAACATTGTCAGTCCTGCTGCCTGTATTGGACGACTTTGACAGGGCCCATAAGATCGCAGCTGATACGGCCACTGAAGAGACTTTCAGCGAGGGTGTCACGCTGGTCTACAACAAACTGAACCAGGTACTGCGCCAGACCGGCCTTCGCAAGATGGATTCCAACGGCGAGTCCTTTGACCCGGAATTCCACGAAGCCGTCACCGAGATCCCGGCGCCTGCGGAGGAGCTGAAAGGCAAGGTGCTGGATACGATCGAGCCAGGCTACTTTTTGCACGACAAGATCATCCGCTACGCCAAAGTGGTCGTAGGGAAGTGATTATAACAGCTAGTTTGCAATCAATACTATGTCAAAAAGAGATTATTACGATATCCTGGGCGTGCCGCGCGATGTGGATGAAGCAGCGCTGAAGAAAGCATACCGCAAGGTAGCGCTCCAGTATCACCCGGACCGGAACCCCGATGATAAGGAATCCGAAGAGAAGTTCAAGGAAGCTGCAGAAGCCTACGAAGTGCTCAGCGACAAGGACAAGCGTGCCCGGTATGACCGCTTTGGTCACAACGGAGTCAATCCCAATGGTGGGTTCGGAGGCGGCGGCGCGAACATGGAGGATATTTTCTCTTCATTCGGGGATATATTTGGCGACTCAGGGAGTCCTTTCGAATCCTTCTTCGGTGGCCGCAGCGGCGGACAGGGCCGGGGACGCGGTCAGAAGGGCAGCAACCTGCGAATCCGTGTACGGCTTACGCTCGAAGAGATCTCCAAGGGTGCAACAAAGAAGATCAAGGTACGCAAGCAGGTAGGTTGCCAGACCTGCGGTGGCTCCGGCGCCAAAGACAAGAACTCCGTAAAGACCTGCGGCACCTGCGGCGGCTCCGGCGTAGTGCGCCAGGTACGCAGTACTTTTCTGGGCCAGATGCAGACTACTACGGTCTGCCCCGGTTGCAGCGGCAGCGGGCAGACGATCACCGACAAGTGTGGCAACTGTAAGGGAGAAGGCCGCGTTTACGGCGAGGAATTGATCGAGATAGATATCCCGGCCGGTGTAGCGGAAGGCATGCAACTCTCTATGTCCGGCAAGGGCAATGCAGGTACGCATGGCGGCCCCAACGGGGACCTGCTCATCAGTATCGAAGAAGAGCCGCATGAACTGCTTGTACGGGAAGGCTCAAATCTGATCTATAATCTCTATCTCAATTTTGCCGATGCGGCGCTGGGTACATCCGTCGAAGTGCCGACGATCGATAGCGCCGTTAAGATAAAAGTGCCTGCAGGCACACAGGCAGGTAAATTGTTCCGTCTCAAGGACAAAGGCCTGCCTGCGGTGCAGAGCTACGGCCGGGGCGATCAGCTTATCCACGTCAATATATGGACGCCCAAAAAGCTGACGGACGAGGAAAAAGACCTGATGGAGAAACTGAGGCAGATGCCCAATTTCAACCCGGCGCCAGGTAAGGGAGAGCGAAGCTTTTTTGACAGGATGAAAGACTTTTTCTCCTGATGCGCGGGTGGCTGACGAGCATACCTGTAGCAGCGCTTGTCATTGTACTTTCGATGATGCTGGCCGGCTGTGACAGGGATCGCGTATACAGCGGCAACCATCGCTTCCCGGACCAGGGTTGGTGCCACGGCGACACCGTTTCATTCGGATTTTCTATCGCGGATACATCTGCCAGGTACAATATGTACCTGGATCTTGATCACACTACTGCGTATCCCTTTCAGAATCTGTATGTCCGCATACACTCCGCTTTCCCGGACGGTAAGGTGCTCACTGAGCAGCATTCCCTGGAACTGCAGGAGAAAACCGGGGAGTGGCTGGGAGGATGCAACGGCACGGCGTGCGCCGCGCGTATTGTACTCAGGGAACGGATGTACTTTGACAAGCCTGGAGAGTACCGGCTTTCGTTCGAGCAGTATACGCGAACCGATTGCCTGGCCGGTATCGAAAAGCTTTCGCTTGTCCTTGACCGGGCTGTGGACAAACAGTGAAATACAGGCCTGCGTTGTCCCTGATCCATGAAATGAGTATTTTTCCCCGCGATACCCGGCATTCAGGCGCGGGTATTTCCAGCCTATGAGCTTTTTTCCCGGCAAACTCCTGCTCTTCGGAGAGTACACTGTCCTGCTTGGCGGCCGGGCGCTGGCTGTTCCGCTGCATCGGTTCGGCGGCAGTTGGAGCATCGATACTCACGATTCGCCGGATGAAACGCTGACTGCCTGGTATGATTACCTGGTCCGGGTATTGCCCCGTTATGAAAGTATATCATTGGACTGGAGCGCTTTCAGGGAGGATATTAATGCCGGGGTCCGGTTTGTATCCGGTATTCCGCAGGGTTACGGAGCTGGTAGTTCAGGGGCGCTCACGGCCGCTGCCTGGCAGCGGTATCAATCTGGATCTATCCGTTTACAGGTTGAGCGGCAGGGAAGACTACGGGACCTGCTGGCTCGTATGGAAGCTTATTTCCACGGGTCCAGTTCGGGCCTCGATCCGTTGGTCTCTTATCTCCGGAGACCTGTTGTCGCACACAGCAGCGGGGATTTTTCCCTGCCGGATATAGACACGCGGATACTTACGGGTTTCTATATGGCGGACAGCGGTGAACGCAGGGTCACGGCAGACTGGGTCCGGCTGTTCAGGGAGCGTATGGACACAGACGAAGGTTTCAGAGAGGCTGTCAGGGAGGATCTTTTTCCATTACAGGAGACAGCCGTGCAGGCGGTCTGTTCGGGCGATGCCGATGTACTGCAGACCGTATTGACAGGGATCAGCAGGATTCAGCGGATGTACTTCGAGGACTGGATACCTGTGTCGATGCGTAGGTTTTGGGATATGTGTACCGCAGAGGGCATAACCCTCAAACTTTGCGGAGCGGGCGGCGGCGGTTTTTTCCTGGTGTATAGCGGTGGTTACGAGCCTGAACGACTGGTGCGATTATCGGCCAAAGCTGAATCCCCTGGTCTGCAGATATGGTCGCTTTGAGGGACGGGCCCCTATTCCTTATTGCATAGAAATACCCAGGCCGGTGGGATATTGATCGGCACAAATTTCTGGCGCAGATTGCCAAACACTTCCTGGTAACGTTTCTTTTCCACGAGAGAATAGTGCATCTGGGCAAAGATGCCGCCCGGGCGCAACAGATCAGCACAATCCTGCACGATGCGCGCCGACAGGTCGTCCGGCAATACGACAAAGGGCAATGCGGATACGATGTAGTCTATCTCTTCCAGCCCGTTTGCACTCATAGTAGCCCGCAGATACTCTGCAGAGCCTTCCACCAGGTGCAGGCGCGGGTCCTGTATATCGCGCAGACGGGCGCAGAATTTGGGATTGATCTCAAATGAAAAAAGCCGGCTTTCAGGGTGCAGGCGCTTTAACAGCATGCGCGTGATCTTCCCGTCCCCGGCTCCTAGCTCTACGACCTGCACCGGTCTGTCGGACGGGATATGTTCGGTCATCTTGCGGCAGAGAAAACGCGAACTCTGTACAATAGTGCCCGTCGTCCGGATATTGCGCAGACTCTCGGTGAAGAATTCAAAATGATTCATGCCGGTCAACTTAGTTCGTGTAGCGCACATAGTTCTTCAGATCGGGATATTTTTCCAACAGGTCCTGAGTGATAGCTGTTTTGGGTATTCTTTTTCCGTCGATATAAGCTACGATAAAAGCATCCGGGAAACCGGCTTCTACTACGCGCTCCCTCAGCTTGAGGGCTTCGGAGGTTCTTTTTACCAGCCCGACACTGTATTGGCTGGCAGTAGCATCTCCTCTGCGTTCGATGCAGCCGTCTGGCAGGCTCTCAAGCAGGTCACCGGCATACATTTGCCGTAATGAAGCGAACTGGATGCGGTAGGTGATCCCACGAACCTTCCTTAGAAACGCCTCACCGTCCTCTGCCTGCATCACCGGGCTGACCGGCGGGGCTACCTGCTCTATAAGCACTTCTGCCGGCAGTCCGTAGAGCTGTATTTCCACCCGCCTGTTGAGGAGCAGTGCAGATGGATTGGGCTTTCCGTCCAGGCTGTCCTGTGCGATCGGGTACTGGTTGCCCAGACCTTTGATAGAGAGCCGGTCCGCCGCTACACCGCGTTCGGAGAAGTGATTCATGAAAGACTCTGCCTGCTGAAGCGAGGCAAACAGCAGGAAAGTACGGTTGCCGGTGCCTGGGATATAGCTGCGTATTTCCACCTGAGCGGCAGGATATCGGGTCAGTATTGTTGCCAGGCTATCCAGTCTGATTCGGTTGGGTAAAGAGATGTTTTGGTCAGACTCCCTGATGAAAAACGGCTCCAGCCGTATTTTGGTTGCAGCCGGCGAGGTCGGAGAAGGTGGGGGTGTTTCAGCGCTTTGTCTAGTTTCGCCCATAACCTGCTGTTCACCGTTGCGGATAAACTCGATGGACGAACCTGTCAGCAATTGCTCTGACCGGGCCTCGCGCAGGTAGATCATATAGATATCGTATCCGCCGGAGCCGCCTGCCCGGTCTGAATAAAGATAGGCCCGCTGCCCGTCTGCAGTAAGTCTGAGGCCCAGGTCATTGCCGGGGCTGCTTAGTGGCAACCCGGCGTTGACGGGTACGGACCAGGCAAGGCGGTCAGTCTCATATATGGCTTTGAACACATCGTATCCTCCACCTGATGCAGTCCGGTTGCTGCTGAAGTAGAGTGTGCGCCCGTCGCGCGCCAGGAAGGGGCTTCGGTCATCATAGGAGCTGTTGACCCTGGGACCCAGGTTTTCAGGAGCCGACCAGCCCGTATTGCTTTTGATCGTGATATAAAGGTCGTATCCGCCGAAACCACCCAATCTGCGGCTGGAAAACAGGATGGTCGTATCGTTGTAGAAAAAGAGATCGGTATCGCCTTGCTCGGGGATCATCGGAAGATCAAACAGCAGAGATGGCGTATTGCCCGACCGCTCCAGTTGGAAAGTGTCGATATACAGCGCCCCGCTATCCGGGCGCATGCCCCGGAAAAATGCCAGCGCCGATCCTTCGGCATTGATACCCGCTACATACTCGTAGAGAGGTCCGTTAAGCGCAGGCAGGAACAACTCAGGGCTGGACCAGGCGCCTTGTTCGAGTTCGGTGCTGTACATATCGCTGCCACCGCTCCGTTTGCTGCTGAAGTACAGGCGGCCGGGATTATTGGGGCTGAGTACAGGCATGAAGTCGTCGTAGGCGCTGTTCACAGAGGGACCCAGGTTGTCGGCCAGCCCCAGGCTTTCCGAAGCAGCCAGCTGGATACCACTGTGGCAGCGAAGCAGTTCCGCCGCCATCGAGCTGCGAAGGGGATCTTTACGACCTGTCGTACGGAGGTATTTCTTGTAAGCTTCGGCTGCTTCGCTGAACCTGCCAGACAGGTGCAGCGCCCTGGCCTGGAGCCGGAAGAGCCCCGGTTTTTTGCGTTTGCTTTCCCGTTCGACATACTGGAGCCGCCCGGCTGCTTGTTCGGGCAGTCCCGCCTCTATCTCACAGGCCGCCAGTGCCATCTGTACGTCGATATCACGGGGGCGGAGGTCTATATAGCTACGGTACAGCGGCAGTGCAAGGGTATACTCTCCTGCCTTATAGAGCTGATCCGCCCGCTTGCGGATAGCGCGGGCATCCTGTGCATACCCTGGGACAGACAGGGCCAGGAGCAGGATCAGGAGCAGCAACTCCTTTACTACCGTACGGCCTGTCCGGCTGTCCTGCGACTGCAGGCGTGCACCAGTAGCCGGGCCCGTATCCATCAAATGGACTGTTGGTGGTCGAAAGCCTCCAGGTAGTCGGCTACCCGGCGGATGAAGGAGCCTCCCAGCGCCCCGTCGACCACGCGGTGGTCATAGGACATGGACAGGAACATCATCTGCCGTATCGCGATCACATCGCCGTACGGAGTCTCCAGTACAGCCGGTTTCTTGCGTATAGCGCCTGCAGCCATGATCGCTACCTGCGGCTGGTTGATGATAGGTGTACCCATCACGTTGCCGAAAGTACCTACATTCGTCAGAGTGAAAGTACCGCCCTGTATTTCTTCCGGTTTGAGCTTGTTGTCCCTGGCGCGCTTGGCCAGGTCATTGACCTGTTTGGCCAGACCGACCAGGTTGAGCCGGTCAGCTTGTTTGATCACGGGGACGATGAGGTTGCCGGAAGGAAGCGCCGTGGCCATGCCTATATTGATGTCTTTCTTGCGGATGATGTAATTGCCATCCACAGAAACGTTGATCAGCGGGAAATCGTGTATAGCCTTCACAATTGCCTCGATGAAGATCGGTGTGAAAGTGACCTTCTCGCCGTGGCGCTGCTCGAAGGAGTTTTTGACGCGGTTTCTCCAGTTGACCATATTGGTCACATCGACTTCTACAAAAGAGGTCACATGCGGAGAAGTATGTTTGCTGCGTACCATGTGATCGGCGATCAGGCGGCGCATGCGGTCCATCTCGATGATCTCGGTGTTGCCGTCGGATACGGGTGGCTGGGCCGCAGCCGCAGGTGCGGAAGTGGCGGCCGATGCTGCCTGCTCACGGACCGGCGCGGCTGTATTGCGCTCCTGCAGGTATCCGAGCATATCTTTCTTGGTGACGCGTCCGTTCTGTCCGCTGCCGGGGATATTGTCCAGTTCCGTGGCGGAGACATTTTCTTCACGGGCGATATTGCGTACCAGCGGCGAATAGAACCTGCCGGAGGCAGTCATCGCCTGTACCTGGGTGGCAGGCTGTGCTTCAACAGGTTTTGCCGGGGCGACAACTGGTGCAGTTGCAGGTTCGGCCGACTTCGGCTGTTCCTGCACGGCAGGTGAGCTGGCAACTGCCGCTCCCGCTTCCGTCTCGATGAGCGCAATAGGTTTGCCGATCTCTACCACTTCATTCTCCTGGTGCAGGATGCGTGTCAGTACACCTGCTACGGGAGAGGGTATCTCAGAGTCTACTTTGTCCGTGGCGATCTCCAGAACTGTTTCGTCCAGGGCGACAGTATCTCCCTCTTTTTTCAACCACTTCAGGATCGTTGCCTCCATGATACTCTCGCCCATCTTGGGCATGATCAGTTCCACCTGCGCCATACAACTGCATTAGTTTTGCGGGCCAAAATTACGTTAAATCGCCCGCTATCAAAAATTTTCGGATCATATTCAGAGTCGTCACACTGGCGAAGTCTACGTTACGGATCCGGTCCCTGTTGAATTGAAGCAAGCGTGTGACAATCCGGTCCCGGTCCCCTACAGCGACCCAGATCGTACCTACGGGCTTTTCCGGGGTGCCTCCTTCCGGGCCTGCAATGCCGGATACGGCGGCAGCGATATCTGCATTCAACTCTGTGAGTGCACCTTGTACCATCTCGCGTACCGTCTGTTCGCTGACTGCACCGTGTATATCGAGGGTCTGGGCGGATACGTTCAGCAAGGCCATTTTCCATTCATTGGAATAGGTCACCACGCCACCCGGGAAGTAGGGAGAAGAGCCGGGAACCGATGTGATCAGCCTGGCGATATTGCCTCCCGTACAGCTTTCGGCAAGTACCAGTTTTTTGTCCTGCTCCAGTAACAGGCGGCCGACCACCGCCTCCAGGCTGTCTTCGTCCTCGCCATAGAGCCAGCGACCCAGCAGGCTACGTAGCTCAGTGACCCTCTCCGCAAACCCGGCAGCTGACCCGCCATGTTGTGAAAGACGTATGCGTACCTGCCCGATCGATGGCAGGTATGCCAGGTCCATGCCGGGAGTGAGAGCGTCCTCAAAAGCAACGATATGATCCGCGATCTGGGTCTCTCCGGCGCCGGCGGTCAGGAAAGTCTTACGGTAGAATGCCTCTGTTCCCACTTCTGCAGCCAGCCTGGGGAGTATATAGCTTTGCATCAGGCTGCGCATCTCATGCGGCACACCTGGCAATACGACCAGGCGGCTGTTATTATGTGCGAAGATCAGTCCGGGCGCTGTGCCCAGCGGGTTGTCCAGTACTTCGGCTCCTTCGGGCATATAACACTGTTCCTTATGCGCATCAGCGACCGGTATACCGCGCTTTTCAAAGTAGTTGCGTATACGTATCCAGGTATTCTCGTGAAAAACCATCCCTACACCGAAATAGCGGGCGATAGCGGTCTTGGTCATGTCATCGCGTGTGGGTCCGAGGCCGCCGGTGCTGATGACCAGGTCTGCTGAGTCAAATGCATCGTCCAGCGCCCGGAATATGTCGGTTTCTATATCGCCGATGGTGATGACCTTGCATACGGTGATACCCACGGAGGCGAGCTGATCGCCGAGCCAGGCCGCATTGGAGTTGATCACCTGGCCGATCAGCAGTTCATGACCGATAGATAGCAGGACCGCTTTTTTCATGCTGTATATGGTTTTGATGGATAACTCACCGACTTGGGTTGGTGCGTGGTGGTCATGCCGTCTTTATGCTGGAGCAGCAGGCGACCCTCCTCGTCGATACCCTGTATAGCAGCATCGAATGGCTGGCCGGCTTCATTGCAAAAGGTAGCACAGACCTTGTGAAGATACAGTCGGTCGCAGTACTCTGCATACAGGGTGCGTATCGGCGATGCACCGGACCGGCAGATACGCTGCAGCCGGAGATACTGGTATTCAAGTGCGCCCAGGAGATCGTCTGTCACGGCGTCGGGGATGAATGTATGTCCTTTGAGCAGCGCCAGCGAGGCAGCTTTGGATCGCAGTTCTCCGAAGTCGGTCTGGTTGACATTGAGCCCTATACCCGCGACCACATATTCCAGTCGGCTGCCCCGGAGACTGGTCTGCAGTAGCATGCCTGAGAGCTTGAGATCATGTGCATACAGATCATTGGGCCACTTGACGGTCAGTCCGCGGACATCGTATTTTTTCTCCAGGCAGTCGAGTAGTCCCAGGCTGAAGATCATATTAAGTGCAAATAGTTGCCTCGGTGGCAGGAAATCCGGGTAAAGGATCACCGAAAAGGTGCAATTTTGTCCGGGCGCAGCTTCCCATTTACTGCCAAATTGACCTTTGCCGGCGTATTGTTCGGCCGCTGAGATCAGAGTTCCCTCAGGTGGTTTGGTTTTTGCTAGGTATTCAATAGCAGCTTCGTTGGTTGAGCCAACGCGGTCATAATGGATGCGGTGATTGCCAAAGATGAGCATGTGTGCGTGAAAGATGAATAATATTTTTTGTTATATGAATTGCTTAACTTTACTAACACGCATCTGTAACGAAACGAGGTAAGTATGCGTTGTACTTTCGGTAAAACAATCAAAAACAGACAATTTGAGTACTAAGACCATTTCAAAAAACAGTCCGTTACCGGCTGAACAGCTGAACGACCTGATAATAGACGCCATTCAGGACATTAAAGGTAAAAATATAGTCAAACTGGACCTGAGGCTTTTGACGGATGCGCCCGTGGATTTTTTCATCGTTTGTGAAGGAGATTCTACTACTCAGGTGCGCGCTATTTCAGAAAACATACATCGGAGGGTCAAGGAAGAGACGGGTTTGAATCCCGCTCATGTAGAGGGGGCTAAACAAGCGCACTGGATTTTGGTTGATTACTTCAACACCGTCGTGCATGTCTTCTACCCGGAGACCAGGGCGTTTTACGAGCTGGAGGATTTGTGGAGCGACGCGAAGGTGACAGAGTATCAGAATCTTTAAACACAGTAAAAATCCAATCAGGTCAGGAAGATCAATATGGAAAACCCAAATAATCAGGAGAATCCCAACAAGGGCCGGATGAACCGGTTCAGCTCCTACTGGATATACGGCCTCATCGCGCTGATCCTGATCGCCCTCAACATGATGAACATGGGGAGCGATACGGAGATCAGCAGCAACCGCTTTGAGGATATGGTCCGGTCAGGCGATGTGGATCGCATCATCGTGCTCAATGAAGAGCGCGCCCAGGTCTACATCAATGCAGACAAGCTAAAGTCCGAGAAGTACAAGGATGCTGCCAAAAGCAACTTTGGCAGTACCCGGGCGCATTACGTATACAATATCGGCCCCAAAGAGACCTTCGGCCGGCAGATGGAACGCCTATTTGCCGACCTGCAGGAGAAGTCAGTCAATCCGCCCATACTCACGTATGAGAAGCGGCAAAACTGGTTTTTGCCCCTCCTTACATATGCTGTACCCTTCATTATACTTATAGGCCTCTGGCTATTCATTATGCGCAGGGTCAGTGGAGGTTCGGCGGGGCCCGGCGCCCAGATATTCAATATCGGCAAGTCCAAGGCAACCCTGTTCGACAAGAATACACGCGTCAATGTTACATTCGAAGATGTAGCAGGACTGGATGAGGCCAAGGAAGAGGTGATGGAAGTCGTGGACTTCCTCAAGAATCCCAAGAAGTATACGGCACTGGGCGGCAAGATCCCCAAAGGAGTATTGCTGATCGGCTCTCCGGGTACAGGTAAGACCTTGCTCGCAAAGGCCGTGGCAGGAGAGGCAGCTGTGCCTTTCTTCTCCATATCCGGGTCCGATTTCGTAGAGATGTTTGTCGGTGTGGGCGCCAGCCGTGTACGCGACCTGTTCAAGCAGGCACGAGAAAAAGCACCTTGCATCATCTTCATCGACGAGATTGATGCGATTGGTCGCGCCCGTGGCCGTAACAATATCCAGGGTGGCAATGACGAGCGGGAAAACACGCTCAACCAGCTGCTCGTGGAGATGGATGGCTTCAGCACAGACAAGGGTGTGATCATCATTGCGGCTACCAACCGGCCTGATGTACTGGACACCGCCCTCTTGCGCCCGGGCAGGTTCGACCGCCAGATCACCATCGACACACCGGACCTGAAAGGCCGCGAGCAGATCTTCAACGTGCATCTCAAGCATATCAAGATCGGCAAAGAGGTCAATGCCGCGATACTGGCAGAGATGACCCCGGGGTTTGCCGGAGCGGATATCGCCAACGTATGCAACGAAGCGGCGCTGATAGCGGCGCGTCGCAACAAGTCCGAGGTAGACCTGGACGACTTCAACTATGCACTGGACAGGGTGATTGGCGGCTTGGAAAAGAAGAACAAGATCATCTCCCCCGAGGAGAAGAAGATCATCGCCTACCACGAGGCCGGTCATGCGATATGCGGCTGGTACCTGGAGCATGCGTCGCCGCTTGTCAAAGTCACCATCGTGCCCAGGGGTATCGGTACGCTGGGCTACGCGCAGTACCTGCCTAAGGAGGAGTATATCGTCCGTACCGAGCAACTGCTTGACCGGATGTGTATGACCTTCGGCGGTCGGGCAGCCGAATCCATCGTGTTTGACAAGATCTCTACCGGGGCGCAGTCGGACCTCGACCAGGTCACCAAGATGGCCTACAGCATGATCTCCATATATGGGATGAACGATAAGGTCGGCAATGTGTCGTTTTACGGGCTTTCCCGCGACCAGGTCATGAAACCCTATTCGGAAGCGACAGCTTCCCTGATAGACGAGGAAGTGCGCAAGATCGTCGAGACCCAGTACATAAGAGCCAAGGCTTTGCTCACGGAGCGCCGCCAGGAGCTTGAGATACTGGCGCAGCGGTTGCTTGAAAAAGAAGTGCTGCTGAAGTCCGATGTATTGAAGCTGGTCGGTCCTCGTCCCTTTGATGTCAATGGGACTGAAGATGCAGAGATAGCGGCCATACCGGATGCCAGCAGGCAGGATATACCGGCTGACGATGTAACGGCCATCGGCCCGGATACCGAAGAGGTGTAAGGAAGACCATCCTGGTGTGTGGTCCGGCTTTTGTGGCCTTGAGAATGAATAAACAGAAAGGGCGATCCCGAGAGGGACCGCCCTTTGTTTTTCCGGTGACCGGAGGAGTAAATAATGTCCGCGTATCGGGGTAGGTCGCGGGCATCGCCGGACACCGGAAGAGAGATCAGAGCTTCGTTCTCATAGGCCTGTGTGCGCCGATGTCAGCGTTGAGTGGTTTCCACACTTCCAGTCCTGCCAGTTGTGCGATCTTTGGCAGATCGATATTGCGCGGATCACTCTTGTTCCACGGCTGCACCAGGGCATGCGTCGTTATATACAGTAGCGAATCGTGTCTTTTTTTGAGCAGCCTCAGCAGCGCCACCAGGTGATCGAGCTGCAGGTCGGGATATGGCTCCGGTTTCGGACTGGTCTGCCGGTTGGCCAGGTTGATGCCGATAGAGGAGCGGTTGATGCTATAGTGTCTTCCCGGCGCCGGTATAGTAGAGGCTACGTGAAATGCCTCTTTGTCATCGGGCACACAGTGAAAAATGACCGGGTCGGACCCGTTGCTTTTCGCGTGCGACAACGCATCCTTTCCATCCCGGGCAAGGATATAATGGTAGCTGAGTCCTACGGATCTCAAATGATCTATGGTCGATCGCGCCGAGGCACCGGCGGTCGCGTGCAATACCACCAATAGAGGCGGCTCTGTCCTGTCTTTATAAGGAAGCCAACGGTCCAGCGGTTGAATTTTCATATATGGTAGAAGTTTGAAATTTACCTCGATGAAAAATACAACCATTCGCGCCTCCTGCGGTGCGTATTTTTACCTGATTTGACTGCGTATTTACTGCAAATTTTCTTGCGTATTAAGCGCAAACTGGATGCGTTTCTACGCAAAATTCACGGTAGTCACAAGTCACCCGCCGGCCCGGAGAGAGTGTATATCTTTGCCCGGAAGGTATTTTTACATCCCATTTGGGTGTAATAATGCTTGAATTATCCTTTTTGGATACACACGGGGCGCTGCCCCGAAATACACGCTGGCGCCTCACCCGGTAACACGGTAGGTCTGATTGCGCGCGTACGCGACGGTATGATCTTGAGCGCTGTTTCGGCCCGCGAACGGGCTGGGGCCGATCAATGATAGAGATACATCGAACGATTCCTGTCGAGCTCGCGGAAGTATGGGTCCTTCAGATCTTTGATGAAGCGGATAGCCTCGCCCGTCGATTTCATCTCCGGTCCCAGGCGTTTGTCTACATTCGGGAATTTATCAAAACTAAACACGGGCACCTTGATCGCGTACCCTTCCAACTGCTTCTCGATATCGAAATCCCTGAGTTTGTGCGTACCCAACATGACCAGTGTGGCGATCTTGAGATAAGGCACATTGTAGGCTTTGGCGATGAACGGTGTCGTACGTGAAGCGCGCGGGTTGGCTTCGATCACATAGACTTTGTCATCCTTGATGGCATACTGGATATTGATGAGTCCGCGTATGTTCAGCGCGAAAGCGAGTTTGCGGGCATATTCGATCATTGTCTGCAGGACCTCGTCCGACAGGCTGTAAGTAGGTAGTACGGCGGAGCTGTCGCCGGAGTGGATACCTGCCGGTTCGATATGCTCCATGATGCCCATGATGTGCACTTCCTCTCCGTCGCAGATCGCATCGATCTCCGCTTCTTTGGCGCGTTCCAGGAACTGGTCTATGAGGACCCGGTTGTCCGGGAAGTGTTTGAAGATATGGAGTACCGTGCGTTCTATCTCCGCATCGTTGATCACGATCCGCATGGACTGTCCGCCGAGTACATAAGAAGGGCGTACCAGCAGCGGGTAGCCGATCTCCCTCGCCAGGTCCAGCGCTTCGTCGGCCGTGTGGGCTACACCGTATTTGGGATACGGTATATTGAGCGCTTTGAGCATGTCGGAGAAGGAGCCGCGATCTTCGGCCAGGTCCATCGAAGTGAAATCCGTACCGATGATACGGATACCATGCTCGTGAAACTTCTGTGCCAGTTTGAGCGCAGTCTGTCCACCGAGCTGTACGATCACACCCTCGGGTTTTTCCAGTTCGAGGATCTCCTGGATATGCTCCCAGAAGACGGGTTCGAAGTAAAGCTTGTCGGCTATGTCGAAGTCGGTGGATACTGTTTCAGGATTGCAGTTGATCATGATGGCTTCCATGCCGGACTCTTTGATCGCGAGCAGTCCATGTACACAGCAATAGTCAAACTCGATGCCCTGACCGATGCGGTTGGGTCCGGATCCGAGTACGATGATCTTCTTGCGGTCGCTCGGTATGCTCTCATTCTCATCCTCGAAGGTCGAGTAGAAGTAAGGTGTTTGTGCATCGAACTCCGCCGCGCAGGTATCTACGACCTTATAGGTACGACGCAGGCCGATCTTCTTGCGGTAGCGGGTCACCTCCTCCTCGCGTATCCGCAGTACCCAGGCGATCTGCGCATCCGAATAGCCTGCCTGCTTCAGCTCGCGCATGAAGTCGGCGGGTATATCCTCGGCTACATTGTAGCGCAGGAGCCGTTCTTCCATCTGGACCAGGGTTTTGATCTGCCTGATGAACCAGGGATCTATATGGGTCATTTTGTGCAGGGTCTTCTCCGGCACACCCAGTCTCAGGGCGTCTTTGAGGCGGTATATCCTGTCGTCGCTGGCTACTTCCAGCCTGGACAGTATATCCTCTGTGCGGATCCACTCTTTCATATCCGCGCCCAGTCCCATACGGTTGTTTTCCTGTGACTGGCAGGCTTTCTGCAGGGCCTCCAGGAAGCTGCGCCCGATGGACATTACTTCTCCGACTGATTTCATCTGCAGGCCCAGGCGATGATCCGATCCGGGAAACTTGTCGAAGTTCCAGCGCGGCATCTTGACGATCACATAGTCCAGCGAAGGCTCGAAGCAGGCGGATGTCGTGCGGGTGATCTGGTTGCTCAGTTCATCGAGCGAATAGCCGATCGCCAGCTTGGCGGCGATCTTGGCGATCGGGTAGCCGGTTGCCTTGCTGGCCAGGGCCGAAGAGCGGGATACGCGCGGGTTGATCTCTACGGCGATGAGCTCTTCCGTCTCAGGGTTGAGGGCAAACTGTACATTACATCCGCCAGAGAAATTGCCCAGGGAACGCATCATCCTGATCGCATCGTTACGCATCTGCTGGAAAGCCGTATCCGAGAGGGTCATCGCGGGTGCGACAGTGATGCTGTCTCCCGTATGGATACCCATCGGGTCGAGGTTTTCCACCGTACAGATGATCACCACATTGTCTTTATGGTCACGCAACAGTTCGAGCTCGAATTCTTTCCAGCCCAGTACTGCTTTCTCGACCAGTACCTCATGGGTGGGAGAGGCGTTGAGCCCGTGTTTGAGCGCTTCGTCAAAGTCTTCTTCCCTGAACACAAATCCACCGCCGGTACCCCCCAGTGTGTAAGAGGGGCGGATCACGAGCGGGAAGCCCAGTTTCTGGCCTGCCTCCTTACCCTCGAGGAAAGAGTTGGCGATATACGAGGGAGCGACCTGCATGCCGATATTGACCATCAGCTTGCGGAACTCCTCACGGTTCTCCGTCAGTTCGATGGCGTCCAGGTCGACACCGATCATCCGCACGTCGTATTTTTCCCAGATGCCCAGTTTACCTGCCTCTATCGCGAGGTTCAGAGCAGTCTGTCCACCCATGGTCGGCAGTACCGCATCGATCCGGCGCTCTTCCAGGATCTGGACGATGCTTTCGGGTGTCAGCGGCAGCAGGTAGATATGGTCGGCCGTGACCGGATCCGTCATGATGGTCGCCGGGTTGGAATTGATGAGGGTTACCTCGATGCCTTCTTCGCGCAGGGAGCGGGAGGCCTGCGAACCCGAATAGTCAAACTCACAGGCTTGTCCTATGACAATGGGCCCGCTGCCGATGATCAGCACGGAACGGATAGAAGTATCTCTGGGCATGGGCTAGGCTTAAAATTGCCCGCAAAGATAATGACTAGGATACAAATGCGCGGTGGAAGAGTAAGGGGATCAATATGAGTCAAGCAGAGGTCCGGGAAAAATGTGTCATATCCGGAACGGACACAAAGAACAGAAGCCGCAGGAGTGCGGCTTCTGAAATCTTAAGACATGGTTACGTTGCTTTCAGGCAAGAGGCTTGACCAGGCATAACAAATAAAGATACAAAGAAATACGGATATAATGGTCGAAAGGGATATGAATATGCCGTCTGCCCGAGGTCCCATAGCCTCTTTTACCTCAGCAGCGTCAGGTCGCTCTTGTAGACCGCTCTCTTGCCGGTCTCCCGGTCCTTGTACTCCACTACGATCATGAAAACGTCGGGAGCCAGGGGCCGTCCCTTGTGCGTACCGTCCCAGGTATCCGTCAGCTCCCGCGACTCGAATACAACCGATCCGTAGCGGTCGTAGATGCGCCAGATCACCTCGTCGATCCCGAAGCCGAAGATCTGCAGCCGGTCGTTGACATCGTCTTCGTTGGGAGAGAATGCATCGGGGACGAACAGGCGGACCACATTGCGGACGCAAAGTTGCCTGCTGAAGCTGTCGCGGCAACCGTAGCTGTTCTCTATGTATTGGGTGATCGTATACAAGCCTGTATCCCGGTAGATATGCCGGATCGGCCCGCCGGCTCCCATGTCGTAGAACGGGGAGCCGTCACCGAAGTCAAAGCCGCCGCTATCGCCGCCGATACTGAGGTCGATGATCTCCACTTCGTTGTCGATGATGTCGATACAGTCCTGGAAAGGGATCAGGGAAAAATGAGCTTTGATCGGCGGAGCGCCCGGCAGTTGTACATCGAAGCGCTGGCGACAGCCGCTGGCGAGTTCGGTCACTTCTACCAGGTAACTGCCCGGCCGCTGTATCAGTATCGCACTGTCTACCGGCGGGTTGGTCAGCCAGCGGACGGTATATCCGGCGGGGTCTGGCGGGATCACTTCCGCGAAAGTACTGTCCTCATAACATACGGATGGTCCGTTGTCCACGTCTATGCTGAAGCGGGGGTATACGTGTATATATACACTGTCGATCAGCGGGTCGGAGCAGTTGTCCGAGACACGGACGCGATACCAGGTACTGCTTCCCGGGCTGACGATCTGGCTGTTGCCGAACCCGAGATCGCCGTCCCATGTATAGGCCAGGTTGCCCAGCCCTCCGCGCGCAAATATCGCCACTTCGGTAAACTGGCCTGCGCAGATGGAGTCGTTCTCCAGCCCGCTGTCCACGCGGATCGGCTCGAGTACGGTGATGAACTTGCGGTCCGATGAAGCACAGGCTCCCGTACCGCGCGTATAGTACAGTTCGTGGTTGCCCGGGCCCAGCGTTGCAGGATTGATCTCCGGCGCGATCTCGGCGCCATTGAGATAGAACTGCCCACCTGCCGGGCTGAGGGAGAGCTCATAAGTAGTGTCCCGGTAGCAGTATTGCTGCTGGAACCCACCGATACGGACCTGTTCGTAGAGAAAGATCTCTATCGTGGCGGTAGTGCGGCAGCCTGTAGGAGCCGTATATGTCACCTCGTATGATCCTACCGGCAGGAGCTGCGGGTCGAAGAGGCCGATCGATTCGTCCAGGAAACCCGGACCGGTCCAGGAACCACCTGCCGGATTTGCCGTCAGTACTACAGGAGCGCTGCGTTCACAGAAAGACAATTCCAGGAAAGTAGCCGGTTCCTCTACGATCACTTCCAGCGAGTCGCGGCAGCCCAGCCACTCGAAATAGATCATATGTGTACCTGCGCCCGCCTGCCCGGGATTGAAATACCAGGTGCCATCCTGTTGCCCGATCGCCGTACCGGAGAAGGCCCCGTCCCAGGGAGACCAGCCGAACCGGTCCGACAGCGGTATCCAGGTATCATCCGGGCAGTAGCGCGGCGTCTCGGATGCTTCGATCCTTGCTTCGCGCAGGTAGAGCGTGAAGACATCGGAGCAGCCGTTTTCCGTCAGTGTATAGTGATAGTCACCTTCCGTGAGTGCGGAGATATCAAAAGTCTGGGTCACCGGGTCAAATACCCCCGGGCCCGACCAGTCGCCCGGGACGAAGACCTGCATGGTCGTTTCATCCGTACAGAGCGCTATATCAGGGCCCGCATAGATCTCCTTGATATAGATGTCGATACTCAGCTGGCAGCCGATCATGGTATAGGTGTAGGTATTCACCTGGTTGAAGCGGGCCTGCCAGGCTTCCAGCCTTCCGTTGGAGGCATTGACGATGCCGGGGCCGGACCACTGTCCGCCGCCGGGATTGGCCTGCAGGTTGATCGCCTGTGCACTGCAGAGCGTATCTACCGGTGTGATCGTGATCTGGTCGGCCACGTTTACCCGTTTGTTGGCCGTACACCCGTTGGGTGCTGTGTAAGTGACTACAAAGGAGCCTTCCGTCGAGGGGCTGAAGCTGCCTGTCGGGCTGATATGCGGCCCCGACCAGGTGCCGCCTGCGGGCGTAGCATTGATCTGGAAATCCGCCGTGCCCCTACATACGGCCACTGTTCCGCCCACATTGATCGGGAGGATGTACAGGGTGTCGCGTACCCGGCAGCCGTTGGGCGC
This sequence comes from uncultured Saprospiraceae bacterium, assembly GCA_964537925.1. Classification (GTDB taxonomy): domain Bacteria; phylum Bacteroidota; class Bacteroidia; order Chitinophagales; family Saprospiraceae; genus SLDF01. The sequence continues at coordinate 827,491 of CAZICV010000001.1, read as the reverse complement.
TACATAGGTCACAGTATCTGTCCGCAGGACACTGCCGCCCGCAAAGCGCCAGAATTCATATACCCCCGTCTGCCGGTGATGGTCGGGTATGACCTGGGAGTAGAAAGACCCTCCCGGCAGGCTGGTTTGGTACTGGTGGTTGCCGGAGGAAGCACAGATCGTATCCTGCACAGGATTGAGTATGACAGGCAGTTCCAGCGGTACATAGTCATAGGTGGCTGATACCATCTCTCCCGTCACTGCATCCGTCACATCTACACGGACGGTAAATGCCGTGTCGGAGCAGATCTGTATTTCTTCTGTTGTCAGCGGGCTGAGCGACCAGCGGTAGCGATAGTTTACGGGATTGCCACCCGTCACTGTCGCCCGGAACCTTGCACAGTCTCCGCTGCATTGCGGTCCGTCGACAAGGTCGATGTACACGTTGAGCGGACAGTTGGCGAGCTGGAAGAGAAAGTTGGTACTGATATCGTGCTGCCGCCCGCAGGCATCTATGATCTCACCGTTGAAAATGAGGCGGAAGCTTCCGGCCACACCCAGCGCCGGGTTGAAACTGATCGTGAATGTCTGTCCCAGCCCTGTAACCGGGTCACAGTCCAGCAGGGTGATGTCTTCGATGATACTGCCCCCGGGGCCGAGCAGCGTGAAGTTGCCCGGGATGAAGAGATCACAGTCAACCGGGATATCGAAGCGGAAAGTGGCTTCCGACAGCGGGCAGGTGATGGGAGTCACTGCCGTTATCCTGGGCGTCGTAGGTACATTCACTTGTACCGTCCAGGTAGCCCGCCAGCCGATGGCAGCTATATTGTCGTCGCTGCGGAAGTGAAAGGTGATACACCCGCTGGTCGCCACGAGGGTCGGCGGCGGCTGGAGGATACCGGACAGGGTGGCGATGACCGGCGAATTGCGGTCCGGTCCGTCGTAGACCGTGAGTACATCGTGGTTGGCTTCCGTAGCGAAAAACTCGAATGCTACAATGATCTCGTCCGCGTCGTCTACACAGACGGTGAACGTATAGTCCTCGTTGTGGGCGTATTGCCCGGCCTCTTCACCCATTTCACTGTCGGTCAGCACACCCTCGCAGTCGCGTACCAGTGCGTTCTGCATGGGATATATTACCTGTGCGGAGAGGGTCGATCCCGCCAGCAGGCAGAGCAGCAGCCCGAGTATCTCTGGAAGAAGACTTCGTAATTGAGGCATATATCCGGTATAGATGGTCTGCATAGTCAAGGTTATTCGCGCCGTATCACGACGGTTTGGGTCTCTGCCAGGTTGCTTTCATTGCCGGACCGGTCCACGATCTTCACATAGAAACGTGTGCTTTCAGTCGCTCCGTTGCCAAAGAGGAAAAGACTCGGAAACTCTATGTTTAGTTTGCCCTGTACAGGCACCGATACACCTTCCGGGGCCAATGGACCCAGGTAGAATCCGTCGAAGTTCTCCAACCGGGCGTCCCGGATGAAGATCGCGTAGCGATCCGGGTCCTCGTAGCCGAGGTCACCGTCGCCATCCTTGTACGAAAAGGTGATGGTGAGTACGTCGCGATACTGCACGATCGTATCGTGTGAGACCTGCTCGATCCGGATGGATGGTACCTTTGAGAAGGGCAGCTCGTCCTTCTTGGTGCAGGCCGCTGTCAGCAGGATCAGGGCCGGTACACAGATCTTAATCCACCCACTCAAGCGACAGGTACTGCTTGATATAGAACATGCCATTGTCGTTCGGTATTTCGGTGACAGGATTGTGCTGGTCTTTGACAGACACCCTGAAATAGGTTTTTTGGCCGCTGCCGTCCATGAGTTTTGCAGGTTCTACCTGTATATGATGCGTATAGGGGACGATGCTGCCGTAAAATCCGCGTTCCTGCAGCGGGGTGGCCAGCACCTCCATACCGGATACTTCCGCCTGGCCGAACGCATTGACTTCCGGGGCGAAAGCGATCCTGTTGTGTGTGAACAGCGCAGGATTCATCTCCGCGTGGCTGAAGGCGAAGTAGAGATCTACCCGCTCCATCGTCGAGTCGATGAGCAGCGGCCCTGTGGCGCCTCGGCGGCTGAGCCAGTTGCCATTGTATGCCGCCTGTACGCCCGCTATTCGGGCTGTCGGGTGTCCCTGGACCGGTGTGACGCCGTTCACATCAGGTGCGCCTGCTTCGATCCAGGCGCGTATACGGGCGATATATTCATTGCTGCGGCTGCCCCAGTCCGAGTCGGGTTCGAGCTGGAACGGCATGAGGGGCGTCACTGCGCCTGTGAGCCGGGCCATCAGTACCGACCGTCCCGGATCGCCTGGCACTACGCGGTACGGATGATTGCCGTCGTTTTTGATCGGGACCTGGAAGACCAGCGTGTTATAAGCGCTTTCGAGGGTACGGAAGTCCGGCTCGAAACTACCGTCATGACAACCCACATTGGCACAGGTCGGCTTGAATATATCTGCGTAAAGCCCACCGATAGAGTTGGGTTCCGGGTCGACCAGTTCGAAGCGCACCGTATCCTGCGAGGTGCGCACATTGTCGAAGGGATTGGGCTCCTCCCCCTTGTCGCAGGCGGCGATCACCAGGCAGCAGAGCAGGGCGGAGAAGTAGAACAGTCTGGTCATAGTGGCGTCAGATTCGGTCAAACAATGATTGTGCAGCCGGATCCAGCAGACCCTGGCTCATGACTTGCTGTTTCACCCCGAATATATCCGCTATGGTGGGCGTGATATCGGCCGCATCCCCGATCGGGTTATTCTCGCCGCCCACGCGCAGGTTGCCATCGATGCCCGGCCCCACCATCATCGTGAAGATACGGCGGGTATTCTCGTTGCCGCCGGAGTGGTCGTAGGCATACCAGAGGTTGAGATCCTGGATCGGGTTGGGCTCTTCGTCGCGGCCATGCTCAGGCATCACGATCATGACGGTATTGCCGGCCATGCCGGGTATCCGCTGGATCTCCCGCCAGAGGAAGCCGACCCCGTGGTCCGCCCGGTGGATATTCTTCAGGTAGGCGGTGAAATCCGCATGACATACATCGATGTCGGAGAGGTCCACGACAAGCAGTTTCGGTTTGAACCACCGGAGTACTTCCACCGAATAGCCGATGGCTTTGAGGTCGCGGTTGTCGTTGACCGGTGGCAGGATCACGTTGTTCTGCCGCACTTTGTCAAACATATTGCGGACGAACTCCTTGATCTGGTATTCCTCTTCCTTGGTATTATAGAGGTGTGGTATTTCCAGGCCTTCCTCGATATAGTTGCTGTTGAGGAATCCGCGGATCTCGCGGATCATCTCCCACTCAGTCTCCGGGTGATAGTTCTTGAAGTCCATGAAATGCGCCTGTCCCGGAGCACCGAAAGTCGTGAGTGGCGCGATGAAATTGCCGCCGTAACGACGGCCGTAGTCGGCGTGGTCTGAAAAGTTGAGCAGCGGCCTTGATCCGCCGATGTCTACACCTACGTACCAGGCATCCGTAGCCTTGAAACCTGCATGCCTGCGCAGGTATTCGAATATCGTCGGCGCCGCCGGGCGGTTACGCAGCCCCTGTGTCACGTAGTAGTTGCCGGATACGCCCGTACTCAGGCCGTTGAAGTGGCCCGCGCCCCCTTTGGAAAAGCGGACTTCAGGGAAGAGTGTACCTTGTGTCTCGAGCGGTGTCTCGAGTACCCGGTCGATGGGGAAGGCACCGATGATATTGTTCTGTACATCGTCGCGGCCATAGGCAATCTTGTCGGCCGGAGCCGCGCCGTTGAGCATATTGTACATGATATTGCCTTCCACCCGTTCATTCTGGCTGCCGTCGAGGTAGCGCTGGAGTACGGACTCCTGCTGGCGCACGCCGCCAGCGAACAGCACGAATACCACGTGTTCCGCCATGGGAGCGGTCGTTCGGGCGCGCAGCAGGCCCGAGGGCAGTATATAGGGGACCGATAGCATCCCTCCTGCAGCTACCGATGTCTTTTTGATGAATTTTCTCCGGTCCATGAGCGTCATAGCAGCGCAGGTTTAATAGTGAAAATGTTCGTTGCTGGTCGCAAAGGCAAAATAGATCAGTTCGGGTGTTACGGTCGGTCGGCTGCGGATATAGTTGCGCATCCAGGTCAGCTCTGCTTCTGTCGGTTCACGTACCAGGAAGCGCCTGTACGTCTCCCGGATGAACTTGTCGGTATCGTTGCGCATCTCCTCGACAGCGGGCAGAACGACCTGGTTGTGGTTCATGTATTTGCTCACCAGTATGTCGAAAGCCACTTGTTTGTCGCCGATGGACTCCACGGCCTTCAGGGCTGAGAGCATGTCATTGGGGCCGATGGCCCTCTGGAAGAGATTGGTGTGCAGGATAGATATGTACTGCGAGACGGTCTTGGGCTTGTTCTTCTGCGAGTTGACCGGCAATACGGTCAGGTCGTTTATCTCGTATATCTTGCTGTCGCGCCTGCAGGCCGGTAGCAGCAGGGCCAGGCAGCAGATCCAGGGAAGTACCCGGCGCAGGCTATCTGAAGTTTGCATATTCATCCGTGACCAGGATTTGAGCGATGATATGATTGATGTCTTTCGAAGCGATATAACCGGGCAGGAAGGTCACCACCTCGCGCGGCGTGGGCGGCCGGTTGAGAAATATCTGGAACGCCCAGATGATCATTCCTTCGTGCATAGCCGGCGAGTCGATCATGATCCGTATGAAATCGTCCTTATGCGACCCGGCCTGTCCGAACAGGATACGTGTCTCCTGCTTTTCGACCATGTCAAACGAAGCGGCAAATTCCTGTTCCGTAGGCAGCCGCCAGAGCATCTGGTCAAAGACGGCGCGCACAAAGTTGAAGGTATTCATATTGATCACGTCGTAGACCGCATTGTCGACCATCACGGCATAGATCTGGTGATAGGCCAGGGCGCCGTCATACAGCGCCAGCCTGCTGTCCAGTACCAGCCGGTATTTGCGGATCACTTCCAGTTTTTTGTAGTATTCGTCCCATCGTTGCTCCAGCGAATCCACGTGTGCGCCGAACTGTGCAATACCGATGAACTGTTCGATCTCTTCGTCGGATACCCCTTCCAGGCACCTTACCTTGGCGAGGTTGTAGAGGTTGAGCACGTAGGCGGACTTGTAGGAAAACTCGGCCTCCCGGTACGTCGTATCCGTCATCAGTTTGGTGATGATCTCGAGGCGCGCTTCGCGTTTCAGGTTGCTGTCCTGCAGAAAGGCGACCTCTTCGGCCAGCTCTGTTTTCAGGGGCTCCCGGCCGATGATGTCGATATAGAGCCGGTTGACATAGTTCTCGATCTTGATCCGCGAGATATTGAAAGTCGATACCGGTTCATTGTCCGGCACGACGGTATATTCCTTGGCACAGGCGCTGCACAACAGCATTACAAGGACAAGCAGACACGACCCGTATCTCATCTCAGGAACCATTTGCACGCAGTTTTTACACGGGTGGTACACAGCAGTGGCCGGTCCCGTTCCGTGAACTAAATGTACAAAATAATATACACGTCAGTCACCGGAATGGTTGGTCTGTCTCCGGGCAGATGCTGGCCGGGAGCTGGTTCTTTTTGCTGCGAAGACGTAAGGTTACTCCTTGCTGAGCGGGATCTGGTGCTCGCGGAGATAGTATTCGAGGTCTGCGTGGACAGTGCGTCCGTCGACCGTAGAATCGCGCCTGCTCTTCCAGACGAAATAGAGCGAAACGGGGCCCTCCTGCAGCGGCTCGAACTGTGTAGGCACGAATATCAGCGTACCCTTGCCCGGGCCCATACTTACCGAGGATGCCGAAGCCTGCATGGCGTCGGTCGCTACGACGACCAGCGATTCTTTGTTGTCCAAGCCACGCTCGCCGAGCTGTACTTCCAGCCCTTTGCTCTTGGTGAAGCTGAGCGGAGCGAGCGAATCCTTCATGCGGAGCTCGTAGGCAAATGAGCGCGTATTGCCGTCCCGGCCCTCTACGGTAAACTCGAACGTGCCGGGCTGGGCATAGTCCAGTTCCAGGTTGAAATAGCCCTGTCTGCCGTGCTCGGTCAGCGACTGCATCGCCCTCCCCTGGAACCATACCTTGTAGGCAAACGAATCGGGCGTGGTCACGCCCGCGCTGTCGCGCAGTTTGAACTCGGCGACGGCCTTGACCTTGCGCTCGCCCTCCAGGTAGCGGATATAGAGATCCGTCACGCGGCCGCTTTCGTCGTTTGCGGACTTACCGCTGTCGGACTGGCAGGACACAAAGCATGCCGCGACGCTGAGGCAGAGCAGGCAGAGGAGGTGTTGTCCGGTTCGCATACGAAAGGATTCGGTTTGATGCCGCAAAGATAACGGTTTATACATCGCGAACGCTTCCAGGCGAAAACATTCATTGAAAGACAGGTGAAACAGAGCAGGAGGATTGAGTTTGCGTACATATACGTATAAAAAATGCGTATATGTACGATTTTACCGCGCCTGTGATTTGTGAACTTTTGTGTTATTAACTGACTGTTTAAAATTATTGAATCATGAAAATTATTTCATTTAATTACGAAGAAAAAGGTCGTGTGTTTGCGGCCAGAAGACTTGACTCATACGCAAGGCTGACAAGAGCAGAGAGAAACTTGCTTACAGATGCGGAAGCCGGCTGTGAGTGTGGTACCGAGCTCTGTGTAGATGGCACTGTCTATCGATGTGAGCGGATTAGCCCTGCTGATACCAAATGTACACTCTGGAAAACTACGAAAACCTGCAATTGATATGAAAGCGTTTATACTGCTCATCTGCCAGGCAATCGGAGTCCTGTTGTATGGACAAAGTGACTGCTTCACATTCAGGGTATGGAACAATAAATGTGCCGACTCGGTGTATGTTGAGATAACGAAGAAAGCTGATCCCACCTCAAAGGATACAATTCGCTGTAAGAGTTCCGATTTGCGCCGATGTTTTGATCTGACCGCTGACTGGCAAAGAGATGGTTGTAATAATCAAGGTAGTCAGGGGCATATAAAGGTTTATGAACACTTGAGTAACCTTCTTATCGAACAGGCGAGAGTTATAAAGCTTGCAGATACGACTAATATGGAAGCGGGTCGTCTATTTGTATCGCGAACCATAAACATTGCTAGGCAAGAAAGCTTACTCCCTCCGGTTCCAGTCATTGCGGAGGTAAGTCATATAGAAATCGTGTTCAAGGACGGGTATATCGATGAACTTAAAGCGGTGCTAGTCAATAGAGTAGACTTTGGGGAATATGTCTTTGCTACGGCGTTTCCCATTGGCTTCTCGTCCAAGCGATCTTTTAGACAGGTACAAGATTATAAGCTTTATTTGCTCGAAGGATCAATTGCTGGACACGTGACTGTTATTTCTTTGGCAGATTTGATCCAATACAATCCAAATGTCCAACTAGACAGGAAGGATTTTATTCCAAAGAACGGAAAGTATGCGTTTAAACCAGGTGAACACTCTCTGAAAAGGGAGGAGAAAGAAAAGCTGCTGGAAGCCAGGCTGTTTACAGACTTTCAGGGTTTCAGAGGCGCGAGACCGAACGGACTGGCACAGGTGGAGGTAGAAAAAAGGCTGTTGCTTAATACAAAGCTTAAACCGGCTGGAACAGATTATTACCCCAGTAGTGTATGGGGGAGGTTCCAATATATCAGCCCGATGATAGGATACAACAAAATAGAAAGCAAAGACAAATACCTGCCACTAACGAGCAGGGAAGAGGCACTATTGCCGGACAGTACAGTCTCCTATGATTTTAATACACATGCGATCAGGTTGCTGGAATACCAGACATTCAACGCCGGACTTCGCTTGAATATATTCCAAATGACGAACGGAAACCAAAAGCTTAAGTTGTCTCTAGATACAGAATGCCGCTTGGGAATGACACAGTCCACTGACTCTCTGCTGGTGCTGCGTGACGGAATAGCGGAGAAGAGCGGAGAGACGGAAGTGCTTTCAAACTTTCACCTGCAGAGTGGGCTTGGTCTGGCTATCCAGGTTTTCGGCGACGAGAGACTTCAACTCACCTTTGTCAACAAAGCGATGATCCTGCGGCCCCTCGGTAGTCGTATCTATATCCCCTTGGCAGACGGCAGATTGACAAATTCTGATTGGGCGGCCTATTTTGTTCACGAACTGGAGCTGGCAGTGAAGCTCTCGGGCGACTCGAAGATATTCGGACGTGTAAGACTGTGGACAGATACGAAGTACAGCAACTACTTTTCGCAGATCCAGGTCGGCACCTCTTTCTTCATAAAGTCCTGATGCAGAACCTGGGCCGCAGGACATTGTAGTCTCGTGGATTTTGATTAAATTATTAAGTTAGTACCGGCGACTGACAGGGAAGTAGTCTGTATCCGGCAGGATAGACCTCAGCTGCCTGCCGTCGGGCATATTTATCCTGGAATTGGTGCAGCAGGACGGCGTCGTCCTCAGGACCCGCGTGCTGAAAATATGACCGGTGACTTGTAGGTTCGGTATACCCTATCTTATTAAGATACGAAATTTTCGCGGAACTTTCGCATCGGAGAGCTATCCCCGGTTTTCCCGGTTATCGCCTTGCACTATATGACCAGTAATCTACGGCCTGTTCACAGTCCTTTCTTTCGGGATACCCGGCGGCTTTTCCTGGTCGATGCCGCAGGTGCAGTGTTGACGGCAGTGATGTTGGTTCTCGTACTGGCCCGGCTGGAGCCGTATTTCGGTATGCCGGTCCATGTACTTTATGTGCTGGCTGCTGTAGCCGGTGTTTTCGCCGTGTACTCGGCCTGCTGTTATTGTTTTTTGAAGGGTGACCGCCGGCCCTATCTGAGGGCCATCGCCCTGGCCAATGTTGCGTACTGCTGCCTCACGATCGGGCTATTGTGCTGCTTTTATACCCGGCTGACTACCTTGGGTATGCTTTATTTTGGGATCGAGTTGCTGGTAATAGCCTGTCTGGTCTGCATAGAATTCCGGGGCGTTAGGAACGGGTGAGACTCGGTTGCAAGGATGAGTTTTGGGGGCTCAGAAAAGCCTATTCGAGCTTATATCTCATGTCAGTACCGGACTTTTTTCGCCGTTGTTACCTAGATTTGGCGAATAACCAGAGCGTGGATAAGAAGATGCGATACATGATACTGATCTCGGCGATTATGTCGCTGCTGATTGCTTGCTCAACACAAAAACAAATGTCCGCGTCCTCTCCCGTAAGGTACAGCGAATATTGCGGCCCGGATGAAAAGCATATCTACAGCTCGTACCAGGAGGTTGTTACGCAGTCTCCGGATGGCAGATTTATCCGGCGCATTTTCTTCCCGGAGACAAAACAGCTCACGCATCTGATGGAATTCAGAGACAGGAAGCTGAAGATCCGGGAAGGTCGTCATCAGATCTGGTACGATGACGGTACGCCGGAACTCCTGGGTCAGTACAGTGACAACAAACATGCAGGAGAATGGAAGTATTTTTCGCACGAAGGCTACCTGCTCCATGTCGGGCCGTACGATTCCACAGGTAAAACCGGCTTATGGAGGCAATACACTGCTTCCGGTGCTGTATGCGGTGAGTACGGCTTTCGGGACAATCGTAAAGACGGAATCAGTACCGAATATGACTCATTGGGGAACAAAGTGCTCGAACTGGTATATCGCCAGGGAGAAGTTGTCGATACCCTGGTGGCAACGGGTATTTCGCCTGTAAGTGAACAGATGTCGGTTTTCGGTAAGTGCGGTTCAGTGCCCGATTCTGTGCTCAGAGGCACTTGTTCCGAGCGGGCGTTGATCGAGTTTTTGGCTATGAACATCAGGTATCCGGCCCGTGCCCGCGAGAACAATGTACAGGGAACGGCGATCGTACGTTTTATGATCAACAGCGACGGTACACTCAGTGATATCAAGGTCCTCAGAGGATTGAGTGAAGATATTCGCCAGGAGGTCATACGGATCATATCGATCATGCCACCCTGGGAGCCGGGGAGGCATGATGGCCAGCCCGTTAAGGTGGCGTTTACAATGCCTATAAAGTTCAGGTTGGAGTAGGAGCCACCGTGTCTTCCGAATTTGCCCGGTCCGGCTGTCATTGTCTATAGTTAAACTTAAAGGACCCTTCTGTAAAGAGGACGGTATCGGGATGTGTAGGATCGGGGAGCAGGCTGGCCATATAAGGGTCACGCTCAAATGCCAGGTTGAAAGTCCCTCTAATACGTCCCTTGGTTTTGTCTACTTCCGTGATGCGAAGCTCATTGACCGGGTGATCGGGAATGAGTCGGAAAAAATTCCAGATGGCATCAACATTGATCGTGTAGTAGTCAGCACAAAATACGGAATCCAGGATGTATGTGTGGGCCAAGGTGTCTAATATTCTTGGCTCGACGGGATAGAGTCCCACCTCAAAAGGAAGATTATAAAATGTAATGGCTCCATACGGATAGATTCCTTTCGGGCGATAGAAATCCAACGCAAAGTACTTGAACCTGTCTTCTTCAATTTTTTGGTAACCAAACCGGATATGCGATACTTTTCCATTTCTTCTGACAGCTCCGATCACCGGGCCGGGATCATCCGTTTTCTCACAACCGCTGAATATACCTGAGCCAAAGAGCAGCAAGGCAGATACCAGTAGTATCCGTATCCGTGCCGGTAAGAATGCGGACCTGTCCGGTTTAGCTGTCATTGCCTATAGTTAAACTTAAAGGACCCTTCGGTAAAAAGGACGGTATCGGGATGTGTAGGATCACGGATCAGGCTGCCCATATAATAAGGGTCGCGCTCAAACGCCAAGCTGAAAGTCCCTCTAATACGTCCCTTGGTTTTGTCTACTTCCGTGATGCGAAGCTGATTGACCGGGTGATCGGGAATGAGTCGGAAAAAATTCCAGATAACATCTACATTTAATGAGTTGTATCCCGTACAGAAAACTGAATCCAGGATGTATTGCCGAGATAGCGTGTCTAATATTTTGGGCTCTATCGAGTAGTCTCCTTCTTCGAGTGGTATATTATAGAATACAATTGACCCGTACGGATAAATCGCCTTGGGGTGATATGTGTTTAGGCTAAAAAATCTAAAGAGATTTTCTTCTTTTAGAATAACAGAACTCAGCCTGATATGCGATACTTTCCCATCCCTTCTGACGGCTCCGATCACCGGGCCGGGATCATCCGTTTTCTCACAACCGCTGAATATACCTGAGCCAAAGAGCAGCAAGACAGATGCCAGTAGTATCCGTGGCGGTAGGAATGCGGATCTGTCCTGTTTGGCTGTCATTGTCTATAGTTAAACTTAAAGGACCCTTCTGTAAAAAGGACGGTATCGGGATGTGTAGGATCAGGTAGCAGGTTGGCTTTATACGGATCGCGTTCGAGGGCCAGATTAAAAGTCCCTTTTATACTTCCGGTGGTTTTATTGACTTCCGTGATTTGGAAGTCATTAAGAGGGTGATTGGGGATCAGCCTGAATTTATCTCCAAAGGCATCGACATTTTTCGTATAGTAGTAAGTGCAAAATACGGAGTCCAGGATGTACTTGTGGGCCAAGGTGTCTAATATTCTCGCTTCGATGGCATGGCTTCCCGTCTCAAGAGGAAGGTTAAAAAATGTAATAAATCCATAAGGATAGGCCCCCTTTGGATGGTAAAAGTCTAAGGCGAAGTATTGAAACTTTTCTTCTTCGAGTTTTTGGAACCCCAATTTGACGTGTGATACCTTTCCATTCCTTCTGACAGCTCCAATAACCGGTCCTTGATCATCTGTTTTCTCACAACCGCTGAATATACCTGAGCAAAGGATCAGCAAGACAGATACCAGGAGTATCCGAGCCGGTAGGAATGCGGATATGTCCGGTTTGACCGTCATTGTTTATAAGTGAAGTTGAAATTTCCATTGGTGAAAATGGCTACTTCGTTCAGTTCAGATGAATCAAGGAGCGGATTGGTGAGAAAAGGGTCGCGCTCAAATGCCAGGCTAAAAGTTCCTTTGATGATTCCTGCAATAGTGTCTACCTCCGTGATGCGGAAATCGTTGACCGGGTGATCAGTTATGAGCCGGAAAAAGCCATCAATAGCGTCTACGTCTAATTTGGTGTAGCTTACACATGAAACAGAGTCAAGAATATAAGCTCTGGTTAGACTGTCCATTAACTTTGGTTCAATCTTGTGTATACTATCAGTTATTGGGATATTATAGAACGTGAGGCCTCCATATGGGTAAACTCCTTTGTAATGATAGAAGTCCAAAGCGAAGTATCTAAGTTTTCCTTCATTGAGGTGTTGACCACCAAACCTGATGTGGGACACTTTTCCGTCTTTCTTCACTGTACCGATAATCAACCCTGAATCATCTGTTTTCTCACAACTGGTGAATATACCTGAGCAAAGGAACAGCAAGACAGATACCAGTAGTATCCGTATCCGTGCCGGTAGGAATGCGGACCTGTCCGGTTTGACCGTCATCGTTTATATGTGAAGTTGAAAGTACCTTCGGTAAAGATGACCGTATCCCTATGTGTAGGGTCAGGGATCAGGCTGCCGATATAATAAGGGTCACGCTCAAAGGCCAGGCTGAAAGTTCCTTTAATACGTCCCTTGGTTTTATTAACTTCCGTGATGCGGAACTGATTCACTGAGTGGTCGGGGATCAACCTGAAAAAATCTACAATGGCATCGACATCTACTGAGTTATATCCTGTACAGAAAACTGAATCCAGGATGTATTGCCGAGATAGCGTGTCTAATATTTTGGGCTCTATCGAGTAGTCTCCTTCTTCGAGTGGTATATTATAGAATACAATTGACCCGTACGGATAAATCGCCTTGGGGTGATATGTGTTTAGGCTAAAAAATCTAAAGAGATTTTCTTCTTTTAGAATAACAGAACTCAGCCTGATATGCGATACTTTCCCATCCCTTCTGACGGCTCCGATCACCGGGCCGGGATCATCCATTTTCTCACAGCCGGTGAACATTCCGATGCAAGAAAGTAATAAAACGAGAGTAGAAAAAGATATAGATCGCATGGCATCAGATTTTGATGAAAGATCGGGTATAGATCCGGTTTTCGCGGTCTGACCAGGAGAGAAAATAGTTGCCGGGCGGTAGTTGCCGGGTATCCACCCTGAGGCGGCCCGCCTGACCGGTCTCCTGTGACAGGCGGATCGGCTGCACATAGTTGCCTTTTGCGTCGTAGATAGCCATCGCCGTTCTGTCAGTGCCTACCTTGCCTGTAAATATAATTTCCAGTTCATCTGCTACCGGGTTGGGCTGGAGCCGGATCAGATCCGGCGCATCGGTTATTAGGTCCTCCCCGGAAGGCCGGTGCAGGGCACAGGGCAGGCCTTTGTCATCGGCGGTATAGCTGCCCTCTATATAGGTGGTCCGGGTGATGGTCTCGCTGTTGGAAGCGGTCACGGTCACCCGCACGAAGATCCCTTCCGCCGGGTTGAGACTCAGTCCCTCGCAGGGCATAGACGCCACGAAACTGGATATGCCCAGGGCAGGCGTGGTGTAAGTAAACCCGTCGTAGCTGTAAGACCAGTGATAGGTGAAGGTGACCGGCTCCGGGCAGCTCGCGACCGCGGATACGGTGACATATCCGCAGAAGCAGGACACATGCGGTGCATTGAAGTACATGCTGATGGGCTGCGACTCCCCGGTCCGGTAGCCGGCCACTATACAGCCGGTACCGTTGATCATCCGAGCATTGTCAGCGAGGTCTTCCACGCCGGTCTTCTTGCCCATGAAGCGGATCCGGGGATTGGAATAGTGCAGGATGCGTTTGTTGCCGGCTGGTACGGCCAGCACAGTCCTTCGTACCCGCTGGAACAGGCCGAGGAATCCACCGCCGGCTCGGAACTCGTGCCCATGCTCGAACTCTCCCTCATTGTCGTTTACTATATCGTGTCGGCAGCCAAATAGATGGCCTATCTCGTGAGCTGCTCTCAGTGTTTCGTTGGCGCCCCGGATATTTACCAGTCCTGCTGCTTTCTCTGGCATAGCTAATCTTATTGCTGCTCCTGAGGCATCAGTCCAATTACCGTTCGTGAATACCACGACAATATCGGCAAACACATTGTCACGAAGGGTCTGAAGGTCGGAGTTAGGGTCATCGAGGATCGGTATAAAATTATCTCGAAACTCATCCCCTAGACTTATACCATTCGTCTCCACAAATTCGTCGTAGTGTTCGGTCCCTACCAGCACCAGTCGTATCTCGTTGGGCGAGATGGCGCTGTTGCGCAGGGCGGTATTGGCCGATCGTATCGAGAGCTCGATCTCCCGGCGTGCGGCCGCATCGCCGCCCATGACATCACGCGCAGCATCGGTATAGAGCGCCAGCACACGTACCTGGCAGCTCCGGGTATTTCGGGATACGACGGTGTCCTGCTCCTCTTCGTAGTATATGGATACATCGCCTGCCAGCGAGTCGATCGTGACACAGCCCTTGTCGGCGGCTTCATTGAATTCCGTCACGATATAGAGATCCCTGCCCAGGTGCCGCAGGCTGTAGGTCTTGTCGTCGAGGTTGAGCGTAGCCGTATAGAAGGTATCTGTCTTCACCAGGTACAGGTAACCGATCACATGATGATCGAGTGTGTCCATACCCAGTGAGTCAAACCATACCTGCCCGTACCAGCTATAGCCATTGTCCAGCGGCTCCACTTCCCGGGCGATGAGGAATGCCGCCCGGCTGTCCCAGGGCAGGTCGACGACCATCGCTCCGTAGTCCTGCACGGTCTCCGGGTCGCGCATCCTGACGATATAGGCTGCGGCGGCATAGGTGGTATCCGTCAACAGGTTGTACCGCACCTGCTCGGAGTAGAGCAGGTCGCTGTACCCTTTGCCGGCATCATAGATCAGCGAGCTGAGGTTGTAGTCTTTCTGACCATACAGACTGCCGCCGCAGACCAGGAGCAGGCCGGTCAGCAGATGGATGGCGGCGGACCGGGGATGCATGAGCATATACCATAGGCGCGGCTTTTGCCTGCTTTTTTTGCCTGTTCTCATAGTGTTATGCTTTGGGGTAGAATGTAAATATGGTGATTTGAAAATAAATATTATAAAATATTCAACTGTTGATGATTACTGATATCTCAGTCTGTCATCTTGTTATACACTTGTAAAAACCTCGGTTTGTCCTTTGTTTCCTTGTGTCTATGCGTTCCGGTACCGGGCGCCCCGGGCACGATCTGCCGATAGGATAGCCCGATCTGGCTGCAAAATATGCCCTTTTGCTCATTATTATATCCTAAAGATATATTTTTGTGCCGATTTGATGCCTTTAGGTGTAACAAAAAGTTTTCAGACAGGCAGACAGCCGTGGCGTACAGCCCCGCACGGATGTCTACGGGGGCGCCTCCCGTGAAATCGGGTATAAATACGCAACAGAATGCGTAATTATACGCTAGGAACAGGCGTGCTAACTGGTTATTTTTGAGGAGTTTGCAAGGGTTCGATCGATCCGGCCCGATGGCCGATCATGGTGTCCCTGCACCATATATACGCCAACGATTGACTATGGACCGTATCTCTTTTTTGCCTGGCCTGGGATGTGCAGTTGCGATGCTCTTGCTGAGCCTTGCCAGTCCGAGGGCCCTGCCTGCCCAGGAGCAGCGTATGTCGTCCGACTTCCAGGTATCGCTCAGGGCTATGGTACACCTGAGTGGCAGGGAGGGCAACCACCTCACACTGGGGCTGAGTGTCGGTACGGCGCTGCGCAGGAAGAATGTGCCAGTGGCGCTGCTGCTGCAGTCGGCCGTCAATGTGTACGGCAAGGGACTGGGGACCAATATCCTGGACTCTTACCGGCGCCCGGCAGGGGACGGCGAGTATACGGAGCGCAGGCGGCGGCTGGAGGTGGACCTGGTCCAGTCGGTCATCGGCAACCTGGAGTTTGGCCCGCTTCTCGACGGGGCGCATCGCTACCTGTTCCCGATCAAGCATTTCAACCAGATGACGGCTTATTCCAATCACGCCTATACACACTATACGCTGTCCTATGGTACCAACTTCCTGTTCAACTCCGGTCACCGCAACCAGCAGATTGGCTTTGCAGGCGTGAATACGCCGTGGGTATCCCTGGGCTTTTACAACGATGGTACAATGGGCGGCCTGGTGGGCGACGACTATGACCGTTACTGGACTGGCGGCGGGCATATCCGGCTGCATCTCTACAACCCCTCGAATCCCGGTGCGGCTGCCAACGAATTCTCGCTGGAATACAATTTCGACCGCTTCACGCATGACGTGCAGGACGGCTACCGGCTGGCGAATATCCTGCTGATCCCCAATGCGGACGACGTGAGCTTCTACAACCTGCTGTACAACAATTCGCTGATCACTTTCAAGGCCAACTGGCGGCAGTACT
Organism: uncultured Saprospiraceae bacterium; assembly: GCA_964537925.1. GTDB lineage: Bacteria > Bacteroidota > Bacteroidia > Chitinophagales > Saprospiraceae > SLDF01. The sequence goes on along the minus strand of CAZICV010000001.1, from coordinate 811,207 downwards.
CGCTGGGCTACAGCCTGCTGGGCCGTTCCAATATGGATATACAGGATTTCATCCACAGGACGCTCGGCTACCCGAGGCACCTCACGTACGCAAGGCCTGAGCACATGGTCACTTTTGGTTATTTACCTATGATTCGCTGAGCTATGATACGGACCGATAAAAGAACCGGCTGGCTGCTGCTGGGTGTGGCGCTGATCGCATACAGCGCCTGCAGGACTTCTTTTCCTGCGTTTCCCCGTGACTACTACGACCGGGTTGAGAAAAACTATACACGGCCATGTATGTTGACCGCGGACTCCGGGTATTACCGGCTCGACGTGTACCGCTACGATACGGTGTTCGCCCGCGAAAACCTCCAGGTGTACACGACGGAGATGAACGAGGACCGCAGGAACCTGCAGAAGGTAGACAGTATATATCTCTACTTCATCGACCCGTACAGGTTTTACTACAGCAAGAAGAAACGGGACAAAATAGATATCGCCAAAGATACGGGCAAGGGCGTGCGTGTAGGGCTGTACAGCATGTACCACAGGACGCTCGGCGACAAGACATACTCGATCCTGTTGCTGCAGTCGAGCCTGGCGTCCGTCAAGGACCCCTACCGGTTTGACTTTGCCAATATATACCTGGAGCGCAGGGCGGACGGGAGCCTGGCCTTCCTGTCGGCTGAGTACCCGGTACAGATGGCTGACCGGCGCGAACCCAATATGTCCGGCGGTGATGGTACATTTTTCAGTTCTGATGCCGTCAGTGAGGCGTGGAATGCGATATCGGACAGCGGTATCCGCATCTTCGAGTCGGAGGATATGAAGTTCCGGGCGGTCTGGCGTTTCGAGCCGGCGGAGGTGTTGCTTTCCATAGCGGGTCAGGCATTTGACTCTCTCCGCTATGTCACACCGGCCGGCGGCCCGATACTGCGGAAATACTATTTCGGCGGCGTACAGGTGGCCGAGGAGCAGATCTCCGTCAATCCCGGCAGCCGGGTTTCCTGGTAAATCATCACAAGCCATATACTATGTCCAAGAACCTCATCGAAAGCATCGCCAATATGCCGATGGACCCAGTCGACTATGTCTACGGGATGGTCAGGCAACTCGGCAACAGCCAGACCTTTTTCCTGTTTTCACCTTCCGGCCTCTGCGACAACTGGCAGGAGGTAGCCTACGCCAATGTGAAGAGCTACCGCCGCCTGGAGCCTATGAAATGTGTGCAGGATGATACGTTTTATCCTTATTTCCGCTTCGAGTTTCACGCGGCGGTTGTTTTTGCCCCTCCGGGGCAGTGAGGGGGTGATCTGAGCGGTGTTCTTGTAACACCCACCGCTTCACCCGGCAGCCATCGGCTCCCAGGAAGGTCAGTGCTGTTCTTCGGCGAGCAGCTTCCTGATTTCTTCGCGCTGTTCCTGGCTGGCAGATTTCAGTGTGCTATCGGCGATCCTGGCTGCATTCTTCCTGTCGCCGACAGCGAGGTATGCCTTTATCAACCCAAGCTTTGCGAGGTAAATATCCGGGTTTTTTGAGTGATTCTCTTGCAGGAGGTACAAGGCCCTTTCGTTATACTGTTTTCTCAACTGCCCCATACCGTAATAATATACCTGGTGAACATTGCCGTAATACACAGCCTGCTTCAGCGCCTGCCGGGATTCATCGAGGGTACCCATCTTTTCCAGTATCTCCGCTTTGAGAATGTAAGATCGGAAGGACGGGAGCCGGGTGATAGCTGAGTTGATAAGACCCAGTGCCCTGTCTAGCCGGATAGTATGTTCCAGCAGGTATTCGGCCACCTGCGCCATCGCCTGCGGGTCGTATCCCTTTACCGTTCTCAGCTCTTGCTCAAAAGACAGCAGCTGGCTTTTTTGCAGGTCCACGCTTATACTGAAGGGAATACTCAATCTTTCCCAGCTCAGCACCACCGTCGCGCTACTGTCCTGCTGCGCCGTAAACTCATAAACCAACCGCTCAGTATACCGGTCACTTTTTACAGGCTTTACCTTTATCCGTGCAACGTCCTCGCTGCTGTCATAGAAAGCACTGCCCCAACTGCTGTTATTGGATGAGAGAATGATGGTGCATTCTTCTGTGCCGTAGTCGATGAAAAAACCGTATTTGCCTGCAGGCACGGCTTGCCCTTCTATCTGTACCTCCGTCGAAAACGCTATAGTGGTGTTTTCATTCGCCCCGGCTCGCCACGGACGGCCATCCTTTCCCATTCCTTCAGGCACAAGCTGGCCCCAGATTTTTCCGTCCCGGCCTTTCACGCCGGGACGGCTGTAGGTAATCGTAACGTCCGTAAGCCCTATCTGCTCACTCACGGAAGCACGTACACTGCCTCCGGCAGGAGGGGTGGTAAGCACCTGCGCGGTTGAGATCAAGGAGCAGCAACATGAAAGGCAGAGTGCGGTTATCTTTAACAGGTTCATAGCTGGAATGAATAATTGGCTTTTACGCGATAAGGTAATAGGGCTTTCAAGTGGCTTGTAAAGCCGAAAATGACTGAAAGGCCCTTGTTTTTCAGAATGCACAAATGAACGACTGATCCGGCAGCAAAGGGCATTGCACAGGATAGGCCGATTTGTACTTTGTTACGTCAGTAGGGAATCCGGATGTATCTTGCCAGGCAACTCTTCAGGAGCGATCAGAAGAAGTGTAATAGCTACTATGCCGTGACCGGGGTAAATCTCATTCTTCTTACAGAAGAAAGCAAGTAACCGCGTCAACTTTAACACTTCTTAAGATTTGTAAGATCGCGGTGTATCCTGTCATCTCCAAAGGAAAGTGATAACCTCTGCCAGATCAGGCGATCGGATCTGCCGGGAGTCCTGCGCCGATGAGAAGAGATACTGCCTCCTGGGCTTGCATTCTACCCATTCTCCATTTCGGTTTACTGAGCACCTGATCGCTATCCAAGTCCGCTGACCGGTTTGCCGGGAGCTCCGGGAAGGCTTGCAGCTCAGGTATCAAGCTATTGGTATGCCTGCCAAAGCGCTCTTTCGAGCTTGCTGATCCGCCGGAACTCTTCAGGGGTCATTTTCCAGTTCAGGGAGGAAAGATTGTCGCTTGCCTGTTTCAGGTTTTTGGCCCCCGGTATATAGACTAGGTTCCGGTGGCTGTTCAGCAGCCAGTTCAAGGCTACCTGGACTATGGTCGCCTGGTGGGAAGCAGCAATATCTTCCATGAGCGCAAAAAGCGGTTCCAGCTTTTCCCTTTGAAGCTCGTACGGTTTTTTGAACAGGCTTTTTAACCAGAATGATGCATGTCCTGTGCCAAAAATATCCATTTGCATAACCTTCATGATGGATTTTACACTTTTGGGATAATCCGGGCCACCAATCCTGTACTTGCCTGTCAAAATACCTTCTGCCAGTGGAAGAATGGCAATAGGCGTTACATTCAGCTCATCGCAAGTGTCCAATAACCCGTTGGTCTCGGGATGGCGGAAGAGCAGGTTGTACCCGACCTGGTTGGAAGCGATCGGAATACCCTGCTTGTCCAGATATGTACAGGCGTACCGAAGGCGTTCGGCGCTGAAATTGCATACACCGATCGCTTTTGCCTTCCCGCTCCTGACGGTTTCGGCAAGCGCATCCAGGTAGTCGTTTATTTTGTCCCGGGGTTCAGGATAGTGCAACTGGTAAAGATCCAGGGTGTCAAGACCGAGATTTTCAAGGCTTCTGTCTATCGCGGGCAGCATATCTTTGGCTGATCTGTAGTTGCCCGGATCGTACCACTTGGTTTTTGTAAACTTGGAAGCAATCACTACCGGCCGCCCATCTTGTCGCATGAATTTTCCCAGCAGTTTTTCCGATGCCCCTTTCGCATAGCTGTCAGAAGTATCAAAGAAATTCACCCCGGCGTCCAGGCTCGCTTTGAATGCGGCAAATACATCTTCTTCAGTATATGCCGACCCGTAGCCAAAACTCTCTTTCCCCCAGGCCTGCGTGCCTGTTCCCATGGCGGTCACATCAATTCCTGTAGTTCCCAGCCTGCGATAATCAATATTATTCATGTTTGGATGATTTATACCTACGGCAAAACTATGGCCATTGTGGTATATATTTGTTACCAGTGTTAAATAGGATACCTGGTATATAAATGAACCTATGAGAAAGGAAAAAATGTCGGACACTGAGATCATTGATTACTTGCAGGACACGTTGTACGTGATCAATGGTAAATGGAAACTCCCCATTTTGATGGCTATAAAGAAAGGCAGTACCCGATTCAGGGAAATACAGCGCAGTGTCCCCGCCATTACGAACAGGGTATTGTCGTCTGAACTGAAGCTGCTGGAGCAGAACAAGCTGATCATGCGAAAAGTCTACGATGAGACGCCTGTGTTGGTAGTGTATACGCTGACGGATTATAGTAAAACACTATTCCCCATCATGGAATTGATGGTCTATTGGGGAAAGAATCACAGGAAGGTAATTGCTGAAACCGATATCTGTTAAGTGCCTGCTTGCGACTGACACGGTTGAATGATCCCAGGCCTTGGGGAAAGCATAGTAGCTGACCCTTCTGAGGGTTTTCTACGGCGCCCGTGCTGTGCCGGTCGCGATCTGCAGGCAAGCCAGGTCGGGACTATATACCGCATTTCCCTGTCTGCACAGAAATGTGTCGTTGCTGTGCAGCAAAGGGCCGTTCGTCTCATTTTGCTCCAGGTTGTTCTTTTCCGGGCTTGATTTGCTGTGAAACAGGTACTCTCCGGGGGACCTGGATATAAATGTTCACCAGATCAATCTTTTGCCATGAGAACACTGCAAGCCATTCTTTTCCTGGTCGTTTCGATCCACCTCCTGCCGGCTCAATCGACTTTTGAACGGCTGCTGACCGGGCCGGTTGTAAATACACCGTCGGACAGCAGAAGTGTCAATATCACAGATCTCAACAATGACGCGGCAGACGACCTGTATATCTCTAACGGGCCATCCGGCGGTGCGCCAGATCTCATCTATCTCAATGAAGACTTCTTCGAACTGGTCCCTTTTCACCCGGCCGGCCTGTCCGGTGTGTCGTATTCTTCCGTAGGAGCTACCGTCGCCGACTATAACAACGACGGGTACAGCGATATTTTCGTCGCCACCTGGTACGGTCACCCCAATGTGCTGATCACACAGCATGAAACTAGCTTCACACCGGCGCTGTTCGGTTCTTCCTACTCCGAGTCCGCCGTATGGGGAGATTATGACAAGGATGGGTGGCTGGATCTGTATGTCAGCAACAGCGGGAATAATCCCTCTCAGAACAACAATATCCTGTACCACAACAACGACGGCGTCCTGGAAAGAGTGATGACGGGCGCGTCAGTAGCAGACCAGCACAACTCGCGCAGCGCGCACTGGATCGACTATGACAACGACCGGTTTGCAGACCTGTTTGTCTGCAACGAGAACAACCAGCCCAATGTACTCTATCGCAACAACCGGGATGGGACCTTTACGCGCATACTCTCGGCGGGCGATCTGCTTACTTCCTCCTACAGCAGTATGAGCCAGAGCTGGGCGGATGTCAACAATGACGGATTCCAGGATCTGTTCATAGCCAATGCCGGTTACTTCCAGCAACAGCCCAACCAGATGTTCCTCAACAACGGGGACGGTACTTTCAGTACGCTGCCCGGTCCCTGGGATACGGATGGAGGCTGTTCCTATTCCTCCGCCTTTGCCGACTACGACAATGACGGGGATATCGACCTGGTCGTGACCAATGGATTCTGTTCCGGGGCGATCGTCAACTTTTTGTACCTCAATGACGGAGAGGGCGGCTTCACGCGGGACACGGTCAGTATTCCCGATCTCAGTACACCCTGCTCGTACGGAGTGGCCTGGGGTGATCTGACCGGCAACGGGTTCCCGGACCTTGTCATAGCTACCTGCCGGAATACCAGCCAGTCGCCGTTCCCGGATAATATCGTCTGGGAAAACCTGGGCAATGACAATCACTACCTCAAGCTGAAGCTTATCGGTACCGGGTCCAACCGCGATGCCATCGGAGCTACGGTACGCATGAAAGCCACTATTGCGGGAGAGCCGCGCTGGCAGATGCGTGAGGTCAGCGCACAGACCGGGTACTGCAGCCAGAACAGCCTGACCGTTCACTTCGGGCTGGGGGATGCGCTGCTCGCCGACTCGGTCGTCATCGAGTGGCCCGGAGGCGCCGTACAGGTCCTTGTACAGGTGCAGGTGGACAGTTTCCTGGTGATCACTGAGCCCGGCAGCTCTTCCGTGACCGGACCGGCCGCCGGACAGGTGTCCTGGCAGGTCATGCCCAATCCAGCCCGGCAGGTGATCACAATCAGCGGATACCAGGCCGGTTGCGACCAGCTGACATGCGTCGTTTACGATACGATGGGGCGCATGGCCGGACGCAGATACCTGCAGGCTGCGGAGGTCACCGACGGTGTATTTTCCCTGGATCTGGGGGCCTGGAGATTGTCTCCCGGGCTGTACGTTCTGTCATTGCAGGGGTGCGGAGCTACGGAAAGCCGACATTTCAGTGTAACTGATTAAGAGCCAGCTCCTGCAGAAGGTACTCAGACCTGTCCGGGGCCCGATTTTTGCAGTAGGTTTGTAACACCGGGAGGACTTGCTTATGAGATCAGCTTTCAGGCGCAATATGGTACTTTGGCTTATCTATGAGGGATATCTCTGGATACTGCATCTACCGGTCTTACTTTCGGTAGGCAAGACCGGCGGTATCCCCGCAGCAGCGGGGTGGACACTGCTGCTGGTACTCATGTTGCTGCCTGCCAAGCTGGCTGCTGTCTACATCGGGGTGCCTCCCGTGATCAGCAGGATCGTATACAGGCGCCCATCGTGGTGGTTGGTGGTGATGAGGCTTGCACTGGGTGTGCTGGCCGGTATCGTCCTGTACAGACTGGCCATTCACCTCCTGATCTATCCGTATATACTGGAGCAGTCATTGGGCTGGGGAGAATTTCTGCAGCTCAACCGGATGCTGTCCAACCTGGCGGAGATCATCGTGCCTATGCTGCTTTTCGGCGCGATCTGGATCTACGACGAACATCTACGCTCTGAGCGGCGTGCCCTGCAGATCAGCCACGAAAAACTCGATCTCGAGATGCAGTTTCTCCGGTCGCAGGCCAACCCGCACTTCCTGTTCAATACGATCAATGGCATATACGGTATGGTACGGCAAAAACAGGATGCGGCCGGACCGGCCCTGCTGAAACTCTCGGCCGTCCTGCGTTACCTGCTGTACCAGGGCTCTTCGGACCGGGTTCCTCTTTCCGCCGATATAGAGGTCATCAGGCAATATCTTGAGCTGCAGAGGCTGCGTTTTGGTGCAGGCCTGGAACTTGAGGAGCATCTCCACGAGATCACTTCGGGACATACTATAGCTCCGGGGTTGCTGCTGCCACTGGTCGAAAATGCGTTTAAGTGGGCAGCGGCTGACGATCGGGATATACGGCATATCAGGATCACGGCAGACCTGCAGGAGGACGGCCTGTTTACTTTTGTCGTACGCAACCGCTCGACGGCTGAGAATAATCCTGACGGGAACGGTATAGGGTTGCGTAACCTGGCCAGGCAGCTGGAACTCCGGTATGAAAACCAACATACCTTTGATACCTGGACAGAGGGACATGAATTTGCGGCCCGGCTCACCCTATACCTGGAAGAGACATGAATGTGCTGAACTGCATCATCCTGGAGGACGAGCCCCTGGCGGCGACCATACTCAGGGACTATATAGCGGCTGTCCCTTACCTGGAACTGGTAGCGGAGTTCCCGAACCCGCTGAAGGCGATGTCCTGGCTGGAGGAAAACAGCGCGGATGTTGTCTTTCTTGATCTGAACATGCCCCGGTTGAAGGGCTTTGAATTTCTGAAAATATCGGACCACGATCTGCAGGTAATCGTTACGACTGCCCACCACGAGTTTGCCCTTGAAAGCTACGAATACCACGTGGTCGATTATCTCCTGAAACCCATTGAGTTCTCCAGGTTTGTACAGGCGGCGGAAAAACTCAGGAAAGGGGACTCAATGCCGAGGACCGGTACAAACCTGCCACAGGCGCTCTTCTTCAATGTGAACCGGGCTATGGTACGTGTGATGGCGGGGGATATATTGTGGGCCGAAGGGGTCAAAGATTACGTTCATATCCACACGAGGGACAAAAACCTGCTGACCCGAATGAGCATGACCGACCTCGAGCGCCTGCTGGAGCCCTATGGAATATTGCGTGTGCACAAGTCGTTCCTGGTCAATGTCCGGCAGATGGATGCATATACGGCGGTGTCTGTCCTGATCGGGAAAAAGGAAATACCGGTAGGAAGGCAGTACAGGCATGTACTGGACGGGTTGGGTAGCGTATAGTATAGTGCGAGGTCTTAATGACGGGTACTCAGAAACCAGTCAGTCACAGCTTGGATAGCGAGCTTCCACCCGTCTGCCTGTGGGTTGTCCGCTATGTTGAAAGAATGATCGGCGCCTTCAAACAACTCCAGCTGTACGTCTCTCCCCTTGGACAAGAGGGAGGTGTACGAGACAATCGCCGCCTCCGGGTGTACGCTTTTGTCCGCCGTGCCCTGCACGAGCAGGATCTTGCCCTTGTATGCCGCCAGTTCGTCGATCACGGAGGTGGTCAGCATACTGGACCATCTCAGGTAAGTGAATCCCCAGAATTTTTTGCGCGTACTCCCCGGATCTTTGAGGATGTCCTGCCATTTGTTTTCCAGGTATTGTATGCGCTGCGCGGCCGTGGGCATATTGTGCTCCGGGGTATTGAAGAAGGTTCCGTCTTCTGCCAGTTTGTACAGGCTGTACAGTTGCGAGGGGCCTTCGCCGGCCAGTACGGCTACATGAGATGCGCGTCCGTCGAGCAGACTGGCTACTCTTGACGCGACTACGCCGCCTTCAGAATGCCCGGCGACCAGTACCTGGCCTGCCAGGATATCTTCGTGTCGAAGGGCATGATCTATGGCCGTGACGATCGCATGGCTCCAGCTCTGGAGTGAGAACCGTTCATCAAAAGATGCCGATTCGCCGGACTGGAGGTATTTCACACCCGGTTTCTCGACGATAAGCAACCTGTAGCGTTCCTGGGCCGCGATGTACCAGCTTAGATGTCCTGATGTTGTAACGATCTGCCCGTCCTGTTTCCTGGCGAACAGTGAATTGTAGCCGGATCCCTGTATATAGACCACGAGGGGTAGCTTTTCCTTCGACGAGGTCACCGAGAGGTAATATGTCAGTGTATCCTGCCCCGTTGGGAGTGTGTATTTGTCGTAAGGCAGGTTGGGCAGGAATTCGACGTCAGCTTTTTGTGCAGACAGCAGGTTCGATACGGACAATAGCAGGATAATCAGCAGTCTTGTGTTCATAGATGTACGTTTTCAGGCTCGTCGGCCAGGTGAATCGAGAGTGAGTTTTCGCCCCGGATGGGAAAGAAGCCGCCATGATCCGGGCTATGAGTTCAAAAAGAACTGTAACATGGATAACAGGTTGCAACGGTGGCCCCGGGAAGCCACGGCCATCAAAGAGGTGTCGACTATATACATGCCATGATACCAATCACGTGCTGCCCTGCTGATTTATATTGATCGCTGCCTGGCCTGATGCCGTATCAGTGGATAAGCAGCTTGTGTGCTACGCCGTCCGCTATCACCAGGTAAAGACCCGGCTGCCAGCCCGTCGTATCGATGGCCTGTCGGCTGTCGAGCGTCATATCTTTCACGACATGGCCCAGTATCGAACTGATGCGTACCTGCATAGTGCGGCCGCCGGATATAGCGGGTTCTATAAAGACCTGCCCACTGGCAGGGTTGGGATAGATCAGCAGCGTAGACCCGGCTCCGGTGCGGTCGGTCACGGCCGTCGCCTGGTCATTGGATATACCGAACGTGGGGGCCTGGATGACAAAGCTGCCTGTGCCGTTGGGCACGCGGGCATAGCCCATATCGTCTTGCTGAGCGCCGAAGTCCACCTGGTCTATAACGATGCCGTCCGGGTCGGACAATATCACTGACTCGCCCGATTTGGAGAGCTTGAAATCTGCATGCAATCCCGCCTGGTCATCGTCCTCGTCGGCCCATACGATGAGGTAGGCCCCCGCCGGCAATATTGTCCCTTCGGGGAAGGTCCATTTCCGGGGAGAGGCCGGGTTGTCGGACAGGAACCACCCGCCCAGGTCCGCATCCTCCGGACCGTTGTTGTACAGCTCGATCCAGTCGTCGTAGTCGCCATCCTGGTCTGCGACTGTGGAAGTATTGGAAGCCATGAGTTCATTGACTACGACGCCTGAGCCGGCGGGTTGAGCCAGCACCTGGTAGAAATAGACGTCATGCTCTGCCCCGCGGGGCATGTAGCTGGCTGTGCCGAAGCCGTCGTCTGCGATCGCCCCCAGGTAGAAGCGTACATAAGCGCCTGCAGCGAAACCGGGGATCGTACCTCCGAATATGCCGTCGCCTGCTTCTCCGTCGCCATGTTGCCCGTCGTCGTACATAGGCTGTTTTTCGAAATATCCATCCAGCCCGGTTGCATAGTACAGGTATACGGCTTCAGTAGCGGGTGTTCCGCTCAATCTCGCTGTTACGGTCACGGGTTGCTCTGCCCGGGGCGAAACGAACGCTTCCTCTCCGGCCGAAAAAACGACGTCCGAGATGGACAGGTAAGGCCTGTTGATCTCGGTATTGCCGAGCAGGTAATTGCGGCGGTTCTGCAGGAAGTTTTTCAATACCTGCCGCTCGTTGGTGAACTGCTGGTAGGTATAGAGCTTGCGCGGATCGCTGCTGACTTCTGCGTCGATCAGCTCGTAATAATAGTCGATCTTCTCTCCGTAGACGGCAGGATCGAGGTCTTCTTCGATGATGGTGCGGATATGTGCGAGGTAGCGCTGGCGCAGCTCAGGGACTTTGGAGAGCCGGTTCATCAGCGGAAAGCGGTTATCGTTTTCACGGTAGAACGGGCTCCAGGACGCCGTCATACTTTTCATAGTGCTGTTGCCGTCGTACTCGATGGGTACGAGGCGGCGCGTGTCGACGTCCCAGTAGACGTAATAGTCCATGCCGCCTTTGTTGATATAGCCGTCGTCGTCCCCGAATATGATCTCGTGCGCCATGAACCACAGGGCGCGGTCGATATCCAGGACTTTTTTCAGGGTATCGGTGAGTTCGGCGAGCGGTACGTTGTTGAGCACGTCGCAGGCCAGGACGAGGTCATCCCAGGGGTTGTCCTTTTTGGCTTTCTTGAGTGTGTAGTGCGGCGTGTAGAGCGATGTGTCTGCACCCAGGTAGTTGAGCGAGGAAGTACCGGCTCCGAAACCGCCTCCGCCCGGACCACCGAATCCACCTACTCTCTCTGCGCGCCACCGGGTCCCGTCATTGCTCAGGAACCACTCCTTGAAAAAGTCCCCGTTGAGCTGCTGGATATGCGGATAGATGCCCCAGTCTTCACCGTTGATATACAGGTGGACATAAGCGGCTTTGGCGGCAGGAGTATGCCTGCGACTGAAATGCAGGTAAAGCATTTCACGGATGAACGAAGGGTCTTCGTAGGCATTATTGAAGTTCATGGTCTCATAGCCCATCAGGTCCTGGTTCTCATCTGCGTAGTCCATCGTGATGTTGAAAGACTTCTTGTCGCGGTTGATGATCTGTGTGTAGGAAGTCTGCCCTTTAAATCGCACGCCTACCTGTTCATAGGAGACGCCGTCCATGATCAGGGTGGCAGGCAGGTCGATCTTGTCTGCGTAGTTGTTGAGCAGTTGCTGCCAGAAGTTCGGCTGGTCAAACACCAGGTCGACGCGGCGGATGATCTGCTCGTCGTACAGTCCTGTGCCGGGCTGGTCTCCGGTGATCAACCTGCGTCCGTCTTCCGAAAGCCTCATTTCCAGGGGCAACCGCTGAGCGTTGAGACAGATGAGCGGGGCGAATAGCAATAGTGTCAGTGTCCAGCGCAGGGAGGCAGGAAAAGGAAATGTACCGGCAGTGGTCATCGCAGGGAGTTTTGCTGTGAGACGAAAAAGGTGTTGCGGACAGGATGATACTTCATCCTGTCACCTGTTTGGACGACAGATTTGCAGCCTGGTTTAACAGTGGTGCAAAAGCCTGTAGAAATCACCTTTCCCGCGCAGCGAAGATATGTGGCGCCAGGAAGAAAGCAGCAGCTACTTCAGGCCGAAAGCCTTTTTGACGTCTGCTACGCGATCCAGCTTTTCCCAGGTAAAGAGCTCCACTTTGATCTTTTTCTTCTCTTTGTTGCCGTTGTCGTTGCGGACAAACTCTTTTTCGATCTTTCGGGGCTGGCGGCCCATGTGTCCGTAGGCCGCTGTCTCGGAATAGATGGGATTGCGCAGCTGAAGCATGCTCTCGATGGCATACGGGCGCAGGTCGAAGAGTTCCGTCACTTTGCGCGCAATGGCTCCGTCAGGGAGTACCTGGCCTTTTTTGTCGGTCACTTTTGCCGTGCCGTAAGTGTCTATGAAGAGCCCGACCGGTTTGGCTACGCCGATCGCATAGGCTACCTGTACGAGTACCTGGTCACATACACCGGCTGCTACCAGGTTTTTGGCTACATAGCGCATGGCGTATGCTGCCGAGCGGTCCACCTTGGAAGGGTCTTTGCCGGAGAATGCACCTCCTCCGTGTGCGCCCTTGCCGCCGTAGGTGTCTACGATGATCTTTCTCCCGGTGAGGCCTGTGTCGCCGTGCGGACCGCCGATCACGAAATTGCCTGTGGGGTTGACGTGGTAAGTGATCTTGCCGCTGAAAAGCTGCTGGATATGATCGGGGAGCTGCGCCTTGACGCGGGGGATCAGTATCTCGCGCACGTCGTCAGCGATCTTTTTAAGCATCTTTTTTTCGCCGTCGAAGTCGTCGTGCTGCGTGGATATCACGATGGTATCGATACGGAGTGGCCTGTGGTTGTCGTCGTATTCGATCGTTACCTGGGACTTGGAGTCCGGCCGCAGGTAAGGCATCAGTTTGGTGGTCTTGCGGACCTTGGCCAGTTCGCGGAGCAGGAGATGGGACAGCTCCAGGGCGAGCGGCATATAGTTGTCGGTCTCGTTGGTTGCATAGCCAAACATCATACCCTGGTCACCGGCGCCCTGCTCTTCCTTTTTCTTCCGGTCTACTCCGCGATTGATATCCGGCGATTGTTCGTGGATCGCGCTGAGGATACCGCAGGAGTTGGCCTCGAACATATATTCCGACCGCGTATAACCGATGTCGCGGATCACCTGGCGGGCGATATCCTGCACGTCCAGGTAGACCTTGGTCTTGACCTCGCCGGCCAGTACCACCTGCCCGGTAGTGACCAGTGTCTCACAGGCTACTTTGGAATCGGGATCCCACGCGATGAAGTTGTCAACGAGTGCATCGGAGATCTGGTCGGCTATCTTGTCCGGGTGTCCCTCGGATACGGATTCGGATGTGAAGAAGTAAGGCATGTCTGTATCGGTATTGATATGGTATTCAGCGGATCCGGCAATCGCTGTCGCATGATCCGGGCGCAAAAATAGGATTATTTGGAGGAAATACCAGTTGCCATTTTATGGCTGTGTCGGTTTCATTTGACTGCACAGGTAAACTGCTTGTCTTCTCCGATATAGCCTTCCAGCACATCCCCGATAGCCACCGGCCCTACACCGGCGGGTGTGCCTGTATAGATGAGGTCTCCCTGCTGGAGGGTAAAATACCTGGATAGATGCACGATGATCTGATCCGGGCTGAAGAGCATATCCGCCGTGTTGCCATGCTGGACCGGGATATCGTTTTTGCGGAGACTGAAATGCAGATCAGCCAGTCCGGCAGCTGTAACCGGGAGGAAGGCGCCGAGTACGGCAGACTGATCGAATGCTTTGGCTTTCTCCCAGGGAAGCCCTTTGGCCTTGCACTGCTCCTGAAGGTCGCGCGCGGTGAAGTCGATCCCCAGCGCGATCTTGTCGTAATAACGGCTGGCAAACGGGAGCTCCACGGAGCGGCCGTTTTTGCAGATACGCAGCACGACCTCCACCTCATAGTGGAGATCGCGGGTGAAAGAAGGGTAGTAAAAAGGCTTGTCGCCTTGCAGCAGCGCCGTCGGCGGCTTCATGAAAATCACAGGCTCAGCCGGAACCGGGTTGTTGAGTTCCCGGGCATGATCGGCGTAGTTGCGCCCGATACAGAATATCTTCATAGCGTGCGGTGCTTGATCAGTTTTTTACGTTGGCAAGGCCGCAGAGCTCTTTTACATCACGCAGGGTCTGCTGCGCCCGCAGGCGGATATGGGCAGACGAGTCCTGCAGCATTCCCCTGTACCGTTTCTTGTCTGCGAGTATCTCCTGGAGTCTTTCGCGCAGCGGGGTGGTCAGCTCAACGAGTGCATCGGCTACTGCTTCCTTAAGGTCTACATACTTGAGCGCGCCGGCGGCATGGTCGGCCAGCAGGGATGACCTGGTTTCGTGTTTGTCGCAGGCTTTGAGCAGCTCGAACAGGTTGGCTACACCGGGGCTCATTTCGTCGCTGGCAGCTTCGCCGGTATCCGTCACAGCTGATCGGACCTGCTTGCGGATACGGTCCGGGTCTCCAAACAGGTTGACGTAGTGTTTTTCGCCGTGGCTTTTGCTCATCTTCCTGGTAGGATCTGCGAGCGAGAGCAGTTTGGGGATCTCGGTATAGAGTGGCTCAGGGTGTACAAAGTACTCCTTGCCAAACTGGCGGTTGAAGCGGCCGGCGATATTGCGCGAGAGTTCGAGGTGCTGCTCCTGGTCCTTGCCTACGGGGACGAAGTCAGCATGGTAGATCAGGATATCCGCTGCCTGCAGTACGGGGTAATAGAACAACCCGGCAGATACGAAGGCCGACTCTTTTTCGTGCTCTTTGAGCTGATCGCTCTTGTCTTTGAACTGGGTCATACGGGTCAGTTCACCAAAAGAACAGTTGCACCCCAGTATCCAGGCAAGCTCGGCATGCTCGGGGACCATCGACTGGATGAAGATGTATTCCGGGCGTACGCCGCAGGCAATCAGCATCATGGCCATCTTCCAGTTGTTCTCACTGAGCTGGGAGGGTTTGTAGGGCATGGTCATGGAGTGGTAATTGACCACGCCGTATGTACATGCGTACTTATCCTGGATGGCGACCCAATTCCTGACAGCACCGAAATAGTTGCCAAGATGCATATCTCCGGTCGGCTGGATCGCCGAGAGTACTCGTTTTTTGGTGTTTGTATCCATAGCTGTTTGTTCTATCTGGCTGCGATGACGGATATTTCTACATTGACATAGCGGGGCAGGTTGGCCACTTCGACCAGTTCGCGGGCAGGCGCCGTCTCTTCGCTGAAGTATTCGGCGTATACGGCATTGATGCGCGAAAACTGTTCCATGTTCTTGACGAAGACGGATGCCTTGACTACATGCCCGTAGCTGAGCCCTGCCGCCTCGAGTACAGCGCCGAGATTGCGGAGGACCTGGTGCGTCTCATCCTCGATGCTGTCCAGCACCAGCTCTCCTGTCTGGGGATCCAGCGCGATCTGCCCGGAGACAAATACCATGTCTCCTGAGGCGACGGCCTGATTGTAGGGGCCGATCGGCGCCGGCGCTTTGTCTGTACGGATGATCGATTTCATACCGAAGGGTTTCTGTGATGATAAAATCGAAGGACCGTTAAACACAAAAAGCCCCGCATATCAGATATGGGAGCTCTTTATTTTAACGCAATGAAAGGATCAGCGCTTAATTTTCCTCAGCACTTTCGCCCTTGATCACGACGCGCCCCCTGTAGTACATATCACCCTCTACCCAATAGGCGCGGTGGAACATGTGTGCCGCTCCAGTAGTGGGGCAGGTAGAAACATTGGGTGCAACTGCTTTATAGTGCGTACGACGCTTTCTTTTGCGTTGCTTGGAGTGTCTGGTCTTCGGATTTGGCATGACGTATATATTTTATACCAATATCAATCAATTGTCTTTCAGTCCTTTCAAAGCGTCCCATAGTGGATTGGGTGTATCCGGGCTGTCGTCGTCCGGTTCGTCGCCGAAATACTGCAGCATATCCGGATCGCATGATCCCGGAGCATCGCCTGTACCATGCGCCTTGATCAGGGGCAGGGACAAACTGATCGCCTCGTAGATATACGGTGCGATGTTCAGCTCGTGCGTACCGGCCGGGAGATAGAGTATTTCATCTTCTTCCCGGCTGTCTCCCCCGAACTTGACCAGGAGCTGATGTGCTCCGCTGACAGGCAGATCCATCATTTCCAGGCAACGGTCGCATGCTGTGTGCATGGTCCCCTTTACATGGAAGAGCAGGGTCAGCATATCGGGTCTCCTGTCGAGATCGATGGCTACGGAAAACTGTCCCTCCTGTACCAGGCTGTTTTCAAACCGGTCAAAAAAACTCTGGCCGATCTGAAAATCAAATCTGTGCAGCCCACTTTTGAGCCCATGGATCGGTAGGTTGAATTCAATCAGGGGATCCATCACAGGTATGAACGTTTCAAAAGGACTGCAAAGATAAGGCAAATACCTTTTCGTACAAGTATGTGCCCGATATTTTGTGCGGACTCAGTCCTTGAGCCCGGTCACCATCTCTTCCGGGCGCACCCATTGGTCAAACTGTTCGTTGGTCAGCAGCCCGAGTGCAAGGGCAGCTTCCCGCAGTGTGGAGCCCTCTTTATGCGCTTTCTTGGCGATGCGTGCCGCATTCTCGTACCCGATATGCGGGTTGAGCGCTGTCACGAGCATCAGCGAGTTTTCCAGGTTCTGGCGGATCGCCGGCAGATTGGGCTGGATCCCTGCGGCACAGTTCTTGTCAAACGAGTCACAGGCGTCGCCGATGAGCCGTGCGGACATGAGGAAGTTGAAGATCATGACCGGCTTGAATACGTTGAGCTGGAAGTGGCCGTTCATGCCGCCCACGTTGATCGCGACATCATTGCCCATGACCTGGGCGCATACCATCGTCATGGCTTCGGCCTGCGTGGGGTTGACCTTGCCCGGCATGATGGAGGAGCCCGGCTCATTCTCAGGGATCAGGATCTCGCCGATCCCGCAGCGGGGGCCTGAAGCCAGCAGGCGTATATCGTTGGCGATCTTCATGAGGCTGACAGCGATGGTCTTGAGCGCGCCGTGGGCTTCTACAATAGCGTCGTGGCTGGCCAGCGCTTCGAATTTATTGTCGGCGGTGCGGAACGGCAGGCCCGTCAGTTCGGCGATGATGGCTGCTACGCGTATATCGTATCCTTTGGGTGTATTGAGCCCGGTGCCGACTGCCGTGCCTCCGAGCGCCAGCTCGGATAGGTGGTCGAGTGTATGGCGAATGGCCTTCATGCCGTGATCCAGTTGCGATACGAAGCCCGAGAACTCCTGCCCCAGCGTAAGGGGAGTCGCATCCATGAGGTGTGTGCGGCCGATCTTGACTACAGACATATTCTCCTGCGCCACTCTGTGCAGTGTATCCCTCAGCTTAGCGATCATCGGCAGGGTATGTTCCACCACGATCTTGTACGCAGCGATGTGCATGGCGGTGGGAAAAGTATCGTTGGACGACTGGGACTTGTTGACGTCGTCGTTGGGATGGATCGCTTTCTTCTCGTCCGCAAGCAGACCGCCATTGATCACGTGGGCGCGGTTGGCGATCACTTCGTTGGCGTTCATATTGGACTGGGTCCCGGACCCGGTCTGCCATACGACCAGCGGAAACTGGTCATCCAGGGAGCCGGACAGGATCTCATCGCAGACTTTGCCGATCAGCGCGCATTTTTCGGCAGAGAGGATGCCCGCTTCCTGGTTGGTCATCGCGGCGGCCTTTTTGAGATAGGCGAATGCGTGGATCACTTCGCGCGGCATTGTCTGCCCGCCGATCGTGAAGTTCTGTATGGATCGCTGTGTCTGTGCGCCCCAGTAGGCAGATTCGGGGACCTGCACTTCTCCCATCGTATCGTGTTCTATTCGGTAAGCCATCGCGGTAATTTTTGCCGCAAAGGTAAGGGATGGGGACCGGAAATCCTTGTCGCAAATGAGAGCAGGCGCTATTCATACTGTCAATAAGCGCTATTTGGCAAGCGTGGTTTTACGGTATAATGTCCGTAACAATACGGTAGGGGATTGAGTAGAACTACGGTTTCCGGGGCTAGTGGGTCTGGATACCTTTCGGTCTGAGTATCAAGGGTATCAAACAGTAATCCAAATGATAAGAGATCTGATAATTTTAGCAGTTGTGGCGCTGGTGGCAGCCGGCTTTGGCATGTCTGTCAAATCGGATGATCCGGCTTCCGGCCGGCAAACGAAGAAGGCAGGCACGGCCGAAGAGCTATCTGCTTCGTATGGAGGCGATACGGAGTTTATTGATACGTCGGTAGCGATTGCGTCTTTCAACAGGTTTGACACATTCTGGAATATTAATCAACGGTATCCGAAATTTGAAATTTTCAAGCTGGCGGATATGAGGTTGTACCTGGACAGTCTCAGCAGCCAGGGAGCGGATTATGTCGTGATCCGCAACGGCCTCATCCAGAGACAGGGCCAGGACTCGGTCGTTATCCATGTATACGGAGCGCAGCGGATAGCCCAGCATACATTCACAGCCGTATATGCACTCATGCCCAACAAAGCAGGAACCATTAATCGTGCCGTTGTGCTGGAAGAGGGGTACAGGTGTCCCCCGCACTGTCCGTCGGTACAGTAAAAAGGGGCAATTCCGGCGGGAATAAGAATGCCCCGCAGGGTGCTGGTTGGTATGGAGTGTGGGTTGAAGTGCTGTGAGGCAGCACAATGATCGAATATCTTCATACTTTAGTTACCAATGTCAGCACAACATATCTTACTGGTTTCTACCATTTACGTGCCGTTTGCGGTCATCCTCTGGCGCCTGTACATGCGCCCCCCGGATCAGGCCTATTACCCGTTTGCGGCGCTGATCATTGTCGCTGCACTGACAGAAACTTTCAGCGCTTTGTCTTTGAAGTTTGGCGGCTTCCGGCAGAATATCGCCATACTCAATATATATGTACTGCTGGAGCCGCTGTTGCTGATGCTGCAATTCAGAGCCTGGGGTACGTTCAAGATCAGGTTGCCCGGCTTCCTGGTCCTTTCTCTGCTGATAGCGATCGTATGGGTGCTGGATACACTGGTATTCGGGTCTTTGGACAGGCTGAGTCTTTACTACCGGATTTCCTATTCTTTTTTGCTGGTATTGCTGGCAGTTAATCACATGAACTATTGTATCGTTCATGAAACAAGAAATCCGCTGAGGTCCGGAAGTTTTCTTATTGGTACGGGTGTTTTGATCTTTTTTACCTATAAAATCATGATGGAAGCATTATTTTTATTGAGTGATGAAGTGAGCAATGATTTTCTTAGTGCCTCTTACTACATCATGATGTACATCAATGCTTTTGTTAATCTGATCTACGCCCTGGCCGCTTTATGGATACCGATGAGAGTAAGATCTATCAGGCGGTTTTGATCGCTTCCTCTATCCTGGGAGTGGTGTTGTTGTATTTTATTTTTTCACTGATCCGTCACCAGCGACGTCATTTGCGCCTTCAGCGCGAAAAGATAGAGGCAGAGATCCGCACACTGGAAAATGAGCGCCGGCGCATTGCATCGGACCTGCACGATGAAATGGGACCGATGCTGTCCGGTATCAAGTTGATGATGGGTCAGCTTAGCCCGGACCGGGCTGAAAACCAGGACCTGATCACGCGTACACAGCAGTATATCGATGTCGTGATCGATCGTATGCGTACTATTTCCAATGACCTGAAACCGGGAGTACTCGAACGCCGGGGATTGACTGAAGCCATCCGCAGATATGTAGAGGGGCAGAGTGAACTGCTGCCGTTTGAGATAGTGCTGGAGATCAGCGGAGACATACATTGCCCCAGGGATAAGGCAATCCATATTTACAGACTTATACAGGAGATCATTCACAATACGGCCAAGCATGCCCGTGCAGAAAAGCTAGCAATATTGCTTCAGGCCGATCGCCGGTTCATCTATCTTCAGACAAGGGACGATGGAATAGGATTTGACTGGCAGCAGTCCTACCGAAAGGGCTCGGGGTTGGGGTTGCGTAACATGAGCAGCCGCGTGGAAATACTGCGCGGTAGCCTGCAGATCCAGTCTTCACCGGGCGCCGGTACAACTATATTCATTCGGATACCGATCTTTTATGATGCATAGAAAACCAGTCATACCCGATATACGGGTCGTGATCGCAGATGATCACGAGATCTTCAGGGACGGGTTGCGTATGGTGCTGCAGGCACGTGAGCATATCAAACTGGAGGGAGAAGCAGCTGACGGCCGGGAACTGGTCGCCCTGGTGAACCAGTTGAAGCCGGATATCGTGATGACGGATATCCGCATGCCGGTCCTTGACGGGATCGAAGCTACCAGGCAGATCATCAGGAGGCAGCCGGATACCGGGATTATTGCCTTTTCCATGTTTGACGAAGAGCATTCCATCATCGA
This sequence comes from uncultured Saprospiraceae bacterium, assembly GCA_964537925.1. Classification (GTDB taxonomy): domain Bacteria; phylum Bacteroidota; class Bacteroidia; order Chitinophagales; family Saprospiraceae; genus SLDF01. Next base: position 790,784 of record CAZICV010000001.1, on the reverse strand, counting down.
TATGCTGGAGTCAGGCGCCAAAGGTTACCTGCTCAAGAATGCGGACAAGCATGAAATATACGATGCGATACTCAGCGTGTATGAAGGGCAGTCTTATTATTGCAAGCATACATCCTTCAAGATGGCGCGGCTGATATCTCAGAGCCGCTTCAATCCGCACCACAGGAGAGAGCGGCCTGAATTCAGCGACCGGGAGCGTGAGATCATCGATATGATCTGCCTGGGCATGACCAACCGCGAGATCGGTAACAGGCTTTTCCTGAGTGCACGCACGGTGGAAGGGTATCGCCAGAAGATACAGGAGAAGATGAATGCCCGTAATACCGTCGGTATCGTGATATACGCGATCCGCCACAATCTGCATGACCCGGAAGCCCGCCAGCAGGTAGAATGACCGATATGCAGGACAGCCGCAGAAACCCGGCTGCAGGCTGAACCAAGGCTACGGGCAGTTGTTAGTCATCTGTGCGATTATATTAATCCCTCAAACTCACTCAGACTATGTTCAAGAATCTGTTCATTTGCTGTTGCATGGCTCTCGGAGCAGCTGGTTTCACAGCCTGCAGCGATGGCGGCAATAATCAATCATCTAATTCACAAAAAGTAAACACCATGGCTTTTACACTTCCTGATCTGCCTTATGCGTATGATGCACTGGAACCGCATTTCGACGCCAGGACGATGGAGATCCACCACACGAAACACCATGCGGCATATACCAATAACCTGAATGCTGCTCTCGAAGGCACCGACCTGGCCGGTAAATCAATCGAAGAGATCCTGGCTAATGTAGCCGGTGCATCTGCGGCGGTCCGCAACAATGGTGGGGGCTATTACAACCACAACTTGTTCTGGACCATACTTTCTCCCAAGGGTGGAGGAGAGCCGGGAGGCGACCTGGGCAAGGCCATCAACGATCGCTTCGGCTCATTCCAGGCATTCAAGGATGAATTCAGCAAGGCGGCTGCTTCCCGCTTCGGATCCGGCTGGGCATGGTTGTGTGTATCCGGTTCAGGCGAACTGCAGATCTGCTCGACGCCCAACCAAGACAACCCCCTCATGAACCTGGAGTCGCTTGAGTGTAAAGGGACACCTATACTCGGCCTTGATGTGTGGGAACATGCCTACTATCTCCACTACCAGAACCGCAGACCGGACTATGTAGGAGCTTTCTGGAACCTGGTCAACTGGGACGAAGTAGCGCGCAGGTACGCGGCTGCGAAGTAGAGAGTCTTTCTAAGAATAGTGTTAAATAATTTCAGGGGAGCCCGGCAGATGCATCTGCCGGGCTCTTTTACTTTGCTATATGGCAAGATGTTACAAGAAGTTGCGGGTGTCTTTGAGCAGCGGTACAATTTTCCTGCCCGAGCGCTATATTGTGCAAGGTGGCCCATAAAATGTAAACATTATGTTATTCAGGCAAGATGCATTGGAGGGTATTCGGAACGGTGATGTCACAATGGCCTTTCGGCGGTGGAAGCGTCCGACCGTGAAACAGGGCGGTACATTGCTCACGCCGGTAGGTCAGCTAAGCATACAGCAGGTCGAAAGGCTCGCGGAGGATGAAATAACGGTGGATGACGTTATCGCTGCCGGGTATAAGGACCGTCTGCATTTAATGGCTGAGTTGAATAAGCGCAGCGACGGCGTGCTGTATCGCATCGTTTTTGTATTGGAGCAGGCCGACCCCCGTCTTGTGCTTCGTGCCGATGACCAACTCTCCGCATCTGATGTTGCGGTGCTTTCTCAGAAGCTGGACAGGATGGATGCTTCGAGCCGCTATGGCGCCTGGACACGCCGGGCCTTGTCCATAGTGGAGCAGCAACCTGGAAGACGGGCCGGCGACCTGGCTGCAGAGCTCGGTTATGAGAAGGATTGGCTCAAGCAGCATATACGCAGGTTGAAGAACCTGGGCCTGACCGTGAGCCTGGGTACGGGTTATGAGCTCTCGCCCCGCGGCAGGGCTTACCTGGAGGCCGTGTTATAGTTCCGGGATACGGGGATTTTGGCGCTGGAAACGTTTATCTTATGGCCGGATTCCGGTTTTCGGAATTTTCACTACTAATGGTTTTTCAAGTTATGAAGTCTGTAGTCATTACCGGCGCCTCCACGGGCATAGGATTTGCGGCGGCTGCCCGGCTGACCGCAGCGGGTTATCTCGTATTCGGCAGTGTACGCAATGAAGCGGATGCCAATCGTCTTCAGCGGCAGTTGGGCACGGGCTTTGTACCGCTGATCTTCGATGTTACAGATGATGCGGGTGTAAGACAAGCGGCTGCCTTGGTACGGGACAGGCTACAAGGACAGACATTGACCGCGCTGGTCAACAATGCGGGTATCGCTGTGAGCGGGCCGGTGCAATGTGTCCCGCTGGACCGGTTTCGCGACCAGGTGGAGGTCAATGTATTGGGCCTGATCCGGTGTACGCAGGAATTTTTGCCCCTGCTGGGAGGCGCCCTGCCGTTGAGCCAGACACCCGGCCGGATCATCAATATCAGTTCCGTATCCGGTTTTCTGACCACGCCTTTTATGGGACCTTACTGTATGTCCAAGTACGCCGTAGAGAGCCTGAGTGATGCGCTGAGAAGAGAACTGGTACTTTACGGTATCAAGGTAGTGGTAATACAGCCGGGCCCTATCCGCACGGAGATCTGGCAAAAGGCGCTGGAGGATAAAACTTCGTTTCCAGGCACGATATACGACCCTTATACGCGCAATCGCGAGGAGATCGTGACCAAACGTTCAGCGGGCGCTCTGCCGGTGGACCGCGTGGCGGGCCTCATACAGAAAGCCATAGAACATACCCGTCCCAGGGTCCGCTACCTGATCACCCCAAGTCGTGGGCTGGTCATGCTGGTCCGTATGCTGCCGGCCAAGCTGGCGGATCGTCTCTTCCGTATGTTCATGCGCCCGGCGAAGGATTGAGCGGCCTGTTACCTGGCGATGAGAACTTTGCGTGTTTCGAGGAGTCGGCCATCCATCCACAGGGTGCAGAAGTAGATGCCGGGAGGAAGTTGCTGTGTAGAAAACTCCAGGAAACGATCCTGGTTCTGTAAGATACCCTGCATCACCTGTCTGCCGTAGATATCGAGCATTGCGACCTGCAGGTCAGTACCGGCAGGATAGCGGAGGCTGATGCGCAGGTAGTCTGCTGCGGGATTGGGCTGGATGGTGAGCTGTTGTTTGTCGGGCCACTGGTCGACGGTGAGAGATAGGCTGTCGCACCAGTTTTCCCAGGGAGTACCGAGGCGGTAGTTAGGCCAATTGTAGTTGGATCGGCCGTCAGGGTAGTCCAGCTTGACACCCCCTTGCTCATAATTGCAGCCCAGTCCGCGCACGTTTGGGTTGTGGATGACATTGTAGTATTCGATACCCAGTTTGGTAATGCTGTATATCTTGCAATCCGGCCCGTGTTCAAACCGGAAAGTACCCATGTTTCTGGGATTGTAGGGGCCTAAATCAGTGTTTTCGGCGACGAGGATACCACTGTTCTGTAGGTCCGTATCCATGAGGTCGTACTGCCAGATCTTATGGCCCTGGCTCAGGTAGAGCAGCCTGCTGTCGGGTGAGAATATGGCGCCGGAATTGGTATTGAGCAGGTAAGTCTCCGGGTCGTCGATGGTGATCTTGCGGAAATTGGAGAGTTTGCCCGTAGCCCGGTCGAAGTCATATAAAAAAGCTCCCTGCCCTGTTATGTACTTAACGTATTTGGAGCCATCAGGAGAGAAATTATATTGCCCCCAGCCGTCGCGATGTAACTCAGGCACACGCTCGCCAATAGAGTCCTGCAGCATAGCCAGGATCTGTCCATCCTGCCATTTTACGGAATAATAGCGATTGGTGGTGTGGATCCAGGAGAGTATCCACCATGCCTGCCCGTCTTGTGATTTTGTCGCGGAAAGCCTTGATGCGAGAGAATCATGTTCGAATAGGACCCCTTGCTCGTGGACGGTAATTGAATGCTTGTTCTGCGCTTCGATAAGCGTTTGAGAGAGTCGTTTGACATGTATGAGCCAGACCGGATGCGTATGGAATTCGGTATATAAAATATAAAATGAGTTTTCAATAGTACCAGGCAGTACCAACTGCCCTTGATCCGGAAATATCGTCCCCCTGTCATAGATGTTGCATAGCAGATTGGTCTGTTGATTGGTGTAGAACGGATTATCGCGTACTAACAGCCCTTTTTCAAGATCGAAGGAATAGACCTTACATCCGTTAGAGTAAAACAGAAGATTTCCGTCTTTGTCTGAGACAGAAATAGTGCCTTCCGCTTGTGTGATAGGTTTTTCGAAGAAGGTGTACTCGGGTTTTCCCGATCGGAAGCTGACCAAGTTGCCGGTTACCCTGTTTGAGTCCTGGTCGATATACCAGAAGCCGCTCAACCAGTTGTAGTCGTAGTTGGCCTGGGCGTGAGAAAAGCAGGGGCAAAGAAAAAGGGCAGCAATCAATACATAGCGTGCATATCTAGCTATATGGCTCCGTATGATCATCGGG
>CAZICV010000001.1:324345-786187 GCA_964537925.1 uncultured Saprospiraceae bacterium | reverse complement strand
CGATGGTGATCTTGCGGAAATTGGAGAGTTTGCCTGTAGCCCGGTCGAAGTCGTAAACGAATGCACCTTGCCCGGTCATATATTTCACATATTTAGTACCATCGGGGGAAAAATTATACTGTCCCCAGCCATCGCGATGTAACTCAGGCACACGCTCGCCAATAGTGTCCTGCAGCATAGCCAGGATCTGTCCATCCTGCCATTTTACGGAATAATAACGATTGGTGGTGTGGATCCAGAAGAGTATCCACCATGCCTGCCCGTCTTGTGTTTTTGTCGCGGAAAGCCTTGATGCAAGAGAATCATGTTCAAATAGGACCCCTTGCTCGTGGACGGTAATTGAATGCTTGTTCTGCGCTTCGATAAGCGTTTGAGAGAGTCGTTTGACATGTATGAGCCAGACCGGATGCGTATGGAATTCGGTATATAAAATATAAAATGAGTTTTCAATAGTACCAGGCAGTACCAACTGCCCTTGATCCGGAAATATCGTCCCCCTGTCATAGATGTTGCATAGCAGATTGGTCTGTTGATTGGTGTAGAACGGATTATCGCGTACTAACAGCCCTTTTTCAAGATCGAAGGAATAGACCTTACATCCGTTAGAGTAAAACAGAAGATTTCCGTCTTTGTCTGAGACAGAAATAGTGCCTTCCGCTTGTGTGATAGGCTTTTCGAAGAAGGTATATTCGGGTTTTCCCGATCGGAAACTGACGAGGTTGCCGGTTACGCGACTTGAGTCCTCATTGATATACCAAAAGCCGCTCAACCAGTTGTAGTCGTAGTTGGCCTGGGCCAAAAGCGGGCTAACCGGTTGAGCGGTAAGAAAACCTGTACAAGCAATAAATACAAGAAATCTAAACATCAACTACATTATGGTTTTATGATCTTCTGTATGCAACTGTGGGCGCCTCCTCGGAGCCGGAGCAGGTAGATACCTGGCTGCAGGGCAGTCGCAGGCAATTCCAGTTGGCCCTCCCCGTTGACCTGACGGCTCCAGACCCTGCGCCCGGTCATGTCGAGCATTTCCAGTTCCGCCCTGTCCATGGCGCCTGCCCAGGATATACGCAGCAGATCGCCAAAAGGGTTGGGTCCCGCCTCCATTGTGAGCGGCCCTTCTGTAAAGATAGTCTTTTGTCCTTTTCCCTTGCGGAGAAGCACTGGTGTGCAGAGATCGATATCGCGGTGGTCGATCAGCGTATCCAGGTAACCCATGAGGCTGCGAGCCGACTGTACGCCGTAGAAGCTCTCATAGATGCACCGGGCCGCTATATCCATGATATCTGCAGAATCGGCGCTGCCCAGGCTGTCCAGCCCGTGCTCGAAGAGACGGATATAGATCTCGTTTGTCCGCTTCTCGTCGGCATGCCAGCTATCGGGGGTACTCAGCGCCTGGTTGACCGTGCGCAGTGCGGCGGCTTTGGCGATCGTGCTGTCGCGTAGGGCGGTACGGATCACGGCCGCCGAGTCACGGTTGTCCGCCAGCAAGGCTAGCAGGGCGTCGCGGCTGGTCTGGACCGTATACTTGAGGGTGTCGTGCAGTGACTGGTAGGTGGAGTCCAGCGGGATCAGGCTGGCCCAGTAGCCGGCGGCATTGGCCTGGAGGGTCCCGTAACTGGTCAGCAGGCCGCCGCTGCCGGATGTGGTGATCTGGCGCAGGCTATGGCGTACCGCCTCATAGTCCTGGGCCAGCAGACCCTCCGCAGAGCCGAGAAAACCGGTGAAGATCGTATCCACAGACGGGTTGAGAGCCAGTTTCTGCACCAGGCCGCGGGCCATGATCCAGCGGAACTCGGGGTCATAGTCGAATACCAGCGAAGTATCACCGGAGGCAAACAGTGTGTCCAGTCCCGTGAGCTCCCAGGGGTCCAGCTCGGGCAATTCGTCGGGGCATTCAAAACTGGAACCTAGTCTCTCATCAAACCAATCAAGAGGGTCGATAACTGGTACAATATTTTCAAAAAATGTAGAATGGCTTCTCAGGATAGCATTACTGCTAAAATGCTGCGCATGTTTTTCAGGGTCGCCGCCGCCGATGGTCTTGTTCCAGTCGTTGCCGGTCAGGGTCTGGCTGCCGATGATGGCGTCCCCGACTCCTGCAAACAGCCCCAGGGCCAGCCCGTAGTAGTGGTCGTTGACCGAGTTGTCGGCAAAAAACATCGGCTGGTTGAACCCGATAAAATTGTACCCCCGGGCTGCCCCGGTGGCATAGTTGCACATCACGTAGTTGCGGTAGTCGGCGGTGATATCCGGCGTCTGTGCAAAGTAATAATTGGTGCCGAAAGTGGATTGCGACGGGGAAATATAGGCTTCATTGTTTTCCAGCCGGAAGTTTTCACTTTTCACTACGTTGAAGCTATGCACAATGGGGCGGACCGTGCTCTGGTTGGCATAGAAATTGTCCGTGACCTGGAAGCGATAGGCGTCTGTAAAATAGTAGCCTGATGAGGCCCCGCCGTCATAGACCGTGTTTTCGGAGATCTCAAGGGGCAGTTCATTGTTCTGGTCCCCGGCGACCCAGATCCCGAAGCCGTCGCGGGTATTGGTGCCAAAATCGCCTGTGCCGTAGCTGGGCGCAACGCTGTTGCGGGTGACGGCCGAGCTGAGCTGGGTCGTCAGACCGAGTGCACGTATACCGTTGCGCCTGGAGCCGATCTTGTTGTTGTCTATGAAGAGCGGGTTGCTGATATTCCGCAGGTCAAAGCCGATCTGTGCATTGTACCGGGAGCTGATATCGGTGATCCGGGCCGTACTTGCACGGGCTTCTATGGATACTTCATTCTTATAGAATTGATTGGTACCTCCGCCGGCCATTCCTTCGATGTTCAACTCGCTGTTTTCCGCGTAGATACCCCGGTCGCAATGTTCGAAGATGGCGTTCTTGAAAAAGCCGGTCGACCGTATGGAGGAATGTGCTCCGAACCCAAGGCGGATGAATTCATTGCGTGTACTGAAATCATTGGGGGTGATCGTTCCTGTGTTGTTGACCAGGAGGCTGGCAATCGCCCTGGAGCGGATACCCATATAGGCTGTACCGTCACGAGCCCCTCCACCGGAAGAAAGGGGAAGCAGTTGCCCGAGGCCCGCAATGCGTGTATTGGCGAGGGAGATCCGGGACATGGCATTCTGGAGGCCCGATTTGTAAGGGAAGTCGATGGCGATGTAATTGTTGTTGAGAATAGCGTCGGTAGAGATAAACCGTGCCGTACGATTGGTAGCGCTGTCCCTGCCTACGGCTATAGCTGTCGTGCCGTCACGCACAATAGAGCCGTTGAGTATAAGGGTGCTGCCTGGTAGCACATCGATCTTGTCCCAGCGGAGCTGGCAGCCCGCTACAGTGGTTTCCATGATCCTGAAAGTAACCCCCGGGTTGATGGTGATTTTGGCGCCGGGCGCCATCGTGAGAGAGCTAAGCTGCTCTCCGTTGAAATTCCAGGTATAGTCTTCATCAATGACCAGAGTCCCCGTGATATAGATACTTTCGGTTGTACTGGGGGCGAGCGCCGAGGGTGGCAGAATCCTGTTGTCAATCAGGTCCGATATGCTGTTGACATCGTTCGCTTCTTCTCCGATGCCAAGTGTGAATGGGTACCGCTGTATGAGAATCTCTTCATCGCTGCATACCTCATACTCATCTACCAACACACTGTAGGAGAGGTAGCGCTGATAAAATGAAAAGGCAAACGGATCATTCCTGTTATCAATGTCTACACCTACCGAAAAACACAAAATAGTATCGATCAGGAAGTAGGCGTCGTACTCCAGCGTGGCTTCCAGGTCGATCTGGCCCATGCCGAAACTCGCTGAGAAATCTCCGGGGTCCGTCACAGGATCGGTGAATCCTTGTAACCCAAACTGTACCGTGACTTCTTTGGCTGTGGTGCAGTAAGAGCCTTTCAGCCGGATACAGACTTCGTACTCCGAGCAGCCATATACTACTGTCTTAAGATAGTTGGTCACCGGGTCATTGGCCAGGTCATAGCCGTTGACATACACGATACATTGGATGCCGCAGTCCTCCGTCAACAGTGAATTGAACGGCTCGTTTCCGTTGCTGTGGTAAGTCTCCAGGAACTGTGTCCTGTTCAGGTCCAGGTCGGATTGCGCCCCGGAGGGCACGGCAGCTAATAACAAAGTGAGTAAGGTGAAAAGCACAAGCGATCTTCTTCCAACGAGACCTTGCAGGCTCATCGGAACGGCTTTTCTGTCATGAGGGTAGTAGACTCGACGCATTTTTTTGGATTTAAAATATGATCGAAAAATGGTGAATAATCCACTGTCAGGCCTGTGAGTCCTTAAATATACATTTTTTTGGCTCGCCCGTCAAGGGGCCTGAAGTAGTTTAACAGTATTTTTTTGCACACATGTTAAATTTTACTTATTTTATTGAGTCTTGTCTGGTGAGATTTACTACATGATTGCCAGATTGGATTCTGTCGGTCCACTGTTCTTTTTGCGCCATAATTACCTGGCTTTATTTCTATATTTACCTGTTGTAGCAGCGCTGAACAAGCCTTCGTATGGGAATCAAGTCCACACTCATCAAACCGTATGCCCGCCGGGTCGCCCGTCAGATCGCAGAGATGCGCACGCATGCCGTAGAAGGGCAGGAACGTACCATGAAGCTGCTGGTCAACCGGGCTTCGCTGACACAGTTCGGCAAGGAGCACAGGTTTCCTTCCATCGTCACGTACCGCGACTTCAAGGAGCGGATACCGGTGAGGGATTATGAAGCGCTCAAGCCCTGGATCGAGCGGATCAAACAGGGAGAAAAAGATGTACTCTGGCCAGGGCGACCCAGGTACTTCGCCAAGACTTCAGGTACTACCTCCGGGGTCAAGTATATACCACTGACAAAAGAGAGCCTGCCCAATCACTTTGGCAGCGCGCGCAACGCTTTGTTCAACTATGCGGCGCTCAGCGGCAATTTCAGGTTTCTCGACGGTAAGATGATCTTCCTGTCCGGCTCACCGGAGATGGACAGTATCAACGGCATCCCGACCGGCCGCCTGTCCGGCATCGTCAATCACCAGGTGCCCTCCTGGCTGCGTACGGATCAGCTTCCTTCCTATGAGACCAACTGCATAGAGGACTGGGAGACCAAGCTGGGACGTATCGTATCCGAGACCGTGCAGCAGAACATGACGATGATCAGCGGTATACCACCCTGGGTGCAGATGTACTTCGAGTGGCTGCTCGAGGCCAGTGGGCGTAAGACTATCCGGTCACTTTTTCCCAACTTTTCCGTGTTTGCCTACGGCGGGGTCAACTACGAGCCCTATCGCGAATCCATCGAGCAACTGGTGGGAGAGCGCATAGACAGTGTGGAGACCTATCCCGCGTCGGAAGGTTTCATCGCCTTCCAGGACCACCCCAAACACCAGGGGCTGCTGCTCAATGCCAACAGCGGGATCTTTTTCGAGTTCATACCTGTAGAAGAATATGGCAAGCCTGATCCTGTGCGTCACTGGCTGGGTGAAGTCCGGACGGGCGTCAACTATGCCGTCGTGATCAACAGCAATGCAGGACTCTGGGGGTATGATATCGGCGATACGATCGAGTTTACCAGTGTGCACCCGTACCGGCTTCGTGTCACGGGCCGTGTCAAGCACTTCATCTCAGCCTTTGGCGAGCATGTGATCGGCAAGGAAGTAGAGGATGCCCTGCATGAAGTGAGTGCAGCGCACGGCGCGCGCATAGCGGAGTTTACCGTCGCGCCCCAGGTCAAACCCGCTGAGGGCCTGCCTTATCACGAGTGGCTGATCGAGTTTGAACAATCGCCGCAGGACCTGGAAGCTTTTGCGTCAGCCCTGGACCAGGCCATGCTGTGCCGCAATATCTACTACCAGGACCTGATAGAAGGACGCATACTCAGGCCGCTTGTCATCCGGCGTCTGCAGCGAGATGCTTTCCGGTCTGTCATGCGTTCGGAGGGCAAACTGGGCGGGCAGAACAAGATCCCGCACCTCTCCAATGACCGGCATATAGCTGACAAGCTATACCCATATATCCAAGAGCGCTAGGGGACCCGGCTCAGCGAAGCAAGATTACTTTGCCGGTAGCGCTGATCCCGGTACCTGTATCCAATACCCGGACAATATATACTCCGTCCGGCAATTCATGCAATGGCCACCGACCTCCTGTCAGGACCGAAAGCGGACTCTGCTGCCGGAGCCTGCCGTCGGCAGACCAGATCTGTACCAGCGCCTCGTGTGACAGACCATCGGGCAACCGTATATCCAGGTAAGAAGAAGCCGGGTTAGGGGCCAGCTCCAGGGATTGTGCCTGGATCGGTGTCATCGTCAACGGCGTGGTGATGCCCGTCGTATCCGTGACGAACATCGCAACCATCAGCATCATTTCATCTTCGGAGGTAGGCCCCCACGATACCGGCTCCGGCCCGTCATTGCGGTAAGAGGCCTGGTGGATAAGGCCGTCGCGCATGAGTACAGGTTCCAGGGGCTCATAGTAGGCGACCGGTATATGCTGGTAGTTGAAATAAGGAGCAGCACAGCCGGGTTTACCTGCCGGGCAGGATGCGTCATAGAGTTGTTCGCCCTTTGATCCATTCGGGTTGCGCCGGAATATCTTGTATGACCGCCCGTACTGGTGGGTATGGCCGCCCAGCGCCCATATGAAAAACTCGCCTGCTCCCGGCACGACGATAGACTGTTCAAACGTGATGAGCTGGCCGTTATTCGGTATATAGATGTCGGTCTTGGGTAGCAGGGCGGTCATCATCTGGTGTCGTGCGGTGCCCTTAGGCTGCGTATACACGTTGATATAGGCCTCTGCCTGATAGGCCAGGTTGGCGGAATAGTTGATATAATGGCTGTTCAGATCGAGCACAATACCGCGCTCCCAGTAAAAAGCTGTATTGCCGGGCAGCTTGAGCGAGGTCGAACTTTGTACGGCAGCTACCAGGCTGATGTCCTGGTGGAATGCGTGTTCGCGTAAGCCGTGCGGTATAGCACGGTCGCCTCCCGGCTCAAAATCATACAACAGGAAATGGTGGGAGTAGGTGCCTATGAAAAAGTCGATCCGGGCCACTTCCAGGTCCTCGGGCAATTCAAGTTCGTATTTCTGAAAATATTCCAGCTCGCCGGTGGGTGAAAGGTAGAATGGTCCCATCTTGACCTGGAAGCCCTCTTCTGCAGACGGCGCAGCCGGAGCACCGGCCGGGAAGGATGCCTGCCCGTCACCCGCATAAAAGGCGGCGATGGCTGCTTTGTCCGCGTGTTGCCCGGCGTTGCGTGCGCCATATAGTATCCATTGCCGGATCAGCTCTCTGTCCGTCTCCGGCAGGCCCTGATCGAAAAGCGGCATCAGGTCGCCTTCACCGGCCTGCAGCGAGATGGCCGGTTCGAGGCCGTGGTTGATCTTGGTAAAGAGAAAGCTCTTGTCCGGTCGGCCGGGGTAGACGAGTTTCATGCCCCTGCCTGCGGCGACGCTGTTGTCCGGTACACGTTCAAAGAGGCTTTGGTAGACCTGCTGCATCTTCTGTTGCTGAGGGCCGGAGCCTTCCAGGTCCAGTCCGCCCGAAGGCTGTGCAGGGTTGTGACAGCCGATACACCTGGCCTGGAAGATCTGGTAGACATCGCCCCAGTCCGACTGGGCCTGCAGATATATGATCGATAGGGAAAATAAGGCGCTAAAGAAGATTTTGTACATACCTGTATGACGGGTCCCGGCGTTTGTTTGCAGTGCTGATCCGCAACCGTATACAAAGACCCGGAGGGAGGCTGCGCGCACAGCAATTATTTAATAATTAGTCGAATATAATGTATTTTTGCAGCCCGATGAAACAATACCTGTTCATATTACTCGCCTGCATAGCCATTGCAGGTACTTCCTGCAAAAATGAGTTCGAACGGATCCGGGCCAACAGCGATCCTGAGTTCATCTATGAGCAGGCGTTCAAGTACTATGACAAGGGAGAATACCTGAAGGCACAGACCCTGTTTGAGCAGATCCTCTCCAACTACCGGGGCAAGGCCAAAGCAGAGAAGCTGTACTTCAGCTATGCATATTCCCACTACTATCTCGGCACCTATGTATCGTCGGCGTTTTATTTCAAGAACTTCGCACAGACTTTCTCCACGAGCGGTTTCCGCGAAGAGGCGGACTTCATGACGGCCATATCGCATTACCGTCTTTCACCGGTCTACCGCCTTGACCAGACATACACCCTCAAGGCTATCGAGGATTTCCAGACATTCGTCAACCTCTACCCGTCCAGTGAGCGGGTAGCCGAGTGCAACAAGTATATCGATGAGCTGAGGGCAAAACTGGAGGTAAAAGCCTTTGCGGAAGGCCAGCTTTACTTCGATCTGAAGCAGTACCAGGCGGCTATACAATCGTTGGAGAATATGCTCCGCGACTTCCCGGAGTCGCAGAATGCGCAGGAGGTCCGGTACAAAATACTCCAGGCTTCGTTTTTCCTGGCGGAGAACAGCGTCTATGAACGCCAGCGTGAACGCTATGAACAGGTGTTGGAGAAATTTAATAATTTCCGCAATAAATACCCGAAAAGTAAACTGCTGAAAGAGGCAGACAGTTATAAGAAGAAAGCTCAGTTAAAAATAAAAGAGTTAAGCAATGTCTGACATAAAGAACAAAGTGCAGAAGCTGGATGCCAATGTCTCTGCCCGCAATATCAGGGAAATGGCTGCATCTACGGGCAATATCTATGAAACCCTGGCTGTGATCAGCAAACGCGCCAGACAGCTGCAGGTGGATATCAAGGAGGAACTGAAGTCCAAGCTGGATGAGTTTGAAGTAGTATCCGATACGATCGAAGAGATCCACGAGAACAAGGAGCAGATCGAGATATCCAAGTTTTATGAGAAGCTGCCCAACCCGGCTTTGATAGCTACTCATGAGTACATCAACAGCGAACTACAGTACCGCTTCAAAGAAGAACGCAAAGCGGAAGAAGAAGAGGAGGATTGATACCCTACACATCTTAACTGGCGCAGCTTATGGTTTCCTCTGATCTGTCCGGCCAAAAGATCCTGCTGGCGGTTACCGGCAGTATAGCTGCGTACAAATCGGCCCTGCTGGCCAGGTTGCTCATGAAGCAGGGCGCCGTGGTGCGTGTCATCATGACGCCTGCAGCCACGCGCTTCATATCGCCGCTGACCCTGCAGACACTGACTCGTCAGCCGGTCTATACGGAGATCATATCCGATGAAGAATGGAACAGCCACGTGGAGCTGGGCCTCTGGGCCGATATGTTCCTGGTGGCCCCGGCCACAGCCAATACTCTGGCGCATATGGCGGGTGGGCATTGTGACAACCTGGTCACAGCTACCTACCTGTCGGCCCGCTGCCCGGTCTGGGTCGCCCCGGCGATGGACCTGGATATGTGGGCACATCCCTCGACCAGGCGCAACCTGCGGCAATTGGAAGCTGATGGTGTCCGTATGATTGATGTCGGATACGGAGAGCTGGCCAGCGGCCTGACAGGCGACGGCCGGATGGCCGAACCGGAAGATATCGCAGAAGCCCTGGCCACAGCTGCACACCGCGGTAATGTATCGTGGCATGGTCGCAAGGTACTGATCACAGCCGGACCTACTTACGAACCACTGGATCCCGTGCGGTTTCTCGGAAACCATTCTTCAGGCAAAATGGGCATTGCGCTGGCGGTGGCCTGCCGCGACGCAGGTGCAGAGGTAACACTGGTATGCGGCCCGGTACAGGTCCCGATGCCCTCCGGCATCGATATTGTGCGGGTACAGACTGCCGAAGAAATGCTGTCTGCGGCCCGCACTGCCTATGAAGGCGTCTCGGTAGCCATTTTTGCCGCTGCTGTAGCCGACTACCGGCCCGCATATGTACAGGAACGGAAGATGAAAAAGCAGTCTTCCGGAGAGGGGACTTTATCGATAGAACTGGTACAGAATCCCGATATCGCGGCGGAACTCGGCGGGATCAAGCATCCCGGCGCCGTGCATTTCGGCTTTGCGTTGGAGACGGAGGACGGGGACAAGCATGCATTGCGGAAAATGGAAAGCAAGTGTTTCGATGCGATTGCGCTCAACTATCCGGCTGAGGGTGAAAGTGGCTTTGGCGCCGATACCAACAGGGTGGTTGTCTTCACGCGGGGCGGTGAACGCCGGGCATATCCGCTGGCCGCCAAAAATCAGGTAGCGGCAGACATCATTTCCCTGATTGATTCGTTACTGTAATACTGTATTGGCGGATGCCATTCCACACATAACCGATCAGATGATCATGCAATACTTCCGAGTCCTTTCCGTCTTTTTCCTTGCAGCGTCTTTTTTACTGCCTGTACCGGAGGCACAAGCCCAGGAGCTTATCTACCAGATCAATATCTCGGCGCCCAAGATACAGCAGGTAGACCCCAAGGTATTCCGTACGCTGGAGACGAATCTTACCGAGTTTCTGAACAACCGCAAGTGGACGGACGATGTATTCACCCAGGAAGAGAAGATCAAGTGCAATGTACAGATCACGATCGATGAGGAGATCTCACTGACTTCGTTTCGCGGGCAGATCATGATACAGGCTTCCCGCCCCGTATATGGCACGACTTACGAGACTACCCTATTCAATCACCAGGACAAGGACTTTATATTCAATTTTGACGAGGCCCAGCCGCTGATCTACACGGACAATGCTTTCACGGAGAACCTGACGCATGTGTTTGCCTTCTACAGTTATTTCATCCTGGGCCTGGACTATGATTCATTCTCTCCATATGGAGGCGACCGGTATTTCCAGATAGCCAGCGAGATAGTGAGTTCGGTCCCTACTACGGAGCGTACCGGGCAGGGCTGGAAGTCAAGCGACGGGAGCATCAACCGGTACTGGTTGTCCGAAAACATCATGAGCCCGCGTTGCCGGCCGTTCAGGCGTGCTTTCTATGACTACCACAGGCTGGGGCTGGATATGATGCACAAGGATCCGGAAGCCGCCCGCAATGTCATCACCAAGTGTATGGAAGAATTGGAAAAGGTCAATGCAAGCTATCCCAATGCACTGATCCTGCGCACTTTTTCCAATGCCAAGGCCCAGGAGATATCCGATATCTATATGGTCGCGCCGGGTCCTGAGAAACAGAAAGTCTATCGCATCCTTACCCGGATAGATCCTTCAGCCGTCAATAAGTATTCGGCCCTGAGGCAATAGAGAGTCTGCCAACCCTTTTTCTAAGGTGCGTTGGTGGTCTCTGGCGTTACTGTAATTTGTTGCGGTGTGCAGTCTTGTCAGATACAGCTGATCAGTTCTTCCCTGTCCGGCCCGGTTGACACCATGGAAAACGGCAGCGCCAGTTTTTCGGAGATGGTATGGATATATGCGTTGACCTCGGCGGGCAAATGGCGTAGCTCACGGATGCCCTGCAGGTCTTTTTGCCATCCCTTCATGGTCGTATATACGGGCCGGATAGCAGGATTGGACAGGTCATAAGGCAGTTCCCTTGTGGGCAGCGCATCGATCTGGTAGGTATCGGCATAAGCGATCTCCTCGAAAGCGTTGAGCACATCTACCTTGGTCATGACCAGTTCCGTGACGCCGTTGAGCATACAGGTATAGCGCAGCTGTACGAGGTCCAGCCAGCCGCATCTCCTGGGCCGTCCTGTAGTCGCACCAAATTCTGCTCCTTCTGTGCGGAGCCGTTCGCCTGTGGCGTCGTCCAGCTCGGTAGGGAAGGGCCCGCTGCCTACGCGGGTACAATAGGCTTTTGTGATGCCGATCACGGCGCCGATCTTATTGGGCGCTACGCCGAGGCCGGTACAGACGCCTGCCGTGACGGTATTTGAAGACGTGACAAATGGGTAGGTGCCGAAGTCGATGTCCAGCATGGAGCCCTGCGCACCTTCTGCCAGGACAGGCCTGCCTGCCGCAAGCGCCTTATTGATATAGTATTCGCAGTCGATGATCTGCAGGCTGCGCAATTCTTCTATAGCCTCCATGAATGCCGCTTCTTCCCCGGAGAGATCGTATTCGATCTCGGGATACATCCGCAGCAGGTTCAGGTGTTTGTCTTTGAGCTGGCGGTATCGTTGCTCAAAGTCGGCCTCGAAGACATCGCCGATGCGGAGGCCGTTGCGACCCGTCTTGTCCATATAAGTCGGTCCGATCCCTTTCAGTGTGGAGCCGATCTTGGAGACTCCCTTCGCTGCTTCAGATGCTGCGTCGAGCATCCTGTGCGTAGGCAGGATGAGATGAGCCTTGCGGGCGATCAGCAGGCGGTCAAGATAGTCTACATCCGCATTCCTGAGGCCCGCGAGTTCACGCCCGAAAGTGATCGGATCAAGCACGACGCCGTTGCCTATGACATTGAGCTGGTCTTTGCGGAATATCCCGGATGGTACGGTATGAAGGACAAATTTCCTGCCGTCGAATTTGAGGGTATGGCCGGCGTTGGGACCTCCCTGGAACCGGCATATTATATCGTATCTGGGGGCAAGATAATCTACGATCTTTCCTTTACCCTCATCGCCCCATTGCAGGCCTAAAATGACGTCTATCGGCATCTTCTATGCGCTTAAAAGACAAAGCTACTAAAACTCCGTGGAAGCGATCACAAAATTCGGAAGACAGGCGTATCAGGGTGAAGGCTGCTATTTTTTATGACTGCAGTTGCCTTCGCAGTGGCCGTAGAGATTGAGCGAGTGGTGGGTGATGTTGAAATGGAGCATATCGCCCATAATATCCTTGATCTGCTGTACACGCGGATCGCAGAACTCTTTTACTTCGCCGCAATCAATGCAGATGAGGTGATCGTGCTGCTTGAAGCCGTAGGACTTCTCGTACTGGGCGAGGTTCTTGCCAAACTGGTGTTTTTTCACGAGGTCGCAGCTGACCAGGAGTTCCAGCGTATTGTATACCGTGGCCCGGCTCACCCGGTAATGCTGGGTCTTCATGTGGATATACAGCGCCTCGGCATCGAAATGGTCGCTGCGCTTGTAGATCTCTTCCAGGATGGCAAACCGCTCAGGTGTTCTGCGGAGTCCGTGCTTTTCCAGGTGAGCGGAAAATATCTGCTTGACTTCCGAAATGGTCTCCATAGCGGCTTGATTGGACTTCATGCTTCAAAAATAAAAAAAACGGGCGTAAGGTTCCCGAAACAACCAAAACCCTGACAGGGTGTATCAGACATCTCTAGAGACGGTCGATATACCTTCAATATGCTTGAGTGCATTGATCACCAGCGTAAGCTGATCCGTGTTTTGCACGACCAGGCTGATGCGGCCCTCGAAGTACCCTTCCTTGCCCTCAATGAAGAAGGAACGGATGTTGAGTCCCAGGGAAGTGGAGATCTGGTGGGTCAGTTTTTCTATGACACCCGGGCCCGAGTCCACGCCCGTGAGCGTCAGGTTGGCGATGAACTGTCCGTTACCTGTCTTGGACCACTCGGCCTTCATGATCCGGTAACCGTAGTTGGCCATGAGGTTGGTGGCATTGGGGCAGAGCGTACGGTGTATCTTGACGCCTGCATTGGTCGTGATGAAGGCGAAGATATCGTCTCCTTCGACAGGATTGCAGCAGGAAGCCAGGCTATAGTTGTACTGGTCGCCGGGTTCGTCGTTGATAAAGATGGTTGGTTTCTTGCCGGGTTTCGCGGAGGACTTCGGCTGGGCGGCAGGTTTGGTGTCGCTCTCGTGTTTAGCCTGACTTTCCTGGGGAGCAAGTACCAGTTTGCCGCTCTCTACATGGAACCGCTTGGCCTCGTGACTGAGTTTGATCTCCTCCGTAGCGACGGCATGATAGAGATCAAACCGCGACTTGAATCCCAGCGTTTTGGCCATGAAATCGACATTGTCCTCCATGTCTACCTTGAGCTGGCTGAACTTCCGCTCGACCGCCTCCTTGCCATATTCCGCTCTTTTCTTGTTCTCCTCCTTGAGGGCTCCGCGTATTTTTGATTTGGCCTTGCTGGTGACGACCATCTTGAGCCAGGCCTCGCCGGGCTTCTGGTTCTTGCTGGTGGTGATATGGATCTGATCGCCGTTCTCGAGCTTGTAGCCCATCGGTACCAGCTTGTTGTTCACCTTGATCGCAGTACAATGGTAGCCGATGTCGGTATGTATACTGAAGGCGAAATCGAGGGCGGTGGCTCCTTTTGGCAGGATCTTCATCTCACCACGCGGCGTATATACGTACACCTCTTCATTGAAGAGATTGGTCTTGAAGTCGTTGATGAAGTCAAGTGCATCCTTGTCCGGGTCATCCAGTATCTCACGGATGTTGTCCAGCCAGTTTTCATATACGTCCTGGTGGCTCCCGCTTTTGACCCCCTTATACTTCCAGTGGGCGGCAAACCCGCGCTCTGCGATCTCGTCCATCCGCTCGCTGCGGATCTGCACCTCGACATATCGGCCCTTGGGCCCGATCACGGTCGTGTGCAATGACTCATACCCGTTGGATTTGGGTGTGGTCACCCAATCCTTCAGGCGTTCGGGGATCGGGTGAAATACATCCGTGACGACGGAATATATTTGCCAGCAGGCAGACTTCTCCTGTCGGGTAGGAACATCTACGACGATGCGGATGGCAAACAGGTCATATATCTCTTCGAAGGGTACCTTCTTGGTCTTGATCTTGTTCCATATAGAATAAATGGACTTGGGGCGGCCGATGATCCGGTAGGGAATATCGAGTTCGTCAAGCGCTTCCGTGAGCGGTTTGATGAACTCGTTGATATAAGCGTTCCGGTCGCGTTTGGTCTCCTGGAGTTTGCGGGCGATCTCATGGTAGGCCTCGGGCTCGGTGATCTTCATGCAGAGGTCCTGGTACTCGGTCTTGAGGCCGTAGAGGCCCAGCCGATGTGCCAGGGGAGCATAGATATAGCTGGTCTCGGCGGCGATCCTGAGCTGTTTGTGCCGGACCATCGATCCCAGCGTACGCATATTGTGAAGACGGTCGGCCATCTTGATCAGGACGACCCGCACATCCTCTACCAGCGTAGACAGCACTTTGCGGAAGTTCTCTGCCTGGCTGATCTCGGCATCAAACGAGCCATCCAGTTTGGTAAGGCCGTCTACGATCCGGGCGATCTTCTCGCCAAACTGTACTTTAATGTCTGCCAGCGTAACATCAGTATCTTCGACGACATCGTGCAGCAGGGCGCTGATCACGGCAGTGGGGCCCAGGCCGATCTCGTCGACACAGATCCGCGCGACTTCGATGGGATGGAGGATATAGGGCTCGCCGCTTTTCCGGCGCTGCTTGCTGTGGGCCTCTACAGCCAGCTCGTATGCCTTGCGGATATTGATCTTGTCCGCAGGCGTCATCTTATCCTTCAGCGACCGGAGCAACCCCCGGTACGCCCGCTGTATCATGATCTTATCGTCTTCCTGTATCAATGCATCTTCCGCCATATAAGCCCTGCTCGGTTTCCTCGCTAAATTTATATTAAATAATTAAAACCACAGGCAACATTCACGGGTTCCCGCAATGACGAGGAAACATAACCGTGCGCCCGGCTTAAAAGCGGGTGAAGTTTAGTTGTATCTACCACACAAGTTTGTTATTTTTGCACCCTCTTCCGGAAAGCCGTTAGACGAAAGCCTTCAAATGCTTGTGTGTCAGATACTCAGGCGATGAGGCAGATCATGTATTGCGGGCGTGGCGAAATTGGTAGACGCACTAGACTTAGGATCTAGCGCCGCGAGGCATGGGGGTTCGAGTCCCTCCGCCCGCACACTGCTCGCCGGCATCAGCCGGCGGAGATGTGAAGCATCCTTCACATCTATTCAATTCTAATATAAGACTTACAGTATTATGATCAGGACACTCTCTTTGTGCTTTGCGACGATGTGCCTGCTGGTGGCTTGCGCATCGGACAGTACTGATGCAACAACAACGTCGCAACCGGAGCCTACATCCCAGACACCTGCTAGAAGCAATGGTGGCGGAGGCTATCATGGGGTGACAAGCGCTGTAATGGACGAGCTGGATATGCGTATGCTCGCTGTCCAGGGAGTAGTGGAAGAGGTCGTGAAGATCCATTACGAGGTAAAGGAGAAGATGGATAAGAACGACAGCGCACTCATGGACCGGCTGACGGAGTTCAGGAGAATTGTAGAGAGGACAACGGACCAGGAGAAAGAGTACAAGCTGTTGCGTACAGAGTTTATAAAGGGGGCTATATCCGAAGCAGACTTCAAGAAATCCGCCACGCCCTTTTTAGACAGTATGGACGCCAACAAGACCAGGATAGAGGAGATCAACAAGACTTATTTCCGGAAGTAAACAAGAAGAGCGCCGATAGCCTTGCGAGATCCTGCCAGAGGAGCCAGGAAGCGCATTTCTTCACACAAAGCAGACGACTTTTATCATGAACGTAGCATTCGATAGGAAAAACAATGTCAACGCAACGCTCACAATTGAGATCGGCAGACAGGACTATACACCTCCTTTTGAACAAGAGCTTCAGAAGCTAAAGCAAAAAGCCCAGTTCAAAGGATTCCGTAAAGGCAAAGTGCCTTCTGGTATGGTCAAAAAACTGTATGGCACGAAGGTGCTGGTAGACGTGATCAACGACCTGGTACAAAAGCAGATCAATGATTACCTGACCGGCGAAAAGATCGCTATCCTGGGATACCCGATCCCCGCGGACGATCAGGCGATATACGAGTTTGATCCGGACAGGCAGCTGGACTACAGTTTCCGCTATGATATCGGTATAGCGCCTGAGTTTGAACTGGCAGGGATCGGAGCCGATGATACATACCAGCGCTACCAGGTGATCATCTCGGATGAGATGATCGACAAAGAAATGACAGACCTGCTCAAAAGAGCGGGATCACACGCCCACCCTGAGAGCGATATCCGCCCGGGCGATCTCATCAAGATCGAGGCGACCGAGCTCGAGGGAGGAGACGTGAAAGAAGGAGGACACAGCACGAGCTTCACGATCAGTGTGGATGATATAACAGACGAAGCTGTACGTACAGCAGTGCTGGGCGCTGCCAAAGGACATACCCTGGATATCGATATATACCAGCTGGAGAATAAAGGAGAGGCGCATGCCCGCAAATACCTTCTGAATCTCCCTGCCGACAGTGATCAGGTAGTAGGCCCGGCGTTCAGGGCCGTGATACAGGAAGTGACCAGGCACGAGTCTGCCGGGATGGACCAGGAGTTTTTTGATAAGGTCTTCGGCGAAGGAAAGATCGACTCGGAGGCTGCCGCCCGCGAAGAGCTGAAAAAGTTCCTGGGCTCGCGATTCGAGGGCCGCGAGGATGCATTGCTTTTCCGTGATCTCCAGGAAGCACTCCTCGAAAAGAACGACTTCGAACTGCCTGACGCTTTCCTGCGCAGATGGCTTTCAGAGCGTCGCGAAGAGGGGCAGCCGGAACTGACGGAGGAAGCTTTTGACGGCTTTGTCAAAAACCTGCGCTGGTCCCTGATCCGGGAGCGTATCACCAAAGATTTTGATGTCACTGTCACAGAAGAGGAACTGCGCGACGCTTTTCGTGATCGGGTAGCAGGATATATGGGCGGATACCAGATGGATGGTGCATTCCTGGACGATATGGTCGAAAGACTGATGAAAAATGAGAAGACAGTCCAGGACCAGTATGACGAACTCATAACAGACAAGATGTTCCTGGCTGTCAGGAACCAGGTCAGGCTGGAACCTGTGGCCATTGCAGAAGCAGATTTCCTTCGCGAACTGGAATCAGCCAGGAAAGCAGCGGAAGCCGTACGTCATGACCACAACCACGATCATGACCACGACCACGACCACGACGATCATGATCACCACCATCATCATTGAAAGGCTGATCTTTGGAGAGATCATGCGTTTGCCCAATCCGGCGGTAAGAAATATGCACGATAACGAAAGGCCCGAAAATCGATTTTCGGGCCTTTCGTTTGTCAATAGTGCTTTGCTGACAGCGCTGGTGCGGGATTTATGGGCTTGATTGAACAATCCGGGCCGGATTTGCTTTATTACATACCTTTTAGCAAATTGCAATTCCTTTCTAACCGAAAATCGATCACTTTATGATACCCAACGATGAGTTCAAAAAGTATGCCGTCGGCCACATGGGCATGAGCAGCATGCACCTTGAGAAATATATGGAATCCGTGCGTGTGCCCGATATACAGGGCTTCACTCCTACTGTCATCGAAGAAAGACAGCTGAACATCGTCGGTATGGACGTGTTTTCACGGCTGATGATGGACCGTATCATATTCATGGGTGTACCTGTCAATGATTATGTGGCGAATGTCATCCAGGCACAGATGCTTTTTCTTGAGTCTACTGATCCCAAACGGGATGTACAGATGTTTATCAACAGTCCCGGCGGATCGGTGATCGCAGGGTTGGGTATCTATGATACTATGCAATATATCGCACCGGATGTAGCTACCATCTGTACGGGGCTTTCTGCCTCTATGGGTGCGGTACTGCTTGCAGCCGGTACTGCCGGGAAACGCACCGCTCTGCCGCATAGCCGGGTGATGATCCACCAGCCGCTTGGAGGTATGCAGGGGCAGGTCACTGATATGGAGATCTCCTATAAGCTGATCAAGAGTATGCAGAAGGAGCTATATGATATCCTTTCGCAGCATACGGGCCAGAGCTACGAGACTATAGAGCGCGACTGCGACCGGGACAACTGGATGACGGCAAAAGAAGCCAAAGAATACGGGCTTGTGGATGAAGTGCTGGATCGCGCTAACCCCAGGAAAGAAGCCGTTTAATCGATATATGTAAAATATGTACTACGGAGCGCCGGGCGGAGGTATTGCCTCCCCCGGCGCTCCGTGCTTCCGGTCGCATTGCCGGTGAAATCATTAACTTTGTAGCCTGATCTGAATTTCCCGAGAATGGAAAATAACAAAAGCGGTCTGCGCTGCTCTTTCTGCGGCAGGGACAAATCCGAAGCGATCATGCTGATAGCAGGTATCAATGGTCATATCTGCGAGATGTGTGTCGAACAGGCGTACGACATCATCAAGGATGAACTGCATGATCCCCAAAAACCTGTGGACAGCAGGTTTTTGCTGCCGGAAAATTTCACTCCGCTTTCTATCAAGAAGTACCTCGACGAATACGTCATTGGCCAGGAGGAGGCCAAGCGGGTCATGTCCGTAGCGGTATACAATCACTACAAGCGCCTGAATGCCCCCCATGTCAACGATGTGGAGATAGAGAAATCCAATGTATTGCTGACCGGTAATACCGGCACAGGCAAGACCCTGATAGCCAAATGTATCGCCCGCCTGCTGAATGTCCCATTTGCCATAGTGGATGCGACGGTATTTACGGAAGCAGGTTATGTGGGAGAGGACGTGGAAAGTATCCTCACCCGTCTCCTGCAGGTATGCGACTACGATGTGGCTGCCGCCGAAAAAGGCATCGTCTATGTGGATGAGATAGACAAGATAGCACGCAAGTCGGACAACCCTTCGATCACGAGGGATGTATCCGGAGAGGGCGTCCAGCAGGCATTGCTCAAAATGCTGGAGGGTACAGATGTCAACGTGCCGCCGCATGGAGGTCGCAAGCACCCCGAGCAGAAACTGATCAAAGTCAATACACAGAATATACTCTTCATCTGCGGAGGAGCATTTGACAACCTGGAGAAGATCATAGCGCGCAGGCTTAACACGCAGGTCATCGGGTACAGCACCGGTTCCAAGGTGCAGGTCAGTGAGAAAGACATGCTGCGCTATGTAGTCCACCAGGATCTCAAGTCCTTCGGGCTGATCCCCGAGCTGCTCGGCAGGTTGCCCGTGCTCACCTACCTTGAGCCGTTAGAGCGTAAGACGCTGGAGCGCATTCTTACCGAGCCTCGTAATGCCGTCATTAAGCAGTTTCAGAAGCTGTTCGAGATGGAAGGCGTAGAGCTGAAGGTTACCCAGGGCGCTGTAGAGTTCATAGCCGAGAAAGCGCTGGAGTACAAACTCGGCGCCCGCGGCCTGCGCTCTATCTGCGAGGCTATACTCACGGATGCCATGTTCGAGATACCGTCTAAGAAGAATATCAGGCTGCTGGAGCTGGACAAGCGCTATGCCAGGGAAAAACTGGACAAGTCGGGACTGGCGATGCTGAAAGTAGCCTGATACTGCCTCCGGCGCCATGAGGTACTTTGCCAGGATCGCATATAACGGCGCCCGGTTCTATGGCTGGCAACGGCAGCCGGGCCAGGACAGCGTGCAGCAGCATATAGAAGGATCCCTGAGCCTCATATTGCGCACCGATACTGCAGTCACCGGTTGCGGGCGTACGGATACAGGTGTACATGCAGAAGACTATGTCCTGCACTTCGACTATGACGGCGAACTGCCGCACAACCTGCTGTACCGGATCAACCGGTTGCTCCCCCCAGGCATTGCTTTCTTCAGGATAGCGGCGGTCCACGATGCAGCGCATGCACGCTTCGATGCAGTCAGCAGGACCTATGAATATTACATGACCGCCATGAAGGACCCGTTCAGGCAGGAGACGGTATGGGTACATCCTTTCTTTGATCGGCTGGACAGGGACCTTTTGCAGCAGGCGGCTGCTGTCTTGCCTGCGTATGACCAGTTCCTGCCTTTCTGCAAGACGAATACGGATACCCGTACGATGATCTGCCATATATCCGAATCATCCTGGAGCGCTTCGCCCGGCGGCGACCTGGTATACCGGGTGACGGCAGACCGCTTCCTGCGGGGTATGGTACGGCTGATCGTCGGGATGTGCGTCGAAGTGGCCCTGGGGCATACGAGCCTGGATGAAGTCCACGACGCGCTGACCCGGCAGGTGCCACTGCGCCGGAGCCACAGTGTGCCGCCGACGGGGCTGTTCCTTAAAGATATCCACTACAGTTATTTCTGAATACCTGCTGATACCGGATCAGGCGTAAAGCGGGAAGTTCCGCATATAGCCGTTGATCTCTTCTTTTAACTGCCCGAGCCTGGCTTCATCGCCAGCATGCAATACGCAGGCATCCATCCACTCTACTACCTGCTGGCAGTCTTTCTCCTTGAAACCCCTGGATGTAATGGCCGGAGTGCCTACCCGTATACCGGAGGTCACCATGGGAGATTCCGTGTCGAACGGGACCATATTCTTGTTGACGGTGATATCTGCTTTGCCCAGCGCTATTTCGGCGGCTTTACCCGTCACTCCTTTGGAGCGGAGATCGATGAGCATGAGGTGATTGTCCGTACCGCCGGAGATCACATGATAGCCCTTCTCCAGGAAAGCATCCGCCATTACCTTCGCGTTGGCGATCACCTGCCTGCCATAGTCCTTGAAAGCGGGAGAGAGCGCCTCACCGAAAGCCACGGCTTTGGCGGCGATCACGTGCTCGAGCGGCCCACCCTGCATGCCCGGGAATACACCGCTGTTGAGTACGGCGGACATTTTCAGCGGGTTGCCTTTGCTCGTGGTGCGGCCCCAGGGGTTGTCGAAGTTCTGACCCATCATGATGATACCGCCGCGAGGCCCCCGCAGTGTCTTGTGCGTAGTAGAAGTCACTATATGGCAGTACGGCATGGGGTCGTTGAGCAGGCCTGCGGCGATCAGTCCCGCAGGATGTGCTATATCTGCCATCAGTAGTGCGCCGACCTCGTCTGCGATCGCCCTGAACCGGGCATAGTCCCAGTCACGGGCGTAGGCAGAAGCGCCGCAGATGATCAGCTTTGGTTTTTCAAGGCGTGCGGTCTCCGCTACCTTGTCCATATCGATCTGCCCGGTATCTTCTTCGACGCCGTAGAAAACAGGTCGGTATACCTTGCCGCTATAGTTGACAGGTGATCCGTGGGTCAGGTGGCCGCCATGAGAGAGGTTGAATCCGAGGATCGTGTCTCCGGGCTGAAGGCAGGCAAGAAAGACTGCCGCATTGGCCTGGGCGCCGGAGTGAGGCTGCACATTGGCATAAGCTGCCCCGAAAAGCTCCTTGAGCCGGTCGATGGCCAGTTGTTCGATCTCATCCACTACTTCACAGCCACCGTAGTAGCGTGCTCCCGGATAGCCTTCGGCATACTTGTTGGTCAGGCAGGAGCCCATGGCATCCAGTACCGCCTGTGAAGTGAAGTTTTCAGATGCGATCAGCTCTATTCCCTGTCGTTGGCGTTGCAGTTCCTTGCCTATGAGGTCAAATACGATATCGGCCATGTTGTGTGCAGTGTTTACTTGTTCAAAAGTAGGGCATCCGTCTCTAGGCCCCAAGGGGAACCCACTATTTTTTACAGCCAGGCCCGCAATACATATTAAGGTGACTCCGTATCGGGCAGGATACGGTCGCTGACGAAACGTATACCCCTTGTTTTCTTCTTGCTGTCTGCCCGGCTTGCTGGCAGCAGCGTCTCATAACAAGCATGGCAACCATAAATGCCCCGATCGGGTGCAATTTGTCCTAATATATAATTAAAAAATATGCATTTGAATTGATATTCGCAACAAACTGCGTCTGATGTCTTAGCAGCTTTACAGTGACAAAAGATTTGTTCTCAACAAAAAATTTGCAACTATGAAAGCCAGCAAACACATTACCGGCAGATGGACGGCATTGATGTTGTTCACACTTTGTCTTTTCTTAGGTACATCCTGTTTCCGGAGCGACGGCTCCCCGCGTATTTTTACCAGTCTCTTGCTGATATCGCTTTTCGGACAGGACGTACCTGATCCCGAGGCCGTATATATTACCTATCACCATACGGGTGATCGGCAGACTGTACACACGCTTGATCCGGGCGTATCGGGAACAAACACTGTTCCCGGAGGGGAATCCGTGCACACGAAACGATTACTGGCGCATAAGGATATTCCTTATTGTGTGGATAGCCTGACTTTGTACAGTGCGGGCTACCACAGTATGTGGTATTATGAGCGATACTGCAGGACAGGAGAGGACACACTCTGGTTCGAGCTGAAGCCTTACGAAACAATAGAGATCCACCTGCGGTCTGCCAGCCCGCTCGGGCAGGTAAAGTTGATGACGCAGCTCGAATCGGCTACCCGGTCACCGGGCGTGTACCGGAATACGCACCTGGATGAAGCGGCATTTGTGCCGGGGTCCGCGATGCCGGTCGATACCACTATATATATGCGGAGAGTGGCTCAGGAGCCTGTCACGTTGCTGGTACAATACACCGAGGCTGGTGATCCGGCCCCACAGTATCGTTCGATCCCTGTCGGTACACACGACGACGGCGCGTCGGATCGGAGGCTGACCCTCTCGCTATGATTATTCATATCATTCGTTCAAACCCGGCCGGTGGGAGGAGACTCTCGCCGGCTTTTCATGTGCTCGTATTTTTGTGTCAGGGTTGAAGAGCTTTCCGGTTTGTTTCCGGACTTCTTGCTTTATTTTGTTGTCCATGAAGGTGTTGATCATAGAAGATGAGCCCGATATGATGTCGATCATCCGGCAATCGCTGGAGCGGGAGCAGTTTCTCGTAGAGACGGCAGATACTTACCGGCAGGCGCTGAACCGGGTGATCTCCTATGACTATGACTGTATCCTGCTGGATATCAACCTGCCGGGCGGCAGTGGGCTCGACCTGCTGGCCGAGATCAGGCGCATAGGCAAATCGGATAGTGTGATCATCATATCGGCCCGTGATTCTATCGATGACAAGGTACGGGGTCTTCACCTGGGTGCAGATGATTACCTGGCCAAGCCTTTTCACATGGCAGAGCTCCATGCACGGATCAGGTCGGTGCTTCGTCGCCGGGTCACCGGTGGTACCGGACATATGATCGAGCTGGGCCGGCTCCTGCTCAGCTTCGAAGACCGTACGGTCCAGGTTGGCGGCGAACCGCTCAGCCTCAATCGCAAGGAATTCGACATCCTCGCCTTCTTCGCGGCCAACAAGGGGCGGCTGGTCACGCGCACTTCCCTGGCGGAACATGTATGGGGAGATCATGCCGACGAATCCGATGATTTTGAATTCCTGTACTCCCAGATCAAGAACCTGCGGAGAAAGCTGAGAGAAAGTGAATCTGGTATCGAGATACAGGCCGTGTATGGTGTCGGCTATCGCCTGGCTATCCTATGAAGCTCCTCAACCATACGCTCGCTTACCTGGCTGCCGTGCTGCTGCCTGTCCTGGCTATATGGGCGGTTGTTTTCTATTTTGAGATCCTTGATGAGGTCTATGACAGTATAGATGACGGGCTGGACAACTACAAGATGCTGATCATCCGGCAGGCCCAGGAGGATACGCTGCTCCTGCGTAAAGAAGCGTTCCGGGAGAGCAACTATGCGATACGGCAGCTTTCCGGGGCCGGCGTCGCGGACTTCAGGGACAGCTACAAGGACACGCTGATGTATATGCACAACGAGGAGGACTTCGAACCGGTGCGTATGCTGACGACTGTCTTCGTGATGCCGGGGGAGAGGTACTACGAGCTGAAAGTCATCGCTTCCATGGTAGAAGAGGACGATCTCATCGAAAACCTGTTTTACGCGCTGCTCCTGCTCTACGGCGCTTTGATCGTGAGCATCCTGCTCCTGTACAATATCCTGCTGCGAAAGATCTGGAAGCCCTTCTACCTGCTGCTTTCGCAGCTCAGGCATTTCCGGCTGGGCGGTACACCCTTCGCACCGGTAAAGACGGGGGTCCGTGAATTCCAGGCCCTCAACGATACCGTACAATCCCTGCTGCAACGGAGCCAGGATACTTTCAACAGCCAGAAACAGTTCCTCGAAAATGCGGCACATGAGCTCCAGACCCCGCTGGCGATCAGTATCAACCGGCTTGAGCTCCTTGCAGAAAGCCCCGGACTGGCACAAGAACAGGCGGATGCGGTCGCACAGGTGATCAGGACACTGGAACGGCTGCGGCGCCTCAACAAATCCCTGTTGCTGCTTGCACGCATAGAGAACCGACAGTTCATGGAGGCCTCGGACATATCGATCGGCGACATCGTATCGCGGCTGACAGAGGAGCTGGGCGATTTTGCCCGGCACAGAGAGGTCGATGTCAGGACAGAGATATCGTCCCCGATCACCTGCCGGATGAATGCAGGACTGGCAGATACACTGGTTGCCAACCTGCTGAAGAATGCCATCGTCCACAATGTGCCCGGTGGCGAAGTGGTGGTCCGGCTCTCACATCGTACACTGACGATCGAGAACACAGCTACATCCGCGGCCCTGGACGAGGAGAAGATATTCGGCCGGTTCTACAAGGAAAGCGCTGAAAAATCCACGACCGGCCTGGGCCTGGCTATAGTCAGGGCCATCGCGGGTATATATAATATCCGTATTGGGTATGTATACGCTGACCGACACGTGTTCACAGCGGAATTTCCCGCTTGAATGGCCGTTCCCGATTCTTTCCGGATTCCCTCCTTTACTTTGTTGTATTGTTCTTTTGATTTCCTGAACCCCAAAAACAAAGATATGAAGGAGATATTGCTGGTAGCCTGCATCTTCGTTGCAGGTACATCCTGTGCACAGGGCATCCCGAGGAGCCAGGTGCCATCTGTCGTACTAAATACATTTCAACAGCGTTTCAGCAAGGCCAGTGACGTAGAGTGGGAACAAAAAGACGGGCTCTATGAAGTGGAGTTTGATATAGGGCGGTATGATCATGAGGTCTGGATCAATCCCCAGGGCCAGGTAGTCAGGCACAAGCAGGATATCCCTGTGAAAAAGCTGCCCAAAGCTGTTAAATCCCAGATCAAAGATCAGTTTGCGGGATACCGGATAGACGATGCCGATCAGATCGACGAGAAGGGCCGAACCATCTATGTCGTGGAGATAGAACGGGGTGAAGAAGACCGCAGCCTGGTCTTTGACGCCACGGGCAAACTGCTGGAAAAACGGCCGGATTAAGCCGGTCTCTTTCACAAGCACACACTGGATACGGGTTCTTTGTGCCCGGCCACATAACCGGATGCCTGGCATCCGGTATTATTATCTCATCATAAAACGATTCTGAAACATGAAAAGAGTTTCTTTTTTCCTTTTGCTTGCACTGCCTTTGTTTTTCATGAGTTGCGACAAAGAGAGTGTCATAGGCAGCGGCGAACTGCCTGAGGCCGCACGCAGTTTCCTGTCCACACATTTTCCAGGAAGGACCGTCACACAGGTAGTGAAGGACCGCGACGGTCTTGTGGTCACATATGATGTTCTGCTTGACGGCGGGATAGACCTGGACTTCAACAGGAAAGGCGAGTGTACAAGCATCGAATCACAGGAGCGGTTGCCGGATGGTGTCATCCCCGAAAAGATACTGAGCTATGTGACTGCGCAATACCCAGATCTGTATATCATCGCCTGGGAACTGGACGACCGCGAACAGGAGGTAAGGCTGAATACAGGCCTGGAACTGAAGTTTGACAAGTCAGGCAATTTCCTGCGGATCGACGGGTAAATAGCGATAATAAAACCTTCGGAACGGCTGGCGGAGATTCTCTGCCGGCCGTTACTTTTTTACCGGAGGAGCTGTCAGCAGGTCGGGCAGCCCTGCCAGTGAACTGATCCTGTTGTCCGGTATGGCATCGTCTCTTGTGAGCTCGTCGCCGCATTGTATGGTGTACATACCCAGTTGCCGACCGAAAAGAATATCATCGGGCATATCGCCGACCATGATAGAGGTGTGAAAGTCGATCTCAGGGAAATCTCTCCTGGCCAGAAGCGCCATCCCGGGGCCGGGCTTCCTGCAATTGGGTGTCTGGTTCCGTAGATCGGGACAGTGATAGACCGCGTCCAGCCTGCCTCCGGCGTTGCGGATATCTGTAAGCATGTGTTGGTGGATGGTATCCAGGTCTGAAGTAGTCATCAGGCCCTTGCCGATCCCCTGCTGGTTGGTGACCAGTATGACCCGTTCCATAAGAGCCGCAATGGTCGCGATGGCTTCGCATGCTCCCGGCAACCATTCCCATTCTGCCCGGCTACGCACATAGGCATCGGGCAATCTGCGGTTGAGCACTCCGTCCCGGTCCAGGAAAATAGTCCTGTACGACCGGAAGAGCGGGTTGAGGATCATCGTTTCATGCATCGGGGAACAGGGTGGATTCGACTAGCTCACAGATCGTATGTCCTATGAAGATATGCGCTTCCTGGATACGGGGCACATCGTCCGAAGGTATACCCAGCCAGGTATCACAGAGACCGGCCAGTGCGCCACCCTGTCCGCCTGTCAGCGCTACGACCGTCATGCCCTGGCCCTGCGCCTGGCGAGCAGCCTGCAGGACATTCTCGGAGTTGCCGGATGTGGAGATAGCGACCAGGATATCACCCGGTTTTCCGCAGGCCTCGATCATACGGCTGTAGACTTCCCTGAAGTGATAGTCGTTGCTCACGGCTGTCATATAAGAGGTGTTGACATGCAGGGCCTCGGCATACAGCGGCGGGCGGTCTTTGCGAAAACGCCCGCTCAGCTCTGCAGCGATATGCTGTGCATCGCCCGCCGATCCTCCATTGCCGCATAGCAGTACCTTTCCGCCCGCTTGATAACATGCGATGATAAGCCCGGCGGCTTCGGATATGCGGCCCAGCAGCTCCGCGTCGGCGCTTATGCGCCTGAAAACACCGAGGTGCTCATTCAGTCCTTCTGTGATCTTTGCTTCCATCTGCCTGCTATTCGTAGAAGTTCTTTTCAAAAGCTCCGCGCTCCCCTTTCCCAAACAAATATCTGCTGAATATTCCATACAGGAAGCCTGATCCGTATCCCCAGAGCTGTACCCAACCGGCGGCTATGGCCCGGACCGCGACCGAGGCAGATCCGCTTGAGCGCCAGGCGTCGGCAAACAGGAGCATACAATAGCACAGCAGGGGTACGAACCAGCGTACGTCCCACAGTATGCCTGCTATTATCAGCGCCAGCGAACCTGTTACAAAGACGGCGGGTGCAGTGTGCACCCATTTCATGGACCCGGGGTGCCTGGCTGCCAGGTGGATACGTGCGATCCCCGAGTTGAATACCTGCTTGAAGAATTTTTTCAGGTCTGTCCGGCGCTTATGGTACACGAATGCGTCCTTTATCAGCCCGCTCCGGTACCCGCCGCGTATGATCCGCAGGCTGAGATCTATGTCCTCCCCGAAACGCATGGCGGAGAAGCCGCCAAGTGCCTCGAATACGGTGCGCCGAATGCCCATATTGAAACTGCGCGGATAAAACTTGTCCGCCCGTTCGTTTCCTCCTCGTATACCACCGGTGGTCCAGAGACCTGTCATGGCATAGTTGATCGCCTTTTGCATCAGCGTGAAGGATTCATGCGCGGCATCTGGTCCGCCGAAAGCATCCAGCGGATCGCTGCTGAGCCGATCGTCGATCGCAGCAAAATAACCGGGAGGTACCAGCACGTCACTGTCCAGGAATACCAGGTATTCGCCGGTTGCATAGGCAGCACCGTAATTGCGGGTGGGACCTGGCCCGGAATTGGGTTTACTGTAATACCGGACCGGCAGGCGGTCCATGTAGGCGGCGGCAATGTCGGCAGAGGGCCTGTCAGAGCCGTCCTCTATGAGCAGGAGCTCCCAGGAGCTGCTATACCGGGCGAGCAACAGGCTGTTGAGCAGTTCTCTGACTTCGTCGGGTCTGTTATATACCGGTACGATCACCGAATAGCGGATCATTTACCGAGTTCTTTTTCTATCTGGTACTGGTCCTTGCCCAGGTTGTTGCGCGCGATGAGCTCAGCCAGGAATCCGGTCAGGAACAACTGGGCACCCAGGATCACAGTGAGTATGCCGAAGTAGAAGAGCGGCCTGGTAGCGATACCACCTACCTGGAAGAACAGTTTCTCTATACTGAGATAGATCAGGACCAATATGCCGAGAAAGAACGACATAGTGCCCAGTGTACCGAAGAAGTGCATCGGCTTTTTGCCGAATTTGCCGACAAAGAAAATCGTCAGCAGGTCCAGGAACCCGTTGATGAAACGCTCGAGCCCAAACTTGGATACGCCGTATTTACGCGCCCTGTGCTCGACCTCTTTTTCGCCGATCTTCTGGAAACCGGACCATTTGGCGATCACCGGTATATAGCGGTGCATCTCGCCGTATACATCGATGTTCTGTACAACCTCGAGCCTGTAGGCCTTGAGCCCGCAGTTGAAGTCATGCAGGTCTATCTTGCTCATCGCCCGTGTGATCTTGTTGAAAAAGCGGGAAGGCAAGGTCTTGCTGATCGGGTCGTAGCGTCTGCGTTTCCAGCCCGAAACCAGGTCATATCCCTGGTTCAGGACCATATCGTACAGTGCAGGTATCTCGTCGGGAGAGTCCTGCAGGTCAGCGTCCATCGTGATCACTACGTTGCCCCGGCAGCGTTTGAAAGCTGTGTCCAATGCGGCGGATTTGCCGTAGTTGCGGCGAAACTTGATACACCTGTTTTGCGGGTAGCGGCTGCTCAGGTCCTCCAGTACCTGCCAGGAGCCATCCGTGC
This sequence comes from uncultured Saprospiraceae bacterium, assembly GCA_964537925.1. GTDB lineage: Bacteria > Bacteroidota > Bacteroidia > Chitinophagales > Saprospiraceae > SLDF01. The sequence continues at coordinate 756,862 of CAZICV010000001.1, read as the reverse complement.
TGCCGTCGTCTACGAAAATCACTTCATAGTCAAATTTATGCTCCGTACAGACCTGGCGTATCCAGCGTTCCAGTTCCGGGAGGGACTCTGCCTCGTTGTAGAGTGGGACGACAATGGAGAGATCGGGCATGCCAGCTATTTAGCGGTCCTGAATACGAGCGCAAAGATACAGGAAATCAGGAAGCCTCCGATGAGACCGGAAGCCAGATTGAACAGCGTACCGCCGAGTGTCACAGAGTAGTCTGAATTCTGGGCAGCTTCTATCATCATATCCAGCTTGTCCTGGTCGAGAAAACCTCCGAGGTACTTGTCCATATTGGTCAGCGTGGATACGGCTATATCCTGGGCGACCTGGGTCATACCGGGATCGATCCAGTTGAACATGGCATAATACTGGAGATAGTAAAATACACTGGCGATCAGGTAAACAAGAAAAGGAGGCTGCAAAGCAAGCGAAAAATGATAAGGCTGCTCGGTGACGTCGACCTGGCTCCGGTAGATACGACGTGTGTCGATACTCGCCTGACGCATACAGTACAGGTATATGATCCAGACGATCACCGACGGCCAGGTGCTGAAATAAAGCTCTTTGTTGATCCAGTATGCGCCAATAGAGACCAATACTGTCAGTACACCGGCAATGATGCCGAAGCGTATGCCTGTTCTTTTTAAATCCACGTAAAAAAGTGCTTTTAGGATATGTCAGGAGAGGTTTCCGGCGCGCTTCAGGACCAGCGCTACGACAAGCCCGATCACGGAGCCGAGAATAAGGAACATCACTCCGCTGGTAAATGCCAGGACGGAAGGCATCATCATCCATTCGAGTACCTTGACGCTCATTTCATATTGCTCTTCGCTGACGTTGGCCTGTTCCTCGACGGTAGCAATAGCGACGTTTTTCATTTCCTCCAATGTGCCGGGGCTGAGGAACTTGTAAAAGATGTAAGTGAAAACTGCAGCGATCGCGGACGCGATCAGCGAGGTCAGAAAGCCGATGAAAAAACCTGTACCTACACTTAGCTGGCCGTGATTCAGGCGATCGCGGTAGGTAAGCAAAGCCTGGTAAAGGATGAAACCGATCAAGCCTGCCTGCACTATCTGCAATATCGTACTCGTCGTAGAAGAGCTTTCGGGGCCGATACCCATCAACTGGCTGACCAGCATAATAGCAATGACGGCCAGCCCCAGGAGCAGGCCGTATCGCTGTACAACCGGCCCGACAGGGGCTTTCTCTGGTATCGGGTGGAGGTTTTCCATTTTTTTCTTTTAAAGATAGTGAAAATCTTCTTATCGCAGGTCGCCGGAACCGGTGGTTCCTAACAGTGTGCCGAGTACAGCGCCTTTCATGCTGCGCCCGAATAAAGGCGAATTTTCAGACAGGGACAGGTTGCTGCTTTTTGACAAGACGGTGTCCGATCCAGTGTCAAACCAGGTCAGGTCGGCAGGCTGTCCCTCGTCGATTACAGGTGTATCCAGTCCGTATATGCTTTTGGGAGCAATGGACCATTTTTCCAATATGTCTTCCAGGGGTAGCTTGTGGGACAGGGCCTCGATAGACAAGGCTACGGCTGTCTGCAGACTGATGGCGCCGGGCTTCGCGTATGGGAACTCAAGCATCTTGTGCTCGGGAGCTACAGGGACATGCAGTGAAAATATGGCATCGATGGTTCCGTCCGCTACTCCTTCTATCAGAGCGTCGCGGTCAGCTTGACTGCGCAGCGGAGGCGCCAGTTTGAAGAGACTGTCAAAGTCTCCTACGGCCTGCTCATCGAATGCAAGGTGCCAGGCCGAAACGGCGGCGCTGACGCGCAGTCCTGCCTGTTTGGCCGCCCGTATCAATGCGACTCCTTCAGCGGTGCTGACCGGCATGAAGTGCAGCTTGGACCCCGAGTATCTAAGCAGCTCTATATCCCGTTGCATCATCATTGTTTCGGCAATGGAAGGTATTCCGCGCATGCCGAGGGCAGTGCTGAATGCGCTTTCATGTACCTGGCCGCCGGGGAAGACCTGCTTGTCCATCGGCCAATGTACGACGGGTACATCGGCCTGCAGCAAATACTGCAATGCGCGAAGCAGCAGACCGCCGTGCTGTACCGGCTTGAGGCCGTCGGAGATGGCAATCGCCCCTGATCCAAGCATGTCCAGCAGCTCTGCAAGTTCCTTGCCTTCGGTGCCATGCGACAACGCCCCGATGGGGTATAACCTGCAGGGTTCTCCTTCAGCTCTTTTCAGCAGGAATTGTACCTCGGACTGGCTGTGTACCGGTGAGATGGTATCCGGGAAGAGCGCTACGCCCGTAAAGCCCCCGGCAGCGGCTGCCGACAGCAGGCTGGATATAGTCTCTATCCGTTCGTCACCCGGCTCTCCACCTTTGACCCCCATGTCGAACCACCCTGGCGTGATGAACGTATCCCCGGCTTCCAGTTCCCGGGCTCCGGGCGACTGGAGCGACTGGCCTATAGCGGATATCTTCCCGTCTTCGATGAGCAGATCCCTGGTCTGCAGGTGATGGGGCGAACGCTTGTCACATATCGTCGCACGCTTGAGTAGTAGGCGCATTAGTCGGGGGTGTGAGTTTTATGCTTTCCAGAAGCGAAGCAGGCACACTTCAGCTAATAAGAACATCAGGGCCAAAATTAAACAAATCCGCCACAATGCAGTGCCTCTGTCCTGCTCCGAGACCAGCTCCGAAAAACCCGCAGTAGCCACCTGGTCGAGTATCTTGTAGTCCGGGTACCTGGCTGCCAGATCTTCTGTTTTCCAGCAGGCGGGATTACTTTCCTGCCGGTCGTAGTTGAAGGCCAGTATAGTCTCCGCAGCTTCCTGCCCTGCAGTGAGCCTGTAGAATCCTGCGGTATGTACCTGGTTGAAGACCCGGAGAATGGCTTTGTTGCCGCGGGGCTCTACCGAGGGGATGAACTCGGACGGACCCGTCATACGATAGGTCATGTCGCCCCGGTTCCTGGGCAGGTCCAGTTCGATCTGTTCGTCGCCTCCGATCCGGTAGGCTGCAGGTCCGCCGCCTGAGCGTTGCAGGACTGCACGATAGAGGAAAGGAATGAACCATTCGGCCTGTTGGCTGAAATTGCTCACGCGGGTGTCCAACGGCGCTGCGCAGACATAGACGAATCCTTTGCCGGCCGGGTAGGCTACCAGGAAAGCTGTGCCATCCCTGAAGCGCATGAGTACTTCGCCGCTCCCGGCACGCAGTGCATAGCGCCCCTGTACGGCAGGGAGTTTGAGGTTGCCCGGTGTGCGTTCGAACACATCGCGGAAGACAAAGGCCTGTGTATTGGCATCCGATACCTGAAACTCACCCTGCTGGTATGCGCCCAGCGGTTGTGCACCTGCTGCCGTGAGAAAATGGTTGATCCCGCCGGTTTGTGCGTCGCGGCCCGGAAACAGGATCACATTGCTCCCTTCATTGACCAGTTGTACCAGCTGGGCCGAAAGCCCGCTGCTGATCTGCCTGCTGTCTGTCAGTACCGCCAGTTTGTAGCCCGGTAAAGCCGCGTAGTCGATCTGCTGGATATTTTGCTGCCGCAGTTCAAACTGTGGCGAAGCCTTGAAGGCTGCGGCAACATTGTTGTCCGGCGACTGGTCGTGCAGAGCCAGCACATCGATCTTTTCCGGCGCTTCGAAAGCCATATAGTATTTGTCGTCAAACTGGATCGGGTAGTCGCTGATCTCGACGGTCAGTTGTTGCCAGCCTGTGCCGCCGATATGCACGGAGAGTGTATCGGTGACAGAGGCGCCTGCCGGGATATTGATAGAACCTACGGGCTTGGAAGTACCTCCGTAGTCCAGCGACACACGTATATTCTCAGCATCGTTGATGTCGTAATTGGTCACTCTGACGAGGAGCCTGGCTGTTTCTCCTGACAGGACCACAGGAGACTCGAACCAGCATGAGTCCAGTGAGAGATTTTTCTCCTGGACGGCCCTCAGCGGCACCAGGCTGGTAGTGATCCCCGAGCTGTCGGAGAGATCTGTGATGCTTTCCTGGAAGTCGGAGATCATATAGGCGACCGGCTTCACGCCCTCAGTCTCTTCCAGGATCCGGATCTGCCGCTCGTGTATCACGGAGAGGTCGCGTACCTGGGGCGTCACAGCTACTTCCTGTATGAATCCGCGAGCGGTGTTTTTATCTACGAGCCGCTGGTGCACGGGCAGCAGATCATGGGTGATGATGTGGAACCGGTCTGCCTCGCCGTAGGCTTCCAGTATCTCCAGCGCACGTTGCCTGGCCCGTTCTACAAGCGGCAGGTCCTGGCTCATGGCGCTCATGCTGAAGGAGTTGTCAACGAATATGCTCACTGCCCTGGGCCTGGTGTCCGTCTCCTTACTGTCCGTGAGGAAGGGTTGTACGAATGCAAATACCAGGAAAGCCAACGCCAGCATACGCATCAGCAGGACCAGCAGGTTGCGGAGGCGGGACCTGCTGGAGGTCTCCTCCTTGAGCTCTTTCAGGAAGCGCACATTGGTGAAATAGACACGCTTGAATCTGCGGAAGTAGAACAAGTGTATCAGCACCGGTATAGCCAGCGCTGCTAGAGCAATGAAAAAGCCTGGGAATAAAAACTGCATTTGCTGATATGTGAGAGACGCGTGCCTGCCGCGCTCATTCAAACGATGTTACCGGCGCGAATGTTTTACCCCTCCTTTTACTGGCGCAGGATTTTGTTCTGGTAGATATTGCCGGCCCTGTCTGTAAGGCGGATGATATAGAGTCCCGGCGCCCAGCTTCCCGTATCAAGGGAGTGGACGGACCCACCCGGCGCAGCCAACTGTTCGCGTATGAACTCAACGCCTGATCCGCTCACTACCCGCAATTCTGCGCCCTGACCTGAGAGTGGAAGCCTGATTTCCAGGCGATCGGCTGCAGGGTTGGGGTATATGTCCAATACAGGCAGAGATATTGTCTCGCCGGATGATGAGAGCTGATCCCTTGAAGAGCCGGAGTTGAGTATCTCGCGGTTGTCATTGTTCTGGACGAATACGATCACATAGACCTCGTTCGCTTGCCAGGACGGATCTGTCTGATAGCTGTAGTTCAGCGTAAGCGAATCCCCGGCGGCTGGCAGAGTGACAAGCTCCCCGGCATTGTCGTGCAGGAAGCGCCTGAAGACATTGTGATGCTGTTGGTACGAAGGCAGTGGTCCGCCCGTGACATTTGCCTCCACCACAGTAGCATAGAGCCGGTAGTTTCCGGCGGCTATCTGCTCATGAGCTTTGATCGTGACCGACACATTGCGGGAGGACTGGCCGCTTTCCGTCACACGGATCTCCAGCGGACTGATCTGCCCGGCTATGGATTCGAGGTAGGTCGTAGGTACGATGCCGCTGCCGATGTTGACATTAACACCATTGACCTGTACCGATGGTGTGCCCTGCACCTGGTAATATGTCGTACGCGCCAGGTTGCCCTGCGAGTTGGACAGGTAATAGGGGCAAGTTGCGTACGGCACAGGTGCATAGTAGCCGATCAGGTGTATCTCGTCGGCGTACGGGCTGATATTGTTTCTGAACTGGGGAATGCGGTTGGCGCAGATCGGGCACCTTGAGTTGGAGATCTGCTCGATCGTGATGTACTTTCTGACCCCCTGACCATATACACAGCAGGCAAAGACCAGCAGATACAAAGCGGAAAACAATATTCGTTTCATCAAAAAGAGAGGGATTTGTTCCGTCATACAAAAGTAAGCAATCCTGCCGGGAAAACATTTTCCGCAAGTCAGGCGTAGCAGTGAGACGAATAATTCGGCTTAAGCTTTAATTTTCAGGCAAAACAACGATACCATGCTTTTAGCCTCGGACATCATATATGAAATACCCAACCTGGCAAGCCCGGCCATCTGGCTCAGCCTGCTGACGCTTACTTTCCTGGAGGTAGTGCTGGGTATAGACAACATTATATTCATATCCATTGTGGCTGCCAGGGTACCTAAGGAACGCAGGGCCTATGTGACCAGGGTAGGTCTGATCCTCGCGATGGTATTCCGGATCATTTTGTTGCTGGGGATATCCTGGTTGGTCGCACTGACGAAACCCATGTTCACTATCGACTTCCTCGGGGTGACGGGTCAGTTCAGCGGACAGAGCCTTGTGCTTATACTTGGGGGGATATTCCTGCTGTACAAGTCTACCACAGAGATAGGGCATAAGCTGGAAGGAAAAGAGGAAAGCCATGATCCGGGTTCTAAAAAGCCTTCCGTAGGGAAGAGTATTGCGGGTGTGCTCTTCCAGATCATCCTGATCGACATGGTATTTTCCTTTGACTCTATCCTCACTGCCGTAGGTATGACGACCGGGATTTCCGGCGCACTATACATCATGATCGCCGCCGTAGTCATATCGATCCTGATCATGCTCCTGTTTGCAGTACCTGTCGGGCGATTTGTCAACGATCACCCGACCATACAGATGCTTGCCCTGTCCTTTCTGATACTGATCGGGTTTATGCTGGTCGCCGAAGGTGCGCATTATGCCAATGTCCACTTCGGTTCACAGGAACTGGGCACTATTCCCAAAGGGTACCTGTACTTTGCCATCAGCTTCTCGCTGCTCGTAGAGTTTCTCAACATGCGCGTGCGGAAGAGGAGCGGCGATCCGGTACGTCTGAACACCTACAGCGAACAGGCAGAGGATGAAGGGCTGCTGGACGATGATTACGAAAAGCGTGAGCGGGAGTCAGATCAGTCCCGGTAGGCGGCCCGTCGATCCAGTTCCAGGTAAGAGTGCCATGATGGGTTGAGACGGCCTACCAGGCGTCTGAATGGGCGCATGAGGCTGATCGGATAGTGCCAGCCCCTGCGGAAGATCACCTGCAGGTGCATCGGTATGCGCTCAAAATCAAAAGTATCCAGGAAAATACTGGCCTCCGTACTACCTCTTTCGAGCGGATCGGCTTCTGCGATAAAAACACGGGTATCACAGTGCTCGAAGTAGTATTGGAGTACCTGCCAGGCCAGGGCCTCGACCGGTCTGAAGCATTCGTATTCGGGGTCCAGGGAGATCTGCGACAGGTGGACCTCACCACGCCTGAACACGGTACAGCGCATATAACCGATCAGTCTTGATTCGTAGAACACTCCAAAGTAATGGAAAAGGTCATCGAAGGCCTGGTCGCGCATATGCCACAGGCGGAATGTGCGTTCGTCCGGAAAGTGGGCGGCTGTCCGGTAATACCGTTGTGCCTGCTGGCTGCGGGCATATACCAGGTAACCATGCCTGCCCAGCCAGTCGGCATCAATCCTGCGGACCTGGCAATGGGTCAGCGCCCGATCCAGGTACTGCCTGCTCACAGTTGGCAGTTCTTCAAGAGCTGGTGGCCTGTTCCTCGAGATCACATAACAGTTTGCAGGATAAGGGCTGTTTTGCGGACCTGCCCTCCTGACCCACCGGATCACGCCGGCTTCCAGTGTGTGTAGTATGGAGGCAGCAGTGTCGCGGTCCGTTGCGGCCGGGCGGTAGAGCGGGTGTATTGGCTGGACGATGGTCTGTTGTTTGTACCATATAGTCCCGTCCTGCAACGTATATGGCAACTCCTGCGCCATACACCAGGATGTGATCCGTTCGATCTCCGTGAATCCGGTCTGAAGAAATTCGAATTGCATACTGGAATAGGTTTTCAGGGCATGTGTGGTCGGGTCGTAACGACTACGTATACCGCAAATACAATGCTAGATTTTTTCGTATTATGCAATTTTCTGATATAACGAGAGCTGTGTTTTATATGTTTCGTATTGTGATAATGCGTTATTGTTTGTCATTCATGACGGTATAGATCGATCGTCTCGGTAGATTTTTATGGAATTTTCTGAAAAAAAGCCATGAAAGGGAACAATGGCGGACGTTACAAAGTCCGGGCATGTGCGCCGGGGCCTCATTATAAGGATATCTTAAGGAGCGTAGAGGTTGTTTTTTTTGTGAAAACCGTGACATTTGCCTCGTTTTATAGTGTATTTATCTCCTTTGCTCTATGTACAAGAAACTGCGGTGGGTATTGCTTGGGTTCAGTTGCCTGCTTGGCGCCTGTATGTTTGACGCCATCTATGGTACCCTGGATGATCAGCTGCGACAGACCATTGGCAACACCAGTCGCTATATTTTGCCTGATAGCGATGATTTTGCCCGTATACCGCAATCCCCGATCAACCCGATCACAGCGGAAAAAGTAGCCCTGGGCAAACTCTTGTTCTTCGAACCCGCATTCGGTGTCGAGCCGACACATGCCGTCAGCCTGCAGACGTTTTCCTGTGGCTCCTGCCACATACCGGCTGCGGGTTTCCGGCCGGGCAGGCACCAGGGTATTGCTGACGGCGGACACGGTTTTGGCGTCAAAGGCGAAGCGAGACTGAAGTATATCAATTACGAGGATGAAGAGATAGATGCACAGGGCGCCAGACCCCTGAGTGTGCTCAATGTCGCCTTTGTGAGCAGTTCGATGTGGAACGGTTCATTCGGGTCCGACGGGGTCAATGAAGGTACGGAGCACCTGTGGGGGGTACATGATCCCGGTACTGCGATCAATGCCGAGCGCCTGGGCAACCTTGAAGGTCAGAATATAGAGGGGCTGAAGACACACCGGATGCTCTTCACAAAGGAGCTGGTGGAGACCAACGGGTACAAAGAGCTGTTCGATGCGGCTTTTCCGGATGTGCCTGAGCAGGATCGTTATACCAGGACGACTGCGAGTTTTGCCCTGAGCGCCTATATCCGGACATTGCTGTGCACGGAAGCGCCGTTTCAGCGTTGGCTCAAAGGTGAATCGGAAGCTATGAGCGACCAGGAGAAACGGGGCGCCCTGCTGTTTTTCGGTAAGGCCGGCTGCCAGCGATGCCACTCGGAGCCTAATCTCGGCTCTATCTCTTTTCATGCATTGGGTGTAGAAGATCTTTTCGAAAACGGTGGTATCAAGACCGGCCCGCTGGACAGGCGCAACCTGGGACGGGGCGGCTTCACCGACCGCGCCGAAGATATGTTCAAGTTCCGGGTCCCGCAGCTGTACAACCTGGGCGATGGTGGACCGTTCTTCCACGGCGCCAGCAAAAAGACACTCAAGGATGTGGTGAAATATTTCAATGCAGCCGTGCCGGAAAACCTGCGCGTTCCCAAGTCACAGATATCTCCTTTCTTTACTCCGCTCGGGCTCTCTGACCAGGAAGTGGACGATCTGACGGCTTTCCTCGAACATTCGCTGAGGGACCCTGATCTGCAGCGGTTTGCCCCGGAAAAAGTATTATCGGGGATGTGCTTCCCCAACAATGACCCGAGGTCTGCAGAGGATATGGGCTGTAAGTGATTTGTTGTGTCAGAGGAGTGTTGGCCAGGGCAGAAATAAACCTGCCGCCCTCCTGTCAACCCGTCCAAAGCTTGTAACTTTGTGCACTGACAACCCAACAGGATCATGGCAAAAGCTAAGGCAAGACAGGCGGGAAGGACAGCGCTTATGACCGATATCGCCTCACTGGTGATCAGGCTGGTTTTCGGTACGCTGATGATCACCAATCACGGCTGGCCTAAGCTGATGAAGCTGGCCGGACCCGGCCCCGTGGAGTTTGGCGACCCGATCGGGATGGGTACAGTGCCTTCCATCATCCTGGCTGTATTTGCCGAGGTGCTATGCGCCCTGTTTGTCGTCCTGGGGCTGTTTACCCGTTTTGCAGTCATCCCACTGATCGTCACGATGCTCGTGGCCGTCCTGATCGTGCATGCAGGCGACCCGTTGGGCAAGCTGGAAATGGGGATCCTCTATCTGGCTGCATTCGTTTCAATCGGGCTGACCGGTCCGGGCAAATACAGCCTGGACAATTGGCTGCTCAAATAACAGAGATTTATGGTAGAACTGAACCTGAGCAGAGACCTCTGCTTTTTCGACCTGGAGGCTACCGGCCTCAATGTGCTCCGGGACCGTATCGTGCAGATCGCTGCCGTACGCTACTTCAAAGACGGTCGTGAACCGGAGGAGTTTGTGAGCCTGGTGAACCCGGGTATTCCCATATCTCCCGAAGCAATGGCTGTACACGGTATCACCCCGGACCAGCTGCGCAACCAGCCTTCGTTTCAGCAGATCGCCACACGATTGTATACCTTTTTTGAAGGGGTGGATCTCGCCGGCTACAATTCCAACCGCTTTGATATTCCTCTCCTGATTGAAGAGTTTGCCCGGGTAGGGATGGAATTTACCCTCGATCACAGGCGTACGATAGATGTGCAGCGTATCTTTTACAAGATGGAACCGCGCACGCTCAAGGCCGCATACAGGTTTTACTGCCAGCGGGAGCTGGAAGACGCGCATAACGCCCTGGCGGATGTGAGGGCTACCGTAGAGGTATTCAAGGGGCAACTCGCCCACTATGATGGCGTAGATATGATCGATGAGGACGGCAATACCGTATCTGCTCCTGTGCGAAACGATATGCAGACACTGCATGAGTTCACTACAGACCTCAGGATACTTGATGCTACACAGCGGCTGCGTTACGATATGGACGGGACGGTAGTATTCAATTTTGGCAAGTATATGGGCAAGCCTGCTGCGGAGACCCTTTCCAAAGACAAACAATATTATCACTGGATGCTGGAGAAAGAGTTCTCTCACCAGGTCAAGCAGATCATCCGGAAACTGGTCAAGGAATATGAGCAGGCGCAGCGCCAGGTATAAGTCCTGTTTTTGGGGGCTCTTCTGCCTCCTGCCCGGGTTGGTTTTTGTGCCTGCCTGCCAGGAGCCGGTTGAAGGCTGCCTGGACATACGTGCAACAAACTTTGATCCCCGCGCCGACAGGGACTGTTGCTGCCAGTATCCAAACCTGGTACTGGATCTGCGGTACAGGGCAGGCGGGGAAAACTTTCAGCTCAATACGGACTTTACACTGGAAGACGGACAGGTTGTTCAGTTCCGGAAAGCGGCTTTCTATGTATCGGGGATTGGCTTATACAGCGGGAGCGAGTTTTTCCTTCCACAGGATACGGTATATGTTTTCAGGGATGCAGGCGGTGTCCGTGATAGCGCTGCTATCACCGGAAATGCTTTCATCGTCAACAGGAGTGGTTTCAGCATAGCGGCTGGTACGTTCACGACAGAGGGGAGTTTTGACCGTTTGAGGCTGGTGGCGGGCCTGGAAGAACAATTTCTGCAAAACAATATCACGCTGACTCCTCCGGGCAACGTGCTGGCACTGCAGGCGGATAGTTTGCATACGCTGGGTCCTGCCGGGTACCTCCATGCCAGGATCACCTATTATCTGCCGGGGGCTGATATAGAGCGGACCATTGAGATAGACGCAGCCGCTTTTGACGGTGTGGAAGTGCTGTTGCCGATCAGCCTGGAGAGTGTGACAGGAGCTGACCGTAGAGTGGTGCTGGAAGTGGATTATCTCGAACTCTTCAGAGGCCTGGACTTGCTGGATGACGATGACGCTGCCCTCAGAGCAGGCACATGGGCCAATGTAAGGTCGATGTTCAGGGTTCCTTAGTGAAATTTACGTATTTTTATTGGAACTTTCAACGGCGGTCAGTCGTCATTTCTTCCGATAAGAAAAGCCTGATAATGAGATATCTGCACCTTGCTCTCTGCATGTTACTGGCCTTTATGCTGCTTTCTTCCTGCAACGGCGACGAATCGTCCCGTGCAAAAGCATCTCTCGAGGTAGTTTTTAAGGCCACCTATGGCGGCGAGCCGCTGGTCATGAGCAAAGAGTATATTTTCCAGGGAGACGAGACTATTCGTTTCCTGCGCAACGACTTTCTGATCTCGACGCTTGAACTCAAGGGCAAGCAACCGGTGCAGCTGAAAGAAGTGGAGTTCATCGATTTTACGTCCAAGAATTTTACGCTGGAGAAAGCACAAGAGGGGATTACCCTGGTGTTCACGGAGCTGACGCCGGGCAATTATGAAGGTCTTGGATTCGGTGTCGGTCTCACCGCAGAGCAAAATGCAGCGACGCCCAACCAGTTTCCCGCAGGGCATCCGCTGCGCAATGCGGAACTTCACTGGAGTGTGTGGAACAGCTATATTTTCGCACGGATTGAGGGGTACCTGAGATCTCCGTCACAGATCGGCCAGTCCGGTTTTTCTTATCATCTCGGTACGAGTGAGCTGCGTACGCAGGTAGACAGGTCTTTCCCGGTCAAGCTGGAAGGCGGCAAGACTACCCGTTTGATCGTAGAGATGGACTACAGGCAGGCTTTCGTTAAGGACGGCCAGGTATTTGATATCAGGAAACAACCGAGTACACATGGCCTGGACGATATCCCGGCCGCTACTTTGATCATGAATAATTTTGGTGCGGGTGTGAAAATCACGAAAGGATGAAATCCGGGTATCCCGTTCTTATTGTGTTGCTGAGCCTGGTCCTGGGTATATCGGCATGCGAGAAAGAACCTGAAGAAAAGGACCCGGTGACACCGGTAGACCTGACGCATATCCCGTATGCACCCACAGCTGAAGACCTGGTGATCCCAGCGGGCCTGCCGGCGATGTATCAGCCGGTCGACAACCCGCTCACCAAAGAGGGTGTGCTTCTGGGCCGCTTTCTTTTCTACGACCCGATCCTGTCCAAAGACTCTACCATATCCTGCGCTTCCTGCCACAGACAGGAACTCGCCTTCACGGACGGCCTGGCCAGGAGTGTCGGTTTCGCCGGCCGTACGGGTACTCGAAGCTCTATGAGCCTGGTAAATATAGGCTTTGCCGATAACGGGCTGTTCTGGGACGGCCGGGTATCTTCTCTTGAGGAACAGGCGCTGCACCCGGTAGAAGATCAGAACGAGATGGCCGAGAAATGGCCGGACGTACTGAAAAAACTCCAGCGGCACGGCGGCTATCCGGAGATGTTCAGGAGAGCTTTCGGTGTCAGGCGCAACATAGATATCACAAAAGAAATGGTGGCCAGGGCACTGGCCCAATTCCAGCGCACACTGGTCAGTGGCGAATCGAAGTATGACCGGGTGTACCGGCAGGAAGATTTTTTTACGGATGACGAGCTCGACGGTTTTCTCATCTTCATGGATGCCTCCAATCGCGTGCTGCCCGACGGGGAGTGTGGGCATTGTCACAATGTCAACCTGTTTGCCGTCAACAGTTATTTTCACAACGGCCTCGTGCCGGAAGAAGAGCTTGAGGTGAATGCAGGCCGTTTTGCCGTGACCGGCAATCCTAATGACAAAGGCAAGTTCAGAGCCACTACCCTGCGCAATATCATGGTGACTGGCCCATATATGCATGACGGGCGCCTGGCCACGATAGACGATGTATTGGTGCACTACCAGGGAGGGGGGCATCATAGCTTCAACCGGGATCCGCTCCTGGCAGATCTTGAACGCACCAGCCTCTCCGCGGAGCACCTGCAGAAGATCAAAGTCTTCCTGAATACACTTACGGATTCTACTTTCCTGCGAAACCCGGCATTCAGCAATCCGTTCCAATGATGGATACGCCGACATTCCGTCCGATGTCTCAGACAGATATCGGCTTTTTTGTCGCCCTGTTGGGCAGTGAGCACTGCATTACTGCGGCCGGTATCGAGGAGCGCTATACCCGCGACGAGACCGAGGACCTGCGGTTTTCGCCCGAAGTCCTGCTCAGGCCACGGACAGCAGAGGAGGTGAGCGCCATACTCCGGTATGCAAACAATGAAAAACTACCTGTCACCGTACGGGGAGCCGGTACAGGCCTGGCGGGTGGTGCACTGCCTGTATACGGCGGTATCCTGCTGTCGATGGAGCGATTCGATCGTATACTGGAAATCGACGAGGCCAATCTGCAGGTCACCGTGGAGCCAGGTGTCATCACTGAAGTGCTACAGGAAGCGGTAAAGGAGAAAGGATTGTTTTACCCGCCCGACCCGGCCAGCCGGGGATGGTGCCATATCGGCGGCAACATATCGACCAATTCGGGAGGCCCCAAGGCCGTCAAGTACGGGGTGGTGAAGGATTATGTGATCAACCTCCAGGTCGTACTACCCGACGGCCATATCATGTGGACAGGGGCCAATACCCTCAAGAACTCTACCGGGTACAACCTCACACAACTGATCGTAGGCAGCGAAGGCACGCTGGCAGTAGTGACCCGGATCGTGCTCAGGCTTATCCCGCACCCGGCCTTCAACCTGCTCATGCTTGTGCCTTTTGACTCGCCGGACAATGCCTGTGCGGCCGTATCGGCGATCTTCCGGGCCGGTATGACGCCATCGGCGCTGGAGTTCATGGAACGTGACGCGATCGACCTGGCCATGCGTTATGTGGGGGAGACCGGTATTCCCGTAGGGGACAATGTAGGGGCGCACCTGCTGATAGAGGTAGACGGCAATCACCTGGATACCCTGTACCAGGATTGTGAACGGATCGCAGGGGTAGTTGAGGAGTTCGGGGCCGGGGAGATCCTGTTTGCCGATAATGACACCCAGAAGACCACCCTATGGAAGCTGCGTCGCAATGTAGCGCATGCAGTGCGGCTTTATTCCGTCTACAAAGAAGAAGATACGGTCGTCCCCCGGGCGAAGCTGCCCGAGCTTTTGCGCGGTGTCAAGGAAATAGGGGCAGGTTACGGGTTCCGCTCGATCTGCTACGGACATGCGGGGGATGGCAACCTGCACGTCAATATCCTCAAGGAGGGACTGTCCGATGAGGCATGGATGGAGATGCTGCCACAGGGTATCACAGAGATTTTTTCACTGGTGCGCGCTCTCGGCGGTACGATATCAGGTGAGCACGGAATCGGGTGGGTACAAGCGAGATATATGCCCATTGTATTTGATGAGGCTTCTCTTTCGCTCATGCGTGCAGTAAAGCGATCTTTCGATCCGGCAGGTATTCTGAACCCGGGGAAGCTGTTTCCCGCGTAATTTTTTTTCTTCCGGCTGCAGCCGGTTTTTTTCTTCTGGAGGAACAATTCGGTCAATCTGTCGCGCTACAAGTCCCTAAAATAGGGATGTATAAAACACATTACAGTTATTTATATGTAACAATGCCCTTATTTTGTTATTGTGTGGCGGCGGAAAAGGTTAGATTATTGTATTGTGATTAGTGGCTAAAGAGCAAATCACCCAAACAGAGACTGTTTTATTGTTAGTTGTTTTTTGGATATGTTCATGGGATTATAATTTGTTAGCAGGGAGCCGTGAGAACGATCGCGGCTCTCCGTTAACAAACAAAGGAAGAAAGTAGAATTCAGAGTTATACATCAGCTATTAGTTTTGGATATGTTCATGGGATTATAATTTGTTGGGGCAAGTCGTGTTGAATGCAACACGACTTGTTTTTTTATAGGCCCTTCCTGTTCCGGCTTGTTCTATGTTTTCTCTGCGATCTTCCTGCCCGCTGTCCCTCGTTATGCCTCCCCTTATCTCCCGGGGACCAACCTACACGATCATTCCGCCGATATAGTCCTGCGTGAGTTTTTCCTTCGGATTTTCGAAGAAAGCCTTTGCCGGTCCGTGCTCTATGATCTCCCCCATATACATGAATATGACATAATCTGCCAGGCGTCGCGCCTGCCTGAGAAGGTGGGTGACCAACACGATGGTGTACCTGGACTTTAGCTCTTCAAATTTCTCTTCTATATGCTTGCTGGATACGGGGTCAAGCGCGGAGGTGGGTTCATCGCCCAGGATGATCTCGGGTTTGACCGCCAGTCCCCTTGCCAGGCATAGCCGTTGTTGCTGACCGATGGAAAGCCGGCCTGCCGGTTCCGAAAGGCGGTCCTTGACTTCTTCCCACAGACCTGCCTGCGCCAGGAAATGCGCTACTTTCTTATTGAGGACTTTCCTGGATACAGAGCCGTGCAGCCTCATGCCGAAAGCCACATTGTCGAATATGGACATGGGCAGAGGAGAAGGTCGCTGCGCCAGCAGCCCCATCTTTTTGCGGATATGTATGATCTCGGCTTCCGGTGCGTATATATTCTCTCCGTCGACGATCACCTCTCCTGTGATACGGACATCGTCGCCGGTTTCCAGCAACCTGTTGAAAGACTTAAGCAGTGTAGTCTTCCCACATCCGGAAGGCCCTATGATGGCGGTGATCTGCCTGGCCGGGATCTCTATATTGATATCCTTCAGTACATGCATGTCGCCATAGTGGACATTCAGGTTGTGGACATTGATGGTATGCGAAGCTGTATATGACATAGGGATCAGGGTGAAATGTGTTTGGATGTTTTCCGGGACAGTAGCCTGGCTGCCTGGCTGATCAGCAGCACAAGCAGCGTCAGGATAAGCGCTGCGGCATAGGCCCTGTCCCTTACTTCCGGTATGGGCGAGCTTAACTGGAAAAAAATGGCCAGGGGTAGCGTGGCGGCAGGCTGTCCCAGCGAGCCGGGAATATTGTCCGTATATCCTGTCGTGAAAAGTACGGCGGCTGCATCGCCGATCGCTCTGCCAAACCCGATCAGGAGCGCTGTCAGTACGCCGGGCAGCGCCCTGCGGAAGAGGATCACACGCGCGGCCTCAAACGGTGTGGCGCCCAGCGAGGACAGGGCCTCAAAAAGATCCCCTGGTATCGTCTTGACGGTTTCGTCCATCGTACGGACCATGATCGGCAATATGATAAGGCTCACGACGATGATACCTGCCAGCAGGGATACTTTGACGCCGAGAAGCAGCATGAGGATAAACCCGAAAGCCCCGTATACGATCGAAGGTATCCCCCACAGTATATTCAGGGTCAGGCGGATGATCCGGGCGGCCAGCGCGTTTTTTCGGGTATACATATGGAGATAGATCACGATCGGTACTCCCAGCAAAGCGGCCAGGGCCGTAGCGCCGATACCCAGGTAAAAGGATCCGGCGAGGGCATTGAGTATACCGCCTTCGCGACCGAGATAAAAGCCTCCTTTCGGTGTCTTGGTGATCATGTCCAGGCTGAGTGAGGGCAAGCCTTTGTACAGTACGGTCCCTACGATGAAAAGAAGGGCCCCTACGACGATCAGTACGGACAGCGTCATCAGTACCTGGAAGATCTTCTGCTCCAGAAATCTCAGTTTTTGCTTCATGGGCGTCAGAGGATGTTTTTTTCAATCCCTTTCAGGACACGGTGAGCAATCAGGTTAAACACGATCACGACGACCAGCAGGAGCAGCGCAGAGAACATCAGGGCTGCGTCATAGCGTGGGATGGACATCATCTCTCCGTAATTGTTGGCGATGAGGGCCGGTATGGGATAGGCCGGGCTGAATAATGAATCCGGTATCGTCACGACATTACCTACGACCATGAGTACGGCAATTGTCTCGCCCAGTGCCCTGGATACGCCCAGTACGACCGCGGCTATGATGCCCGGCAATGATTTTCTCAGTACGACCAGCTTGATAGTCTCCCATTTGGTAGCTCCCAGCGAGAGCGTCGCCTCCCGCAGTTCGCGCGGCACCATACGGATCACATCGTACATCACGTGGATCATGATCGGAAATACCATGATGGCCAGCACTATGCCGCCTGAGAGCACACAGTATCCGGTGGTCTCATACCCGAGCACCGGCGCCAGGTGATTGCGTATGAACGGCACGACGATGATCACGCCCCAGATGCCGAATATCACCGATGGTACACTGGCCAGGATGTCTACGAAAGGGATGATCAGGCTGCGCAGCCGTTTGCCGGCATACTCGGACAGGAAGACGGCCGCCAACAGGCAGAGTGGTATGGATATGATACAGGATAACAGCGTAACATAGAATGTGCCCACGATAAAGGGCAGGAATCCGAATGCACCCTTCAGCGGTTTCCAGTTGGAGGAGAACAGCAGCTCTACCAGTGAATGTTCCCTGAGGATAGGCCAGGACTTTATGACCAGGCCGATCAGTATCACCAGCAGCAGTACGACGATGAGTACGGATATAAGCAGGGAAAATCTGCTGACCAGCAGGTCAGTCAGGAGCCTTATCCTTGTCCGGTTGCCCTGCGTCATAGGATCAGTTTTTGAATTTGTTGAGTTCCGTTGAGATCAGGCTGTCGGTCAACTGTACAAAGCCGGTTTCTTCCGCGTATGCCTGCCCTTCGGTCAGAACCCAGTACAGGAAGCTGCGCAGAGGCTCATTTACAGGTTCTCCCTTGCAGACGAGATAGAGCGGCCTGGCGGGCGGCGCCGGGAAAACACCGTCTGCAATAGCCTGGTTCAGTGTTCCCAGGCTGCCGTATACCTGTTCGCCCGGGTCCAGTACGCCATTGCCGTCAAGGTCCAAGGGAAGCGGGCTGATCCCTTCGTGTGGTCTGCCGGTATATATATTATATACATAGCTGATATTGTTGTAGCCGACGGCAGTCTTTTCGTTCATGACGGCCTCGGCCAGTCCCGGGTCTCCGAATACACCGACGCCCAGCAGATCTTCCTGGCTGATGCCCAGGAATTTGGCCCAGGTCTCCGGGGCGCCCGCAGCATCAGACCGGGTGTACACCCGTACCGGCAGACCTGTATTGCCGGTGATCTGGTCCCATTTCTTTACTTTGCCGGTCACCCATATCCCCACGAGCTCGTCACGTGTGACTCCCCTTGCAAACAGTTTCTGCAGCAGTGGATTCGAGGCGCTGATAGTCGGGATCACGGCATCTTTGGCCACAGCCAGTGCGTAGGCCCCTTTCCTGGTCTCTTCGGGATCTATATCCCTGGAGATCATGCCCAAGTCTACCGTACCGGTGAGTACATCCGTCATTCCTTTGCCTGCACCTCCCGCCTGTATATTGAAAGTGACACCCGGATGTATTTTACCGAACTCTTCGGACCAGCGTATGACAAGCGGATAAAGTGCGAAAGCCCCGGATATCGAAATATCTCCCTGCAGGCCTGTATGATGCTCTTTCCTGGCCTTGCAGGCCACTATGACTATGAGGAGGATCATGAGAGGCCACAAGCGCATAAGGTGCTTCATACGGATACTTCAGGTTACAGATACGATGGAGAGAGTATGAAAGCATTAGCCTATCCGGCCCTGATAAACAGACCGGACCGATACTTTCTATATTCAAGATACAAAAAAAGCTGTAAAAACTACCTGTCCGGGCGACTGCGTAATACGGAAAGAAAACAGCCGAATCCATCCTCCTGGCGACATGTATCGTTCATGCCGGATGGCAGGAGCCGGGCCATACGAGATAGTTTTTCTAATTTTACAACCTCTCAGTGCGGTTTAACGTTAAATCTATTCTGAAAACATTAACCGATCGATATGTCTGAATCTCAACCCGGCCCTCAGGCTGAGATATCTTTTCTGGAAGGTCCCCGCTCACGCTGGAAAGAATTCCTGTTCTCCTTCAATGTCATGCAGGAGTTTGTCAAAGGCTTCCGGGCCCTGCATTTCAAGGGGCCCTGCGTCACGATATTCGGATCCGCCCGTTTCAAGGAAGATCACCCCTACTACCAGATGGCGCGCCAGATGGGCGCGGAAGTAGCCAAGCTGGGCTTTACGGTGATGACCGGTGGCGGCCCCGGGATCATGGAAGCGGCCAATCGCGGCGCTCACGAGGTAGGAGGCCGGTCCATAGGCTGTAATATCAAACTTCCCTTTGAGCAGCACCACAATCCATACCTGGACTCCTGGGTCGATCTTGACTATTTCTTCGTTCGCAAGGTCCTGCTAGCCAAGTATTCCTATGCTTTCGTGACCTTTCCCGGCGGATTTGGTACGATGGATGAGCTCTTCGAGGCGATGACGCTGATCCAGACCAAGAAGATCGCCAACTTCCCGATCATCGTGATGGGCAAGGACTTTTACAGGGATATCATGACTATGATGGATACCATGCTCCAGAAAGGAACGATCAGCGCCGAAGACCTGGACCTCCTCCTGTTTACCGACGATGTAGATGAAGCCATCGAACACCTGAAGATGTATGCGATCGACCGGTTCGGTCTTCGTAAGACACGGCCTTCATGGATTCTGGGCGAAGTATCATAAATCACATATACCCATATGAAAACAGAAGCAGTCGTACTGGCGGAGATGCTGGATGCCACTCGCCGGTTGACGATGTTTTACTTTGACAAGCTCAGGGAGACGGATCTCTATAAGCAGTTCAACGGAGAGGGTGGAGTACGTTTCAACTCCGTCTACTGGCTTATGGGGCATATTGCCGTCACGGAGAATTTCCTGGTGTTGCACAGCACGGGCGGAGAGCGGGTGCGATTGCCATGGGCCCGCCAGTTCGGTATGGGTAGTGTGGTCGTAGAGCGGGGAGAGGGGCCTCCGGTGGAAGAGATCCTGCAGGCGCTGTCCGAGGTACACAGGCACTCGCTGGCGCACCTGGCCACATTTCCCGACACCCGTCTTGACGAACCTACTGTCAACGGTTTCTCCTTCCTGGGAGAGGATACCCTCAGAAGTGTGATACAACACGCGATCAGGCATGAAGCCAGCCATGCAGGGCACCTCGGCTGGCTGTGCAAACTGAATGGTATCAGGACACTCTGATATACCGGTAGCCGGGTCGCAGGGAGCAGGGCTACATAAAAAAACAGACCGAAACCTTACAGTCCGCTTGCTGCTCTTGCGTTCCTGTTGTTATAATTTTGCCCCTTTCACCATCTATTGCGCCATATGGCTTTAAGAAGAAAAAGCGAAGGCGATCAGCCCCGGGTTGTGCTGAGCAGGGAAAAGCTCAGGGAAGCCTTGCAGATCTTCGAATTCATACGTCCTTATCGCTGGCATCTGGCGGGCGGTCTCCTGCTCTTGTTTTTGTCCAGTATGGTCTTTATGGTATTCCCCTACCTCTCCGGGTTGATGGTGGATGTCGCACAGGGCAAGTCAGACTATACGCTTACGCTGGGCAGTATCGGCTGGATACTGGCAGGAGTACTGGTCATGCAGGGATTCTTTTCTTATTTCCGGGTGACACTGTTCGCTACCGTCAGTGAGCGCGGTATAGCGGATGTGCGCAAGGCGCTGTACGAAAAAATGCTTACGCTGCCGATCGTCTTTTACGAACAGAGCAGGGTAGGCGAGCTGGTCAGCAGGGTTTCTTCGGATGTAGAAAAGCTATACAGCGCGTTTTCAGTGACCCTGGCCGAGTTTATACGCCAGGTGCTGATTCTGATCGGTGGTATTGTCTTCCTGGCGGTCACTACACCGAGACTGGCCCTGATCATGCTTGCGACATTTCCGCTGATCGTCGTCAGCGCCATGTTGTTTGGCCGTTATATCCGCCGCCTTTCCAAACAGCGGCAGGAGGAGCTGGCTCAGTCCAATACGATACTCAATGAGGCCATCCAGTCCATCCACGTGGTCAAGGCGTTTACCAATGAACTGTTCGAGACACTGCGCTACGGGCGCTCCATAGGTTCGGTCGTAGAGGTTTCGCTGAAATATGCCCGTGGCAGGGCTGTCTTTGCCGTATTCATCATTACGTTGCTGTTCGGTGCGCTCTTTTTCATCATCTGGGAAGGCGCCAGTATGGTCCAGGACGGTACGATCACGGCTGGCCAGTTGATCGCATTCGTCTCTTATACAGCGATCATCGGAGGTGCAATTGCCGGTCTGGGCAACTTCTATACCGAGCTGCTGGGAGCAGTAGGAGCTACAGAGCGTGTACGGGATATATTGGCGATGCAGCCTGAGGTGGCGATCAGATCGGCTGCGGCTGGCGATACACCAGTCAGGGGTGATATCCGCTATGACAATGTACAGTTCCGTTATCCCACCAGGGATGATATCCCGGTACTGCAGGGCGTGGACCTGCATATCCGCAGCGGTGAGCGGGTCGCATTGGTAGGCGCCAGCGGTGCGGGTAAGTCGACCATTGTACAGTTGTTGCTGCAGTTCTATCCCGTTTCGGGCGGACAGATATATATAGACGATCGCCCTGCTTCATCCTATGACATGCTTTCCCTGCGGTCACATATGGCGATCGTACCCCAGGAGGTCCTGTTGTTTGGCGGCAGTATCCGTGAAAACATCCTCTACGGCAAGCCCGGTGCGACCGAACAGGAGATCATAGATGCCGCCCGTAAATCCAACAGCTGGGAGTTCATCAGCCAGTTCCCGGACGGCCTGGATACCCTCGTAGGTGAGCGTGGTATCAAGCTGTCGGGCGGCCAGCGCCAGCGCATCGCTATTGCAAGGGCCATACTCAGGGACCCGGCGATCCTTTTGCTGGATGAGGCGACCTCGTCGCTGGATGCCGAGTCGGAGAAGGTGGTACAAGATGCGCTCAACAATCTTATGAATGGGCGGACATCCATCATCATAGCGCACAGGCTGGCTACCATACGCGAGGTCGATCGCATATATGTACTGGACAAAGGGCGTGTAGTCGAGCAGGGCACACATGAATCGCTCTCGGCCATGGAGAACGGTATATACAGCAACCTCGCCAGGCTGCAGTTTGAAACAACCGCCTGATCCCGGAGCAGAGAAATACACGGAATCGCTATTTTTGGCTTCTAACTAAAAGAATGCCCTTTGGTCCAGCCCCTGATCCGGCACAATGTTTCTCTGCAGACCCTGAACAGTTTCGGGTTTGCCGCCAGTGCCGACGCCTTTGTCTCAGTCACTGAGCCGGGACAGCTATCTCAGCTCCCCTATGAAGACTATAACAATTACCTGGTGCTGGGCGGTGGCAGCAATGTGCTTTTCACCGGAGATGTTGGCGGCCTGGTCCTGCACAATTGCATAACAGGTATGGAGGTCATCCGGGAAGATGACCGATATGTATGGATACGCTGTGGCGCCGGGGTAATATGGCATGACCTGGTGTGCTGGACACTGACACAGGATCTTGGTGGTCTTGAAAATCTTTCGTTGATCCCCGGATCGGCCGGTGCGGCGCCAATCCAGAATATCGGCGCATACGGGGTAGAGCTGGCCGATATCTGTGAGTCGGTAGACTGCTATTTCCCGGGTGAGGGCAGGTTTGACACAATTGCTGCGGCCGACTGCCGCTTCGGGTACCGGGACAGCATATTCAAACAGGAACTGAAGGGTAAGGCTATTGTCACTTCCATAATCCTGCGTCTGGACAAGCCTGGCAGGCATGAGCTCAATACTGCTTACGGTGCTATCCGAGAGGAGCTGGCCCTGGAGGGAATCGGTCAGCCCGATATCCATGCGGTCAGCAGGGCCGTGATACGGATCAGGAGATCGAAGCTGCCGGACCCGGCCGTGCTGGGCAATGCAGGCAGTTTTTTCAAGAACCCGGTACTGTCGGCGGCACAGTGGGAGGCGTTGAGCGCAATATCGGAGTATCGTATACCACACTTCCCGCAACCAGATGGAACCGTAAAAGTACCGGCTGGCTGGCTGATCGAACAGTGTGGCTGGAAGGGTAGGAGAAGCGGCCATGTAGGATGCCATAAAGACCAGGCGCTCGTGCTGGTACATTTCGGCGGCGGAGCGGGCAGCGAGTTACTGGCGCTGGCGGGGGATATCATCGGGAGCGTAGAGGAACGCTTTGGTATCCGGTTGTATCCTGAAGTGAATATTATCTGATCCGACCGGGCAGCCTGAAGCCCGATTTCGTCCTGTGTGCAATACCTGTCACAAAAAATGCCGTCGGCCTTCCGCTATTGTCGGGAGCCAGTTATTTTAGAGCGTTCAATATCAACCACAGACCATGCAACAACTAGACCTCAGTCATAAGAAAGTACTGCTGCGCGCCGATTTCAATGTACCGCTGGACAGCCAGTCCCGGGTGACCGACGATACACGTATCCGGGCGACTATACCTACTATCCGTTATCTGCTCGGCCAGGGAGCGTCCGTGATCATCATGTCCCACCTGGGCCGCCCGCTGAAAAAACTCCGGGAGGACGGAACGGTAGACCGGGAGAAGTTCTCGCTGCGTCACGTGATACCCGTACTCGAAGAACTGCTCGGGCAGCCGGTCGGGTTCGCTTCGGACTGTATCGGACCTGAGGCAGAGACCTCAGTAGCTGGATTGGGAAGTGGAGAGGTGCTCCTGTTGGAGAATACACGCTTCCACAGCGGAGAGGAGAAAGGCAGCGAAGAGATGGCGCAGCAGTTGGCCGGTCTTGGCGATATCTATATCAACGATGCTTTCGGTACGGCACACAGGGCCCATGCTTCCACGGCTGTCATTGCCCGGTATTTCGACCGGTCGCACAAGGCATTCGGGTTGCTGATGCAATCTGAGCTGGATGGCGCCGCCCGTATCCTCAACCAGCCTGCGCGGCCACTCACAGCAATCATTGGCGGAGCTAAAGTCTCCGACAAGATCCTGTTGCTGGAGCGCCTCTCGGGGTTGGCGGATCATCTCATCATCGGTGGCGGCATGGCCTATACTTTCGTGCGGGCACAAGGCGGCGAGACCGGCAATTCACTCGTCGAAGAGGACCGCATAGAGCTGGCCCGCGAGCTGCTGGAGAAAAGTGCGGGCAATGTACAGATACATCTTCCTGCCGATTCGGTCATCGCCGATGCATTCAGCAACGACGCAGCGCGCAAGACTACAGATAGCGATGTGATCCCGCAGGGCTGGATGGGGCTGGATATAGGTCCCTCGGCCATAGAAGCTTTCAGTGCGGTGATACGCCAATCCGGTACCATCCTGTGGAACGGGCCGATGGGTGTATTCGAGATGGAGCATTTTGCGGCTGGTACAAGACAGGTAGCGCAAGCCGTAGCCGAGGCTACGGAGGCAGGTGCTTATTCATTGGTAGGCGGAGGGGATTCCGTCGCTGCCGTCAACCAGATGGGGCTCGCTGATAAAGTGAGCTATGTGAGCACAGGCGGCGGTGCCATGCTGGAGCTATTGGAGGGCAAAGACTTGCCGGGTATAGCTGCGATCAGGGGAGATCAGGCCTGATCTCCCAATACGCGTTCTCTGAAATAGCCCATTGTTTTGCGCAGCCCCTCTGCGCGGTCGACCGTAGGTTCCCAACTGAGCAGCTTTTTAGCCAGGGTGATATCCGGTTGGCGCTGCTTCGGGTCGTCCTGGGGTAGAGGACGCGACACGATATGTGCCTTCGGGTTGCCCACCAGGCGGATGATCTCTTCGGCAAATTCCCTGATCGTGATTTCCTGGGGGTTGCCGATATTGACCGGGTGCGGATAGTCCGAAAGCAGCAGGCGGTAGATACCTTCTACCAGGTCATCCACATAACAGAAGGAACGAGTCTGTGATCCGTCGCCAAAGATCGTCAGTCCTTCACCCTGTAGCGCCTGTGTGAAGAATGCCGGTAATACCCGACCGTCTTCCAGTCTCATACGTGGACCGTAGGTGTTGAAGATCCGGACGATCCGGGTTTCCAGTCCATGGAAAGTGTGATATGCCATCGTAATGGCTTCCTGGAAGCGTTTCGCTTCGTCATACACTCCCCGTGGGCCGATAGGATTCACGTTGCCCCAGTAGTCTTCCGGCTGCGGGTGTACGAGTGGATCTCCATACACTTCCGATGTGCTCGCTATCATGAAACGCGCCTTTTTCTCTTTGGCCAGCCCCAGCAGGTTGTGCGTCCCCAGGGAGCCTACCTTGAGCGTCTGGATAGGCATCCGCAGGTAATCGATCGGGCTGGCGGGCGAGGCAAAGTGGAGGATGTAGTCGAGCTGTCCGGGTACGTGGACAAACTTGGATACATCGTGATGATAGAACTCAAACTCGCTGAGCGGGAAGAGATGCTCGATATTGCGCAGGTCTCCTGTCAGCAGGTTATCCATGCCGATGACATGATAGCCTTCGGCAATGAAGCGGTCCGCCAGGTGCGACCCCAGGAAGCCGGCAGCTCCGGTTATGAGAACACGTTTTTTCAAGACGAGGTATTTTAGAATGGTTTCTCCGGCCAAAGATAAGCTTTGGCGGGCTTCGGTCTTCTAAAAAAACCTGCCTTTACGGATTTGCAGTTTGCTGGAAAGGAGGCTAGTTGCCAAATACATACTGGATCAGGTTGCTGCCCATCTGCAGCGCCGAGCGCCGTATATCCTCCGGGTCGCCGTGTACTTCCGGGTCTTCCCAGCCGTTGCCCAGGTCGCACTCGTAGGAATAGAAACAGATCAGTCTGCCCTCCCAGAAGAGGCCGAATCCCTGGGGTGGTTTGCCGTCGTGTTTGTGGATCTTGGGCAAGCCGCGTTTGAAGGAAAAGGCCTGGTTATAAATGGGGTGGTCAAAGGGCAATTCGATAAAATCGAGCTCCGGGAATACCTTTTTCATGGCAGGTCGTACAAACGGGTCCATACCGTAGTTATCGTCGATATGCAGGAAACCGCCGCCGATCAGGTAAGTGCGGAGATTGCGTGCATCTGCATCCGTGAAGACGATATTCCCGTGTCCCGTCATGTGGAGAAAGGGGTGATTGAAGATCTCCGGGCTGCCGACATCTACGGTGGCATAGTCGGGGTCCAGCGCCATGCCCAGTGCCTGGTTGCAGAAACGCGCCAGATTGGGCAGGGAAGTCGGGTTGGCATACCAGTCACCGCCACCGCTGTATTTGAGCAGGCCCAGTTTCATGCGGGGAGGAGCGGCTGAGGCCTCTGTCAGGAGGCCCAGGCTGAGCGCCAGCAGGACCAGGCATACGGACAGCTTGCTTTTCATAGTCGGTTGATGAGTTTGTAGACAGCTACTGCATACAGTGCAGCCGTCTCGGTTCTTAAACGTGCTTTGCCGAGGCTTATTTCGCGGAATCCGCCGGCTGTGCACCGCTGCACTTCTTCCGCTGAGAAATCGCCTTCAGGCCCGATCAGTATACATGCAGGACTGCCTGCCGGCAGGCAGTCCGCGAGTTCGGTCTGCGTTCCCTGCCCACACCATGCGATGCCCGCGAATCCGTCGAAACCTGTATCTGCCAACGAGCGGAGATCCTGCAGCGGTGTTATCTCCGGCAGGTAGCAGCGCATAGACTGTTTCATGGCGGACAGGGCTACCCTTTGCAGCCGGTCGTGGCGCACTACCGGGCGTTCTCCATGTTGTGTGCGGAGCGGTACGATCCGGCCGACACCCATCTCTACAGCCTTTTCGACCAGCCATTCCATACGCTCGTGCTGCTTGGTTGGAGCGATTGCCAATGTCAGCTCCGGGGATGCGAGGAGAGACTGTTCCCGGGCTATAATCCGGGCCGTACAGGTCTTTCGGCCGGTCTCTTCGAGTATAGCTTCGTAGAGTCCGCCCCGGCCGTCTGTGAACCTTAGGACAGCGCCCTGGCGCTTGCGCAGGCTCTGCGTGATATGCCGGCTCTCTTCTTCCGGGAAATGCGCTGTTTCATCTAAAATCTCTGTTGTGTAGAACAATTGCATGGCCCTGCAAAGTTATATAACTCGTGGGCTTGTATCGCTTCGATTTGCGTAACTTTGCCTGTTTGAACAACGAATGATCCTGCATCACCGGCAGGGTCTTTATCTCTTCATACGAGACTTTGCACACATGGATATAGTCGTGATGATCGCTCAGTTTATCCTGAGCTTGTCCATTCTGATCATTCTTCACGAATTCGGTCATTTTTTGCCAGCGAGGATATTTGGCATCCGGGTAGAGAAGTTTTACCTGTTCTTCGATCCCTGGTTCTCTCTTTTCAAGGTCAAAAAGGGCGACACCGAATATGGTATCGGCTGGTTGCCTCTGGGTGGGTATGTCAAACTATCCGGTATGGTCGACGAGAGCATGGACAAAGAGCAGCTCAAAGGTCCCGAACAACCCTGGGAGTTCCGGTCGAAACCGGCCTGGCAGCGGCTGATCGTGATGCTCGGCGGCGTCACGGTCAACTTTATCCTCGGCTTTTTCATCTTCGGTATGATCTTGTGGGGATACGGTGAACAGTACTTGCCGGCCAAAGAAGCGAAATACGGTATCCATGTGGATTCGCTGGGCCGAATGCTCGGTCTTGAGAGCGGAGACCATATCCTGCGTGTCGGAGACCAGGAGTTCAGCCGGTTCAACGATCGCCTGCTGGTCAAGGAGATTGCCCTGAACAATGTACGACAGATCACTGTCGAGCGTGGAGGGGCCGAGCAGGTGGTCGGGATACCCGATGCGGCAATATCCGAACTGACCGCATCCCGCAACAAGAGTGCAACGCTGTTCGTGCCCCGACTGCCTTTCGTGGCAGGCAAAATAGCTAACGGAAGCCCGGCGGAGGAAGCAGGGATGAAGAAAGATGACCGGATCGTAGCGGTCGATGGTGTACCGACTCCGTTTTTTGACCAGTTCCAGCAGGCCGTGAAGGGTAGGGTGTCCGAGACCCTTACACTGACGATCGTCCGTGGCCAGCAGGATACCCTGCAACTCCCGGTCACTACGAGCGAACAGGCTACCATCGGTGTCAATGCCTATGGCCCCGATCATTTCTTCCAGCTTGCCCGCCAGGACTACTCCCTGGGTGAAGCTTTGCCGGCAGGAGTGGTCAAAGGGTGGGATTTTCTGGGTGACCAGATGAAAGCTTTCGGACAGATGTTCCGCGGCAAGATCAAGGCGTCCGAGAGCCTGGGCGGATTCGCATCTATCACCAGTCTCTTCCCAACCACCTGGGACTGGGAGACTTTCTGGCGTATTACGGCGATCCTGTCCCTGATCCTTGGATTCATGAACCTGCTGCCGATACCTGCGCTCGACGGAGGGCATGTTGTATTCCTTTTCTGGGAAGTGATCACAGGTCGCAAAGTGAGCGATCGGGTGATGGAGATAGCGACGATGATCGGCTTCATTATCATCATATCGCTCGTACTGTATGCCAACGGGCTCGATGTCATGCGGATGATCAAATGACGTGAAGAGACCGACATGACTACGACAGGGGACTACTTCGATTTCTTTGGGTTTGACCGCAGGTATCACATCGACACAGAGTTGCTCAGGAAGCACTTTATCGGGAACAGCCGCCGGTATCATCCTGATTTCCATACGGGGGCCGATCCGGCCACCCAGGAAGAGGCTCTGATCTTGTCTACGCGAAACAATGAAGGTTATAAGATACTGACCGATCCGCTGACCAGGCTTCGGTATATCCTGCAACTGGAGGGACTCCTGGGAGATGAATCGAAAAACGAGGCGTTGCCGCAGGACTTCCTCATGGATATGATGGAGCTCAACGAAGAGATCGAAGAAGCGGCCGGAGATACATCCGAAAGTGCGCTACTGGCATTGAATGCCAGGATAAACGCCCTCTCTGCTGACCAGGAAATGGCGGTACAGTCCAGTCTGCAAGCCTATGACAGCGGATCCCGCGAACAGGCTGTACTCAATGCGATGTGCGATTTTTACCTAAAAAAACAGTACCTGTTGCGGGTAGCTGAAAATATAGCTAGATTTGCCGCTCCCCGTTGAATCCGGGGTGTACCGGCCGTCAGAGGTCGGTTTAAGTTTGCCGAAGTGGCGGAATTGGTAGACGCGCTGGACTCAAAATCCAGTGGTAGCAATATCGTGTGGGTTCGATTCCCACCTTCGGTACTTCAAAATGAGGCCCCTGATCAACAGGGGCCTTTTTGTTTTTTGTATAGTGTATTGACACAGCCTTTCTCTCAGTCCTCTTTGTTCCTGCTTTTTGGTGTTTTCATAGCCCTAAGCTCGTAGATGTACAGAGACAGGTAGAGCAGGGTCACAGCTGCTATGATCTCCGGGTACCAGGGGCTGATATGATATATGATCATGCTTTATATCTCTTTCTCCCGGCCGATATTCAGGAGCAGGTCATTGATTTCATCCAGTAGTTTTTTGCATTTCTCTTTGTTATCGATAAACTGTGCATACTGTTCCGGGCTGCCTTGCCGTCCGAGGAGTTCTTGCTCTACCGCTTCCAGCTCTTCCTGTACTCGCTGCCGCAGCAGGATATATGCCTCCATACTGAGCATCACATCTATACATCTACAGGTGAATGGATTGGTAAGGAGGAGGTAATACGGGTAGCACATCCCGTTGTCCACGTGAGCTGCAATTTCGCTGTATATAATCGGACCGGATATATATGAGGACTCGTGAAAGCATAAAGATCACCTCCCACAGCGGCATATTGCTGCATATGAGGGGCTTGCAGTTTTGCTTCTTTATTTGCAGATTGCATAACTACGAACAGTCATTATACAAAATGCTGTAAATATAGTCTTTTTGTATATAAAATACATCATTTAGGATATAGTTTCTTATGACAAAATCCGAAGTACTTATCCGTCTGGACTATTTGGCCAGGAAATTTGGCTTTACTGCTGAAAAGCTGGCTGAAATATTCCAGTACAAGGATGCGATGAGCTACGCGAATGCAAAGTCCAAGGGAAGGATATTGAAAGATGATGATATCCGGGCTTTGCTCAGGGAAGTGCCTGATCTCAACCTGAACTGGTTGTTCAAGGGCAGCGAGCCCATGCTGCTGGGAGGTCAGGATCAGCAGTCCATGTCACAGGAAGCTCCCGCCGACCAGGCCGGCGACGACGATAAACAACACATGACCGTGACACTTGCACAGGATGTCACTGAGGCACAGGACTATATATTGATGCTCGACAAGCGGACGGAACGGCTCGAGCAGAAACTGGACGAGCTTTATACCGTACTGGACGAGATCCGCCGGCACCTGGCCGGGCGCTAGCTCCTGTATCTGCCGTTGATTTATTCCCCGTCATATGTTTGTCTTTTCCGGCAGTAAAGCGGCGTGCCCATACTTTCCTTTGTCCTTTTCACTGTTTTGCTGATGAAGGACCCACGTTTTGATCCTGTGAAAGGATAGGCGTCAAGTCTGGTCCCGTTGTGGCCATCCACCATTCAAAGTGGTCATTATACAAAAGAAAGAGGCCGGATCTTTGGATCCGGCCTCTCGTGTATTCATAAGTACTGTCTGGTGCAGACGTACCTGATGAGTATTATTTATTTAGCTACAACCAGCTTCTTGGTAGATGTACCTTTATCCGTAGCGAGACGAACGATATAAGTACCTGAAGGCAGAGAAGAGATATCCAGTGTGTGCAGGTGTTGAGCAACTCCCTGGATGTTTTGGAACTTGATCACTTTACCGCTGATGTCAGCCAGTGTGATAGTCACGTTTGTAGCCTCTTCCAGGTTCAGGTCGATGTTTACTGAGCTGGATGCAGGGTTCGGGAACAGTTGCATAGCAGCTTCCGGAAGCGGGGTGTTGTCTACTGAAGTAGACAGCGCCATGTTCAGTTTCAGATACGGCATTGTGTTTCTGAAAGTAGACTGGAATGCATTGTCGAAGAACAGACGTGATGTCAGGATAACCTGGTTGTCACCCATTTCTCTCGGATAGTTGATGTATGCATTGTCACATCCGATACGAACGCGATCCGGAACACGTACGATACCCATGTAGAGTGTACCGTTCTGAAGTACGAATGCCTCTCCAGGTGCATTGGCATCTTCCATGTCAATAGCGAAGGAAGTCTGGCTCTGGGCAGCAGTGATCACACGCTCACCGAAACCGGCATAGTCGTTGGTCGTACCGTCACCGAAGCTTACACCTTGCTCAAAGAAGCCTGTAGTAAGGATTTCCATCATGAACACGTTGATGTCTTTGCCTTCCAGGTCGGCAGTTGTGCTTTCGCCAGCAACCGCTACTTCGGCAGAGACCACTTTGTAGCTTTCCGCTGTGCCTTCAGGTATGGAGAAGAATGCTCCCCAGGACCAGGGCGCAGTGGAGGTACACTGAGGATCAAAGCAAGGTCTGGTGTAAGTGCGGAGTGCACCGGACTGCCAGAAGCTGTTGTCAGTGATGAAGAAGCTCGACTGTCTTGTGTTGTCAGAAGGCTCGAAATCAGTTACTCCTTCCTGGTAGAGTGAATAGCGAAGACGGTATTCACCTGCTCCCAGGCCTTCAGGAACATAACGGAAGTCATCCGGGAAGAGCAGTACAGAATCCTGGAGACCTGTGCGCAGTTGGCCAAGAGTAAGGCTGTCCGCCCATACTTCGTCGCTGGCTGCATCCAGGATCTGGACTTTCAGGAAGCTGTTATCGATCACGTTGCCACCGTTGTTGGACAGACGTGCTGCAAAAAGGAAAGTATCTGCAGGTGCCATTACTGACGGCGTATACAGTGTAGAAGCCGGGTAGAAGTGGCGGTTCAGAGAGATACTGTTATCCGGCAGCGTGATGAGCTGTACGTCGTCGATCAGCCAGTAGTAGTAGTCTCCGTCGAAGACGAACCTGATCTGTACGTTAGCCTGGTTGGCTGCTGCGCTGGTGATATCTACGATCTTCACGCCATCCGAAGCCGGAGCGTTCACGGCGATCTCTGTATTGGTCTCGAAAGTAGACCATGTAGTACCACCGTCCGTAGATACTTCTACGAGGTACCTTGTGCCGGTGAACTTACGCGTTCCCTGGTGGAACTTAACAGCTACTGAAGCGTGGCCTGAACAGTCGATCACCGGAGAGATGAGCTCACCTCTGTGCGGAGTAGGACATGGACCGTTACCGAAATTGCCTTGTGTTCCGTTGTTGTCAAGTCTGTCAGAGTTGAACAGAGCCGCACCATTGGCCGCAGAAGCAGAAGTGATGGGAGCTATACCTGTTGCGTAAGCTCCGCCTACAGGAGAAGCGTCAGCTTTCCATTCCCACAATGCATTCGTGCTATCTACAGCCTGTCCGCCTGAATTAGGGCTGCATCTGATACCCACGGCGGTCCACCCGTTCAAGCCGTTGGCGAACTCCGAGTCAGGGTCGCCAGCCCCCCCCCAAATGACGGTCTGGGCCGAGACCGCCCCGCTCAACATCACTCCGGCTGCCAGGGCAAAAAACGTTGTAAATTTTCTCATAATGTAATTTGGCTTTAATGTGTGAAATAATGCTCAATCTTCCCTATAAGGGCAGAAACACAAAATTAATATAAATGGTGCCTTATGCAAGAGGTGCCATTCAGTTTGTACTCAATAATTAACAAAATAGACGAACGGTGGGTTGGGATGAAGGCAGGCAAAATCAGGAGAAAAAAATTGTGCCTGCTTCGTTACTAAGCAAGATACGGTAAATTATGTATAAAACAAAAAGGAGTTTGTCCTGCAGGACAAACTCCTTTTTGCAAAATCATATTAAAGCGTGGATCAGTGCTGTACGATCAGCTTCAGCGCCCGGTATCCCTGCTTAGTGTCGATGTGCAGTATATAGGTACCGTTTGTCAGGTGTGCGGTCGGCAATACATGCGTACCTTGCTGCATACCTTTCAGCGATTCCATTTTCAGGAGCCTGCCGGACAGATCCGTCAGGATAAGCGCTGCATCCTGTGCCTCTGCAAAATCAAACCGGATAGTTGCCGCTTCGTTGACAGGGTTAGGGAACACACTTACAGCCGATTCAGGCAGTACGGGAGCGTTGGTGCTCACCGAAATGTCTACATTGAGCCTGGTCACAGCCGGGTTGGGCAGACCTCCCCATGTGGATACATAGAAGAGGGAGATCAGGTCCTTGTAGTCGGTGTTGAGGTCGTACATGTGGTAGAGCAGGACCGCATTTTCGCCGGAGTAATAGTTGACCAGCCAGTATTCCTTACCGCCTTCCATAGTAGGCTTGGTGCCCGGGTCCGCTTCGGGGTCTTCCAGTTCTACGGGAATGATCGCCGAGCGGTCGGAATCCTGCAGTACATGGCTTCCGAAGCCTGCCAGGCGGAACTGTGACTCTTCGAAGATATTAAGTGTATTGTCAAAAGTCACATCAAGCAATTCGGCCAGGTAGATCCCCACCGAAACACCGTTCATGGATGCCAGATCCGTTGAATTGAAACAGGAGAAGGACATATTGTTGACGGTCAGCCGGATGTTGTTCAGGTCCGGTACGGAGAAGATATTGCCGGCGAAATACGGACCTGCCTGGTTGGAGCGATAGCCTGAATTGGCGCCGTTTTCAAGCGCCCAGAGACTGCCCGTGATGGAGTAGGGATACTGCTTGACGTTATCCGTGGGCAGGTCGCCTGTATCATCCTGGCTGTAGCCGGCATATTTGAGGCGGTAGTTGCCCGGATCAAGACCGGACAAGTCGATGGGAGAGGCGCTGAAATCCCAGCTTTGTGCGATCTGCTCACCTGCTGCCATAGATACTACTGCAGAGCTGTCGCTGTAGAGTACTTCCCCGTTTTCCCGCTCGAATGAGTATTTCAGGATCACATTGGTCATGGTCTCGCCGGATGTGTTCTCGAGCGTCATTCCGAGCGAATCGATGGAATTGGTATTCAGGTAGGAGGGGATGGCGAAGTTCTGAATGCCGAAATGGGTCGATACATTGCTGAACGAGGCAGTGCGGATAGTGATATTGACAGTCTCGCCGTTCTGTATCGCCTGGATGATGGCTTCTCCGTCTTCCATAGTGACGGCCAGGGCAGGGACAGTCACCAGGCTGCCCATTACACCCGCTCCCATCACGGCCGGTTCTACGCCGGCCACGTTGTTCACGATCAGTACCGCAACGGCCCCGGCATCCTCGGCATTTTTAGCTTTGGCACCGAACTCGCAGTCACCGCGGCGAACAATCGCGATCCTGCCGGCATAAGCGCCTGCCGTGCTCGCCTGGCAGCCCAGTATGCGTTTTGCCGGATCGGGATTATTGTCCTGTACCAGGGCAGCATCCGCAGTGATCGGGACAGTTACGGCGCCTCCCCAGTCGGTAGGCTTGTGGCTGCGGATCCGGCTGGCGATCTCGTCCGGGCTATTGATGATGACACGGACCTGCGCCGTTAATTGCGACCAGCCGGCCAGCAGGAATAGGATCACTAACAAAGTTGTACTTGTTCTTTTCATACGATAGATCTATTTAGGTTGAAACATATTAAGTCACGCGACTTCCTCGATGCTGATAAAGTTAACACAAAAAATACAGACAGACAATTAACGGGGTGTTTTTTCGTTCTGACCATCCAGTCGTTTTTAACCTGTTCCGGTTGATCGGAAAGCCGGGAATCACTGTACCTTTGCCTGTATTATGTACTCCAGAATTATACTTGCCTTATCCGTATGGTGTTTTGTCGCAGCCTGCCCGCCGGATCTGCAGGCGCAGGTTTCCTACCAGGGACGCTCAGAACGAAGGACTGCACTGAGTAAGGGCAATAACTATGATGTGCTCAATATTCATTTCACCTATGGTGCACATTTGCCGGGGGGCGATCTGAAGCAGCGTTTCGGATTTCACTTCTCCCTGGGGTTGCACATGGATTATATCACACATCCTACCAACTGGATCATGGGAGCGGAGACTTACTACCTGTTTGGCGGCAAGGTCCGGGAGAATGTACTCTCCAACCTGCTTACTTACGATGGTGAGATCATCGGGGCCGATAATCAGTTCGCCTCCATAGTGATGCGCGAGAGAGGGATGTACACAGGGCTGTACGGCGGCAAGCTGATCCCGCTCGGCAAGAACCCGAAGGAAGGGCTTCGCCTTACTGCGGGCGCCGGGTACATGTGGCACAAGGTCCGCATCCAGGACGACCTGGAGAGTGCGCCGCAGATCAGTGGTGAATATATCAAGGGATATGACCGGTTGACCGGTGGTTTTGCGCTCAACCAGTTCATCGGCTACCAGAAGCTGGACCGTTTCCGGCAGGTCAACTTCATGGCCGGCCTGGAATTCACCCAGGGATTCACCAACAGTATCCGCTACTGGAACTTCGATACCAACCAGCCTGCCAGGGGGCGTCGGCTGGACCTGGCTTTCGGGATCCGCATAGCGTGGACGCTGCCTTTCTACGTAGGCATGCCTTCTGAAGACATCTATTACTGACTACCGTGTTCAGGCTCTGTCTCTGGATTTACCGTGCCGGTATCCGGTTGATGACGCCGGCTATCCGCCTGGCGGCACTGTTCAATGTCAAAGCTGCGCTATGGGTGCGCGGCAGAAAGAATGCATGGGATGACTGGCAGCAGGCCGTATCTGCCACAGATACGGATATCCCACTGATCTGGATACACTGTGCTTCTATGGGCGAGTACGAGCTTGCCAGGCCGGTGATCGCCGCTTTGCGGGAGAGATACGGCCGCGGGATACGTATTGCGGTCAGTTTTTTCTCGCCATCCGGTTTTTTGCAGGTCAGGGGGCATGCTCAGGTCGATATCACCGGTTACCTGATGCCCGATACGACGCATAATGCCCGTCGCCTGCTGGACATCCTGCAGCCCCGCCTGCTTCTGCTGATCAAGTATGAGTACTGGATCGACCATATCCTGGTAGCACAGGACAGGAAGATCCCCGTGTTCGTCGCCGGTGCATTGTTTCGTCCGGATCAGCCTTATTTCAGGTCCTGGTCGGCGCTATACCTGCCCGTATTCCGGAGGGTAGAGCGGTTTTTTGTCAGGGACCAGGAGTCTGTAGCTACGCTGGCCGCAGCGGATATCCTGCAGGCACAGACGTTGGGCGATGTCCGTATCGACCGTGTACGGGAGATCGCTGCCGTGCCGCGCAGCTTTCCGGCTATTGCAGACTTTGTGAGCGGGGAACCGGTGATTGTCATCGGCAGCAGCTGGCCGGCTGATGATGCAGTCTGGCAAGAGGCCTTGCCAAAGCTGCTGAACAGCTATCGGGTGATCTGGGCGCCGCACGAGATAGATCCTGCTTATATCCGGAAATGGAGCCGCCAGACCGGTGCCATGTGCACACGCTGGTCGGCTATGGGGCCTGAGGGGCCTCATCCGGATAGCCGTGTACTCATTGTAGACCATGTAGGCGATCTTGCGCATCTCTACCAGTTTGCACACCTGGCTTATGTCGGCGGAGGCTTTGGCAGCGGGTTGCACAATATCCTAGAGCCGCTGGCTTTTGGTGTGCCCGTGCTGTTCGGTCCGGCGGTGCGCAATTTCCCAGAGGCGGGAGAAGCCCGGTCGCTGGGTTTCGGCGCTGTCTGTGGTGATGAGGCAACTTTACTGGCTGCTATCCGCCGCTTTGAAGACCCGGGCACATATGCCGAAGCCAGGAGCCGTATCTTTGCCTATCTTGCCGCAGGCCGCGGCGGCGCAGCTGTATTGACGCAGGCGCTCGAACCCTACCTCAAGTGAAGTCCATGGAACTCAGAGAAGCGATTCAGGCTTTTGCCGGAAAGAAGATACTCATCATTGGCGATGTCATGATTGACCGCTACATACATGGGGTAGTGGAGCGGATCAGCCCGGAAGCTCCCGTGCCGGTAGTCCACTACAGATCCGAAGAGAACCGTCCTGGCGGTGCGGCCAATGTAGCTCTCAATGTCCAGGCTATGGGAGCTGATGTGCGGCTTTGTTCGGTGCAGGGATCAGGACCATACAGCCAGGAGCTGGAGACGGTTCTGGAGGCAGTGGGCCTGGACAACCGGTGGCTGATACCTGAGCAGGGCCGTGTCACTACAGTCAAGACGCGGGTGCTGGCCGGCAATCATCAACTGCTCCGCATCGATCGGGAGGAGACGCACCCCATCTCTGCAGATACGGAGGCTCGTTTGCTGGCCCTGTTACAGGACCTGCTTGCGGATTGGCGCCCGGATGCAGTCATTCTCCAGGATTATAACAAGGGTATGCTGACCCCCGGCCTGGTCGGTGCAGTACTGGACAACTGCCGTACTGCGGGTATACCTGTAGCTGTAGACCCCAAAAAGGACAATTTCTTTGCCTACCGGGGAGCATCGCTTTTCAAGCCCAATCTCAAGGAGCTGTCCCAGGCGCTGGGCATATCCGTGGGCAGGACACTGGGGGAGGTACGTCGTGCCGTAGACCTGCTTGATGCGCGGATCGCTGCCGATAGATATCTCATCACGCTGTCCGAGGCTGGTATCTACTATCGCGACCGGTCGGGAGACGGTCTTTGCCCGGTACACCGGGTCGTCAATGTAGCGGATGTATCGGGAGCCGGAGATACGGTGATCGCCGTAGCAGCGCTGGGTATCGCCAGCGGGGCAGATCTGCGGGAACTGGCCGCATGGTGCAATATGGCTGCGGCACAGGTCTGCGAGGCGCCCGGCGTAGTTCCGGTGGACCTGGCAGGTCTGTTCTGAGAATCATCCTACAGGTAAAAAAGTAAAGAGGCGAGCCCCGGCCGGAGAATCACAGGGGCTCAGCCTGATGTCGTTCAGATCTTTGTCGCCAGTTCTGCCAGTCTTGCAGAATAGCCGGCTTCATTGTCGTACCAGGAAACTACCTTGATATAGTTGCCTTTGGCGGTAGTCAGGTCGGCGTCCATGATAGAAGAGTGCCGGTTGCCGATGATGTCGCTGGAGACCAGGGGAGCTGTATTGTACTCGAGGATGCCCCTGAGGCTGCCTTCGGACGCAGTTTTGAAGACCGTATTGATCTCTTCGGCGGTAGTCTCTTTTTCCGTGAGGCAGTTGATCTCTACCAGAGAGCCGGTGATCACCGGTACGCGATAGGACATGGCAGACATACGCCCCTGTATCTGGGGTACGACCAGTCCGGCAGCATTGGCAGCGCCTGTAGTGGTCGGTATGATATTGACCGCTGCGGCCCTTGCCCTGCGCAGGTCGCTGTGGGGAGCGTCCTGGAGCCGCTGATCCTGTGTATAGGCATGTATGGTCACCACAGAGCCCGTGACATAGCCCCAGTTGTCTACGATGACTTTAGCCAGCGGAGCGAGGCAGTTGGTCGTACAGCTTGCATTGGAATAGATATGTTGCTCAGGCGTGATCTGGTGATCGTTGACGCCGAGTACGATCGTCTGCACACCGGGGCCCTCGCCGGGAGCGGATATAATGACCTTTTTTGCGCCTGCTTCGAGGTGATAGCCGGCTTTTTCGGCATTGCGGAAGATACCCGTGCATTCCAGTACGATGTCTACGCCGAGGTTCTTCCAGGGCAGATTGCGCGGATCTTTCTCCGCAAAAGAGCGGATGGTTTGTCCGTTGACGTGGATATGCTGCTCATCGGCCGACACATCACCGGCGAAAATACCCTGAGAGGAGTCGTATTTCAGCAGGTGGGCAAGTGTCTGGTTGTCGGTCAGGTCGTTGATCGCCACTACTTCTATGCCGGGTGTTCCGGCGAGTATGCGGAAAGTCAGTCTTCCGATCCGGCCGAAGCCATTGATCGCAATGCGTTTGGTCATGATATGTGGGCTATTTATGTGTTACTACCTTAGTGTAAAGTTAACAATAATTACCTTTTGGAGGTTGTGTATTCCAGAGTTATGCAACGCGAAAAGAGAAAAGGAGTTTAGCGGCGATATTTTTTGCCCGGTGTTTTGAAATAAGGGAAGAGCTCTTATATTTGCGGTGCTTTAGCAGAAAGCGGTGATTGAGCGAATGACGCCAGATCGTAAAAAAAACGCAACGGCCCATTCGTCTATCGGTTAGGACGCCAGATTTTCATTCTGGAAAGAGGGGTTCGATTCCCCTATGGGCTGCAATCATCGGACGGTCCGCCAAGATCAGGCGGGCCGTCTTGTTTTTATGGCCATTGCGGTCCTTTTGACGACTTTCTGCACATCAGCATTCCACGGCCCATTCGTCTAGTGGTCAGGACGCAAGATTTTCATTCTTGAAACAGGGGTTCGATTCCCCTATGGGCTGCCAGACCCGCTTTACCGACCGTAGAGCGGGTTTTCTTTTGCAGGCCCCAGCCTCTCATGTCAGCGGTTTTGGTAAATGTAAATAAGCGTGCGGGATGGCAGCTTAATTAGAAATAGGTCTTCACTGCAAATTCAAATTGGCTATTGAATATTTCTTTGAATGCGCTGATGTTGTTCTGCTCATAGAAGATCAGAAGTGCCTTTTTGTATTGTACG
This sequence comes from uncultured Saprospiraceae bacterium, assembly GCA_964537925.1. Classification (GTDB taxonomy): domain Bacteria; phylum Bacteroidota; class Bacteroidia; order Chitinophagales; family Saprospiraceae; genus SLDF01. The sequence goes on along the minus strand of CAZICV010000001.1, from coordinate 717,304 downwards.
GAGTCGACGGTCCTGAATGAGATCGGGCAGTATCTGTGTGCTATCAAGAGGGCGTTGCTGACGATGCGCGCCGTCCTTTTATTGCCATCGGCAAATGGCTGAATATAGGAGATGAGCACCAAAGCCAGAATCGCTTTTTCAAAGACATTATTTTTACTATTGATCAGCCTGCACATATCAGTCATTGCTTCCCGGATCTGATATTCATTGTCCAACGGTACATAGTTGGTGCCGGAGATACCTACGCGTCTTTTGCGGATATTCCGGTCGACATCGAGATCCTTTATCAAAAGGCTATGGATATCCTCTATCCCTGCAGTAGTCAGTGGGGTTACATAATCCGGGTTTTCTACAATGAAGTTGATGGCCTCTTTGTGGTTGAGCAACATAGTGGCGTCATCTTTCGGTTTACCGGCCGCAGTTTCTTTCTCCTTCAACAGGCGTTCGGTTTCCAGCAGGGAGTAGGTGTTGCCTTCGATCTGAGATGATTTCCAGCTCAGGTCAATTGCCAGCCGTTCCATTTCCTTTTCATACAGAGTAGGAGACAGACGGTCGACATTATTTTCAAATTCCTTTTGGAGTTTATCAAGACCATCAAGCTCTTGCTCGCTGAAAATCCTGATACTGTCCAGGGTCTCCGTTATCAGGGTCAGGTTAAACGTATCCCGGATGCTCCTTTCATCGATTTCCTGCTCAAAATATCGCTCTGTATCGACAGGGTACACGACTTCATAGGACGGACTCAGCGAATACCTGGTCGATTTCTGTCTTCCGGTTGATACGACCAGTCCTTCTTTGGCTAGCTTTGAAAGCTGACGCTTTAAAGTAGCATAACCGACTTCTGTTTTTATCCCGTCATATACTTCCTTCGAGGAGCTGGAAGGTTTTTTGCTGAGATAGGCAAGTATTAGGTCCTCGATTGTCATGTCGGTATTATTTATGGCTCAAGTCCAATATAAATATAGCTCATATTTCTGCATATATGAGCTATAAAACGGATTTTTTTGAGCTATATCGTCGTTTGAGCTCATTTTTGTGGCAGATATGGCTCAATGTGGCCGGATAATGAGCCCCAAAGCCGGTGCACATGAGCTTATCCGGCCACTACAGGAGAGAGAGAGAGAGAGGGAACGGTCGCCGGGCATCCGTATCCCTCTCCGAAATCATCCCTGGTTACTTCCTGCATTCCTTCAGCCAGTTTTCACTGTCGGTCGTATCTTCTTTGGCGAGCTGTCCGGCGGCGATCGCTCGTTCCATATACGTATAGCCTTTCTTCTTGTCACCGGTCCTGAAGAGCAGGCGCGCGTAGGTATCGAGGTGCCGGTATGCGGGAGATTTATCCACGATTGTTTTCATCCAGTCCCTGCAGGTACGCAGTACTGCGGGCTCTGTACAGTCATCGGCTGCCGAGCGGCAGAAGCGGGCTGTCTCGTCATCGCCCAGCCGCTGTTCGTCCCGACGTACGCCGAACAGCTTCAAAGCTTCCGGCCAGCGGCCTTCCACCTGGAGCATCCGTTCTTCCATAAAGGGCAGGTAGGTCGCAGCATTTTCCGGGTCCAGGTGTTCGCGGGCAAACAGGATGCCGGCGTCGAATGCCGGCCGGTCCCTGGCCGTCATGGCGTCGAACAGCTTCCGGCTGATCATCATGGTGATGATGAAGCGCACATCCAGCTCGCCGTACAGCTCTTCATACTGTCTCCGGTTGGCGATTAAAAACTCGTTTACCTCATCCGTGCCGCCGGAAAAATAGCAAAGCACGGTGAACGGCACTTCAGACAGGTAGTCGGTAGCCGACTGCCAGTAGGCGGCTATTTTGCTGTCGACGTCCCTTGTGTTTATCCTGAACACAAAGTCTTCGTAGAACTTAGGGTACACCAGGTCCATAGCTTTCGAATACCCCTTGATGAAGTGATCGTTCGCCGCCTTAGCCCTGGCTTCTTCGAGGAACTCAAGATAGCTTGTCACCGGGTCTTTGCCCGGGACCATCCCATACTGGCGGTGGACGACACGCTGGTCCCGGTTGAGGATCAGCGTGGTCGGGTACATGGATACATGGTGCTTGAGCGAGAGCCTGTGGACCATATCCTTTTCGGCATCGTATCTCAGCAAGACAAAATTCCCGGCGATCCGCCTGCTCACAGCCGTGTCTCTGAACACTGCTGCATCAAGTTCTTTGCACGGACCGCACCAGACCGTGTAGAAGTCGATGAGCAAGAGCTTATTTTGTCGAACGGCTTCCTTTTGGGCCAGTTCATAGTCCTGTTCGATCACGGTCAGCTCTCCGGCATGGACCAGGTGGTTGAGCGACAGGGCAGCCAGCAGGACCAACCCGCTTTTCAGATGGTTGAGACGCATATAAATGGTTTATCTGGTGAATGAATTCGGGCATGGGAGTCCCCTTTCCGGCAGAGGACGGATGGAAAGGGGGAGTGATATATAACGGATAAGAGGCAGTTACCGGCCAGGACAGCCGGATGCACTGCAGGTTAATTGCCGGGCGGTAGTTTTTTGCCGGGTGACTCGGAGCTTCGTTTCATCTCGTCGCGATATTGCTGCATTTTGCGTTCGTATTCCTTCATTTCTTTGCGATAGACCTCCTGTTTTTCCTTGTATTGTTCCATATCCACCGAATATCGACGGAGTGCCTGTTCGTACACCTTCATATCCTGTCCGTACTTCTTCATGTCGCCGAGGTATTTCTCCTGTTGCTGCAGGTATTGTTCCATGGCGGCCTGCCGTTTTTCCGGCGCTTCCAGGTGATCAGGCATTATATCCGGGGCAGGCGGATCCGGGGCGGTCGCCGGTATCTCCGGTTTTTCAGGCCAGCTATCCCGCGTGTTTAACGGTTCCGGCAACTTAGGCGGTTCAGACCTCGGCAGTGTGTCCGTGTATACTTGTGCGGCGCCTTGCTGAAAGCGGTCGGCAGGGTCGGGAGGCGTCGGGGGGTGATCCGGTGTCCTGTCGTTGACAGGGATACCGGGAGCCGCAATAACGGTTGACTGAGGTACTGGTGGCACAGGCGGCGCTGGCGGGATCGCAGGTATACCTCCCTCGGGCAGGCTGGCGGCGTTCGCTTTCAGCCGTGACGGAGAGTCGATATAGATCATAGCCGCGAGCATCAGGATCGACAGGGAACTTCTGTAGAGAAGCGTCCTTATTTTCCCGGAGTTGCTTGTGCGGACCGGGTTTCCGACGATCCGGTTGATGCGGGCGAACAACTGGTCCTTCGAGCCGGAGAAGGCCAGCGGGTAGCGGCTGCGGTACAGTGCATGTTCCTTGAAGCCGATCAGCGCATGTACGAAAGTCAGGCGGTCGGTGAGCTGCTCGAGCGCCAGGTCGTCGCAGCAGTGCTCCCGCTCTTCCCGCAGTTGCCTTGAGATCCACAGCAGACCGGGATTGAAGAAAAATACCGCTTCAGCCAGGCCCTGCAGGAGATTTACCAGGTAGTCGTTGCGGCGGATATGCGCCAGTTCGTGCAGCAGGACGGCTTCTACCTGGTCCGGAGGCAGGGACGTGAGCAGCCCTGCCGGGATGAGGATGACCGGCTTCAGGTAGCCAGCCAGCACGGGCGTATGTATGGCTGCAGATTCCAGCAGGGTGATCGTCCGGTTGATCCCGAGTTTTTCTGCCAGGGCGCGCGTCCGTTCCTGCCAGTGGGAGGGAGCGGGGATCAGGGGCATCTGCCTGCGTGGATCGCGAAGAGCCAGTGTCAGCGCCAGCCGGACCATGTTGACCAGGCAGATGATCAGCCAGGCCGATACGATCAGGGGGGCATTTACCCGGAGCCATGACAACCATTGTGCGGCTGCCGGTCCCTGCAGACCGGGTGCATACAGGTTATCGCCCGAAGCGCCGGACAGGACAGGCCATTCCCGGACAAAGGCGTACCCGCATCCGGCCAGGAAGAGCAGGAAAGCCACCAGCAGTACAGTGTACCTGGCGGAAGGACTGAAACGCCGTCCCGCGGCCAGGAATACACCTGAGATAATGCTCAGGAGCAGGCCGAGCCAGACAGAGTGGATCAGCATAGCGAAGCACGCCCCCGACAATTGCAGGAATAGTTCGCTTCCCAGGATGGTTTGGATCTGGCTCATGACTTTTCAATATTACGGATGAGTGATTTGATCTTCTGCAACTCTTCTGCCGAGGTATTATCGTCCCCCAGGAGCGCCAGCACCAGGCTGCTCGGGGAGCCTTTGTACATGCTGTCGACAAAGCGGCTCAGCATGGTTTTTCTTACGGCGTTTTCCTGCAGGATAGCCGTGTAGAGATGCCTCATATTGCTTTCGTCCCGGTCCAGTATCCCTTTCTCCTTCATGATCTGCATCAGCTTGAGCGTAGAGGTGTAGACCACTTCATCCTTGTGCTCGTTGAGCTTGTCGTGGACGAAGCGGACGGTTGAGGGACCATGTTGCCAGAGGATCTGCAAGACCTCGAATTCGGCTTTGGTTGGCGTGTAACTTTCCATAGAGCGATTGTTTAGCGATCCTAATGTACGAATTAAAACGTACGTTGTGTGTATTAGTGTATAAAAACCGGAAAATTTAGCTTGGTCGGTTTGGTTTTGTGCCGGGATATGTCGCGCAGGTCTACTAACAAACGTTCGTTAGTGGGTCAGGTGATAGGTATCGGACCATTGATCACAGGATAGCGGACTCGTCGCGGCGTTGTATCTTGGTACCCGGTCTCCGGGTGTATCGGGCAGTCCTGCTGTCGGAAGCTATTCGAGGAAAAAGCAGCGTGAGCAGAGAAAAAATGAAAGTACTGGTCTGTGCCACACTGTCTGAATGCCCTGCGGGTGATCACAGCATAAAAACTTCAGTCGAATGCTCAGGGAAACCGATCGCTACTACCTGTCCAGGGACGAACCGGTCAGGGGATGTCTGCTCGCTCTGAGGGATATTATCCTGGCCCGGGACCCGGGCATCACCGAGACGCAGAAATGGGGTATGCCTTGTTTTTGCTACCGGGCGAAAATAATCTGCTACCTGTGGACCGACAAGAAGACGGATGAGCCATACATATTGATGGCCGAGGGAAAGCAGCTCGATCACCCGGAGCTGGAAGCCGGTACCCGTTCGCGTATGAAGATCCTGAGGGTGGATACGGCCCATGACCTGCCTGTAGAGACGATCGGGCGCATTTTGCAGGCTGCGCTGGATATCTGCAGGAAGCCATGATGGTATGCAGGCGATGCAGCCCGGAGCCGAAAACTGTTCGGACAGATGACCGTTATATCATTTTTATATTTCAAACGGCAGCAAGTATGACCAGGATATTGATAGTGGGGATCGGAGGCGTAGGCGGTTATTTCGGCGGGTTGCTGGCGCGGGCTTTCCAGGACAGTGATACGGTCCAGGTCAGCTTCCTCGCGAGGGGTGCGCACCTGGAGGCCATCAGGGAGCACGGGCTGGAGGTGGTCAAGGGAGAGAAGACCTCGACGGCCCGGCCTGCTACAGCTACCGACGACGCCTCCGGGCTGGACGTGATGGACTATATCCTGCTCTGTACCAAGACCTATGATCTGGAGGCGACGATCCGAAGCCTGCAGGGCTGTGTCAGGGATGATACGGTCATCCTGCCGTTGCTCAACGGTGTGGACAGCAAGGAACGCATAGAGCAGGTATATCCCCGCAACCTCGTCTGTAACGGCTGTGCCTATATCATATCCCGCCTCACTGAGCCAGGAAGGATAGAAAATACAGGTCTCGTCGAGACCCTGCACTTTGGCGTACAGGACAAGGACGACCCGCGGCTGTCCCGCCTGGAGCAACTCTTCAGGGAGGCAGGTATCGAGGCTACCTGCCATATGGACATCCTGCCGGTCATCTGGGAGAAGTTCATCTTTATTTCTTCCGTAGCGACTTCGACATCCTATTACGATATGCCTACCCGGGAGATCCTGGAGGAAGAAGAGAGGCGCACTGCGCTCAACGGGCTGCTCCGGGAAGTGTACAGCCTGGCGAAGGCGAAGCATATACATGTGTCGGAAGAGACGATACAGGAGGCCCTCGACCGGCTGGCCAGTCTGCCCCTGGATGCGACTTCTTCCATGCATTCCGATTTCACCGGCGGAAAGCGGGAGACTGAGCTGGAATCACTTACGGGATACGTGGTCCAAGAGAGCAGGAGCTACGGCCTGGACACGCCTTTTTTTGATATGATGTATGCGGCGCTGAAGCAAAGAAGCTGACCTGTATCGTCCCGCTATTTCCCGATGATCTCCTTGCGGTGCTCCATGCCCCAGGCTGCTAGCTGGTCTATGACTGTCCGCAGTTTCTGACCGTATTCGGTGAGCTGGTACATGACAGTGACCGGCTGCGTGTCCAGCACGGTTCGTTTGACCAGTTTATTCACCTCCATTTCCTTCAGTTCCCGGCTGAGCATCTTGCCCGATATGCCCTTGACATCCCGGAGGATGTCGGAGTAGCGCTTCTTATTGTAGCAGAGCGCTGCGATGATGTAGATCTTCCACTTGCCGCTGAGTACATCCATAGCGTCATGGACTGCCATGATGGTCTTTTTGCACTCATAGTTTTCATATTGTTTGTCCGCCATACGTCACCTGGTTAACCGGATGTCACCATTACTTTTTGACATCTTGTGACAAAAGTAAACAATGTCGCGCTAGTTTTGTCCGACAGGTAATCAAAAACATACAGATAATATGGCTTTAGTGGATGATTTGAAGTGGCGCTATGCCACCAAGAAAATGAGTGGTGAGGCTGTTCCGCCCGAAAAACTGGATTATATACTCGAAGCGGCCAGGTTTGCCCCATCGTCGTCGGGGTTGCAGCCCTACCGGATCTTCGTGGTGAGCAACCGGGAGCTCCTGGGGCGGATCAGGGAGTTTGCCTTCGACCAGAGCCAGATCACCGACTGTTCGCATCTCCTTGTCTGGGCGGCCTGGGACAATTATACTTATGAGCGTATGGGCGATGTCTTTTCCAGGACGGCGCTTGAGCGCGGACTGGAATCCAACGCTATGGAGGATTACCACAAGATGCTCTGGGGACTCTACGGTCCGCTCGGTGAGGATTGGCACAAGAACCATACGGCCAGGCAGGCCTATATATCTTTTGGCCTGGCGATCGCAGCGGCGGCGGAGCAGGGTGTGGATGCCACGCCTATGGAAGGCTTTGACCCGGCGAAGGTGGACGAACTGCTCGGCCTGGATAAGCTGGGACTGAGGAGTGCAGTCATACTGCCGATCGGCTACCGCGCCAAAGAGGGGGACTGGCTGGTCAACCTCAAAAAAGTACGTACGCCCAGGGAAGTATTTGTAACTGAGATAGGCTGAGGCCTCACCGTAAGGACGCCGCGTTCATCCGGCGTCCTTACGGTCTACCCGATCATTCCAGCCCATCCCGCTCTGCTCTTGACGACACTCAGTCAGTCATCTTCCTTTATCTCCCGGCAGGCAGAGATCGGAAACTTGGCACTTTCCCTTACCATTCTTCGCTGCATTGCTACAGGCCCGTCCCAGGCCGCTACCGCTTTTTGTAAAAGAATAGTTAATGATGGTTACCGGGAAGCGAATGTGCCCTTGTCTCCGGTAGCTATTCTATAGATTTGATCCGACCGGTGGTTCTGCAGGACAGGACTTACCTTATACCCCGCCCGGCATGTGCGCAGGGCTCGGGTCAATTTTGGAAAAGAATAGCAAAAACAACTTCGCATGAGTAAGATGACCATACTCGGCTGGCTGCTCCTTTGTGTTACCGGAGCGGAGGCACAGGATTACCTGCAGCGCTGCCGGACCCGGCAGGCAAATTTCGGAGAAGGCCGGTACTTCGGCTTTTCTTTTGAAGAGAAAAGGCATGAACTGGGACATAGCAGCTATCCCTGGCAGCAGACTGCCTATGCCATTCGCGGATCCATACATATCAACGGTGACAACTTCCTGAAGCAGGACACACTCGCGACCGGCAGCCGGACCCTGTATTCCAGGACCGTACTGACTCCGTCCGAACTACTGATCATGAGCTATGGCAAGGACAGCCTCTCACCTGTGTCCCGGCGACAATACGATGAGCAGGTCTTCATGAACGCCCGGTTTTCGCCGGTGGGACTGATAGCGTATTTCCTGGACAACGGGGCCAGGCCTGTCGGCGGTGAAGAAGCTGCCTATGCCGTATACGAGACGAAGATCCGTGAAGTCAGGGTCCGGCTCTATATCGACAAAGCGACTTCTCTGCTGCACAAGGCGACTACACTCAGTGACGACGAGCTTTTCGGTGATGTGCTGACGACCATCACCTACTCGGATTATGCAGATGTGGGCGGGCTCAGCCATCCCGGGTCGGTCCGGATCGAAAAGATCAACGGGCAAGTCACCGATACGGTGGTGCTCTCCGGCCTGCAGCTCGTATCCGGAGCGCCCACCCTGCTGGAGAGACCGGAGGGGTATGCATTCGCGGAGCCTCCGGCCGTCATACCGCAGATCAGTACGGAGCGCTACAGCGATCATATCTGGCTCATGGAACTCCCGCACACGGACGATCGTGTGATGATCGTCGAGTTCAAAGACTTTCTGCTGGTAGCCGAAGCGCCTATGAACAGCGAAAACGGGGAGCTCATCATATCCGAAGCCCGGAAGATCGCACCCGGCAAACCCGTGAAGTATTTTGTGTTCGGGCATTATCACCCGCACTATCTCGGCGGGGTGCGTCCCTTTGTACACAAGGGCGCCCGGATTATCTGTACGGGCAACAACGAGGAATACGTCAGGTATATCGTAGAAGCGCCCCGTACCATCGTCCCCGACAGCCTGCAACTGCAGCCGCGGCCCCTGCAGACAGAGCTGGTCGGAGACAGCCTCCGCATCACGGACGGCAGCTATGAGCTGGTGATCTATTTCATCGGCAACAAATCCGCCCATACGGATGATTTCCTGATCTATTATTTCCCGGCCGAGAAGGTCCTGTTCCAGGATGACCTGGTCTGGATCAAGCGCGAGGGGCCGGTCACTAAAGCGGGTGCAAGGCAGGCCGGACTGTACAGGGCAGTCAGAGAGCTGGGCCTGGACATAGAGACCATCATCCAGTCCTGGCCGGTACGGGACTACGGGGTGAAGACGATCATCCCGTTCGAAGACCTGGAACGGTCCATGCAGGTGGACTGAGCCAGGCTACTGCCGGAATATGTATAGCTTTAAGGGCCTGGCCGACGAACCTTTCAAGAGTAAAACAGGATGAATCCGATCAGCTACCGCTGCTACTTACTCAGATCTGGCTGGTGTCAATATAGCGCCTGCTAGTAATTTCCCGTTCCCCGGAAAATGTAGATACAAACTGCAAAGGGTCCTTTCATGGCCCTTTGCAGTTTCAGCAACCAACCGTCCATTCAGGAAGTAATGCTTCCGTGGTTCGATAAAGCAAGGTCAATATATAAAGCCGAAAGATACATCGAAATACTCATCTGCACTTATGCCGGTAAAGCAATGTTGCCCATAGAGGCTGAGTTCAAGCACATGATCCTCCTCGTATATGATATCAGGTTCCAGCCGCAATTCTACGCGTAGTCCACAGCTGACTCCATTGGGATCGGCAGTGTCGTAGATATAGTATTGTTGATTAATGCCTAGTGTGTCGTGGAGGCAAGTGCCCAGAGGAGTTTCCCATTTAAAGCGGACGTAGTAACAGTTCGGAGGGCCGCCACAATCACAGGGAGTGTAGAGATTCCCGCTTGGCAACTGCCACGAGGATCCATCGTACCAGACAGAACCATTAGAGACGAGGATCTGCCTGTTCGAATTGCTGTAGATCCATATGACGCGGGTACCTGCGGATTGTGTCTCCGTAAGGGGTTCGTCTCCGCCGGGAGAGAACCTGGGTAGCTCTGCTGCGATGTCGGCGACACGGCTGTTCTTTACATGTTCTGTCTCGAGTGACGCTTGCTTGGTACATGCTGCAATGCATACGAGCGCGACCGGAATTAATAGATGTGTTTTTAAATTTTTCATATAAAATAGTTTTATAGAGATGTAGTTAGTGATAATTTTTTAGTTGTGCAAATAATAGTAAGTTAATTAATTGTTAATATAGATTATTTATAATATAAGAAGACTTTGTTTTTCTTGGCAATCACCCTGCTCTGAGGTATAGTTTTGTCTGGATTTGAACAGGTAGTCTTGACTATCCCGCAACAACGAAGCCGGACAAATATGCCACAGGCAGGCAAAACTATATACAGGATGATGACCTGGCTGATCGCATCGATCAGGCGGAGATCGTCATGGCCGTTGTCGGAGCTTAGGCCGCAGCTTTGTGCCCTTACTCGGATGATCGTTGTAGCGGCAATGAATATCCTGGAGTTTTCCTGTCTTCCGACCTGTTCCTCCAGGGACGATACAACCTCTTTTTTGCAACCATTTTCATCGGTCTGGCGTACTTACAGGAGTTTGTATTGCACAAAACCGGTTCCTAAACAACACATCCTGCAAACACCGTACAAATAGATGAATTACCGGACATTTCAGCCACATGCAGACCTGGCGTCGCTTGTAAAATGTTACTGGACCCTGGAAGTCCCGGCGCGGGAAGGCGACCAGAGGCAGCGTATCCTGCCGGACGGCTGCATCGAAATGGCTTTTATCCTCGGCGACGACATAAAGCGCTATACCTCCGGGGACGAATTCATCCTTCAGCCCCGCGCCATGGTGCTGGGACAGACCATCGAGCCCTTCTATATTGAGCCGACAGGATATGTCAACACCTTTGCCGTGCGGTTCTACCCCTACGGGTTTTCCAACTTTGTGACGGTCCCTGTCAAGGACCTGGCCAACAAGGAAACACCGCTCGACCGGCTGTTTGAAGAAAAAACTGCGACAGAACTGGCGCAGGAGATCAGCCAGGCCGCAGGCGCGGAACAACGGATAGAGATCATCGAATCCTTTCTCCTGGTCAGGCTCAACGACCGGTCGACGATCGACGCCATCGTAAAATCAACGGTCGATGCACTATGGGCCACCAAGGGGAGCCAGCCGATCAGCAGTATACTCAAAGACGATCTATCAAAGCGACGGCAGCTCGAAAGGAAATTTTTCAAACAGGTCGGGGTCAGCCCCAAACAGCTTGGCAAGGTCATCAGGTTGCAGGCTGCTCTGAAGATGTTGCTCAACCGGGACAGGGAAAGCCTCACTGAAATCGCCTACGAAAGCGCCTATTATGATCAGGCCCATTTTATCAGGGACTTCAGGGAGTTTACAGGTATCAACCCGAAGGATTTCCCGGGCAGCGGGGATATGGAACTCTCTTCTCTTTTCTATTCGGAAGATTGAGCTGTCGCATTTGTACAATTTTGACCTTGCAGCCCGGTGTAGGTTTGTGATCTCAATCAAAAAGCAAGGTTAAAAGATGAGCAAGACAATACTCAGCGCAGCGATACTGCTGGGCCTGGGCTTTGCTGCCTGTACCGGTCAAAGTGGCTCCGGTGCGCAGGCAACGCAACCCGATGAGGCTGTAAACAAAACTTCAAGTGATATGAACAACCTGGTTTCAATCGTAGAGATCCCTACTGCGGATTTTGCACGGGCAGCCGCATTCTATCAGGCTATTTTGAGTACGACCGTCGAAGTGGTGGATATGGGCGGGATACAGATGGGCCTGTTCCCCGGCGATGAAGGAGCGGTGAATGTCGCGTTGATCCACGGCGGCGATTACAAGCCTTCTGCCGACGGTACGATCGTGTACCTGAATGCAGGGGATGATCTGCAGATCGTCCTGGACCGGATCGAGCCGAACGGGGGAAGTGTACTGGTACCCAGGACTGAGATCGGTCCTGATATGGGTTTCTTTGCCCTGTTTGCAGACACGGAGGGAAACAAACTGGGACTGCACGCTGCCCGGTAGATATATCTGAAAGAGCGAGGACTCATGGAACTGCGGGTGGCCCCGGTTGCCTTCGGTCCGGCCGATACGTTGGTAGCCGACCTATGATCCGCAAAGTTGCCTGAAGGATTGCGGCAGTGGAAAATCCCGGACCCTCTTGGTCCGGGATACTGCTTATCTGTTATAGCTATTCTGCTGCTGCTTGTTCGTTGATCGCATTCATGGCGATCCTAGTCAGGGCCACATCCGTTTCTTTCTCATTGTCCAGTGTGTTCTGCAGCAGGTTGGCGACTTTGTGGTGTCCCATATGCTGTGCAAATACGACCAGCGTTCCGTAGGTAGCTATCTCATAGTGCTCTACTTTCTGAGCAGCCAGTATCAGGCCTGCATCGCGCAGCATGCTGCCATCTTCCGTCTCTTCGATCACGCCCTGCGCCTCTGCGACCAGGCCTTCCATCGCTTCGCATTTCTTACCCCGGCGCGCCTCCCCGAGCAGGTCGAACACCTCTTCCAGGGTACTGATGTGCATGAGCGTTTCTTCTGTATGCTTTTCAAAAGCCGCCGACAGCTCGGTGCTGGTCGCAGCTTTCTTCAGTTTGGGCAGAGACTTGGACAGAAGTTTTTCAGCCCAGTAGATGTCCTTCAGCTCGTCGACAAAAAACTTGTGAAATTCCGAGTTGTCCATTTTCCGGGCTGTGGAGTTTCCTGTTTTCGACGTAGCGGCGGCTTTGGAGCGTGGCGCCGTCTTTTTCTTGGCAGTTATCTTGGGAGTTTCCATAATTTTACTTTTTTATAGTCTAACGGAGCTATCTTTCCGGTGGTTGGGTAGCGCCTGCCGATTTGCCGTTATTACCTGTGTTCACTTCCGGTCTGGCCTGTGCAGTTATGTTCGGTTCTTTGCCATCTTTCGCAAAGTGCGGATATCCAGTTGGTTACGGGCGGGTGGACGGCTGCTCACTGACCTGTGACCACCAGCAAGGGTCTCCACCACTCCATGTGGCGGCGGCAGATCGGGGAGCGGCGATGACTGCGGGCAAACCCGCTGGTGAGATCGGCTGTTATATCCGGGATAGCGTACAGGAGGATCTTGCCTGCGCAGGGAATAACAGGAAAAGACATGCAGTACGATGATGTATTGGCCACCTGTGGCCGCAGACTGATCGGGCTGGAAATGACCATCGCTTTCGCCGAAAGCGCTACGGCGGGCAGGGCCGCTGCAGCATTTTCGCTGATCGAGGATGCAGGCAGGTTCCTGAAGGGCGGGATCGTATGCTACGATGCCTGCCTGAAAGAGGATATCCTGAAGGTGCCCCGGTCATTGATCCGGGCGCATACCCCGGAGTCAGCGGAGGTGACCCGCGCGATTACGGAGGGACTGTCGCGGCTGATCGATGCGGATATCCATATAGGCATCACAGGGCTGCCGCGTGCAGGTGGGAGCGAGTCGGCCGAAAAACCGGTCGGAACTATGTTCATATACGCGCTCTGCCGGGGCAAAGCGTTTTTTTCTGACCGGCGTGTATTCGCCGGTACACCTGAAGAGGTCATTGTCCAGGCTATCGCTTGTATGGGCGGGCTGCTGCTGGCCGCGCTGGCCGATGATCATCCCGGGTCTGCCACCGGGCAGCCGGGCTCTGCCACACGATAGGTACTACAAACACCACATACTATGAAAAGGACGGCTTTTATCCTGCTCGGATTTGCGGCAGCATTTTGTTTTGGTTTCGCCTTCGGGCCTATCTTTACACAGGAGACCGGGGGCATGCATGCCGCAGCGCCCCATACCAAAACCGAAAAAGAAGACCGTATGAAACTGGGTACATTTTCCATCAGCCTAAGCGTCAGAGATATTCATGCTTCAAGAGCATTTTACGAGCAACTCGGATTCACCGTTTTTGCCGGTGGTCTGGAGCAGAACTACCTCATCATGAAAAACGGTAATGCCCTCATCGGGCTGTTCGAAGGTATGTTCGAGGGCAATATCCTGACCTTCAATCCCGGCTGGGACGAAAATGCGCGCAACGTCGAGGACTTTGACGATGTGCGGGAGATACAGCGTCACCTGAAGAGCAAGGGTGTCGCCCTGCTGTCTGAAGCAGATGAGGACAGCTCCGGCCCGGCGAGCCTGATGGTGACCGACCCGGATGGCAACGTAGTGCTGATCGACCAGCACCGGTAGGCCGCTGCCTGGCGGCTGGTGGTGTACGGTTCGTACGGGCCTATCTTATTAAGATACGGATTTTTTACTTCAGAGACGTAGTCCTGCGGACGGCGCTACTTTGTCTTGACACAAAGTAGCCCAAAGTCAAGGCTCATTTTTCTCGCTGTTGTTTTCTTACGCCCCGCCCACGCCACGCAGCGAAGCGTTCGCGGGAGGTAGCTTGGTGTCTCGGAGGGACATAGCTGTTGTTCTTCGCATCGTCAATTTCATTGGCTCCGGGTGGCTCACTCCGACGCGGCTGGCACGAGGGCCTGTGCACTGTGTGCGGGTCTTGAAAACATAACCGCTCGAAAAAAAGGCCGGGTTTTGGGTGAGGGAGAGAAGTAAGCGTTGAGCAAGGTCTGTTTTAGTGTACCAACGGCGTCGTTTCAATATACCCCGTCTTATTAAGATACGGATTTTTTGCGTCAAAGACGCGTGTCCTGCGGACGGCACTGTTTTGTCCGTATGTTGTCTCTCACGGATGCTGCGGATTTTCGCGGGTGTGCCTGGTGTTGGATGAGTGATCTGTGCTTATCTGCACGCGTTTGTACTGTAAAGAGTGTTTGGAGGGGTGCTCGGAAGGACTTCGGAACAAAAACCGTCAACCTGCTCTGAACTTGAATAGCAGCGCAAAGCTCCATCGTTGCACGTCATCCCGGCTGACGCAAAACCCGTATTAGCTGTATATGCCTTTTCTATTATCGCAAGTGCTTCGATTTAAGATTCTGTTCTGCACTTTCTACAATTTCGTCAATGCGTTTTTGTCGGGTTTCAGGTCGTTTGGCAAGAACAAGCGATGCTAACATCATTTTCCTTGCCGATTTGCCCAAGCTTAGAAAAAAATCCTTTGAACCTTTGTGTTTGTTGAACGCTTTTTCTAGATCGTTCGGGATTATCAGTTCTTCAACTTCGTCGAAAATTGTCCACGAACCGTTTTGTTTTGCGGTTTCTATGCTTTCGTAACCTGCTTTTGTCATTCGTCCGCTGCCAATAAGTTGCTGAACTTTTTCTTTGTTGATTTTTGACCAGATGCTTTTGGGTTTACGTTTGCTGAAAAACTGCATGAACGAAGAGCCATCAATTGTTTTTCTTGTGCTGTCGATCCAGCCGAAGCAAAGTGCCTCATCAACTGCTTCACTCCAGTTTATTGAAGGAATGTTAGACTTCTTTGTGTGATAAACAAGCCAAACAGATTGTTTGGACCGATGGTTTTTTTCTAACCATTGTCTCCACTCTGTTCGGCTTTTAGGACAATATGTTTCTATCTCCTGGTTATGCATGCTGCTGTTCCAGCCATTTTAAAATTGATTGGGTAGTTTCTTCCGGCTTTTCTTGTTGAATCCAATGACCACAATCCAGACTAACAACATCCAGGTCAGGAACGATATTTTTTAGGTTCCCGGATTTTGGAATCGTATCCTGTTCACCATATATCATAAGAGTCGGTTGATGAATGACGGGGGTTACGTCTGCCATTATGTGCCAATTTCTATCAAGGTTTCTGTACCAATTTATACTACCTGTAAACCCGGATGATTCGAAGGCAGACACGAATACAGACAGTTCGTTGTCTTCCATTAAGGGTTCCCCAAGTGGTTTTTCTGCTCTTGCAAGATTTATCATTAGCATTCCTTGCTCTGGTGGTGTGGGAGGTACGTTTTTGCGGAATATGTTACGGAGGAACCTGGATGCGTTTTCATTCATTATTGCATCGGCGACTCCCGGTTGCCGATTGAAGTGAACAAAATAGAAGTCTCTTCCAAATATCGCTTCCATAAATTCGATCCATGGCTTTTCGCCACGCTCTTGATAAGGTAAAGCCAGGTTTATTACTTTATTTACCCGTTCAGGATGCAATAATGCCAGGTTCCAAACGACATTTGCACCCCAATCATGGCCGACAAAAGTGGCATCTTCATATCCAAAGTAATCGAGTAGTGCGACTAAGTCACCTGTCAAATGCGCAATGTCGTATTCAGTTACTTCGGCCGGACTGGATGAATGGCCATAACCTCTCTGGTTTGGGATGATGACATGATAGCCAACTGCAACAAGCGCCGGTACCTGATGGCGCCAGGAAAAAGCATGCTCCGGAAAGCCGTGACATAGTACGATAGGTTTTCCAGCATTTTGTTTACCTGCTTCAAAGACTTCCAGTAGCACACCGTTGACCGGAATAAGAGTGGATCGAGGGAAATTGATTGAGTTAAACATTGAATTGATGTTGTTTGTCATTTTTATTCCTTTAAGGATTGATGAATGATGCAAACTTATACCTGCCAAGTGACAGCCTTGTGTCAGCGGTCAAAAGCAAACTGCGAATGATATGAGAAAATGGAAAGAGGGCAGCCAGTGGTACTTTTTGAACGGACGACTGCTCTCGCTGTGATAGTGCCGAAAAGACCGACCTGTTTTTGTGACCGTAAGTTTTCCCGCAGCAAGTGTGCAGGCGGTTGGAGAATTATACCTATCAGTCTTTGCAGCAATGGCCTGCGCAGGTCAAAGAGGTAGGGCAGCCTGGATCAGAGTGCGGAAGCTTGTTTGTACTTGGATGGTTTATTGTTTTATCAGGATACAGCGTTTTTTGCGTCAAAGACGTGTGTCCTGCGGACGGCGCTACTTTGCCTGTATGTTGTCTCTTACGGATGCTGCGGATTTACACGGGTGTTTGGGTGTTTGGGTGTTTGGGTGTTGGAAGGGGGCTTAGAGTTGCGGGAAGGTTTTTTTAGTCTACCTGCGACATGGTTTCGCGATGGCCCATCTTATTAAGATACGGATTTTTGCGTTGGAGACGTGTGTCCTGCGGACGGCTTTGTCTCTCTCAGATGTCACGGATTTGCACAGATGTTTTGGGAGGGAGCGGTGATCTGTGCATGGGTAGCATAGGATATACCAGGCTGTTTGTTCGCCTGCGACCCAAAGAATGCGCGTAAACGGCGATTACTGGCATTCTTTTGATTTTATCCCCCAGGCTATCCGAATGGGATGCCAGGCATATGCGATGCGCTAAGAAGTGTAACGTTTCATCTTGACCCGGTGACCTCCTCCATACACTGTCCCCGGACTAACTCCGGGATTGACCTATACCGGACTATACAGTAACTATAGGTGGAATCAATGGGTACGCGGGTCAAGGGTGAGGCCTTACGCCTTGTGGCGCGGGGATACCCCCGAGACAGCCAGTGGCCTATGGTGCAATGAACAGGCATATCCCCACCGGATGCCGGATATGCTATACGCTCAGATGTGTAAACAAAGCAAGTTAACAAATACCCCCTGTCGATACACTTACTATACTGTATCCCGGCTCAGGTCATACACGGGAACATATACCAACCCGCTACAGGCGGTGAGTCATATACAGCGGACGAGGGGCGTGCGTGCGCTGGTCCGCACCGATGATATAGCTGTCTCTCTTAACTAACGAGTAGTGCAGATCGTATGGGTGAAAGGGAACGCTGTCAGCTCTTGCTGAGGGCCTGGGCGAGCTGCTGGCGGAGGCAGATGATTTCCTCCTTGAGCTGATTGATCATCTGCTCGTACAACTCTTTTTCAGCGCCGTAGTAGTTATTGTTGTAGTTGAATTCAGGGTTGTTGCTGTTATTACTACTCTCATCATTGTTTTCTATGTTCATAGTTATCATGGCTTAAAGTTTCCAAATAAGTCAGGTTCAAAAATGCTTTTATACTCCCAATAGTCAGGATGCGATTTCAAACTGTGTCCGGGTTTGTCGGAATGACAATCAATGCAAACAGGTTCTAAGTTTTCAGGTCGGTTGTCATCTTTTCTGCTGTTAATGTGGTGCAAGTGCAAGAACTTACGGTGTTCTTGCTTGCTTAAATCTCTTTTGCAGTCAACGCACTTGTAACTATAATGTGCTTTGACTTGGTCGGCAATTTTTCGGAAATCGTCTGTATAGTTGTTTAAGGGAGCAGTCAAGTCCGTATATTTCGGCTGAATGACTTTTGTGTCTTTGTATTTGGCGAAGAACTCGTCAAGAGTAAAAGCTCCGTAAATATTATTCTTAGTTGTCTGGTATGAACCTGCATAGCCGTTATAGTTGAGCGATGTCAGACAGTTGCGGCAAACATTTAGTTTGATTTCCAAATCCTTCTTTACATAGTTATCAAATATCTTGTTGACAAGAAAAACTCCTTCTGATTTAACCGAAGCCACATAACGAGAATACCGCTTATTTCTAACTGCATCACTAAGAGTGGTGCAGTGCGCCACATGAAATTTGTATTCTTTGTCGCCGTATTGGTCTCTGATGTAAACGAGAATCTTTCGTCCATGAAGTTCCAGAGTCCCGTCAATTTTGTTGATTGTGATTCCCTCAAAGGGAATATCAACCTCCCCGATTTTGTCAAGTTTGGAGAGAAGTTCAAAAGTGTCAAGGTGTTGCCAATGACTGTCAACAGACCAGTCATGGTCTTTTGCGCCAATTCTTTTTTTTAGTTCTATTAATTCTGTTGTATACGTAAAGTCAATCAGTTTCATTTTGATTCTTCCACAATTTTAATGATTCTTTTTTCAGAGTTAGTTTTGACACGGAACTCTACTCGTCTTGATTTTTCCTTTTCTTCACCGTTACCATTTACCACAAGTTTGCTTGAAGAAAGTCCATTGGCTGTTAAATTCTTTTTTAGCCACTGCTTTTCGCTTGCAACCGAAGGCTGCAACAAAACATATTCAAGAACGCTTCGTGTTCTATTTTGAGACAAAGCCATGTTATTGAAATAGGCGACATCTTCAGGAACAGTAGAACTCCATTCGGATGAAGTATGTCCCTCTATTCGAATTTCTTCAATATCATAACGATATTTATTTTTTCCTAAAATTTTGATATAACGAGGAAAGAAGTCGTTAAGAATTACTTTGAAGGTATAGCTAATATCCCAACTGCCGGATTGAAACAATACCTCTGGAGATTCAAAGCGAACCGATAAGGTTTGTCGGTCAATTTTTGCATTCCATTTTTTCAAATCGTCTTTGAATTCGGATTCAAGGTCGGTGTATAGATCATTTTGGAGGCGGTTGTAGGTAACTGCAATCTCTTTGATTTTATCTTTCTCTCGGACTATGTTAATCATGTAGCTTACTGCTATAAACAAGAATATCATCATCAATCCCGACATCATGTCGGAAATTGAAATCCAATGACTTTCAGCCTCACCCGATTCTTTGAAGAGTTTTGCCATATCGGGAATTAGTTACTTGCCGCTTTAAGAATTTCACGAAGTCGTGTTGTGAGATTGCTGTAATCATCAACAAAGGTCTTGGAGAGAGAAGTGAGGTGTCTGCCAAGCGTTGAAATTGATTTATTTAGTTCTTCTCCTAACTGTTTGTCAAGTTCGGTTACTTGTGTTGTTAGTTTCTCACTCATTTGAGTGAGCATTTTTTCTGTTCGTCCGTTGAAGTCGGCTGTGATTTTCTGAACTTGATTTGAAAGCTGCTGATTTGATTCTTGCAAATGTTTTGCTTGATTGTTCAAAGTGTCTTTCATTGCGTTTACTTGCTTAGTGTTTTCGGTTACTACAAGCGAAACAGTTGTCGTCAGGTCTTTGGAAACTTTATTTAGTTGTTCGTGAATGATGGGAAAAGTTTCTTTTGCCTTGGTCGCCATATCAGCAAATGCGTTTACGCCATTATGCAGATTCACTTTTTCTTGCTCTAAGGCGGTTAGAATTGTGTTAAGTTGTTTTGCTGTGTCGCTGAATTTTTGAGATTGCGAAGATATGTTTGTCAGAGCCGTTTCACATTTTTGAACTCCCTCCAATGTCCGCTCAAACTGCTTAGTCATTGCTTCAACTCTCTCAGAATACTCTTGTTGCCAAACAAGCATTTTACTAACTGCATCATTGAGTTGTTTGAAGTTGTCACCAAACTGCTCATTGATTTTTGTATTGAAGTCTTTCATAACTTCTGTCAGAGCGTCAATCAAAGATTGTGTGCTGTCCGCAACAACTTTGTCTGCAAATTCACGGAATGATTTGTTTAACTCGTCTTGCTTGTCACTGAAAGTTGTCCGAAGTTTTTGAATTTGGGTCAGCAAGGTAGATTCTCCGTCGCCTGTTAAACTTCTGTCCATGTTTGCAAGATGTCTTGCCATTTGTCTAACAAGTTCGTCCTGCGATTTATCCTCCTCTTGAATTGTGATACCATAAACTTTAGGTGCAATGGTCAGAAGAATACCTGCGAACATACCTGCAATAGAAGTTAGAAAAGCTGTCTGCAAACCACTAAGGAGTTTTGGAACACTCCCCTGAATGTTTGTTACATCAAATGCAAGTAGTCCAAAAAAAATGCCGATGAATGTTCCGAATATTCCGAAAGTTGTCACAAGCCCT
Organism: uncultured Saprospiraceae bacterium; assembly: GCA_964537925.1. Lineage (GTDB taxonomy): Bacteria > Bacteroidota > Bacteroidia > Chitinophagales > Saprospiraceae > SLDF01. Next base: position 696,919 of record CAZICV010000001.1, on the reverse strand, counting down.
TTGAGCCCAGAAATACTATGACGCCTCTTTAGAATAGAGGGACTCAGAAGAATTGCTGACGAGATGATTACTGAAAATTCAATGCTGTTAAGTTTTTCCATATCGTGGTTTGTTCTTTTTTTGTTTTTACTGTCGTTAAGTTTAGTGAAATTAGGTCGGTTTAGCACGCAACGCAGAATTGCTGCTAACTCGCGCATACGCGCAACTTTGTCGTTTGCAACCGCCTATAAGCAATTGGAAGTACTGGTAGATAACTTGTTTTTCAATCTCAAGATAGTGTATTTAGCCTGGTTGCAAAACGCCTCAGGTGAAATCGTAAAATTTGCTTGTTTTATAAGGTTTATTTGCGGTCATGCGCTGCGAGCACTTATTCCCTCCCAAGGCCACGTTAGTGGAATCAGTAAATTAGAATCGTAGAGCGGGTGCGACTGCACAAATACTGTGGAAGAAGCGATCAATTTGACCGAAGTCTACAACAAGTACAACAGGTGAATTCTTATATCAGTAGTTTGCAGAGCAGAGCGAACTTAAGATATACAGCATACCCTATGACCCCCACCATCATCGGCGCCGGTATCGGCGGGCTCACCATGGCCCTCACCCTGCAGCAGCGGGGGCTCAGCCCCGTCGTATATGAAAGCGCTGCAGCCATACGCCCCGTAGGCGCAGGCATCGTGATGGCCAGCAATGCCATGCAGGTATACCGGCAGATGGGTATCAGCGCGCAGATCGCCCGGGCCGGGCACCGCGTATCCGCCATGAAGATCACCGACGAGCGGCTGCGCGGCCTCTCCCTGATCGACCTCAGTCGCTATGAGCAGCAGTACGGTGTACACAATGTAGCCATCCACCGGGCCGATCTGCAGGGCATACTCGCCGACGCCATCGGCTGGGAGCATATCCGGCTGGCGAAGCGACTGGCCACAGTCGGCCGCGAGGGAGCGGGATTCCGACTGGGATTCGAGGATGGGAGTGAGACAGCGACCGGTATACTCATCGGCGCGGACGGCATCCGATCCGTGGTGCGGCAGCAACTCTTCGGAGCCCATACACTGCGGGACGCCAGGCAGCGCTGCTGGAGAGGCCTGTGCGATACCCGGCTGCCGGAGCAGTACAACCATACCGCGTACGAAGCATGGGGCAGGGGCAGGCGATTCGGCTTCGTGCGGATCAACGATCGGCAGGTCTACTGGTACGCCGTGGTCAGCGAAGGGCTGCTGAAAGACGGCGAGGCAGGACCCGCAGCACAGTTCCGGGCATTTCACCCGGATATACAGGCCATCCTGGCCGCCACCGACCCCGACCAGGTCTTCATGAGCGAACTGCTGGACCTCCGGCCCACCAGCCGCTGGCAGGACGGCCGGGTATGCCTGATCGGCGACGCCGCCCATGCCACGACCCCCAATCTCGGCCAGGGCGCCTGCCAGGCCGTCGAAGACGCCTATACCATCGGCCGGCTGCTGGACGGAGACCGCAGTATAGAAGAAGTATTCGCCGGGTACGAGCGGCTGCGGGTCGGCCGGGCCCACCGCATCGTGCGCCGGAGCTGGACCGTGGGCAAGCTGGCACATATCCGAAACGGGCTCGGCATACGGCTGCGCAATACCCTCATGAAAGCCACACCGGCCTCAGCCGGTGAGCGCCAGATGGCGGATATATTCGATATCGGCTATGTCTGAGCGGGAGAATCCCTGCTGATCTGATGGGGTGAAGTGAATCGGTGCTACACCTCCGATCAGTAGCTGATCCTGTCCGTTTTGGATATCCAGGCCTGGAAGCCCTGCAGGGCCTCTTCCCTGAGCAGCGGCAGTCCGGGTATGCTCCGCTCGCCGGGCCGCAGGTCGATCTCCCGGTAGATGAAATCATCGTCAAACCCGATCTGCGCCGCATCCTCGCGCGTGCAGCCATAGTGATAGCGCTCGGCCCTGGACCAGTAGATGGCGCCCAGGCACATAGGGCAGGGCTCACAGGAAGTATAGATCACGCAGCCGTCGAGCTGGAAGTGACCGGTCTGCCTGCAGGCGTCCCGTATGGCCACGACCTCGGCATGCGCCGTAGGGTCGCCTGTGGCCAGCACCTGGTTGCACCCGCGGCCGATGATCTCCCCGTCGCGCACCACGACCGCCCCGAAGGGGCCGCCCTGTCCCGTGCGCACGCCCTCGACAGCCATACGGATGGCCTCGCGCATAAAGTAAGCTGCCGTATCTCCCGTCATAGATGCAGGTGGTTTGTGATGCTGGATAATGAAACTATCTTAGCGACCTTACACACAAAGATACGCTCCGGGGATGGAACTACCGCTGGTCAAGAATGATGCCGTCGTGTTCGGGATACTGATGGTGGTGCTGGCCCTGATCTTCCGTACCGCACAGAGTGAGCGACCGTTCTTCCGGAGATTCTACCGCTTCGTGCCGCCCCTGCTGCTCTGCTATTTCATACCGGCGCTGCTGCAGTACCCGCTGGGCCTGATCTCCAGCGAAGTGTCGCGCATCTACGTGGTCACGAGCAACTACCTGCTCCCGGCCAGCCTCGTGCTGCTCTGCCTGGGCATCGACTTCAAGGCGCTGGTGGGCCTGGGCCCCAAGGCCCTGATCGTCTTCCTGGCCGGATCGGTGGGGGTGATCCTGGGCGGCCCGGCTGCGCTGCTGCTGGTACAGAAGCTGGCCCCGGGGCTGATCACCACCGACCCGGATGAGCTCTGGCGCGGACTGTCTACCGTGGCGGGTAGCTGGATCGGCGGCGGGGCCAACCAGACGGCGATGAAGGAGATATTCCAGGTGCCGGACGGCCTCTTTGCCAGTATGATCGTAGTGGATGTGCTCATCGCCAATATCTGGATGGGCCTGCTGCTCTACGGCGCCGGTATCACCGGCCGGATCGACCGCTGGCTGCGGGCGGACAGCAGCGCCATCGACGAGCTGCGGGACAAGATGGAGCGCTACCGGGCCTCCGTGGAGCGCAATCCCGGTATGACCGACCTGATCCTGCTGATGGCGGTCGCATTCGGTGGGGTGGCGATCGGGCACCTGGCAGCAGATATCGTGGTGCCCTGGCTGGCGGAGCACTACGAGGCGACACTGATCCGGCTGCGGCTGGAGTCCCTGCTCTCGGGATTCTTCTGGCTGATCGTAGTCACGACGACCGTGGGTGTGGTGCTGTCCTTCACCAAGGCGCGGGCCCTGGAGGGGGTGGGCGCGTCCAAATGGGGCGGTGTATTCATCTATCTCCTGGTGGCGAGCATCGGTATGAAAATGAATCTCCGCGAGATCGCCGATAATATGGGCCTGCTCGTGGTGGGGGCAGTCTGGATGCTGATTCACGGGGCGCTCATGCTGGCGGTGGCGCGGTGGATACGCGCGCCTTTCTTCTTCGTGGCGGTGGGCAGCCAGGCCAATATCGGGGGAGCGGCGTCCGCGCCGATCGTAGCCTCGGCCTTCTCGCCCGCACTGGCTTCCGTAGGTGTACTGCTGGCGGTGCTGGGCTATGCGCTGGGGACATACGGCGGCATCGTGGCGGCCTTCCTGATGCGCGCCGTCTCCGGGGGAGGCTAAAGATAAAGCGCTCGCAATCAAAAATGTCAGTAAAAAAGCTTATCTTTGCACTCTGTTTTGAAGCCTGTTTTTTTATAACTCAAAAGTGGAGTGCATATGAGTAAGAAGAGAGTCCTGATCGTCACACAGGAAATGGAACCCTTCACCGAGCTCTCCGAAATAGCAGACATCGCACGAAAACTTCCCCTTCATATTCAGGAAAACGGAATGGAAATACGGGTGCTCATGCCGCGCTACGGCACGATCAATGAGCGCCGCCACAGGCTGCACGAAGTGGTACGCCTCTCGGGTATGAATATCATCGTGGACGATGACGACTACCCGCTGATCATCAAAGTGGCTTCTCTGCCGGGTGCACGTATGCAGGTCTATTTCCTGGACAACGAGGAGTTCTTCAAGCGCAAATCCGTCTTCGAAGACGAGTCGGGGCAGCCTTTCGAGGACAATGCGGACCGCATGATCTTCTTCTGCAAGGGTGCTATCGAGACGGTCAAGAAATTCGGCTGGGCGCCGGATATCGTGCACTGTCACGGCTGGATGACCAGCCTGGTGCCGTTCTACATGAAGACTGCCTACAAGAACGAGCCGATCTTCAAAAACACGAAGGTTGTCTACTCGCTTTACAATTTTCAGCCCGATGAAACGTTTTCTCAGCGTTTTTCGGCCAAAGCCGCCATCAACAACCTGGAGAGTAAAGACCTGCAGGCCTTTCAGAACGGTTCGGGACTGTCACTGGACAAAGGTGCGGTCGCATTTGCGGATGCCCTGGTCAGCAACGGTGATACCGACGAGTCGGTATTGCAGGCGCTCAAGGACAATAAAAAACCGCATCTGCAGCCGGCTGCGGAAGAGACATATATGGACGAATGTCTCGCCTTTTACAGATCTTTGACTGAAGCTTAGTCGTTAATACCCCGTTTGCACAATGAAAATCAACCGAGGCATCCGGCGCAGCAGTCTTCTGCTGATCGTCGCGTTTAGTTTGTTCCTGGCCTGCAACAAGTCTTCGGACTTCGGCTCCGATCTCCTCAGCGATGATTTCCTGCAGGTCCGCTTCGACGATACGCTGCGCCTCACCGGGCGCAACGTGCTGTCCGACTCGGTGAGGACCTTTGATCTCCTCACGGCGGCTACGGACAGTATCCTGATCCTGGGCAATATGCAGGATCCCTACTTCGGTCATGTACAATCCGAGATCTTCTTCAATTTCCGCCCCGCCCGTACGGTGGTCGGCCTGGACCGTGACTCAGTAGAGCTGGATTCGCTCGTGCTGCGCCTCGGTGTGGACGCCGCTACGGTATACGGCGATACGCTGAAGCCTGCGAATATACGGGTGTTCCGCCTGGCGGAACAGCTACCGGCCGACAGCTCGTTCTACTCCAACAGCAACCAGCTCGCCGAGCTGAATCCTGTAGGTACACTGGACGACTACCTCTTCACTCCGCGGACACTGATCCAGCATATCGACAGCTCATCCGGTACGCCGGATACCCTGTACAGCCAGTCTTACTTCACCATACGGCTGGCCGATGCACTCGGGCAGGAAATGCTCAATGACCCGACAGTTTTTGACTCCCTGCCCAAACTTCAGCAGCTCCTCCGGGGTTTTAAAGTGACGATAGACAATCAGTCTCTGCTGGCGGGCATCAACCTGCTCAGCGGGCGCACGCGGCTGGCCCTGCACTATAAGTACCAGGGCGAGGCAAGAATACTCGATATGTATGTGACAGCGGATATCAGGCGATTCAGCAGGTTTGAACAGGATCCGGCAGGCTCACCGCTGGCCGACTTCCTGGATGATCCGGCTGCGGCAGACTCCCTGCTCATGCTGCAGGGGCTGGCGGGATCGAGGGTGCGGCTGGTCGTACCGGACCTGGCTCCCTATGCCGCCAAAGGCATCAAGCTGGCCCAACTGGAACTGACGGTGGCCCAGCTGCCGGACAATGCGAATACCCTGTACCCGGCCCCGGCGCAACTGCTGGTCTCCGAAGTGAGAGAGGACGGGACCATCTCGCTGCTGCAGGAGATCAATGTGCTGCTCCCGGCAGGCAGGATGGCGCAGTTTGGCGGTACGCCGCGCACCATCTATGCAGACGGTCAGCACCTGACGACCTACCGGGTCAGCCTGACGGAGCATGTCATCAGGATGCTCAACGACAAAGCTACACCGGAGATCGTGATATCGATACTCAGCACCGCGCGCAGGGCCAACCGGGTCGTCCTCTGCGGCCCCGGTCACCCGGATCATCCCGTGCGGCTCAAGCTGGCGTACACGGAATATTGATGTAAAAACAACCTTAAAATGTGCGGAATAGTAGCTTATATCGGTCAGAAGGACGCCTTCCCCATTATCATGAAGGGACTGAGGCGCCTCGAGTACCGCGGATACGATAGTGCCGGCATCGCACTGATGAACGGCTCACTCAATATCTACAAGATCAAAGGCAAGGTCCAGGACCTGGAGAACTTTGTCTCCGGCAAGGACGTAGCCGGTACGGTCGGTATCGGCCATACCCGCTGGGCGACGCACGGCGAGCCCAATGACGTGAATGCACACCCGCATGTGTCCGGCAACGGCCGCCTCGTGATGATCCACAACGGCATCATCGAAAACTACGGGCCACTCAAGGAGATGCTGGGCAAACACGGACATGTGTTCACCACGGAGACAGATACGGAAGTACTGGTACACTTCATCGAAGAGATACAGCACAAGTACGATCTGCCGCTGGAAGAAGCGGTACGCAAGGCCCTGAGCTCAGTCGTGGGCGCCTACGCCATCGTGCTCATGGACAGGAACGAACCGGGCAAGCTGGTGGCTGCACGCAAGGGCAGCCCGCTGGTGGTGGGACTCGGTGTGGACGAGTTTTACCTGGCTTCGGATGCCTCGCCCATCGTGGAGTATACGAAGAAGGTGATCTACCTCAACGACGAGGAGATCGTAGCGATCGATCGCAGCAACTTCGAGATACGCACCATCGCCAATATCCCCAAACGACCGGAGATCCACGAGATCAATATCGAAGTGGAGGCCCTGGAAAAAGGCGGATTCGACCACTTCATGCTCAAGGAGATCTACCAGCAGCCGGAATCCGTATCGGACGGCATGCGCGGACGGATCAATCCCAACGAGGGCTGGATCAAGCTCGGCGGTATCGATGAGTACGAGGAGCGCATCAAGCGTGCCCGCCGCCTGATCATCGTGGCTTGTGGTACGTCCTGGCACGCGGGCCTGATCGGCGAATACCTCTTCGAAGACCTGGCCAGGCTGCCGGTGGAGGTGGAGTATGCCTCCGAGTTCAGGTACCGCAACCCGATCCTCACGGAAGACGATGTGGTGATCGCCATATCCCAGTCGGGTGAGACGGCGGATACCCTGGCTGCCCTCGAGCTGGCCAAGTACAAGGGAGCGCTCATATACGGTATCGTCAATGTGGTCGGCTCTTCGATCGCACGAATGACACATGCCGGTTCCTATATCCATGCCGGTCCCGAGATCGGTGTGGCGTCTACCAAGGCATTTACCGGGCAGGTGACCCTGCTCACGCTGATGGCGCTCCACCTGGGCCATGCCAGGGGTATGATCGCCAAATCCACCTACCAGAAACTGGTCAACGAGCTGCACAATATACCGAGCAAGATCCGCAAGGTGCTGGAGCTCAATGAAAAGATCAAATACATCGCTTCGGAGATCAAGGATTCCAACAATGCCATCTACCTGGGCCGCGGGTACAACTTCCCGGTAGCGCTGGAAGGGGCGCTCAAGCTCAAGGAGATCTCCTATATCCACGCCGAGGGCTATCCTGCGGCGGAGATGAAACACGGCCCGATCGCGCTGATCGACGAGAAGATGCCGATCGTGGTGATCGCGACCAACCGCAACGCCTACGACAAGATCGTGAGCAATGTGCAGGAGATCAAGGCGCGCAAGGGCATCCTGATCGCCGTGGTCACCGAAGGCGATACGCAGATCAGCCAGATGGCGGACTATGTCATGGAGATCCCGGAGACGGAAGACCCGCTGACGCCGCTGCTCTCTGTCGTACCGCTCCAACTCTTATCTTATCACATCGCCGTGATGCGTGGCTGCAATGTAGACCAGCCGCGCAACCTGGCCAAATCAGTTACCGTTGAATAGTCAATCAAACAGCGCCACAGGAATGGAATACAATTCTCAGCGCGACAACCTCATCATCCCCGAATACGGACGCTATGTCCAGAAGATGATCGAGTATATCAGGACGCTCCCTGAAAAGGAGCACCGCCAGGCTGCTATCGAGAAGATGGTGGACATGATCCAGCAGATGTTCCCGCAGAGCAGGAGCGTGGAGGACTACCGTGAGAAGATCTGGAAACAGATCCTGCGCATGGCGCAGTTTGAGCTGGACGTGGTACCACCTCCGGGTATCGAGATCGAGCCGCTCATGAACCCGCGCAAGCCGGACAAGATACCGTACCCGGTATCGGAGGCGAGGTTCCGTCACTACGGCAACCACGTGCAGCGCCTGGTCAAGAAGGCGCTGGAGATGGAAGAGGGTCCCAAGCGCGACGAGTTTGCCAAAGTGATCGCTTCCTACATGAAACTGGCCTACCGGACCTGGAACAAGGAGCACTACGTGAGCGACGATGTGATCAAGGTGGACCTGGCCTCCCTCTCCGGCGGTAAGCTGGTGGTGCAGGACAATGCCTCGCTCGACGGACTCGCCCAGCCCACCAGGGGCAGGTCGCGCCAGCCGGAGCAGCGCCAGAGCAGCGTGACGAGTGGCAACAACAAATTCCGCAGGGGAAACAATCATCGCAACAACAAGAGAAGATAGACATTGGATGTTTTTTTAATATGTCCTTTGTTTTTACATTTACGTGGGTTTAAAGTCGTCCTTTAAACCCACGTTCATTTAGCATAAACCACAACTTGATGAGTGCGGATCTTTTCAGAGTAGAGGGCGGACACAGGCTGCAGGGCAGCATCCAGCCGCAGGGCGCCAAAAACGAGGCGCTGCAGGTGATCAGTGCAGTACTGCTGACCCGGGAACAGGTGACGATCTCCAATGTACCCGCTATCCTGGACGTACAGCTTCTCATCGAGCTGCTGAAAGGACTGGGTGTGAAGGTGGAGCAGTTGCATCCCGATACCTACCGGTTCCAGGCCGATGAGCTGGACATGGATTTTTTCAGCAGCGAGGACTACCTGGTGAAGGCCCGTAAGATACGCGGATCCGTGATGCTTATCGGCCCGCTGCTCGGCAGGTTTGGCAAGGCGTTCATCCCCAAGCCGGGCGGCGACAAGATCGGCCGGCGCAGGCTGGACACCCACTTCCTGGGCTTCGAGCAGATGGGCGCCGAGTTCAGGTACGACGCCGAGAAAGGCAACTACTATATCGACGCAGCCAATATGCAGGGTCGATACCTGCTCATGGACGAGATATCCGTGACCGGTACGGCCAATATCCTCATGGCTGCGGCACTCACGAAGGGTACGACGACTATCTACAATGCCGCCTGCGAACCATATGTCCAGCAACTGAGCAAGATGCTCAATGCAATGGGTGCGCGGATATCCGGCGTCGGCTCCAACCTGCTGGTCGTAGAAGGTGTGGAGGAGCTGTATGGCACACATCACCGGCTCCTGCCGGATATGATCGAGATCGGCAGCTTCATCGGCCTGGCGGCCATGACGCAATCCGAACTGACCATCACCAATGCACGCGTAGACCAGCTGGGCAATATCCTGCCGGTATTCAGCAGGATGGGTGTACAGTACGAGATCCGCGAGGACGATATCTATGTGCCCGCCCAGGATCACTACGAGATACAGACATTCATCGACGGGTCGATCATGACCGTGTATGATGCCCCCTGGCCCGGATTCACGCCCGATCTCATGAGCATCATCGTGGTGCTCGCCACGCAGGCGAGAGGCAGCGTGCTGATCCACCAGAAGATGTTCGAGAGCCGCCTGTTCTTCGTGGACAAGCTGATCGATATGGGTGCGCAGATCATACTCTGCGATCCGCACCGGGCTACGGTGATCGGTCTCAACCGCTCCACGCAGCTCCGCGGCATAGCGATGACCTCGCCGGATATCCGGGCGGGTGTGGCGCTGCTGATCGCCGCCCTGTCCGCCAGGGGAACGAGTACGATCCACAATGCCCACCAGATCGATCGTGGCTACCAGCACATCGATGAACGGCTCAGGGCGATCGGCGCCCGGATAGAGCGCGGCTGATCTGCCACGGGCGGGACCTGCTACCCGTCAGCAAAGAGACGTACGTACTCTTCGAATATATAGATGCGGCCGCGCTGGCCGCCGGTGACTTCCCGGAGTATACCCATCCGCTCCAGGTCGGCTATCAGCTTATACGCAGTCACTCCCGACTTCTGTACGATCTCCCTTACCACGGCGACATCCGCTACAGGATTGGCATAGAGGTAGTCTACGACCTTGCGGGCGTCGGCCGCCCGGTTGCCCAGGGACTTGAGGCGCTGGTCCACAGAGGCTTTCAGCTGCAGTATCCCGTCAAATGTTCGGATACCGCTGCGGGCCGTCTCGGTGACACCCGTCAGGAAAAACCTGAACCATTGCTCCAGGTCATGGTGGGTCCTGGCACGCATGAGGTTGTCGTAGTACAATGTCCGGTGCCGCTCGAAGAAGTCGGACAGGTAGAGGATCGGTCGCTTGAGTATGCCCTTGCTCACCAGGTAAAGCGGTATCAGCAGCCTGCCTACCCGCCCGTTGCCGTCCAGGAACGGGTGGATCGTCTCAAACTGGTAGTGGATCAGCGCGATCTTGAGCAGGTCGGGCAGGGGATTGTCCTCGTCGTTGGCAAACTTCTCCAGGTCGGATACCAGGTCCGGTACGGCCGGATGCGGCGGAGGTATGAATACGGCGTCGGCGAGCATGGCTCCCCCGATCCAGTTCTGGCTGGTGCGAAACTCGCCGGGCGACTTGTGTGCGCCTCGTACACCCTGCATGAGGGCCTGGTGCGCCCGGCGGAACAGCCGCCCGGAGAAGGGTAGCTCCTGCAGGTCATGGACGGCCGTATGCATGGCCTGGATATAGTTCTGGACCTCCTGCCAGTCGTCGCGTTTCTCCGGCTGGATGTCTTCTTTCTTCATGAAAGCCTCTTCTATATTGGTGCGGGTACCTTCGATACGGGAGGACTGTGTCGCTTCCTTGACGATGTGCATACTGATATAGAGATCGATATGGACGTACTCGGAGTACATGTCCAGTCTGCCCAACTGCCGGTCTGCCAGGCTGAGCATTTTGATCAGATCCATACTGTCCACCCGCCAGGGACGGTGGATACCGGTAGGGACAAATGCCTTGTAACTGCCTTGCCTGATATAGCGCCCGGCATTAAAGGTTTTCATGTGATTTCTTTACTTGATGCTATTCTTAGTAAACAAATATACACATTTGCTTAAATAGGGATCATGCTTATTTAATATTTTTGGCCATTATGTTAAATAACGATCTCCTTAGTAAAGGCAAACGCTAGCTGGCCTGTGGCAGCAGGCTGTAACGGGAATCCGGTAGAGCAAAGGAGATTACTTTTTGCGGTCGGTGACGAAGTGTACGAGCTGACGCATGGCGTCGCGGGCTTCGCTTGCAGGCATGCTGTCGAGTAGGGCAAAGGCTTCTTCGCGGTAGTTGAGCATCACTTTGGCGGCGTATTCCAGTCCGCCGCTTTCCTGCACGAACCGGATGACTTCCGCAATGCTCTCGGCGTCTTCGTTCTTGTACTTGATGAGGCGGATGATATGGCGCTTCTGCTCGCGGGGAGCCTTGTCGAGGGCATAGATCAGCGGGAGTGTCATCTTTTTCTCCTTGATGTCGATCCCGAGGGGTTTGCCGATATCGGCGGCCCCGTAGTCAAAGAGGTCGTCCTTGATCTGGAACGCTATGCCGATCTTTTCACCAAACTGCTTCATCCTTGCGATATTCTCCTCGTCCGTGCCGGATGACGCTGCGCCGACAGCACAAGCGGCGGCAATGAGCGAGGCGGTCTTCTGGCGGATGATCTCGTAGTAGATCTCTTCCTTGATGTCGAGCCGCCGGGCTTTTTCGATCTGCATGAGTTCTCCTTCGCTCATCTCCTTGACGGACTGCGAGAGGAGTTCGAGCAGGCGGAACTGGCCGTGGTTGAGCGCCAGCAGCAGACCCTGGGAGAGCAGGTAATCGCCGACCAGTACGGCGATCTTGTTTTTCCAGAGCGCATTGACGGAGAAGAAGCCGCGCCGCTCAAAAGAGTCGTCCACTACATCGTCGTGTACCAGCGAGGCGGTGTGCAGCAGCTCTACCATAGAGGCCCCGGTATAGGTATGGTCCGTGATGCCGCCGCATATGCTGGCGGACAGGAAGACGAACATGGGGCGGACCTGCTTGCCTTTGCGCTTGACAATATAGTAGGTGATGCGGTCCAGGAGAGGTACGCTGCTTTTCATCGAACTGCGGAAATGCCGCTCGAAGGCTTCGAGTTCGGTCCGTATGGGTCGCTGTATCTCTTCCAGTTGCTTTGACATGGCCCTGTAATCCCGACGAAGGTAGAGAAATTCGGCAGTCCCGGCAAGACTGATTTCACGGCCGGGCGGTATAAGCCCCGCTGTGGAATATCGTATCTGCCGACTCGCTCTGCTAGTATGCAAGTAATGTGTATTTTAGCCTGAAAACAAAGTAGCTTGTTACAGCTCTTCCGCAAGAATACCCTGCTCAATAACCTCCTGCTGCTGGTCTATGCCTTTGCGATCCGGTCGATCGTATGGGTACGGGAGATGCCGCAGCCCGACCAGGACGGGGGGCTGCTGTACAAGTGGCTGCTGGCAGGTCTCGACCCCAGGTCTGCCTGGGTACAGATCCTCTTCACGCTGATCCTGTTCCTGCAGGCCGCTTATCTCAACCGCATTTTCGGGATCAACCGGCTCACCAAGGAAAACTCGCTGTTCCCGGGTGCTTTTTTTCTCCTCCTGAGCAGTATGTCCGTCCATTTCCTCGGCATGCAGGCGCTGATCCCGGCTAACCTGATGCTGTGGATGGCCCTGCACGACCTGTTTCGCGCATCCCGGGAAGGCGAGCAGGCAGGAGAGTTGTTCAATACGGGCTTTTTTGCAGCGCTGGCCTCCCTGTTCTTTCCGCCCTATATCCTGTTTTTCCTCTTTTTCCAGCTTGTGTCGGGTATACTTCGCTCGTTCAGGCTCAGAGAGCGCCTGCAGATGCTGACGGGGTACCTGATTCCGTACCTGCTGATAGGGGCGGGAGGATTTGTATGGGGCGACCTGGGGCAGCTCTGGGGGCAGCAATGGAGCGGACTCGGGGTATATCTTGGCGCAGCATCGGGCTTCAGCGTCTGGAGCCTGCTGGCTGTCTCGATCATGAGCATACTGCTGGTGGTCGTGCTGCTCGGGTATGCGGGCCTGATGTACAGGAACAATATACAGGCCAAGCGCAAGATCGGCATCCTGTACTGGATGCTGTTGATCCCGCCGGTATGTATCTTCCTGCAGCGCCAGGTCTACTGGAGTGATGTGCTGGCGCTGGTGCCTGCGCTGGGCGCGCTGACCGGTGCGCTGATGCTCAGGCTAAAAAACCACTTCCTCGCAGAGCTGTTTCACCTGCTATTAGTGGCAACTATGTTATTTTTGCAATATTATTTTACGGCTTAAAATTTGCCAAGACGATGAAATTCGGTGTGATTACGTTTCCAGGTTCCAATTGTGACCACGATATGCTCTACCTGTTCGAGCGGGTGATGGAGCGCGAGGCGATCCCGCTATGGCACAAAGATACCAGCCTGGATCAGTTTGAACTGACGGACTGCATCGTACTGCCGGGCGGCTTTTCTTACGGGGACTACCTGCGCTGCGGAGCGATCGCAAGATTCTCTCCCATCATGCAGGCGGTGACGGCCTTTGCCGCGGAAGGCGGACTGGTCTACGGTATCTGCAACGGGTTCCAGATACTCTGCGAATCGCACCTGCTGCCGGGTGTGCTGCTGCGCAATACCAACCAGAAGTATATCTGCAGGAACGTCTACCTGAAGCCGGGCACGGACAATACGGCGCTCACTGCACGCCTCGACAGGGATCGCGCCTACAAGATCCCGATCGCGCATGCCGAAGGGCGTTTTCACGCAGCGCCGGATGTGCTTCAGTCCATCATCGACAATGACCAGGTGATCTTCCGCTACTGCGATGCGGACGGACAGGTGAATGCTGCCGCCAATCCCAACGGTACGGCCAATAATATAGCTGGTATATGCAATGCCGGCCGCAATGTGTTCGGTATGATGCCGCACCCGGAGCGTGCTTCGGAGAAGGACCTCGGCAATATAGACGGCTACGATATATTCGCCTCCCTGATCAATGAGGTCGAGTCAGGTGGATACGTACCGAAGGCTCTCAACGCCACAGCGTTATAATAAAGTTAATCCCCTGTTCGGATTCAGTGCGCCGGGGGTGATGGTGTAAATTTGGTCCGGGTCCGGCTGGATCCGGCTTTCTAATAAGGACTTATGAGCTACATGAAACAACTGGCAGGCTGGACGGCAGTTCTGTTCTTCGCCCTGATGCTGCCCCTGCAGGCGCAGATACTCAACCCGGTCAAATGGAGCACGGGCTGGAAGCATATCGAAGGCGATGTATTCGAACTGCAGTACAAGGCCAATATACAGGAAGGCTGGAATGTGTACTCTATGTTCCTGGAGAGCGAGGACGGGCCGATAGCCACTTCGGTCAATTATGATTCGGAGGCTGCCTTCGAACGCCTGGGCAAACCGACGGAAAGCGGTACCCGGAAAGAGGGCTATGACAAGATATTCGAAATGAACCTGGTCAAGTTTGCCAGGACCTACACGATCGCCCAGCGTATCCGTGTCAAAGACTACAACCAGGCCATCAAGGGCTATCTCAACTTCATGACCTGTGACGACGAGCAATGCCTTCCGCCTACGGATGTGGACTTCTCATTTCGCCTGACAAAGGAAGGTGACGGGCAGCAGGCGCCCACACCCGTTGAAGATCCTGCACCCGGTACCGGCGCCGCTCCGACCGGCAGCCAGGGAGAAGACCCGGCATTCCAGGCTTTGGGCGGTGGGGCCGATGAGGGTATCCTGCGGCCGGCAAAATGGTCAGCGGAGATACAAGCTACCGGCGAAAAGACATTCAAACTGCGCTTCAAGGCGGTACTGGACGAAGGCTGGCATATCTATACCCAATACCTGGACGGAGATGACGGCCCGATACCGACGGCGATCGTCATCGAAGGACCGGAGGACAATGTCGTCCGTCTCAGCGAGTTTGCAGAGACTGGCGTAGAGCGCGTCAAGGAATACGACCAGTTTTTCAATATGGAACTGGTGAAATTCAAGAAAGAGGTGGTCTTCGAGGCGGACCTGGAAGTGAAGGATCCGGCCGTGGCGCTCAAAGGCTATGTAGAATTTATGGTCTGTGACAAAAGTCGTTGCCTGCCACCCACACCTATAGATTTCACAATCTCTCCAGCAGACGGTAAGGTAGAGATGGCAGGCGAAGCGGTGTCTCTGAGCGCCGGCAAGACCAAGGGAGAGAATACGCCTGTGTACCAAGAGTTTGACTACACAATGGCCAACAGTAGCTGTGAAAATGGCGAAGAGCCTTCTGAAACGAGCAGCAGCTGGTTCTGGATCTTCCTGCTGGGATTTGGCGGTGGACTACTGGCCATACTGACGCCGTGCGTGTTCCCGATGATCCCGCTTACGATCAGTTTTTTCACCAAGAGTGCCGGCGGTAAGTCGCAAGGGCTCCGCATGGCGATCTACTACGGCCTGTCGATCATAGCGATCTACCTGCTGCTGGGTCTGCTGATCACGGGTATATTCGGGGCGGATGCGCTCAATCTGCTATCTACGAATGCCTGGTTCAATATCTTTTTCTGCGTACTCTTTATCGTGTTCGCATTTTCTTTCTTCGGGTACTTCGAGATCACCCTGCCCAGCTCCTGGGTCAACAAGGCCGACCAGGCTTCTGAGAAAGGCGGTCTGCTGGGTGTATTCTTCATGGCGTTCACACTGTCGCTGGTATCGTTTTCCTGTACGGGGCCGATCATCGGTACGCTGTTGGTAGAGACAGCCACGGGTGGTGGAGCTACGATCCTCGGCCGCATACCGGTCGCCCCGCTCGTAGGTATGTTTGGTTTTGCCCTGGCGCTGGCGCTGCCGTTTACGCTATTCGCAGCGTTTCCGGGCTGGCTCAACTCCCTGCCCCGCAGCGGCAGCTGGATGAATGGGGTGAAAGTGACCCTCGGATTTGCAGAGATAGCCCTGGCGCTCAAGTTCCTCTCGGTAGCGGACCTGACGATGGGCTGGAAGATACTTCCCTATGAGGCATTTGTAGCCGCCTGGGTGCTCTGTGCGATCGGCCTTGCTGCCTACTATTTCGGCTGGATACACTTCCCGCACGACAGCCGTACCAGGTTTGTCTCCAACGTCCGTAAGGCGCTCGGGGCGGCGATGCTGCTTTTTGCCGTCTACCTGGGCATGGGCTTCCGTTACAGCGAACGCAGCGGCACTTTCGTGACGCCTAACCTGCTGAGCGGCCTGGCGCCTCCCGCGGGCCACAGCTATATCTATCCCAAATCATGCCCCCTGAACCTTGACTGCTTCAAGGACTACGACGAGGGTATCGCCTTTGCCCGCAAAGAAGGCAAGCCGGTGATGATCGACTTCACGGGGCACGGTTGTGTCAACTGCCGCCGCATGGAAGACCAGGTATGGGGACGTGAGGGTGTCTTTGAGCTGCTCCGCGACAAGTACGTGGTCATCTCGCTCTATGTGGATGAGCGCAAGGAACTTGATCAGCCCTATGAATCTGCGTTCAGCGGGCGGCCGATGCGTACGGTGGGCAACAAATGGGCGGACTTCCAGGCGATCCACTTCAACCGCAACTCTCAGCCATACTACGTGCTGGCCGCGCCGGACGGGACGATCCTGAACCAGCCGGTAGCGTATACGCCGGATGTGGATGAGTACAGGAAGTTCCTGGAATGCGGCCTGGAGCGCTTCGCGGGGATGAAACTGTGACAGTACTTCCGTGAATAACACATGTTGTTTGTTTTATATATGTGCTGTATATTGCAGCCGCTGAGGGCATAGCACACGCCCCGGCATGCCTGGCTACAAGCTTTCATACCTGATACTGAGACCCTTCCGTAAGGAAGGACCGTGATTTTTCCCCGGGAGATCGCGGTCAAGGTTTTCATGCTGTCGTGCATGGAGAGGAGGCTATCTTTCACTATTGTTTTACACGCACTTAAGAAATAAGATAAGCTTTTCCCTCAAAGATGTGAAGCACCGGCATGCGACCACCTTATCTTTGTCATGCAATTTTTGATCAACCTTAATTATTTGATATGCAAACTTTCAGTCACTTGAAGATGCCCCTGGCATTGGCATTGATCTTTATTACACTGCTCCCTTCCTGCAGAAAAGACGATGACCTTAAAAAAGTAGAAAAAGCCACGGATATGGTTATCCCGAAAGGCTTTTTATTCGAAACACAACGCAAAGTAGATTTCCGGGTAGCGGTCACGGACGGCAGGTTCGACGGTATGGTCCACCTGATCTCTGTCTATGACAAAGACCCGGCAGAAGGCGGACAATTGCTCCTGAAAGGCGGAGCAACTGTATCCAAACCCTTCACCGGTACACTCGACCTGGAGAAGATCATCCAGAGCGTATACGTGACCAAGACATCGCCCGACGGCAGCAAATCGGCGCAGACACTGGCGGTCGGCAGCAACCGTGTAGAGCTCACCTTCGCCAGCTTCGGCAATGGACCTGTCAGCAGCAGGAACTCCCCGGACTGCAACACGGGGTGTACCAATACCTACCACAACCAGAACAACCAGAACCTGAACCTCAACTCAGGTGTGACCTGTCTTACCGGTACTTTCTCCGGTAATGTCAACCTGAACAGCACGGCCGAGCTGCGTATCTGCGGCAACGCTACGATCGGCAACCTCAACCTGAACGGGCAGAATACGAAGCTGATCATCACCAGTTCAGGTACGATGACTACTTCCAGCAACCTCTCGATAGGTGGTGCGGTGAGCAACTTCGGTACGCTCACTATCAACGGGGAGTTCAATGTCAACTCCAACGGCAGTTTCCTGAATGAGGGGACCATGAGTGTAGCAGGTACGATACATGTCAACAGCAGCACGACATCGGTGAACAGCGGTACGCTCACCGCACAGCGCCTGACTGTGAACTCCAACGGCGTACTGCAGAACTACTGCAGCATAGTACTCTCCAACCAGTCTACCGTCAACGGTAACCTGGCCAACCACGGCTATATCAAGTGTAATAACGAATGGGTTGTCAACTCCAACTCACAGCTCGTACTGCACAGCGGATCTATGCTGTCCGTGACCAATACGACTATACAAGGCACAGTGGCCGGTAGCGGCTCTACTTCGCTGTACAAAGTCACGAACAGTACGACGATCCGCAGCAACGGGGTGATCACAGGTCCGATCCAGTTTTGTGACCTGAACGGTATCGAGACCAACCAGGGCTCGTTTACCAATGGCGCGGAGCAGGCCTGTACAGTATATATCCCGACCAGCTCCTGCAACGCAGAAGGCAACGGCGCTCCTCCCGTACAGGATGGCGACGGCGACGGTGTACCGGATGACCAGGACGATTTCCCGGATTTCCCGGAAGGAGCTTTCAGCAACTTCTATCCTTCGCAGGGGCAGACACACTCCCTCGTATTCGAGGACCTGTGGCCCAACTACGGCGACTTCGATATGAACGATATGGTCATCGACTTCAGCCACAATATGGTCACCAATGCGGAGAACAAAGTGGTGCAGGTGCGCAGCCGCTTCGTACTGCGTGCAGCGGGTGGTTCTTTAAAGACGGCATTTGCGGTCGAGTACCCGATACTGCGCGGCAATGTGACCGGCCTGGTCGGCGGTGTGCTCGAGAGCGACGGTACGTATGCAGTCATACAGGTATTCGACGATTCGAAAGCGTATATGCCCAAGTTCAATACGGAGCCGGGCGTAGCGCATGAAGATTCCGTGGTCTTCGAAGTGGTATTCAACCTCACGACGCCTGTGGCGCTTCAGAACATCGGCCTGGGCGTGTACAATCCGTTCATCTGGCTGAATGCGCCCGGCTACGGCCGCGGCCACGAGATACACCTGCCAGGCAAACTGCCGACTTCACAGGCCAATACGGCTACCTTCGGTACCGGCCAGGACGATACCAACCCTGCACAAGGCAAGTACTACCTGTCCAAGAGCAACCTGCCCTGGGCGATCCATGTGCCCCAGCGTTTTGCCTACCCGATCGAAAAAGCAGATATCACACAGACATACCTCCACTTTGCTACCTGGGCGCAGTCCGGCGGCACGCAATACCAGGACTGGTACAAAAACCAGTCGGGATATGTGGATGCGACCAAAGTATATGGTCAATAAGAGATGATAGGATAGGGTTATTCAGAAGTGTTTTGTTAGCAATGGGAAGGGGTCCTCTGCCGCAAGCGGGGGACCCTTACTTTTGAAGGATACCCGGCAAACACAGTGGAGAGGCTGCCGCGGGAGCTTCGTTCGACAGGGTGTACGGAACTGTATTCTGCGGGTATAGATGACTGGCTTCGCATCAACATATATCGCTACATTCTCTACATTCTCTACAGTCTTTCCCCGGCCTGCGCGCTATACTCTACTGCTGTATCCGGAGAACCTTACGGATAGTAAAGCATATATGCAGACCTGAGGCAGCGGCAGTAAGGGAATAGGGCCCTGCCATTGTGCCACTCCGGGGCACACGAGGCGTTCTTCCAGGGCGAGAGAGCTTCATCGCTTGTAATCGTCGTGAAAACTCCGTATCTTAATAAGATAGGGTATACTGAAATGCGGGTATACGCATTTCGATTTCAGTGCGGATAGAAAACGGCCCTTTCACAACTATTTCACGGCTGTGATGATCCTGGACACGGCATCGGATCGTCGGATGCGGCTTATCTTCTTGCTTCCGCCGGGATCTTGATCTGGTAGTTCTTGCCGGTCTTATTGACAAGCTTGTTTTCGGAGAGCCAGGGATTGTAGAGCTTCAGCATGCGGTAGGTCGTACCGTTTTGTTTAGCAAAGCTGCTCAGGCTGCTGATACCCTGGGTGGTCTCGATCACGGTATAGTCTTCCATCGGCATGTAGAGATTATCGTTCTCGACATAGAAGCCGTAGAGGTCCGGGTTGGACATGATCTCCTTGAACGCTACGATGCGGAAGATATAGCGCGAGGTCTCGGAGTTGAGATTGAGGTCGTAGAAACTGTCAAACTGCTGTTCCTGCAGTTCGCGCGCCAGACGGGTCTCGCCGATATTGTAGGCGGCGGCGGCCAGTGTCCAGGAGCCGAATCTTCTCTTGTAGTCGAGGATCAGCTTACAGGCCGCCTCGGTGGACTTCTCTACGTGCAGCCGCTCATCGACTGTCTCGCTGATCTCCAGGTTATACCCTTTGGCCGTGGCAGGCATAAACTGCCATAGCCCCCTGGCGCCGGCAGAGGAAGTGCCGAAACGGAAATTGCTCTCGGCAACAGCGAGGTATTTGAAGTCTTCGGGGATGCCATAGGCCGCCAGGATCCGCTCGAAGAGCGGGAAGTACCTGCGCGCGGACTTGATATTGAGCAGCGTATTGGCGTGCTGGTAGGCATTGACAAGTACTTCGCGGTCCAGGCGCTCGACAACATCGAAATTGTCCATCGGCAGTTGCTCGCCTGCAAAGTCAAAACCCCGGTTGAGGTCTATGGCCTTGATCACCTGCGGCAGTATGAGGCGTTCGGAATGGGTAGTATGTACCAGCCCGGACTCATGCTTCTCCCGCAGGGAAGCGAAGAGGGCGAATGTGAGGAAAGTACTTACTGCGATGGAATAGATCTGGACGGTTTTCTGCATGACTGGCCGGCAGCTTTGGATGTTTTCTTTTCTAGGATTTGGGTCTCTTGTAAACAGGTACCGTAGAGCAGGGCTCTCCGTACAGGATGCTCTGTGCGACGGGTGCGAGCCGACTGGTGATATCCAGGTAGGCGCTGGGTGGTACGGGCTTCTGGCTACATCCTTTGATGACGAGCCGCTGATCCCGGTATGGTTCGATATCGGTCTGCCGGATCTTTTGGCGGTAATAGTCCCTGATATACTCTTCCGAAGTACCGCAATACACATCCTGCGCATAAGGGGCCGCCGCCGCCGCTACGAGCATAAAAGCCCATACCGGCAGGATCGCATCCGTCGAACAATGAACGCACAATACGGCTCCCTGGTATGCGGCCCAGTCTGTTCCTTTCAGGGCTTCACGAAATTCTTTTTCGCGCAGGATCAACCCGTGAAAGAGATGGTCCTTGAGGTCGAACGCGACGAGCCGGTTCTCGGGGAACCAGTCTTCCAGGTTGAGCGTAATCAGGCTGCTCTGGGCCACCCTGTTGATCAGTTGCTTTTCCATAGGGATCAGTTTTCCATCGCGTTGTCCTGTACCCCGATACTGTTCTCCGGGGTCTTGAAGTCCTTGAGCTTTGGCAGATCTTTAATGCTCTTGAGGCCGAAATAGTTCATAAACCGCTCACTCGTAGCGTATAAGAGTGGTCTGCCGGGGCCTTCGTCGCGACCGCTGATGCGGATGAGGTCCTTTTCCAGGAGTTTCTGGATGAGGTAGTCGCAGCTGACGCCACGTATGCTCTCGATCTCGGATTTGCCGACGGGCTGCTGGTAGGCGATGATGGCCAGTGTCTCCAGGGCGGCGTTGGAAAGCTTCTTGCCTGCGCTCTGCTTGAGAAATGCGCCAATGGTATCGTGGTAGTCGGGTTTGGTCAGGAAAATATACCCTTCGTCTATCTCGGCTATCTCAAAGGGGGCGTCGCTTTCGCGATAGTGGGCGACCAGTTCGTCGATCCTGCTTTGCAGGAAGGCAGGGTCGAAGGTTGTCCCGAAGGCTTCCTCCAGCGCCTGCCTGATCTCGGCCTGCCTGATCGGCTGCTCTGCTGCAAAGATGAGCGCTTCGATATGTCGTCTGGTCCATTCCACCCGCAGGATTTTGCACAAAGATAAGAACTTCCTACCTTTCCCCTCTTTGCAACGCCGCTGCCGCCCGTGCAGCTGTCAAACGATCGCTTGTGTCCAAAGCCAGGAAAGTATTTATATGTACGCACTGCGGCGCCAGCGCGGCGCGCTGGGAGGGGAGATGCGCCTCCTGCGGGAGCTGGAACACGCTGCAGGAAGAGATCATCCACAAAGCCACCGAAAAGGAGCTGCAGCAGCGCCTGATCACCAAGCGCGACGGCGGTGGGCAGCCTGTCGTGTTGTCCCAGGTGCGTACGGATGGTCCCGACAGGAGGGCTACAGCCGACCAGGAGCTCAACCGCGTGCTTGGTGGCGGCATCGTGGCAGGCTCTATCGTACTCATAGGGGGGCATCCCGGTATCGGCAAATCGACCCTGCTGCTGCAGATAGCGCTGCAGCCCGGCCTGCGGGTCCTCTATGTATCCGGTGAGGAGAGCGAGGAGCAGATCAAGATGCGTGCGGAGCGGATGGGAGGAGCCGCCGGCGACCAGTGCTACCTGTATACGGAGACCAACCTGGAGATGATCCTCGAAGCGGCGGCACAACTCTCGCCCGACCTCCTGATCGTAGATTCCATACAGACAGTCTCCTCAGTCCAGCTGGACAGTACGCCAGGTAGTATACCGCAGATCCGGGAATGCACCGGCGCTTTGCAGCGGTTTGCCAAGAAGACGGGCGTACCGGTCTTCATCATCGGGCATATCAACAAAGAGGGCGATATCGCAGGGCCGAAGCTACTGGAGCATATCGTGGATACGGTGCTGCAGTTTGAAGGCGACGCCCACCACCTGTACCGGATACTGCGGACCAAGAAGAACCGCTTCGGTTCTACGGACGAGATGGGTATCTACGAGATGCGGTCCGACGGGCTTCGCCAGGTGGACAATCCTTCCGAACTGCTGATCACGCAGAAGGACGAGGATCTCAGCGGCAGCGCTATCGCTGTGACGATGGAAGGTCTCCGCCCACTGCTCATAGAGACCCAGGCGCTGGTGAGCACGGCGGTGTACGGGACCTCCCAGCGCTCGGCCACAGGCTTTGACCTACGCAGGCTGGCTATGCTGCTGGCTGTACTGGAGAAGCGGGCCGGGATCATGTTTGCCCAGCAGGATGTGTTCCTCAATATCGCCGGTGGTATCCGCGTTGATGACCCGGCGATTGACCTGGCCATAGCGGCCGCGCTCATATCCTCGCTGGAAGATATCGCCTTGCCGGGCGACTGGTGTTTTGCTGCGGAGATCGGCCTGTCGGGTGAGATACGGGCAGTCAACCGGGTCGAAAACCGCATCCAGGAAGCCGCAAGCCGGGGTTTCCAGCATATCGTCGTCTCCAAATACAACCTGAAGGGAGTGGCTGTCAAGAGCTATCCTATACATATACACCCCATCAGCAAGATCACCGAGCTGGTCACCCTGCTCGTAGGTTAAGCTGCTTGTACCGGGTCATTTCCGTGCGAATCGCCCGATCGCTTCCCGGGTGAACTCCGAGAGGACGAGAGCGCCGCTGATGCCTGCGCGATCGACCAGCAGCCCGGACCAGTGGTCGGTACCCTGCCAGAACACTTTCTTGAGTGCGGCCAGCGCTTCGGGGTTGTAAGCCGCCAATTGTTGTGCGAACTGTTCTATATGCTCGTCCATCGATGCGATATCGTCGAACACGCGGTGGTATAGCCCGCGTGCAGTGCCTTCCTCCGCGGTCTGCCAGGTGTCTGGCGTCAGGCTCCAGTGGCTGAATGCCGAGAGCCCTACCTTGCGCTCTACCGCCGGGCCGATCACGAAAGGGCCGATACCTACGGCCAGCTCGCTCAGCCTGAAGGATGCCGCACTGGTAGCAAAGCTGAGGTCGGAAGCGGCCGCTATGCCGACTCCTCCGCCTACGGCTTTGCCCTGGATACGGCTGATGACGATCTTGCCGCAGGTGCGGATGGCGTTGATGACAGAAGCAAACCCGGAGAAAAAGCGACGACCGCTCTCGAGGTTGCCGATTGCACTCAGCTCTTCAAAGCTGGCACCGGCGCAGAAGGCTTTTTCACCTGCGCTGCGCAGGATGATGACCTGTACGGAATCCTGTCGGCCGCATTCGAGGATAGCCTGCTCAAGGGCGGCCAGCAGGTCGCCGGGCAGTGAATTGGACTGCGGGTGAAAAAACTCGATCGTAGCGATGGGTCCGTGGATATGGGATCCGGTGTATCCCTGGTTGGAGTGTGGCATGGGTCTATCGGGTTATTTGGTAGCCCTCAAAAATAAAGAATTGACGCCAGAAGGGGCCAGGTATTGGCTGGAAGAACCGGCCGGTCTCTTCCACAGCCCAAGAAATAAGTATCCGACAGGAGAAGGCCGTACATAAAAAACCCTGCCACGCAGAACGGGCAGGGTCTCATTGTCGTAGAATGTCTGGAAAATCCTAGGCGCGCGGATTACATCATGCCGCCCATTCCTCCGCCCATGCCAGCCGGCATAGCGGGTTCTTTGGGTTCCGGCTTGTCGTTGATCACACACTCGGTCGTCAGGACCATACCTGCGATCGAGTTGGCGTTTTCCAACGCAACACGAGCCACTTTGGTCGGGTCTATGATACCAGCCTGTTTCATATCCTCGTATTTGTCCGTACGCGCGTTGTAGCCGTAAGAGCCGCTGTTGCGCATGACTTCCTGCAGTACGACGGAGCCTTCTACACCGGCATTCTCGGAGATGATACGCAGCGGTGATTCGAGCGCCTTGCGCACGATCTGTATACCGATGGTCTCATCTTCATTGGCGCCCTTAAGGTCCGCAATGCTGCTGATCGTGCGGATCAGGGCTACGCCACCACCCGATACGATACCTTCTTCGATCGCTGCGCGTGTAGCGTGCAGCGCGTCGTCTACGCGGTCTTTCTTCTCTTTCATCTCCACTTCAGTGGCAGCGCCTACATACAGTACAGCTACACCGCCTGCCAGCTTGGCAAGACGCTCCTGGAGTTTCTCGCGATCGTAGTCTGACGTAGTAGCTTCGATCTGTTGCTTGATCTGGTTGATACGTGCCTTGATCGCTTCTTCACTGCCGCGACCGTTGACGACTGTCGTATTGTCTTTGTCGATGCTGATCTTCTCTGCCTGGCCGAGGTGGCTCAGTTCCGTATTCTCGAGCTTGTACCCCTGCTCTTCGGAGATCACGGTACCTCCCGTCAGGGTGGCGATATCTTCCAGCATGGCTTTGCGACGGTCACCGAAGCCGGGAGCCTTCACTGCAACTACTTTCAGACCTGCTCTCAGCCTGTTGACTACGAGTACGCCCAGGGCCTGGCTCTCCACATCTTCTGCGATGATCAGCATCGGGCGGCCTGTCTGTACGGTTTTCTCCAGGATCGGTAGCATCTCCTGCATATTGGAGATCTTCTTGTCGTAGATCAGGATATAGGGATTTTCGTATTCTGTCGTCATTTCATCCGCGTTGGTGATGAAATACGGGGACAGGTAGCCACGGTCAAACTGCATACCCATTACTTCTTCTACATAGGTATCCGTTCCTTTGGCTTCCTCTACCGTGATGACGCCGTCTTTGGAAACGCGTTTCATGGCATCGGCGATCAGGCTTCCGATCTCCTCATCGTTGTTGGCGGAGATAGCAGCTACCTGCTGGATCTTTTCGAAGTCGTCGCCGATGATCTCGGACTGTGACTTGAGGTGTTCTACCACTGCTTTCACCGCCTTGTCCATACCTCTTTTCAGGTCCATGGGGTTGGCGCCGGCAGTTACGTTCTTCATACCTGCAGAGATCATTGCCTGAGCCAGTACGGTAGCGGTCGTAGTACCGTCGCCGGCGATATCCGCCGTCTTGGAAGCTACTTCCTTGACCATCTGAGCGCCCATGTTCTGTACAGGGCTCTCCAGCTCTATTTCTTTAGCTACAGTGACGCCATCCTTGGTAACCAGTGGAGCGCCGAAGCTTTTCTGTATCACTACGTTCCTTCCTTTGGGACCGAGCGTCACTTTTACCGCGTTTGCCAGCGCGTCGATACCTGCTTTGAGCTCGCTCCTGGCATCCGTATTGAAGCTAATTTCTTTAGCCATGATTTATTGATTTTTGAAGTTTGTCAAATGTGATCTTTCAGAGAAAAAATTACAGGATAACGAGTATATCGTCTTCACGCATGATCAGGTAGTCCTGACCTTCGTGGTGGAGTTCCTGGCCTGAGTATTTGCCGTACAGTACAATGTCGCCGACCTGGACGGTCATCAGATTGCCATCTTTGCCGGGACCTACTGCTACTACCTCTCCTCTCTGCGGCTTTTCTTTGGCCGTGTCCGGGATGATGATCCCTCCTTTGGTTTTCTCCTCAGCCGGAGAAGGCTTGATCACTACTCTGTCGTTGATCGGTTTCATAAATCCTGTTTTAGTTTGGTTATCTAAATAAGCGGTTAAATGTATGGTTTGACATACAGCTATTAGCGAAGTGTATGCCATTCTGTTTGTTCTGTCAATTTTGCAGGAAAGCATGTCAGGAATGGTCTCTTGAGATGACTTGCAGGCAAAAATGTCAGTGTAGCCGCTGCATTCCGACCGGGCCGTAGTACAATGAAAAAAGCCCGCAGCGGCTGACCGGCGGGCTTTTGCACAGAAGTGTTATTTATCTTATTGAGAGAGCAGTGGCGTCTCCGTTGCTCCCGGTGTATTGACCATCAGCGAAGCAATGATGCAAAGCACTACAAGCGCCGCAGCGAGGCCCCAGGTCAGTTTCACGATGAAATCTGCAGACCTGGCAGCTCCGAACATCTGGTTTGCGCCCGCTCCCCCGAAAGTGGAGTCGATACCGCCTCCTTTAGGGTTTTGTATGAGGATAGCCGCCATCAGTACGATACATACCAGGGCGATCAAAACCGTTATAAGTGTCAACATGATTATGTCCTTTTTTTCAGGTCTTCAATAGTGGACGCAAAGAAACTACTTTTTTCCGGATAGCGCAAGCGCAATTTTTCATACATCTGTATTGCCTTGTCACGGTGGCCCTGTTCGGCCAGCAGAGCTGCAAATGTTTCTGATACAAGCTCTTCGGGCTCGTCGAGGCTTTTGTAGATGAAAGCTTCCAGCGCTTCTTTCTTGCGCTGTTTCTTGTCCTTCTTTTTTTTCTTTTTGGTTTTCTTATCCTTTTTGTGAGCCTTGAGTTCTTTTCGCTCTCCGGCTATATCTATTCCGGGGAGGTCTGTTTCTTCCGGGCGGACCAACCGGGCATGGCTGGATTGTTGCTGTTTCACCGGCAGTGATCCAGCCGGGGACTGCTCTTCCTGATTGGCGGACCTGGACCTGAGCCAGCGGATAAATGAAGAAGGATGATAGCCGGTATCCGGATCAGTGTCTTCGCCGGGCAACTGCGGTGTGTATTTGTCCTGCTCCATAGACGAAAAGATACGGGAAGCGGGTGGTTGCGGCAAGTCTGCGTCGTTATTTTGTTCGGAGACCGGGGCGGAGTCGCCGGAGACCCCGGAGGGCCCGTCGGTTTTGCCGGTCGGCGTTTCCTGTGCGTCCTGCTGCCCGTGGGCGGGCAACTGCCACAGGAACCCTAGGTGAGGCAGGAGGGTGTGCAGCGGAGGTGTTGTCTCTGCCGTATCTTTTGTTCCGGTATCAACTGTCCCGGCAACGGCCGGGCTGCTATCCCGGGCAGGAGCTTCAGCCGGTATCTCTGCTGCGGTCGGAGTGCCGCTGACAGGTGTTTCCAGGGAATAGACAAACCCAAGGTGAGGCAGCAGCCCTTCCAGCGAGAACGGTGTTTTCCCGGCTGGTTCGGTGGATGACGAGGCCGGTTGTTGTTCTTCTTGTGGAGCGGTGGCCGGTGGGTTTTCGCTATCCGGGGCGACAGGCTCAGACTGCCCCGTTGAGTGGCCCGGCTGTTCGTACAGGAATCCCAGGTGAGGCAGTGACAGATGCAGCCCGCCGGTGGTTGGGTCTTCCGGTTGTGGCGAGGCCTCTGTATGCTCTTCCGGGGCAGGCTCTCCGGGAACGGCGTCGGCCCCGGTCAGCACAGCTATGTCCGGGAGGCTTCTGCCACCGTGTTGCAGCCAGGCTATATCTGGCTCAGGCCATTGGAGCAGCAGCCGCTGCCAGAGCACAGGATCGGGAGAGCCCTGCTCGATGATCTGTTTGCGTATCAACAGCGCCTTAAACAGGGGAACTGCGGGAAACTGGTCGGCCCAGACTTCCAGGTCTGCCGCATCCACCCGGCGCAGCAGCTCGCTGTCTTCCCAGCATGCTCGTATTTGCTCCCAATTCATGCGTGTAAATATGCTAAGTTTTGGCTGATATGGCTACCAGTCGGTAAAGGCTTTGTTGAAGATGTCCTCGACCAGCTGCTCATAGATATTGGTGATTAGGCCGTCCTGTACATCGAGCAGGTTCTGGTCGGTCGGGAAATCGTTGAAGAATGAGAAATTGTTCTTCCAGTTCTTCTTTTCGTCCTTGTGGTTGATAAACTGCACACTGACCGTGATCTCCAGCCGGTTGAGCGCGACGGTCTCGCCGGGCTGCGGTGCTACGGGGATCACGCGAAAGTCGGCGATCGAACCGGTAAATTCTATGTCGGGATTCTCTTCATTCCAGATGAGCCGGGATTCGTTGCGCACTTTGTCCTTGAGCCGCTCCGAGAATTGCTGCCCTACGGTCGGAGGCGCATTGATCGCACGGATGTCGAAAACGGGGATATAATATGTGCTGACGTCGACGGGTATGCTGATGCCCTTGAAAGAATAGCAGGCCGAGAGCCCCGCCAGCAGTGTGGCAGTCAGCAGCCAGTAAAACCGGCCGGGCAGTGTTACGCGCAGATCCATATCAGTCCGGGATATTGTATTGCCTGATCTTGCGGTACAACGTACGTTCGGAGATACCTAGTTCGGCGGCGGCCTCTTTTCTGCGGCCGCTGAATTTTTTCAGTGCCTTGCGGATCATCTCGTTTTCCATATCCTCGAGGGACAGGTTTTCGTCTACGACTTCCGTCTGCTCGTAATGCTGGGAGAGCGGGCCGTCGAGTATCACCGGCCGTATCTTTTCTTCAGGTCGCTCGCGGTAGCTCGTGCGGATGGCAGCCTCAGGCTCTTCGTCCCTGTAATAGCCCTGGTCCGAGAGGCCCGAAGACCCTGTGCCAGGTCCGAGTAGTTGGGTGAATGCGTGGCTGTCGGGGACCTGGAGATCGTTGGATTTGATGAGTTCGAAGACCAGTTTTTTGAGTTCGTTGAGGTCCCCCTTCATCTCGAAAAGCAGCTTGTAGAGTATCTCACGCTCCTGCAATCCTCCATCCTGTCCGCTGTACTGTCCACCCGGTACGGGCAGGTTGCGGCGGGTGAGTTGCGGGACAAACCTGATCAGGTCCTCCTCGGCTACCAGTTTGTCCTCGGCCATCACGGACAGTTGTTCCGCTACGTTCTTGAGTTCGCGGATATTGCCGGGCCAGTCGTATCGCTCCAGCAGGTAGCGGGCTCCTTCAGACAACTGGATCGGCGGGGCATGGTAGCGTTCGGCAAAGTCCACGGCAAACTTGCGGAACAGCATATAGATATCTTCCCGGCGCTCCTTGAGCGCGGGCACGCGGATCGGTACAGTATTGAGCCGGTAGTACAGGTCCTCTCTGAACCGCCCGTTGCGGATCTTGTCTTCGAGCTGGACATTGGTGGCGGCGATGACGCGTACATTGGTCTTGAGCACTTTGGAAGCGCCTACCCGCATGAACTCGCCGCTCTCCAGTATGCGCAACAGGAAAGCCTGGGTGTCCAGCGGCATCTCGCCGATCTCGTCCAGGAAGATGGTGCCGCCGTCCACCGTCTCGAAATAACCCTTACGATCGCCGGTAGCGCCTGTGAAGGAACCCTTCTCGTGGCCGAAAAGCTCGGAGTTGATCGTGCCTTCTGGGATCGCTCCGCAGTTGACCGCTATGAATTGGTTGTGTTTGCGGGGACTCAGCGAGTGAATGATCTTGGAGAATACTTCTTTGCCCACACCGCTCTCACCTGTGATCAGCACAGTGAGGTCAGTAGCAGCTACACGTACGGCGGTGCTCAGGGCATTGTCCAGCGCCTGGGAACTGCCGATGATACCGTATCGCTGTTTGATCGATTGCAGAGGGTCCATGGCTCAGGCATTTGGCGCTGAGGTGATCTGTCCTATCAGTGTGGCGCTGGAAGCCTCCCGGACTTCTACCCATACATAGTCACCTGGCTGGCATCCCGCCTCTTTTGGGAATACGATCATCTTGTTCTGGCTGTTGCGTCCGCAGAAATCCTGGTCCGAACGCCTGGAATCTCCTTCTATGAGTACCTTGAAGGTCTTGCCTATATCCGCCTGGTTGTGGCGATGGGAGAGCTGGTTCTGCAGGCGGATGATCTCATCCAGCCGCCGCTTCTTGATCTCCAGCGGCACATCGTCCTGCAGTTTGCGGGCAGCCAGTGTGCCCGGCCGTTCCGAGTAGAAGAACATGTAGGACATGGAGTAGTTGGCAAATTCCATCATGGTGAGGGTATCCCGGTGCTCCTCCTCTGTCTCCGAGCAGAAACCTGCGATCATATCCGATGAGATGGCACAGCCGGGGATGATGCGGTAGATGGCGCGTACGCGTTCCATATACCAGTCACGGTCATATGTGCGGTTCATCAGTTCCAGTACACGGCTGTTGCCCGACTGTACCGGCAGGTGGATGTAGTTGCAGATATTTTCGTGCCGGGCCATGGTATACAGCACTTCGTCCGTGATGTCTTTGGGGTGCGAAGTGCTGAATCGCACACGCAGGTCGGGGTGGATGGATGCGACCATCCCGAGTAGTTGGGCAAAGTCGACCCGGATGTCCTCTTCGGGATGTGCCCACTTGTAGGAGTCCACATTCTGGCCGAGCAGGGTCACTTCACGGAATCCCTGCGCAAACAGGTCGCCTGCCTCCGCGACGATACTGAAAGGATCCCGGCTGCGTTCGCGTCCGCGTGTGAACGGTACGACGCAGAAGGAACACATATTGTCGCAGCCGCGCATGATGGAGATAAAGGCACAGATACCATTGGAGCCGAGGCGTACCGGGCTGATGTCGGCATAGGTTTCTTCCCGGGAGAGGAGTACGTTGATCCCTTTCTCGCCGAGTTCCACCTCGTTGAGCAGGTCCGGCAGGCTGCGGTAAGCGTCGGGGCCTACGACCAGGTCTACCAGCCGTTCCTGTTCGAGCAGGTTCTTTTTCAGGCGCTCGGCCATACAGCCCAGCACCCCGACCATCGTACCGGGACGGCGCTTTTTGACGGCGTCAAAGGCGCGCAGGCGCTTGCGTACGGTGTCTTCCGCCTTTTCGCGGATGGAGCAGGTATTGATGAGGATCAGGTCCGCCTGGTCGACGTCCCTGATAGGCAAATAGCCGGCTTCTCCCAGGATCGAAGCTACGATCTCGCTGTCGGAGAAGTTCATCTGGCAACCGTAGCTCTCGATATAGAATCGCTTCCTGCCTTCGGTCGCGGCGGACTTTTCCCGGAAGAACACTTCTCCCTGTCTTTCTTCACGCATGTCTTTCTCCGCAGACAGCAGGGTTGGATTGTCGTCGTACATGTTACCGGGTGCTATTTGTATTTTGGGAGGACAAAGATACGTATTTTGCTGGTCAAATATGTCATTTTGACAGTCGCACAAGATGAAAACCACCAGACTTTTCGGGTTGATCGGTTATCCGTTAGGCCATTCATTTTCACGGGAATGGTTCAGGCAGAAGTTTGAAAGGGAGGGCATTGCAGATGCAGACTACCGGTTGTTTCCCTTGCGGTCTGTGACAGAGTTGCCCGGGCTGATCGAAGCTTATCCGTCGTTGCGGGGATTGAATGTAACGATCCCCTATAAGGAGCAGGTACTGGGATATGTTGACCAACTGGATGCTGTCGCGGCCGATATCGGCGCCGTCAATACGCTGCTCATAGGTCCCGGGGGCATCACCGGATACAATACTGATGTGGAGGGTCTCCGCAGATCGCTGGATGAGTGGCTGCCCACGGGCCTGGCATTCAAAGCGCTGATACTGGGTACGGGCGGGGCTGCCAAGGCTGCGGCCTATGAGATGCGCCGCAGGCAGTGGCCTTACCTGTTTGTCTCACGCCAGCCCGGGGGACGCCCCGATACGATATCCTATGTGGAAGCATCCCGCTGCCTGCAGGACGGGTATGAGCTGCTGATCCAGTGCACACCCGTAGGGATGGTGCCGGATATATCCTCCGCGCCGCCGCTGGAATATGGGCTGCTTGGGACCCAACATTATCTGATGGACATGGTCTACAATCCCGGAAAAACAATATTTTTGGAGCGTGGAGAATCCAGGGGCTGTCCTGTACGGAACGGCCTTCGGATGTTGCAGGAACAGGCCGAGAGCGCCTGGACCATCTGGAACACTCCTCCTGATCACGAGACCAGTTTTTGACGACATGAGCCCATCCCATTTGGATTTTCAGGATACGGAAATCGCCTTTTCCAGCAAGAGTGATGAAGAACTGAAGAAGACGGCCAGGCTATTCAGCCTGATGAACAAAAGATGGCTTGTGAATATCGGCTCCTCAGTGGGTATGCTGGCCTTCAGGCTGAGGCTGCCGCTGCTCGAACCCGTCGTGCGCCGTACGATCTATCAACAGTTTGTCGGGGGGCGTACACTGCTGGAGTGTATGCCGGCGATCGCCAAACTGCATGAGTATAGTGTAGGGGCTATTCTTGACTACGGCGCGGAAGCGAAGGAGAGCGAGGAGGAGTTCAACATAACCATGAACGAAGTGCTGCGGAGCATTGACTTCGCCGCTACACTGCCTAATGTGCCCGTGGTATCCGCCAAGATCACTGGGCTCACCCACACCTCGTTGCTGGAGAAAATGCACGCTGGCGAACGACTCAACACAGAGGAGGAGCACCAATACCAGAGCCTGCTCAAGCGGGTGGATGTAATCTGCAACCGGGCTATGGAGAAGGCCGTAGCGCTGTTTATCGATGCGGAGGAGACATGGATACAGGACCCGATCGATGATATCGTAGGTGTCATGATGCACCGGTACAACAGGCAACGGCCGGTGGTCTACAATACCTACCAGATGTATCGCAGTGACAGGCTGGCTTATCTACACAGCAGTTACGAACAGGCAAAGACGGGAGGGTATATCCTGGGCGCCAAGATCGTACGCGGCGCCTATATGGACAAAGAGCGCAAGCGCGCTGCGGAGAAGGGCCTGCCTTCGCCGATCCAGCCGGACAAAGCTGCTACGGACCGCGACTACAATGCCGCAATCAGTTTCTGTGTAAAACACTACGAGCGGATCGCTTCCTGCAATGCCACCCACAATGCAGCTTCCAGCCAGTTGCAGGCGGAGCTTATCGGCCAGGCCGGTCTGCCTAAGGATCATCCGCACTTTATGTTCTGCCAGCTCTATGGTATGAGCGACAATATCACCTTCAATCTCGCCAAAGCGGGATACCGCTCCGCCAAGTACATGCCTTACGGTCCTGTACACGATGTCATGCCTTACCTCATACGACGGACCCAGGAGAATGCGGCTGTCACCGGTGAGATGAGCCGGGAGTATGAACTCATCCTCCGGGAGATGAAGAGAAGAGGAATTTAGGAGGAGTACTCTTTTTAAATTGAAGCTTCAGGGTGCGCGCCGGTAATTGCGGTTCGCAATATGCAGAGTCTTACTTCGTGGTGAGCTTGTTTTGGGTGCTTCTATTTGAGGTGTATTCATATTTTTATATTTATACTGCATTTTATGGTGACATGATTTCCATTTTATGCGAATTTGTGCCATGTATCAATGATTTTTTCAAACAGTTGGCTTGCACAATTGGATCATTATTTGCAGATTGCACGATATAATAAACTTTGCGTCAATATACGCAAACGTACATCATCATTTTGATCATAAAAATTCCCTTTTGGATATAAATCATGGCAAAATCGGAAGTAATCGCAAGGCTGGATTATCTGGCGAAGAAGTTTGATATCAACAGTGACAAGTTCGCCCGCATATTCGGGTACAAGGATGCTATGAGTTTTGCAAATGCAAAATCCAAGGGAAGGATATTGAAAGATGAGGATGTACGCGGATTGATGCAGGAAATTCCCAGCCTCAACCTGAACTGGCTCTTCAATGGGAACGGCCCGATCCTCTTCGGTGAAGAAGGACCTGGCGTCAATGAGGTTTTTGAACCTTCGGCGCAGTATACCCGGATGCTCAAGGACAGTACCAAACGACTGGAAGAGCGGATGGATGAGATCCACAAGGTGTTGTCGGATATCCGCGACAGGCTGGGTTCCTGAGCCAGGCTGAATGTCGCGCCGGTAGTACATGCCGGTGACGAGGAACCTTATCCTCCGGCTTCCTGCATCTGCTTGCGTATGAGCTTGCTCAGTTGATCCAGGCTGTTTATGACAGACCGGGTGAGCGGCTGCCCGAATCCCAAACGGATATAGTGTGTATATTTTCCATCTGCCGAGAAGATCTGTCCCGGCGCTATCGATATATGATATCTCATCGCCTCCCTGTATAGCGAGAAAGCATTGATACAGGAGGGCAGCTCGATCCAAAGCACATAACCTCCGTCGGGGCGCGATATGCGGATACCTGGCGGAAAGTGTGCCAGGATCTCCTGCGTATACCGGAGGCAATGTGTATGCAGCACCCGGCGAAACTTGCGCAGGTGGTGCTCGTACCTGCCGTTTTCGAGGAAGATGGCTACGGCCTGCTGTGTGAGCGTAGTGCCCGTGACATTGTGCATCATCTTGAGCGAACTCACCTGCTCATAATAACGGCCCGGAATGGTCCAGCCTATCCGGTAGCCGGGCGCCAGGGACTTGGACAGGGAAGAACAGTAGAGGACGATTCCGTCCCGGTCGAAAGTCTTGCAGGTAAGCGGACGTTTTTTGCCGAAGTAGAGGTCTCCGTAGATATCGTCTTCTATCAGCGGGATATTTCGTTCGGTCAGCAGCCTCACGAGGCGTTCCTTGTGGCTGTCCGGCATGCGGGAGCCCAGCGGGTTGTTGAAGTTGGGCACAAACAGGCAGGCGCGTACCTGTTGTGTGTCGAGTATCCATTCAAGCGCACGCAGGTCCGGCCCGGTGGCAGGATCGGCCGGGACGGCAATTGCCCGGAGCCCCAGGCGCTCGATCACCTGGAAAATACCGAAATAAGTAGGGCTCTCGATAGCCACCAGGTCTCCCGGCTGGGTCACGGCCTTGAGGCACATCACCAGCGCTTCCATGCATCCGGCGGTGACAAGGACCTCTTCTTCGGAGAAAGCGCCGTTCCAGCTCAGGGCAAGCCTGGCCAGCTGTTTTCTCAGGCTGCGGTTGCCATGTATATCCTCATAGGATATGCCGTGAAACGGGTGTGTGCGTAGCGCCTGAATCATAGCTTTATTGAGCCGGGCTGCCGGAAGCAGTTCCAGGGCCGGAGCCGCCAGTGAAAACCGTACCAGGTGATGGTCGGCCAGATCGCTGTATACTTCGGAGATCATATCTTCCACGCTCACAAACTGCCCTGTCTCCGAAGGCCGCGCCATACGGGGCAGTGCCGCTGATTGCCGCGGCGAGTAGCGGATATAGTAGCCGGACCGCGGCCTGGCTTCGATCAGGCCTTTTGCCTCCAGTTGATAGTAAGCCTGGAAGACAGAGCTGGGGCTGATGCCGCGTTCTGCCGACATGGACCGAACGGAAGGTAGCTTGTCGCCCAATTGGTAGACACCTTCCAGGATCATCTTTTCTATCTGGTCGGCAATACGGGCATACAGGTGATCGGTATTGAGCATGGCCGCTATATCTGATATGGTCAAATATACATAAACAACATCTGTTTGGGCGGCTGTTTTTGCTGAAATTTTCCTGCTGCAAATCCGCTTGACAGCTTCCTGCCGTAACTAATGGCAAACGTCAAAAAGCAAACTGTTATGAAAACCATTCTGTTTTTTTCATTCGCTCTGCTGAGCGCATTTGCCGTAAAGGCACAGACCGTACAAGTGGGTGGCGAGGCCATGTATCCCACAAAAGATATCATCGACAATGCAGTCAATTCCCGTGATCACAAAACCCTGGTAGCTGCGGTCAAAGCTGCCGGTCTCGTGGAGACGCTCAAGGGGAAAGGTCCTTTCACTGTGTTTGCGCCTACGGATGCAGCCTTTGAAAAGCTCCCGAAGGGTACTGTAGAGATGCTGCTGAAGCCTGAGAACAAATCCCGGCTGACCGGTATACTGACCTATCACGTGGTGGCGGGCAAGTATGATTTCGATGCGCTGGCCGCCGCGATCAAAAAAGGGAAGGGGAAGGCGGAGCTGAAAACCGTACAGGGAGGAAAACTCACAGCCATGATGAACGGCCCGAAGAATATTGTGGTGAAGGATGAGCAGGGGAATATGGCCCATATCACGACCTACGATGTAATCCAGTCCAACGGGGTAATACACGTACTCGATTCAGTTGTGATGCCGAAATAGTGTCGGCAATCTTGTTTCATGTAGCCGGTCTGTCCTCTGGGCAGGCCGGTTTTTTTTGCGTGTTCACTGCAGAGAAGGCCGGTCGTTCGGTGCATAGCCCGATAAGGTAGCTTGTCATAGCTTATCTTAGCGGAGGTCTCCGGTGGCATTTCTTCCGGATCCGACGGTGGTGTATGGACAGATATACTTCAGAATCCGGCCAGGCGCCTGTGCGCGCGGTAGCTCTGCTTTCGCTGGGGGTGCTTACAGTGCTCTGTATCGGTGCGGCCGTGTTCTACCAGGAGCGGATGACTTTTGTAGACGCCCCTTTTATCCTGTTCAAGATACTTCAGGAAGACAAGCTCGCGATCATGGTCGGGCGGTTTGGCTCGGCAGTGACACAGGTGGTCCCCTGGTTCTGCGGCCGCATGTCTGCGGATCTGTCTGCAACTATGCTCGCCTATTCGCTTAGCTTTAATTTATTCTACCTGCTGGCCGGGTACCTGCTCTTCCGCATGAGGCAGTATCCGCTCGTGATCCTGCTGGCCTGTTATCACACGCTCTTTGTGACGGATGTTTATTTCTGGACCAACAATGAAGTGCATCAGGGGATCACCTGGATGTGCCTGGCCTGGGGATGTTGGTTTGCGGCGGGCGGGGCGACCGGGACCCGGCGCATCATGTGGTATGCTGTATCGGCGTTGCTGATGTTTACCGCGATATTTTGTCACCCGCTGCTGATACCGGCCTGTCTTTTCCTGCTGGGCTTCTACCTGATCGCCGGAAATATGTCCTGGCGTAGCACGAGTTCCTGGTTCGCGGCTATATTCCTGCTGGCGGTTGCAGGGCTGAAGTACTGGTCCAGTACACGCAACTGGTACGACAGCGCCAAGATCGCCGTGCTGCAGGAAGCATCTGCCACCGGCTGGCAAGAGGCTTTCGGGGCTCCTGTGATGCGGGCTTTCTGGGAGGAATTGCTGCATTATCACTGGGGCGCGCTGATCATTATGCTTGCTTCTCTGTGGCTGCTTGTCTTGCGCAGGTGGCTGGTATGCGCCTGGATCTGGGGCTTTGGCATCGCCTACCTGGCACTGGTAGCCATCGTATTCCCGGAGTTCATACGGTTTTATATCGAGAGCCAATGGATGCCACTGGCCCTCTTCTGGGCAGCACCGGTCGTATACTTAGTCCTGCCGGCCTGGAACAGGCGCCGGGCGCTGATCCTTTTCTCAGCGGTCTTCCTGGCCTGGGGGGTACAGATGTGGCGGCCTGTGCAGCTTTTCCGGCAGCGCTTGCAGTGGCATGATTCTGTGCTCGACAGGATGGAAGAGAAGGGGCTGACCAAACTGGTGCTGCTGGAACCTGACAGTGCCGCTCTGGACCTGATCATCATGCCCTGGGGACTACCGGTAGAGTCTCTTCTACGCTCCGTTCAGCGCGGCCGCCCCCGGGCAATGACCTTTTTTGCCGGTCAACCGGAACGCGCCAGCCAGGACAGGGCGGTATTCGTCTCCTGCTTCGACAGCCTGCGGATCGGGGAGATGAATCACCGGTATTTCAACCTCGATACGACGAATGTCTACCAGGTGATTCCGTATGGAACCTTCCGGGTCGGAGAGGAGTCCCCTGCCGGTGAATAGTCGTCCGGTCGCAGGTCCCTGATACGGTCAAAATAGTAGAAACTGCATCTGTTCCCGGCTGGTGGCCGGGTCTATATTTGTAAGGATTTTGGCGCACAATCAGTACCTGTTTCTACACCACAGAGAAGAAATCAATCAAATCCAGCTTTATATGCAAACCAAGTTCGCTATTGCAGTGCACCGGGCAGGCGAGAGCCGGCTCTCGGCGGAAGTATTGGAGAACCCGGTCTTCGGCCAGATCGCTGCCGATCATATGTTCCGGGCCCGATACCGGGACGAGGAGTGGTTGTCGCCGGAGATACTGCCTTTCCAACCGTTGCAGCTGAGTCCTTTCACGTCTTGTCTCCATTATGCACAGACGGTTTTTGAAGGTATGAAAGCTTTCAGGACGGATTCGGGATCAGTCAACCTGTTCAGGCCTGAAAAACATTATGCGCGATTTGCCGCATCGCTTGAAAGGATGGCTATGCCGGTGGTTCCGTACGAACTGTTTATGGAATCGATCGATGCCTTGTTGGACATCGATCGCGGCTGGGTGCCGGCCGGTGAGGGGCAAGCGCTCTATGTGCGTCCTTTTGTATTCGCCTCCGAAGCGCAACTAGGAGCGCGTCAGGCCAGGGAATTTCTCTTTCTGGTCGTCTGTTCCCCCGTTGGCAGGCTCTTCAGGAGGCCGATCCGTGTAAGGGTAGAGACGCATTTCAGACGAGCGGCGCCCGGAGGTACTGGTGCGACCAAATGCGGCGGCAACTATGCCGGCGCTTTTTATCCGACCCGGCTGGCGGCCGATGCAGGTTTCGACCAGGTGCTCTGGACCGACGGGGCGGCGGATCCGGGGATCGAGGAATCCGGTATGATGAATGTATTCTTTGTACTGGGAGATACATTGGTGACGGCGCCGCTTTCGGATACGATCCTGGACGGTATCACGCGGGACAGCCTGTTGACACTTGCACGGGAAGCAGGCTGGCAGACTGAAGAGCGGCACGTATCCGCTTCCGAACTATGGGCTGCCTCGCAGCAGGGGACGCTGAAAGAGGCTTTCGGTGCAGGGACCGCTGCGGTAGTGGCGTCCATCTCGGAGATCGTATGGGGTGAGCGCAGTATGCCGGTACCTGTACCCGGAACAGGCAGTTTCCAGGAACAGTTGAGAACGATGCTGGAGGATATCCGTCATCAACGCACCGAAGACCGTTTTGGCTGGAATCATATCATCTGACCTTACAAGAATATAGTCATGGAAACAGTATCCGGCAATTATCTCGAAAGCCTGATCCGTCAGTTGCTCTACTACAAGGGGCTGGCAGACAAGGCAATGGCACAGGTGCCTGATGAAGCGCTTGCCTGGCAATATAATGATGAGAGCAATTCCATCGCCATCATTGTACAACATATGGCAGGCAATATGCGCTCGCGGTTCACGGACTTCCTGGTGAGCGACGGGGAGAAGCCCTGGCGGGATCGCGATGGTGAATTTGAGCCGGGCGACCTGGATCGAGAAGCGCTGCTGGCCCTGTGGGAGAGCGGATGGGACTGTGTATTGTCAGCGGTCAGGTCGCTCAGGGATGAAGATCTGCTGCGTATGGTATATATCCGCAATGAAGGACATACGGTACTGGAGGCGCTGAACCGCCAGCTTGCGCACTACCCGTATCATGTGGGCCAGATCGTTTACATCGCGCGTATGTGTGCCGGTGAGCAGTGGCAGACCTTGTCCATAGCGCGCAACAAGTCCGCTTCATACAACCGGCAAAAGTTTGACAGGGAACCAGGGCGGCGGCACTTTACGGAGGATAGCAGCAGCTAAAAACCGGGGCCGTTCATTGCTAAAATCGGTGAAGTCGTATATTTGCACCCTGTCTCAGGGCAGAACAGGCCACCCTAGCTCAGTTGGTAGAGCAACGCATTCGTAATGCGTGGGTCGAGGGTTCGAGTCCCTTGGGTGGCTCTCTTACTTCAGGAGAGAAGCAAGTATAATGTTCACTCACACTCACACTCACACTCACACTCACACTCACACTCAATTCGGGATGTAGCGCAGTCTGGTAGCGTACTACGTTCGGGACGTAGGGGTCGCTGGTTCGAATCCAGTCATCCCGACCCAACAGGCAAGGCCCTGGCGCAAGCCAGGGCTTTTTTGTTTTTGAGCAGGGTAACGGCGGGCTTGTACCGGCGAAAAAACAAAAGGCTCAACGCACTTCGGTGCGAAAGGCTTTAGCTATTTGAGACCTCCCTAACGCGATCGCCGCAGGCAATCCAGTCATCATGACCCACCAGGGAAAGCCCCGGCGATTTCGCCAGGGCGTTACCGTTTTTGTCTGACAGGTTTAAAGATCAACGATCTCATTTACGAGGGTGGCAGAAGAAGGGAGGCTGGTCTTTTGTTACGGCATTTGCGTTGTATACCCGGTTTCCGGCTGACTATTTTTACATTAGCAACAAGACAATACCAAGACAATACTCCGTAATCAACTCTTGTATGAAACAGATCCTGCTGCCGCTGTGGTTGTGCCTGATATATGCCTCTGCGATTGCCCAGCCAACTATCGAGTCTCTTGACGCCTATTTCCGGGATGCACTTGAAGTATGGGATATCCCCGGTTTCTCTATAGGGATTGTTAAGGGTGACAGCGTATTTTTCGCAAAAGGGTACGGTGTGCTCGAGCAAGGACGACCGGACAGGGTAGATGCACATTCGCTCTTTGCCATAGCGTCCAATACGAAAGCTTTTGTGTCCACAGCACTGGGTATGCTGGTTCAGGAGGGCAAGCTGAAATGGGACGATCCCGTACAAAAGTACCTGCCCGGCCTGCGTATGCAGGACGACTGGGTGAGCGCACATCTGACCGTCCGCGACCTGCTGTGTCATCGCTCGGGATTGGGTACGTTCAGCGGGGATGTAAACTGGTATAAAAACAAACGTTCTCCCGCCGAACTCATACCTGTCCTGCGCGAGATCCGTCCGGCATTCGACTTTCGCAGCGGGTACGGGTACTCCAACCTGATGTTTATCATGGCAGGGGAGGTCATCCGGGCTGCGAGCGGCCTATCCTGGGACGAATTTGTAAAGCGCCGTATACTGATACCACTGGAGATGAAGCGTACCGTTTCTTCCATCCATCAGCTCAAGGGATTGGCCAATATAGCTACTCCGCACAAATACCTGGGCGACTCGACGCAGGTGATCGGCTGGACGGACTGGGATAACATGGGCGCTGCCGGAGGGCTTATCTCATCTGCGGCGGATATGTGCCAATGGATGCGTTGCCAGTTGAACAAGGGTGTCAGTCCTTCCCGGGATACACTGTTTAGCCGGAATATACAGCTGGATACCTGGTCGGTGCACAATGGTTTTGTCGTCCCGGATGCCGCCAGAGAGCTGTTTGGGCACCGCCAGTTCGGTGGTTACGGGTTGGGCTGGCAGTTGTCCGACTATCACGGGCAGATGGTTGTATCCCACGGTGGAGGATACGATGGTATGTATTCGAGGGTGGTCCTGGTACCGGGCCAGCGCCTTGGTATCGTGGTGCTGACCAATTCCATGAAAGGCCTGTCCACCTGGCTTGCCTATGAGGTCATGGACAGGTTCATGGGCGCTGAGCCAAAGGACTGGATGGCCCGCGGACTCGAGTCCCAGCGCAAAGGGGATGAACAGCGGGGCAAACGGCTGGCGCAGCGTATCCAGGCACGCATACAGAATACCAGCCCCTCCAGATCATCCGTAGAGTTGGCAGGTCTGTATCGCTGCCCTATGTACGGAGAGATCCGTATCCGCAGAGAGGAGAACGGGCTCTACCTGGACTTCACGGAGGCCCCCGATCTGAATGCGCGGCTCAGTCACTGGCACTACGATACATACAGGCTGGATTGGCTGCAGACGCATGCATGGTTTGATTTCGGCACCGTACAGTTCCTGACGGACAACAACGGTAATGTGACAGAACTCCTGTTCGACGTGCCCAACGAAGATATCTTCTTTGAAGAGATCAGGGCGAAGCGGTCCGATCCGCCTGTGAAAGTGAGAAAGTGGTGATACGCAAACAGGACTTTCTGTGTTGCCTTACAATATGCTCCCCGGCGTAGCAGTATGTGCAAACATATTCATACCTTTCGGTAAATATCTACCTTTCCAACCTATATGGAGTTTTTCATCCTTGCGCTGCTCATCCTGCTGAATGGTTTTTTTGCACTGAGCGAGATAGCATTGGTCTCAGCCAACAGGGGGCGTCTCGATGAAATGAAAAAGAAAAGCCGGAATGCAGGTTTTGCGATCCGGCTCATGGACCGCCCGGAAGAATTTCTGTCAGCGGTTCAGATCGGTATCACACTCATCGGTATCATCAGTGGTGTATTCGGGGGATTGCAGCTTTCGGGCGTCTTTGCGGATGTACTGGAAGGCTATGGTGTACAGCAACCTTATTCCGATACCATCGCCCTTGTGATTGTAGTAGGAATGATCACGTATCTCTCGATCGTGATCGGTGAACTTGTACCCAAGACGCTGGCTATCCGCAATGCTACTTCAATAGCTCTCACAGTCGCCCCGGTGATCTTTTACTTCACGCGTATCGTGTATCCTGCGGTATGGTTGCTGTCAGCGTCGACCAAGTGGTTGCTCCGCCTGTTCGGTATCAAGGGTGAGGGCGATCAGAAAGTGACGGACGAAGAGCTCGTGATGATGATACGTATCGCACATCGCCAGGGATCGATCTCTGCTTATGAGGCGGAACTGTACAACAACCTGTTCAGGTTTTTTGACCGGCGGGCCAAGTCGATCATGACGCACCGCAGCGAGATCGTATGGCTGGACTTCAACGATCCCCCCGAAATCATACTGGAGACCATCAAGCTCAGTCCCTACAGCAAGTTTCTGGTATGTGACGAAGAGCTGGATACCATCATGGGCGTACTGGAGGTCAAGCACTATATCAGCGACTACCAGAAGCCGGGTTTCGATCTGCGCAAGATACTTAAGGAGCCTGCTTATATCCCGGAAAGCCTCTCATCTCAGCGTATACTGGAGCGTTTCAAGGAATCCGAGACGCATATGGCTGTAGTGGTGGACGAATATGGCAGCCTGGCCGGTATCATCACTCTTCACGACCTCATTGAAAATATCTTCGGTAATCTTCCTACCGAAACAGAGTCCGAAGCGCCCAAGGTCCTGCAGAGACCGGATAACACATACCTGGTCGACGGAGATATACTCGTAGACGAGCTGCCGGAGATCATCGATATGCAGTCATTGCGCGAGGAAGGAGACGAATACACAACGCTGGGTGGATTCATGATGACCAGGATCGGCCGCATCTGTACGGAAGGCGATGTATTCCGTGCGGGCGACTACAAGTTTGAAGTCATGGATATGGACGGCGTACGGGTAGATAAAGTGCTGATCACCGTCCTGGATGAAGAAGGCGCCTGAGAGCCTGCCTGATCCCTGCCTCCTGTCGTAAGGAGATGATTTACAGTTTGAGTTAGCTGAAGGTACTGTACACAGGGCGCTGCCCTGCTGTATTGCCGGATATTCTCCGTGTCCATATGTCCAATGATTTCCCCGGGAAAACGGGGCGCAACCCCAGGGTTCAGGATACGGTTAGTTTAACTCCGGTATAAAGCACG
The DNA here is from genome assembly GCA_964537925.1 of uncultured Saprospiraceae bacterium. Taxonomy (GTDB): domain Bacteria; phylum Bacteroidota; class Bacteroidia; order Chitinophagales; family Saprospiraceae; genus SLDF01. The sequence goes on along the minus strand of CAZICV010000001.1, from coordinate 653,587 downwards.
TGTGCGGCAGCGGGATTTTTCTACACGGCCGTAGGCAAGAAGTATCGCAGAGATCTGATCATCTGCCGGCTGATCTGCCAATACAAGATGGGCGCTCTATATGTAGGTCAAGGCAGGGGCTGTCTGGGAGCCGTTATGGAGCCTGATGACGGTAAGCAAGGTAATGTATGAGGCGGACCACCCGGACACAAATGGTTTTTCTTGATGTCTTCCGCAAAGTATCGGGTGTATCGCCGCTGAGTTACCGGAGTTCCTGTTCCAAACTACGAGCGGACTGCCTTGCTGATCAGTTCATCATATCACCGGTATTGATTGCCGTATACAGGCTGAAAAAGAAAAAGGGTCCCTGGCATTAAGCCAGGAACCCTTTTGTAGTCGGGATACCAGGATTCGAACCTGGGACCCCCTGGTCCCAAACCAGGTGCGCTACCGGACTGCGCTACATCCCGAATTGAGTGTGAGTGTGGGAGTGTGTGTCAGTGTGAGTGCGATGATAGATATAAAGAGAGATGAATTTAATGAATCATCTTCTCCATACAATCTGTCAAGCGGTGAGAGCGGGATTCGAACCCGCGGTACGGTTACCCGTACGACAGTTTAGCAAACTGTTGGTTTCAGCCACTCACCCATCTCACCATGGGCTGCGATCTCTACGCCTTTGGAAGGGATCGTATTCTTGTCGCCGGGAGAGTGTTGCCTGTCTGAAAGAGGCAATACGCCGAAAGCGGTTGCAAATATAGATTTACTATGCCTTAAAACAAACTAAGCGGGTTTTTTTTTGGCGCTAGTGTGTAGCGTTGAGTGACAGCTTGACCTGGCGCTCCAGATCCGCTACTTTTTTGCGGAATTTGACATCTGTATCCAGCATATCCTGGATCGCTTTGCACGAGTAGATCACCGTACTGTGGTGCTGGCCGCCGAAGTATTCGCCGATCGCCTTCAGTGAGAGGTTGGTATAGTTCTTGGCCAGGTACATGGACAGCTGGCGGGCGATCACAACCGATCTTTTGCGGGTCTTGGCATTGATATGCTCCACGGCTATATCGAATGCATCCGCCACCAGTTCCTGTATATGTTCGATAGTGACTCCCCGGCTCATGTCGGAGACAAATTTCTGGATCACTTCCTTGGCCAGTTGCAGGTCGACTGCCTTTCGGTTGAGCGAGGACTGGGCCAGCAGGGAAATAAGGACGCCTTCGAGTTCACGGATATTGTCCTTGATATGGTAGCTGATGAACTCTACAATATTGTCCGGAAGCGCGATCCCTTCTTCGGCCATCTTGGCCTGCAGGATGGCTATGCGTGTCTCAAGGTCCGGCGCCTGCAGGTCTGCTGTGAGGCCCCATTTGAAGCGTGAGATCAGGCGTTCGTCCATGCCTCCGAGGTCCTTGGGCGCTCTGTCGGAAGTAAGTACCAGCTGTTTGCGGTTCTGGTGGAGCTGGTTGAAGATGTGGAAGAATACTTCCTGGGTCTTGTGTTTGTCTGCGAGAAACTGGATATCGTCTACGATCAGTACATCTACCAGCTGGTAGAAAGTGATGAAATCGTTGATGGAGTTGTTTTTGATAGACTGGATCATCTGCGTCGAAAAATTTTCCGAAGAGATGTACAGGACCGTCTTGTTGCTGTGGCGTACAAGCACTTCATTGCCGATGGCATGTGCCAGGTGAGTCTTGCCCAGGCCCACTTTGCCGTAGATGACGAGCGGATTGAAGGAGGTCGTACCGGGTTTGTCCGCTATGGCTATACCGGCCGAACGCGCCAGGCGGTTGCAGTCGCCCTCGATATAGTTGTCGAAGATATATTGCTTGTTGAGTTGGGGGTCTATATTGACCTTGCGGATGCCCGGAATGACGAAGGGATTGCGGATCTCCTCCGAAGGCTGTTCATTCGCCGCTTTTTTCTGAATGTTCTGCTGGCTGCGTGCAGCGATCTCTTCGTGGGTCTGCGGCAGCAGGATCTGGTATTCCAGTTTGGCCTTTTCACCGAGCTCTATGCGGATGACGCGTTTGAGCAGATCGACATAGTGCTGCTCCAGCCATTCGAAGAAAAACTTGTTGGGGACCTGTATGGTCAGCACATTGCCGTTGAGCGCTACAGGTTTGATCGGCTCGAACCAGGTCTTGAAACTCAATGCATTCACATCCTCACGGATGAGCTTCAGGCAGTTTGACCAGGCAGCGAGCGGGTCCTTTCCCATTGGTCTTCCGGTTTTCTGAATGCTTGAGTTAGTAATGGTCAAATCCTTCATCTCTTCCCTCTCTGCGATGTGTATCGGCGTTTCCCTATCCATTGGGGGGACCAATTTCCGCAATTTTGCAGACATGGGTGCCCTGAAAAAACAGACTTTTTGACAGACGGCCCTGTGTGCGCGTTTCGGGATGATAACCTGAATTTAGTGTTTATTGTATACAACCTCTCTGATTCGCATAGAAAAGTTGTCACAGAGCTGTCACGAAACCAGCAGGTTGCGACAAGTGTGGCAGCGTCTGCGCAGGTTTTTTTCGAAGTAAATGTCCAGTCTGCCGAGCACGATACCGCCCCAGCCCGCCTGGTTGATGATCACGGGTTTGTTATCACGGTTGGGTAAGACGACCGCTTCGGGAAGAAAAGTGTGCGTATGTCCGCCTATGATGAGGTCCACGTGCCTGGTAGCGGCGGCCAGCCTCCTGTCAGAAAGTGTGTTGTCGTCGTATTCGTAACCCAGGTGCGACAGGCAGATGACCAGGTGGCAACCGTGTTCGTTCTTGAGCTGCCCGGCCGTACGGTCGACTGTTTCTATGGTGTCGGGGAAGCGCAGGCCCTTGTAAAAGGACTGTGCTACATAGCCGTCCAGGTAGAGGCCTGCTCCTACGATCCCTATGCGTATCGGTCCGCGTTCCAGTATGAGATAGGGCCGGGTAATACCGTTGAGGGGCGTATCTTCCACACCGTAGTTTGTGACCACCATGGGAAACGCCGATTTGCCCAGCTGTGTCGCCAGGTTGTCTATTCCTTTGTCGAAGTCGTGGTTGCCGGGAACTGAGGCGTCGTAACCCAGGGAGGACATTAGTTGTATCTCCAGCGCTCCGTCAAACATATTGAAATACGGCGTGCCCTGGAAGATATCTCCTGCGTCCAGCAGCAACACATGCTCTTCTTGCTCGCGTACCTTTCTGATGAGCCTGCCCCGGCGCTCTACACCACCCTTGCCCTGGTGTTTGGAGCCATCCATCGGGAAGGGATCTATGCGGGAGTGCGTATCATTGGTATGCAGTATACAGAGTTTGTAAAGATCCCCTGCTGCCAGCGCTTCAAGCGGGAGACCAGCCGTAGCTGTGAGCGCCAGGCCTGTCCCCATTTTCTTCAGAAACGATCGTCTGTCTGTGTACATGTCGTTTTCTTTTTTCAGTCCGCCAGCCTGATCATCCGTCCCGTACTATCCGACCGGATCTGTTCGCCCCGGCTGTTCAGATCTGTGATATGAGCTATGATTGCATCTCTTATCATCACGGGCAGGTCCTCTCTCGGAGCCTGCATGAGCATTTTGAGCCCGTCGCCGCCATCGGCCAGGAAGCTTGATGTAGCGACCGTGTAAATACGTACAGGATCGAGCGGCCTGCCGCCGATACGGATATTTTGTGCTTTCCCCTGTTTTAGTTCCAGGTAGACATGAGAAGAAACAGGCCATCCGCCTTTAGCCGCAGCGATCATATCAAACAGTTCCTGCAGTGCGGCGCCGGGTACATCTACAAGGGAGACAAAGTTGTCAAAGGGCATGAGCTCATAGACTTTGCCTACCGTGATCTGTCCTGCAGCCAGGGAAGGAAGCCTGATCCCGCCGTAGTTCATCAACCCGAAGTCGACCCTTCGGTCCGTGATCCCGGTAGCAGATATGTACATCACATCGCCCAGCCAGTGGGTCAGGCTGGATTCGGGCTGCCGCTTCGGCATTTCTTCAGCTACGTAGCCGATGACAGTGCCCATTTTCACCTGGAGCTGCTGCCGATAGGGCAGGATGGTGGCTTCCAGGGCATCTTCACGGGGTAACGAGTCCAACCGGCCATCGACCTGGAACGCCTGCGAACGGCTATCGGCCACGTGCATCGTCTGGCGGCAGGCTGAGACGATGCCGAGAACGAGCAACAGAGCTGCCAGGATCCGAAGTCTTATACGAGGGTACATCTGGTCATCTGTCTGGAGTGATTTCGTAGGCGCCGGGTCAGTTCATCGCTAACGTCGACTCTTCCTTGATGGCGGACATAGCCTTTTCGATCAGGTCTTTGCCCCTTGTCTGGTGAAAGTGCAGGATCAGTTGTATGAACCGATCCTTGGGGACCGTGCCGGTTTCCTGTTCGGACAACACCTGGACGGCTGTGGACAGTTCCTCGCGTACGAGTTGGATGATCTGCCATAGGTTGTCCTTGACATACAGGCGCTGTGTGATGTTGTGTTCAAACTCCCGCTGTATCGTCAGGTGCATGGCGAGGCTTAACTCCTCTGCATCGGCTTCCTGTGAGTTGACCCTGGTGAGCAGGGTGGGGAGGCTGATCCTGTCCAGGAGCAACATCAGTCGCTCGTAAGCCTGTAGTTTGAGCTGCTGGGTGGATCGCTGCCGGTCGTTCTGTATGTCGAAACTCTTGATCTGGCGCTTGTAGTCCAGGAACTTATCCAGCAGGTGGTTGCTCAGCCATATCAGGACGGCTATAACCATGATCCAGATGGCGAGTTGTATCAAATAAGGTATCCAGGTTTCCATATCTCTTATATACTTCTTGAGTAGCAGGGAACAAAGCTACTTCATTTGCTGTTATCCGTAAAACTAGGCAAACGGGGTTTTTGTGCCCTGCTTTTTCTTATTAAATTTGTGTCAAAGCTAGCAGGTAAAAATTATGGCAGAAGTAATGGAAGCGACTACACAAACTCAACCTGTATCTCTCACGGAGAGTGCACTGACCGAGTTGCGCAGGATCGTCAGCGAGCAGAATATCCCGGAAGATCACGGGCTGCGTGTCGGGGTCAAAGGCGGCGGCTGTTCCGGGTTTACCTACATCCTGGGATTCGACGTGAAGAAGGACCAGGACGATGTGTTCGAGATTGGAGGTGTACAAGTCTATATGCAGAAATCACATGCCCTGTACCTGCTTGGTATGGAGATTGATTTTGTCAACGGGCTGAACAACCGGGGTTTCACGTTCAATAATCCCAATGCCAAGGATACCTGCGGCTGTGGTACCTCTTTCAATGCGTGAAAGGAGGAGTGAAGGTCTGAGTACCTTTAATCCCGCAGATAGATAACCTGCTGAGGCCGGATCGTTTCTTTTGAGCGACGACCCGTAAGAAATAAAAAAGCCACCGGGTACCCGGTGGCTTTTTTCGTTGAGGGATCTCTTCGTGCCCGGAGATCACATATTGGAGATGATCTCGTCACCAAACTCAGAACACTTCAACTCTGTCGCTCCATCCATCAGGCGGGCGAAATCGTATGTGACGCGCTTGGAAGAAATAGCTGCTTCAAGACCTTTGATGATCAGGTCGCCGGCTTCTTTCCAACCCATATATTCAAACATCATCACGCCCGATAGTATGACCGAGCTTGGATTGACCTTGTCGAGGCCTGCATACTTGGGAGCTGTACCATGTGTAGCTTCGAAGATCGCTTTGCCGCTGATGTAGTTGATATTGGCGCCGGGAGCGATACCGATGCCACCCACCATCGCAGCCAGTGCGTCGGATATATAGTCTCCGTTGAGGTTGAGTGTTGCAATCACGTCGTACTCGGCCGGTCTGAGCAGGATCTGCTGCAGGAAGGCGTCTGCGATGACATCTTTGATGATCAGTTCACGACCGTTGGTCTTGATCACCTGCCAAGGGCCGCCCTGGTAATCTTCGGCGCCAAACTCACGCTTTGCCAGTTCATATCCCCACTCTTTGAATTTGCCTTCCGTGAACTTCATGATATTGCCCTTGTGTACAAGGGTCACCGACGCACGTCCGTTTTCGATGGCGTAATCGATGGCTGCACGCACCAGGCGGTCCGTACCTTCTTGTGATACAGGCTTCACACCCAGGGAAACCGTGTCCGGGAAGCGTATATTGGTGACACCCATTTCTCCGATGAGGAACTTCTTTAGTTTCTCTACTTCCGGTGTACCGTTATTGTACTCGATACCGGCGTAGATATCTTCCGTATTCTCGCGGAAGATCACCATGTCTACCAGGCCCGGTTCCTTGACTGGTGAAGGTACACCCTGGAACCAACGTACCGGGCGCACACAGGCGTAGAGATCCAGCCGCTGGCGCAGGGCCACGTTCAGTGAGCGGATGCCGCCGCCGACCGGTGTAGTGAGGGGTCCTTTGATGGCTACCCTGTACTCGTCTATCAGGTCAAGTGTCTCCTCAGGAAGCCAGTTGCCTGTCTGTTCGAAAGCTTTTTCGCCTGCCAGTACTTCTTTCCATTCAATCTTTCTGCTGCCGTTATATGCTTTTTCTACCGCCGCGTCCATCACGCGTACGGATGCCGCCCAGATATCGGGCCCGGTGCCATCCCCTTCTATGAAAGGGATCACAGGATTGTCGGGAACGTTCAGATGGCCGTTTTCAATGGTGATCTTTGATCCGCTCATGCTCATTTTTGATTTAAAGATTTCCGTAAGTCCGGGTTAGTGGATTATATAGCAATAATATCTATATATTCGTAGTTGAAAAACGTCACAAAGGTATAAAAATCGCTCCCCTTGGGTTATCTTTTGCGCCGTCTACTTCGTCATACAATCAAAAAACCATGGAAGTACGCCTTTGTTTAGCCGCCCTGCTGATAGCCGCCTGTTTCTCATGCGGCACGCATAAGAAAGCGAAGGCCGCTGACGAAGCGGCAGCCGCGCCGGGGGCGCAGAAAGCAGTCGATTGTGCACAGCGCGGTACAGTGGTCGACTATACCGGACTGGACGGCTGTTCGCTGCTGATCGTGGCTGAAGACGGCAAGAAGTACTTGCCTGTACGCCCGGAGTTCGGAGGTATACGGCTGGAGCCCGGGTTGAAGATCCGTTTTGGATATGAACGGGCAGATATGGCCAGCGTGTGTATGGCGGAGGATGCCATCGTCACGCTGACCTGCCTGGAAGTGGAGCAGGCACAGGGAGGCGGCAAGCCAGCCAAGAAGGAATGTGCCAATATCCTGGACCCGTTCCGTACACCGTGGATGGCCGACCTGGTCAAACAGCGCAATCCCTTTAAGATCACGAAATATACCTATGAGGATGGCTGGGCCTATTATGTAGAGAGTGGTACGCGCAATGCGCTATATGACTGCCAGGGCACTTTCCTCTGCGACGTACCCGGAAGAATGGTCAACGACTGCTACCGGCGTATCACAGCGTTGGGGCAGGGAGAAGTGATATGGGTCCGCAACAACAATGAATAATCCAGCCCCAGACAGATGAACCCTCACCTGGATCCGCACGGATCGTCGCTCAATTCCGAAGAGCGGCAGATAGAGAAGGCGCTGCGCCCTAAGCTCCTCGATGAGTTCAAGGGGCAGTCCCGGATCGTAGAGAATCTGCAGATATTCATACAGGCGGCCCGTATGCGCGGTGAGGCGTTGGATCATGTATTGCTGCACGGCCCACCAGGCCTCGGTAAGACCACACTCTCGTACATCATCGCTTCCGAATTGGGCAGCAGCCTGAAGATGAGTTCGGGGCCGGTACTCGAAAAACCGGGCGACCTTGCCGGACTCCTGACCAATCTCGGTCCGGGTGATGTGCTTTTTATAGACGAGATACACCGGCTCAATACCGTGGTAGAGGAGTATCTCTACTCGGCTATGGAAGACTTTCGCATCGATATCATGATCGACTCGGGACCCAATGCGCGCAGTATCCAACTGTCGCTCAATCCCTTTACGCTCATAGGCGCGACTACGCGTATGGGCTTGCTGACAGCGCCTATGCGTGCCAGGTTTGGTATTAATTGCCACCTGGACTATTACGATGTGCCGACACTCATACGCATCATCAACCGCTCGGCACAGATACTTGGCGTGCCGATAGATTCAAAAGGGGCCGAGGAGATCGCGCGCCGCAGCCGCGGTACTCCGAGGGTGGCCAACAGCCTGTTGCGCCGGATCAGGGATTTCGCGCAGATCAAGGGTGATGGTTCCATCGACCGCGGTATAGCCATGTTCGGCCTGCAGGCGCTCAATGTAGACGAGGGCGGGCTGGATGAAATGGATAACAAGATACTCAGTGCCATCATCGACAAGTTTGGTGGCGGGCCGGTCGGTATCACGACCATTGCCACGGCTGTGGGGGAAGATCCCGGTACCATCGAAGAAGTGCACGAGCCCTTCCTGATCATGGAGGGGTATATACAGCGCACTCCCCGTGGTCGCGAAGCTACTGCCAAAGCTTATCGCCACCTCGGTACAGCTCCTCCGGGAGGTGGGACGATCACGCTTTTTGACGTGACTGAATGATGGATGGCTTACAGGGCGGCTGCACCTGCTGCTCAGTATTCCCTAAGACACAACAACCGGAAAATTGCCGCCGGACAGATCACCAGATCTATCCGGCGGCGGATCTCTGCGGCATGTATATACAGGTGCCGCTGGGTATGACTATTGCCCGGAGCCGGGTTTTTCTTTCATTCTCTGGAGTCGGTATTCCATCTTGCGGGGCTCTCCCCTGAGTGTACCTTCTATCCAGGCGAGCATCGAACCGTCGTCCATGCGTGTATATACGACCCGCTGTGGAAAGTCGTGCTCTTTGTTCTCAAAGACATGATAGCCGGGTTTGTTTTCCACCAATGTGAAAAGCACCGGAGAGTTGCCGTCGATCACAGGTATATAGACCCAGTAAGTAGCTACGGGTTGGATCAGCAGTTGTTCGCGCTGCAGCGTATCGCTACCGCGTACAAAATAGCCTTCACCGTGCAGGCGGCCATCTGTTCCCCTGATCCAGCTTTCGTAGAAATGACCGCTGCCAAGCTTGCCTTCCCAGCGGCCCGTCAACCAGTCGAATTCCGATCCGGCAGCCTGTGCGCGGGCGGTATAATGGCTTGCCACAGTGAGCAGCGCCACGTATATCCATATTATTCTCATAGGTGACAGGTGGATTATTGCATAGAGTGAAGTCCCAGGCGATTGCCTTCTGTATCTATGAAATGAGCGAAATAGCCCATCTCGGGTGTGATCTCGGTCTTCGGCACCAGGATCCGTCCTCCGGCCGCTTCTATCTTGTCAACTACCTGTTGCAGATCAGTTCCTCCGTTGAGATAGATCAATGCACCCGATGCTCCCGGTTCAATACCTTCGCCGCTCACGACAGCGCCGGATACATTCGTCTCGTCATTGGGGAAGAGGCCCATTTTTGTGCCCATCATATCTATCTCGTGGATATGGATGCCCAGTATGGTCTGGTAGAATGTGACTGCCCTTGCAAAATCCGCTGCCGGGATCTCGAACCAGTTGATGAAGTTTTCCATGACTTTGAATTGTTTTTATGTTTCAGGTAAAAATATGGGGTTAAAGGTAGTGATGAACAGAGTGCAAAAATTGTACAGAACGGTCATCTCAGCATCCGCCCGAAAAAAAATCCTGCATTTTGTGATCCCGCCTGAACCAGGAGCTTGGGTTGATGCCCGAAAATGCCCTGAAGTCACGGATGAAATGTGCCTGGTCGTAGTAGCCGCAGGCCAGTGCGAGGTCCGTCAGGCTGTCAATACGGGTGTCTTTTGAGAGGGAAAATGCCTGCTGGAAGCGGAGGATACGGGCCAGTACCTTGGGATTCAACCCGACCGAAGCAGTGAAACGCCGATCAAACTGGCGGCGGCTGAGACCATATTGGCCGGCGAGATCCTCTATGCCCTGATCGCCCCGCTTGCGCCGGAGGGTCGTGACTGCATCTGCGATCAAGGGATCGTCACCGACAGACCTCCTCACTTTGTTCAGAAGGTCCAGGAGAAACCTGCTAATGAGTTCTATCCGCGCGGTCGTACCGGTTGCGCTCATCAGCCGCTCCTCAATTTCTGTACCTTCCCGGCCGAAGAGTTCTTCCAGGGACACACTCAAGCCGTTGAGTTCTCGTACCGGCATATCCAGGAATGGGGCCAGCCCATGAGGATGGAACCGTACAGCCAATATGCCGGAGTCGCCTGTCGGTCCGATCTCTATGTAGTCCCGGATCTGACCGTAGATAAAACTACGTGGCTGAAGCTGCTCGCTGCCATCGGGACCAAACCGGCAATATTGCGCTCCGAAGTGGAAGATAAGCTCCGGGCAACCGTCGGGTATGATGCGTTCGCGGGAGGTGTTCTGTCCGTTACCTGCTCCTTCAAGTATCCAGAAGCAATTGATATATGGCGCCAGTGAAATCGGAGGGCTGAATTCCCGGTATTGCATGATCCTTTAGGTGTGTTTGCTGGATGTTCCAGTAGGTGGCGGCGGCTCATCGGGTTTAGGTTGCCTTCGGTTTTTTGGCGGCCAGAAGAACGCCCAGGGCTGGATAAAAAAGCGGGCGCGTACACTGTCAACGATATCTATCAGTTCTGTAAAAGGGATAGCCCTGGAACGCATAGCCAGCATGAGCGACAGTGTGAAGCTGACGATAAAGTTCATGAAGCCGATGATACCGATACCCACAACAGACCAGAAGATGAGTTCGCCGCTCACGTCGAAGGACTTTCCGAACAGGCCGATAGCAAAATTGCCGGCTGCGAAAGTAATGTGCCTGATGTCCAGCGGAAGCCCCAGGATCGTGCCGACGATCACCGTGCTGCCGAGAAAGATACCAAACCAGAAGTTGCTGATGATGCCTCCTGCATTGCGGGCGTAGTAGTCCGCCAGCTTCTTGCGGCGTGCAGGCCGCATAAACATCTTGAGTACCGGATGATTCTGGATCCTCAGCGGGATACGGTTGTACAGTGAGCGATTGCTCACATGTCCCGATATGAGACCGGATACAAAGAGGAATACGCCGGCTATGGCGGCATGGAAAGCTGCGGGCGAATCAATGGGGCTCAGATCATGCAGGAGGTGATCGGCCTTTGTCGTGGCGATATTGGCACCGAAAATGAGCTGCCATACAAAGACAATCGATAGCGAGACAGGGAAAGCCATGAGTACGTTGCCTACGAAGGCAATGAACTGGGAGCGCATGGTGCGTACGATCAGTTCCGTCACATTGGCATATTTGTCCTTGTCACCGGATCTGATCGCAAATGCCCTGGCAAGTGTAGCCGCCGTCATAGCCGGCTGTTTGGTCGCCAGTGTGAAGTGAAGCAGGTATATGGCGATGAATCCCATCGCGTAGTTCATGCTATAGAGGAAAGCCTTTCCGAACAGGCTGGTGTCTATCATGGAATAGACCATCTTGAGCACACACAGTATACCTACGATGAATCCGCCTCCCAGGGCGGACTTGAGCATGTGAAAGTACTCCCTGAGATTCTTGGTGATGTAGTGCTCTCCGGTACGGCCGGTGTGCTGGGTGATCTCATAGGCCATGAGCTGGGTAGCTTTGTTAAAGTACCCGTTGATCATAGTCTTGCCGGCATTGAAATGTATGAGGTTGCGAATGACGTCGATGGTCTTGTAGCCGGCGCCCTCTGTCTTCGTGTCTTGCAGGACAAAGCCCAGCAGTATCTCCATCCTGTCGAGCATGCGTTCCAGGTTCATCAGCTGCTGGTGGACGCGGAAGCTGATACCTAGTTTTTCCCTGTTTTTGTAAGCACGCCGGATAAATTCGCGGCATTGTGTCAGCAGTATCCGGAGTTGCTTGTAGGAGATCGTATCTGTATGTCGCTGGATCTTTCCGCTGCGCAGGTCGTCAAGGAATTCGTCGATCTCATCCTGCAATGCGACGAAGGGACTTTCGAAGTTTTCGTATTCGGGCGCCATCTGCAGTACATCGGACTCGAACGCGATCCCCGTGATCCGGTGCGACAGGCTCCTGATGGCGAAAAGTGTGTCCAGCAGCACGGGCGATCTGATATCCTGGTCCTCCAGGTCACGAAAACCCAGCAGGTCGAAGAGTTTCCGGCTGCGGTCATCGCCCAGTTGCATGATCCATTTTATGTCCGACTCTTCGTAGAAGACATTCACCAGCACATAATCGATGGTGTTGGGGTCCGGTTGATAAGGCAGCACTTTGTATATAAGCCGTTTGCGCAACTCATACCAGAAGTCCGTACCCGATACGATCCCTGCATCCACCAGCGACCGGCTGATCTTCTTGCCGTCCAGCAATCTCGACAAGTAGTCCCTGAGTCCTGCCCTGTAGCTTTCTTCCCCCTGCAGCAGCGTGAGCAGCCGGTCAAACCGGGGACATATACCTTTTTTGCGTTCCTTCCTGTCCGGCCGTATACAAAAGACCAGTCTTGACAGAAGCTCCACTTCTTTGCCCTCGTAGTGGGCGATTTTCATCAGTACGTCCTCCAGGTTCTTTTCTACACGCATGAGGTGAAATTAAAGAAAAATTGAGCTGCAGCCAATATAGCGAAGCACCACTATGGATCGGCCGGGAGTATATGTGAAGATGTACTGTAGGGAGCCGATGGCGTTCAATGCATTGGTATTCAGGGTATACCTGTCAGTTTGTGTGTCTGGAGGCTAAGTTTCCACATGGGGTGTGCCCGGCAATAATCGATACACATTGCCGTATTGCGTGCCAGGTCGGGACCGTCCATAGGTTGCAGGTAAAAATGCCTGAAGTCGAGGTGTTCGAAGCGTTCGGGTTCTGCACCCGGCTGCGGGAACACAAGCTTCAGTTCATGGCCTGATGTAAGCTGCAGCTCCGCTCCTGCCTTAGGGCTCATGCAGATCCAGTCCAGGCCTGCGGGCGCTTCCACCGTCCCGTTGGTCTCGACGGCTACTTCCAGGCCGGTTTCGTGAAATGCGGATATGAGCTCTGTATCCAGCTGGAGCAGCGGTTCTCCGCCTGTACACACTACATAAGGCGTGCCTTGTGCCAGGTCAGGCCACAGGCTTGCTACCTTGGCTGCAAGTTGCAGGGCCGTGTAGCGTCCGCCTTCTACCCCGTCTGTGCCGCGGAAATCCGTGTCGCAAAACTGGCAGATCGCCTTCGGCCGGTCTTTTTCACGGCCGGTCCAGAGATTGCATCCGGTGAAACGGCAGAATACCGCCGCCCGGCCGGTCTGGGCTCCCTCGCCCTGCAGCGTGTAATAGATCTCTTTGATTTTATATTTACGGGGACCCTTCACGCGGCAAAGTTACCGCAAAACAGGTACAGTTGGTCTGATCCGCGCAGAGTGCAGCCGAAGCAGGTCCCGGTCACTGGAAGCGGAGCAATTGCAGTACCTCTTCCTTTCGTCTTCTTGATACCTCTACCCGTGAACTGTCGCGCAGCACCAGGGAACCGTCATGGTCCAGGAAGGAGACATACCGGCGGTTGACCAGGTGGGATTTGTGGGTCCGGATGAAACCGTGCTCCCGGAGCAGTTCTTCATACTCTCCCAGGCTGCGGGAAGCGATCAGCGGCCGCTTTTCACTGAAGTGGAGCTGGGTATAGGCTCCCATAGCTTCGAGTCTTATGATATCGGCCGTACGGAAAAAATGAACCCCTTCTTTGGTCGGGATCGCAAGCCGGAACTCGTCCGTGCTCGCAGCCCGGAGATTGCTGAGTATGTTGTGATACTGCTCGGGTTGGAAGGACAGCTCATCCCGGCTGTCCAGGTAGCGCTGCACAGCGGCGATCAGCTCTTCGACATCTACCGGCTTCAGCAGGTAGTCGAAGGCGCTGAACCTGATGGCCTGCAGTGTATACTCATGGTAAGCGGTGGTGAAGATCACCTTGAATCTTTTGTCCCTGATCTGGCTGAGTACTTCGAATCCATCCATATAGGGCATGCGTATATCCAGGAAGAGCAGGTCCGGCTTCAATTCGTGTATCATGCGCGCAGCCTGGCGGGCGTCATTGCAGCACCATATTTTCCCGATGGCTGGTACAAAGCGCTCTACCATCAGCTGCAGGATGTCCGATGCACGTTGTTCGTCGTCGACGATGAGGGCCTTCAGTATATTGGTTGTAGCGTTCATTCTTACTGTTTCGTATGATCGGGGACTGCTGCGTCAGGAGATGGTGAGCCGGACCCTGGTACCTGCTGCGGTACCGTCCGGTGCATATAGGTCCTCGATTTCCAATGTATGTTGATGACCGTAGAGGCTGTTGAGCGCTGTGATGCGTTCGTGGCTGACCCGTACGCCTCTTCCCCCTTGATGTTGTCGACGGTTGGCAGAAAAGCTGCCGGCCGCCGCCCGGCCGATGCCATTATCTTCTATCAGGCAGACCAGCAGGTCGTCGTCGTTGGTATGGAAAGATATATCTAGCCTGCGTGAGCCTTCTTTCTGCAGCAGGCCGTGCCAGATGGCATTTTCAACGAACGGTTGTATCAGCAGTGTGGGTACCCGGTACTCGTCCTTGTCGATATCCTCCGCGCAGCGGATCGTATAGGCAAAAGTATCGTCAAACCTCAGCGCTTCGAGTTCGAGGTATAACTGTAACGTGTCTGTTTCATCGCGCAGGCTCACCAGTTCGCGGTCACTCTGCGCCAGGATCATACGCAACAGCCTGGAAAACTTGGACAGGTACAACGCTGCGCCATCACTGTTGCCGCTGATCGTCATCTGCTGTATGGAATTGAGTGCGTTGAAGAGGAAATGCGGATTCATCTGCAGGCGCATGCTCTGCAGCTTTGCTTCGGCGGTCTTGCGCTGGTTGTCGATGGCCTGGAGCAGGGCCTGCCGTCGCGCCTCTTCCGTGCGGGCCAGGGTGATCTTATTGCTGCAGAGCGCGGCTATGGCCGTGAGCAGCTGCAGGTGCCAGCTTGTGAAGAAATCCTTGCGGGAGTGTTCGGAATCTATGACGCCGAAGACCTCATCTCCGACCAGGATCGGTACGGCCAGCTCCGATGCCCGCTGTGCATCGTCTACGATATAGCGGCTGTCGGCCGAAGTGTCCCCGATCAGTTCTGCACGGCCGGTAGCCGCCACCGCGCCCACGATGCCGCTGCCCAGGGGAATCTCCATTGGATTGATGATCTGCCCGTCTTCGGTGGATTTGGCGCCCCAGGCGGCCTTTTGCACCAGTGTGCCGCGGTCGTGATCGACCTGGTAGATGACACATTCCTCCCATTTCAGGTAGGCGATACACTCACGGGCTATGCTCCACAGGGTTTCATCGACCGTATTCTTGTCGCTCATGGTCCGGCTGAAGTAGTTGATGACCTGTTCGGTCTCGAGCTGATATTGGAGATTGGTGTTCTTGAGCCGCTCCAGTTCCAGTTGTGCGCGTTGTTTCTTCCTGGTGCGGCTATCCCGCAGCCGCAGGCTTCCCCAGAGTATCAGCCCTGTCAGCAGGGCAGCGGCTATGCGGAAAGTCCATGTCTGCCAGAAGGGCGGCGCTATGTAAAAGGTGACCGGGTGAGCAGTTTCGTACCAGCGTCTGCCCGTAGCGCTCGCACCGGCCGAGAGCTGGTACCGGCCCGGAGGGAGCCTGCTCAGGCGGATCTGGTTGTTGGCGCCCAGGTTTATCCAGTCTTCTGACATGCCCGAGAGCCGGTAGCGGTACTGTATCCTGCCTGCATTATTGTAATAGGGCGCCAGCGCTTCAAAAGTGATTGTATTGTCGTTGTAGGAAAAACGCAATTCGGCGCCGGGTTGCAGCCAGCGTATCGTATCCGAGTTGCCGGTACGGAAGGACTGGAGGCCGACAGTCAGCGCCTTGTGTTCCAGGCTTATCTTCTCGGGATAGAGATAGTTCATACCGTTGATGCCGCCGAAGAATGTGAGGCCTTCCTTTGTCCGGAAGCAGGCTGTGTTGCTGTATACCAGGCTTTGGATATTGTCCGAGAAGTCAAATCTGCGGTATGAATTGAGTCCCGGGTCGACCAGGTAGAGGCCGTCGGTAGTGCCCAGCCAGTAGCGATCTGCCTGGTCGCGGTAGATAAAGGTTACGTCTGTGTTGCCCAGAGCCGGAAGGGCAGGTTCTGTATGAAAGCGGCCGTCGCGCTCACGGATATGCAGCAGCCCCCTGGCCGTACCGGCCAGGAAAGCGCCCGGGCCGGTCTGCAACAGGCAATTGATATGTTGTCCGGGGATCGAATGCAGGAGCGTATGGTTGCTGTCCAGCACGAATATGCCTTTGTTCGTACCGATCCAGAGCCGCTTCTGATCATCGGAGATCGCTACATTGGTATTGGCGTCGTCTCCGGGAAAAGAGATGAAGTCAAGCTGGTACGTACCGGCCGATAGCCTGTACGGATGAAACCTGCCGCATATGATCATGTCCCCGTTTTCCAACAAGGCGATATGGTCGACAAACTCTCTTTCCGATGCTTTCCGGACCGTTTCGTTTGCGTAGACCGGCCGACGGTACTCTTCAGTCACAGGATCAAACAGCCAAAGCCCCAGGTTGGTAGGGCCCAGCACGATGTAGCGGCCGTCGAAGACAATACCGCGTACACTATTGTGGCTGAGGCGGTCTCTGGCAGCCTCAACCGGCGGAAAGACCTTAATATTTCCATCCCGCATATCCAGCTTGCCGAAACCGTAGGCTCCGCAAAACCAAAGATTGCCCCGGTCGTCTTCCGTCATATTGAATACGCGGTTGTTCCACATGCCGGGTTGCTCATAGCGGTGATTGCGGATCAGCCCGAGGCCCTGGTCGATCGATGAAGCCGCTACTACACCGTTGGTATTGTGTGCCCAGAAAATACCCTGGTCATCCAGGAAGATGCGTTCGAGCATTTCTTCCAGTTCGAGCGGCTTTCCGCCCGCGTAAAACCGCACGGGATCAAAGCGGTCGCGGCCTCTGTCATAGTGAAATACGCCGTAGCGGGTCGTCACAAGATACCGTCCGGCGCCCATGTCCGCTACGCCGGTGATACTGAGTGCCTTTCGCCTGTCGGGTACCCCGCTCTTGCCAGGCTCTATCGGGGTGATCTTACCCGCTTCGAAGTCATACCAGTAAGTAGAAAGATCGTAGTAGGTCATGGCCAGCAGGCCCGGGGAGAAGGCATGCATATAGGATACTTCACTCCCTACGGGCAATATACAGTGCTGGTCGCTGGCCAGGTCGTAGGAGATGAGTGAGTTGCCGGCCGTATAGAAGATGGTACTGCCGGACTGGTCAAACCAGCGCAGGCTTGTATGGGGGCTGGGTGAGGGAGGTGACAGGGGTAGCTTTTCGAAGCAGCCCGGGTCTTCGCGCCAGGCGTAGATGCCATCTGTTCCGAGCACAGATACCGGCCACCCACCGACCTGGAAAATAGCGCATGGCCGCCCGCCCGGCACATCCTGTGGTATATGCTCGAAGCCTTCCCTGTTCTTGAGACTGCGCCAGATCTTTCTGCCGGACAGTACCCAGATACGATTATCCCGGTCGCAGAGAGCCTGTTCGATGGTCTGTTCGAAGGGGTAGGTCCTTACGTGGCGACCGTCAAATCGCTGCAGTGCGGATGTATTGACTACCCAGAGAAACTGCTGGTGATCCTTGAAGATATCGGTAATACCTCCACCCCCTATGCCCTGTTCCGGTCCGAATACCTGCGCATGATATCGCGGGAGCTGAGCCCGGGAAGGCCAGCCGTATACCAGTAGCGAGAACAGGAAGGCGATTCGGATCACCCGGAGAGTTTTTGTCGGATGTTAAAAATAGGATATTTGGTCGTAAAGCTTTGCAAGCCGGGTTCGTACAAAACTGCCGGCCTGCTCCCGATATGTTGGAATACCGGAAAGACAGGCCGGGCTATTCATACTACGCGCATTCAAGTTTGAGAAAGCAGGGATAGGGGTATTTGTTGTTCTGTCGGGTTCTGTGATATGGGACAGCAGCACGCGCGTATGGCGGTATTGACAGGTCGTACAGGGTCAGAGGGTGGTCATCCAGCCAAGGCTGATCCCGATCCCGCTAAAGCGTGTCGCGGTTTCCGATTTGAAAGCGTCTATATTTTTCAGACCTTGCGTGTAGCGTAGCTCGGCAAAGATCTGGCCGTGGCTGATAGGCCTGGCTGCGCCTACACCAAGTTGCAGTCCGAAATCGGATCTCGGGAAATTCTTGAATGAATAGGTCGTATTGTCCTCAGAGTACTTGTTGGAAAGCGCTATCGCTGCGTATAGCCCTCCGATGGCATAGAGGTCAAATTTGCCCTCCGTTATAAGATACTTTGCCAGCACGGGCAGTTCCAGGTAATTGTATACATCGCGGATATTTTCGCGCTCTGCACCCTGGCCAAAGTACCAGGCATCCCCTTTTGGGGCATAATTGAACTCCGCGCGTACGCTCAGGCGCTCAGTGAAGCGGTTTTCAGCCACCACGCCAAACTGGGGCTTGGTGAGCAGGCGGTTGCCGCCGTTTTCGCTGGATAGTGTCCAGTAGGAGGTAGAGAGCAGGCCGGCCCGCGCTCCGACGGATAGCTGTGCACTGGCAGTACCGATACAGGTAAAGGCGAGTGCCAGCAAGAGAAGAAACTTTTTCATAGTCTGAGATGATCTGGTGGTTTTTGAAAAAACATTAGAGGAAATAGTCGTACTGGTCCATGATGCCGTACAGTACTTTGATCAGGTGATACAAGAGATCTTTCATAGTCCTTAAGATTGTGTTTCCGTATTTCGATGCAAAGTTGGGCAGGTCGGATGTCTTGATGGCCGTTCAATTGGCGACAGGCTTTTGCGGGTTGACCAACGGTACGGAGAAGGACGGGCATGCCGTTGGTCAACCTGGAACTACCGTTGGTCATAGCGCCCGATGCGTCGCCTGCTGGAACTATCTCCTGCTCTGAGCGGGTTGCCCTGATTTGGTTTTACCTTTGCAGCGTATGAGTAAGGCTTTTCATCCTGGAGACAAGGTTTATCTGGTGCATACCGGTGAGTGGGCGGAGTTGATGTCATCGGAAGATGCGCCTTATCTGTTGGTCTGCCTGCCCGACGGGACTGTGATAGAAGTGCACGAGGAGGATGTAATGAGCTACGAGGAGCATGCGATGCAGCAGGCAATTACTGTCGAAGAACAGGAGCCGTCACACGCCGAGATGGAAAATAATGCGGATGAGGGCGTCTTCCTGAAGGTAAGCGGGATCATCCCCGGGCAGCTCGCGGATGAATACCTGTTGTCGCTGGTCAACACGTGTGACAAGCCGGTTGATTTCACTGTACGGCTATTTCTGTCCGATCAGATGAGCTATGAGGAATCCGGCCGGCTGGAGGCCGGCTCGACTTGTTTTCTCTTTGAGCTATACAGGGAGGATCTGTCTGATGCGCCGCGTATCAGGTTACAGTTCGACGGCGCATTGTTGCCCGGGAGGATAGAGCCTCTTGAGAAAGATATCCGCGTGCGTCCACACCAGTTGCTGCAGCCCGGCGGGAGCGGCCGCCTGGAAGGCTCAGATTGGTGGGTGCCTTGTATTACACCCGCAGAGCTGGCTACACCTGCCCGTGACACTGTTGACCTGCGCCCGGCGTACCGTCTTTCGTCCCGGGTGAGGCATGCACCTGTGCATGAACTGGCTGCCAGGGCTTCTTTCCCGGATCATATAGACCTGCACGCGGAGAATCTTTTCTCCGGTACAGCGTCCAGGAGACCCGCAGAGATCGTGCAAGCCCAGCTCCAGGCTTTCGAGCGTTACCTGGACCAGGCAATACGGTACGGCCTGGATAGAGTGTATATCGTGCACGGTGTAGGCAAGGGGGCGCTCATGCAGCATATACACGACCGGCTCCATCGCCGTGTGGAAGTGGTATCGTTTGAAAACAACTACCAGCCCAGGTTTGGCTGGGGAGCTACGGAAGTGAGACTGTGAGTATTACTTTCGACAGAGGTTGCGAAAGAGCGTTTAATTGTTTATTTTTGTTTTAAAGGCAATTTTTTTTCAATGATCCATCCGTCGGTTGTTTCCACTTCATGTGATGCAGACAGAGAATACCTGTGGGACAGGTTCATCTCCCGGTTTGCAAAAAAGAGGAAGTGGTCTGCCGTGCGGTGGTTTTTCCTGGTTGATCTTTTGCTGCTGGCTTATACAGCTTGGGCTCTGCTGAGTGGGAATGTGCAGAACGCTGCCGGGCAGCCTATGATGATTGCTTTGTTGTTGTCATCCATACTGCTTGCCGGTATCCCCGTCCTCAAAAGAGAATTTCGGGTCTTTGCGAAGATAGGCGGTTTTGAGCTTGCAGGCATAGGCCGGTCAGCGGTGATACCCATTGAAGAGCGTGTCCGGCAAGTAGTGCAGTACATAAGGGTGGAGCGCATATGGTACCTGCTGCACGGTATATGCTGGGCAGTGGCGTTTTCGGTTGTAAGGAGCCTCTTCTCCGGTTCGGCGCAGGATAGTGTGCATTGGTCGGTCGATGCCGTATTATTTTTTCTCATTGCAGCCAGTATCGGGTTGTGGTACGAATACCGTGAACACCGTCTCGAGCGTGACCGGCTGTCCCTATTCTTGCAACAGCCGGATGAAAAGCCTTGACGGAGCCGGTTGCCAGGATATAACAGCGCCTTTTGTAAGTACTTACATTGTACATCAGGCTTTAACACAACGTTAATTCGCGGCATATCAGGCGACGACGGTAGTCGTCGTACCTTTGTGGGTTCAGGGGAGTCCCTGAGCTATGATATCATCGATGGAGATCATTCTAAGGTATTTGTATATAATCGGTCTTTCCGTATTTGGCCTGCAGGTCTTGTACGGTCAGGGTCAGGGAGGTCCGTCGCTCACGGGCCGTGTGCAGGATGGGGAGAGCCTGGAAGCTATTGCTTTTGCATCGGTTACTTTGTTCAGGGCGGCAGATGGCGCCGAAGTCACGACGGAGTACAGCGGAGACGACGGGAGCTTTACATTGCAGGCCGGGCAGCCTGGCGCCTATTTCTTCGAGATTGACTTCCTGGGTTACGAGACCTATCGGTCCGATACCATATCATTGAGCCGGGGAAGTGTTTTCCAGGCGGGTACACGCTCTTTGAGATTCAAGGCCGAACAACTGGGTGAGGTAGTGATCGAGGGCCGGAAGAGTGTCATACAGACAAAGATCGACCGGAAGGTCTTCAATGTGGCTGAGAATATAACATCGCAGGGACTTGACGCCCTGGAGATGCTCAATAATGTGCCTTCTGTAGAAGTAGACGCCGACGGCAATATCTCCCTGCGGGGCAACAGCAATGTCACTATCCTGGTGGACGGCCGGCCCAGCGGTTTTTCCTCTTCGGATGCGTTGAGACAGATACCTGCATCGGCTATCGACAAGATAGAGATCATCGCCAATCCGACTGCAAAGTATGATCCGGACGGGATGGCCGGTATCCTGAATATCGTACTGAAGAAAAATGCAGCCATGGGGTGGAACGGCAATCTGCAGCTCAATGCGGGCCGGGGTATCAATAACAAGCTCAACGGGACACTGGGCGCCAATATGCGCAATGGCCGCTGGAATGTCAATGCTGCGTATAGCGCCAACTACGGACCTCATAGTTATTTCGGAGAGGTCGACCGGCGGATCTTCCTGCCCGATTCTACCTATCGGCTGCAGCAATCAAGCGAGGGCCGCAGAATACGTCTCGGGCACAACCTGAAGTTTGGTACGGATTTCTACGCCACGGAAAGGAATACGCTCTATACTTCGTTCAACTATCGCAATTCGCCCTTGCTCGATAATCCCGAGACGGTCCGTTACTCGAACAGGGATGACCGCGATGAGCTTTACAGTACTTCCGTGCGCAATTACCGGTCGGCCGATTTTTCAGACGGCTGGGATCTGAACGGGGGCTGGCAGCACAAGTTCAGGCAGCCGGGGCAGGAGCTGGTGGTGGATGTTCAATATTCCCGGTCGTCGGACTTTGAAGCAGATGCGATCAACGAGATTTTCAGTCTCGCGGGCGGTGGACCGGCCAGAGATCCTTTCTACCAGCGTACCCGGATCGATGAGCGCAATGGCATCCTGACCTTGGCGGCGGACTATACGCACCCGTTCAGCAGGGAGCGCAAACTGGAAACAGGATATAAGACTATTGTACGCAGCATCGACAATGATTTCTACTCGGAGTCGGTCAAGCAAGGCTCTTCGGACTATACGCCGGACCCGGGGATCACCAACAGGTTCCAGTATGAGGAGCAGGTGCATGCGGCCTATGCGACCTACGCACAGCAGTGGACAAAATGGACCGTACAGGCGGGCCTGCGTCTTGAGCAGGCGCTGACCAGGTCCTTTCTTTTCAATACGGAAGAGACCTTCAACAACGATTATTTCAGTTTCTTTCCCTCGCTCAACGTACTCTACAAACTACGACCGGGGGAGGAGCTGATGCTCAACTACTCGCGGCGGATCAACCGGCCCAGATCCCACGAACTCAACCCGTTCACGGATTTCGCGGACCCCTTCAACCTGCGGCGCGGCAATCCCTTCCTGCTGCCGGAGTATATAGACGGTGTAGAGTTGGGCTATATCCGCTACTGGAATAGCCTGACGCTCAATGCGAGCGTTTTCTACCGGCATACCAACGACCTGATCCGGCGTTTCATAGAGATCACGGATGAAGGCGTCCAGATCACTACTTTCCAGAACCTGCTGACCTCGGACAATATCGGCACGGAAATGATCGCTACGCTCTCTCCGCTGCCTTGGTGGAACCTGAACGTTACGTTCAATCTCTCCTACTCCAAGGTGAATACAGGAGATCTGGCTGACGTTCTGTTTCCCTATTCTTTCGGCTGGAACCTGCAGTACAACTCTACGTTCAAGATCACACCGCGCCTGCAATTGCAGGTCAGCGGCCGCTACAGTTCACCGTTCGAAGCACCCCAGGGCATCATACAGGCCCGTTACAATGTGGACCTGGCTTCACGGTTTGAAATACTCAATAAGCGGGGCAGCCTCGGTCTGAGGATATCGGATATCTTCAATACCATGCAGTTTGCCATCGTGTCACAGGGCGGAGAACGTTTTGCGTTCAACAATCTCCGTAAATGGGAAAGCCGTGTGGTCAATCTCAGTTTCAGTTACCAGTTCGGCAGAATGCACAGACCGGATGAGAAGAGACAGGGTGAAGGCCGCGATCCTTTTGGCGATATGGATATGTGATCATCTACCTCACACTTTGCCGCTGCATATGTATTTGGATTCCTGGTTGCCCGGATAATATGACCGTTTACACGGATACATTCCTCTTTCGCGGGTAAAAACAGCCTGTTCACAAAAAAGGATGGCCACCCCACGGGCAGCCATCCCTACCTTAACTTGCTAAATCAACTCCTTCACTCAAAAAAAGGCAAGCTTCGCGAGGTTGGGGAGAAGGATCCGATTTCAGCGTCTGATATTAGCATGACTAGTCGAATCCTATCCTTGTAATTCATAGATTGTTTTTCCGAGAATCCAGAACCCGCTAAAGATGTTTGGCGGGTTTTTTTATTTCCCGTGCGGTCCATCTCCCGGCCTGCCTGCATCTTATCACTGCGGAAGCTCAGGGAGGGTTGGGCCTTTCCCGCGGTTTGTGCGTAACTTTCCTTCAAAATTCGGTCGGAGATGTTGTTGTTGCTGCTGAAATCATTGCATATCATAGGTTTTGTGACCTGGTTTGCAGGCCTTTTTTACCTGGTTCGTTTGTTTGTATATCACCGGGAAGCAGCCTCGCGATCTCCCGAAGAACGACGGTTGCTGGAAGAGCAGTACGCTCTCATGGAGAAGCGGCTGTACCGGATCATCACCAATCCCGCCATGATGATCACGTGGATCGGCGGGGCAGGTATGCTGATCGTCAACCCGGCTTATCTCAGCCAGGGATGGCTGCATGTAAAGCTCCTGCTTGTGGTACTGTTGAGCGGCTATCACCATACTATGCCGGGAATCATGCGAAAACTGGCAGCAGGCCAGCCGGTCATGGATGCTTTCCGTTTCCGGCTGTTCAACGAACTGCCCACGCTATTCCTGGTATCAATCGTATTGCTGGCAGTGCTCAGGAACAATGTCAACTATGCTTACCTGGCAGGTGGACTCATCGCTTTCGCCCTGCTCATATACTGGTCTGCCGTAGCATACCGTCGTCGGCGTACTGCGGGTAAATGAAGCACAATCGTTGCCGGGCGCGATAATTTACAGGGAAATCATTGGTCTTCGGGGCTATTATCTACGTATTGAGTAGAGGCTCCTGCAGAATACCGCGGGTAGCATTGCTATTTTTGAATTTCATGCTTGGTTCTTTTTCCACTAAAGTGCGTATGAGAAGTTTCTTGGCGACCATTTGCATCATCGGACAGATACTGGCGCTGGGTGCAGCCGAGTGCCGCCTGCTGGGAGATGATCCTTGCTCGGCGACATCACTGCCGAACAATATGCTTGAATTCATTGAAGCGGATATCAATCCCGGCGGTTCGGGGCTGGACTATCCGGGCTGTGCCGAGTTCGAGGGTGAGGATGAGTGGTTTTCGATCGTGGTACCGGCATCGGGCGCACTGGCGATCGAACTGGAGGCAGGAACAATAACGGATGCAGCCTTTGCATTGTACAATGGCCCCTGCGGCAGTCCCACACTGATCAATTGCGTGCCCAATTACCGCTGCGGGGAAGACCCGATGCCAAAATACTTTTACGAAAACCTGGCTCCGGGCACGACAGTATACCTGCGCGTCTGGAGCGAAGACGGCAGCAGCGGCACCGTGTTCATACGAGTATCCAATCCCTATGGCAACCCGTATACCACAACCGGTACGGCTACACCGATCGTATTCGAGGGCCAGAGCAACTGTATCCAGCTCACGGCAGCATCGCCCAACCAGGCCGGATGCGCCTGGTACCCTGTCCAGGTAGACTTCAGCGAGCCCTTCGATATGAGTTTCAGCCTTTCCTTTGGCAACCTGGACGCCAATGGCGCCGATGGGATCTGTATCGTATTCCAGATCAACGGTATCCCGATCTGCGGCGAGACCGGCGGCGGTATTGCGGCCGGGGGGATACCCAATTCCTGGATCGTGGAATTTGATACCTGGCAGAACGCCAATGTAGGCGACCCTCCCCAGGATCACATCGGTTTTAATATAAACGGGGATATGACGCACGGCGGCGGCGGCCCGGCGCCTGTACCAAATATAGAGGATGGTATGTCGCATGGTGTCAGGATCACCTGGGACCCGGTGACGATGACCTGTACTGTGTTCCTGGATGGAGTCCCTTACCTGTCTGCCAGCTATGATATTGTGAACCTCATATTCGGCGGGGAGACAATGGCCTGGTGGGGTGTGACGGCTTCTACAGGCGGATCGGTCAATCAGCAGGTGTTGTGCTTTGAAGATATCGAACTGGATAACCTCGTCCCGGTATATGTATCAGCCGAGGAGACCATCTGTTTCGGAGAGGAGATCTTCCTGGGTGGAGGCAGCCAGACGGAAGAAGGCGAATATGTAGATTATTATACTGCGGCCAATGGCTGCGACAGCATTGTCACCACGACACTTTTTGTACTGCCCGAAGTGTTTCCGACACTGATCGATACGGCCCTGTGCATAGGTGAGTCGATCCTCGTCGGTACAGAGTATTTTGATGTCGGGGGATATTATGAAGTGACCCTTCAGAATAATGACGGCTGTGACAGCCTGGTCCAACTGGAGCTTGAGATCATTGATTTCTCAGCCACGCTCTCGGATCCGGCGCTGCTCAATTGTCTCGTCACGGAGACTGAGATCATTGTCACTGTGACCGGGATCACCCAGGATATAGGCTACTACTGGTACACTTATGACGGTCATATCCTGTCCGGAGAGAATACGGACAGGATATGGGCGGATGCACCGGGGACCTACTTCGTAGAGGTCAGCTATAATGACGGTCGTGTGGCTTGTGGTCCGCTCACACTGAGTGTAGAGGTCGAAGCCGACCAGGAGCCCCCGAGGATCGATATACAACAGGTAGGAGAGTTGGGCTGCAATGTCTTCACGGTACAACTGGATGCCGGGGGCAGTATCGGCGGCAATGTATATGAGTGGTTTGTGCTGAGCGGAGGCGATATTGTAGGCGCTACGGACGGTACCAGCATCGAGGTGGACGGTGCGGGCACTTATCTGTTGATCCTGTCCAATGCCCAGAACTACTGTACAGCCGAGCTGGAAGTAGTCGTGGAAGAAGGAGAAGATCGTGCACGCGCGATCATAGCTTCTCCTCCCTTCATCACCTGCAGGGAGACGACTGTCACGGTTGATGGTAGCGGCTCTTCGCAGGGGAACAATTTCAGCTATTCATGGATGACAACAGACGGCAATATTACGGAAGGACAGGATACGGACCGTATCCGGGTCGACGAGCCGGGGACCTACCAGTTGATTGTCATTAATACGGATAATGATTGCCGCGATACCGCGTCGGTGACCGTAACCACATTCCTGGATACGCTCGCTATTGAGCTTATAAGTGTAGATACCCTTACCTGTATTCGTCTTGATAGCTGGATACAGATCCGGCTACCGGAGAACAGTACGTTCAATATCACCTGGGAAGCGCCTATCGGCAGCATATTGGAGCTGGCGGAGAATGGGCGTCGTATCCGCGTCGGCCAGGCTGGATCATATACCGTGCGCGTGGAGAACCTGGACAATGGCTGTACCGGTGCACTCGTCATCGTTGTGCCTGAGAGAAAAGATCCTCCATTGGCTGATGCGGGTGAGGATACCGGTATTACCTGTGCTGATCCGCAGACGCGTCTTGACGGGAGCGGCTCCGCAGCTCCGCCGGGTTATACGTACAGCTGGTCTACAACTGACGGAAATATCGTATCCGACGGGGAGACAATGCATCCGCTGGTAGACAAAGCCAGTACCTATGTGCTCATCGTCACAGACACCTATTCCGGGTGCACCGCCAGCGACGAGGTGGTAGTAGCCGCACATGACGACTATCCCGGTATAATCCTTGCTGACCCCTTACTGCTTACCTGCAGCCGTACTTCCATCTTCCTGGATGCTGAAGGGTCGTCCTTCGGTATACCCTATGAGGTCCGGTGGACCACGCCGGACGGCCGCATTGTTTCGGGTGACGGTACACTAGGCCCGGAGATCGACCGGACCGGACAGTACATTATCCGCATAGTGAATACAGAAAACGGCTGTGCCAGTACAGATACGGTAACTGTCCTGCAGGATATAGAGGCCCCTGTCGCTGAGGCAGGACCGGGCGATATACTTACCTGCCTGAGAGCCACTATCACCCTGGATGGGACCGGCTCCAGCGACAACGGCCCCTACACCTACCAATGGTCCACCGTGTCGGGCAATATACTCAGCGGGGGCCAGACACTGTCGCCTGAAGTAGATGCGGCGGGTATTTACTATCTCATAGTGACCGATGAAGACAATGGCTGTACCGCCAGGGACTCTGTCGAAGTAGAACGCGACGGCGGCCTGCCGGAAATATTCATCGCAGAGCCGGAAGTGATCAATTGTGCCCGTTCCAGTGTCCTCATAGATGCTACGGGATCCAGTAACGGAACCCCCTTTGAGCTGTTCTGGAACACTACGGACGGCAGTATCGTACGGATCATCAGTTCACTGATCATAGAAGTGGATGCCCCTGGCACATACACGTTCCGGATACGCAACAGCAGCAACAATTGTGAAGTCATCCGGCAGATCGTCATCACCGAAGATCTGCAGCACCCCATTGCTTCGGCAGGGCCCGATCTGACGCTTACCTGCAGCCGGACGACGGTACAGCCTTCGGCAGGCGGCAGTGATCAGGGCGGGCGGTTCAGTTACCAGTGGACGACAGCTGCCGGGTCCATTCTTTCAGGGGATACTGCGCTGGATCCTGTGTTTGGTTCCGGTGGGCAGTACATCCTTACCGTACTTGATGAGATCAATCGTTGCGAGAGCTCCGATACGCTGTTCGTCGGTTACGATACGCTTGCGCCCCTCGCGATCATAGATGATCCCGATACGCTGACCTGCAGCGTCAACATTGTGACACTCAGCGCCGGAGCATCGGACAGCGGGCCCCAGTTTTCCTATCACTGGACCTCCGTGCAGGGTTCTATCCTTACGGATCCGGGTGCTGTCAGGGTAGATGTCGATGCCGCAGGAGATTATATCCTCGAGATCGAAAATATGCAGAACGGATGTGACGCCAGAGATACGGCCACCGTAGTTGAGGACAGGCAACTACCCGTACTCCAGGTCGCATCCGGCAATATACTTACCTGTATGCGGACTGAAGTTACCGCGACCGTCCAGGTCAGTGGCGGAGGGAGCTATTTCACCTATACCTGGTCCGGGGTGGCCGGGGGGATCCAGGGCAATGCCGATGCAGCCGTAGTACGTGTGACAAGAGCCGGATGGTATTTCGTTTCGGTCACCAATACGGTCACGGGTTGTGTGGGCAGGGATTCTGTACTGATTGAAGCGGATACTGTAGCTCCGCAGGTTTCGGCAGGGGCGGATATGCGTCTTACCTGTGCGCACCCTCTGCTGGTGCTGGACGGCAGCGGCTCCTCAGCCGGACCTTCTTTTGCCTATCTGTGGCAGACCCAGTCGGGCCGTATTGTTTCCGGGGGTACTACGCTGGCGCCCGAGGTGAATGCAGCCGGTACCTACGTGCTCATTGTGACAGATACCCGCAACGGCTGTACGGGGAGCGATACCGTTACTGTATCGCCCAATGATAATCCTGTGACAGATATAATAGCCGATACGATCGCCCCGGACTGTCACCGCAACACAGCGTCGATACATATACGCTCCGTCACCGGGGGATCCGGTGACTATCTCTATTCCATAGATGGAGGGGCGACCTACAGCGGACAAAGCAGTTTTACCGGTCTTGCTCCGGGGGCTTATACGTTACAGGTGATCGACAGCGACGGATGTACGGCCTCCTTATCCCTCGCTTTCACGTCGATATCGCCCATAACTGCCTCCATACAGCCGCAATACATCATCGACCTGGGCGCCAGTGTTCGCCTGGAGCCTTTCTTCAACAAGGATGAAGCAGATATAGAGAGCTTCCAATGGACGCCGGGCGTCGGGCTGGATTGTACAAATTGTCCCTACCCGGAAGCCGGGCCGCTGACTACGACCGAATACAGCCTGCTGGTAGTCGACGACAACGGATGCATCGCCAGTACGCGCACCCTGGTCCAGGTCCGGCTCGACGGAGGCGTATTTGTTCCCACAGCTTTCAGCCCGGAAAACAGGGACGGTGTCAATGATCGGTTTACGATCTACTCGCGCGAAAACCTGCTCACTGCAATCCGTTCGCTGGAGGTTTTTGACAGGTGGGGAAATAAGGTGTTCGAGCAGCGTGATTTTCCGCCTAATGACAACAGTCAGGGTTGGGACGGTCGTTTCAGGGACAGGTGGCTGGACCCGGCCGTATTTACCTATGTAGCGGAAGTAGAGTTTATCAACGGTATTCGCAGGAAGCTCTTTGGCGATGTCATGCTGATCAGGTGATCTTATGCTGGGTGGCTGTGGTACAACTCTCTGTTATCGTGTTTGTTTAAAGGGACTAAACAGGCCATTGCCATGATCTGGAAAAACAAACCCGACCTCACACTGCTGAATGAATTTTCCCGCGGTACTGCTGTAGAACATATGGGTATTGCATTTACCGAGATTGGTGATGACTACCTCAGGGCAAGTATGCCTGTAGATCATCGTACGCGTCAGCCGGCAGGTTTGCTGCACGGAGGCGCTTCCGTATTGCTGGCCGAGACCCTCGGCAGCGTGGCTTCTGCGCTATGCGGGGGCGAGGCGGCCAATGCTATGCCGGTAGGCCTGGAGATCAATGCCAGCCACCTGAAAGCTGTCCGTGAAGGCCAGGTATACGGTACCTGCCGACCGGTGCGGATAGGAAAGCGTGTACATGTCTGGCAGATAGAAATTACAACCGCATCAAACGATCCGGTCTGTTCGTGTCGTCTTACCACTATAATGGTATCGGCCTGAGCAGGTTGATGCAGTCTTATTCCAAAAACGTATTTTTGGACCCTTAAAATTTCCAAACGGAGAAGCTTATGAAGAATGTCTTTATCCTACTTACAGCAATACTGATATGGAGCGCCGGAGTGAGCGCCCAAGCGCCAGATCTCAACCTGGAACTGGTATCCAAAGTCAATTACCCGCAGGGTTGCAATGATATCTGGGGATATGTGGCCCCTGATGGTACGGAGTATGCCGTACTGGGTACCAGGACCGGTACAGCCGTGCTCAACCTGGCCGATCCGGCCAATCCCGTAGAGGTGGCTTTTATTCCCGGATCTTCTTCCGTGTGGAGAGACATGAAGTCCTGGGGCGAATTTGTCTATGTCACCTGTGATCAGGGTGATGATGGTCTCCTGGTCATAGATATGACCGGTGCGCCGGGCAATGTGACCTGGGAATTCTGGAGGCCTGAGCTCACTGCCAATGGCTCTTCTGCTACACTGCGCACCTGCCACAACCTGTACATCGACGAAAAAGGCTATTGTTACCTGGCCGGTTGCAATGTCAACGGAGGCGGACCGATCATCCTCGATGTGGCGACCACACCCGGTGAACCGGTCTACGTCGGTGCATCCGATGCACGGTATTCGCACGATGTGTACGTCATAAGAGATACGATGTACAGTTCGGATATCAACGATGGTTTCTTTTCCGTAATCGATGTGACGGACAGGTCGGCGCCGGTCACCCTGGCTATCCAGGAGACCAGTTCCCGGTTTACGCACAACTCCTGGCTCTCCGACGACGGCCGTTATTTGTTCACTACGGACGAGCGTCCCAATGCTTATGTAGACGCATATGATATTTCGGACCTGACCGATATTCGCCAGGCAGGCAAATTCAGGCCGTTGGCTACGGAGGGTACAGGCGTGATCCCGCACAATACGCACTATAAAGACGGCTTCCTGGTCGTATCGTGGTACACGGATGGCGTGGTGGTGATCGATGCCAACAGACCTGAGAATATGATCGAGGTAGGGTCCTATGATACTTACGAGCCGCTTAATACCGGCTTTAACGGGTGCTGGGGTGCTTATCCCTGGCTGCCGTCCGGGCTGGTGCTGGCATCGGATATAGACTACGGACTATTCGTATTGCGCCCGGATTACGTGCGTGCAGCTTACCTGGAGGGTGTAGTGCGCAGTGCCGCCGATGGCCAGGCACTCAACAATGTTTCCGTGCAGATCGCAAGCAGCCGCGCCAATCGCGCCACCACGAACAATACCGGCCTATACAGGACAGGGCTACCCGTAGCCGGATCCTACGAAGTGACCTTTGAAAAGGCCGGTTTCAGGACCGAAGTGATCACTGTGGAACTCAAAAACGGAGAAGTGACAATACTGGATGTATCGCTTGAGCCGCTGCGTCGCATACGTGTGCTGGGATCCGTGAAGGAAAAGGAAACAGGTGATCCGGTGTCTGCCCCGTACATCTATATCAGGAACGGCGGAGATGTCCGGGAGGCTCGGGGAGACGAGGATGGCATATTTGACCTGGAGATACTCAATTCGGATATCGAGATAATCGCAGGCGCATGGGGATACCGTTACGCTTCACTGGAACTGTTATCAGCCGACGATGATCTGACCATCGAGCTGCAGCTCGAAAAGGGCTACCAGGACGACTTCATCTTCGATTACAGTTGGGAGGTATCCGGCACCGCCGAAGCAGGTCAATGGGAACTGGGCGTGCCCGAAGCTACTTTCCTGGACGGCGTTGCGGCCAATCCGGGGGCTGATCTGCCTGCGGATTTCGGTGACAAATGTTATGTGACAGGCCTTCGTGCAGGAGACCAGGTAGGTAGCTTTGACCTGGACAATGGTACTGCAGTGCTTCGTTCGCCTGCTATGGACCTTACCACATATGAAGAGCCCGTACTGCAATACTACAGGTGGTTTTTCAATGGCGGTGGCTTTGGTACGCCCGACGATACACTGATCGTTTACCTGACCAACGGTGTGACAGAAGTGGAGCTGGAGCGGATCAGTGCCAATACCGAAGGGTGGAAGCCTTCCCCGCGGTTCCAGGTACGCAGCCTGATCGATCTGACGGATGATATGAGCGTCATTTTCTATGCCAGTGATCTGGCATCTTCAGGTCATGTCGTCGAGGCAGCAGTGGACGGGTTCATTCTTGTGGACGAGGGGCAAGCTTCTTCCGTTGCTACGGAAGCCACAGCACAGGCTTTCCGTGTGCAGCCGAATCCTTCCCGGGGTACGGTCGATATCCTGCCTTTGAGCGGCGCAGCAGCTGTGAACAGTGTGGAACTGATCGACCTGCATGGCAGACTGATCCGGTATATATCCGGTGCGGATATGACACGGGGCAGGATAGATTTTGGTGCGCTGTCCCAGGGGATGTACCTCTTGCGTATACAGTCTTCTTCAGGCCGTGTAGAGCTGCACAAGCTCATGCTGGTACATTGACCGGTTTGATTATCCGGTAAAGAGAAAAAGGGGCAGCTGATACAGCTGCCCCTTTTTCATTGAAGGAGGGTTTCCCGGCTGTTGTTCAGGCCTCGGCCTTCCTGCCGATCATCATGAAGCTACTTACGACGACTTCGGTCACATAACGTGTTTTGCCCTCTTTGTCTTCAAAGTTGCGGTGTACCAGCCTTCCTTCCACAGCCAGGTCGCTGCCGCGCTGCAGGAGCTTTTCGGCAAGTACCGCTGCGGGTCCCCAGGCTACCAGGTGGTGCCATTGTGTATCGCTCACTTTTTCGCCTTGTGCATTGCGGTATATTTCTGTGGTGGCCATACTCATGCGTGCCTTCTTCTTACCATTGTCGAATTCGGTGATCTCCGGGTTGTTGCCAAGTCTACCGAGCAGTCTTACGGAATTTTTCAAGTTGTTCATGACGCGAAAATTTAAAAAGTGTGATAAAAGAGTTTTGAGTTGCAGCACTGTTTGGCTGCGTTGAGACAAAGATGAGGTCATGTCAACGGCCGATTTGGTAGATAAATGCTTAAGTCTCGTTTATAGTCGCTTGCAGTCGTTTATAAATGATTGCAAATGACTATGCATATACATGTCTCCGGTGTGGGGGCCATAGCCTACGCGTATAGTCCGGCTGATCCGGGCACTACAGGTTCCTGGATACTGTGGAAAGGGAAATAATTGGTCAGGCGGTTGTTATCTGCCGGGCTGACGGGTGTTATTGACGTCTCCGATCTTGATACCGAAGCTCGTACCCAGGTCTATATCCTCGTTTTCTATTCGTACCTGGTAGGTGTTCTTCGGCACGAATCTCCAGGATTCGTTGTTTGGGAAGCCGGGAGCTTTTCCAAGCAGTACTTTCCGGATGTCGGCCAGGTCTGCAGCTGTGATACTGCCGGAGCGATTGACGTCGGCGGCGATCAATATGTAAGGATCGGTGAATGGCTCTATCCCGAGGATATGGCGCTGGATCATGATCAGGTCGGTGGTAGTGACCCCATTGGCCGGGGCGTCGTCTCTGAATACCCGTACCGAAAAGTCTTCCCCGGATTCAAATCCGCTCCACGTGTATACCCCGCCTTCCTCATAGGTCAGCGTGATGTGATCGGGGAGTTGCATTTCCGTGAAGAGCCCCGGCATCGGCACAGAGTCCGAGGTCAGTACTGTCAGGCGGACCGAGTAGCTTTGCTGGGATTGCTGGAGGTACATGCCCGGGCAGTTCAACGCACCGGTCTGATCCGGGTCCAGCCAGTCAGTGAGGCGGCTTCCGGCTTCACTGCCGCTATTCCATGAAAATGCCATGCGCCCGAAATTGGACCGGAATACACTCGTGCAATTGGCGCTGCCGCCATGCAGTTGTGCTACGATCTCTCCTGCGGCATTGAAAAGCGGCGCTCCGGAAGAGCCGCCCTGCGACGTGCCCTCGTCCCAGAAGGTGCGAAGATGGTGCCTGGGGGGGGTGATCTTCCCATTGCCCCAGTTGATCACCGAGTTGACGACTACAGGAGCATCGTGATCGAGTGATATCTTCTGTATATCGCCGGAGGGATGATGTATCATGGTGCTTCGTACGGGCAGCGAATCCATAGTGGCATTCCAGGCATTGAAATAGAGACCTGCAGATGCAGGGATAGTATCCTGCAGGCGCAGCAGCAGGAAATCACTCTCCATACGGCCTGCTATCGCCGTACAGCCTGTGAATGTCATTGCCTGTGGTTCGGATACAGGATTGTCGCAGCCGGCGGCCCTGTAGAAAAAGTCGAAGGTCCACAGGTCATATATAGGGGTGTACCCGTCCTGGCAATGGAAGGCGCTGAGTATATAAGGTGTTCCGTCCTGGCGCAGGTTGTTGATCAGGCTGCCGCTACAGGCGCCGATACCTTCCTCGAGGATCATCGTTACCCGGCAGGTGCCGTTGGTCTCGTCGCGGTAGGGGTCTCCCTGCGGGCAGGCAGAGTTGATATGGCATTCGTAGGATTCGCCGAAGCCGCGGTCACGGGTACCCTGGTTTTGCTTGTAATAGATCTTGCGTACGGAGAGTGGATGGCTGCGATAAGCAGGTTGTGGCTCATGCCACTCCAACACGACTTTTGTCGGGTTCAGCCATTGTCCGAGCAGGTTCTTCTTGCCGCGCAGGTCGGCAGCAGTGTATCCGGCAAGCAGCCGGCCGTTACCATCCCTGAAAGCGATATAGCCCTGGCCCGAAAGGCGGAGTTCACCGAGGGCAAATGAACGGCTGTAACCGGGTTCGTCAAACTGGAAACTGAAATACCTGCTGTCCGGCGCTTCGGCGGAAGTCTTGCCCTGGTCGAAAACCAGCATATAGCTGTCGAGGTAGGGCATGGCTGTCCACTCGAAGCTGCTGTCCGCGGACAAGAAACTGCGTGCAGGATCGGTGACCGGATGGATTGCATCCTGCCAGGCCGGAAGAGGAGCCTGTTCAGGTATTGTGCCCGCGGTTTTTTGTGCCGAAAGCAAACAAGGGTACAGTGCCAGCGCGACGAAGATGCTCAGGGATAGAGATATTTTCATAAAGACTAATATAGGCGAAATACAACAAAAACCTTACCAAAACCACTTGAAATACCGCGAACTAACGGTATGGGTTGGTTCAGTGCGCTGTATGCTGTGGTGTGTGCCTGCGGATGAGGTCTGCCACTACCTGTGCCCAGTCAGGGTCGTCATTGAGCCCCGGTACCAGGTCAAGGGCTTCACCGCCCATCGCGAGGAATTCTTCCCGGTATTCTACAGCGATCTCGATAGTCGTCTCCAGGCAGTCCGCTACGAAAGCCGGGCAGAATACCAGGATGCGCCGGTCGCCTTGCGCGTACCTGTCGTGCAGTACCTGGCTGGTATAGGGCTGTGTCCACACATCTCTGCCGAGGCGACTCTGGAAACAGACCGTATAGCGGTCTTCAGACAGCCCGATCCGTGCTGCAAGCGCCCGGGCCGTGGCGTAGCATTGTGCAGAGTAGCAGTGACGGTTGTGCGGGCCGATGGCCTTACAACAATCTGGGCCGCTGAGGCAGTGCCCGCTCCTGTCGGCCTTGGTAAGCTGGCGCTGGGGCAATCCGTGAAAGCTGAACAGTATGTGATCGTAAGCGGTGGCCAGCATAGGTGCAGCATGGTCGGCGAATACCGAAATCATACCGGGCTCCGCATAATAGTCGGTGATGCAATGGATCTCGGGGATGACTGCCTGCTGGCGCAGGACCCGCATCACTTCATCATGTACGGAGCCGGTGGTCGCAGAGGCATACTGGGGAAATAACGGCAGGACCACGATGCGCTCCACCTGTGCATCCATCAGCGTTTT
This sequence comes from uncultured Saprospiraceae bacterium, assembly GCA_964537925.1. Lineage (GTDB taxonomy): Bacteria > Bacteroidota > Bacteroidia > Chitinophagales > Saprospiraceae > SLDF01. The sequence continues at coordinate 617,898 of CAZICV010000001.1, read as the reverse complement.
GATCGCTGCCCCGATCGAAGGAGACTGGTAGCGCATGGCGAGCTGGACCTCATAAGCTTCTCCCAGCAATATGCGCAGCTGCTGCACCAGGGATTCGCCGTATACCTTCAGCGGTGATCCCTGCTCCGTCCACAACTGCCTGTACAGGGCAGCGGATTTGCGGTGCCTGAAAGGTACGATAATGCCCCTCACCAACAGTTGGCGGGACAGCCAGGGATAGTCTATCACGCGCGGATCCAGGAGAAATTGCTTCAGGTACCGGTATACGTCCGACGGCGCGGGGCTGTCGGGTGTTCCGAGATTGACGACTAATACACCTGTACGGGCAGATAGATCCATGATTTTTGCCTGGCTGTTGTGATAGCTGGATAACGCACTGCAATATACGAGGTTTAGCCCGAGGGGGGACTTCCGGGTCATCCGGCAGCGTGACAAGCTGTGAAATATTGCCTAATTTTGCAGCTTCAAATTCGACATGATGGAGTTGGCAACCCGGTATCAACCGCAAGAGATAGAGCAAAGATGGTATCAATCCTGGCTGGAACGCGACCTGTTCCGCTCGTCGCCGGATGACAGGCAGCCCTATACCGTAGTGATACCTCCGCCCAATGTGACCGGTATCCTGCACATGGGCCATATGCTCAACAATACGATACAGGATGTGCTGGTGCGTAAGGCGCGTATGGAAGGCAAGAATGCCTGCTGGGTGCCGGGTACGGATCATGCTTCCATCGCGACGGAGGCCAAAGTGGTGGCTATGCTGCGCGAAAAGGGTATGACCAAGAGCGGGATCGGGCGCGAAGCTTTTCTTGAGCACGCCTGGGAATGGAAGGAGAAATACGGAGGGATCATCCTGGAGCAGCTGAAGAAGCTGGGCGCCTCCGTAGACTGGTCGCGTACGCGCTTTACAATGGAGCCGGATCTCTCCGAAGCAGTCATCGATACCTTTCTTCACCTGCATCGTCGCGGACTCATCTACCGGGGCAGCAGGATGGTCAACTGGGATCCGCAGGGGCGTACAGCCGTCTCCGATGAAGAAGTGATCTACAAGGAGGTCAATTCAAGACTCTATCACGTGCGCTATCCCATAGCCGGTACGGATAGCTATATCACGATCGCGACCACCAGGCCAGAGACGATCCTGGCGGATACGGGTATTTGTGTACACCCGGATGACCCGCGGTATAAGTCGCTTGCCGGGCTGAAGGCCATCGTGCCGTTCACAGACCGTGCGATACCCGTGATCAGCGACGAATATGTAGACCCTGAGTTTGGTACGGGCTGTCTCAAAGTGACCCCGGCACATGACCCCAACGACTATGAGCTGGGCCTCAAACATGGACTCGAAATTATCGATATACTCCGGGAAGACGGTACCATCAGCGAAGCCGCCGGCCGCTATGTCGGCATGGACCGGTTTGCCTGCCGCAAGCAGATCGTGCAGGACCTCGAGGAGGCTGGCTACCTGGTCAAGGTCGAGGATATCCGCAACAAGGTCGGTTACTCAGAGCGCACGGATGCGGTGATAGAGCCACGGCTCTCGCTGCAGTGGTTCTGCAGGATGAAGGAACTGGCCGGGCCGGCCCTGGATGCTGTACTCAACGGCGATGTACGCATTCACCCGGACAAGTTTGTCAATACCTACCGGCACTGGATGGAAAATGTAAAGGACTGGTGCATCTCGCGTCAGCTCTGGTGGGGACAGCGGATACCGGCCTGGTACAATGAGCAGGGCGATGTGGTTGTCTGCAGGACGGAGCAGGAGGCGGCCCAACTGTTTCGTGAGCAGGGGCTCCCGGATACGGGGCTTCGCCAGGAAGAAGATGTGGTCGATACCTGGTTCTCGTCCTGGCTCTGGCCGATCACCGTCTTTGACGGGCTGAAAGATCCCGGCAATGAAGAGATCAACTACTATTACCCGACCAATGTACTGGTCACGGCTCCTGAGATCCTCTTCTTCTGGGTAGCACGTATGATCATGGCCGGATTCGAGTTTCGCGGGCAGGCGCCTTTCCGCGATGTTTACCTGCACGGTATCGTCCGCGACAAGCAGGGCCGCAAGATGTCCAAGTCCCTGGGCAACTCACCCGATCCGCTGGAGCTGATCGACCAGTACGGCGCAGACGCCGTACGTATGGGCATGTTGCTTTCCGCACCTGCCGGCAACGATATCCTGTTCGACATCACACAAGTGGAGCAGGGCCGCAACTTCTGCAATAAGATCTGGAATGCGTTCCGCCTGATCCAGGGCTGGGAAGTAGCCGATCATATACCCCAGCCTGATGAAAGCAGGTTGGCCGGTGAGTGGTTCAGGTCCAGGCTGGCTGTCGTGACGGCGGAACTGCACCAGCAGTTTGACCAGTTCCGCCTTTCGGATGCACTGATGACGCTCTACAAGCTCATCTGGAACGATTACTGCGCCTGGTACCTGGAGATGATCAAACCGCCTTTCGGCCAGCCGGTCGACCGTGCCACACTAGCCGAATCCACGGCGCTGTTTGGCGCTTTGCTGGAGCTGCTGCATCCTTTTATGCCCTTCATCACGGAGGAGCTATGGCAGCATCTGGGCGACAGAGATAAACAGAGCATCTGCCTGGCGTCCTATCCCCGGCCGGGAGAAGCCAACCAGGACCGTATCACCGATATGGAACATGGCCTTGAGCTGATCGGGCAGGTGCGTAACATACGCAACCAGAAACAGATCTCGCCCAAGGAAATACTTCATATCGCTATCCGCACACAGCGTCCCGGTCTCTACGCAGACCTGCACCCGATCCTGGTGAAGCTGGGCAATCTTGGGGAGATCACGATCAACCCGGACACAACTGCCAATGGCCTGACCTTTATGGTCCGTTCCGATGAAGTCACGGTACTGCTCGAAGAGCAGGTCGACGCGGCGGCGGAACGCGAAAAGCTAGTCGCCGAACTGGAATACACAGAAGGTTTTCTCCGCTCTGTGGACGCCAAACTCGGAAATGAGCGATTTGTGCAGAACGCCAAGCCTGAGATCGTCGAGACCGAGCGCAGGAAACAGGCCGATGCATTGGCGCGTATACAGGCGATCAGGGAGAGCCTGGCGAGGTTGTAGTAGTGACGGTAGCTGAAGTACGACCATAGAGACCCCGGAATCCTGGTCAATGTTCGGTACTGCCTATCTTATTAAGATACGGGTATTTCTCCATATTTCCTAATGATGGACCCGCAGAGGCTATCGTTGTACCAGTATCACTCCGCAGGCAGAGCTTCCGGAGCTCTGCCCGACCCGGTAGAGGTATACACCGACGGGCCAGCTGGAACAATCTACTTCTACACTGTCCGTATCTGTGTGAAAATCGCGCTTGTATACGACATATCCCCGGCAATCAGCAAACAACAGGCTTGTGCCTGCCGGTATTCCTGGCAGGATAAGCCGGTCAGAAGCCGGGTTGGGAAGCGGGATGGCCACCTCACCGTGTGATATATCCTTTGCAGAGGAGATGAGGCCAGGCTCGATGCAGGTCGTTTCTGACAGGCAGCTATGGCCGATCAACTCGCTATAGACACAGAGGCTGTGTTCATACTCTGTATCGGACCAGGTTACCTGTACTTGCCCATGTGCTGTCCAGTCTATACTGCCGCCCTCGATTCTCCAGTTGTACCGGTGATCGGGTGACTTTTCAGCCACGCTGTATATAACCGGCTCCCGGGCGTACACTTCTGCAGGTCCGTCGATCACGGGTACGGGCATCTCATTGTAGAAATGCAGTCCTCCGATAATCATTTCTCCGGCACATGCCGAACCCCGGAGTTGTAATTCAATATGGAGGGCAAGGCTGTCGCCGTGCTGCAGCGTCTCTAATGGGGGGATAAACTCCAGCTGTATGACCTCGTACCTGGCGGACAGGAGTTGGATGAGACCGTCTTCGTCGCCAGCACAGAAACGGGTATCGGTCAGATCGATCGCAGGCTGAGGAAACTCTCCGCCCAGGAGTTCAAAGGAACTGGACCCGCTATTCCCCTTATCATCTGTGACGGTCACGCTGTATGGGCCGGGTTCCGGCAGCAGGACTTTTGCAGTAGTATCGCCGGTGCTCCAGGCAAACCGGAAGGTTTCCTGATCGGGCTGGTCAGGCACGAAGGCTGTACATGTCACTGTACCGCCAGGGCATACATAAGGGATCCCGTCGATGTGTATTTCTACGTAGAGGTCTTGTGCACCGATGACGGATGTGCCGGCAAGAAAGAACGTGATATAGAAACTGAAGCTTCGAAGCATAGACAGAACAAGTGTTTCTCTCTATTGAGATACGCACCCACCCAGCAGCAGGTTGGCCTTCGCCCGCGACTTGCATACTGTGCGGGTGATATCGCACACAACTCCGCGTCGAATGCAGTATCTTGACAATCCCAATGAAACCCGGCCAATGAAAATTCAGATACTATTGTATACAGGGCTGCTCTTTCTTGCCTGCCTGTCATCCTTGCCTGCACAGCGTATACTGATCCACTGCGGCACACTGATCGACGGACGCGCGGACACGCCTCTCAGAGAACGTACCCTGGTGATTGAGGGGCAGCAGATAGCAGCTATACAGTCCGGCTATACGAAACCATCGTCGGGAGACCGGGTACTGGATCTGCGCAGCCATACGGTCATGCCGGGCTTGATCGACTGTCATGTCCATATCGAGACAGAGACACGCAAGGACGCCTATATGGACAGGTTTGTGCTCAACCCGGCAGACTATGCCTTTCAGTCGGTCGGATTCGCGGAGATCACGCTGATGAGCGGCTTCACTACCGTCCGTGATCTAGGCGGCAGTGGTGTGAATATATCCCTGCGCAATGCAGTTGAGGCCGGGAAGATCCGGGGGCCGCGGATACTGACCAGCGGCAAGTCCATCGCCACTACCGGCGGGCATGCAGACCCGACCAATGGCTACCGGCGTGACCTCATGGGAGATCCGGGTCCGTTTGAAGGAGTGATCAACGGACCTGAAGAAGGCCGGCAGGCTGTCAGGCAGCGATATAAGGATGGTGCAGACCTGATCAAGGTCACAGCTACCGGCGGGGTACTCAGCCTGGCGAAAAATGGTTCCAATCCCCAGTTTACAGACGAGGAGTTGCGCGCTATCGTGACAACTGCCGAAGACTATGGTATGACGGTAGCGGCACATGCACACGGGACAGAAGGGATCAAGCGGGCCATCCGCGCCGGGGTGCATTCGATCGAGCATGGCAGCTATATGGATGATGAAGGCATCGCCCTGATGAAAGAGAAAGGCACTTATCTCGTGCCGACCATCACAGCAGGCCGTTCTGTGGCGGACTCTGCTCGTATCATGGGCTACTACCCCAAAGTGGTGGTTCCCAAGGCACTTGCTGTAGGACCGGTGATACAGGCTACTTTCGGCAAAGCTTACCGGGCAGGCGTGAAGATCGCCTTCGGTACGGATGCAGGTGTATTTGCACACGGGCGCAATGGCCGGGAGTTTGAGTATATGACGGAGGCAGGCATTCCGCCGATGGAAGCCATCCGTGCAGCCACACTGCATGCGGCCACACTGCTGCGCATCATCGACCGTACAGGTACGATCGAAGCGGGCAAGCTGGCGGATATCATCGCCGTACCCGGCGACCCGCTTAAAGATATCAGCCTGATGTCCCGGGTCAGTTTCGTCATGAAAGAAGGAATAGTATACAAACAGCCTTGATTAGCAGATGCCCGCAACCGGGATATCCGTCTAGGTCGACAGAAAGGTCGCTTATGAAAAAACTCTTTACCGTACTCCTGCTTGGCTGCCTGTTCTGCGACATGCCTGTGACAGCCCAGGATACAGGTCGCCGTTTTTATGCCCTTGAGACGAATATGCTGAGCTGGGTTTCAGGGCACGCAGGGCCGGAACTGCGGCTGGCGTTTGGCAGGGAGAAGATATTTGAGTATCACATCGGCGCCAAGTATGCCCTGTTTACACCTTTTGTACAGGGCGGCGGCGCGGACGATCTGAGGACATACAGGCAGGCGCTCAGGGGTGGCGCTGAGCTGACGCTGGGTATGCGTCTCCTGGCCGGTCCGGTATATCCCGGGTTGTTTGTCCAGTACGGGCGGTACGGCTATGCCAACCGGCAGACGGTATGCGCCCGGTTTGCATCCCCTGAACCTGATAGCCTGTTTCCCGGGTACTGCCGCTGCGAAGAGGTGCTACAAAATGATTTCAGTGAAATGGTCAATAAATATGCAGGCGGTATAGACCTTTCCTGGGAGGTCATGCATCTCGGGGCGTTTTCTGTCATCCTGAACGGGAGTATCCAACTGAATCTGCTCACCCGGCGCCGGGAAAACTACCGGTTCCATGCGCCTTGCGCGGATACACCGGGCGGGGCTACTGTGCCGGAGTGGAGTGATGACATCAACGCCATGTGGTTACAAGGCATACCTTCATTCCGGGAGGATTTTTACGCGAGGGGGAATTACATGGCGGCAAGATTTTCAATATGGATCAGATGGACACGTTGAGAAATTTCAAGTGGCTTGTATTGGCAGCGGCTTGCCTGGTATGCGGATTCCAGTGTGATGGCCGCTACCCGACTACCAATCTCACTATAGTGCATGGCACGGTGACCGGGAAATGCTCCCATGCACAGCCACCCGACATCATACGTATGCATCAGTGGCAGTACGGGGCATTCCGGCAGGTGGATTCGACATGGGTAGGTGCTGACGGACGATTCAGGCTCGCTTACTCAAGCAGGAAAGCGGTTTTCGTAGAGTTGAGGGGAGAAGACCTATGCGGCAGCAGTTGGCTGGCGCCGGAATTCGGAAAGGAACAATCGCATGAATTTGTCCTCGAACAGGTGAAACCCATGCTCTTGCTGGCATGGGAAGAAGGGCCTCCCGCAGGTGATTCGCTGAGGATCCGGATCACCAGGTTGATCCGGACAGAAGACGGGATATACGAGATCCCTGTGGACCGGCACAACTTCAATACCGGCTGGATTACGCCAGTGCTGCACGTCCTGCCTGCCGTCGCACTGGTCCCTTTCTGTGATTACCGCATCAAGGCGGACATAAGAAGACGTGGAGCGCCCCCGGTATATATAGAAAAGGAAGTCTCCCTGAAGAGAAAGCCGGTGCTGGTGACGTTGCCCTGAGAGGCAGATGACTATTGATGGCTTCTGCCTTCCGGGGAAAGGAATTCTTGTTTACTTTTAATGTCGTCTTTCACCTTCCGGTTAAGTGCAGGATCCGATGGATTGCTGCATCGCGGTTTTCTGTCGTCATACCGGATAATTGATTTTTCATGCATATATCTACCCGATTTCTTGTTAGCGGCATCCTGGTGATCCTGCTGTCATTATTTTTTCATACCTCCGTTCTTCTTGCAGGAGATACACTTCGTGTCCGCTCCCACGACCGCGTGGATATGACCTGGCACGGTCCCTATGATGAGGAGGTCGAACTGCCTGATCCGGACCGGTCCTACAAAAAAGTGGTGCTGGTCGCAACCCTGGGTTGTGCCACGGGAGGATGCTCGGACTGGGACTATACGGTACAACTGGACTTTCTGAAACCTAATCTGCCTGTAGACAGCAGTATCCTGCGTATCGATACCCTGGAAGGAGGCGTGCAGGATACCATCTGGGAAGTGACACGTGAAGATGTGTGGATACACCTGGGGCGGCTGATCACGCCCTACGGCGGATATATGCGCACAGGCAGCAACGGGTACGACAACAACTGGACACGTACATTCGAACTGGATATCACGGATCTTCTGCCGTTGCTTGAGCAACAGACGACGGTGCGTGCCTTTTACGACGGCTGGTCGAGCGGGTTTTCGATCACGCTTGATTTCCTCTTCATAGAGGGCAGGCCGCTGCGCCAGGTTGTCGGGGCCAGCCAGCTTTTCTACTGGGGACAGACATACCATACTGCCGCGGAATTCAATGATATACTAACCCCACCGGTCACCAGGCTGACTCCCGCAGGTGCGGAGACTGCGGCGATCCGTTTTGTGCCGACCGGCCACGGATTTGACAACGATGTCGTATGTGCCGAATTCTGTCCCCGATCCTATACCTGGCGGGTAGACGGTGCAACTGCGGCATCCGGCGTTATATGGAAAGATGATTGTGGTATGAACGCTACATTTCCCCAGGGAGGCACCTGGGTATATAACCGGGCCAACTGGTGCCCCGGAGAAATGGTGCCTGTCCATCACCTGGGCCTGGATGATGTATTGCGCCCGGGCGCTCTGCAGACCTATGACCTTGACCTGGAAGCTTATACATGGTCCGGCCCACAAGCTCCATCATACTATATGGCTGCCCAGATCATCTACTACGGGCCGTATCAGCGGCGCTTGGATGCAGCGGTGGAGGCTGTGCTCGCTCCCAATGAAGAAGAGACCTACAAGCGGTTCAATCCCATCTGCGGTCAGCCGCGTATCCGCATCAGGAATGAAGCGACAGACCTCATCCGTGAAGTAGTGATACACTACGGCGTAGCCGGGGGCTCTTCCTGTACTTACACCTGGGAGGGGAATCTGCCCGCCGGCCTCTCTGCCGATATATCCCTGCCTTTGCTGCCCTGGCAGGGAGTCGATCCTGCCGGGCCGCGCTTTTTTGCAGAGATCGTATCGGTCAACGGAGTGACGGACGAAGATCCTGCCAATGATCGCCGTGAAGTAGGCTTTGTGCTGCCACCCGTCGTACGCGATCAGTTTGTGCTGGAAATGAGGGCCAACAGCCGCCCGGCGGACTTCGTCTACAGCCTGAGCACGGACCAGGGCGATACATTGATCCACCGTCGCCCGGCGACGGCGTTCGGCGCATACAGGGATACTCTGCAGCTGGCTCCCGGCTGTTACAGGTTCGAGATCCGTGACGCCGGGGGATTGGGACTTTCCGACTGGCCAACGGGTCAGGGCAACGGGATCGTGGAGTTTCAGCGCAGGCTGGGCTCCGGTTTTGTGCCGTTCATCACCCTGCCGCGGGATTTCGGCAGTTACTACCAGTATGAGTTTACCGTCGGATACAGCCTGGAAGAAGAGCCGGACAAGCCTTCTTGTACGGGTACTTCGTCCATAGATCGTTCCGGGGTGAACAGCAGCGGGATCACTGTCTTCCCCAATCCGGCCTCAGGCCAGGTGCATATCAGCTCTGACAGGGATATCGATGAGGTACACTTGCTGGACCTGATGGGCAGAACACTTAGTGCTGTCTATCCCGGCGGCCAGCGTTCGGCCACTGTACTCCTGCCTGAAGGCTTGCCCGGGGGTATTTACCTCTTGAAAGTATACGGCGCAGGGTTTCGCGAGACGGTACGCGTTCAGACGGACCGGTAGTCAGGCTTGCCGGCAGTTGGAAGCAGTCGCTGGCGATTCTTTGTTATTTTAGCAGCTGTCCGAATAGTATCTGGAAACAAACCTATTAATGTGCTTGAGATGAAATATTTGTACAGAATTGCCGGGTTGATCCTTCTGCTGACTCCTGCATACCGCTCTGCCGGGCAGGGTTGCAGCGATGCAGGAGCTTGTACGGTCGCACCCCTGCGGCCTGCTACGGTCCGGGAATGGCAGAAGGACCAGAAACCTAACAGGGTGCGGGTGGCGTCCGCTTTTGGAAGTGCGGACCACGATATCCGTATCCGTACAGCCGAGATAGGTTATGGTCGTCGCCTGGATACTTCACTTGACCTGGATCTAAGGCTCACCTGGATGTCGCAGTCCGGTAGTGTGGCACAGGTCTCGGGGCTTTCCGACATATTTGCCATGATCACTTACAAAGGACTTGCCGATGCCTTCTTTTCGGCAGGAGTGAAAGTGCCGCTGAGCGACGGCAACCGCATGGCCAACGGTAGGCCTCTCCCGATGGACTACCAGTCCAGTCTCGGCACCACTGACCTGTTGCTGGCCGCCGGGTATATCATCAAAAACTTCCACCTGGGACTGGTGCTGCAGCAGCCGGTCGCACAGAACAGCAATACCTTTCTGAGTACCGTCTACCCGACGGATGAAAAACTGTCCGAATTCCAATCTACCAACGGGTACAAACGGCGTGGAGATCTGCTGCTCCGGGTGGCCTATCCGCTGGCGATCACAGACCGTCTCACACTGACGCCTGGTGTGCTTCCGATCTACCACCTGGGCGAAGACAGTTATACCAGCAGAGTAGGCGAAACACGCAGTATCGAAGGGTCATCCGGGTTGACTGTCAACGGCAACTTTTTCCTTAGTTATGACTTCCCGGCCGCAGGATCGCTGGAGCTGAGTGCAGGTGCTCCGTTGGTGAACCGGAAAGTACGGCCTGACGGGTTGACGCGTTCTTTCATGATCGGGCTGGAGTACAGGATCGCTTTCTGAGGAGAAAGGGGGACCGCGGTACCCGTATCCTGTCTTTTTTCACGCTAATGATATTGCTATGATCTCGCACACAATGTGGCGCCTTAAGGCCTGGTACATTACCTTCCTGTTGATGGTCGCAGTATCCGTTCTGGATGCACAGGAGATGCGGATACCTTTTGTAGAGGGGGTACCTGAGATCACGGCACGTATGAATGAAACGCTGGATCTTTTCCCGGATGTGAACGACTTTGAGAGGGCATTGCTTTACCGGATCTCCGAGGACGAGTATGTGCTGGAGACCTATTACCGGGAGGAAGGCCGTGAGCTTCGCAGCCGCCGGATACTGGATCGGGTGAAACTGGCCTGGCTGCAGGGCAGGCTGGAATCGGTACGTAAAGAGTTGGCAGCTCCTGTAGAAACAGGCCAGGAGTACAAAGCCGGGCGCACACATCTCATACTGGGAGCGACCCTCATGGCGCTGCCCCAGTCTTTTGGCCTGCGCAGCCTGTTTTACCGCCAGGTGAATACAGGCTATGGCCGGTATTACGAGTCGACCGGTTTTAGCCGGGCGCTGCCGTTCATATACCCGGCCGTGGTCTTCGGCTCTTCCCTGGTGCTGACTAACGGCAGGAAAGTCCTGCCTTCGGCGGCCAATGTATATACCTTCGGGTCACTGATGGGGATGGGTCACGGGGCTTTACTGGCAGGTGTATTTGACGACAGCAACCATTTCGAATCCAATGCAAGGACCTACGGCCAGTTCATATTCTTCACCAGTACTGTGGAGGGCTGGCTTTCCTTTGCGCTGGCGCAGAAATACCAGTCGACCTACGTGCGGTCGATGGCCTGGAATACAGGCAACTTCTGGGGATCCGGCATCGGAGCCCTGTTGGGATACGGGGCTTCTTTAAGCTCCGGGGATCCGCTGGTCGGCACGACGATCGGTTGCCTGGCAGGAGCCGGGGGAGGGATCGCCCTCACGCTCTGGCTGGACAGGGTGTTGCCACGTAGTATGGGAGATATCCGGGTGATCAACGCGGCCGGCAGCATGGGCGCCTTGTGGGGGATCACAGCTCTGGGCTCCCTGGGCGATGAAAAAACTTCGGTCAGTGCAGTAGCAGGCATGTCATTGATCGGTCTGGCTACCGGGTACGTCCTGACGAAGCATACCGGTTTTTCGAAGGCCGACGGGGGACTTGTATTTGCCGGTACATATGTCGGGGCTTTACTCGGTTTTGGCTCGGCAGCTTTCCTGTCGGATGAAACCCAGGTTCTCTACACGACAGCCCTCGGCTCGGCAGTCGGATTCATAGGCTCGTATCTTTGGATGATGAAGGGCAAATGGTCCGGCAGGAAAGATAATGGCCGTATCGGGTATGAGTGGAGTTTCAATCCGGCAGCCCTGGTTATGCACAATACCAGGCCTTTGCCCGGCAGCTTGCCGGTCGAGTGGGCGGGAGTCAGGGCAAGATTCTAGGCCCGGCCATTGGCATGCCGCCATACCGTTTCGCTCACGGAAAAGCCGCTTTTAATCAAGAAAACAGCAGCCCGGAAAAGTGCTTGCAGCTATAGTGGCTGTATGGCGTAGTTTAGCCATGCATATCAAATTGTGCTGCATTTTAAGGTTGGGCGGAACATCTAAAAGAGATGTTCCGCTTATTTTTTACAGCCTTTATGTATTCCTTTTCGCGGAGTCATCGCGATCGCGGCGGTCAGCCTCTTCTGTCGCAAGCCTGCAAAAAATACCGGCAGTTATTCATCTTTTCCAAACGTATCTGCGTTTGCTCTTGTATACTTAAGTATTCAACCTCCTAAAAAACTGCGTCATGAATAAGATCTATACTCTTTTCTTTTATCTGCTGATGGCTTCGCCCCTCGCGGCACAACCTATACTCAAGCTTGAGCCTGTCACATCGGGTCTGTCGGGTGTGATCGGCATCGCACACGCAGGCGACGAACGATTGTTCGTGATCCTGCAAAGCGGCCTTATCAGGATCATAAGCCCTGACCGGCAGGTCGTGCCGGGTCATTTTCTGAACATCACCGACAGGCTTACCAGCGGTGGGGAACGTGGACTGCTGGGCCTGGCTTTTCACCCGGACTATGCCTCCAACGGGTACTTTTATGTAAACTATACCGACCGCAATGGAGATACGGTCGTATCGCGTTTCAAGGTAAAAGATGAAGATGCAGACAGTGCCGACTCGCTTTCGGAGCAGATATTGCTCGAGATAGGGCAGCCGTTTTCCAACCACAATGGCGGCGACATAAAATTTGGCCCCGACGGGTATCTCTATATCAGTATGGGCGATGGTGGTTCGGGCGGCGACCCGCAGAACAACAGCCAGAATCCAGGGAACCTGCTCGGCAAGATGCTGCGGATAGATGTGGATGGAGAGGCTCCTTATGGCATCCCGGCAAATAATCCATTCGTGGACAACCAGGACACTTTGCCGGAGATCTGGTCGATGGGACTCCGCAATGCATGGCGCTTCAGCTTCGATGCTGCTACCGGTGATATCTGGATAGCAGATGTAGGCCAGAATGCGATCGAAGAAGTCAATTTTTCCCCTGCGGACAGCCCGGGCGGTGAAAACTACGGGTGGAGATGCTATGAAGGCAGCGAACCTTATAATCTGACAGGCTGCGGCCCGGAGAGCAGGTATACGTTTCCCGTATTTGAGTATACGCAGGAATCCGGCGATCGTTCGATCACCGGAGGATATGTCTACAGGGGGAGTGAATACCCCCTGTTGCAGGGACACTATATCTGCGCGGACTTTGTATCAGGCCGCTTTTTTACCGTCCATCGTGAAGAAGATGAGTGGGTTGGCGGCGAGAACAAGCGATTCGCTGCAGGCCAGTTTGCTACTTTCGGTGAGGATATCCACGGAGAACTCTATGCTGCTGCGAGGGGACAGGGTATCGTCTACCGGGTAGGAGAGCTTTGTTCGGATTTTATACCCGAACTGGCGTATGATACGGCCCTGGTAGTACAGTTGAGCAATGCGACTTTGCCGGACGCCGCCGTAAGACTTGAATGGTACAATGAGGATGGACTCATCGCCGGGCGGGAAAGTGACACACTGGTACCGGATACAGAGGGGTACCACTGGGTGGTGGTGATCCACGAAGAAGGCTGTCGGCTGGTATCCGACAGTGTTTTCGTCGAGTTTGAAACCAATGCTTCCGGGAGAACGATCCTGGATAGTTCGGTAGATGTATTCCCCAACCCGGCAGATGCTTATATATGGGTGAGGTCCCGGTTGGACGAGCAGGTCACCTACACTATGCATACGCCTGACGGAAGAATGGTGTCTGCCGGAGTCCTGCCTGCAGGAGGACAGATCCGCGTAGATATACAGGGGCCGCGTCAGCTGTACCTGCTGAGCCTCGGTTCTTCACAGGCAGTGTCACATAAGAAAATCCTTGCGGGCAGCCGCTAACGGTTGAACTGGCTGGTCCAGATGCTCATGTTGCCCTGGCTATCCTCAGCCTCGATGCGGAGTGCGTGCACACCTGTACCTATATCGCCCAGCGGTATGCGGAGGTTGCCGGAGGCGGGCGAGTAGTCTGTCAGCCGCCATTCGTCGTTGATATAGACATCTACGCGCCATTTGGGGACTTCTCGGCTTGCGTTGACATTGTCGAATACATAAAAAAGGAAATCTTTCATCCGTTCGGCCTGTTCCTGGTAGCGTTGCGGCCGGATGACGGGAGCCAGGGTGTCTATCTGCAGGCAGAAGGATCCGAAGTGCCGGACCTCCGCGTACAGGATATCGCCTTCCCACGCGCCGCCGTAGTTGACATAGCGGTTGCCTTCGATACCGGCCACGAAAGTCTTGTGTTTCAGGTGTTCGGGGATATCCCTGGGGACAAAGCCGATGCGGAAGTACTTGTGTATGGGGACGTGTGCGTTCAACAGCGACAATGTAGCGGACACCCTGGCGGCAGGACTGTCCGACTTGAGCCTGTATCGGAGATACAGGTCTTCGTAGAATGTCCCTGCCGGGAAATGTATCCTGCAGGAGTCGTCGCTGACGAGTGTTTCTTCCAGGCACCTGATCCTGTACTGGTGATCCGGTAGCCGGAAGCTGCGTTTGTTTTCCGCAGCCAGCAGTACGAAAGAAAGCAGTGAAAAATTGCCATGATAGTCTGAGGACAGAATGCGTATGTTGCGCGGCTGCCCGGAATCGAGCGGGATGAATCCGTCATTGCGATGGAAGGGATAGAGACCGGCAAAATTTCCTGGCAGGCGGTGCAGGCGATGATAATAGCGTCCGTGGAGAAAGTACTCCTGGTAGTCTGTATGAGCATTGAGATAGCGCGTATCCGCCCGAGCGAAGCTATCCATCTGGTAGTGAAAGTACAGTGAATCATCTACATAGAGTTCAAGCCTGTAGATGCCGTTGCGGTTGCCTGAGCCATTCATGAAGTCGATGGTGTTGACGGCAAGCGCGGCCTGGTGCGCCGGTACCCGGACGGTGTCGCCCGGTATAGTGAATATACCGGCCTTTTTGCGGGCGGCGATATTGCGTTGCTGGACAGGCTGTTGCTCCTCGTCCAGCCCGTAGAGACGTATACCGTAGATCACAGGCGGTATATTGTCTTGGAAGGTATTGTATCGGCTGAGTAGCAGCGGGTTGACCAGCATGCCGGAATGATCACGGCGTACTTCGAAATGCAGGTGCGGCCCGAAAGAGTACCCCGTATTGCCCATATAGCCGATGAGCTGGTCCCGTACGACAGGAATATCCGACGGCTCCAGGTCAAAATCCACGTTTGCAGAGCAAAACCGGTGCTGGTACTCACGTATGCGGGCTGTAATAGATGGCTCGAAGGCGTCCAGGTGTGCGTACACCGTTGTATACCCGCCCGGATGGGTGACCATCAGGGCGTTGCCATATCCGGTAGGATGTATCATGATGCGGGATATATACCCCTCATCTACCGCATAGATCGGGTCTCCGCTGATACCGCGTGAGGACCGGATGTCGATCCCGGCATGGAAATGATTGGATCTCAACTCACCGAAACTCCCGGACAGTTTGATATCCCTCTGTACAGGCAGGAGCAGATCAGGCAGTTGCTGGGCATTCGGTTGGCAATACAATATCAGGAGGCAGCTTGCCAATACAAGCCTGCTCATCAGTTCAGTCATTCGTTACGCTTGCACACTTATGTTCTTCAAAAAGAGGCTGAATACGGCATCGGCCGCTTCAAAGGCACTGAGGTCACCGGCCGCTACAAGCTGCTCATAGCGTTGCATGGCTTCTGCACTGCCGGGTTGGTTTTTGAGAAAATTCGTCAGCTTTTCGTTTACGCTGTGGTGGAGCCAGTATACTGCCTGGTCTTTCCGCCTTTGCAACAGGTGATTGTCCTGGTTGCCGAAAAAGTCGGTCCAGGCAGACAGGACGCCAGATACCGAATCGTCCTCAAGCGAAGAGCAGGTCAGTACGGGGACCTGCCAGTTTTCTGATCTGGCACGCAGGAGATGCAGGGCTGACCGGTAGTAGCCGGCAGCTTCCCTGGCCTTCTGGAGGTTGTCGCCATCCGCCTTATTGACCACTATGATATCCGCCATCTCCACGATACCTTTCTTGATGCCCTGAAGGTCGTCACCCGCTCCCGGGATCAGCACCAGTACAAAACAATCTACCAGCTGGCGTACCGTGGTCTCGCTCTGTCCTACGCCTACGGTCTCGATGAGTATGTGGTCGAATCCCGCAGCTTCGCAGAGGATCATGGACTCCCGGGTAGCGCGTGCTACTCCGCCCAGGCTTTCGCCTGCTGCGGTGGGCCGGATGAATGCAGCGGTTTCCCTGGAAAGTCTTTCCATGCGGGTCTTGTCTCCCAATATACTGCCCCGGCTGACCTGGCTGCTCGGGTCTATGGCCAGCACGGCGAGCTTGTGGCCTGCTGCGACCAGCAACATACCCGCAGATTCAATGAAGGTCGATTTTCCCGCTCCGGGTGCGCCGCTGATACCTATACGCCGCGCCTGGCCGCTATATGGCAGGCAGAGACCGATCAGGCGGTCCGCCAGAGGTCTGTGACCGGGCAGTTGGCTTTCTACCAGGGTGATACCCCGGCTCAGCGCCGGGCGATCCCCGGAACGGATGCCTTCGAAGAGGGCATCTACATCCCATATGGTCTCCCTGGTCTTGCCCATGCGTCAAAAGCTTTGCAGGTCCGGTAAGCTGCCAGTCCTGGCGGGTGCAGTATCTGTGTCGCCGGGGTCACTGAGCGCTGTTTGCATCCTTTGCCAGGCAGCCGTTCCTATCTTTTCCGTAAACTGTTCGAGGTAGTAGCTGCCTGCGGCCGGATCGGTCACCTGGTCCATGAAACCTTCTTCGCGGAGCAGGTGATGCACATTGCGTGCGACCCTGCGGTTGAAGCCCTGTTCTTCGGCAGGTGGTGCAGCTTGTCCCGGCCTGATCGTGATGCGGTCAGCGCCGCCTGCCGCCATAGCCCATCCGCAGAGTCCGCCCTTGATCCGGTTGTAGTTGGCGTCAGGACCGTATGCGGCAGGAGCGATCCCGGCATCGATAAATACGGCGCCGGATGGATCCAGGCCATAAGCTTGTAATATGTTGGCGACGACAAGCCTCAGCGCCCTCAGCCGGGCGATCTCGGCCAACAGGTGATCTCCTGTATGGATACGGATCAGTATACGGTCGGCGATGCTCCGGTCCAGGTTGCCTGACCTGTGAAATACATCCAGCAGGCGTATCATCGTCAGGGCTGTAGCAGCTATGTCCGATACCGGGTCTTCCGGGTCGCGGGTCAGGGTCTCGTCGATGCACAGCAGCCTGAAGTCCCCGGCAAATCCTGTGCCGAAAGCGCCCAACCAGGCAGTATACTGCCCGACAACGTCGCTGTCCACGATAGTCGGTGCGAAGTAGCCGCCTTTTACCGGTCCCGCCCCGGTACTCTGTGCGCGCATGACCGAGGCCACTGTAGCCGGTGAATCTCCGGGCCCGCTATACCAGAATACGCTGGCCATATCTGTGTACACGGAACCGAGCCAGTCGGCTGCCAGCAGGTCGGATGCGGCCAGTATGGCAGGCGATTCAAGGCCCAGGCGCAAGGCCTCCTGCAGGAGCTCCTGTCCGCCGGTCATATCAGCCTGGTCAAAACTCTCCCCGATCAACCAGGGCTGACCGTAGCGTCCGGCAGGCGACACTACTCCACCGGCTATGGGGTCTTCCGGATGGTAGGCGGCATCTACGGAGAGGTCAGGCGCGACCTGCCAGCTGAGGTCCGGCCATTGCTGTGTCCTGAGTTCTTTTTCGATCCGGTGGATCCAGGTGCTTTTGTCGGTTGAAGAGAACTCCGCCAGGCTGAGTTCTTCCTCATTTGCCGTATCCATACTGCCGAGATTCTTGGTTCCTGCAAAAATAGAAAACTCTGCCATCCGGTCGAAGGCTTCGTCGCCCAGCCACTCAATTGAATCGTGCAGGGAAAACTTTTTGTGTCACAGATTGGTTATATTTGCAGTTCGGTTAGATTTAATCTAAATAATATCTGGCACAATGCGCAAGCGATTGATATATCTGGACAACAATGCAACCACTCCTGCGGATCCCCGTGTAGTGGAGACTATGTTGCCCTATTTTTATGAACACCCCGGCAATGCCGCGAGCCGGAACCACCCGTTCGGCTGGGAAGCCGAATCTGCCGTGGACCTGGCGCGTGAGCAGATAGCGACACTGATCCATGCGGATCCCAAGGAGATCATCTTCACTTCAGGCGCTACGGAGAGCGATAACCTCGCGATCAAGGGCGTCTTTGAAATGTATGCCTCCAAAGGCAATCACATCATCACAGTGACTACAGAGCACAAAGCTGTGCTGGATACCTGCAATCACCTGGAAAGAAAGGGGGCTGAGATAACCTATCTTGAGGTGGATCGCGAGGGTCTGGTCAATCTGGAAGAACTGGAAGCGGCTATCCGTCCCAACACGATCCTCGTATCGGTTATGTGGGCCAATAACGAGACCGGTGTGATCCAGCCGATGCAGAAGATCGGTGAGATCTGCAAAAGGCACGGTGTACTCTTTATGAGCGACGCCACCCAGGCCGTAGGCAAGATCCCGGTGAATCCGCGTGAAGCCGGTGTACACCTGATGGCCTTTTCCGCACACAAGATGTATGGGCCCAAAGGCGTGGGCGCGCTGTATGTCAGCCGCAAGAACCCGCGTGTAAAAGTGACGGCTCAGATGGACGGAGGAGGACACGAGCGCGGTATGCGCAGCGGTACGCTCAACGTACCGGGTATCGTGGGCTTCGGCAAGGCGGCTGAAATCGCCCGGCTGGAAATGGCACAGGATGCCGAGCGGCTCTCCGCTCTGCGTGACAGGCTCGAGGTAGCCCTGATGGCCAGCCTGGAGGAGGTCTATATCAACGGTAACCGCGAACACCGGATGCCGCATGTCACCAACCTGTCCTTCAAACACGTAGAAGGGGAGGGACTGATGATGACCTTCAACCAGCATATAGCGCTTTCATCGGGTTCAGCCTGTACCTCGGCTTCCCTGGAGCCGTCGTATGTGCTGGTAGCGCTCGGGCTCGGCGACGATCTGGCACACAGTTCGCTGCGGTTCAGCCTGGGCAGGTTTACTTCGGAAGAAGATGTAGAAGATGCTATACGGTCCGTCTCGGAGGGCGTCAACCATATGAGGGAGCTGAGCCCCATATGGGAGATGTACAAGGATGGAGTAGATCTCAACTCCGTGCAATGGAGCGAGCACTGACCGGGCTAATATAGATTTACGGTTTTCTTTAAAAACAGAGGCAATGGCATATAGTGAAAAAGTTCTAGATCACTTCCAGAACCCGCGCAATGTGGGTACGATGGATAAGAATCGGAAGAACGTAGGCACGGGACTGGTAGGAGCTCCCGAATGCGGGGACGTGATGCGTCTCCAGATAGAAGTAGACGATGAGACGGGTGTGATCCGTGATGCGAAGTTCAAAACCTTCGGATGTGGATCGGCTATCGCTTCCTCATCACTGGCTACCGAATGGCTCAAGGGCAAACATATCGAAGAGGCGCTCAGTATCGATAATATGGATATCGTAGAAGAGCTGGCGCTGCCTCCCGTCAAGATCCACTGTTCGGTGCTGGCGGAGGATGCTATCAAGGCCGCCATCAAGGACTACCAGGATAAGAATACGCAGCCGGTGGCAGCCGATACCGCGACTGCAAAAGCGTAAACCATATAAAAGGAGGCGATTATGCTGTTTGTGGCAGAAAGCGCAAAGGAAAAGATCAGCGAGATCCGTCAGTCGGGAGAGATCCCGGAGGGCCACTTTATACGTGTGAGCGTAGTCAGCGGTGGTTGTTCCGGCCTGTCCTACAAGATGGATTTTGACAACCAGGAGAGACCCAATGACCAGGTCTTCGATGACAATGGCGTGCGGATCGTGACCGATCTGAGGAGTTTTCTGTACCTCTGCAACACCACGCTTGAGTTTTCAGGAGGACTGGATGGCAAGGGTTTTTACTTCAACAACCCCAACGCCGCCCGTACCTGTGGCTGCGGTGAGTCTTTTGCGGTCTAGAGATTTGCATTTGGTTTGTACATGAGATTTGATATATGATGAAAGGGCCTGCATTTGCAGGCCCTTTCTGTTTCCGGTAAGTGTTGTCTCTTTGGCAGGATCCAGGCCCTACTGCCGGCACAGGCACATCTGCTGGATATAACCGTGGATACCACTGATCATCGGCCAGGCATTGCCACTGCCGGATTGCTCGAAGTAGAACTTGCTGCGCGGCCGTGGCCTGTTTCCTATCTCGTTCATATGCTCTGCGTCGTAGAGACGGCCGTTCACCATCGTGTAGACCACGCGTTCGCTGCTGTAGATATCTTTCAGCGGATTGCCGTCGATCACGATCAGGTCCGCGAGTTTGCCAGCTTTGAGTGATCCGATCTCTTTGTCCATACCCAGGTAGATAGCGCCGTTGAGCGTCGCTGCCCTGAGCGCTTCGTGGTTGGTCATACCTCCCTGGGTAAACATCCACAGTTCCCAGTGTGCACCCAGGCCCTGAAGCTGTCCATGGGAGCCCAGGTTGATCCGTACACCGTTATCCTGGAGCTTTTTGCAGGATTGAGCGGTGAGGAAATGGCCGTTGATGTACTCCTCTTCCGGTATCATGGTCCGGTGACGGGATCTGCTGTCGATGATAGCTCTCGGTGTGAACCTGAGCAGGCGTTCTTTCTCCCAGACATTCGTGTGCTGGTACCAGTAGTTTTCACCGTTGACGCTGCCATAGTTGACGATGAGCGTGGGTGTATTGTGGCTCTTCGTAGCGGACCAGAACTTGAACACATCGTCATACAGGGGCGCTACGGGGATATTGTGCTCAATACCCGTATGGCCGTCGGCGACCATGCTCAGGTTGTGGTAGAAGAAGGAGCCACCTTCCGGCACGACCACGATACCTTGCTGCCGGGCTGCTTCTATGACCTGTTGGCGCTGGTTGCGGCGCGGCTGATTATAGCTCTTCACGGAGAATGCACCGTATGCTTTTGTCCTGCGCAGTGCCGACTGTGCATCGTCAAGGCTGTTGATGACTGCCTTGAAATCGCCTTCGGCGCCGTAGAGTATCGTACCTGTAGAGTACAGGCGCGGCCCTGTCATCTGGCCCGTCCGGATCATTTCGCTGTGTGAGAAGACCATTTCCGAGTTGGAAGACGGATCATGGGAGGTAGTCACCCCATAGGCCAGGTTAGCATAGTAGTACCAGCTTTTCTGCGGGCTCAACCCGTACCTGAAGTCTCCCACATGTGCATGTACATCCACCATACCGGGCATGATTGTCTTTCCCTTGAGGTCATATACTTTGGCTCCGGCCGGGATAGTGACTTTACCGGCTGGCCCGACTGCCTTGATCCGGTTGCCTTCGACTACCAGTGTCCCTTTTTCGATGACTTCATTGCCTTCCATGGTTACGATACGCGCATTCCTGAAGGCAATGACTCCGGCAGGTTTGTCTGATGGCAGGCGGAGCCCGATCCGGATGCCGATCGTGTCGATCGGAGGCAAGGTGTCCGCCGCTCCTTCTACGAAACTGAAACGATCGCTGATCGACTCGGTATAATAGCTGTCACCCAGCGTCCAGTGGAGCTGTTTGCTGTCAGCGGACCAGTGCAACCCGATCCCGGCATCGCGTGCCACCTGTGCCACGGGGTAGGATTTGCTGCCACCGCTCAGGTCCGCAGGCTGCCCCGTCAGCGACAGAGGTGCGATGTATACTTTGTAGAGTTCGGAGAAAGCGATCCACCGGTTGTCCGGGCTCAGCGAGTATTGGTTGGCGTACTTGGAAGTAAATACCGTACGGGTATCGGTTCCATCGGTCTTTACACTTTTGAGCGATTTGTTGAGTGCCCCGAAGAGGTACCCGCCGGTCTGGTAGTATATCCTGGATCCGTCCGCGCTGAAAACCGGGTTTTCGCCGTCTTCGGTCACGAGTACGGGGTCGCGCCCGTCAGCCGACATACGGTAGATGCCTGCGAGCTTGCCATGCAGGTACCCCTGGTGGCCGTTACCGGCCTCCTTGCGATAGACGATCGAGCGACCGTCCTGGGCATAGGACGGCGTGCGGTAGATGCCTTTTTCGGTAGTCAGCGCCTTGCTTTGCCCGCTGGCCAGGTCGAGTACGCGGATGCTCCCGCTGGCCTCATCGTTCCAGGTGACATATATGACCGAACGTCCATCCGGTGAGAACGCCGGCTCAAATTCAATGTCTTCATTGCCGGTGAGTCTTTGAGGGTTGCCGTCGGGCAGGGCCTTTTTCCAGAGATAGCCTGCCGCGTTGAAAACAAGCCATTTGCCGTCGGGCGACGTACGTGACTGCCGGATCACGCGTACATCGAAGCTGTCTGTGTACACCTTGTTCTCGAATCGCACAGTCTCCTGCAGCCTGTGTTTGGCCTGCAGGGTGAAAGGGATCTGTTTCGCCTTGCCGTCGCTGACGGCCACCTGCCGGATCCTGCCCTGGGCCCAGATCACAATGTGCTTGTCATCCGGCGTCCAGCTGAAACCCGGGTATGCGCCAAAGACTGTCCAGGCCTCCTGCTGATCTTTGGAGAGGTCGGTATAGAGGATGCGTTCTTCGCCGGTGGTGAGGTCATGGATGCAGAGCGCCGATTTGGTCCGTATTCGGCGCACATAGGCCAGAAGTTTGCCGTCGCGTGAGACCTGTGGTCTGCAGGCGCCGCCCGGACCGGCTACCAGGTTGGTGAGTTTGCCTTCCTGGAGATCGTAGCGGCGTATGACGAAAATCTGGCTGTTGGGATCCTTGTTGTACTGGAAGAATCCTCCCGGGTACATGTCTTCACTGAAATATACGTACCTGCCGTCGGGTGATACACAAGGCTCGTTGACATCCTGCTGATCGTTCTTACGCTTGGTCAGCTGTACGCCTTTGCCGCCGCTGATGTGGTACTGCCACATTTCACCTGCACCCAGCGACCGTTCGCTCGTGAAGTGCTTGCGGGCTATGAAGTACTGGCCGTCCGGCGTCCACACTGCGTTGTTGAGTAGTGTGAAGTCCTCCTGGGTCACCTGGCGGGCTCCACTGCCGTCCGCATTCATGACCCAGATATTGTCGCCGCCACCTGCATCGCTGGTGAAAAGTATTTTCCTGCCGTCGGGGCTGAACCTGGGCTGAACTTCCCATGCGAGGCCGCTGCGGAGTGCAGTGGCGGTACCCCCTGCTGCCGGCATGCTGTAAATGTCGCCTAGCAGGTCGAATACAATGGTCCTGCCGTCCGGACTGACATCCAGGTTCATCCAGGTGCCTTCATTCAGGTCAAAGCTGACCTCCTTATACGGGCCGGGCGGGTTGTTGACATCCCATTTGGTTTCTTCCTTCTGCTGAGCGGATATAGGTGTGCACAGCAGCAGGACAACCAGGCCTGCAAGGGTCGGGAGAGTACGAAACATATAGATCGGTTTTGACGATGAATTTAAGCAAACTTCCTCAACCCGTCGCTCAAGCGGGCAGATAGGCCATGCAGCGTACTTGATTTTTCTCCGGAATATGTGTATCTTTAATAGATGGGGTCTATTGTCAACAGGGGTATCAGTGCTTTGGCGGCGACTGTCGCTTTCGGGTTAATGGCCTGTTGCACACCCGGTTGTTCCAGGCCTGATCAGCCTGTGGAACTGCCGCCCGGTTTGCTCATTTTTACTAAAACCGCCGGTTTCCGGCATAGTTCGATTCCTGCCGGAGTAGCTATGTTTGAGCGGATCGCTTCGTCGGCCGGATACAAGATCCTGCATACGGAAGATGCCGCTGTCTTTCACCCCGATACCCTGCGGCAGTTCGAG
This sequence comes from uncultured Saprospiraceae bacterium, assembly GCA_964537925.1. Taxonomy (GTDB): domain Bacteria; phylum Bacteroidota; class Bacteroidia; order Chitinophagales; family Saprospiraceae; genus SLDF01. Next base: position 594,232 of record CAZICV010000001.1, on the reverse strand, counting down.
GTGATAGTTTTCCTGAGCACGACGGGCAATATCCTGGATGCCGGGCAGCAGGAGGCAATGGAAACATTTATGGCTGCAGGGGGCTCTTTCCTGGGAGTACATGCAGCGGCAGACACAGAGTACGACTGGCCCTGGTACGGGCAGATGCTGGGTGCACGCTTCAGCAGCCACCCGGATATCCAGCAGGCCGATGTAATCCTGCAGGATACGGTGCACCCGGCAGTTATGGGATTGCCTGCCCGCTGGCAGCGCCGGGACGAATGGTATAATTTCCGGGACCTTGTGCCGGGGCTCTCTACCTTGCTCACGGTAGATGAAAACACCTATGAAGGCGGCACCCACGGCGAATTTCACCCCGTGAGCTGGTGCCGGGAGTTTGGTGGCGGCCGTGTGTTCTATACCGCCATGGGACATACGGAAGATTCGTTCGAAGAGCCTGCGTTCGAAGCCCATCTTGCTGGCGCAGTCCGGTGGTTACTCGCCAGGTAAGGCTGTATGGTTTCTCCCGCTTTTTTGTGATATACCCTACTCCGGAACTCACCGGGGATGAATCAACGGTTTTGGTGTACACATCTGTATATTGGGTCACAGATGGTGTAAGCGCGGATAACCGAACGGTATCTCGTTTGTTACGTTCAAAAGAAATCATCCTCATCTATGACGGATAAGACAGTAGAAAAGATAGAATTGCGCAATCTGCGGATAGACGACTACCAGGAGCTCAGGGAGATCATGGTACAGGCCTACAGCAACTGGCCCGGCGCTTTCTGGGACGAGCAGCATATCGGCCAGTTGATACGCATATTTCCGGCAGGCCAGATAGCCGTCACGGCAAATGATAAGGTGGTCGGGTGTGCACTCTCGATCATAGTACGGTACAATGATTTCGGAGATGACCATACTTACCAGGAGATCACGGGCAACTATACATTCAAGACACATGCCGCTGAAGGAGATATCCTGTATGGTATAGAAGTGTTCATTCACCCGGATTACCGCGGTATGCGTATGGGCCGCCGCCTGTACGATGCGCGCAAAGACCTGTGTGAAGAACTCAACCTCAAGGCGATCGTATTCGGCGGTCGGATCCCCAACTACCACGAGTATGCCGATAAGATCCTGCCGCGTACCTATATACAGAAGGTCCGCAGCAAGGAGATCTATGACCCTGTGCTGACTTTTCAGCTTTCCAATGACTTTCATGTCAAGAAGGTACTGACCGGTTACCTGCCCGGGGATAAGGAGTCAAAAGAGTTTGCTGTGCTGTTGCAGTGGCACAATATCTACTACCAGAAGCAGCAGCCGGCTTTCCAGCAGCACAAGACATTTGTTCGCCTGGGGCTCGTGCAATGGCAGATGAGGTCCTACCGCAGCTTCGAAGAGTTGATTGAGCAAGCGGAATTCTTTGTAGATGCGGTCTCCGGCTACAAGGCTGACTTTGTGCTTTTCCCGGAGTTTTTCAATGCGCCGCTGATGGCTGCGTACAATGATATGATGGTATCTGAAGCAGTGCGGGAACTGGCTACCTATACACACCGGATCAGGGACCAGTTCAAGGAGCTGGCCGTGTCGTACAACATCAATATCATCACGGGCAGTATGCCGCTGGTGGAGCGCAACAAGCTGTACAATGTAGGCTACCTATGTCGCAGGGACGGGACTGTAGACCGCTATATCAAGGTACATCCGACACCTGACGAGGTCAAATTTTACGGGATGAGCGGAGGCCGGCAGGTCCAGACCTTCGATACAGACTGCGGCAAGATCGGTATCCTGATCTGCTATGATGTAGAGTTTCCCGAGCTGGGACGCATCCTCGCCGACCAGGGGATGGATATATTGTTCGTTCCCTTCCTGACGGATACGCAAAACGGTTATTCGCGTGTACGGCACTGTGCACAGGCGCGTGCTATAGAGAATGAGTGCTATGTAGCTATTGCAGGCTGTGTGGGCAACCTGCCCAAGGTACACAATATGGACATACAGTTTGCCCAGTCTGTCGTGTTCACACCTTGTGACTTTGCTTTCCCGACGGAAGGGGTCAAGGCGCAGGCCACGCCGAATACTGAAATGATACTGATCGCAGATGTCGACCTGGACGACCTGAAGGAACTCCATGAATTCGGGAGCGTACGTAATCTCAAGGACAGGCGTGGCGATGTATACGAGGTCAACTACTTTAGCGGCGGCAAATAGTGCCGTGCCTCCTTGCTATGGCAGGTCCTGAGGATAAACAGCGGCCCGGTCAGAGCAGTTCGTAGATACCCGCTATGCCCTGGCCGCCGCCGACACAGGCGGTGACCATCCCGTACTTGCTGTTGCGACGCTTCATCTCGTTGAAAAGCTGTGTACTCAGCTTGGCGCCTGAACAGCCGAGCGGATGCCCCAGCGCTATAGCCCCGCCGTTGACATTGACCTTGTCAGGGTCGAGGCCTGCCTCGCGGATCACGGCCAGTGACTGTGCGGCGAAAGCCTCATTGAGCTCTATCAGGTCCACCTCTTCAAGGCGAAGCCCGGCCTGGCGCAGTGCTTTCGGGATGGCAGCGCAGGGACCGATACCCATATACAGCGGATCGACACCCGCCACTGAGCAGGAAGCCAGTCGGGCGATGGGTTGGAGATTCAGTTCCCGTACCATCTCTTCGCTCATCACGAGTACGAAAGCAGCACCATCCGAAGTCTGCGAAGAGTTGCCGGCCGTGACCGTGCCGCCCTGTGCGAAGACCGGTTTGAGTTTAGCCAATGCTTCCAGGCTTGTGTCGGCACGTACACCCTCGTCCGTATCCACGACAAATCCACGTTCGCGGCGTTTGTCATTTTCCACCCAGACTTCGGTGACCGCTACCGGTACGATCTCATCGCGAAACCTGCCTGCCTGTATAGCAGCAGCAGCCTGCTGGTGGGACCGCAGGGCAAACTTGTCCTGGTCTTCCCGGCTGACCTGGTATTTGGCTGCCACGGCTTCCGCAGTCAGGCCCATACCGACCAGGTAGTCAGGCGTCGTACTGGCCGTCTGGTAGTTGGGTGCGAGTTTGTATCCCGTCATGGGTATCATGCTCATGCTTTCCGTTCCACCTGCGATATAGCAAGAACCCATGCCAGCCCTGATCTTGGCCACAGCGATAGAGATCGTCTCCAGGCCGGAAGCACAGTATCTGTTGACAGTCATTCCCGGCACGGACTTGCCCAGTACACGGGTACTGATGAGTCGTCCGATCTGCAGCCCTTGTTCTCCTTCGGGATTGGCACAGCCAACGATCAGGTCATCCACACGCTCCGGATCCAGTTCAGGCGTCTGCTCCAGCAGGTGGCGGATCACATCGACCGCCAGATCATCCGAACGGTAGTGTCTGAATCCCCCTCTGCCTGCCTTGCCTACGGCACTCCTATAAGCCTTTACGATATATGCTTCCATGACTGCTTGTTGTTTGATTGATAGTACAATGAATACTGCCTGCTTCCCTGTAGTACATTTCGATCAGTTTCTCAGGGGCTTGCCCGTTTCGAGCATATGCTGGATGCGTTCCAGTGTCCTGGGCTCGCCGCACAGGCTGAGGAAAGCTTCGCGTTCGATGTCGAGGAGATATTGTTCGGAGACCTTTTGTGCTCCTGTCAGATCACCTCCGCAAAGCACATGCGCGATCTTGCCGGCGATCTTGATATCGTGTTCCGTGGCATAGTTGCCCAGGCGCAGGCTGTGAGCGGCTACATAGAGCGCAGCCAGTCCGCCACGTCCCAGGACGAGGATATCTTTGCGGACGATGGGTGGCACATAGTTGCGCGCCAGGTGGAGTACCTCCGCTTTGGCTTCTGCGATGCGGCTTTCGCCGTCCATTACTATGCGGTCTTTGTGATTGAGGTAGTCCAGCTTGTATGCTTCCCGGGCTGATGTAGCCACAGAAGCTGTAGCGATGGTGCGGAAGCGCTCGATCAGTTGCGGGATCATGACATCTCCCTCGACAAAAGAGTCGGATAGCCGCAGCGCGAATTCCTTGGTGCCTCCTCCGCCCGGCAGCAGACCTACACCTACCTCCACCAGGCCGATATAGCTCTCGGGCGAGCATATGGCTGCATCACAGTGCATGATGGTCTCGCAGCCTCCTCCGAAGACATATCCCTGGGTAGCTGCTACGACAGGTATGCTCGAATAACGGCAGCGCATTGTAGTCTGCTGGAAGAGGTCGACTGCAAAGTTGAGTTCGTCAAATTCCTGCTGGTAAGCCATCATGGCGATCATCATGAGATTGGCACCGACGCTGAAGTTCTTGGCGTGGTTGCCGATCACCAGGCCTGTCCATCCCTGTTCCTCTGCGATCCTGATTGATTCCTGAATGCCCCTGAGGATGCCCTCGCCGATGGTGTTCATCTTGGAGGTGAACTCCAGGCATAGTACCCCGTCTCCTATATCATGCAGGGTGACTTCATCGTTTTTGAAGACCGGTGGACGTTCACGCAGGGTATCCAGGTGCAGGGCCGACTCGCTGCCGGGGACGACCAGGTAGTCGCCCGTAGCGGGGTCATAGTATTTCCTGCGGCCTTCGCCGGACTGGTAGAAGCTATCTTTGCCGGCAGCAAGCATATCGCTGACCCAGGGCGCTACTTCCAGGCCCTGTTCGCGGGCTGCGGCTATGCCTTCATCCAGGCCGACGATGTCCCAGTACTCGAAGGGGCCGTAATCCCAGGCAAAGCCTGCTTTCAAAGCATCGTCTATCGCATAGAGCGAATCGGATATCTCAGGTATCCGGTGGGAGGCATAGGCAAAAAGCGCCGATAGCGACCGCCTGATGAGCTGCCCGCCTTTGTCGTCTTGCATGGCGAACAGTGTACGAATCCGTTTCCTGGGATCGTCGATCTGTTTGCTTGTCGCCAGGCTCTTCAGTTCCGATTTCGGCGGCTTTTCGTATTCGAGCGTCCGGAGATTGAGCTCCTGTACAATCGATTTGCCGGTGGCGTCTTTTTCTCCCGATTTGACATAGAATCCCTTGCCAGACTTGTTGCCGTACCATTTATTCTCCAGCAGGTGGTCCATGAAGCCGGGCATCGACAGCTCTTGTACCATGGCATCATCGGTACAGTTCTGTCGGATGCCTTCGATCACCTTGACGGCCGTATCCAGCCCGACCAGGTCGGCCAGCCTGAAGGTACCTGTACCCGGGCGGGCCAGGGCAGGGCCGGTAAGCTTGTCTATATCGCTGATCGACAGGCCGGACTCGTATGCAAGCCCGAAGAGATGTCCCATCGAAAATACGCCTACGCGGTTGGCTATGAATGCAGGGGTATCCTTGCACAGCACAGTCTGCTTGCCCAGTACACGGCGCCCGAAATCCATGAAGAAACCGGTCAGCTCGGCATCGGTCTGCTGCGTGGGGATTATCTCGAGTAGCCTCAGGTAACGCGGCGGGTTGAAAAAGTGCGTGCCCAGGAAATGACGCTGGAAATCTTCGGATCTACCCTCTGCAATGAGGTGGATCGGTATGCCGGAAGTATTGGAGGTGACCGGTGTGCCCTTACGACGGTGGCGGTCTACTTTTTCGAACAGCTCACGTTTGATGTCCAGTCGTTCGACGACTACCTCCATGATCCAGTCACAGGTACTGATGCGGGGCAGATCGTCTTCAAAGTTGCCGATCTCGATGCGCTCCGCAAAGTTTGAGTCGTACAGCGGCGCCGGCCTGGACTTGCGGGCGGCGGCCAGTGCCCCTGCCGCTACGGCGTTCCGTTTGCCGGGCGGTATGTCTTCTCCCGGCGGCAATATATCCAGCATCAGCACTTCCAGTCCGGCATTGGCAAGGTGGCAGGCGATGCCGCTGCCCATGATCCCGGAACCCAGCACAGCTACTTTTCGTATGGTATTATTTTTCATGACGCGAGGCTTTGTAGAGAGATATACCTGAGAAAGCAAAATCATTCGTATGCCGATATTGTTGCGCCCGGCGGTATGGAAAGGTAATAAAATGTACCTGCTCACTATCCGCAGCCGGGCGTTTTTTTCGCGGCGCGGGGAATTTAATTTCTGTTGTAATATATATTACATAATTTTGCCATATTAAAGGCGCTGGACACAAGTACTTGCCTTTGCACCGGCAGGTTATGGGCTGTAAGCACCTCTTAATGAGAGACGCCTGTACCGGTGGAGTAACAATAGACCAGCGCCCGACGTTAAATGGTTAGCACTTAGAAGAACAGAGAAAAGGCAATGCAATGCTGAACACTATGTTGAACGATATTACGATCAGGGATCTCAGGGCCAACAAACGGAAGGGATTGGTCTTGAGTGTGATCATCCATTCGATCCTCCTGACGTTTCTCCTGCTCCCGCTCATGACATACCCGGATCCCCCGCTCGAATCGGAAGGTATCCTGGTCAGTTTCGGGGCCCCGGATATGGGAGACGGGGACAGCCGGCCGGATACCCAGCAGGATGAAATGGTAGACCCCAAACCTCCCAGCGAAGAGACTGTGAAAGAGACCGTAGTGAGACCAGCCGAACCATTGCCGACGCCGCCCTCTACTGCTCCCAAGGAGGTGATCACAGCTGAAGACCCCGAAGTCATCAGCCTTAGAAAACGTGAAGAAGAACGCAAACGCCAGGAAGAGCAGGACAGGATCGAACGCGAGCGGCAGCGCGTGGTCGAAGAGCGAAGGGTCGCAGAGCAGGCTGAGCGCGATCGCCAGGCCGAAGAAGCGCGCAAAAAAGCCGAACTTGAGAAAGCGAAGAAACAGTTTGGCGATGCATTTGGCGGCACAGGCAAGGGCAAGACCGGCAAGCCCGGCAACCAGGGAGACCCCGGCGGTGATCCGGACGCCAAGAACCTGGAAGGGATCAGTACCGGTACGGGTACCATCGGGGGAGGCTTGAAAGGCAGGGGTGTGGTAACCAAACCTACTATCTCGGACAGATCCCAGAAAACAGGTATAGTGGTGATCCGTATTTGTGTGGATAAGAACGGAAATGTGACGGAAGCCCGCTATACCCAGGATGGATCTACCTCTGCGGACAGTGAACTACGCCGTATAGCCGAGGAGAGCGCCAGGAAATTCCAGTTTTCACCCGGCGCTGCGGACAAGCAGTGCGGTACAGTCACAATCGAGTTTAAGGTCCGCTAGAGGAGGTAGTTATATGGCAGGCGCCTCTGATAAGAGGAGCCTTGTAGAAAGAATATCCATAGCGGTCAATAATAAGCAAGAGGCTGCCCCTTTCCCGGGGGCAGCCTCTTGTTGTTTTGTATTGATCGGGCGTCCGCATAGAAAAGCAGACGGGATGGCTTTAAATAAAAATGACCCGATGTCTGCCTTTGCAAAACCGGGTCATAGACTAAGGTCTCAAAATAAGAAAACTACTTCTTTATGGTCAGGCCTCTATAGGCTCTTCCTAATCACATGGAAAAAAGACGTATATGTCTTACAGCAATAAAACACTACTTGTCTTATTCTGGTTCATATAGTCCAAAAATCGTGCCAAACTTGCAAAAAAGGCAACGCGAGAGGAGATTAAGCGCTGCGCAGGAGAGCTTAAATGGACACTGTTTTTGGGATACTTGCACAAATATATAGGCAAAAGCACTGAAGATGCAAGAGAGGTGCAGGCCAATTCTATTGGCGGCCAACATATATTTATTCAATATATATAAAGGCAGGGCCTGCGTATCCATTTGTCCGTGAGTACAGGGCCTCATTACTTCAGTTCGTCTACTTTATTGCTGTGCGGATTCTTCGACAGCAAGAAGCTCACGACGGATACGAAAAAGAGGATACCGGAGTAAAGCAAGAAATTCTCCATGACGTTTGTTCCTGTTTTTGGGTGACTGGCACAAACGGTATGTAGTAGCAGGTATAAGGCGTAGTCGATGTAAGCTTTGTGGCTTACAGGGTCAAATATATTACAATTGTTTTTAATGTGAAATTGTGTGTAAAAAGTTTTTTCGTTGGGGAACTTAAATGGCTCTTTCCTGCTTTTGCAAGAGGTTCATAAAGTGGCGGTTGTGCAGGCCGGACGGGGGTGATTTTTTTCATCGTTCGAAGGGGATGCATTTCAGTACTCTTCTTCTTAACTTTGCAAGATGAATCTATTGTAAATGGATCGTTAACCCGTCTGAAGATTTTTGTCGATATGACAGGTGATTCAGGCTGGACAGACTCCGGATGGGTTGCCAGAGGTCGGCAGTTGGATTACGATTTTTACATGAGCAATTTAAACAATAGGTTATGTTAGAGCTGAAACCAATTGAACATATAGGCGGACTTACCGCGGAGACTTTTGCCGAGAACTATCTGAAGCCACTTAAGCCTGTCGTTTTCACGGACCTTACAGCATCGTGGGAAGCGACTCAAAAGTGGACCGTCGAATTTTTCAAGGAGAAATACGGCCACCTGGAAGTGCCTGTCTATTCGGCCAACTATTCCAAGCCCGGCAAGACATATATGGTGCCGGACAAGATGATGCCGTTCAGGGAATTTCTTTCTATCAGTGAACAGGGGCCTACGGATCTGAGGATGTTTCTTTTCAACATCTTCCGTCATGCTCCCGAGCTGTGCAACGATTTTTCCACGCCTACGATCATGGAAGGTTTCATCAAGCAGTTCCCCTTCATGTTTTTCGGTGGAGAGGGCTCTAAAGTGGCATTGCACTACGACATAGATATGTCGCATGTGTTCCTCAACCAGATATATGGGCGTAAGCGAGTGGTGCTCTTCCCGCCGGAGCAGTCCAGGCAGATCTATCAACACCCGTATACTGTCGCGAGCTATATCGATGTCAACAATCCCGACTATGAGAAATATCCTGCACTGAAGCATGCCTGGGGTTATGACTGTATGGTGAATCCGGGTGAGACGTTGTTTATGCCGAGCGGCTACTGGCATTATATCGAGTATACGGACTTCGGTTACTCGATCAGCCTCAGGGCCAACGAGTCACTGGCGCGCAGGGTAAAAGGGCTGTACAATATCGCTACGCATTATGTCGTCGACAAAGGAATGAACAAGCTTATGGGAGGCCGCTGGCGTGAGATGAAGGCGGAGATGGCGAAGAAAAGAGCGGAAGAGAACCTGGTCTCCTGATCACATGCCGGAAAAACAATCTTTATATGCGCCCGTTTCCCTGGAGACGGGCGTTCTTTTTTTACTCAACTCACAACCTGCCTCCGAAATGATGTACCTGACTGCAGAGATCAGCCTTTACCCGCTTCAAGAGGATTATGAACCGGTTATCCTGGACTTTATCAACAGGCTTCATACCTGCGAGGGTATACAGATCCACACGAATAGCCTCAGTACGCAGATCAGCGGGTCTTTTCACGCAGTCATGACGGCGCTGTCCAGTTCGCTGGAGCCGGTCTACAGCAGCGACCGACTGCGGGTATCCGTCATCAAGCTGCTCAATGCGTCGCTACCTGTAGGTCAAGAATTCAGGCCGCTGCGGCCCTGAAAGCCTGCGGGCTTTCTTATCTTTAGAGCAGACTAAACCGCGACTGCCACAAACCACCATGCCCCAGATCTCCGTCGTGATACCTGTCTTCGACGAGGCAGAGAACCTTCCGGTGCTGCAGCAGGAACTGTCTGCGGTACTATCTGCCGGTGGATTGAGCTACGAGATCCTCTATGTCAACGACGGCAGCAGGGATGGCTCCCTTGAGGTGATCCGCAGCCTGGCAGGAGAGTACCCGCAGGTCCATTATATCAACTTCAGCCGCAACTTCGGGCACCAGGTAGCGGTGTCTGCAGGCCTGGATCATTGCAAGGGCGATGCTGTGGTCATTATGGATGCCGACCTGCAGGATCCGCCCGCGCTGATCAGGGCGCTTTACGATCGATACCGGGAGGGATATGAAGTAGTCTATGCCCGTCGCAGGAGGCGCCGGGGAGAGGGGCTGCTCAAGCGGCTGACAGCTTCTTTTTTCTACAGGCTGATGGCGCGGATCACTTCCGTACATATACCGCTGGACACAGGCGACTTCCGCATCATTGACCGCAAGGTGGTCGAAGTACTTCGCGATATGCCTGAGCGCCACAAATTCCTGCGCGGCCAGATCGCCTGGGTAGGATTCCGCCAGACTTTTGTAGAGTACGACCGTCACGAGCGTATGGCGGGTGAGTCGGGATACAGCTGGTCCCGTATGATCCGGTTTGCGCTGGACGGCATTACAGCCTTTTCGGATGTCCCGCTCAGGCTGGTCACTTATTGTGGCTTTTTAGTTTCCGGTATTGCGTTCCTGATCGCGCTGTATGCGCTGTATGCGCGCTTCATCCTGCAGGACTATGTCCAGGGCTGGGCGTCGCTGATCATCAGCGTGCTTTTCATCGGCGGGATACAGATGATCGGGATCGGTATCATCGGGGAATATATCTCCCGCATACAGACTGACACACGCAAAAGACCTCTATATGTTATCGATGAGATCCATCTGGGCGCGGATGCGGAATAGCCTGGCGATATGTGCGCCTCTGCTTGTTGCCATATTCCTGGTTTTGGATGCTGTACGGGTAGCCGCGCAGCCTTCGTCGCTGTCTGTCATGAGCTTCAATATCAGGTATGACAATCCGGGCGACGGACCCAATACATGGAAGAACCGCTTGCCGCTGATAGACAGCACACTCAATACCATACGCCCGGACATCATCGGCATGCAGGAAGTGCTTCACCGCCAGCTTGAGGAGCTGCAGCGCATACTTCCCGGATATGCTATGTACGGAGTGGGCAGGGACGACGGACTCATGGGAGGAGAATATGTGCCTGTATTCTATGATCGTACCCGGTTCAGGCTGGAAGATGCGGGATTTTACTGGCTTTCACCGACGCCTGACCGGCCGTCCCGGGGCTGGGATGCCGCGCTTCCCCGTATAGCGACCTGGTGCCTGTTGAGCGAGCCCGCGAGCGGCCGGAAATTCGGAATAGTCAACGCTCACCTGGATCATATCGGCGAAGAGGCGCGTGAAAAGAGCGCCCTGCTCATACAACAGCAGGCCCGCCGGCTCTTCGGCGAACTGCCCTGGGTATGCATGGGGGATTTCAATGCAGACGCAACATCAGGTGTATATCGCGTATTCGACCAGGATCCGGCTCTGCAGGATGCAGCCAGGGGCAGCGAAGGAGAACATACCGGGACTTACCAGGATTTCGGGCGTGCCGTAAGACCTGTGCGCATCGATTTTATTTTCGTGCCTGCTGCGTGGACGGTGGCAGATTACCGCGTACTGGAGATATACCGGGGCGATCTGTTCATATCCGATCATTTCCCGTTGTTGGCCGAGCTGCGTCCCTGAGACGTTTTCTCCGCAGGAAGAAAACAGCCGGTACCATCAGCAGCAACAAAGCAGAACCGGCGATAGCCCAGAGGTAGGGATACCTGCCGGGCATGGCCGGATCCGATCCATATACGATCAGGCCGGACCAGTAGTAAGGGTGCCTGAGCACACCCTGGGCATCGCGCAAGAAACTGCGCTTAGCCTCTGCCAGCGACCGGCCGACCCTGGAGCCGGACTGCATGCGGTCATAAAACGCGGAAAGAATGCGATTGCTTTGTTCGTCATCGATGGACCAGAGCGACACGACCAGGCTGGGGCATCCGGCATAGGCAAATGCTTTTGCGAGCGATACCATTCCTTCGGCCTTCTCAAGCCTGCCGATACCTGTATTGCAGCCCGTCAATACAGCACAATCAGCTTGCAGGCGCATTCCAAAGAGCTCGTAAGCATATAGAGAAGCGTAAGTACTGTCTGTCGTCCCGGGAGCAAGTAAAATAGCGGAGCGCATAGGGTTGGTATCGTCCGCCAGCGCATGGGTGCCGAGGTGTATGAAGCGGCTCTGCGCCGCCAGGTCAAGAAAACTGGAGCGTGTAGCCGATGCTCCTAGTATGGGTGTGCCTTTCAGTTGCTTACCGATATCACGGACCATCTGAACAGACCAGGGCAGCGGTCCCAGCTCCGGCCTGCAGGTCCCGGACAGATCAGCCTGTTCAAACCCTGGAGCAAAGCCTGTCCAGCGAAGCCGTGGATTGATCTTGCGTACAGTCCTGGATTGGTGATAGTAAGCGGTCGTGCTGTACAGGTACCGGATGTCGTGCCTCTCCAGCAACAGTTCAGCCCCCTGACCTGTCGAAAGCGCTTCGAAGCTGATATAGTACAACTGATCGTCAGGAACGATCAGTAGCTCACTTCGGTCGGGGAGACCATGCATGTCACCCAACAGGAGATTGTATAGCCGCTGCCCCTTGTCTTCCCAGTCTTGCGCGATCTCCTGGATACTGATCCGGAATTCGGCTGCCGCCCGTTCGATGGAGTCCCGCGCTCCGAGAAGCTGCCAGTCCACTCTATCTGTGGAGATACGGAAAAGGTAGGCAAGGCTGTCGGTGAATACATACTGCAGGATCTGCTGGTCACCGCTGAGTATATTTCTCTGCAGCGAGTCGGTACTGACGACCTGCAGGCTGTATTTGAGTTGGTAATGAGCCGGAAAACGGTGTTCGATCTCCGAGATAAGCTGGTGGTATTCCTGTTTCAGGAGGGCTTCTTTGTGACCGGCTGCCAGCAGGCCGGTGTCAGTCTCCGGGGATCTGTCCGCGGTTTCCGCAGTGAGTTGTGCCAGCTTTACTTTCAGGTCCTGCTCTTTTTTGATCAGACTGTCGGGTATATCGGCGTACCGGATGCCGCTCTGCTGGCGTAATATATCCTTGAACTGGATGGCCCTTGTCTTTTCGGTATAGAGATAAGCTTTGTCCACCCATTCCGTACGCCCGGTCTGCTGGTACAGGTAGTAAGATACATCGATGGCTTCCTTGCACAGCCGGTCAAACAGTGCCATCGAAGAACGCATAGCCTGGACAGAGCCGGTTTGTACCATCTGCTCTTCCAGGTGGTGGAGTGCCAGGTCGTAACCTTCAACCTGGCCGGTGGCTATGGTTGTGTCATAGCCAGGCAGCATGGACAAACAAGCGTTTTTGAATAAGATCACTTCAGCGAGGTAAAGCGATTCGCTGACATCATCTGCGGATGGGTAGGAGGCGACATTGGCCGGTTGCCAGCCATCTGCCAGTATGGATAGCGCCTGGTCTGCCAGTACGAGCGCTGTATCTATTTGCCGCATATCGCGATATACCCTGCCCAATTCCATAGAAGTACTGGCCAGGTAGTAGTGCGTCGGCCCGAGGTTGTTCCTGTACACCTGCAAGGTCTTTTCGAAGAGCTTGATGGCGCCGGGCCGGTTACCCAAGGCAGCTTCACAACGGGCCAGCGCCTCATAGACATTGGCTGTGATCACTTTATCTTCTCCCAGGGCGGCGACGCGCGTCCGGAGGCAGGCATTAAGGTATTCGCGGGCTTTGACATAGTCTCTGCGATTGATGGCCAGGTTGCCCAGGTTGAAGTCCAACTGGGCTACTGCGAGTGAGTGTTCGCCGGCATAGAGTACTCTGTTGGCACGGCTGAGCAGCGCATATTCTTCCGCTCTCGTGTACTCACCGTTGTTGTAGTGATATATGTAAAACAGGTTGTACAGGTCTCCGAAGTAAAAGTGGTCGGAGGGCAGTATATCCTGAAACAGCTCATGGCTGAGATTTACAAAAGCAAGCGCACTATCCAGGTTCCATAAGGTAAAATACAGACCGGCCATGTTGGCATAGTTCATCCCGAGCTGGAGCTTGCTGCCGTTGGCTTTGTTGATATCGAGCGCCTTTTGCAGGTTTTCTTTTGCATCCGAGAATCTGCCAAGTGTCGAATACAGGTTGCTGTAGTTATTGTATACTGCAGAGAGGCGATGGTTTGTACTATCCAGTACTTTGGTGTAGATCATGAGCGCCGTATCGCAGTGTGCAAGCGCCATATCGTATTCTCCCCGGGCGCTGTATGCGATCGATATGTTGTTGTGATGCACACCGCAGCGGAGATGATACAGCCCGTTGATCGCTTTGGTGCGCTCGCCGGATCTTTTGTAAAACTCGATGGCCTTGTCGTAATCCTGCAGTGTAGAATAGAAAATCGCGATGTCCGACTCGATGGTAGCCAAGCGCTGAAGCGGCAGACCTTTATCTCTCCTGAGCACTTCGTATCCGGTAAGCATCTGCTGGAGGGCAGCCTGTGTCCCCGATCCGCCATGCCGGGTGCAGGCGATCTCGTGCCTGAGCAGGCTGGCGATGACCTCATCGCGGGGGGAGAGCGCTGATAGCTGCTCTTCGAGCAATGTCCTGGCTGAGTCTTTCAGGCCCGCTATGTCGAGGTAGCGCCCCCACATGGAGACATAGTACCCGGCACTATCGGGCTGACCCGCCTCCCGGTAATGCCCGGCAAGCAGCCGGTATGTGTCTGCCAGGTTTTTGTAATTGCTGTCGCGGTAAGCCTTGTCTGCTACTGCCAGGAGGCTGTCGGTGTAAGGAGTGGTCGGGATCCCCGACAGCAGGGTGATCGCGACTACCAGGCATGCGAGCTGTATTTTCATGTTCCTGCTGAGAGGTGAAAAGCACCTGCTTCCGCAGCCGGGCGACTATTCCGGTACGGTTGCGGTACAAAGCTGATCGCTTGCTATAAAGTTATTGAAAATCAGAACAACTGATCCAGTTTTACTTCATCTGCCTCGTATGGCAGCGTAACACTCAGGAGTGGGTTGTGCTGCATAGCTTCCCGTATAGCGAACAGCGCCTCAGGATTACGGGCCCATGCTCTGCGGGCGATGCCGTTGTTCACGTCCCAGAAGAGCATGCGATGCAGGCGGCGGGCAGCTTCTTCGGACCCGTCAAGCACCAGCCCGAAACCACCGTTGATGACCTCTCCCCAGCCGACGCCTCCGCCGTTGTGTATAGATACCCAGGTAGCGCCCCGGAATGCATCGCCTATGACATTGTGTATGGCCATATCCGCCGTGTAGCGGGACCCGTCATAGATATTGGCGGTTTCTCTGTAGGGCGAATCCGTGCCGGAGACATCGTGATGGTCCCTGCCGAGGACCACAGGGGCTTTCAGGTCCCCGTCTGCTATGGCCTTGTTGAAGGCGTCTGCAATACCGATCCTGCCTTTGGCGTCGGCATATAGTATCCTCGCCAGCGAACCTACTACGGGTATGTTCTGATGCGCTTCACGTATCCACAGGATGTTGTCGCGAAGCTGTCCGTGTATTTCGGAGGGGGCTTCTGCCAGTTGCTGCTGCAGTACTTGTTCGGCAAGTCGGTCTGTCAGAGCCAGATCCGCCTGGTCACCGGACGTACAGACCCACCTGAACGGCCCGAAGCCGTAATCGAAACACATCGGGCCCATGATGTCCTCTACATAGGATGCGTACCTGTAAGTACCCTTGCTGCGATCTTTCCATACATCGGCCCCGGCTTCTCCCGCCTCTTTCAGGAAGGCATTGCCGTAGTCCCAGAAATACATGCCACGTGAAGCAAGGCGGTTGACAGCGTCTACATGCCTGCACAGAGAGGATCTTACCGCATCTATGAAAGCGGGTTTGTCTTTCAGCAGCAGTTCTTTGGCCGCTTCGAATGTATAACCGGCCGGTGTATATCCGCAGTCATCGATATTGTGCAGGGAGGTCTGGTCTGAACCCAGCTCGACCTGTATACCGGCATTAGCGAGGTATTCCCAGAGGTCTACTACGTTACCCTGGTAGACAAGGGCTATGGCCAGCCCCTGTTCTTTGCATACCAGCGCCTTTTGCATCAGGGTGTCGAGACCCGTGAAGACGTGCTCTGCGTCTATATAGCCGTCGGTGACCCGCTGCTGTACTGCATCGGGATCAGTCTCTGCTATGATGCCGACAGCGCCGACGATCACAGCTGCGAGCGCCTGTGCACCCGACATACCACCCAGCCCTGAAGTCACGTACAGACAGCCTTTCAGGTCGGATGTACCCCACCCGTTCTTCCGGCCTGCATTGAGCAGGGTGATGGTGGTCCCGTGTACGATACCCTGGGGACCGATATACATATAGGATCCTGCGGTCATCTGGCCATACTGGGTCACCCCCAGTGCATTGTACCGGTTCCAGTCTTCCTTGGAAGAGTAGTTGGGGATCATCATGCCGTTGGTCACTACTACGCGGGGGGCCTCTGGATGAGAAGGGAAGAGTCCCATCGGATGCCCGCTGTACATCACCAATGTCTGGTCCCTGGACATCTCCGACAGGTAGCGCATCGTGAGCAGGTACTGGGCCCAGTTCTGGAATACTGCTCCGTTGCCGCCGTAAGTGATCAGTTCGTGGGGGTGCTTGGCGATCTTAGGATCCAGGTTATTGTGGATCATCAGCATGATCGCTGCCGCTTCGCGGGTCTTGTACGGATAGTCGCTGATCGGTCTTGCATGTATCGGGTACTCCGGCCGGAATCGGTGCATATAGATACGCCCGTAGCGAAGCAGTTCTTCGGCAAATTCCGGCATGAGTTCTTCGTGCCATTCCCTTGGAAAGTAGCGCAGGGCATTGCGTACGGCCAGCTTCCTGTCATCCGGGCTCAAAGAGCTGATATTGCGCACCGGGGCATGGCTGACAGTAGGGTCGATGGGGCGTGGAGGCGGCAGGTGCTCTGGTATACCGGTTCGTATGGCTTGTTGGAAATCCGTGATCGAAGTACTGGACTGCATGGTGTGTCTTTCTCGGTTCTGGTCGTAAAACTACGAATTTGGCAGGGCTCGGATAAAGCATAAAAAAAGCCGGGGATCAAACGATCCCCGGCTTTTAGGTCTTGATAGCCTGACCGGATTATTGGTTCAGACTGGTCTTTACAGCTTTCGCGTCAGAAGTCCCTGCAGAACCTTTGCCTTTGCAGCAAGCCTTGCCGGAAGCGCCTTCCTTAGCGCTGCAAGCCTTAGCTTCGGCAGAGCCTGATTTGCAGCAAGCTTTGCCTGCTGAAGGAGAGATATTGACAAACCTGCCAAGCTGACTGTCATAAGCTACTTCAGTCATGGAAGCCTCACCGCTCGTCTCGCTGACCTGCTTCACATAATAAGAAGCAGTACCGGAGTGAGAGCATACCTTCTCTTCTACTCCCTGAGTCTGCATAGCAGTAAGCATAGCTTCGGATTTCTCAACGGAAGCAGTGCCTTTAGCTGCACAGCTGGATTTTTCTTTGGAGCAGGAAGTAGCTGCAGCAGCAGACTTGCCACACTGCGCCTCAGCCTGGAAACCAAGTGTCATCGCTCCCAGGAAAAGAGAAGATACGAGAATGAATTTTTTCATGATAGTTGTTTTTGTGGTCTGTATTAATAGAGAATCAAATATACTACAAGATAGCACTAAATCATTGCTTTCAAGGGGCTTGCCGCCAGGATTTAACAACTCTTAACAAAAAAAGCCCCCGGTTGCAGGCAAGCGCTTCCGGGGACAAGGTTGCATAAACACACTCATCCACCCTGATGGGATCCCAGAATGAGTGGTCTCTTTGGAGCTGTGGCGGTCTAGGCCGTGTACAGGCGATTGATCAGGTTTTCCAGTACATAGGACTCCATGTTGGCGTGTATCTTCTCGACCTGCTCCTGTATCTGGTGGTAGAAGAACATCAGTATCAGGCTCAGTACCAGCGCTACCAGTGTCGTATCGAAGGCGATATTCATCAGGTCCGTGATCTTTTTGATACCGGCGCTGCTGACAGCGTCCTTGGCGGCTCCGAGGGAAGCGGCGATACCGACCACCGTACCGATGAAACCGACTGAAGGGATAGCCCATGCAATGTACCGTATGATCGACTGTTCGCTTTCAGCGTTGCGCTGGTTGATACCGGCCTGTTTGGAGATCAGCTCCATCGTTTCGCTGATTGAATGACTGGAACGGTACTTGGTGCAGGCTTTCTTGATCAGGTCTACCAGCATGAATTTCTCTTTGCGGTCGATATCGATCATCGTCAGTTTCAGTTTCGCGACATCGTCGGGAAGTAGTACAAACTGTTCAGTTTCAGGCAGCAGGCCCATCTCAAAAGCCTTCGTTTCTTTGCGGACGTTGCGGGAAATGCGGCGTATCTCGAAGAGCCCGTAGAAGAAAAGGAAGTAGGATATACCCTGAATGATTCCGTCCGGGAAAGTGCCCCCCAGCATGATCCAGATGCGGTGCATAAAGGAGCCTTCCGGGCTGGCCATAGTCAGCAGCATGAACGCCATTTGCATCGCGATGGCTATACAGAGGCTGATGATCAGGTTGGTATATTTCTCGTTCATTGGATGCGTTTTTTTAATGGTTTCTTTTGAATTGGATATCATTTTCGGTCAGTGTGACCGTACCGATCAGCGTGCCTCCGCCTGACCGGTACGGAGGCGGCGAGGAGCTGAGGTTGATCTGTCCGAAGTCGATCTTCCTGGGTTCGCCATCCTTAGGGCTGATGGCAACAAATCCGCTGATCGTCGTACTCGAGTTGCGCGGTCTGTACAGGTGGGCGTACACTTCGTAAGTGCCCGGCACGATCTCCGGCTGTATGATAGCCTCGTTGGGGGTGATCATGAACTTGCGCGGCATCTTGATCCACTTGCCGAAGGAGGTGCTCCTGTTTTGTCCGTCGCAGAACCTGTTCTCTTTCTTGAGGTAGATATCCACGTCGGCTTTGGCGTCTTCCCAGGTGACGAGCGCTACAAAAGCAGGATTAAGACCGAAGAGAAAGTCTCCTTTTCCTTCTACCCTGGCAGTATTCTCGGATTGCCGGGTACTACTTGTCGTAGTGTCTTTACTTGCGGGTGGTGTAGTAGCTATTTCCGACTGCCTGGATGACTGCGGCGATGCCGAGGGGCTTCGTGGAGTATCTCTCTTTGCGGCGGCAGGTTTGTTGCTTTCCTGTACCTTTAGTTTACGCTCAGCGAGCGAGAGCTTCAGCTCAAGGGATACGTTCTGTCGTTTGGTCTCTTCCAGGCGTTCTTTGAGGGCTCTCGTGGTGTTTTCGAGAGAGCGGAGCTCCTCTTCGGCAGCGCTGGTCCTGGACAGGAAGACGGCCATTTCCTCTTCACTCATCCGCGCACTCATGGACTGTATGATACTGTCTATCTCGCGGAAACCTGTTTTCATCTCTTCTATCGAACGGTCGGACTCTTCAATCTGTATATCGGATTTCGGTACGATGACGAAGAGGATGATCACTGCTGCAAAAGCGCCGGACATCAGGTCCAGGAAGCTTATGTTGAATACGTTGACTTCTTTTCTCATAATCCGGATGTTTTAGAGGGTCAGCGAAAAGAAAGTCTTGCATAAGCTACCCGGAGTCCGGGACCGAATGCGCCCAGATACGAGGCCCGGTCTCTGCCGTTGAGGGCTGTTCCTCCGTTCATGTTCCAGACGAAGCCGGTGTCGGCTGAGTCCTTTACGGCGATAGTCGGTTCGGACGGGTTGATACTGGCTGCAGGAGCATGTCCAGCCGCTACTTCCGGTTTTCTCTTCCTCGGGAAATTGCAGTGGATACATTGCGTGCTGTGCGAGGTCATTACGGAGTGGCAGTTTTCACAGCGGTCTTCCCCGTTGGGAAGTACTGATTCCGGCTGAGTCCGGGACGGGTCGTTGTAGATGACTCCGTAGCTTTTGACCGGTATGTTGCAGTGCGGGCAGGTGGCGTCGTGGCCGGAGAGACTATTTCCGCAGTTCAGGCATCTCATGTCAGGAGGTTTTGATGTGAAGGATGAAATCGGGTGTTTATGCAAGAGGAGGGAGGGTTACTGTTACCAGTAACCTCCCAAGGGGAACAGATAGCCTACCGAAAATAGCAGTCCCCTGTTTTTGAATGCATCGCCTGCATTGGACGAGTTGCGCACATTGGAGAGCCCGGCGACATACCGGCCGTCCACGATGATTTTGCCAAAGTCGAGTTCGTAGAAGAATCCTGCGCCGAAGGCCAGCGAAAAATCAGACGACTTGAAATAATCGTTGCGGCTGGAGCCGAAATCCAGTTCTACATCGTCAGCAGTGATATCCTGCGTCTGGCCGACAAAGCGGTCGCTGGCCTTGCCGCTCAGACCGAAACCAAGCTGTGGACCTGCCATGACGAATCCGCCGAATGTCTTGCCCCTGAAGTGGTACTTGAGCAGCATCGGGATCTCCAGGTAACTCGTGCTCATTGTGGACTCATAGATGCCGATGTCTACAGGATTTCCGTTGCCGTCCGTGAGGATGAAACCTTCTTCAGAGGTCCAGTATCCGCCTTTTTGCAGGTAGAGGGCTTCGATCTGCAGGCCAAACATGCCGAAAGGTATGTCTACGGCCACACCAGCGTGGAAGCCGAGTTTCATACTTACATCCCATTGGTTGTTGAGTTCTGTAGACAGGTTGTAGGAATAAAGAGCCAGTCCTGCTTTGGGTCCGATCGATATCTGTGCAGACAGGCAGATAGGAAGGATCAGGGCTGCGAGAATCATGTTGAAAGTCTTCATAATGTTGTAGGTGTTAAGGGGTGATGAATTTGTTTATGCTCTCCCGTCCTTTCACGCTTGCTGATCGGGGACGTTCGACCTTCAATAGGAGCCTCAGGGAAGAGGTCATCAAGCCGGGTGAAAAAAAATCGATTTTTTTTGCGGAGTCGCCGGTGGGTCAATTTGCGGGCGGTCCCTGTCGGCAGCGGCATAGTGGTTTTATGCGTATTTTAGCAGGCGAGAGTCGGCCGGGGCATGCGCTCCGCCGTAGTCAATTCAGCCGCTATATGAAGGTTCTGGTCATCAGGTTCAGCTCCATCGGCGATATCGTCCTCACGTCGCCCGTGGTCCGGTGCCTGAAGCAACAGCTCGGTGCAGAAGTACATTTCCTGACGAAGCAGTCTTTCTCCGCCACGGTGAAAGCAAACCCTTATATAGACCGGCTGATCACGATCCAGCGGTCGGTACGGGAGGTCAGGGAGCTACTCAGGGATCAGCGGTATGATCATGTGATCGATCTCCATGCGAACGTGCGAAGTATGCGCGCCAGGTTTTACGCCGGAGCGCACAGTATATCATTCAATAAGCTGAGTCTCAAAAAGCTTTTGCTGATAAAACTGGGTATAGACTGGTTGCCGGAGGTACATGTCGTGGACCGGTATATGGACACGGTGCGTGAGTTGGGTGTGCATAACGACGGCCAGGGACTTGACTATTTCGTAAGACCGGAGGATCACGTAGATATAGGATCGCTGACCGGTCTGGCTCCGGGCAGCCCTTTCGTGGCTCTTGTAGCGGGAGCGGCCCACTATACCAAATGCATGCCTGTGGAGCAACTGCTGGAGATATGCAAGGGGATCAGCCTGCCGGTGCTGGTGCTGGGTGGTCGTGATGAACAGGCCCGCGGCGCTTACCTGGCAGCTCACGGCGGAGCACATATTCATGATCTTTGCGGAAGGCTCAATCTCGGGCAGTCGGCTGATATAGTCCGGCAGGCAGACCTGGTGATTGCTCATGATACGGGGCTGATGCATATAGCGGCAGCTTTCAAGAAAAGGCTGATCACGCTCTGGGGGAGCACGATACCACGCTTTGGGGTTTGGCCCTATTACGGGGATTTCAGGATCGCCAACCGCGTGGTGGAAGTGAACGGACTCTCGTGCAGGCCTTGTACCAAGTTTGGTAAGTCATCCTGCCCCAGGAAACATTTTCGCTGTATGCGAGAGATAGCGCCTGCAGCAGTGCTTGCGGATGTAGAAGCTATATTCCCGGCTGCGGCAGGGCGTTGAGCTCACCGGCTGATGCGGGCAGCTCGAGGGCCAGCTTCAACTGTTGCAGTGTTTCACCCAGGTCTTCCAGGGAAGCTTTGCCGGATGCAAGGCCACCGTCTCTGATCCACCTGGATTGCAGGCTGTCCAGTTGATGTCGCCAGGCGGCTTCGTCGTATCGCTTGTGGGCAGTGATATATTCGTGAAATGCCCTCCATCGAGGCATATACAGCTCCCGTACTGCCGTTGTCCAGAGCCTGGCCGCCGGGTAGGCGGGCGCTTGTCCGAGCGGAGCCGCCAGCAGTGACCTGAATCCTGTAGCCCGGGCTACAGGAGCCTCGCTGCTGAAGTAGCTGAATGCACCGCGCTCACCGGTATCCGGTATGTCCTGGTAACCGGCATAGTGCAGCAGTTGACGCATCAGGTCCATTTTGGCCATTGCATCGGCCATTGCCTGGTCACGCTTGTCCGTACGTGCCAGCAGATGATGGACACAATACTCAGCCAGCAGGGCATCGGTCTCCAGGGCCAGGTAAGTGGCGGCCAGCAGGAGCAGGTCATTGACAAATACCGGCTGTCGGCTATGCAGGTCATAATTGCGCATGTAGAGTGTGAGCGCAGTCCTCAGTTTGGTGCGTGCCTGCGGTGCAGAGGTGAATGCCCCCCATTCCAGGGTCGGTTGAGAGCCGAGTATAGATACCATTCGGCCAAAATGCCTCCCCAGCTTGTCGGGCTGGCTGGATTCGGCGCTTTCGTATGCCAGCTTGAGGCCGAGCAGCAGATCTACTGAGCAGGCGCCATAGCGGGAATTGCAGAAGGCCTCCAGCCAGGTCCTCAGATCCGTTGGTCTGTCCCAGGCCAGGTCACCGGCCAGGGTGAAAATATGTGCATTGTTGTGCGTACCCGCATAGAAGCCTCCCCAGCCGAGAATAGGTATACCGCTGTCTTCTATATAGCTGAAACGTGCGAATGCAGGAGCCGGAGAGAACATCGCCTGGTTGCCTCCTGCTGTATTGTACTGTAATACCTGCGCCTGTGGCAGCGGTACAGTAGCCACCTTGCTGCGCCACCAGTAGGCTTCGTCCGCGGCACCGCTTTCCAGCAGGCAGACTTTGGCCGGATCTGCATGGCGGAAGAGCGCGACCAGTTTTTCTCTCGTCCAGAATCCCGTCTGCCTGCTGAAAGGCTCCGTGTCCAGGAAGAGTACCTGGTATCTCTCCCTGCGGTCAAACAGGCCCCAGATGTCTTTGCCGAGCTCTTCCAGGTCAGTGTTGCGCCCGGACAGGGCGCGCTGGGGTGGCGAGGCGCCGAAGAGCCTGAGATACCACCCGTCCGGTTGCCCGAACCGGTCTTCGTAGCGTTCGAAAAACCGGGCGCTTAATCTCAGGAAGTCCTGTGTGCCCGCATCGACGGCAGGCAACCCGTCTCCGGGATCGCCCTCTGTGTATACACTGGATGCGGGTAGCTGTGCGGCTGCAGTGACCGGAACATAGCCGGTGAATGCGGTGGCGACCGGGTGCATATCCAGCTGGCGACACCAGGACGTCAGTTGAGTATGCATGTCCGCTATATATTGTATATAGTCAGGGTCCAGTGTACCCATTGTGTCGGCGGGTTCGCCCCTCAGCAGCAGGTGGCTGAACGGTGCGGCAGGGAGACTTGCCAGCAGATCGGGCTGCGGGATACCTTCCGACTTCCACAGGTCAAGCCATGCCACCAATGTGCCCAGGGACAGGAGCGGAGCATTGTATCCGTGGATGGCCAGGAGGTCCAGTTCATACCGCCATCTTTCCTTGTCCCAGAGAATGCCCTCATAGCTCTGCAGGTCAGGATGCATTGCCAGGCGGTAGGGGATAGTGCAGAAGAGTGTATCGGGGTCGAGTGCGGGCCAGACGCGCGGCAGGGCTACCCGGCTGCCTGCCCAGCTGAAGTGTGCCGCCTGGATGCGCCTGAGTATCTCATAAGCGCCCTTGCACAACCCAACGAGCGAATTGGCCCGGACAAAGGGCCGTTGCTGTTCGATGCCAAATATGCAGTATTCCGGCTGTATGCTATCCCGGTACAGACTGAGGTCAAAGTCCTCTGCGCGGTCGCCGATCAGCCTGTTCAGTACTGCATAGGCAGCAGCCTCTTCCCTGTAGTCACCGAAAAAGCTGCCTCTTTTACAGCCCCAATACAGGAGCGCTGCCGCGACTGACAGGCTGATGAGCGTGAGGGCTGTTCGGTGTTTGCCGCGCATATTGAGAACAGTTCATGAGCAATGTACGATCTCACGGACAATACAGGACATCAAAGATAGAGCAGTTTGCAGCTCTTCTCTCCGGTAAAACCCTTCGTCCGGTATTCTGTTGGGTGCCTCTTCATATGGAAACGACGGAAACAGCGGATTACTGTTCTATTTCCCGGCTGCAATGAAATTTTGCATATGCTGTGAACTTCATGATCACGGCGCCGATCTGAGACATACTGATGCAGGTGTCCGGGAGGTGAATGCTCATCGGCGGTACTATTATCAACGTACCTGACTGGACAGACTCGGATGAGCAGTGGCATATATTGTTCAATTTTAGTAACTTAGATCAGCGGCAGTTTTGGGCTGTACATTTTCCGGATGATTTGACGGGCGCAAAGCTGTATCCGCTGCTGTGCCGGTCAGCCTGGTATGCAGGGGAGTCCCGGTCATGATTGAAACAGAAACGGTATGGAAGTATTGGATAAAATCCTGGCTGTAAATCCAAACTATATTATAGTCGGATTGCTCGCGGTTTTCTTCACCCTGGAGCAAGTCTCCGGCACTCCCTTTTCGTTCAAAGAGAGAAGAAACCACTTGGTTCAGAATGCGCTCTTCCAGGTCACACTGGTTGCGCTCAATATATTTTTTGTATCCATACAGGTCTATTGTATTGAGTGGTTGAATGCACATGAAATCGGGCTGCTCTACCTGGTAGAACTCCCATTTTGGACAAAACTGTTCCTGGGTGTAGTGTTGTACGACTTCACCACATATTGGATACACAGGGCGTCGCATAAGGTCCCTCTTTTGTGGAGACTGCACAGAGTACATCACAGTGATACGACAATGGACTCGTCCACTACTTTCAGGTTCCATCCCCTGGAACTGATCCTTATCTACCAGACCGGCAATATCCTGACAGCTGGAATATTCGGAACGGATGTGACTTCCATGGCCCTATATTATTTCATCATTTATATCTTCTTTTTCCTCGAACACTCAAACCTGAACTATCCCCAATGGCTGAACCGCACGTTCGGGCAGGTTTTTGTAATGCCGGATCATCATAGAGTGCATCATCACCAGGAGCAATTTTATACGGACTCCAATTTTGCAGACATCTTCATTGTCTGGGACAGGCTGTTTGGCACATTCAAGCTGATTCCGGCCGAAGAAATGAAATATGGGTTAAGCGAATTTGAACAGGCAGAAAGACAAACATTTTTGTATCTTATGAAAAGCCCGTTTATGCGTATTGGAAGGCACGCCCCAGACAGCAGAGAACCGTACGATGACAAGACCGGTACCTGACAAGTGCTGCCGCAATGGGTACTGAAGGATTTTCACCGAAGGGTCGGTACCACTGGTACAGCCTCTGTGAAAATCGGTAAACCTGAGGCGTCGGTAGGACAATGTCGATCCTGTTCTACGCGAGTGGGCTTATGGCCAGGTCAGCAATAGGGGGCGTCACGGGGCAGCGCTGCAGCTCTTCTGTATGGTAAAAACCTTTTGGGCGGGTTTCTGTTGGGTTCATCATTTATGAGAACAACAGACAACAACAAATTACTGCTCTACTTCCTGGCTGCGGTGAACTTTGTACATATCATGGACTTCATGATCATGATGCCGCTCGGAGATATGCTGATGCGGATCTTCGAGATAAGTCCTGCCAGGTTCAGTGCAGTGGTATCCTCCTATACATTTGCAGCCGGGGTCAGCGGTTTTCTCGGTGCTTTCTGGATCGACCGGTTCGACCGTCGGGCTGCGCTACTGGTTACGTTTACCGGCTTTACGATAGGCACATTTACCTGTGCATTCGCATTTGACTTCTACAGCCTGCTGATCACCCGTGCCGTGACGGGTGTTTTCGGCGGTGTGATGAGCGCGCTCATCATTTCGATAGCGAGCGATATATTCCCCTTCAAGGAACGCGGATACGCCATGGGGGTACTGACTGCAGCCTTTTCATTTGCTTCTGTGGTCGGCGTGCCCTTTGGTCTGTACATGTCCAATATGTTCGACTGGCACGCGCCATTTCTTTTCATGGCTGGTTTCTGTGTGCTCATCGGTATCGTCCTGTACCGTATCATGCCGTCTATGCCGCCATCTCCGGCGAGCCGTACCGTACAGCCGCTCGCTGTGCTGAGCCATATCTTCAGGGACCGCAACCAGGTCAATGCGCTTTTGCTCGGCTTCCTGGTGGTGATGGGGCACTTTATGATCATACCTTTCATCGCTCCTTACCTGATCCGTAACGTAGGATTCTCTTCTGAAGCCATCCCACTGGTATATATGATAGGAGGGGGCTTCACGATCTTCACGGCGCCCTACATAGGACGACTGACGGATCGCCTGGGTCCTGTGCGCGTATTTACGGCCTTGCTGCTCATGTCCTTTGTCCCGGTACTGTTGCTGACCAACCTGCCGCCGGTAGCGCTCTGGGTAGGGCTGCTTGTGACCTCTCTTTTCTTCATTTTCGGTAGCGGCCGTATGATCCCGGCACAGACCCTGATCACAGGGGCCGTGTCTGCGGAGACCAGGGGCAGCTTCATGAGTATTCGTTCGTCCGTACAACAATTGGGCACTGCTACCGCATCCCTGATGAGCGGTCTCATGGTGGCAGAATCCACCAGTGGTGGCAGGCTCACAGGCTACCATTGGGCCGGATGGGCAAGTGTGCTGATCAGCCTCGCTACACTCCTGATGATCAGGAAAATAAAAGTGGTGGACAAGTAATCGGAAAAATAATCGCTTCCACTTGATGACCTCGGAGGTACAGGTCCTATTGAAGGCTGAACAAAGATATTCAGCCTGCCATGAAATACCTGCCCGCTCTTCTGATGTGTATCGCGCTCTGCGCCACCTGCGCCCAGGTCAGTTCGCCTGATAGCGGACAGACTGCGGACTGGAAGAAGCTGGCGGCAGGTCATCGCCAGGGGCAGCCCTTCGTGGTGCGCAACAAGGTGATCACCGGCGCAGCGGACCTGCTTGCACTCGGTATCCCGGTCCGCACCGGTGTACAGACGCAGCAGGTCTGGATAGACTTCCCGGTTACGTTCGAGCAATGTACGTTCACGGAAGGTGTGCTTGGGCAGAAGACCGGCGACAGCGTAAAGACCAGGATCCATTTCCTCCGCAACTTCAGCATGCTTCATTGCCATGTCAAGAGCAATGCAGATCTCAGGGGTATGCGGGTAGACGGTACCTGTGACTTTACGGGTACTATCTTTCACGGAGATCTGCATCTGTCCGGCGCCAACTTCAAAGGCGAGTGCTGGATGGAAGAATGCCGGATCGCCGGCGACTTCCATGCTGCAGAGCTTCGTTGTGAGGACGAGATGAGTCTTTTCGGTACGGAGACAGGAGGATTTGCTACGTTCCAGCGCGCTATCTGGGCTCGCGGACTGCAGGCAAGCAATACGATCTGGAATGGTCCTGTGGATCTCACTATGGTCCGGAGCTTCCTGCCCGTCTACTTCAACTATGCCCAGTTCCACCAAAGAACCCTGTTCAGCTATGGCCGGTACGATGACCGCCTGGAACTCATGCAGGCACGGCTGGGTGCTCCCACTGCGGATGCATATGTATGCAGCCCTTACATGCCGGTCGTAGAACTGGCTGATAGCTCCAGGCCGCTCGAGTTTACCATCAAATGCAAATAATTAAACCTTCAATAAATCTAAAATACCTAAACCACTGTGTTATGAAACATTCAATTCACTCTTCGGGCCGGATCGCCTTTATCCTGGGACTGGCCGCAGTCTGCACCTTCTCGATGTCTTCCTGCAAGAAGGACCCGGTCGTGCCCAAGAACAATGATCTGCCGCTTTCGACAGGGTGGCTTGGATCGGACGACCTTGACAGCATCCCTTCGGATATCAATATCGGTTTTGGCAATGCCAATCTGCCATCCAAGGTCGATCTGACGCAAAGATTCCCGCCGATCGGGGACCAGGGCAGTTATGGTACATGTGTATCCTGGGCGGTAGCGTACAACCTTAAGACGGCGCTCGAAGCGATAGATAAGAACCTGAAAACAAATGATCTGTCCAGCGCATCCCGCCAGTTCAGTCCCAAGGATCTTTACCTGGCAATTCCAGATCAGTCAAAATCGGGCTGCAACGGTACCAACTTTGAACCTGCCCTGGATATCCTGCTCCAACGCGGTGTAGCCACTATGCAGACCTCTCCGTACACTAACCTCGGCAACTGTGGCAATAGCCTGCTGGATCCGGGAGCAGCCACAGAGGCAGCCAAGAACAAGATCCTCAACTATCGCAAGATCGAAGGCAAGGTTCAGACCATCAAGACCTACCTGGCCGAGAGCCGCCCGGTGGTATTCGGCGCCTTCACGGGCCGCAACTTTATGACCTGGAGAAATGACGCGGTCTATACAGGGCATGACGCACTCAATACAGGTCAGCATGGACGCCATGCCATGGTAGTCATGGGCTATGACGACAGCAAAGGTACGAGGGGTGCTTTCCGGGTGGTCAACTCCTGGGGACCGACATGGGGCGACAGCGGCTTTATCTGGGTAGACTATGAGTTCTTCATCTCCAAAGATTTCTTGCTGGGCGCTTTCGTCGCATCCAACAAGCAGGCTGACTTCGATCCTAAAGACAACGATGTGCCGCCTACTGCGGGCAACTACGACCTGATCCCCTGGAACGTAGGCGACTATCCCAACCAGCAGGGTGGTGGTCAGCGCGACCGGACTCTCTACTACAACGTATACAATATCGGGAAGTCCACACTTTCTTCTTCTCAGAGATGGAACATATCCTATGTCTACTACAATGCCTTCGATGCCAATGATGCCGGTATCCTGCTGTACGATTACTACACGGACGAGATGGGCAGCAAAGGACAGAGCGGACCGCTTAACAACGGCGGGCATGGACTGGCGGGCAACTGGTGGAACAACGTGGATGTACCCAGCGGACAAGGTGTAGCGGAAGCAGTGAGCGGCTCCTCTTACTTCGAGTGGAACTACACGATGCCCAATATCAACGGCTACTACTACCTGGTAGTGATCGCCGATGCTTTCAGGAATGTCAACGAGAGCAACGAATCCAACAACTACTACTTCCTGACCAACCAGTACGGCGGCCCGCTGTACTTCCAGAACGGTGTGTTCCAGGGCCTGCAGGACAACGGGGACCCGAGGAGCGCGAGACCAGGAGCCTCCCAGGTACCGGATGCACAGGCAGTACTCAAAACACCCGCAGAGATATCTCCGGATATGGCCAACGCCTATACACCCCAGGAGATCATGAAGATGATACAGGTCAAAAAATCACGCGGTGAGTGGGTCGGCAGAGCACAGACCAATTCTGTTAAGATCAAGTAAGTGTTTTTTTATAGTAAACAGAGAGCCGGTCGGATATTTCCGACTGGCTTTTTTCATGATAGTTATGATGACCTTTGACCGCCTTCTCCTATAGAGAGATGAACGGTCATACGTATCAGAAAGTGAAAAGCACAGCGGGAGATCTTGAGGCTAAAGTGCACAAGCTCCCGAATTGGGGCGGACATCTGGCATAGGTCTGAGGCTATTCCTTAACTTTATGGTTGTGAGCAGCAAAGGATTTCTTTTATGATCAGATCCCTTTTTTCAGACAGGAAGCGTGAAATGTCCGATGCCGAGCTGATAGAGCGGCTTCGCAGAAACGATGAATCCGCACTGAATCACCTGTATCAGCAATGCTTTCCCCAGGTGCAGCGCTTTGTGAAGGACAACAGTGGTAGTGAAGCCGATGCGGAAGATGTATTCCAGGATGGCATGATCGCATTCTGGGAACAGGTCTTGTCCGGCAGGTTTGAGCTGAGAGAAGATGCCCGCGTCCGTACCTACCTGGTCCGTATCTGCACTTACAGATGGTATGAGAGGCTCAAGAGCGCGGGTTTCCGGAAAACTAAAGCACTGCCTGAGCTTTTTGACCAACCGGAAGATGCCGAACAAATGTCCCACCTGGTACGCGAAGAACAGATAAGGGATATGGAACTCAAGTTCGGGCAGCTGAGCGACAAATGCAGGCAGATACTGAGCTTGTTTTACTTTGACCGGAAGACAATGGAAGAGATAGCCTCCATCATGGGATACCAGGCCTCATCGGCCAAGAATGAAAAGTATCGCTGTATGGAGAAGTTTAAAACCCTGTTTAACTGACAGACATGGAAAGGACTGAAGATCTGTTCGACAGATATCTGAACGGAGAAATGTCGATCACCGAGAAGACCAACTTCGAGCGCAATCTGGAGGCTGACCCGGATCTCCATATGGCCTTTGACAGGCATCGGGCTGCTGTGACCACCATACGTGTCGGCAATATGCGCTCGGCGCTGCAGGCGGCTGCCGCCAAAAGAAAGCGCGGCAGGGTGATGAATATATACAGAACGGTAGCTGTAGCAGCAGGCGTCGCCCTGGTGATGGGTTTTTTCTTCATGCGCGAGTACCGTCCGCACACTACGGACTGGAATGAGATATATGCCAATATCTACTTTAAAGATCCCGGCCTGCCCAATACGATGGGTGCTGCAGTGGACAATTCATGGCCGTTGCTCATGGTAGCGTATAAAAAGGGAGAGTATAAGACCGTATTGGAAGGTCTTGACAGTATGGAGGCTTCCGGCAGGCACTCGGATACAGTGACCTATTACCGGGCTATGTGTCTCCTGGAGAAAGGAGATGACGGAGAAGCCAGGGAGCTACTATCGCATCTTTCTGACGAAGGCTACCGGCAACGGGCGCTGTGGTACCTGGCGTTGCTGGATATAAAGGACCAGCGCATAGACGCGGCCCGCAGCAGGCTGCAGGAGATCAGCGGGGATACCACACACCCCTTCCGGCGAGACGCCAATGCTGCGCTGGGTATCATGGAGCACGCCACCCACTGATACCACGTGACCGGCAGAAAAACCGGCCTGCCCTGAACAATCGGTGCAAACGGACTATTTTACATGTAAAATAGCCTAATCAACAGAAACCGGGTTCATGGCAAGCATAGAGGATGAGCTGAAAACAACGTTCCAATCGCAGAACCAGAAGGCTGCACTCAACGTCATCTTTACCGGCAACTGGTTGCAGCACGGGCATGCCTGCGCCCTCAAGACATACGATCTGTCGCCCCAGCAGTACAATATCCTGCGCATACTCAGGGGCGCCAGGGACAAGATGAGTATGAACGATATCCGCTGCAGGATGCTCGACAGGACACCCAATGTGACACGGCTCTCCGACAGATTGCTTGAAAAAGAACTGATCGAGCGTACACGCTGTGACGAGGACCGCAGGGTAGTCTATGTACGGATCACTCCCCAGGGGCTGGAGCTGCTGGGGAAGATCGATCATATATGGGAACGGACGGCCTGGCCTGAACATAAGCTGAGCGAGGAGGAAGCCACTCTTCTCAATACCATACTGGACAAACTCAGGGGCTGAGCGAACGCTCTTCAATGCAGCAAAACATGGAAACCCATACTGACTTTGCCGATCCGCTTGATGCCATGCGCTGGCGCTATGCAGTGAAGCGGTTCGACCCGCTCTTTACGCTCTCCGAACTTCAAAGATCGAGGATAAAAGAATGTATACGGCTGACGCCTTCGTCGATGGGTATTCAGCCTTATCGCGTGATATGGATAGAAGACGCAGCGGTCAGGCAGGACCTGCGCGAATTATCTCATGGACAGAGCCAGGTGACGGATGCATCGGCTTATCTCATTTTCGCCTGCGGGGATCTGCTTGGCAAAGGATGGGTAGATGACCATGCCGACCTCGTGCAGGATCTGCGCAAGACCGACCCGGAGAAGACGGCCGCCTACTATGAGCGCTATAAGCTGCAGCTTGGACGGCAGCCGGAGTCCGAAAGACTCGCCTGGGCAGCCCGGCAGGCATATATCGCACTTGGCTCTTTACTCGCATTCTGCGCCCAGGAAGGGCTTGATGCCTGCCCGCTGGAGGGGTTTGATGCACAGGCCTACGATCTGTTGCTGAGGCTGCAGGACCAGGGACTGCATAGTACGGTAGCAATAGCTATAGGTCGCCGGCACGATGACGACAAATACCAGTACCTGCCCAAGGTACGCCGCCCGGCGGAAGAACTGATTCTTTCCGGGAGGACCTTTACCGGAGAATAACGCAGTGTGATCTTCTGAAGGGATTGTGCCTTTGTGGCCATCCGATTGGTCCGGGGCAACACCTTATACCGGGGTGGCAGTCGGTTTATGTTTTATCCCACAACCTTTGCCGGGTCGGGCCATCATGAATCACGGCATGAGCATGTGGTGTAATTGATCCTAGTCCGGTTCATATAGTCGTGAAGGTTGTATTGCGCCATTCCGCAGCTATTCATTTAGATATTTGACATAATTGAAATATTTGACCTGGTAATTCAGTTTGTTCAGTAATGATGTTTTTGTTTATTTGGCTTATTTTGCGCGGACAATGTTAATAATGGTGTATTTTTTTCGCAACATATCACATGTGTGATAAATGTTTAGTAGCATTATGGGGCGATATGATGATCTCGTGAATCACGATTCCGGGTGAATGGAGGATCGTTTTATGTGCTTTTGTGCGGATGACTGAGGATGATGTCTATGGTGCTATAATTTGTAAACCATTTTCTGATGAAAAACCTCATACATGTTTTGTTGCTGATGCTTGGGATTTCTCTTTTGCCCGGCTGTCTCAAAGAGAATAATCCGAAATCGGGAGACTCCGGGGAGTTCTCGCGGCCTGAAAATCCTTACCTGGGCGAGTTTACGTTTGGTGAAGACACGGTTTCATATGAGACGCTTTTGATGGATACCTGCAACTGTGATTGCAGGGTGCGGGTCTTATGCATGAAGATAGTTCCGTGGAAGTATCAGGGACTTGGCCCGATAGAGTGGTTTGCGGAGCTTACTTTCAGGTACAGGTCGGGTACCGCTATCTATGGGTACACGCAGACCTTCAGCGGGTTTATTCATACTATTGGTCAGTGGTATCCGCTGCAAAAGCCTGTGATCAAAGATGGTTGTCTTGCTCAGAGTCTGGACAATTATATTGTATCGGAGTTTTATGTGCCTTCCGCCTTACAGTCCATTAATTATGAAATGTACGTTGAGCTCCAGTGCGGGGACACCAGTTCTGCGATTACCCGGTTCAGATTGGAGGGGTCACAGGGCTGGCATGTACCTACTTCCGTTTTCCCTGATCCGGAAAATGTATTGGGTGTAGCCCGGTTCAGGCTTTCGGATGCTTGTACGATGAGCGGTTACGGAACTGGTACGTATATGCCCGGCGCTCAGGTCAGCTATCCGTGCACACACCAAACAGGCCCCGGCATGTGATGCTTTCGCCGTGTATGGCGCAGGTATTCCCGCAGCAGGGATGATATTAAGCAAAAAAGGGTCCCCGACGATATAAACCGGGGACCCTTTTATATTTGGTCATATCCTGAAGAATCTGGCGCTTTACAGCGTACCGCGTAAAGCCTGCTCGCGCTCGATGGCTTCAAACAGTGCTTTAAAGTTGCCCTTGCCGAAAGACTTGGCGCCCCTGCGCTGGATGATCTCGTAGAACACAGTCGGACGGTCCATCACCGGCTTGGTAAATATCTGAAGGAGATAGCCGTCGTCGTCCCGGTCGATCAGGATATTGAGCCCCTTGAGCTCATCGAGGTCTTCTTCTATCTTTCCTACTCTATCTACTACTGTTTCGTAGTAGGTCTCCGGTACATGCAGGAATTCAACTCCGTTCTTGCGGAGCGTGGATACGGTATGTATGATGTCGTCGGTCGCCACGGCGATATGCTGCACACCTGCGCCTTTGTAGAAATCCAGGTATTCTTCGATCTGGGATTTTTTCAGACCGCGGGCCGGTTCGTTGATCGGGAATTTTACATAGCCGTTTCCGTTGGAGACGACTTTGCTCATGAGCGCTGTGTACTCCGTAGATATATCGTTGTCGTCAAAGGTGATCAGGAGCTTGAAGCCCATGACATCCTGGTAGAACTTGACCCATTGGTTCATCGCGCCGAGCTCGACGTTGCCTACACAGTGGTCTACATACTTCAGGCCTACGGGTTCTACCGCACGCATGCTTTTGCGCGCTTCGAAGCCGGGCATGAATGCACCGTGATAGTCCTTGCGCTCTACGAAAGTATGTATGGTCTCTCCGTAGGTCTTGATGGAAGCCGTACGCACGACGCCGTGCTCGTCCTGCAGGACAGTGAGCGGTCTGGCGGACTCGGCGCCGCGTTCCAGCGCACGCATATAAGCTTCTTCCGCGTCATCGACCCACAGGGCCAAGTCCTTGACCCCGTCTCCGTGCAGCGATACATGCCTGCTGACTTCATGGTCTTCATACATCGCCCCGGTCAGCACCAGCCTGATCTTATCCTGCTGGAGTACGTAGGATGCGCTGTCGCGACAGCCTGTCTCAGGACCCTTGTAGGCGACCAGCTCGAAGCCGAAGCAAGCCTGGTAATAGAGGGCCGACTGCTTGGCGTTGCCGACATAAAACTCAAGATAATCTGTCCCGTTCAGTGGGAATACATCCTGGCTGGTGCGGGCTGATGGTTGAACTAAAGTACTCATTGCTAGTAACTATGGTTTTTATTTGGTTAGCCAGGACAGATAGTAGTCCGGGTCTTCAATTCCTGCGGCAGCTGCGGTCATGAGCAGCGGCCTGAAAGTATCGATCATTACCGCGAGTTCCCTTGTCTCGGTCTGGCCGATGCTTTTCTCGGCAGTGCCCGGATGAGGCCCGTGCGGTATACCGCCCGGGTGCAATGTGATCATGCCCTGTTCGACATGTTTGCGGCTCATGAAATCACCGTCCACATAATACAACACCTCATCGCTGTCTATGTTGGAGTGGTTGTATGGCGCGGGTATGGCCAGCGGGTGATAGTCGTAGAGTCTCGGCACAAAGGAACAGATCACAAATCCTCTCGTCTCGAAGGTCTGGTGTACCGGCGGCGGCTGGTGCACGCGACCTGTGATCGGTTCGAAATCATGTATGGAAAATGCATATGGGTAAACGAACCCGTCCCAGCCGATCACATCGAACGGGTGGTTGAGGTACACGTACGGATAGATATTGTCCTGCTTCTTGATGAAAAGCCGGAATTCTCCCGTAGTGTCGTGGGTTTCAAGGTCGGCCGGCTTGCGGATATCGCGCTCACAGAAAGGCGAATGCTCCATGAGTTGTCCAAACTGGTTGCGGTACCGCTTCGGAACGACTACCGGGCTGGTTGACTCGACGATCAGCAGTCGGTTGTCTTCCGTGTCGAAGGCCAGCTGGTAGATGGTACCCCTTGGAACCAGCAGATAGTCACCATAGCCGAATCGTATATTGCCGTACATGGTACGAAGCGTGCCCTGTCCTTTGTGGATGAAGAGTACTTCGTCGGCGTCCGCATTCTTGAAAAAGTAATCTTCCACGCTTTTTCTGGGAGCGGCCAGCGATATCTGGCAGTCGGCATTGACCAGTACGGGCTGCCTGCTTTTCAGGTAGTCGTCTTCGGGCTCGATATGAAAACCGAGCAGGCATCTGTGTTTGAGCTGTTTGTCGTGTATTTTCTGCGGAGCTACCGAATAAGGCTCGCCTACCTGCAGTATCTGGGTGGGCGGATTGGCATGGTAGAGCAGGGAATACAGGTCGCTGAACCCTTCCGTGGAGAACAGCTCTTCTTTGTAGAGGCCGCCGTCGGGTTTTCGGAATTGCGTATGTCTTTTGGGCGGTATATTGCCCAGCGAATAATAGTGCATGATGCCGGTTTTGCCGGGGTGAAATTACGCTTTCTGAGGGCCAAACAAAAGGAATGCCCCTTTCTGCTATAACGAAATTTGGGCAATCACTGTTTTTGGCATACAATGTAATTTTCCGCGACCGCTCAGCCGTAAAAACAAAGAGCAGGCACGAGGCCTGCTCCGGTTGTCTTGATTCCTGTTTTATACCAGGGCCTGCATCAGAGTTTGAAACCGAGGGTCAGTACTACCTGGCTGTTGCGCAGTGTTTGACTCACCTGCTGCTGGGCTGCATTGGCTACGGCGTACGGACTGTAGAGAGCGTCGCTTTGCCGGCGTACAAAGGTCAGGTCCAGGAAGAAACTGTTTTCCCGGAGGCCGGCGCCGAGGCTCCAGCCCGGCCGGAAGGAACTGTCGCCGTCAAACGGGCTGCCGTCCAGTGTAAACCCTCCGCGCAGTCTCCATACATCCTTTACAAGCTCTATACCTGTCCGGAAGTTGAGCGCTCCGTGCAGCCTGTCCCTGACAGAAGTATTGAGTGATCGTTCGTAGGCTTTGTCGGCGATGGAAGTCGACCGGAACTTGAAGTTATTGGTACTGTAATCCACGTACTCTACATCGGCGCCTATGAATCCGTACTGGCCGAGCAGTACGCCCAGGCCTCCCATGAATCTCCAGGGAGTCTGCAGGCGGTATTCAAACGAACCGTTCGGCGACTCCGCAGAGAAAGTCTGGTTGCCGCTACCTTCGTTGAACTCATAAGTGAGTTTGTTGGAGTAGTTTTCCGTGATACGTGAGAAGGTAGGCGTGTGCAACGCCAGCCCGATGCGCAGCAACTGTATCGGCCTGTAGATGAGGCCCAGCTTGAAGTTGACAGCGCTGCCGCTGGCGTTCAGGAATTCGGCGTATTCCAGCCGGTTGAAGGCAGGTATTTCATCGGACGGGTCCGATTCTCCGTAGTATTTGTTGTAAGAGAAGTTATAGAAAGGCACACCGATAGAAGCACCGATCATGAGCTTTTCGTCGTAGTTGGCTGCCAGCGAGAAGTTGAGCTCATTGGCATAGCCGCTTTGTTCGGCGAGCTGTCTGCGGTTGATGATCGCGTTGGGTGTACCCTGGAAATCATTGGCATACAAATTATCTGCATCGGGTGAGTAGATAGCCCCGACGTCGTAGGCCAGCCCGGCTTCGAAGTCATCCAGTTGGGCGGGTGTCAGCCCGTCGGCCAGCGCAGTGAACCGGTCTATGATCGTACCCCGGGAGTTGCCTTCAAAGAAGAATTCCTGGTTGTAGGCATTCAGCCGGTTGAGGCCTACGCCGAAGTTGATCGTTTTCCAGCGGCTCCCTGAGGGTGTTCCCGAGATCACGATACCTATATTGTTCAGTACAAATTTGTTGCTGCCTTCATCAGATAACTGGTTGCCAGTGCCCTGCAGGACACTGGAAGTACGGACGGTATTGAAACTCGGGGTGATCATCAGTTCCGACTTGCGGAACATCGCCATGCCGGCGGGATTGGTAGATGCGGTGGAGAAGTCTGCCCCCAGGGCGTTCATGGCTCCCGAGACACCCATGAACCTGGCAGTGCCCTGCCACTGGAACTGGGAGTATCTAAGCGCGTCGTTGAAAGTCTGCGCCGTGGCAGATCGCAAAGCGCAGAAGCATAAGATGAGCAAGATGGTATGGCGCATACGGCTTTGTATTTGTGTTCAAAAAAAGAGGCGGTGAAATTTGGCTTCATCTCACCCGCCTCTGCAATATTATCATTGACCAGTATACCGTGTTATCGGCCCGGCAGGCTTATCCTCCACGCCTGGGTGAAGAAGATCCTCCTCCGCCTGAAGAGCCACCCGACCTGCTGCCGCCACTACTTCCTGACGAACTCCGGCTCGGTGAGTGGGAGGGCGTCGAAGGGCGCTCATAGGACGGACTGTCATTTCTGCGGGTAGGAGTCTCCTGCCTCCTGGTCGGCGCTTCCTGGCGCCTGCTATTATCGTCATTGCGCCAGTTTTCAGATCTCCTGTTGGGCTGCGGCTCGGCCTGGTTATTCCTGCGGGGCTCCTGCGGAGACTGCCGGTCGTTGTTGCGTGCCGGAGCCTCCTGGTCGCGGCCCATCTGGAAGAACCTGCGTGTAGGTCTTGTCTCCTCGGCATTCCGCGCCGGGCTGCGCGGATCCGTAGCTTCTCTCTGAGCTGGTTCGCGTACCGGGTTGGTGCTGTTCCTGTCCGGCGCTACGCCCTCGTTTCGTCCGCCCGATCTCGGTGCGGTGCGTCCGCCGGGAGCCAGCGGATCGGTGTGTACCCCGGGTTGTACACGGGTACCGTCCGGGTTGCGCAGACCACCTCTCGGGCTTGCACGCTCGGTAGAAGTGACTGCTCCCCCCTGGCGGGGCCTGTATACTACGTTGGACGGTGAATTGTCGTTGTTCCAGCCTCCCCATCCCCAGCCCGGAGAGTTCCAGCCGGGATTGTGGTAGCCGCCGCCCCATCCCCAGTGATTGTATGGGGAGTAAGGCCTGAAGTAAGGGTCCCATCCCCAGCCGTAGTTGTTCATGATCACTACGGACGGGCTGCCGAAGTACGGATTGTAAAAGCTGTTGAAGCCACACCAGCCGCCTCCCCAGCGATTCCACCTGTTCCAGCGATTCCAAGGGTTCCACATGAAGGAGCTTCCCACGTAGATGTCTGCCGGGCCTACCCAGAACGGATCATAGTACCAGGGATCTATATAGAAAGGATCATAAAATCCGAAACCCGGATTGGGCCTGTGAAAGCGTCTGATACGGGATGCATACTGATAATCATAGTCATCGTACCCACCGTATGATGCATCATCGTACTGGCCATAGCTGTCGTTGTCGTAGCCGCGGCTGTCATATGATGAAGACGAAGATGACGAACTGCTGTGGGCGCTGGAAGACTGATTATTGAATGACGACGGGTCGTAATAGAGGTCGTCAAACTGGGCGCCTGCCTGTGAGTTGATGCCTATGAGGAACAGTACAGCCAACCCTGTTTTTCCTATAAATGATAGTGCGTTCATGCTGTTATGGGCTTTGAGGTTGTTCTGATCAAGTATTATATCTTGAGTCGAAATTATTACTTTTGGCCCAGCTTTTCTGTTAATGCCGGCTTAAAGTCCGGATAAGACAATGTTAAAGGGATCCGGCGCCTTCAGCAAAAGCTCTTTGGGTTATATTAATAACGAACGGACAGACAGGAAAGTTACCAAGATCAGGCAGGCATGGCTAAAGACATCACTTCCAGGGAAGAAGATTACGCGCAGTGGTACAATGATCTCGTGCGCAGAGGCGGGCTGGCGGACCACTCCGCGGTAAAAGGTTGTATGGTCATCAAACCGCACGGCTACGCGATATGGGAAAAAATGCGCGACCAGCTGGACCGCATGTTCAAAGAGACCGGGCACGTAAACGCTTATTTCCCGCTTTTCATCCCGAAAAGCTTCCTGTCCAAAGAAGCCGCCCACATCGAAGGGTTTGCCAAGGAGTGTGCCGTCGTGACGCACTACCGCCTGAAGAATGACCCGGACGGAGGAGGTGTGATCGTAGACCCCGACGCCCGTCTCGAAGAGGAGCTGATCGTCCGCCCCACCAGTGAGACCATCATCTGGAACACCTACAAGGACTGGATACAGTCTTACAGGGATCTGCCGCTGCTGATCAACCAATGGGCCAATGTAGTGCGCTGGGAGATGCGTACGCGCCTGTTCCTGCGCACGGCCGAGTTTCTCTGGCAGGAAGGTCATACAGCCCATGCCACGGCTGCCGAAGCGATCGAAGAGACCAGGCGTATGCAGGATGTATACGCTACGTTTGCCGAGGAGTATATGGCCATGCCGGTGATCAAGGGCCTGAAGACTGAAAACGAGCGGTTTGCCGGGGCGGTAGACACATATACGATCGAGGCGCTTATGCAGGACGGCAAGGCCCTGCAGGCAGGTACATCGCATTTCCTGGGGCAGAACTTCGCACGTGCATTCGATGTACGTTTTATGAGCGAACACAACCAGGAAGAGTACGTGTGGGCTACGTCCTGGGGCGTGTCCACCCGACTGATAGGCGGCCTGATCATGGCGCACTCGGATGATGACGGGCTCGTACTGCCTCCGAGGCTAGCTCCGCTGCAGGTCGTCATCGTACCGATACCCAAACCTGCCACCGAGATAGACGAAGCGGCAGAGAAGCTGATGCGCCAGCTCCGCGCAGCAGGTATCTCGGTCAAGTACGATATGGATACCAAGAACCGGCCCGGCTTCAAGTTTGCCGAATACGAACTCAAAGGTGTGCCTGTACGCGTGGCGTTGGGTATGCGCGACCTCGAACAGAACCAGCTTGAGATCGCAAGAAGAGATACCAAGGACAAAGTCACTATACCCGTCGACCAGGCAGACAAATATATCGTGGCGCTGC
Organism: uncultured Saprospiraceae bacterium; assembly: GCA_964537925.1. Classification (GTDB taxonomy): domain Bacteria; phylum Bacteroidota; class Bacteroidia; order Chitinophagales; family Saprospiraceae; genus SLDF01. The sequence goes on along the minus strand of CAZICV010000001.1, from coordinate 554,268 downwards.
TGGAGGAGATCCAGGGCAACCTGCTGTCCCGTGCGCGGGCGTTCAGGGACGAGCGCATCACGGAAGTCAATTCCTTCGACGAGTTCACGGAAGTACTGGAAGGCAAGGGCGGATTTGTGTCGGCTCACTGGGATGGTACTGCTGAGACGGAGACCCGGATAAAAGAGCTGACAAAAGCTACGGCCCGGTGTATTCCGCTGGACCAGCCGGCAGAAGCAGGCAAATGTGTATTGACCGGAGCTCCTTCCGAGAGACGCATCCTGTTTGCCAAAGCCTATTGATCATCTTTCCATCGTTTCCAGCCCCGGCCGGTTTTGCTCTGTTAAAGAAATATTAAAGTCGCTCAAACGATACTCCTACATTAAATGTATATACATATATTTGAGGCGTGAAACGGATTGAAGATGCCATCGGTCAGAAGAAGTTTATTGATAATAAGCACAAGGCACATATCAATATTCTCTATACCTCTTCGTTTTTTGAGTCGGAGGTAAGCCGGGCCATCAAATCCTTTGATATCAGTCCACAGCAGTACAATATCCTGCGCATACTGAAAGGGTGTGCGCCTTGTCCGGCCAGTGTGAAGTCGCTCACGGAGCGTATGCTGGACCGTATGTCCAATGCCAGCAGGCTGGTGGACAAGCTCCGGACGAAAGGACTTGTAGAGCGGTTCGAGTGTCCTTCGGACCGTCGCCAGGTCAATGTCTTCATCACCGAAGCGGGTATGGAGGTACTGAAGGGAGCAACCAGGGTCATGGATGAGGCGCTGCAGTCCTATATGACCCAGCTTTCAGAGGAGGAGGCGGGTATGTTGAGCGACCTGTTGGATAAGTTTCGAGGCTGAGTTTTTTTCATTTGAATCATGTATATACAATTAATGTAACAACTAAAAAACGTAACCATGAAAGCAATGATGTTCCCTATCCTGTTCCTGGGATTGATGACCCTGGCATTTCATCCGCCTGTAGAGAAGAAGAGCTACAATGTGGACACCAAGAAGAGCACGATCGTATGGAAAGGCCGCAAAGTAACGGGCAGCCACGATGGCAACGTGTCCATCAAGAGTGGTTCTCTGGAGTTTGACGGCAGCAAGCTGACAGGTGGTACTTTCGATATCGATATGAGCTCCATCACGTGCAACGACCTGTCCGGCAATATGAAGGACAACCTGGTCGGCCACCTGAAATCCGATGATTTCTTCGGTGTAGAGAAATACCCGTCAGCACAGTTCAAGATCACCAAAGCCAGCCGCAAGGGCAAGACAGACCAGTATGATATCACGGGCGACCTGACGATCAAAGGACAGACGCATCCTGTCACCTTCGTAGCTACTGTAAAGGACGGTGCTTCCGTGACAACTGCGGATGCTACGATCAAAGTGGATCGTACTAAGTATGGTGTACGTTACGGTTCAGGTAAGTTCTTCGACAATCTGGGCGACAAAGCGATCAGCGACGAGTTTGACCTGGATGTAAAACTGCAGGTCAGCAAGAAGTAAAAGCAGGTGTTTTCCCGCATGTTTGCGGGAAAAAGAAAGGGCGGCAGGTATCTTACCTGTCGCCCTTCTGTTTTTTTGCTGTATCGTCTCCGGCCTATTTCTTGAGATAGGTATCGAGCCAGTCGAAGAAGACACGGTTCCAAAGGACACTGTTCTGCGGCTTGTTGACCCAGTGGCCCTCATCCGGGAAGTAGAGGAACCTGCTGGGTATCTCGCGGAGTTGTGCAGCGGTGAATGCTTCCATACCCTGTGAGACCGGCACACGGAAGTCGAGCTCATTGTGGATCACCAGTATGGGTGTGTCCCAGTTGGCCACGTACTTGTGTGGTGAGTCGCGTACATAGCTGCGCGGTGTGGGCGTCTGCCAGTAAGGGCCTCCGAGGTCGTGGTTGACGAAGAAGACCTCCTCGGTCGTACCGTACATAGACTCGAGGTTGAAGACCCCGCAATGTGAGATGAACGCTTTGAAGCGCTTGTTGTGGTTGCCGGCAAGCCAATAGACGGAGTAGCCGCCGAAGCTGGCTCCTACAGCGCCCAGCCGGTCTGCATCTACATAGGATTCCTTTTTGACGTCATCGATAGCGGAGAGCAGGTCCTGCATAGCCTGGCCACCCCAGTCTCCTGATATCTGTTCGTTCCACTTAGTCCCGAAGGAGGGCAATCCCCTGCGATTGGGGGCTACGATGATATAGCCGTTGGCAGCCATGAGCTGGAAGTTCCAGCGGTAGGAGAAGAACTGGCTCACAGTGCTCTGCGGTCCTCCCTGGCAATACAGCAGCGTGGGATACTTCTTCTTGGGGTCGAAGTCGGGTGGGTAGATCACCCAGGTGAGCATGGGCTTGCCATCGGAAGTGTTGATCAGGCGCTTTTCTACTTTTCCTTTTTTGATGCCATCCCATACAGGCGCTGTCTCTTTGGTCAGCCGGGTCGCTTTGCCGCTGGTCGCATCGACACTGTATATCTCCGTAGGGTCGGAGATGCTCATACGCGTCGCGATGAGTGTCTCCTTGCCCTTGACCATGCCTACTGTGAAGTCCTGGTAGTCGGCTTCATCCTTGGTCAGCTGGGTGATCCGGGGGCGGGTATTGCCGATGAGGTCGATCGTGAAAAAGTTGTGCACGCCCTCTGCTCCGGCCAGTATATATACCTTTTCCTCTTTGCCGGATGACAGCGCAAATGACTCTACGCTGTACTTGAAGTCGGCCGTAAGGTCGCGCTTCTCACCGGTTGCCAGGTCCAGCCGCATCAGGCGGCTCTTGTCGGCTTCATAGCCGGGTGTGGCCATGGAGAGCCAGTAGAGTTTTTTACCATCTGCGGAATACACCGGGTTGATATCGTATCCGGGGTTGTCCTCGGTGAGGTTCTTGGTCTGGAATGTCGTGACATCGAATACATATATATCCGAGTTGGTGCTGATCGCGGCGGCCGTTCCGGAGGCCTTTTTGCAGGTATAGGCCAGGAAGAGGCCGTCGGGGCTGAAGGCCAGCTGCTCTGCTCCGCCGAAGGGCTTGAGCGGGGTGTCGTAGCGCTGCCCTGCGAGTACGTCCACGGCTTCTAGCATAGAGCCGTTTTCGATCTTGGCCGTGTATACATGGCTATAGCTGCCATCGTGCCAGCTCGTCCAGTGACGGTACATGAGCCCGTCGATGACCTTGGCGTTGAAAGTATGCGGGAGGTCCTTGTATGTCTCACTGGGCTTCTTGTCCATTTTCCACTGGCTGCTGATCCATACCCTGTCCGCAGATCGCGTATAGCCGAAGGAGCCGATGCCTTTGGGGCCGTGGGTCAGGTAGTTGCGGCCTGTCCCGTCAATGTTCATCTCGAGGAGATGATCGGTCTCGGTCTCGGAAGACATGAAGGCCAGCCGTTCCGGTCCGATCCACTGGATGGAGTGCGCATTGTCCACATCGCGGCTCACGCGCTTTATCTCGCCGCCTTCTGCGGGCACGACATAGACATAGGACCTGGATTTGTTCTCGGTAAGATTGACTTCCCTGCGTGTGAAGGCGATCCATTTGCCGTCAGGCGATATGCGGGGCTCGGCGATCCTGGGTATCGATAGCATGGTCTCGGGCGTCAGTACATTATTATTCTTGGACTGCGCGGAAAGGATGCTGTAGCCGGAGCACAGGAGCAAGGCGAGCAGCGTCAGGAGTTTTTTCATCGTGTCGGCTGTTTTTAATTTCAGGCTAAAATAGGCATTAGATACGAAGACTGCCCGGCAGTCCGCCGCTTAGTTAGCATCTCGGCCCGGCTTTGTTATATTTGCAGAAAAGAACTTTATGTCTTATTCACTGAAGGGCAAACTGCACAAGATATTTCCGGTAGAAAGCAAAACGGAGACTTTCCAGACACGCGAATTTGTCGTCGAGACACAGGAGACCTATCCGCAGTTTGTCAAATTTCAGCTTACACAGGACAAGTGCGGCCTGGTCGACAGCATGCAGGAAGGTATGGAAGTAGAGGTTCAGTTTGACCTCAGGGGCAGAGAATGGAATGGCAAGTATTTCACCAATCTGCAGGCCTGGCGGATCGAACGTGCCGGTGATGCGGGCGAAACTCCGGCCGATAGTCCTGCGAAAGATATTGATGTCGATGTGGACTTTGACAACGATCTCCCTTTCTGACAGATGGCGGTCGCCGGGCAGGCTTATAGCTGCGCTGGCACTGGTATCGTGTATGGCGTTGCCCGCAGCAGCGCAATGGCCCGTGGCCCTCACTACGCGTTGGCAGGACTCATTCAGGGAATGGGTCTTCTACGACGACGGGGACGAGGAGATCGGATACCTGCGCCTGCGCTGGGATATGTATGAGGACTGGAGCGAATGGGAGTACCGTATAGAGGAGGTGTCCGGGATGATCCGTACCAAATGGAAGGAGGACTGGAGCGTATGGGAACTGACAGGCGGCAACGAGCTCTATACGGCGCGTACCATGTGGTCCGGTGATCCGCTGACCTGGCAGGTGAGCGGAGAAGGACTTCGTGTGACGCTGGGCTCCAGGTATACGAACCAACTGGAGGAGTGGCGACTGACCGATTCCAACTCAGGCGAATTTGCAATGTATACCTACCAGCAGCGGGATCTGCGTGACTGGCTGGCGCCTGACGAACTCGGCGAGGAAGTCAGCATACACGCCAAGATCTTCCTGATGTTTCTCGTAGTGGTCAACAGCGTACCGAGACAGTAGAAGCCCTGCTCATCCGCGATCCTTCTCCAGGATCTGTGCTGCGTGGTCTTTGGTGACCACTTTCTCTATGACACGGGTTATGACACCTTCTGCGTCAATGAGGAAAGTAGTGCGGTGGATGCCGTCAAATGTCCTGCCCATAAATGTCTTCGGTCCCCAGACGCCATACAGGTTGGCAATGGTCTTGTCCTCATCAGCTACCAGGGAGAAGGGCAGGTCATACTTGTCGATGAAGCGCTGATGCTTGCCGGGCTTGTCCGGGCTGACACCCAATAGCTTGTACCCGGCCTCGCGCAGCTCTGTGTAACCATCTCTCAGGCTGCATACTTCCTTGGTACAGGCGGGGGTCATGTCTGCCGGGTAGAAAAAAAGCGCCAGCTTGCTCCCGCGGAAATCGGTAAGTCTTATCGTATTCCCCTTTTCATCGATGCCTTCAAATCCAGGAGCCTGTTCTCCCGCCTGCCGTATTTTTCTTGTGTCCATGCAGGGATTGAAACAGCTGAAGAAGGTGATGGTTCCGGGTTTTTTGATGATAAGGGCCGCCAGTATATCGGCAATCCGGGCCAGGGTAAAACCGTTAACCCGGATAGTATGAGGTCTGACAAAACAACTACAGATGAGAAACTGGCCATACTTCGCCTGGCAGAGGAACTGGGTAATGTGGCGGAGGCCTGCCGACGCTCAGGTATCAGCAGGGCACGATACTATGCGTGGCGGCGCAGCTACCGGGTATCAGGTCTACAAGGGCTGGGAGACAAGCGCGGAGGACGATCAATCCCTGAAGAACTGGCCGACATGATCCAAACCCTGGCGCTGGACTATCCCGGACAAGGCTGTAAGTATATCGAGGGCTTGCTGGCAGAGCGCGGGCAGCGGGTGAGTGCCATGACGATCCAACACTACCTGAACGAGGCGGGCCTGGGGAGCAGGTATGATCGCTGGCTGGTGCTGGAACAGCTATGGGCAGAGAGTGCGGGTACACTGAGTGATGTACAGATCGCCTTCATGGAACGGTGGAACCCACAGCTCGGCGAGCGACATGCGCCATATACCCGGCCCGGCGATCTGCTCTGTGTGCATGCCTTCTCCGGCGGACGATTGAGAAACGGGAGGAGGGTCTACCTGCACGCTGTGGTGGATACCTGTACGTGCTATGCCTGGGCCGGTGCAGACTTCGAGAACTGCGCCGGAGAATCCGTATCGCTGCTGGATGACGTGGTGTTCCCCTTTTACCAGGGCCACGGGATAGGGATCAAAGCGCTGGCGACGGATAGCGGAATCGAATACCCGGGCGGCGAGGACACAAGAGGGATACGGCCGCAGGACAACGGCTTCATGCAGCGATTCATGCGGACGGTACGGGAAGAGTTCTTCGGGCGGCAGCTAAAGACAAAGGACTACAGGAGCCAGAAAGTCATCCAACGGCAGCTCGATGAATGGCTAAACTACTATAACTGCGAAAGACCCCACTACGGATACCCCAATATGAGACTGACACCGGAGCAAGCGATGATGCGCCATCGCAACCACCAGGGGTGACCAGTGGTACTAGGGAGCTTCCCGCATATCCGAATAGGATGCCCGATATGTGCGATGTGCTACAATGTGTAACGTTTTATCTTGACCCGACGACCTGGTCCATACACTGTCCCCGGACTAACCCCGGGAATGCCATACACTGGAACATAGGGGAGCCCTGTAATAAACCATCGTCAAGAGTAGCCTTAGCCGTATAACCAGGTAAGGTGAAAATATACCTGATACTACAGGACTCTTAGCGTCCAATCCTGACTGCTGACAGACGAAAGTGAGAGCAATGAAAATAGCTGCAGCTTCTATATAGTCCCGATCGGGATGTTTTGTAGTAATATATAAGAAATAAATATGTATTATTTGCAATATTTGCAACAAACCGTGTTGAATACAACCGCAGATTTGATGGACAAAACCCATCTCGTCCTGCTGTGACAGTGGTGACGTGGCTTTTTTTGATCGGTTTAATCTCCCGAAACGCAAACCACTATGAAAAAGACAACTGGTATACTGTGCTGTATAGCTATGCTGAGTATATCATGCCGACGGATCTACTACGCGCCCAATCACCCTTCGATCCCATATCTCAAGGAACGGAATGACTATGAGATCCGAGCAACCAGTGGAGGAGCGGAGAACAAAATCAATACCTGCGATCTGCATGTGGCATACAGTCCGTGGAAATATGTGGCGCTTACATTCAACTCAGCGCTCTACGTCAGCGGCCAAACAGCCGCGGCATTCCTGGTGGAAGGCGGCGGCGGACTCTACTATCCTGTAGCGTCGTGGCTGCACCTGGGCTTGTATGGCGGCTACGGAGGCGGGAAGATCGAGTATAGATTCGATCGTCCGGACAGCGACCTGGTCTTGCGTTTCGAACGCTCCTATGTGCTGCCTTGTCTTCAAGTAGGCTACAAGTTTGTGTACCTGTACGGTGGAGTCAGGTATGCCTGGATGAAATACAGGGAGCCGGAGATCCCGTCCGGGCTTTATAAGGAGAACCTGGAAGAAGTGAACTTCATCCGGGAAAGAACACCTTTTGCACTGATCGAGCCAACTATCGGCATCCGAATCGGCAAAAGGGCAGTCTATGTCCACTTCCAGTACACAGATGTGCAGCCGACGATGCGAGTGGAAGGGCGTATAATCTCTGCGGAGACGGTAGCAGTGGGTCTGAGTGTAAACCAAGACCTGTTCAGGTCAAAAAAGACGAAGCCTGACAACATAACGTCAAAATGGTGAGCATACAATGTGCCAGGTCAGTGAATATACCATCCAAAGTCAAAACAAAACTCTATGAAAAAGACAATCGGTGTATTGTGCTGTATAGCTATACTGAGTACATCATGCCAGCGGATCTACTATGCGCCCAATCAACCGTCAGTCCCCAATCTGAGGGACAAAGGAGACCACGATGCACGAGCCACTTATGGAGCAGGAGCAGAGGTGGATGTGATCGCAGAGATCCAGGCAGCCTATAGCCCCTGGCGCTATATCGGACTCACCGCGCAGGCCGCCTACTATATGGGGCACGACGAGAGGACCCGGGGAGATGGCTGGCTGCTGGAAGCAGGAGCTGGCGGGTATTACCCTGTAGACAAATGGTTGCAACTGGGAATATACGGCGGCTATGGTCGTGGAGACATATACTACCGGTCGACTGGTGGCCCGAGGGAGACTGCGACACGATTTGACCGGTACTACCTGCAGCCCTGTATCATCCTGGGACCGCGGTACGCCCAGCTATTTGCAGGCTTTCGTATGAGCCGGATGCGCTATATAGGTACCGAGGTGTCTGTACAGGGGCTGCCCACTCATTTGCTGGAAGACATTGCCTATATACAGGACCGAAGGGTATTCGTCATCGGAGAGCCGACATTCGGATTCCGGGTCGGTTCAGGGGTATTGAGTTTTCATGTGCAATATGCATTTATCTACCCGATGCCGGGACAGTTGTCATTTACGCCGACTGTGGCATGCGGATTTAGTATCAATCCCGAGCGTTTTGGGGCCAGAAAGCGGAAGGATGCTACATCTTCTGTGGCAAGGTGGTGAATATGCACATGTGGTATCAAAGAATGCACAATCCAAGTCAAAACAAAGCTCCATGAAAAAGACAATCGGTGTACTGTGCTGCCTGGCAGTGATGAGTATACGAGCCCCGGCACAGGACATGCTGGAAGTCAGAAAAGGTCCTGGCCGCAGAGAGTTTCGCCAGAGTGTACAGGATACGTTTCAGTATGCGGGGAAGAATGACTTACTGCTACAACCAGTACTGAACAGCTATGAGCCATCTGCGGCCATATTTCACAACAGCCGTACCATGAAGGTGATGGGGCGTATCCTGACCTTTGGCGGTGTGACCGGTCTGATGCTCAGCGGAGGCCTGGCAGCTAACAGGAACCGGCCGGTAATGCCATCCGTGCCGGGACAGCTGCAGCTAAACCTGGGCACTGTATCGCCGGAGATCATCCGCAACTGCCTGATCGGGAGCCTGGTGGGGCTATCGGCCGGTATATCCATGCTGGTGGTGTCGGAGAAGCTACTTCACCGGTCGGTCAGGGTGTACAACGGCCGGAAGACCGACGGAGAGCCACCGGGTACAGAGGACCGAGGGGTCGGTCTGCGACTGGGCCTCACACCGAATGGTGCAGGTCTGACCCTGAACTGGTAAAGACCGTGGGCCAGCAGAAGATCAACTCTCCCCCTTGCGCGCACGGACCAGCTCCTCGCGCAGGAAGGTCATGTCTTCCCGCAGGAGGGTCATATCCTCCCGGATCCGCTGCAGCTCGCCTCGCAGCAGCTCGTTCTCCGAGCGTAGCTGGGCGATCAACTGCTCGTAGAGTTCTTTTTCGGCTCCATAGTAATTATTATAAGTAAATACCTTTCCATTTGTGCTTTCGTCGTGTCCTTCGACATTGAATGTCTCTATGACAGGTTTGTCACCGAAAGCAATCAGGTCTTCGGGACTCATCTCATAGACCTCGGCGATCGCACGCATGCGATCCCAGTCCATACGTGTCTCGCCGGTCTCCAGCCTTTTGTAGGTCCTCAGTGCAAGACTGAGCCGCTCGGCGACCTCTTCCTGGGTGAGATTGTGCACTTCTCGTATGCGCTTGATGGTATCGTGGAGCATATGTGTATCAGGCATTGGACCGTGCAATATAGTACAAATAAGAAAATGCGGCAACGAGCTCAAAAAGGCCGAAAGTGCCAAATCTGGCACTTTTTTGCCAAAAATTGTCACTTTTTTGCCAAAATATGTCACCTGATACTATTTGTGTGATATGTAGATTTGTATCGCTTATTGTTTTGATGATCTGCAGTTGATCCTTCATGATAGATCATACATATGATAGTATAAGTTTGTTTTCTATTCCTGATCGTAGCGACGTATACAGTTTTGATTCCCGCGGAGTGTGCCGGGCGACCGGTATCTCTCTGCGGGACAATGTAGAGCAGGGGTATTTTTTAAAAGGAGCCTCAATGATGAAGCGCTAGGCGGGGATATATGTTATCCGAATGGGGTAAAAATTACGGATATGTAAGTAATAAATATGTGTTTGAATTGATATTCGCAACAAACTGCATGAAAAGACAGTGCAGATTTGCCTTAGAATCGCGTAGTGGGTAAAAAAAAGCCGTCGATACATAGCAGTGTACCGACGGCGGAGTCTAATTCTATTTTTCACCAATTAAACTGTTTCAAAGTTATGAAGAAACGAGTAAACAATCAAGTGAACCGGGCTGACGGTGCGCTGAAACGGTGGCCGGTGCTGCTGCTCTGCGGCCTGCTGCTGCAGAGCGCCAACCTGGCCGCGCAGTCCGGCGGCGGTCTGCAGGCTGCCAGTATGCTGAACCTCACGGGTGTACCATCCGGCGCTGTACCGCTGGAGATCTACCGGGTGCAACGTGAAGTACAACACGCCCTCCCGAGTGGTGCCAGCATCATGGACTACGATGACGTGGACAAGGCATATATGGAGCCGGTATACAGCGATGAGCGCTACCTGTACGCAGAAGATAGCAATAACAACCGGATCACGGTCCGGCAGGTGGTAGACCCGGCGAGCCAGTTCAACCCGCAGACGCTGCCGCACAGCTACTCGGTGCTGTACAGGGATACATTTCGCCTGTACAGTGATGTCGGAGCCGTACTGTTCACCGTACCACTGGGAGACTACCCGGCAGTGCCGCTGGATACAACGGGTCTGGGTGCAGCCGGACCAGCGCCTGATACACTGCCCAACGGGAGTGTACGTATAATAGCCGGACAGCGTGAGATCATCATGGACAAGTCAGAGGGTATTGTATTCCTAAACACTTATGACAGTCTCAGTCAATGGATCAGCCGACAGGCACTGCAGTATGATCCGGATACAAGTGCTCCCCGTATGCCGCTGTACCGCCTCACCGTGGAGCGTAAAACCGCTCCATCCGGAGATTGTGTATTCAGTGTGGAGACGGAACGCTACTCGGAGTACGGTATATGGGGCACGGGCCTACGGAACACGCAGGCCGATCCGGTGACATACGCCGCTCCCGGTAAACTGGTCCTATCCCCTAATCCGGTGGAAGATCTGCTGCGTATACAACTGCCGGATACGGGCGCTGAAGTCAAAGTGACGATCTATGCGCTGGACGGTGCGGTAGTGCAGGAGCGCCGCCAGGCGGGCGGTACGGTGTGGGAGGCAGACCTAAGTGGCCTGGCTCCGGGTGTGTACCTGGTGCGTGCGCAGGCCGGTGGCCAATACTGGATCGAGAAGGTGATCCGCCGGTGAATCGCTATTTTTTCCTTAACTTCAATAAGCAAACAGAGATGAAACTCATAAAATATATCATAATCTGCCTCGTGGCCGTGATATATACGGCTACAGGACAAGTGACTACACCCTGTGTGACGGATACACTGGAGATCGTGCTGCCCGGGGTAAAGGGGCCGGACTATGGACCTCCTGTACTGGATAGTGTACGTATATCTGTACAGGCAGCGCCGGATGACTACCGGATGCTGTACTGGGTACATGGTCTGAACGGTAACGGGTCTAGCTGGGACAAGGCGGCTACGGCCTGTGAAGACAGTGTAGCTGGGGATTTCAAGCCACGGGAGGTATACGGCCGGGCTCCGGACTACTATGAATCACAATCGGATATAGCGGCAGCATCGTGGAAATTCCGGCAGAAACTGGATCTATCCATCCATCTGCCACCCTCGTACGACCGGACAAAAAGCTTTGTGATCGCGCATAGCCAGGGCGGTATCGTGAGCCGGTATACCGACTACTACTATACGAGACCGGGCAATGGTCATGACCGGATGTTCGGCGGGATCGTGACCTTCGGCACACCAAACCAGGGAGCGCAGATCGTGAACAACCAGCGGCTTGTATCGAGTTTCCTGCACCTGATGGGGTCGGACATGACAGCGGGACCCGTGAAAGAGCTAACACATAGCGGCAACTGGCTGGTACGGTGGCTGGCCGAAAAGGTACAAGTATCGCAGATACAAGGGCTGCTGCTGGATATGCTGTCGGTACATGTAGGTAAGTACCTGATCAATAAGTCGCTGCCGGGGATCACGAACCAATATCGTGTGAATGCGCTGATGGTGGCGGATACACTGAGCAGGTATGAGAGTCCGAGTGACCTGGTTGCTTTCTATGGGGTGCGGGATACCCTGACGTACAAGTACAACGTGGAGTACGAAGACGACGGTCAGATCAGGACGATCCCTGTGCTGCCGGTGCCGATCTCCTGGGCGACGATTAACTACTTTCTGCGCTCCGTGAATCCCGAGCCTTACTTCAAGTCGGAAGACAATGAACATGCCTGGACGCTGATCTCGGGAGGAGTGAGGGCTGACTACCAGGCAAAGGTGGATGAGAATGAGGCGGCAAGAAGAAAATATGAAGCGGAAATGCTGAATGCCTTGCTGACGGGTCAAAGCATGACGATGGTAAAATTGCATGGAGGAGCGATGGACCTGGCGGAGGACCGGCGCAACGCGTGGCGTCGGGGAGTGGGATTTGTAGACGGCTTTGACCGGCTGTACCGGATCTTCATAGGAGCGCTGGTGAGCGAGACGGAAGAGGATACGACGTATACCTGCGAGTGCAAACTGTTCAGCTTCGGTGTGGTAAGGATAGACCGACCCGAAGGAATGACCTGTGCGGATGTGGAGGCGCAGCTAGGCCCTCCGGGATTTGCCCGGTGCCAGGAGAAGTCGAAAACGACTATGCGCTATGTATGGCGACACAAGGACTCCGACGGTGTAGTACTGGCAGAGAGCGCGATGAATATACCGCAGCATACCTGGGAGCCTCAGAAGATGGAGGGGTCTACGCATATGGGCATGCGTAATGATGGGAATACAAAGGATGCACTGAATAAAATATTCGAAGGTGGTGTAGGCGAATTTTTCCGGACCAAGGAAAAGTCCGAATAATATGTCAAATGAGCATTAGAGATCCATGTGGATCTCTAATGCTCTATAATTCTAAATATATGATCAAGTTGTTTTATATTTCTTTTATTCTACTTGGAGCTTTGGGCTGCCACAAGCCTCCTCCGATAGACCCCTGTGAGGTCAACCCAGCCTCCTGTGATACAATCGGACCGGTGACCAAGCTAGACATTGTATGGAAGAAGCTGGTGAACCCGGATACGAGCTTTGTACTGCCGGACCTGAAGCTGATCAGCACGGGGCTACTGGGCAATTTTGCTCCTGCGGGCAATGCCTTCCTGCAACTGCACGATGTGGACAACGAAGGGGCTGTAAAGTGGAGATGGCAGGAGCTGTCAGTGGATCATTACTCCTCGATGGGCTATCATGCGGGTACAGACCATATCAGTGTCCAAAACAGAGGGCAAATGGCACTGGTTCGGGGAGTTAGTGGCTCTACAGCCAAGATGCATATAGAACCTATCTATGCTGGCAATCCTTTCGGACATATACTAGGCGATCATTACTACTATAGCTGGACGAATGAAAATGACACAGTAGCCAAGCTGCTACGGTCGCATATCACGGACTTCAGTACCTGGGATACGCTGTACACAGTGACGAAGAGTGAGGTAGGTGGAGCGAGGCCCAATGTACAGAGCTACAACCTGTGGGTAAATCCGAAAACGGGAGACAGTATGCTGATCTTCCAGCACAGGATGTATAACTTCCAAATCCCGAAGCCAACGGTGGATGTAGTGGCCTGGAATATGACTCAGCGCCGGGTAGAGTGGAGGTACGATGATATCGAGCCACGGGGTCAATCGAGTGTGCGGCAGGTCTTCATACATGCGGATAAGGCATACTTCCAGGGGAGCAATACGATCTACTGCTTCGACCTGCTCAATGGCGGCGAAATACTGTGGTACAAGAGATACATAAGCCCGTCGCGTTCTTTTGGTAACTCTAATATTGTATACGCAACAGCGGAGGACCTGGTCATATTCAAAAGCGACGGGGAGTTCCTGACAGCGGTGGATCCGATTACCGGAGTACAGAGATGGGAGATCGGGAATGCCGGTACGGGCGCCTATCCTATGACCTATCATGATGGGATCGTGTACTATACAACAGGAGGGAGTCTATATGCAGTGCGAGCTTCTAATGGAGAAGTGATGTGGTCTGAAAGGTCTCCTAGTCGAGTTTCTAATCCTATATTCAGCGGCACAGTGGCTGTTGATCCTGAGCGGGGTCTGCTCTATGCTTGTGATCGGAAATATGTGATGGCGATCCGGCTACCGGAGTGAGGGAGTGGCTGTGACAGGCCGCGAGACAATTAATTTCATTCAAAAAGACTATCTAACTATGTTAGTATACAGAGTATGCTTTGTATTCTCCATGCTATGCCTGTCGCTCATCTGCGTGGCACAATCGGGAGACACCCTGCGCCTGGCGGAGGTGAAGACATTCGAAACACAACGCAAGAAGATCGGCTACCTGCGGTCTCTTGAGGCTGATTCTATACTGTTGACCGATACCAGGGAGCAGAGTATCCTGCTGGCGGTGGAGGATATCCACTATATCGACCTGCGGACGAAGAAAGACCGCAGCGGGAGGGGCCTGCTTGTGGGAATGGCGATAGGGAGCATACCGGGCCTGGCGATACTGGCAGGGGCTGCCAGTATGGACGGGATCGAAGCGGTACTACTGGGTCCAGCTACAGTGGTACTGGGTATCGGTGCGCTGGTGGGCGGTGTGATCCTGGGAGGCAGGATAGGTCTCAAGTCCGGACGTGGCAGCGCCATCCATATTCCGATCAATGGGAATCGAGGGCTGTACGAGAGGCAGAAGGAGCAGTTGAGGCCGTTTTTGAACTGAGAGCAGGGTGATCTGAGACGAGAACAGTAAGGCTAACTAATCCCAATAGATCTCAACGAATGATGGAAGCGGCCAAAATGCATGTCATGGCCTGCCGGTCGTGTTGCCAATGCAAAGGTCAGTCAAGGAGATGTGACGACATGATCGATCGGGGATCCGCTGCCCCAGATCACCAGCCTTATAAATCCGTTGGAAGGATGCTATAGTCAGCCCGGCAAGAGCGGTATATAAATAAACAAGCATAGATCTGCCTATGGCCGTATCCGGCTGCTACATGCATTCTACGGCCACACAGTCTGCCGTCACTTCTATATAGCGTGAGTCGTTGCTGCCCAGAGCCAGTATTACGGACGGGGGTGAAATAGCGCCTGAGAAGCAGGTGATCTTGACCCGGGCGCTTGAAGTACCCGTATTGGTCACCCGGAAAGTGGCTTCACGCGCTGCACAGAATTCATAGGGAGCCACGGTGTTGATCGTCGTGGTATCCAGTACGGGGCCTGTATTCTGCTCGCAGCCTGGAGGAGGGGTAGGTGTACAGGAGCCGCTTCCGGGGTTGGTCGTCGTGCCGCAGAGCTCGATCGAAGCGCTGGCAGTGGGCGGCACGAGCTCCAGGATACAACAGCAACTGTGGTCAATTACAGCGTCCGAACAGTAATCACAATCCAGCGGCATAAGGCCAACGATATGTGGCTCGTCAAACTGTTGCTGGTCCGTGACTTTCTCACAGGCAGACAGCAGCAGGAGAGCGAACAGTATCAGGGATAGATTTTTCACAATCTGCTTGAATTTGAAAATTAAAAAATCATATCGTGATTTGTGTGGCATCAATTATGTTTTCGCTATCCTGTCAATATAGTATTTTTTATTGTTAAATGATAATGTGACTGATGTATGTTTTCGGATTTTTTCATTGCCAGAGTGCGCCCGCTACCAAATGAATAGTGGTAGAGCCTCAGTGTAAGAGGATGATCAGTGTGATTGGTTGATTGAAACAGTCAAATCGAATAATAATCTGTGCCAATTGGCAAGGTGAGTTGAAGACGGTGTCCGGCCGCCTGGATCCGGTCAGTACGCATTGACTCGGATCGGATAGTTAGTTATATCAGCCTGATGCGGTTTGAAAGTTCTTCTCCGATCGAGGGTGAACCCGGCCGGGGACAGAAGCCCCGTTTCGTATTTAACCGGATTCTTTAGAAGAGTATATTCCTGCTTTGAAGTGACTGTTTCAGGAGGTACAGACCAATAAGCGGTATCATACTGAACGACAATACCTACCTGCTGCCAGGACTGAACAACTCTGTGACGGCAGATCTGAGAAAGGCGCCTATAGGCAGTGTGGCGAAGATGCGTATCTCGTCCATGAGGGTGGTATCGTTGTTGAGAAACCTGAGGACGCGAGCAGGAGGATTGCGGCGAAAGAGACGGACGAAAACATCGCTCCCCCTGGCCGGCTCGCGGGCGATGACCCTCAGTAGTACCCGGTCGTAAAAATGGAATCTGCCGATGTGCATGAGACTGGTGCGGAAACGATCCTGCTCCAGCCGTAGGCGGATATGCTGTACCTGCCGCTGCACGAAGGTGAAGGTGTAGCCCGACGACGGCTTGCTGCATCCGCCTGCCGTACCGATGGGATATACATACGGGACACGCTGCGTGAAACGGTATCCGGTCATGGGTATCATACCGTACTCCTTGTCCCGGATGTGGTATGCGTCGCCGCCGGTTTTGTCCCGCATATAATCAGCCAGCTTTTGATCGAGCAGGGACTTTTCTGCTGCCGTGGCAGTGAAAAGGGTGTACTCGACCAGCGCTCTCCTGTCCGAGAAAGGGAGGACATAGAAAAATGCTACAGCTCCCTGGTCCTGCTCTGTGCGGAAGTCCATCATGTCGACTGTGCCGGGATCGAAGACCGGGCTGTCAGTCTCGACAAACCACCCCTTGAACTGCTGCCAGAGTGTGATCCCTGCAAAACCCTGCAGATCGGCAGGTGACCAGCGACTATCGAAGACCCTGTCAGCGATATATTCGCCCTTGCTGCCTTGTATCAGCACTCTGCCTGTGCCGGAGCGTATGGTCGAAAGGGCCCTGACGGTGTCTTCCCGGAAGCTGATACAGGCGCAATTGGCCAGTCGGTCAAATGCATAAGTCCTGAATGCGTCCGAACTGAGCGTCTTGTACCGGTAAGGACGGATATCCCGACGGAGAGACTCCTCGCCGCCTGCTATGTATACTGACGACCATTGTGCTGCGAGAAGATCGTCGTAGGAACCTGGGCCTGCTTCCCAGAAGGACCATGTCCTCGGGGGATAGCCGCCAATCGAAGCATCCAGGATGAGCATGGTCCTGCCTGTCCGCTCCAGCAGATCGCTTAGTTCGAGTGCCAGGCTGAGCCCGGCCAGGCCTGCACCTATGACCAGGTAATCAACCTTTGTCCGCTCCATGTTTTTTGCGTTCGTCGTCTCTGCGGATCTTGTCCCGGTATTTTTTCTCTACGTACAGGAAGCCAAAGGACTCGCCCGGGCTGGCGCCCAGGTGCTTGTGGTGCATCTTGTGCGCCCAGCGAAGCGCCCGTACATAGGGATTGGCAGAGCGGGAGAGCCATTTGACGCGCTGGTGTATGATGATGTCGTGTACCAGGAAGTAACCTATGCCGTAGAGCAGTATGCCGATAGCCACGTAGATCAGCCAGCTATATGCAGTGTAAGTGCCGAGGTAAAAGAGGATCATACAGGGTACGGCAAAGAAAACGGCGAAGAGATCGTTGCGTTCCCAGAATCCGCCCGATGGCTGATGGTGGTCCTTGTGCAGGGACCAGAGAAATCCGTGCATCACATAGCGATGTGTCAGCCAGGTGATGGCCTCCATAAGCAGGAAGGTCAAGACTGTGATGGATATACCGGCTAATATCTGCATGTAGTAAATATAATGAGCTTGGGCGGTGTGATAGATTGGCGGATCGGCCGCACTAGGTCCTGGGCCTGGTGAGCGGCCACCTGCTGAGCAGGGACATCTCTATGAGCAGTAGCGCCTTGTGCAGGTTGTTGATGCGGATACGCTGTTTCCATATGGCCTTGGGCGGTAGCTTTCTTATCTTGTTGAATAGCTTGTAGTAATAGCGATAGGCCAGCAATACGCCCCACCGCGCTTTTAAAGGTAACCGTTTTATACCGCTGTATGCAACCCTGAAATCTTCCTCTATACCGGACTCGATGCTTTGTTTGAGCCGTTCGTCAAAGGTAGTCAGGTCCAGCCCGGGGAAATAGCGGCGTCCCAGGTAGCTCGTATCCACACTGATGTCCCGGAGGAAATTGACCTTCTGGAAAGCCGCCCCCAAAGCACGTGCCTCCGGTACCATCTGCCTGGCGAGAGCACTGTCGCCTTCGCAGAAAACCTGCAGGCACATCAACCCCACTACTTCGGCCGATCCGTAGATATATGTATTGAGTTCTTCTTCCGTGCGCCACTCTTTCTTGTCCAGGTCGGCATACATACTGTCGAAGAAAGCGTCTATATATGAGCCGGGTATATCGTACCGGCTAACCACCCACTGGAAACTCTGCAGTACGGGATTGGTACTGATGCCGTCTTGTATGGCTGTGAAAGTCTGTGCCCTGAACCCGTCCAGCAGCGCCTGTTTGTCGTACTGGTGAAAGCTGTCTACGATCTCGTCCGCTATGCGTACGAACCCGTAGATCGCATGTATGGGCATGTGCAGCTCGGGATGCAGCATGGTAATAGCCTTGCTGAAGGAGGTACTGTAGTACCTGGTGACAGCTTCGCTGCAGGCCGAGCTGGCCCTGTGGTATATATTGAGTTGGTCCATAGGCCTTCAGGTCGTGGCGGGTGAATGGTGACGGATATATTTGAGTGTATGCGCCGCAGCTATCCTGCCCGATAGGATCGCAGGGGGAACGCCTGGCCCGGGAACGGTCAGCTGCCCGCAGTAGCAGAGGTTTTTTACCTTCCTGCTTTGCAGAGAAGGTTTGAGGAAAGCAGTCTGCCTGAGTGTGTTGGCAAGACCATAGGCATTGCCTTTGAAGGCATTGTAGTCGCTGCTGAAGTCGGCCACCGAGTATGTCCTTTTGTATCGTATATGAGGACGCACTGAAACGCCCGTATGCTTCTCGAGCCGTTGCATCACCAGGTCGAGATACCGGTCTTTCTCATCATTCGTGATATCAGCCAGTCCTGCGGCTACGGGTATGAGGATGAAAAGATTCTCATGGCCGGGAGGGGCCACTGCAGGATCTGTCACGGAAGGCGCACATACATAGAACAAAGGATCGTCGGGCCAGGCGGGCTGCCGGTATAGCTGGGCAGCGTGCCTGCCAAAGTCAGCGTCGAAGAAAAGACTATGGTGCGTGAGCGGCAGTTTTCTGTCTACGCCGAGGTAAAACAGCAGGGACGAAGGGGCCATCTCCCGCCGCTCCCAGTAGGCACTATCATAACTCCTCGACCCCTCCGGCAGCAGTCCTTCGATATGATGGTAGTCGCCGCTTCCGATGACATAGTCTGTCCGGACCTGGCCCTGCGAAGTATCGAGCGCTGTAGCTCTGCCCCCCTGTGTGCGGATGCCTTGTATACCACAATCGAAATGAAACCGTACGCCCGATTCGAGGGCAACCTGGTACATAGCCCGGATGATCTCGTGCATACCACCCATCGGGTACCAGGTACCCAATACGCAGTCGGCATAGTTCATGAGGCTGTACATGGCAGGTATACGCTCCGGCATGGCTCCCAGGAATAATACCGGGAACTGCATGATGCGGCGGATCAGCGGGTGGCGGAAATAGGCATTGACATGGTACTCCATATTGGATAGTATTTGGAGACCGATCAAAGCCCTACCTACCTCCCTGGTGATAAACTCTCCGAGCCTGAGCGATGGGCGACGTGCATAATCTCCCATGCCCAACCGGTATTTTTTTGCGGCAAGATCAAGATATCTGTCAAGCTGACGTCCACTGCCTGGCTCAAGCTCTTCAAACAGACATCTTAGTTCTGGCAGAGAGGAAGGAACTTCAATCTTTCTGCCTTCGAAGTATACCGTGTAGGATGGCGAAAGTCTTTGCAACTGGTAATAATCCGCCGCAGATTTGCCGAAGTCGCGGAAAAACTCTTCCATCACTTCAGGCATCCAATACCAGCTCGGACCCATATCGAAGGTGAATCCTGCGGCTGAAAACTGTCGTGCCCGTCCGCCCGGAGTGCTGTTTTTCTCGAATACATGCACCTCTTCTCCTGCGCGGGCAAGATAGCAGGCCGCTACCAGGCCCGATATGCCGGCCCCTATAACACTTACCATACAAATTTCCTTTTTGGGGCGGGCAGGTCGAATCGCACAATGCATGGATAAGCCCATTCGGGGCAGTAGGGTACGATGCTCGGAATGACATGCGGGGTCATCAATAATTCATACGTACTTTTATGCCTCTTCGGATTTGCGCAGTCGAAAAGAGAAGCGATATGAGCTTCAGGCAAAGAAGAAGACCCGTCCATGACTACTATATTTTTCATATCTGAGGCAGGCAAGATGATTACGAAGTTAACCAAAGGGGAAATATTGGTGTATAATTGGACTAATTTTTATCTTATTTTGTACAAATATGTACTTTTGAATCGTATGTGATTGAATGGAAGCTGTAGAACTGATCAAATATGTAGTGGAAAAGATAGACCGCTACAGTAAGATGGATACGGAGTCGCAGGGGCTCAGTTTTGACGGGCTTGTTGCGTTTATGCGACAGACAGAGCTTGAGGAACTGGTTAACAACCACGTAGATATGGAGCGTGCACGGGAACTGCGGCAGTCTCCGGACATGCCTCAGATCCCTATGGATATAGACCGGGTGATCGCACAGCATCTGCTTTTCATGTACAGGTATGTAAAGCACTATTCTCGCAAGGTATTTCGCGATTCATCTGTCAAGACCCTGGAGGAATTCAGCTACCTGGCTACATTGCTTCAGTATCAAGCGCTGACGAAGGCAGAACTCATCAAGAAAAACGTACATGAAAAATCTGCCGGTATTGAGATCATCAGGCGGCTGGTCAAACTCGAACTTGTCACTCAGCAGGAAAACCCGGATGACCAAAGGAGCCAGTTGGTCGCTATCACTCCGGCTGGCAGGCAGGAGCTATTCCGCCTTTTCAGCTCGATGGATGTGCTAGGTAGAGTAGCAGCCGGGCCGCTGTCTGAAGCGGAGAAGACCCAATTGGCCTTTCTGCTGAAGAAACTGGATGATTTTCATTTCTACAATTACCTGCACCGAAGAGATGAGGAACTGCATCAACTGACCGCCCGGTCACCAATGCCTCATAACATGCCAGGCACTGGTGTCTGGCCCTTATGAGGAGTTCTGTCACGGGGGAGCTTATTCAGCTTCTATCCTATGATATCCACTGTTCATAGCGCTCGGCAACGGGTAGGTGTCAAGCGATAAGGTCATCTGGTACACACCTTTTTTATCCGGAACAGGTATTTGTACAGCGACGCTGACGGATTTGCCGGGCTGGAGTACGCTGTCCGGCCATAGTACCTCAACCGGCTCCTGTAAAACGATCCCTTTGTAGAGAAAATAGGTGCATTTCAATACGATGGCGCTGTCGCCTTCGCCGGGTAGAATGATGGGCTCGGACCGGGTATTGTGCAAGGTGATGCGAGCTTCGATCCTGCCTCCCGCGGGATAGCTGCTTTCGGGTCCGGGGAGTTCCAGGTCTATTGGCAGATCATAATAACTGCGTAATGCCGGGATGATCCCGATGTAAAGCTTGTCGCCTGTAGGTGTCCGGACGGAATCACTTGTAAACTCGCTCGGGTTGCGGGTCAGGAGCGCTACACGGCGTCCCTGCAGTGTATCTTCAAAACGCCAGAGATCATACTGGTTGAGCCGGTATGTATTGGGATTGAGCGATGTGGCAAACTTGCCTGTGAAGTATGTGTATTTGGCCGGCCGCTGGAAGGATCCCAGGAAGATAACAGGCAGATCTCCGGTCTTTCGTTGAATAGCCTCTGCCCACTTGTCCCAGTTGTGTATCTCGGTGTGCATACCCCATCTTGCGGCGAGATCGCCGTCGGTCAGGATATACCGCAGTGGCAGCAAAAGCAGAAAGGTGAGGAGCCCGGCCTGCCGGATGAACTGTTGCATGCCCTTGCTTTGCGTACGCAGTCCTATGGCGCCCAGCACCAGGAAAGCCGGGACTACAGGGCTTGTCCAATGTGGCTCCACCCATCCCCTGAAACTGCTGAGCATGAAGAAGCCCAGGAAGCCCCAGAAAAGCACGTACAAGGTCCGCAGGAAGATGTCGCCGGATGGCCTCCGACGCAGTATCCAGAACATCGGAAGACTGATCAGCGGGCCGAATACAAGTATCTCATTCAGAATATACGAGTAAGTTATAAACGGTGCATAGGCCTCACGGCTCCTGCCTGCAAGGTGAAATCGTATGGAAGGCCAGTCATGGGCCTGCTGCCACAGGATATGCGGGAGAAAACACAGCAAAGCGACACCGGCTACCAGGTAGAAAGTCCTCCTGAGCAGAAGCCGCGGATATGCGGCAATGGTCAGCAGTAATATCAGCGCTGTGTGATACTTGGTGTAAAACATCAAAGCGATGCAAATGCCCAGCAGCAGTGCGTTGCGCCAGTCATCCTGCTGCAGGTAGCGCCGGTACAGGTACAGGTACAGGCAGGTGAGCACAAGCAGGGGGGCGTCCGGCGTCGATACGAAAGAAAACATGTGACAGAGCAAGGTGCCGGCTATGAGATACAACAGGTCTGTAGCACGTGCGCCATAAGAAGCGGCGATCCGCCAGATCATCCAGAATCCTACGGGCGCCAGCAGGCAGGTAAACAACCGTACTCCCAGGGTATGGGGAATGAGATAATATCCCGCTTTGACCAGGACGGCGATGCCCGGAGGATGATCAAAATATCCCCAGGCCAGCCTGCGGCTGTACATCCAGTAATAAGCTTCGTCGTGCAATATGCCCGTGAAGGCTGCCTGCAACAGGTGCAACAACAGCCATCCCGCAAGGAAGAACAATACCAGTCTGTCCTGACGGCTATGTAGGGAGGAGAGCCAGTTTTTTGCGGTAGTCAATGCTGTACGGATGAGCTATAGGCCTCCGAAGATAGCTTATTTCCCTGTTATACGGAAGCCTCGTCGCCTTGCTGCATGGCGGCTTCCATCCATTCTCCGAACTCCTGCAGTGTCATACTGCCTGCATCGCCTTTACCTTGCACACGTACCGATACTTTGTTCTCGGCTACTTCCTTTTCGCCTACTACCAGCATCACAGGGATTTTTTTCACCTCGGCATCACGGATCTTTTTGCCGATCTTTTCCCCGCGGTCATCGATAATACCGCGGATATCCATCTGTGCGAGCTGCAGTTGCAGTTCACGTGCGTGATCGTTGAAGCGGTCGCTGATCGGCAGCAGTATGTATTGCTCCGGTGCGAGCCACAGCGGGAATTTACCGGCACAGTGTTCTGTGAGTACTCCAATGAAGCGCTCCATGGAGCCAAACGGGGCACGGTGGATCATCACCGGACGGTGCGGCTGATTGTCGGAGCCGATGTATTCGAGTCCGAAGCGTTCGGGCAGGTTGTAGTCCACCTGGATCGTACCGAGTTGCCATGATCTGCCGAGTGCATCGCGTACCATGAAGTCCAGCTTGGGTCCGTAGAATGCAGCTTCCCCGTAGGCAGTGACGGTCTTCATACCGGTCTCGGCGGTGGCTTCGATGATGGCTCTTTCTGCCTGCTCCCAGACTTCGTCGGATCCGATATATTTGGACGGATTGTCGGGGTCGCGCAGGGATATCTGTGCGGTATAATTGTCAAAGCCCAGTTTCCTGAGTACATGTGTGGTCAGATCGAGTACATCCAGGAATTCCGCTTTAAGCTGGTCGGGTGTACAGAAGATATGTGCGTCGTCCTGTGTGAAACTCCGGACGCGGGTGAGACCGTGCAGCTCGCCGCTCTGCTCATAGCGATATACGGTGCCGAACTCAGCGATTTTCAGCGGTAGCTCTTTGTAAGAGCGCGGCCGGTGACCGTAGATCTCGCAGTGGTGCGGGCAGTTCATCGGTTTGAGCAGGAACACTTCGTTTTCGCGTGGCGTGGTGATCGGCTGGAAGCTGTCCGCGCCGTACTTGGCAAAGTGCCCGGAAGTCTCATAGAGCTCTTTTTTGCCGATATGGGGAGTGATCACCGGCTGATAGCCCCGCTTGAGCTGTTCTTTCTTGAGGAAGTCCTCAAGGCGCGTACGCAGGGCGGTGCCTTTGGGAAGCCATATCGGCAGGCCGGCGCCTACACGCTCCGAAAACATGAATAGTTCGAGTTCGGCGCCCAGCTTCCGGTGATCGCGTTTTTTGGCCTCTTCGATCATGAAGAGATAGTCATCTAACTCTTTCTGCTTGGGGAAGCTGATGCCATAGAGCCGTGTCAGCATCTTGCGTGACTCATCTCCGCGCCAGTATGCTCCGGCTATATTGGTCAGCTTGACTGCCTTGATCCGGCCCGTATCGGGGATGTGCGGACCCCGGCACAGATCGGTAAACGCACCCTGGCGGTAGAAGGTGATCTGGCCATCCTGCAGGTCTTCGAGCAATTCGAGCTTATATATATCGCCCTTCTCGCGGAAATGAGCGATAGCGGCATCCTTGCCGATCTCTTCCCGGCGGTATTCGTTTTTCTGGCGTGCCAGTTCCAGCATTTTAGTCTCGATGGCCGGCAGATCGGCGGGTGTGATCACGTGTTCGCCCGCATCGATATCGTAGTAGAATCCCTGGTCTATAGCAGGACCGATGCCAAACTGCACCCCAGGATACAGTGCTTCCAGCGCTTCGGCCATGAGGTGGGCGGATGAGTGCCAGAAAGACGACTTACCGTCGTCATCGTCCCAGGTCAGCAGCTGGACGCGGGCATCCTGCAGGATTGGCCTGCTCAGATCCCATACTTCTCCATTGACCCTTGCAGCCAAGACATTGCGTGCGAGGCCTTCGCTGATGGACTGTGCTATCTGCATCGCTGTGACGCCAGCGTCATAGCTGCGTATGCTGCCGTCCGGTAGTGTGATCTGTATCATATGGACTAGGACTTCACGTGAAGCCGCAAAACTAACAACAAATGGCGAAATCTCAGGCCCCGGTTTAGGGGGTAGTTAGTCGTGCTGTCAGAGGCTACGGGTCCTGCCGCCGTCTACCGGCAGATTGATACCGCTGATATATGCCGCGGCCGGGCTGGCGAGGAAAGCGGCGGCGGCGGCGATCTCTTCCGGCTGGGCAAAACGCCTCAGCGGTACGGTCTTCTGCATGGAGGCTGTGATTTCTTCTTCTGTCTGCTCCGTACTCCCGGCCTTGCCCCGGATGATCTCGTCCAGTCGCTCCGTGCGTGTGAACCCTGGCAGGATGTTGTTGACCGTGATACCATCGGGGCCGAGTTCGTTGGCCAGGCTCTTTGCCCAGTTGCCCATGGCGCCGCGGATCGTATTGGATACCCCGAGTCCCTCGATCGGTTCTTTGACAGAGGTAGATATTACATTGATGATGCGGCCGTAACCGCTCTGTTTCATGCCCGGCACCACCAGTTGGGCCAGCAGGTGGCTGCATACCAGGTGTTTTCTGAACGTGTCTTCGAAAGCAGTGGCCGCGGCTTCGAGGGTAGGCCCGCCGGCCGGTCCGCCGGTATTGTTGATCAGGACCTGGTAGTTGCGGACCTGGATGAGGGTAATCACCCGTTTGCGGAGGTCTTCAGGATTGCTGAAATCAGCCGCCAGAAAATCGTGATCCTGTCCCGCGCGTTTGGGCAGTGTGGCCAGTGCGGCGGCCAATCCAGCAGCGTCCCTTGCGACCAAAGTGATATTTGCGCCCATGTGGGCCAGTTCGGTAGCCACAGCCCGGCCGATACCTTTGCTTCCGCCGCATACCAATGCGTATTTTCCAGACAGGTCCAGATTCATAGCGATCTTGTTTTGTCCGAAAAATAATAACTTTAGGCGGAGCACAGGGGGTTATGCCTGCTGCAAGCTCCGGATCAGTGTATAAATAGCATTTTTTATCATGCCCATAGCGCCACCTTTCAACCTGCAGAAATGGATCGAAGATAACCGGCACCTGTTGAAGCCGCCGGTCGCCAATAAACAGATCTACCTGGAAAATCAGGATTTTATCGTCATGATCGTAGGCGGCCCTAATGGCCGCAAGGATTATCACTACGAAGACGGCGAGGAGTTTTTCTACCAGCTCGAAGGAGATATTACGCTCAAGATCATCAATGAAGACGGCAAGCCGGAAGTCATCACGATCCGCGAAGGAGATATGTTCCTGTTGCCGCCCAGGATACCGCATTCGCCGCAGAGACCTGCGGGTACAGTGGGTATTGTGCTGGAACGCTATCGCAGGCCGGGTGAGCGGGACAAGTTGATGTGGTTTTGCGAAGCCTGCGACCATAAACTGCACGAGGCCTCTTTCGAGATGAAGGATATCGTCAATCAGTTGCCTGGAGTGATGCGGGATTTCATGAGCTCGGAAGAGAAACGCACCTGTTCGGCATGTGGAGAGGTGATGGCTCCTGTGGGTTGATGCTATGACTCGTTTGAATGAGTAAGATATATTTCGCCTCGGATTTTCACCTGGGTGTGCCTGCCGCGGTCAGCAGCGCTGATCGGGAACGCCTGATCGTCCGGTGGCTGGAGTCTGTCCGGGGGGATGCGGAAGCAATCTATCTCGTGGGCGATCTCTTTGACTTCTGGTTTGAGTACGGTAGCGTGGTACCTAAGGGATTCACACGTCTCCTGGGGACGCTGGCATCCATATCCGATCAGGGTGTTCCGATGCATTTCTTCACGGGTAATCACGACATGTGGATTTTCCGGTACTTCGAGGAAGAACTGGGTATACCCACACATCGCAGACCTGTCGTACATGAGCTGCAGGGAAAAACCTGTATGATCGGCCACGGAGACGGACTGGGTCCCGGCGACAGGGGCTACAAAATGCTGAAGAAAATATTTGCCAGCCGGATCTGTCAGCGGCTGTTTGCTCTGGTACACCCGGATATCGGTACCGGTATTGCCAACTACTGGTCGGCAAAGAGCCGGTACGCACAAGTGGGTCAGGATCGTTTTATGGGTGAAGAGGGGGAGTGGTTGCTCCAGTATGCACAGGCAGAGCTTGAGCGCACCGAAGCGGACTATTTCATATTCGGTCACCGCCATCTTCCGGTGAATTACTTGCTGAAGAACGGTCGCAGCAGGTATGTCAACCTGGGGGACTGGCTCTATCATCAATCTTATGGAGTCATGGAAAACGGGGATTTGCAGGTCGATTTTTTTGAAAATCCGGCAGGTAGGGTGGTTACGGGGCCTTAGCCTTTTGTATTGCATCGCGTATGTGCTGCCACTCAGGGGACAGGGACAGGATCTGTTGCATGAAGTGACAGTGGCCCTGCGTCTCGCCGCTGCAGACAATCTTCAACAGGTCTATGTGGTCACACCGGACAACTTTCTTATCAAGTACGATGCTTCTGGCAGGGAGCAGTACCGGTACTCCAACAATTACCTGGGGGAGCTGGCCTGGATAGATGTCACAAACCCTATACAGGTACTTGCCTATTACCCGGGGTTGCAGACAGTAGTAACGCTCGATGTCACCCTCAATGAGATCGCCAGGACTAATCTCGTCACCTTGGGTCTCTTCAATATCGGCTGCCTCTGTGCGGCCAACGACGGCCAGCTATGGGTCATGGACGAGATGGATTTCAACCTGAAAAAAGTCAGCCGCCAGGGCCGGATACTGGCTTCGAGTGAGAATCTGCTCCTGACACTGGGGGCGCCCCCTCGTTGCAGGCAGATGCTGGAGCGCAATAACCGTGTATACATGCTGGACGAACAGCAGGGTATCCTGGTATTCGACAACCTCGGCACATATGACCGAAAATATGCAGTGCAGTCAGCAGACCGCTTCCAGGTACTGGAAGACCAGCTTTTCTTCATGGAAAACGGTGTGCCTACTGCGCTGGACCTGCGGCTGTTCACCCACCAACGGCTGAGGCTGCCTGTGGAAGAAAAGACTCCGTTGTTCTTCGAGGTACAGCCTGACCGCCTGTTCCTGTTCTACCCGGACCGGTATGAGGTATACAGGCGCTGACCGGATCAGATGGTCATGATGTCCTGCTCCTTGGCAGCGAGCAGTTTATCCGCTTTTTCGGAGTATTCGTTGGTCAGATCCTGCGTCTTGCTCTCGCGTTTTTTGCCCTCGTCTTCCGGGAAGCCGTCCTTTACCGCTTTTTTGATCTCTTCCATCAGGTCACGGCGGGCATTGCGAATGCTTACTTTCGCCTCTTCCGCGAAGTGCTTGGACTGCTTGACAAGGTCCCGGCGACGCTCCTCCGTAAGGGGTGGAAGGGAAAGGCGGATCACCTCACCGTCGTTCATGGGTGTTACGCCCAGGTTTGCTTCAAATAGTGATTTTTCGATCGCGGAAAGCTGCTTTTTTTCCCAGGGTTGTATGACCAGCGTGCGTGCATCGGTCGTGGATATATTGGCTACCTGGTTGAGGGGTGTAGGGGTGCCGTAATAGTCCACCTTGATGGATTGCAGCATCTGTGGTGACGCTTTACCGGTGCGTACTTTACTTAATTCGAACTGCAGGTGTTCGATCGTCTTGATCATGGAATCTTTGGTCAGGTCATAGGCGATATCGAGCTCTTCGTTCATAGGGACAGCTTTTTGAGTTGAATTTCAACGAGGCCAAAATTAATACAAAATAACTTTAGGTAGGAATCCGGGCGTCGCGAAGACCTGCCCGTAACGATAAAACGCCCGTCCCGGGAAGCAGGACAGGCGTTTTGCAGATTTGTTTTTTGAATATGGATGCGCGTGGATCAGTCCCGGCTGCCTACATAGCGCATCACCAGGTAGAGTAGCATCACGAGCGATGACAAGGCTGCGGATACATAGGTCATGGCAGCCCATTTGAGGGCGTCCTTGGCGCCTTCATGTTCTTCACCACGGGCCATACCGCTTGAATCAAGCCAGGCAAGTGCGCGGCGGCTGGCATCGAACTCAACCGGTAGTGTGATAAAGGAGAAAAGCGTCGTCATGGCAAAAGCAATGATACAGATGAGCATTAGCTGGGGCATAGTACCCAGTGTCATGAAGGCGATGAGCAGGAGCCACTGTTGCGCCATGGCTGCGATATTGACCGCAGGTACAAGTTTGGAGCGCATCGTGAGCCATGCGTACGCCTGGTCGTGCTGTACGGCATGCCCGCATTCGTGCGCGGCTACCGCCGCCGCCATGACGCTGCGGCCGCTGTATATCGCGGGACTCAGTGCGACTGTCTTGGTCATCGGGTTGTAGTGATCGCTGAGAAAACCTTCGTGTTCCACTACACGCACATCGTGAATATTGTAGTACCGCAACATGGCCTCTGCGATCTCGCGACCGCTCAGGCCGTTGCGCAGGCCTACCTGTGAATAGTGGTGAAACTTGCTTTTCAGCCTGGTGCTGATGAAAAAGCCGACCAGCGATAATATACCGGCTATGATGATGTAGCCGTAGTAATCTGCAATCCCGGAATGTTCCATATCTTAATTTGATTAAATCGTTTTAGTTTGTTTGTGTCAATTGATCCATTCGAATCCTGTATAGGGGATCAGCCTGTCGGGTATACGGATACCCTCTGCGGTCTGGTGGTTTTCAAGCAAAGCAGCTACGATGCGCGCCAGGGCCAGCGCACTGCCGTTGAGGGTGTGTGCCAGCCTGTTTTTGCCGTCTGCGTCTTTAAAACGCAGCTTCATGCGGTTGGTTTGGAAAGTCTCAAAATTTGAGACCGAACTCACTTCCAGCCAGCGTTTCTGTGCCGCTGAATAGACCTCGAAGTCAAAAGTAAGCGCAGATGCGAATCCCATATCTCCTCCACACAAACGCAGGATGCGGTAGGGAAGTTCCAGCGCTTCCAGCAGGCCCTCCACGTGCGTAAGCATCTCCATCAGTGCATCATAGGACCGGTCCGGGTGTTCGATACGGACGATCTCCACCTTGTCAAACTGGTGGACCCTGTTGAGTCCCTTGACGTGTGCGCCGTAGGAACCTGCTTCGCGCCGGAAACACGGCGTGTAGCCCGTCAGCTTGACGGGCAGATCCTGTTCGGGGACAAGCTCGCCGCGGTAGAGATTGGTCACGGGGACTTCGGCCGTAGGTATGAGGTACAGGTCGTCCTTCTCTACGTAATACATCTGGCTTTCCTTGTCGGGCAACTGCCCGGTGCCTCTCGCGGAGTCTTCGTTGACCAGCAGAGGAGGGATGATCTCTTCGTATCCTCTCTTAGTCGCTTCGTCGAGGAAGAAGGCGATCAGGGCCCGCTGCAGGCGGGCTCCTTTGCCACGGTATACGGGAAATCCGGAGCCAGTGAGCCGGACGCCCAGCGCCAGATCAAAGAGATTGTAACGCTCTGCCAGCTCCCAGTGCGGTAATGCACCTGCTTCCAGTTCAGGCAGCAGGTCCGGACCTGCTTTGTAGATCTCGTTGTCGTCACTACTACGTCCGGCCGGTACCGAAGCGTGCGGTATATTGGGGAGCGTGAGCAGGACCTGTTCCAGGCTGTCTTTGATACTGCGCATGGTCTCCTCGAGTTCTTTTATTTTGTCTTTGCCCGCTGAGACCTGTTCTTTGAGCTGATCTGCCTCGCTATGCTGACCGCTTTTATACAGGTCTCCGATACGTTTGGAGACAGAATTGCTCTCGTTGAGCAATTGATCCAGCTTTCCTTGCGTTTCT
Organism: uncultured Saprospiraceae bacterium; assembly: GCA_964537925.1. Lineage (GTDB taxonomy): Bacteria > Bacteroidota > Bacteroidia > Chitinophagales > Saprospiraceae > SLDF01. The sequence continues at coordinate 523,938 of CAZICV010000001.1, read as the reverse complement.
TTTCTGGAGTCGTCGAGTGAAAGCACCTGATTGATAATATCCGGTGCATCGTTGCTGAAATTGCGCTTGCGCAGACCGGCCAGTACCAGATCGGTATTGTCTCGGATGAAAGAAACTTCCAACATAAATTACGGGGTAGGTTGATTTTAGCGCCGCAAAAATTGCACGCAATTTTAACAAAGATAGTATTCGGTATTAAAAATAGCTTTAATTTTGTCTCGTCGTCGATGCAACCACACTCCGGTGGTACTGTCCAGTCGACGAAGGTTTACAGCCAAAGTTTTCCAAAACAGTTAGATCACTTTTAGGCAGCTCCCCAGGCTATCTTCATTGATGGTGTTTCAGGATAGAATGAATCGCTTCGCGTTTACAGCCCGCCCTTTTCTGAGGTAGTCTCCTATCGTAACTTCAAACATGTTTCTCAAAATTTTAATCACTTATGTTTGACATTTCACAATTGAATGAAATGCTTTTGCCTGAGCTGAAGGATATAGCAGAGCAGATGAATGTAAAGGGTTTCAGACGGATGAATAAACAGGACCTGATATACAGGATACTGGATGAGCAGGCGATCCTTAAGAAGGGAGGGCCGGAAGCTCAAGAGAAAAAAGTAGAACTCAGCGTCGAAAAAGCCAATCAAAAGTTCAACGGAGCGTCGGAGACAGCCGGGGAAGACAATAAAAACGAAGACCACAGAAGGCAGCAGCGCAACGATAATACTGAGGACAATAATACCAACAAGGAAGAAAACAGGGAACCGCGTGGCCGCAGAGGCCGCAAACCCCATGATAACCGGACCCCAAGACAGGAACGGCCGGCCCAGGTTGCTCCGCAGCAGGTTGAGCAATCTGCCGAAACCCGGCAAGAGCAGCCGGATGGGGAGAAGGTTGTAGCGCCCCCGGCACAACAACCTTCGGGAGGTCATCGCCAGCCCGGCGGACAGCAGCGCCAGGAGCGTTTTCAGCGAAACGAGCGTCCTGAGCGCCAGGAACGGCAGGAGAGGCCCGAAAGATCCGAAAGACAGGACAGGACTGAACGTCCGGAGAGGCAGGAAAGACCCGAGAGGTCCGAAAGGCAGGACAGAGCTGAACGCCCCGAGAGGCAGGAGAGATCTGAGCGTCCTGAGCGCCAGGAACGGCAGGAGAGGCCCGAACAACAGCAGCGTGCGGAGCAGCAGGAACGCCCTGAACGTGCAGATCGCCCGGAAAGGCAGGCTCCGCTGTTCAACATAGACCTCGATGGTGCAGTAGAAGGGGAGGGTATACTGGAAATGATGCCGGATGGCTATGGATTTCTCCGCTCCTCCGATTACAATTATCTGACATCCCCCGATGATATATACGTATCCCCGTCACAGATCAAACTATTCGGGTTGAAGACAGGTGATACGGTGGAAGGATCTGTACGGCCGCCCAAGGAGGGTGAGAAATACTTCGCACTCCTGAGGGTATCCCGTATCAACGGGCTCAAGCCGGAAGAAATCAGGGATAGGGTGCCGTTTGACTATCTGACACCGCTTTTCCCCAAGGAGAAATTCAATATGCTCATATCGCCTACGGGCCGGGATTATGGCAACAGGATGATTGATCTGTTTACCCCGATCGGTAAGGGACAGCGCGGTCTGATCGTGGCTCAACCCAAGACGGGTAAGACTTTTCTGCTCAAGGATATCGCCAATGCGATCGCGCGCAATCACCCTGAGTGCTACCTGATCGTATTGCTGATCGACGAACGCCCGGAAGAGGTGACGGATATGAAGCGATCGGTAAATGCGGAAGTGATCGCCTCTACCTTTGACGAGCCTGCGGACAACCACGTACGCGTAGCGAATGTCGTGCTGGAGAAAGCCAAGCGCCTGGTAGAATGCGGGCACGATGTTGTGATCCTGCTCGATTCGATCACTCGCCTGGCCCGCGCCTATAACACGGTGGCTCCTGCCAGCGGCAAGGTACTCTCAGGTGGTGTGGAAGCCAACGCACTACACAAGCCGAAGAAGTTTTTCGGTGCTGCGCGCAAGATCGAGAACGGCGGATCGCTTACCATCCTTGCCACCGCGCTTATCGATACAGGCTCCAAGATGGACGGGGTCATCTTCGAAGAGTTCAAGGGTACGGGCAATATGGAGCTCCAACTCGATCGCTCGCTTGCCAACAAACGGCTCTACCCGGCGATCGACCTCACCAAGTCCAGCACGCGTCGCGAAGATCTGCTGCTTGACAGGGAGACGCTTCAACGCATGTTCATCCTGCGCAATCACCTCGCAGATATGAAGCCTGATGAGGCGATAGAGTTCCTGCTCAAACATATGACCGGTACGAGCAACAATATGGAGTTCCTGTCCAGTATGAACGGGCGATAAAAAAATGAAGATAGCGGCTTGGTTATTGCTGGTGTTTGCTTTACCTTTGTCCCGCTTTTGAACACAGTATCTGGAAATAAGCTGAGAGATGAAACGTACTTATCAACCCTCTAGGAGAAAGCGAGCCAACAAACATGGTTTCCGTTCGCGCATGGCCACTAAGAACGGAAGGAAGGTGCTCGCACGGAGAAGGGCGCGCGGACGGCACAAGCTGACAGTGTCTGACGAGGCCAGACTGAAGTAATTCTACTTTTCCCCGTATAAGAGACAAGATCTTTATCGCAGGAGCAGCAAGTACTTGCTGCTCCTGCTTTATTTTTTGTGCGTGTACCGGGACCTGCTGAAAGAGATTATTGCGACCTTAGCGCGTGATATGTCAGTATACGGCCTGCCTTCCCGAGAGCGCCTCAAGAGCAAGATCGTCTTTCAGCAATTGTTTGAAGGAGGGCAGTCATTTGCCAGTTATCCCGTCCGTGTAGTGTACCTGGTTGCGCCTGGCGATGAAACCGGGAGAATGCAAGTGGCATTCAGTGTCTCCAAGAAACGTATTCGCAAAGCGGTATGCAGGAATCTGCTCAAGCGTCGTATGCGTGAGGCGTTCCGGCTGCATGCCGGGCCGCTGCGTGAACAATTGCAAGCCGCCACTTCAGGCATTGACCTGGTGTTGTTGTACACATCGCAGGATATCAGCGCATACCGCGAAATAGAATCCTCCGTGAGGTATATACTGAGACGCATCCAAAAAGGGTTATTAGTGCATCAAACGCCTGGTCCATGAGTTGTCGCTATCTATTTTTGCTACTACTGTTTAGCCTGATTGCAGGTGCAGAGTTGTCTGCCCAGAATGTTTTGCAGGTAGAGCGATTCGGTTCACTGCGAAAAGTCAGGTATCTGGCGGGAGATGAAATCGAGTTTCAGACGACACGTCTGCCTGGAGTCTGGGTACGCAAGACGATCGTGGAGATCTTTCCCGATGAACAGGTGATCCGCTTCGAAGATGAGCTGACGAATATACATACGATCACGAAAGTGCGCCGTATCAATGATTCCTGGGTCAAGAAAGTGGTCGTAGGTTTTCTTTATTCCAGCGCAGTATCTACTACGATCTACTCCACGCTCGCCTGGATATTCGGTACGCCGCCTAACTGGATCAGTATCACGCTGGCTACCGTACCCTGGGGACTGGGCTGGCTGGTCAACAAAGTGTTCAGGTACAATACTTATCGTATAGGCAAGGCTTACCGGCTGCGAGCAATGGATCTGAACTTCTATCCGATGCGGCCCTGATATCCGGAGATGTATTTTCCTTCCTTCCCTGAAAGGAGTCTACAGATCATTCATGATGAGGTAATCGAGGGCCAGTTGGTAGCCCTCCAGCCCGAGCCCGCTGATCACACCTGTACAGTGCGGTGAGATATAAGAGTGATGCCGGTAGCTCTCCCGCGCATATACATTGGAAATGTGCACTTCTATCACAGGACTTTTGATGGCGCGTATCGCATCGGCTATGGCCAGTGACGTATGGGCGTAAGCACCGGGATTGATCACTATCCCATCCGCATCGAAGCCGACCTCATGTATCTTGTCGATGAGTTCTCCTTCGCTGTTGCTCTGGAAATAGAACAGATCGATATCGGAGTATTTGGTGACCAACTCGTCGAAGAAATCATCAAAGCTCTGGAACCCGTATATGTTCGGTTCCCTCCTGCCTAGCAGGTTGAGGTTAGGTCCATTGATGATGTGTACCTTCATCGCGTGTGTTACTACTGTGCGTGTTTGAATCTGAGGACATAGGTTTCAGGCGCCTCTGTCTGGTACAGTACCTCAAACCGGTCCTGGTGTGCCTGTACTGCAGGTACCAGGTAGCGGGAAGTAGAGGTGAAGCCCAACTGATCTATGATCACATAATCGGCCCGTGCTTCCTGGAGTTTTTGGAGCAGCAGCTCCGTATTCTCTTCATAGGGGTAATAGTCTGTCGCGAAACCTGAGAAATAGTTATAGAGTAGCGGTTTGCGGCAGGCGATCACAGATCCGGCGGGCAGGTTGCGTTTAGCCCACTCAGCTGTCTCGAAGTAGCGTTGCCAGTTGGGATTATACGGGTTGGCGGATTCGATCTTAGCTCGTTCGAGCGGATAGTTGGTATACTGGTTGTCGAAGTCCGGTATGGCCGTAAACTTGATGTAGAAATAAAGGAGCGGAAGCAGAAGCAGTGCTCCCCAGGCGACGCCTGGTTTGCCGGACCATTTCCCAGCCAGCTGGACCAGGGACCAGATGACCAGCAGTATCATGAACGGTATGAAAGGCATCATAAATCGTGTGCTGAACCACACATCCGGCCATAGCGCCAGGATACCGGCAAGGCCCGCCATATATGCGCCGATGAGCCACCTGTAGGCCTTCATCTGCAATATGGCATAGACACAGAGTCCCAGTACAAGCAAACCAATACCGTAGTACCACCAGGCTACGGGTTTTTCATAGCTGATGATCAGTGACGGCGCTATTGCAGAAGGTATCTCGCGCGACAGGTATCGTTTGGTATTCTTGCCGATGCGGGTAAACATGTCTTTGACGCCTGCTTTGCCCATCTCGGGCCGATAAGGGTTGATCATGACTACCTGGGTCTCGTAGCCGCTGGGCACATCGATCACTTTGCCACGTATATACCAGGGCAGGGCCAGGAGTATAAAGCCGCCCAGCATGGCTAAAGCACGGTATCGCTGTTTGAGTTCCACCCAGGTATATACCAGCGCTGCGAAGAGTATCGAAAGCCCGATCGCACGGATATAGTATGTAAGGACTATAGATGCCAGCGCTGCATAAAAGAAAGGGTCTTTGTAAAAGGCACGATCCTGCCGTTGCCGGGTGAGAAAGAAAATACTCAGCAGCGAAAAGAAAAGGAAAGGCATCTCGCTCATGGTCTCATAGCTGTGTGAAGCTACGTGATAGTTGCACAGCGTGAAGAGCAGACCGGCCAGGGTGACGGGCCAGGGTACTTTGAACCGATGTGCCAGGAAATAGAGCAGGGCCAGGCTGCCGAGGAAGAAAAGACCGCTGGTGAGTTTGAGAAACTGTACGTCTTCCGAGATCATCATGAGGATCATCAGGATGAACGGGTATCCGGGCGGAAAGTGATTGGCCGGGCGCTTGTCTATCTGGTTATAATCTACGTAGCCATAGCCTTCTTTCATGCCTTTGGCGAGTAGAATATAGCTGATATTATCTTCGTTGACGCTGACCTTTTTGTCAAAGACATACTGATAGCAGGCTATAAAGCTGATCAACAGGATCACACCGCCTGCGATCAGGAGCCATTTGCCGGATGATATGGGAGAGTTTGTATGCGCTGAAATGGATTTGGTGCCGGTTGGTTTCTTGCCCTGTTTTGCTTTCATCGGGGTAAGGTCGCTGTTTTAAATTTAGTTGGCCAGGTCTGACAGGAATTTTATCCGCACAAGCTGGATCTCTTCATAAGTGATATCGTCCTGCTTGAGCTCCCTGAAGGCGGCGTCCACAGAATCGGATTCGGCTTCCATGAAGTATTGATAGATTTCTTCGCGGGAGTATTCGTCAACATTGTCGTCCAGGTAATAATCTATGTTCACTTTGGTACCTGAGATGACGATGGCGTCGAGTTCTTCCATCAGCTCGGGATAGCTGATATTGTTGGACCGTGCTATGTCTTCGAGCGGTATTTTCTTGTCGATGGAACGGATGATATCCACCTTCACTTTCGACTTATTGGCTACTGACTTTACGACAAACTCTGAAGGCCGTTCTATGTCGTTGTCCGTTACATACTGGGTGATGAGCTCGATGAACGGTTTTGCATAGCGCTGGGCCTTACCTATACTGACGCCGCTGATACGTGCCATATCCTCCATGGAGATGGGATACATGGTCGCCATGTCCTCGAGTGACGGGTCCTGAAATATGATGAAAGGCGGTATACCGTGTTTTTTGGCGATTGACTTGCGAAGATCCTTGAGGAGTTTCATCAAGGTATTGTCAAGTACTGCGGTGCCTCCCGCACTGTCCTCGTCGGGCTCTATATTGTCAAACTCGGTATTGAGTGCGATCTGTATAGGATGGGGCTTTTGCAGAAACTGCCGACCGGCCGCTGTCAGCTTCAGTAAACCGTATTGCTCGATATCTTTATGCAACAGGTTGAGTAGAATGGCATTGCGCAGGATGGAGTGCCAGTAGTTCTCATCTTTGTCCCTGCCTGTTCCGAAAAGCGGCATTTTGGTGAAAGCGTATGACTGGAGCCGCTGGGACTCGGTGCCGTATATGAAGTCGACCAGCAGCTTGATGTCGTAGTTTTCATTTAATGTTTCTACGACTTCGATCGCAAGCTTCATATCCTTCTGCACTTCGACCTTTTCTTTCGGGTAGCGGCAGTTGTCACACATCTTGCTGCAACGATCGGCGGCGAACTCCTCTCCGAAGTAATGGAGCAGGAACTTGCGCCTGCAGGCACTTGTCTCTGCATAGGCAGTGACTTCGTGCATGAGAAGTGCGCCCATTTCGCGTTCGGCGACGGGCTTGTCCCTGAGAAACTTCTCAAGGCGCAGTATATCTGCGTAGGAGTAATACCCGATACACCGGCCTTCAAGGCCGTCTCTGCCAGCACGACCAGTTTCCTGGTAATAGTTTTCAATGCTCTTGGGCATATCGTAGTGGATGACAAACCGCACATCGGGTTTGTCAATGCCCATGCCGAAAGCGATCGTGGCGCAGATCACCTCGATCTCCTCCATAAGGAAGTCGTCCTGCGCTTTGGAGCGTGACTTGGCATCCAGCCCGGCATGATATGGGAGGGCCTTGATGCCGTTGACACTGAGTACCTGGGCGATCTCTTCGGCAGATTTTCGGCTTTGCACGTATATGATACCCGACTGGCCCGGTACCCCCTTGATATATTGCAGGAGACTTTTGACCGTTTGTTCTTTTTTGCCTTTGGGTCTGATCTCGTAGAAAAGGTTCTCACGGTTGAAGGACGACACGAAGGTGTTGACAGTCTTCATGTTGAGGATCTTCACGATATCGGTCTTCACTTTGGGTGTAGCCGTTGCCGTGAGGGCCACCAGGGGGATATCTCCGTCGATGATATCGATCATGTTGCGTATCCTGCGGTACTCCGGCCTGAAGTCATGCCCCCATTCGGAGATACAATGCGCTTCGTCTACGGCGACGAAAGAAATCTTGACATGTTGGAAGAACTCCAGGTTCTCATCCTTGGTGAGGGTCTCCGGAGCTATGTAGAGCAGCTTGGTACGTCCTGTGGTGATATCTTCCCGGACGGTTTTGATCTGCCCTTTGTTGAGTGAGGAGTTGAGAAAGTGGGCTACATTGTTTTCATGTGAATACCCTCGTATGGAATCCACCTGGTTTTTCATCAATGCAATGAGCGGCGATATAATGATCGCCGTACCCTCCATCATGAGGGCAGGCAGCTGGTAGCACATGGACTTTCCGGCGCCGGTAGGCATCAGTACAAAAGTATCTCTGCCTTCCAGAACACTGCGGATGATCGCTTCCTGATCACCTTTGAAAGCATTAAAACCAAAATGCTCCTGCAATGCTGCGTGCAGGTCAATAGCAGTAGTTGGGGGGGCCATCGGACAACCTCAAATTTTAGACGCTGGATAAAATCAAGCAGACCGCGAAAATAGCAGAAGGTTTTGACACGGGCTACATCTTAAAAATACTGCTTTTGGCAGATATGAAACCCTTTTTGCGGTGAAATATTGCATCCGACGCCCTGCCGGCGGCAGGGATGCTTTTGGCTTCCCGGTTTTGTCCCGGGACGCCAAATGGACGATTGCGGTGCTGAGCCGCCGGAACACATCGTTGACGTGCTCCGGCAGCGGATGAGGGGAGCGGACCACACCACGGTGCGGACAGATCCGTACATTATATTATGCTCTGCGAATGACCCCGAGCAGAAAAGCGATCAATGCAAAAACAAGGAGTAAGTGAATGAGCTTGCCAGCACTGAAAGCGAATGCGCCTAGCAGCCAACCGATGATGAGGATCACGGCGATGATATACAATAGACTTCTCATAGTGCGTTGGTTTTTAATAAGTTAGAAAATTCTTATTCGTTATGCTCATCCATGATGAGAATGCTCTTCTTCTTACGGCCGTCATAGCTGTTTTCTTCACCTAGCAGGAACCCCCAGGGCTGAAGGCCGGGCACTGCATCGCACACGATCTTGACCATGCCGGTGACCGGGATGGACAGGATGAGGCCTACTACTCCCCACAGGAGGCCACCGCAAAGCAATGCGATGATACTGGCCAGCGGATTGATACTCACGCTTGAGCCGACGATCTTGGGTGTGATAAAATTATTCTCCAGGAATTGCGTGCAGGAGGTCACCGCTATCACACCGATCGCATAGAACACCGAGTCTTTTGTGATCAGTGCAAGTATCATCGGCAGCAGCCCGCCGATGAGGACACCGATGTACGGGATAATATTCAGCAGCGCTGTGAGGAACCCGAACAGGACGGCATATTCAAGACCCAGCGCCAGAAACCCGATGGAGTTGAGGGTAGCTACAATAAGTATTACAGTCAATACTCCCCGTATATACTTGCGGGACAGGACGGAGATTTTGATCATCACATCCAGGACGCTGCCTTTGCGCTCGCCGCCCAGCAGGTGGAAAAACTGCCTGAACTTTGCATTGTACAACAGCAGCAGGAAAACGATGATGGGAATCAGGACCATTTGGCCAATGACCGCACCAGTCGTGGAAAAGAATCCCAGCAGGTAACTGCTCCCCTGGTTGGCCAACTTGTTTACCTGGTCCTGGAAAAGCTCATACTGATCTCTGCGTGAGATGGAAAGGCTCTCCTCTATAAAGAGCTGAAAACGAGACGTTTTTTCCAGCAGACTGGCCTGTAATTCAGGCAGATCATTGCCAAAATGAGAGATTTGCCAGCCGATGAAAACCAGCACACCCAGACCGCAAATGACAAGCAGCAGGCATGAGATCAAAGCGGAAAGCCATAGCGGCATCCCCCAGGACTGGCCTCGTTTGACCAGGGGCAACAGCAGGAAAGCGAAAATACCTGAGGCGATGATCAGGATAAACAGATCTCTGCCCAGGTACAACAGCGTAAATGTGAGTATGACCGCCAGCAGCACATACACATATCTCTGAAGCGATGTGAGGGACATAAGCCAGGTGGTTGGAGTATTAGGAATCAGGATTCTTCATCCCGTCTGAAGATGTTCATACCTGCCTGCCAGCCGGCACGCAGTGAATCGATGAGTTCTCCGCCGGATCTCCTGCGAATGAACGAAAGCGCCGTGGCTGAGAGAATACCCAGCGTACCGAGGCCCAGAAGTCTGAATATGGTCCTTCTGCCGAGAATTGACGGCGCCCATTTGATTGCCAACGGCAGAAGCAATGTCCAGGGAAATTGCTTCATGCTATGCAGAAAGCTGTTCTGTTCATTGTCTCGCCTGCGCGGCCAGAGCCAGCGCAGCAACCACCCGGAGATCGAATTGGGGCGTCGCAACAGTTCAGCCAGTTCATCCGACTGTTCGATCTGCTGCAAGGTGAGCTCATCGAGTCTTGCCTCGATCTCCTGCAGATTTTGAAAAGGTTTGACGGTTTTCATGCACAGCGTTTACGATCTGAACAATGATTTTTTCCCTGATGGAATGCTTCCACAACATTCCCAACAAAAAGAACAACAATAAATATACGGCCGCCGCACTGAGAAAGCCAAGTGCCGTATTGCCGATCAGGTCAGAGAGCCAGAAAGCCAGTGCAAACCCTAGAAGCAATGTCGACATAGCTATTATGGCGAGCGCAATTATTGCCCATATGGCCCAGGAAAGACCTCTTCCGAGCAAGAGGCTGAACTTGAGCCCGAAATAATCTTTCTGAAGCTGCCAGAAACCCTGGATCTGCTCAAGAGGATCCGGGTCCTGATCGGGGGCAGATTCGTATTCGGTAGAAGGGTTTTCTACTGTCATCATTAAGGGGGTATCGGGTCAAAAAAAAGTGAGGTGATCTGAGTTGAGCGGATCACCTCACTATAACATCATCAAAGATTAGCGGGAGCTGCTCTTAGAAGTTTTTTCCTCTACGGCCTCTTCCAGGTCTTTAGCTGCTTTCTGCCCCTCTTTTTTCAACTTCCGCATCGCAGATGAGCCTTCTGAAAACAAATACCGTACGAAATCTTCGACTTCTTCGGCCGTCATGTCTGCTTTGGCCTGGGCCTTTCCTTTGAGTTTACTCCATTCCTTGCGGCCTTCATCTATCATCGAATCGAGGTTGTCGCGGGCTTCAGCGCCTTTTTTCTTTAATTTTTTTCGCGTTTCCTTGCCGGAGGCCGGGGCGAACAAAACTCCTATAACTGCTCCGGCAGTGATACCCGCCAGAAATGAGATCAATCCATTGCTTTTCATAAGATTATATAATTGAGTTAAGTAAACAGTGATTACGCTCCTGCGTGGTAGCAGGCAGGAGGGATTTATTTAAAGTTACGGTATGACGATGACAAATGCAAATAAATTTTGCGACCAAAGAGCTGACCTGTGGATATTGAAAGGACGTAGGAGACATGTTTTTCAAAGAGCAGTTGAGTGCCCGCAGTCGTAAAATTTGGATGAGGGAAAACAATTTTCGCAGCTCCTGCATTAGCAATCCGTGCCCGGCGCCATGCCCGGAGTATGATTTATTTGCCGTATTATAGTACTCGCTCATTGCGCCGTACCGGATACAGACAGTATGCATCGGGATGCAACGCAGTCACCCGGTCAGCAAAGGCGTGTCTATCGCGGCATATAGTATCTTTTGCAGGAAAAACTGGATCATAGCTGGCGGAAACGATAACTAACACCTGAAACTACCGATCACCACATGCATCATTTACCAGACCTCATTGCCGATCTCGGTCTTATACTAGCCACTGCGGGGATCACTACCCTCGTATTCAAAAAGATAAAACAGCCGATCGTCCTCGGCTACATTCTCGCGGGACTGCTGGTGGGACCTCATTTTTCGATGCTCCCCACCGTAGTGGACGAAAAGAGTATCAGTACGTGGTCTGAGATCGGTGTGATATTTCTCCTTTTCAGTCTCGGACTCGAATTCAGTTTCAAGAAGCTGGTCAAGGTTGGTGGATCTGCCAGCATCACGGCCATCGTGGAGGTCGTATTCATGCTCCTGATCGGATATATTGCCGGGGTAGCTATGGGCTGGAGTACGATGGACAGTATTTTCCTGGGTGGTATCCTGTCTGTTTCCTCCACAACGATTATCATCAGAGCCTTCGAGGAGCTGGGTGTCAAGACACAGAAATTTGCGGGGTTGGTTTTCGGGGTGCTGGTCGTGGAGGACCTGGTGGCTATCCTTTTGATGGTACTTCTCTCCACAGTGGCTGTAAGCCAGAATTTTGCAGGAGCCGAGTTGGGTATGGAGCTGCTCAAGCTCTGTTTCTTCCTTATCCTCTGGTTTCTTGGGGGAATATTTCTGATACCGACCTTCCTCAAGCGTACCCGCAAGCTTATGAACGATGAGACTATGCTGGTCGTATCGCTTGCACTTTGCCTGCTTATGGTACTATTGGCGACCAACGCGGGTTTTTCAGCGGCTCTTGGAGCCTTCATCATGGGTTCGCTCCTGGCGGAGACCACGCAGGCAGAACGTATAGAACACCTGACGAAATCCGTCAAAGATCTCTTCGCCGCCATCTTTTTTGTCTCGGTGGGCATGCTTATCGATCCGCAGGTACTCCTTGACTATGCAGTTCCGGTGATCGTCGTGACACTGGCAACCATCGTAGGTAAGCTGTTTAGTACAGCACTGGGCGCCCTGATATCGGGTCAGTCGCTGAAGGTATCCGTGCAGGCGGGTATGAGCCTGGCGCAGATCGGGGAGTTTTCTTTTATCATCGCCACGCTGGGCCTCAGTCTCAAGGTCACCAGTGAGTTTCTTTACCCGATCGCGGTGGCAGCTTCCGCTGTGACCACGTTCACAACGCCGTATATGATCAGGCTTTCGGTCCCGTTCTACAATCTGCTCGAAAGGACACTGCCAGCCCGGTGGATCAGGGCGCTCGACCGGTACAGTACGGATACGCACCAGCTCAAGACGCACCGCAGCGACTGGAAGGTGCTTTTGCGCTCCTATATCACCAGCCTGGTGATCAACTCAGTGGTGCTTGTAGCGATCATTTTCCTCTCTGCCAGGGTGTTGTATCCGCTGATCTCCGAAAACCTGCTTGCAGGCAGACAGGGTACCATCGTCACGATCGTACTTACACTGATCATAATGGCTCCATTCCTGTGGGCCCTGGCTATCAGGCGCATACAGAAAAAGGCTTATGCACACCTCTGGCTCAACAAAAGGCTGAGTCGAGGCCCCCTGATGGCGCTGGAATTTTTCAGGATCGGCCTGGCGATGCTTTTTGTAGGGTTCCTGCTCTGGCAGTTCTTCTACACCTGGGTGACAGTGGTCGTAGCACTTGTGCTGACAGCAGGTATGCTCATCATATTCTCCCGGCGTCTGCAGGTATTTTATGATCGTATCGAGGGACGTTTCCTGTCCAACCTGAATGAACGTGAAGCCCAACAGGCCAAGCGTGCAGAGATTGTGCCCTGGGATGCTCACCTCGCTGACTTTGACGTCCCCGCCGAGTGCTCTATCGTGGGGCGTACGCTTTCCGAGTTGGCTTTCCGCGAGCAATACGGGGTCAATATTGCTCTCATCGAGCGCGGCAATCTTACAATACCCACGCCGGGGAAGGACGAACGGCTATATCCCGGGGACAAGATCGCTGTGATCGGCACAGATGAAGAACTGGCAAGTATCCGCGAGCTGTTTGAAGCGCCGGTCTCAACCACCGATGAGGAGGAAATGCAGAAGAGCGACCTCGCTTTACAGGCCGTCACGATCTCAGAGGGATCTCCCTTACTTGCCAAGAGTATCCGTCACTCAGGTATCCGTGAGAATGCCAAGGCACTGGTCGTCGGTATCGAGCGCGCAGGACAGCGCATACTCAATCCGGATTCGTCTACTGTATTTGAAGATGGGGATATTGTCTGGATAGTTGGCAACGGCAAGCGTATCGGGTCCTTGTTTGAGCAGGAGGTCGAGTAGCGAAGGCGATAATCTTGTTCCCGGAATTTCGTTGTATTGTATATGTTATCGTGTCGCGCTCTGCGGTGGTGATAAATAACTAAAACCGGTTTCGGAATGCTGTGTCCCTATTGTCATCTGGCCCATACGGGATCTATGGGTGAGGTATATTGCTCCAGGAGCGGAGCGGATATCGACAGGCTGGATAATGCTGCATTCCGGGTGCTGCTCCCGGGAGTGGCGAGTGAGGCGCATGTTACCAGGCTTACTTTGCGGTTTGTCCTCAGGGGAGAGCAGGTCTATGAGTTCGACGGCCGTAGTGTCAGGTTGGTCCCTGGGGCTTACCTGCTCATGAATCACGGTCAGGAATACCGGACATACACGGCAGCGAGAGGCAGCGCCGATATGGTCGGTTTTGCGTTCAATCCCGGCTTTACAGGTGCATACATGGCTTCGGTTTCGGCGAGTGCAGAGAGCCTGCTGGACAATCCTGTGCCGGCGGTCCGGGAGCCGTTTTCCTTTGCAGAGGGACGTTTTGAAATGAGTCCGGGTCTAGCCGCCGGGTTGCACCGGATGTATGAGTCGTCGACAGGTTCTAGTACACCGCCGGATCAACTGCGGGACTGGTATATGACCTTGTTGTCACGGCTGATTGCCGATCAGGGAAGCTGGCTGCAACAGGCTGATCAGCTTCCGGCAGGAAGGGCGTCCACAAGGCTGGAGCTGGCCCGCCGCCTGATGATCGCCAAAGAATATATGGACGATAATTTCCGGAACGCCATATCGGTGGATGACGCCGCCAGGATAGCCTGCCTGTCAGCGTTCCACTTTATACGGCTGTTCAAGGCCAGGTATGGCGCTACCCCTTACCAGTATATCCGGTCCCGCAGACTTGTGTTTGCCCGCGACGAACTGTCGCGAAGCAGCATAGGTATAGGCGATACTGCGCGTACGGCAGGATTTGAGGACCACAGTGCGTTTAGCAGGGCTTTCCGAAGGACTTACGGCACAACGCCTACTCACGGGCGCTCGGAGCTTCTGTGAATTAGCAGTTTCAGCACAGGCAGGTACCAGCAACACCGTTTAGTTTTAAGCGATGAATGGCTCCATCGTACAGTCATAGATTGCATGGCCGGTCTGAGGTGGTATGATTAAGTCCGTAAACCTGTTTTGGCTATGAAGAAACTCTCTGTCACTCTACTATTGATTGCAGTACTATCTGTAGCGCAGGCCCAGGAGCCAGCCTTCACCGATGTTTCGCAGCATATTCCCGCCGCTATAGGCGCTCAGCGGACGATGGATATACAGGTAGTGGATATAAACGGGGATGGTTATCCCGACCTGGTGCTGGCCATAGAGTGGGACCGCAACCGCATACTGATCAACGACGGCGAAGGTCGGTTTTCCGATGGATCTGCCGGAGTCACCAGCCCGGCGGCCAACGATAGCGAAGATATTGCAGTCGCAGACTTTAACGACGACGGTCTTCCGGACCTCGTATTTGTGAGTGAGGACAACAGGAGGCATGAATATTATATCAACCTGGGGGCCGGCAGGTTTGAAGACAGGAGCCATCTGCTGCCTATGTCGGAAGCGAATGCCGTAGTCAGCCCCGACCTGAATCTCGACGGTATACCTGATCTTATCCTGGGCAACAATGGCAGAAACACTATCCTCATCAATAATGGAGACGGCAGTTTTCGCGATGAGACGGTTCTGCGCTACCCGCTCCTGGCCGAAACAACCCAGGATCTGCTCATGGTAGATGTGGATGGCGACGGAGACCCGGATATGATAGAAGGCAATGAGGGCCGATCCCGGATACTGATCAACGACGGTACCGGTGTGTTCACGGATGAAACCGACAGCCGTTTCCCATCAGGGCTCAACATGGAGACTCGTAAAGTGATACAAGCTGATTTTAACGGGGACGGATGGCCCGACCTGTTTTTCTGCAATGTGCAGTTTATTCCGACCAAGGATCCGAGGGATCGTCTTTTTATCAACCAGGGTGGCGGATATTTCAGGGATGAAACAACCGACCGGCTGCCATTAGAATGGCGTTCTACACTTGACGCCGTAGTCGTGGATCTCGACGGTGATCCTTATCCCGACCTGGTGCTTACCCATTACCCCAATTCCCGTGCTGCTGCATATCTTAATGGCCCTGACGGGGTGCTGCGGGATGCGACTGCAGCATATCTACCGACAACAGCTGCGGGCAGCGGGATAGCTGTCATCGCGGCAGACCTGAACGGCGACGGGTTGACCGATCTTTATTTCGGAAACTTCGGGCCTTCGGATAAGTTGCTGCTGCGGAAGCCCATGAGTACAGGGTCTGATCAGGCTGCTAGGACTGCTGCCGGATGGAGATTAAGCCCCAACCCGGCATGTGACCGGGTAACGGTGTCTATACCTGAGTCTCCATGGCCGGGCGGTGAGCTGATACTGTACGATACGGCAGGGCAAATGGTATTGCGTCATAGAGTGCCGGCCGGTGTCGAAGAGACGATGAGTTTTGCAGTGGCAGAAGGGCCGAAGCGACTGCCTTCCGGAGACTATGTTGCTGTACTGCGATCAGCGACGGGCAACTCTTATTCAGCGCTTCTGCAGATCCTGTGTTGACCAGAGGTGCCAGATAACTGGTCTGGCAGAAATGGCATCGTGAGGTTTTCCGCCTGGTCCGTATCTTGCGACGGATTGGACATTGTCCGCGCTTAGCTCGCATCTGCCGGATGGTGAAAACTGTTTTCAAAATATGCAACGAGACCCCATCAACACGGCGCTGGCCACGATCAGCCAGGAAGCAGCCGCTGTAGAACGCCTGGCTGATACGGTCAGGTCAGATGATTTCAGGAGACTGATCGCCCGTATAGGAGAAAGCAGCGGCCGGGTTGTCTTCACCGGTATAGGTAAGAGCGCTATTGTAGCGCAGAAGATCGTAGCTACACTTAATAGTACAGGTACTCCGGCGCTGTTCATGCATGCTGCGGATGCCGTGCACGGCGATCTGGGGCTGATACGCCCGGAGGATATTGTCTGCTGCATTTCCAAGAGCGGCGAGACGCCGGAGATGCGGCTGCTCTTCTCCATACTGAGGCCTATGGGTAATCTTCTTGTATCGGTCACTGCCAATCGCGATTCGTTCATGGCTCTGCAATCGGACCTGGTACTGCTGACGCCCATAGAGCGGGAAGCAGATCCTAATAACCTGGCGCCTACGGCTTCTTCTACGGCCCAGATGGCACTCGGGGATGCGCTGGCGATGGCCTTGCAGGCCCAGAATGGTTTCAGTGCGGAAGATTTTGCCAGGTACCATCCGGGCGGTGCGCTCGGCAAAAAACTCTACCTCAGGGTATCGGATCTTTGTGTCCGCCATGACCGTCCTGCCGTCTTGCCCGAAGACCGGCTACCGGAGATCATTGTCGAGATCAGCGGCAAACGTGTGGGTGCTACGGCGGTCGTTGATGAGTCGGGTGGGCTCATGGGCATCATCACCGACGGGGACCTCAGGCGTATGTTGTACAGAGGGGATGTGCTGGACGGTGTGACGGCGCGTGAGATCATGAGTCCGTCGCCCAAGACGATCGATGCCCATGCCCTCGCAGCGGATGCACTGAGTCTGATGCGCAGCCATTCGATCACGCAGCTACCTGTGCTGAATGAAGGAACTTATGTAGGGATTGTTCATCTCCACGATATTCTGCAGGAGGGCTTGTTATGAACGTGTTTTTCTCCTGTTGAGCAAAAGCCCGAGAAATAACAGGTGAAAAGTGATGCCGCTGGTGCCTTCGATAGTGGGTTCGACTATACAGGAGGTCAGAAAGACCATTCCGTGTACGGCTATGTACATGTCTTTCCAGTTGCCGCGGGCAAAATAAGGGTAGATGAGCGCAGGAAAGATAAAAATCGCTCCGAAAAGGCCCATCGATGCCAGTATGAATACGAATTGGTTGTGTGGTATCTTAACCGGTATGTCAGTATCGAAGTTTTGCCGGTACTCAAGCGCAATATCATATCCCAGGTCACCGACATCGCTTCCCCACCATGGATTTTTCTTGAATACTTCCCATCCCATCAGGATGGATCGGATCCGGTCACCGTCTGAGTAAAATCCTACATCGTCCTGTGTATATGTCCCCAGGTCATGCATCATATAGCTGATCTTGGTCCTGAATGAAGGTATTGTCCAGTAGGCAATCATGGGTAAGAGGATCAATGAAGCCAGTGTCGCCAGTGTCCAGCGGTACTGTCGCCGGGTTACCGTCATCACGATCGAAAGCGTGAGCAGTCCCAGATAAAGTGCCAGCAATCCACTGCGTACGGAATAGACATGCAGGAACACAAATAGAAATACCAGGCAAACAGCTATCAGGCGGCCGGATCTTGCCCGGAGACTGAAAATCCCCGTAAGTAGTGCTCCAAAGCCGAATAAGACACTGATCGCAGTGAGCAGGCTGAAGCGTATGTGATTGGAAGGCGCAGGGATTGATTTTCCCCTGCCTATGGATGCGGTGATCCGCTCATAGTCCAGCATATAGTTGAGCAGGACGCCAAGCGCACAAGCGGTAGCAATAACAGTCAACCCGTAGACAAAGCCACGCCAGTACCTGTCTTCCATGCGCGGCATCAGGAAAAAAACGGGAGGAAGGAGCAGGTAGGGGAGCCGTAACTGTACCTTGCCCCAGGTATGACCCTGGATATCCGAGATCAGGGCTGAAGCGAATGTGCTCAGGAATACCAGGATGAGGATACTGAAGACCGGGTTTCGCAGGAAAGCGATGTATTTCTTCCCCAGTTCAGGCCGTAGCCTCAGCGACCATGTGCCATGACCTGTCCTGTATAGCTGGATATGGGCGCTGAGAAACAGCAGCAGTATGCTGAGTGAAATGAGAAAAGGACTTGCAAATGCACCGGCAGCCAGTGACAGGCAAAGGATCATCATTATCCGCTGATCTGCAGTTTGGACTGCAGGCGATGTGTGTCCGGCGGCAACCATATTCATACAAATATCAGAATAAATGACGGGATTGCGTTGGCTACCGATTGGCGCCCGGCCGGCTCTCTTTCTCAACTGCCGGGAAAACTTTAGTTTTGGGGCTCATTACAGATAGATTATGTCTGAATCGTTATTTCAGAAAGTAGAGGGCCTGAGAGCCGAAATGGAATCGGTCAGGCCGGTTGATATGCAGGGGTTTGAGCAGTTCCGGATCCGCTATCTCGGCACGAAGAATATCATCAAGCCGCTGTTTGCGCTGATCAAGGATGTCGATGCTGACCGGAAGAAAGAGTTTGGTCAGGTGCTTAATGCTTTCAAGGATGCGGCCGAGGCGAAGTTTGAAGAGCTGCAGTCCTCGCTCGCAGGCAGCGCCGAAGGTGGGGATACAACAGACCTGCCTGATCTCTCCGCTCCGGGTATACGCGCGCCGCTGGGATCCCGTCACCCGGTAAGTCTGACGATCAACCGTATCGTGTCCATCTTCCAGCGGATCGGGTATGAGGTAGTGACAGATCGTGAAATAGAGAATGAGTGGTACAACTTCACCGCACTCAATACCCCGGAGGACCACCCAGCCAGGGATATGACCGATACTTACTACCTGGCAAGAGACCTGAAACATATGCTGCGTTCGCAGACATCCACCGTGCAGATACACACGATGGAGACGCGCAAACCGCCTATCAGGATCATTTCTCCCGGAAGGGTCTACCGCAATGAGACGATATCTGCCAGGTCACACTGCCAGTTTCACCAGGTAGAGGGCCTGTATATTGATGAAGGCGTATCTTTTGCCGACCTCAAGCAGACCCTGCTTTATTTTGCCCGCGAGATGTATGGACCTGAGACGCAGATCCGCCTGCGGCCGTCATATTTTCCCTTTACGGAACCCAGCGCGGAAATGGATGTGTACTGGGGATTGCGTACGGAAGCGGATCATCGCATCACAAAAGGTACAGGGTGGTTGGAAGTGATGGGCTGTGGTATGGTAGATCCTGCCGTACTGGCCAACTGTGGTATTGATCCTGAGCGTTACAGCGGCTTTGCTTTCGGTATGGGTATAGAGCGTCAGGCGATGCATCAATACAAGATCAACGATATCCGCCAGTACTTCGAGAACGATATTCGTTTTCTGAGCCAATTCCGTCCTGCTTTTTAATCATATCGTATGAAACCTTCCCTGCCCAAGGGCACGCGTGATTTCGGGCCTGAACAGATATATAAGCGCAGTTTTATCTTCGATACGATACGCACTGTATTCGAGCGGTTCGGGTATGCGCCCATAGAGACGCCTTCCATGGAGAACCTCCAGACGCTGACTGGTAAGTACGGGGAGGAGGGAGATCAGTTGCTTTTCAAAGTGCTCAACAACGGCCAGTTCCTGGACAAAGCTCCGGAGGACCTGCTCCGGCAAAAGAATTCGGCCGAACTCCTGCCACATATCAGCAAAAGAGGGCTTCGCTATGACCTTACGGTGCCTTTTGCCCGTTATGTGGTGATGCATCAGCATGAGGTACAATTCCCTTTCAAGCGGTATCAGATCCAGCCTGTCTGGCGGGCCGATCGCCCTCAGAAAGGCCGTTACCAGGAGTTTTACCAGTGTGACGCCGATGTGGTCGGCTCGAACAGCCTGCTCTATGAGGCGGAGTTTGCCCAGATATATGCTACGGTCTTCCGGCAACTGGGGCTGGATGCCGAGATCAGGATCAATCACCGCAGGATCCTGCAAGGTCTCGCAGAGGCAGCGGGAGCGGGAGACCGCTTTGCCGGTATGACAATGGCTATCGATAAGCTGGACAAGGTCGGCACAGATGGTGTGGACCGCGAACTCGAGCGTGCGGGTATTGACACTGGAGGGAGGTCGTTTATCCTTGATTTTCTAGCCGAGACAGATACAGATCGTCGCAGAGCTATGATCGCGGGGTCAGAGCATGGCGCTGCCGGGCTGGAAGAGATAGACCGGGTCACAGGTTACCTGGAGGGGGATACGGCGCTTGAAGCGCTGGTGTGGGATCCGACGCTGGCCAGGGGACTTAGCTATTACACCGGGTGTATCTTTGAAGTGAAGGCCAAAGGTGTTGAGATGGGCAGTATCGGAGGTGGAGGCCGCTACGACAATCTTACGGGTGTATTCGGTATGCCTGGTGTACCGGGTGTAGGTATCTCGTTTGGGGCCGAGCGGATCTACGATGTGATGGAGACACTGGAACTGTTCCCCCGGGAGCTGAGCAAAATCCCCGCAGTCATTTTCCTGGCATTCGATGACGCATCGCTGCGCTATGCTTTTCGCCGGGCCAGTGAGTTGCGCGAGGCGGGTGTGCCCGTAGATGTGTATCCGGAGCCCGGCAAGATGAAAAAGCAGTTCAAGTATGCCGGAGACAGGGGCTACCGGTATGCGGTGGTCTGCGGAGAGACGGAGATGGCCCGGAATCAAGTCGCAGTCAAGGATCTGGCCAGCGGAGAGCAACAGATGATGTCTCCCGGTGAGCTGGAAAAAATGTTAACCAGTTGTTAACTCCGTTAACTTGATTGTTAAAGAACAGAATTTCAGGCTGTTGGCGCGTATTTTTACTTTCGCTCAATTAGAAAATCAATAGTCAGGGATAGATGTTGAAGGCCATGCTGCACGCCAGTAGTGCGGTATCGTCTGGTCTTTTCCTGTGAAGATGTAAACCTGTTCGTGAATGGAGCTGATAAAATTGTACGCAGCCTCAGTGCTGTTTGTGCTGCTTTGCAGCTTACAGGCCGGAGCCTCCGGAGTAGATTTCCGCCCCGGTTTTTCCGAGGAGTCGTATATCCCCGAAGACTTCGAGCTGGAAGTGAAATTGCGGATGCGCAAGATGGATTGCATCGTAACACCCCGCCTCAACGACGAGGTTAAATTCTATCTCAACCGCTACATTTTCAAACACCAGTTGTTCACCGGCAAAATGCTCGGTAAGGCAGCCTTGTACTTTCCGGTGTTTGAGAAGCTCCTACGGGAAAAGGAGTTGCCTATAGACCTGCGCGCGCTCTCTATACTTGAGTCCTGGCTTGATCCTGCAGCTACCTCACACGTCGGCGCCGGCGGTCTCTGGCAGCTCATGCCCCAGACGGCCCGGCTTTATGGACTGGTAGTCGACCGGCATGTAGATGAGCGCCGCGATCTGTATAAGTCTACAGAGGCTGCGCTCAGCCTGCTGGGTCGCCTCTACCAGATGTACAAAGACTGGGGGCTGGCGCTGGCTGCTTACAATGCCGGGCCCTTGCGCGTAAACAACGCGATCAAACGTGCCGGCGGAGATGTCCAGAGTTTCTGGACAATTGCGCCCTATCTGCCGAGAGAGACGCAGAATTTCGTGCCCAAATTCATAGCGGTCAACTACTTGCTCAATTTCTATGCGGATCACGGGATACATCCGAAGTTTCCCGAACTCGATCTGCAGTTCATAGATATGACCAGGGTCTATCAGCGGATGTCCTTCAGGGAGATCGAGGCGATCACTGGTGTTGAAGAGTCCCTGCTCCGTGAACTTAATCCCGGCTACAGGGGCAAATTCATTCCCGCCAGGAAGAGCGGCCTTAATCTCGTGCTCCCCTCTCGTGTGCTGTCCACGTTCAACAACTATCTCGATCTGCCGGATGCTAAGGAACGCAAGGCTTTTCTCAAAGGGATAGAAGTGCCGGAGCCGGAAGAAGAACAACCGGAAGCGTTGCCCAGCATCCGTTATGTAGAGACGATTTACCAGGTGGAGGAGGGCGACGATATGGATTACATATCCTACAAGTACCATGTCAACAAGACCAGGATCAAACTCTGGAATCATCTGCGTGACGAGCAGCTGGTTGCCGGGCAGGAGTTGACTCTCTTCATCCCTCTTCAGATTTACTTGGACAAGATCGCGATGAATTCGGAACCGGCGATCTGTATCGATATGTATGGTCCTATGTGTGATATGAGCGGAGTGAAACAGAGTAGTTCTATATGCCCCATCACATCCGCAATGGACATTATGGTCTGCAGCCGACAGCCCGGAGGTGTATATCACCAGATGCGTGTGAGTGAGTCGCTTTGGGACCTGGCGCACAGGTACGGGTACAAGGACCCCGGTGCTTTACTGGCGCTCAATGGGCTGCAGGACGCAGCGGATCTCAGGCCCGGCATGAAACTGAAAGTGGCTGAATGAATATCTCCCGATAGAAGGGTTATAGCATAAAAGAAAGGGATCCGGCGCCGCCGGATCCCTTTCTTTTTTTAAGACCGTTTCTCTCGCAGAGAGCCCGCTTACCTGATCTCGATCTTGCGGGCGACATCAGCTTTGAGTGATTCGTTCTTGGGCAGGTCGATCGACAACACGCCGTGCTCATATACGGCAGAGATATGGTCAGTCTTCACATTGTCAGGAACTGTGAAGCTCCGGGAGAAAGTACTGTAGTTGAATTCTCTGCGCGTGAACTTTTCACGGGTCTCTTCATTGTGTACTTCTTTTTTGGCCGAGATGACCAGCTTGTCTCCTTCGATGCGGATGTCGAAGTCGCTTTTTTGCAGGCCGGGAGCCGCCATTTCTACTTTGAAGACATCATCTGTCTCTATAATGTTGACGGATGGCCGGCTTATCGCATAATCATTACCGACGATGTCGGCCAGGCTTCTGTTGAAGAGATCGTCCATGAAATGACCCAGATTGCGGGCCGGGAAGATGGAATGATGCTTTGTGATATTCATGATCTATGGAATTTTAAGGTGATTGATTTGTTTTATTAACAGATGAAAGCCGGTTCTCAGGCTATATCGATCTTTTGCGGAGCGACGGCAGCCTTGGTCGGCAGTGTGACCAGGAGTACGCCTTGTTCGAGGCGGGACGAGATCTGAGCGTCATCAGTGTTTTCGGGCAGCGAGAAGTGCAGTTCAAAATCGGCAGGGACGAATTCCTTGCGTAGATATCGCGTCTCTGCAGGATGGGCCGTCTTCTTGCCGGAGATGGTCAGTGCCAGATCTTTGAATTGGATGTCGAGTTCTTCCCTGACGAATCCGGGCAAGGCGATCTCGATGTTATAACCTGTTTCGCCTTTTTGAACGTTGAATGCCGGTCTATGGCGGAACGCTCCAGGTTGGGTTCTGTAGGTTTTATACATACCGGACCTCTGATCATTCCGGGTGGCCGTGTAGGCGGGTGGGCATACGGTAGTTTGCATGATTAGTTTCTTTTTTATGATTAGTGATACACCAGGAGATATGCAAGGCATGTACCAAACCCTTTCAGCTGACAAAAAGTAAGCTCGAATGGCAAGTGGCCTGGCTGGTTAGCGCCAAAATGTCACTTTTCCGATAAAACAGATGACAAAATGTCATTGGTTTAGTTGGTTGACGTCATTGCCGAATGGACGAATCTGCTTAGATTTAATAGTAAATTCTGTGGTATGGACAAGAAGTATAAGACCCTGCGAGATTTTTATCCTTTCTATCTGACTGAACATCAGAATCTTACCAGCCGGGTGTTGCACTTTGCCGGTACCACTCTTTTCCTGGCAGTGATGATATACGGACTGGTGTCGGGCCAATACTGGATTCTTCTGCTCGGCCCTGTAGCAGGATACGGATTTGCCTGGGTAGGGCATTTTTTCTTTGAGCGGAACAGGCCGGCCACCTTCACTTACCCATTGTTTAGCCTGGTATCGGACTTCATTATGGCCTGGCATATACTCACCGGGCAGTTGCCGGCGCGCATGAAACAGGCGCGGGAAAAGATAGCAGCAGAAAAAAGCTGAAGGCTTTGAGGTCGCAGGTATTTTTTTTCATAGAGACTCCTATCTTACCTGCACAAAACAACGTCTTGCATGGAGATCCCCATACTCAATGAGATAGGCCTCTTATTGGGTCTGGCAGTGATGGTGGTCCTGATATTCAGAAAGTTCCGTCTGCCTACGATTATCGGGTTTCTTGTTACCGGGGCGCTTATGGGGCCGTCCGGTCTTTCGATACTTACAGCGGACCACGATATCGAGGTGATGGCGGAGATCGGGGTGATCCTCCTCCTTTTTATAATCGGTCTCGAGTTTTCACTGAAAACGCTTGCTTCTATCAAAAGAGCCGTTCTCCTGGGCGGGGCTATCCAGGTAATGCTGACGATCAGCCTGCCGGCAGCTTGCTTCTGGCTGCTTGGATTTGGCTGGCAGGAGGCTGTATTTCTAGGATTTCTGCTGGCACTCAGCTCTACAGCGATTGTGCTCAAGTCGCTTCAGGAGCGGGGGGAGATCAGTACTCCTCACGGAAAGATCGCACTTGCTATCCTCATATTCCAGGATATCATCGTAGTGCCGATGATGTTGTTCACACCGCTTATAGCCGGTGCAGAAGGCGATCCGGGTCTGAGCCTGCTGATCCTGCTGGGGAAGGCCGTGCTTGTTATACTGGTTGTGATCATCAGTGCACGGTACCTGGTGCCATTGTTGCTCTACGAGGTAGCCAAGACCAAGAGCCAGGAGCTTTTCATCCTCACAGTAGTGACCATCTGTATTGCGACTGCAGCTATGACCTCCTTCGTAGGTCTGTCGCTGGCGCTGGGCGCGTTCATGGCGGGACTGATCATATCCGAGTCCGAGTATAGCCACCAGGCAATCGGCCAGGTACTTCCTTTCAGGGAGATATTCAGTAGTATCTTCTTTATATCGATCGGTATGCTGCTTGACCTTGGCTTTCTTGCCGAGCATCTTTTGCCGGTACTCAGCTTCACTGCATTGGTCTTGGTTGTCAAGGGTACCATAGCCAGTATGGCGGGCTTTGCCCTGCGCTATCCACCGAGGACCGCGCTGATGGCCGGGCTATACCTGTTCCAGGTAGGCGAGTTTTCATTTATACTGTCGCGGACAGGTATCACGCACGGCCTGCTCACACCTGAGGTCAATCAATATTTTCTTGCTGTGTCGATCATTTCTATGGCAGTCACTCCTTTTGTGATACCCAGGGCGGACGAATGGGTGCGGCGCATACTCAATCTTCCGATCAGCAGGCCTATCCGCGCCCTTTCAGGCAAGATCCACGATAAGACGGGAGAGATACAGGAGCACGATTACGATGACCACCTGGTGATCATCGGGTACGGACTGAACGGGCGAAATGTAGCGCGTGCAGCACGTCATTCGGATATACCGTATGTCATCATTGAGCTCAATGCAGAGACTGTACGCAAGGAACGTGCTGCCGGGGAGCCTATACTCTACGGTGATGCGGTGCATCTGCCTATCCTGGAGCATGCCATGATACATAAGGCCCGCATCGTGGTAGTAGCTATATCTGATCCTGTAGGGACCCAGAAGATCATCTCCAATATCCGCGGTATATCCAAGTCTGTCTACCTGATCGTCCGCACGCGCTTTGTCAGCGAGATAGAGGCATATCTGTTGCTCGGTGCAGATGAAGTGATCCCGGAAGAGTTTGAGACTTCTATACAGATATTCTCCAGGGTGCTGCGCAGGTACCTGGTGCCGCTCAACGATATACAGAGTGTCATCTCCGAGATCAGGGGTATGCATTATGAATTTTTGCGGCCCGGTGACGGAGGGAGCCATTTCCTGCGGCCGATGCACCACTCAGATCTCAATGTAGTCGCTGTACGGGTTCATCACCTGGGGGGAGGTATGGCAGGCAACACACTACAGCAGGCGAATCTCAGGGCCGATTTCGGGATCAATGTGGTAGCGATCGGTCGTGCCGACGAGATGATCCACGATCTGGGGCCGGATACGATGCTGCTGCCGGAAGATATACTCTATGTGGTAGGATCCGTAGCTCATATACAGCAACTGGACAGTCGAACCAGTACCTGGTGAACCTGCGGCAACCTGTTGCAGCAGAATGCTGTTTTTACATGTAATATGAGTATTGCTGACCGATATCCTGTTCTCTTCTACGATGGTCACTGTGCCCTGTGCAACGGTATCGTGCGCTGGTTGCTGAAAAGGGATAGAAAGGGTATTTTCAGGTTTGCCTCTCTGCAGGGCGACTGGGCGGCGCTGCATCTGGGGCAGCCAGTGAGCCCGGATCCGGCCTCGATTGTGCTGAAGGTCGAGAACGGCAGATTGTTCTCTTATTCGGATGCTGTCCTGGAGGTTTTTAGAAGGTTGCCTGTTCCGTATCGTGCCTTGTATGTCTTCCGCTTTGTGCCGCATGTGCTCCGCGATGGTATCTACCTGTGGATAGCCAGGAGGAGATACAGGTGGTTCGGCAGGTATGACGTGTGTCCTCTGCCTGAGCCCCGTTACAGGGATAGGTTCCTCTGAGTCGGCATTCGCGTTGAGCAAGCAGTTGCGTTAGTCTGGGTCGCTGAGCCGGTGCCTGTGCAGGTCAAAATTTTTGATAACGGATAGCGCGATTATCCGGCAGATCCAGGCACGGATTGGCAAAGCTCAACCAGAACGCCGTTTGTGGACCTGGGGTGTAGAAAACAGATCAGTTTGTTGTCCGCCCCGGCTTTCGGCTCATCCGAGAGCAGTTGGAAACCAAGTTGGCCGGCGAGTTGCATGGCCGCCCTGATGTCCGCAACCTCAAATGCAAGATGGTGTATTCCTTCTCCTTTCTTTTCTATGAACTTTGCTATCGGTGAGTCCGGGCGTGTGGCTTCGAGCAATTCGATTTTTGTATTGCCGGCATCCAGGAATGCGGTGAGCACTCCTTCCGAGGCCACTTCTTCGGTTTTATACACGGGTGATCCGAGAAGTTTTTCGAAGACCTGATTGCTCACGGCGGCTGATCGTACGGCTATGCCTATATGTTCCAGTCTGAGTATCATGGTTCAATATGGAGTTTGACGGGTGATCAATATTGTTATTCTGGCTGGTATTCAATCTTCATCGCCGTATTCCAGGTTGGCCGCTGCAGACTGGAGTTCTGCCAGTGCATGAAGATCACGGTGCTGCCGTGCTTTCTCGATCCCCCGGGTAAAAACAGCGGCCGCCACATCCCGCTGCCCTGTCGATTGCAGTGTTTTGCCATAGTGGTAGTACATGCCAACATAATCGGGATCTGTTTGTTCCAGTTTGGCAAACCAACCGAGCGCTTCTTCAGGCTGTCCCATATTGATATATTCTTTGGCCAGCGCAAATAGAAGAAAGGATTCTCCGGGTTGATTTTCAAGTAGCTGTATCAGTTGCTCGACTCTGCTCATGGACTTGTTCTGTTGGATGAAGCGACGGTAGAGATGGAGTCCGTGCCCGTTATTTATTTTCTATATTTGCCGTGAAATTAAAAGATTAACCCCAATAAAGACTGTTATACGGGCTGTTGCAGCCGGAGTTTTTGACGGAAGATCCGGCTGCTTTGAGATGACGGGCTCTGCAGTATAGATAAGGGGATATATAATTTAAACTATCAGCACATGAAGTATTTGGTTTGTATCAGCAAGACACCTGATACCACAGCCAGGGTCTCTTTCAGGAACGACGGTAAGGAGTTCAACAGTGATGGGGTCCAGTATATCATGAACCCTTACGACGAATGGTATGCGCTGGTGCGCGCACTGGAACTCAAGGAACAGCAGGGAGGAGAAGTCGTCCTGATCAATGTGGGCGGTCCGGACAACGAGACCATCATCCGCAAAGGACTGGCTATCGGTGGAGACAAGGCGGTCCGGATCGACTCGGAGGGAGGCTCTTCTTTTTTCGTAGCTTCCCAGATCGCGGCATATGCGGCCAAAGAGTCTTTTGACATCATATTCGCAGGCAAGGAGACGATCGACTATAACGCTTCCGAGGTGCCGGCTATGATCGCGGAACTCCTGGATATACCTTTCGTCTCATACGCCAGCAAGCTGGACCTGGATGGAACTACTGCATCCATCACAAGGGATATCGAAGGTGGTGTCGAATCGCTTGAAGTGCCTACACCTTTGGTAGTCAGTGCTGCAAAGGGTATGGCAGAACAGCGTATTCCCAATATGCGCGGGATCATGATGGCCAAGACAAAGTCCCTGGAAGTAGTAGCCCCGGTGGAAGTGACCGAAATGGTGGAGATCGTGAAGTTTGATACGCCTCCGCCCAAGTCTGCAGTCAAGATGATCGATCCTGAGAATATGGACGAGCTGGTCAGGTTGCTGCACGAAGAAGCGAAAGTTATTTAAATCAACAGATCCCAAAGAAATCATATATATGGCAATATTAGTATTTGCGGAATCACAGGGCGGCGTATGCAAAAAATCGGCTTTCGAGGCCGTTACCTATGGCCGTAAGGTAGCCGATGCATTGGGCACGGAATGTATTGCATTGACGCTGGGCCAGGTGAAAAATGCTGCCGATCTGGGCATATACGGTGCGCAAAAGGTACTCAGCGTGGCGGATGGGGCGCTGGATCAGCTTGATTCACAGATGTATACAAGTGTCATCGCCCAGGCGGTGGAGAAGACTGGCGCCAATGTCCTGATCCTGTCACACAGTTCTACCGGCAAGTCCGTTGCCGGCCGTCTTTCCGTACGCCTGAAAGCAGGTCTTGTAAGCGGCGTCAATGCCATACCGGAAACGGGCGACGGTTTTTCCGTGCGCAAGTCTGTCTTTTCTGGTAAGGCCATGGGTAGTTTCAGTATTAATACACCGGTTCGCATCATTTCCCTGATGGGCAACGCGGTCAAGCCGGAGCGCCTGGGCAGTGAAGTAGCTGCAGAGCCGCTTGCTGTCGATGTACCTGCTTCGAAAGTACGGGTCAAAGAAGTAAAACGAGTAGAAGGTACTGTGCCCCTGCCTGAGGCCGAAATCGTCGTATCAGCAGGCCGGGGCCTGAAAGATCCGGCCAACTGGGGGATTGTGGAAGAGCTCGCGGAAGAGATGAAGGCTACCCTGGCCTGCTCGCGTCCGGTAGCGGATGCAGGCTGGCGGCCGCACCACGAACATGTAGGCCAGACAGGGATTGCTATCAGGCCCAATCTATATATTGCCATAGGTATATCGGGTGCGATACAGCACCTGGCCGGCGTCAATAACTCCAAGGTGATCGTAGTCATCAACAAGGATTCGGAAGCGCCCTTCTTCAAAGCGGCGGACTACGGGGTCAACGGAGATCTCTTTGAAGTGGTACCGCGCCTGACTGCTGCATACCGGAAGTTTAAGGAGACACACGGCTAAGAACTGGAAAAATATACCCGATATGGCTCTTACCGGATGGTAAGGGCCATATCGGGTTTTTATACGTACTTTTAAGAGATTAGATCTTGTCGGCTAGTAACCTGTATAGGCGTTTCCGTTTTTCGTCAGGGTTATACCGGCCAGTGTAGAGATTTTTTATGAAGAAGATTGAACTGGAGATAGTAGCGCTTTCACACAGTGTACAGCAATCGCAGAACTACGCGATCATATTGGGTGAGCGCGATGGCGTGCGCCGGCTGCCGATCGTGATCGGGGGCTTTGAAGCACAGGCCATTGCGGTGGCGCTGGAACGCATGATCCCCAATCGCCCGCTGACACACGATCTATTCAAAAGTACACTTGATACCTTTCACATAGAGTTGAAAGAGATCGTCATCAGCGATCTCGTCGATGGGATATTTTATGCAAGACTGATCTGTGAAAAGGACGGTGAAACGATCGAGATAGATTCGCGGACATCCGATGCCCTGGCGCTGGCTGTCCGGTTCGAATGCCGCATCTTCACTTATGACCATATCATGGATGCAGCCGGGGTTGTGCTGGAAGACAATGAAGAGGAAGCACCGACCAAAAGCAAATCCAAGAAAAAGGGAAATGCTAATGCAATGGCTAATTACTCCCTTGAAGCGCTTGAGAAAATGCTGGAAGAGGTCCTGAACGAAGAGGACTATGAGAAAGCAGCCAGGATCCGCGATGAGATCAACCGGCGCAAGAAAAACAGCTGACAGCGTGATGGAACAATCTGTGATACTCCTGCACGGCGCTCTGGGCAATGCCGCACAGATGCTCCTGCTGAAGGATGCTTTGCGTGAAAGAGGAATAGCTTCGGAGGTCTTCGGGTTCCCGGGGCATGGATCTCCGGAGACTACAGCCGAACCCTTCGATATGGTCTCCTTGCGTGAGGCTCTTTCGGTTTACCTCGCCGACCTTGATGTTCCACCGTATATATTTGGCTACAGTATGGGCGGGTATGCAGCCTTGAGTGCTGTCGCAAGTGGCGCCCGTGTTTCAGGTATTACGACATTGGGTACCAAATTTGCCTGGGACGAGGAATCGGCAGAGAGCGAAGCATCCAGGCTGGACCCGGAACAGATCTCTCTCAAAATACCTGCGTTTGCAGCGCAACTCTCGTCCAGGTTCGGAGTGTACTGGCCTGATCTGTGCACACATACTGCGACTATGATGCGCTTGCTCGGCAGAGCACCTCTGCTTACAGAAGAAACGATGGCGCATATAGACATCCCGGTGGATATATGTCGCGGCGAACTGGACAAGATGGTGAGCGAGGAGGAGTCTGTCTGGGCTTCGACGTGTTGTATCAGAGGCAGCTTCCATACATTCCCGCAGGTCAGGCATCCGTGGGAAATGGTGCCTGTGGACATGATTGCAGACTTTTTATATCTTAAACTCAGGTAAGAACGGACATTCTGTGCTGCTTGTGCAAAATTAAATGCCGGATTCTTAGACTTTCTGTCCATTCTTGTGCAAATTGTAGAGTGAGAAAGAGTCGTGCGCCGGGTTCTCCGTAAATTATCTCTTATCTGTCCCTGATTGTGCGTATCACACCTTTTTTCAGGATTGCGTTGGTCTTCCTGGGTGTTTCGATCGTCTGGATCATTGTATCGGATCTGATCGTAGCCCGGCTGGAGCCTCACTTGTCCGAGTGGGGACTATTCCTGGTCCATTCGGCGAAGGGCATTTTTTATGTTACTCTTCTTGGTATCGTTGTATATCGATATCTGCGTCGCCAGTTTCGCAAGCAGGAGGCTGTTTCACGGCTGTACCAGGAGCTATTCGACAAGAATCCGCACCCCATGTTTTTGTATGATGAGGTGTCGCTGATATTTCTGGAGGTCAATGAAGCCGCTGTTTCCAGGTACGGGTACAGCAGGGAAGAGTTCCTGGGTATGAGCCTTTCGGATATATGTCCGGCAGAAGACAGGCCGGCTATGCTGGCGGCGATCAGCCAGAGCCCTCTGGCATTTCACGACCTGGGCATATGGACACATCTGAAGAAAGACGGTACGGTGATGTTGGTCCATATCAATGAGAACGTCATGTCTTTTCACGGGCGTCCCGCACGGGTGAGTACGGGATATGATGTGACGGAAGAAATGCAGTCCAGATCCGAACTGGAAAGTGCGCACAATTTCATGGACAACGTATTGCGCAGTATAGAGAACGGTATGCTCATCTGCGACAGGCAACTTTCTGTAGTCAGGATCAACAGCCAGGCTTCTAGGCTTCTGGATATCGCTGAGGAGGATCTGCTGGGAAGGCCTGTATGGGAGGTGTTTCCCCAGACAGGAGGTTTTGATCCACTGGCGACTTTCAGCCAGTTATTGGCGACCAAAATGGTTTTTCATACGGATCTGTTTGTCCGTGAACAAGGTTGCTGGCTCAGATGGTCCGCCTTTCCGACGGATGAAGGACTGTTGCTTTTCTTTCATGATGTGACAACCAGGAAGCAGGCCCAGCTGGAGACCCTCTTCAGCGAACAGAACCTGTCGGCACTGATCAACAATACGTCGGATATCATCTGGTCTCTGGATCTCCAGTACAAGCTCATCTCTTTCAACGAGCCGTTCAGCAGATGGCAGGAGTATACAGCAGGTCGTCGTCCGGCCAAAGGCGATATACTGCCGCCGATGTATATGCAGGCTCCCTGGTCGGACTACTACGAGCGCGCCCGTCGCGGCGAGTCATTTAGTGTCATAGAGCAGCTCGAAGTCTCGTCGCAGGCCGGAGCGGTAGCTGTTCAGATTGGCTTTAACCCCATTTATGCAGACAGTGGGGAGGTACTCGGCATAGGTTGTTTTTCGCGGGATATCTCCGCTGTGCTCGAGAAAGAAAGGGACCTGGAGAAAATGAGGCTGCACATGGAAGCAATCCTGTACAATATCCAGAGTGGATTCTGTTCTATAGACAGGTCCGGCACAGTGCTTACTATCAACAAGGCTTTCGAGGATATCACGGGCGTACGGCGAAACGATCTGCTGGGGCAGCCTGTCAGGTCGGAGCAGTATCCGCTGAAAGGTCCGTTTTTTGAGCGGGCTCTGGAAGAAGTACTTAACTCCGGCCGGCGGACAAAACTGGAGTCTTATGATGCCGACAGGGAAATCTGGCTGGAAATATTTGTATTCGCCCTGCCGGACGGTGGAGCGTCCATTTATTTCAACGATATCACCGAACGCAAAGAGGCCGAGCTTCAGTTGAGAAGATCGCTGGAGCAGTACGAACTCATCTCCCGTGCAGCCAACGACGTGATCTGGGACTGGGCTATGGATACCGATCAGCTTGTCTGGAGCCGCAATGTCCGGGATATACTTGGCTATGATGTTACCGTCACCGACTACCAGTGGTGGTTGCAGTTGGTACATCCGGATGACCGCGATGAAGTGGAGGATATCATACAGCAGACACTGGCAGCCGGGAAGACAAGCTGGAAGGCTGAGTACCGGTTTATGCGGCAGGATGGCAGCTATGTCTACATACTTGACCGGGGATTCATAGGCCTCGACGAAGACGGCAAACCGGCGAGAATGCTCGGCTCTATGCAGGATATCCAGCAACTGAAAGACAGCCAGGCCACTGTACAACGCCTGGATTTCATCCTGTCTCAGTCCGAGGAGAGTATTGTCATCACGGATACGGAACAGCATATAGAGTGGGTCAACAGGGGATTTACCAAGATGACCGGTTATTCGCTGGAAGAGGTGCGGGGTCATAAGCCCGCAGAGTTCCTGAGAGGACCGGAAACGGACCCGGAGACAGAACGCTATATCGATGAGCAGTTGATGAATAAACAACCGTTTTCCGTCGAGCTGATCAACTACAGGAAGAATGGCGAAAAATACTGGTTAAGGATGCAGGTGTCGCCGGTGTTTGAACAAGGCCGTCTGCGGCGTTTTGTATCGGTACAGCATGATATCACTACGCAGGTCATGCAAAATGAGCGCATCAACGACCAGAACGAGCGCCTGCATGAGATCGCTTATCTCAGCGCGCACCAGCTGAGAGGGCCCATATCATCCATCCTGGGACTGACGCGTGTATATGAACTGGATGATTCGGACCCTCAGACCAACAGGAGGATCATACAATATATCCGGGATACGACCGATCAGCTGGACAGTGTGATCCATCGTATCATCGACAAAACGATTGAACTGGAAGAGGTCAGGAAGTAACGATCAATCTGGAGGGCAGGCTATTTCTTTGGCTATCTCCTGCAGTGACCTGATCGCCCGGTGTATCATATCGGAGCTGATATCCAGGTGTGTGACAAATCGTATTGTAGCAGGACCGAAAGTGCTGGCGCGGATACCATGCCGTTTCAGATAAGACAACATTTCTGCGGCTGTGATCGGAGGCTTGAGGTCAAATACGACAATATTGGTCCTGACCGGCCGGATATCGGCTACGAAAGGCAGTTCCTGCAGCGCCGCTCCCAGCAATGCGGCATGGCGATTGTCTGTTGCCAACCGGTCTACATGGTTGTCGAGCGCGTAGGTGCATGCAGCGGCCAGGTAGCCGGCTTGCCGCATACCTCCCCCCATGACCTTGCGTATGCGTCTCGCTTCGGCAAGCATGCTTCTGGGGCCCAGCAGTACGGAGCCGGCCGGGGCTCCGAGCCCTTTCGACAGGCAGATCGATACAGTATCAAAAAGCCGGCCCACTTCATCGGGCCGGTCACCGGTCTCTACCAGTACATTGAATATTCTCGCGCCGTCGAGGTGTCTTGCCAGGCCGTATTCCGCTGCTGCCCGGCTGATAGCGTACATTTCCTCCAAGGTATAGTATGTGCCTCCCGCCCGGTTGACCGAGTTTTCCAGGACCAGTAATCTGGAGACCGGCAACCAGTCCTGCCTGGGCAATATTGCTTCTCTGAGCTGCTCTGCGGTCATGATACCGTCGTGACCCTGGATGAGGCGTACACCTATCCCCGAATGGAAAGCATAACCTGCGACTTCGTATTGATAGACATGGCTGCTGATCTCGCAGATCATTTCATCGAGCGGGCGCGTATGGCATTTGATTGCGATCTGGTTGGACATAGTGCCCGAAGGGCAGAACAACCCTGCTTCCTTGCCGAAGAGGTCTGCCAGTCTTGCTTCCAGTTCGTTTACGGCCGGGTCTTCGCCGAATACATCGTCACCCACGACGGCACGGCTCATGGCTTCCAGCATGCCGGGTACCGGCCGGGTGACAGTGTCGCTGATCAGGTCTATCATAGGTGTCAGTCGGGTTGAGTCGTGCCCAATTTACAGTGATTTTGTGCTATTTTACCTTGTGCATCAATTCAAAAAAAAGGTATACATTGCATGCCTCGGCTAAGTGTGGGATCTACACAATCCCTGTTCGGCGCTATAGGAATTGACAGAAAATTCCGTTATCATTACCTGGGATTAACGGAAGGAGAATAAGCACACATGCAGAAAGAACAACTGAATAAATATGCACTGCAGGACCTGCCGGATGTAGCTCCTTTCTTCCAGATGGCCTTTTCGGTGGACTGCGTCATTTTCGGATTTGACGGGACGGAGTTAAAAGTGCTGCTGATAAAAAGAGGAGAGGAGCCATTCAATGACTACTGGGCTTTGCCGGGCAACCTGGTCTATCTCAATGAAGATATCGCAGAGGCCGCTGCCAGGGTGCTTTATGAGCTTACCGGCCTGGAGAATGTATTTCTCGAGCAGGTAGAGACTTTCGGAGCGGTGGACAGGCACCCGCTGGGCCGCGTGATCACTACAGCTTACTATTCGCTCATCAATATCACTGATTTCATACCCTATCCGCATTCCCATGTAGAAGAAGTAGGTTGGGTGCCGGCGGGAGAAGTAGGGCAGCTTGCTTTTGACCACAACCGCATCCTGGAAGCCTGCTTCCGCAAGCTCAAGAAGATCGTCCGCGGTCAGCCTGTGGGTTTTGAATTATTGCCTGCCAAATTCACCCTATCCAAGTTGCAGCGTCTGTACGAGGGTATTCTCGAGACCGAGCTCGACAAACGCAACTTTCGTAAGAAGATATTGTCGATGGACATTCTTGTCGAGCTGGATGAATACCAGGAAGGGGTAGCTCACAGACCCGCCAGGCTTTACCAGTTTGAGAAGTCCAGGTACGATCGTTTTCTCAAGGAGGGATTCAGCTTTGCTGTTTGATCCGGCAGGGCTTTTGCAAGCGGGTATTTCGCACCCCGCTATTGCCAAATAGCGGGTATCAATAATGCCCCGGAGGAGCAAATTCTAGGTATATTTGCGGCCATGAAGAACATTCGAAATTTTTGCGTGATTGCGCATATTGATCACGGCAAAAGTACTTTGTCCGACAGGCTGCTCGAGCTGACCAAGACTATTTCGGAAAGAGATATGAAGGCACAGGCTCTGGATGATATGGACCTGGAGCGCGAACGTGGTATCACGATCAAGAGCCACGCTGTCCAGATGTACTATACGAGACCTGACGGTACTGTCTATACGTTTAATCTTATCGATACGCCCGGCCACGTAGACTTTTCTTACGAGGTGTCCCGGTCGATAGCTGCTTGTGAAGGAGCGCTGCTGCTTATAGATGCCACTCAAGGTATCCAGGCACAGACGATCTCCAATCTTTACCTGGCGATTGAACACGATCTCGAGATCATCCCCATCCTCAACAAAGTGGATATGGACAATGCCATGATCGAAGAGGTATCGGACCAGGTCATCGAACTGATCGGCTGTGCGCCCGAGGAGATCATACTTGCATCCGGAAAGACAGGCATAGGAGTGGATCTGATCATGGAGGCGATTGTAGAGCGTATCCCGGCGCCCAAAGGAGATACGGAAGCGCCGCTGCAGGCGTTGATATTTGACTCTGTCTTCAATTCGTTTCGTGGGGTCATCGCCTATTTTCGGGTCATCAACGGTACCATACGAGCCAATGACAAAGTTAGGTTTGTCAATACAGGTAATGAATACCAGGCCGATGAGATAGGTATTCTCCAGATAGCACAGGTGCCGAAGAAAGAGCTCTCGGCAGGCAATGTAGGGTATATCATTACCGGTATCAAAGAGTCCAAGGAGATCAAGGTGGGTGATACTATTACCACAGTAGCCAATCCCTGCAAGGAAGCAATCAAGGGCTTTGAAGATGTAAAACCAATGGTATTTGCGGGTATATACCCGATCGACAATGATGACTTCGAGGATCTGCGTGACAGCCTCGAAAAGTTGCAACTCAACGATGCTTCGCTCGTATTTGAGCCGGAGTCTTCTGCAGCGCTTGGCTTTGGATTTCGCTGTGGATTCCTGGGGATGCTCCACCTGGAGATTATCCAGGAGCGCTTGTCCCGCGAGTTTGACCAGGACGTGATCACTACGGTACCGAACGTATCGTATCGTGCCAAGACGACAAAGGCTGGATCTGAGGTCTTTATCGTCAATACGCCCAATGATTTTCCGGACCCGGGCATTCTGGACTTTGTGGAGGAGCCGTTCATATCGGCGCAGATCATCACCAAGCCCGAATACATAGGCGCCATCATCACACTCTGTCTTGACAAGAGGGGTATACTGAAGAAACAGCATTATATCACTCAGACCAGGGTTGAGATGGCATTCGAGCTTCCGCTGGCGGAGATTGTATTTGACTTCTACGACCGGCTCAAGTCCGTCTCCAAGGGATATGCTTCATTCGACTATCAGCCGCTGGACTATCGCGAAACGGATCTGGTCAAGCTTGATCTCAAACTCAACAGTGAACCGGTGGATGCCATGTCTGCACTGGTACACAGATCCAAGGCAGAGGCATTGGGCCGCAAGATCTGTGTCAAACTCAAAGATCTGCTGCCCCGCCAGCAGTTCATGATCGCCATACAGGCGGCTATCGGAGCCAAGGTGATCGCCCGGGAAACGATATCGGCTATGCGCAAGGATGTCACTGCCAAGTGTTACGGAGGAGATATCTCACGTAAGCGTAAGCTACTCGAGAAGCAGAAAAAGGGTAAGAAAAAAATGCGCCAGATCGGTAATGTAGAGGTGCCGCAAAAGGCCTTTATAGAAGTATTGAAACTGAACGATTAACTTTTCTCATTTGCGCTGTCTTATGTTGAACAGATACCTGCCCTGGGGCGCCGCTGTACTTTCTCTCCTCATCCTGGCCGCCTGCGGATCGGACCGGATCGAACTAAAGCTTAATCCCGAGCTTCAGACCCCCTATGCTTACCGGATGGCGCACGATACCAAACGAAGCGTACAAGGTGTGGAAGAGTCTGCGAACAATGCCTACGTATTCGATCTGGTGTTTGTATCCGGACAGGACAATAGCTTCGGGGTGAAGGTCAAAGTCCATGAGGCAGGCCTGGAAGACCAGGAGAAGATGGATGAATACGAAGCTACCGAACATATGATCCGCAGGGCCCTGCTGGCCGATACGACTGATTATACTATGAATAGGGGTGGAGGTATGGTCTTTGGCGATACGGTGGATATGGACTATTTCGAGCAGATGAATATGCTGTCCGGCATTGACAATGACTCTGTATACCAGGATAAGATAAAGGAGATCATGCTGCGGGAGATACGCAAAAGTATGTTCAGCGAGTGGGTAGATTATCTGCCCGCCGGCAAAGTGAAGAAGGGCGATAGCTGGGAGACAACCAATACGCTCAACTTCCTGAATATTCTCAGTAAAGGACGGACCTTCAAGTGGACCCTGCTGGCCGATAAAGGTGACCAGGCAGAACTCGAAGGAGTAAATAAGATCACCGAGCTTTCCGGCAGTTTCGATGTGGGTATGGGTATCCAGGTGAAGATCACATTCGAGGGTAAGATGGAATCCGTCTACAAGCTTGTGGTAGACAAGAAGACAGGACTCATCGTGTCCGGTGAGATCAATGTAGAGACAGACGGAGAGTTTAGCCGTGTACCCGTGGGCTTGCCCGAAGGCGCGATCGAGACCCCCGGTAAGGAAAGGCTGCAGGGGTCTATGCACTCTGTGATCAGCCGTATCTGAGCACGTTGTCGTCCTTTTTTGGCGGCCTATCGGTCAGGGTCAGGCCGGGATCAACAGGCATAACGGCACGTGCCTGCATACTGTATAATTAAAAGAGGTATTAGAGATATGGCGATATCTGCGATCGACTTGGAGTTCAACAAGAATGAGGATGCGATGAAGTTGCTTATCGGCCGGATGGAACGCCTGATGGCGGAAATACGGCTCGGCGGCGGCAAAAAAAAGCTGGAAAAGCTAAAGACAGAGGGCAAGAAGAGTGCGCGCGAACGCATTGACTACCTGGTCGATCCGGGTTCCGGATTCCTGGAGATAGGCGCTTTCGCAGGATTCGGTATGTACGAAGAGCATGGCGGCTGTCCTGCCGGCGGTGTGATAGCAGGGATCGGGTATGTCCAGGGCCGGCAATGCGTGATAGTAGCCAATGATCCTACGGTCAAAGCCGGGGCATGGTTTCCGATCACCGGCAAGAAGAATCTGCGCGCCCAGGAGATCGCCATGGAAAACCGCCTGCCGATCATCTATCTCGTGGACAGTGCGGGTGTATATCTGCCGATGCAGGACGAGATCTTTCCCGATAAGGAACATTTCGGGCGGATCTTCCGGAACAATGCCCGTATGTCGAGTATGGGCATCCCCCAGATAGCTGCGATCATGGGCAGCTGTGTGGCTGGCGGAGCTTATCTTCCTATCATGTCGGACGAAGCGCTGATCGTCGACCAGACTGGGTCTATCTTCCTGGCCGGGCCTTATCTGGTAAGGGCGGCTGTCGGAGAGGACGTAGATAAAGAGACGCTGGGAGGAGCTACAACACAGTCGGAAATATCGGGAGTCACCGATTATAAAATGCCCGACGAAGCGACCTGCCTTGACACAATTAAAGGACTGGTCAGCAAATTCGGCCGCTTCGATGAGGCAGGATTTGACCGGGTAGCGGCCAGGGAGCCGCAGTATGCTGCCGAGGAGATACTGGGCATTTTTCCCGAAAATCCGGCGAAGCCCTACTCTACGCTGGAAATACTCAAGCGCCTTACGGACGATTCGGAGCTGATACAATACAAACAAGGTTATGGCAAGACCATCATCTGTGCTTATGCCCGCATAGACGGTTGGGCTGTGGGGATCGTCGCCAACAATCGCGAAGTGGTGAAAACTGCGAAAGGTGAGATGCAGTTTGGCGGGGTTATTTATTCGGACTCGGCAGACAAAGCTGCCCGGTTCATCATGAACTGTAACCAAAAGCGTATACCGCTGGTCTTCATGCACGATGTCACGGGCTTTATGGTTGGCAGCCGTTCGGAACATGGAGGTATCATCAAGGATGGCGCCAAGATGGTCAATGCTGTCGCCAACTCCACGGTGCCGAAATTCAGTGTGATCATGGGCAATTCATACGGGGCGGGCAATTATGCCATGTGTGGGAAAGCCTACGACCCACGTCTTATTGTAGCGTGGCCCACAGCCAAGGTCGCTGTCATGGGCGGGTCGCAGGCTGCCCAGGTACTGCTCCAGATCCAGGTAGCGGCGCTGAAGTCCAAAGGAGGTGAGATACAACCTGAAGATGAGACCCGGATGCTGAATGAGATCAAACAGCGGTACGACGATCAGACAACACCTTACTATGCGGCCGCCAGGCTATGGGTAGATGCTATCATTGATCCGCGGGAGACCCGCAAAGTCATCTCCACGGGTATAGAGGCCGCCAATCATGCACCGATCGAAAAATTCAACCCTGGCGTGATCCAGGTATGACAAAATCAAAGGGCTTGGAAACCAGACGTTATTTTGCCAAGACATACCAGGGGCTGGAAGCTGTGCTTACGGCCGAACTGGAAGACATGGGTATCAGCGGAACCGTTGCCGGCTTCCGGGGGGTAGCTTTTACCTGTGACCGGAGGACCATGTACCGGGTCAACTATTGCAGCCGCCTGGCGCTTCGTATCCTGGAGGAGATAACCAGCTTTGAAGCCGGTTCTGAGCAGGAACTGTACGATCAGGTTGGTGACCGTGTAGACTGGGGAGAAGTGCTGAGTGCAGAACACACTTTTGCGGTGGATGCCGTTGTGCACTCACCCCTGTTCAAGCACTCCAAATACCTCGCACTCAAGACCAAGGACGCAATCGTGGATCAGTTTCGCAGCCGTACCGGCAAGCGCCCGAGTGTAGATACGGAAGAGCCTGACTATAGGGTCCATCTCCACGTCCAGGACAGGACTGTGACAGTGTACCTAGATACCTCCGGCAGTTCACTTCACCTGCGTGGGTATAAAAAACACGGTGGCCTCGCTCCGCTAAGCGAAGTGCTGGCGGCTGGCCTCGTTGCGTTGAGTGGCTGGACGCCTGATCGCCCCCTGGTCGATCCGATGTGCGGATCGGGCACCATTATTATAGAAGCGGCCTTCAAGGCATTGCGCTGGCCGGCCCAGTATTTCCGCAGAGGCTTTGGTTTCATGCACTGGAAGGATTTCGATAGTATGCTTTGGGAGGAAGTACGTAATGAAGCACATGACCAGAGGCTGACCAGCTTGCCTGCGCCGATACTCGGGTACGATCACGATCCGATCGCCTTACGCAAGTGCATGGAAAACCTCATCTCTGCCAGGCTGTACGGCGAGGTGGACGTGCAGGTCGCTTCGTTTGAGCGGCTGGACCCTCCTCCGGCAGGAGATACTATGTTGATCACCAATCCACCGTATGACGAACGGATGCCTTTGGCTAGTGCATCCGACTTTTACGGCATGCTCGGCAGCAGGCTCAAGCATAGATGGCAGGGTAAGGAAGCCTGGATACTTGCCGCGGATACGCCGGCCCTGTATGCTGTGGGATTGAGACCTTCGCGGAAGTATCGCTTGTTCAACGGGCCGATTCCCTGTAGATTTGTACAGTATGAGATGTTTGCAGGAAGCAGAAGAGACTATAGCAGGCCCGAAGACAGGGATGGGATGGGCCATGCCCGCGACTAGGCTTCTCATAGTATCACACATATTTCTTTTCTGTACACTTGTCGTCGTGCAGGCTAGGACCCAGGGGATGAGTCTCAGTACTGTGTTGCCTGCCGATATGTCGGGTCTGCGGCTTCAGCGGGCTTCCTTATATCCCTCTGATACGTGGATCGCGCGCTCACCGGGTTCCTGTGTGCAGGTAGCATTGCCGTCAATGCATCCGACGGCTTTCTTTTGCCGTCTGGAACTACAGCTCGCCCGGAAGACCCGCTGGCCGGTACTGTTTCGTATAGGATCTGTCGATTATAATGAGGCGCTGGAAGGGAAGCGCCGCCAGGGGCCGGCTGCTCTGCACTGATTTTCCAGGTCCGGAATCGTTAGGGATGCACTTGTTATTTCGGTTTGAACCGGATCGGTATCGAATACAGCACCGATACCGGCTGGCCGCCCTGCTTGCCAGGCGTCCAGGTATCCATCCCTCCGACCACACGAAGCGCCTCTGCATCCAGGGAGGGATATAGACTGCTGACGACCTGTATGTCCTGTACCTTGCCATCGATACCTACTACAAACTGGCAGATAACCATACCTGATATACTTGATGACTTTGCGTCGGCCGGGTAATTCACTGATTTGGATATGTATTCGATGAGTGCGCGTTCGCCTCCCGGGTACTCAGGCATCACTTCTACTTTGATATAGGACTTACCATCCGGAGCCAGGATCGGCTCATCCTTCTGTACTGAGTTGGTATCCTTTGGCGTAGTGGACAATTGTGCGGCGGCTCCCTCGGCCGGCTGGCCCCTTTTGCAGGAAGCAGCGAAAAAAATACATAGAATGGGTATCGACAGATAAAAGAGAGCTGTCCTTGATACGATTTTCGGCCTGTTCATAGTAGAGAAGGATCTTCGGTGCAAGATTGGCAATCAACCGTAAAGATATAGGTTCACTTGACCGGAAGAGTGCAATGGCCGGGTATATTAGTTATAGTTTGAATCTCACGGGCAGTGTCATCTTTACTTCAGCGGGTTGGCCGTCTTGCATGCCAGGCGTCCAGTCGGGCATGAGCGCTATCATACGCAATACTTCCTCGTCGAAAGCCTGTCCGATGGATCGTAGGATATGGGGATCCCGGATGCTGCCATCTTCCCCCACGACAAACTGCAGGATTACCGTGCCTTCTATGCCGGCAGTTTTTTCTGATTCGGGATAGACCAGTGTCCGCTGCATGAAATTCAGCATGCTGTCCACGCCACCCGGGAACTCAGGCTGTTTTTCTACTCTTCGAAAGGGCTCCGGTCCGGGAGCGCCGGTCTTTGCAGCAGCAGATGCCAGGGGCTGCATGGCTTCGTCGATCGCCTCTTTACAGGAAAGTACGAAGAACATCATCATCATGAGTGGGATGACGAGCAGATATTTGAGGAGTGAAAGTTGGTTGGAGCTGTGGCGCGCCATCATCACGATCCTCTTTTTGAGTTGCGACTGGAAGAAGTGATTAGCGAGAATCGGTTCTCTGGAGAAGACCTCCGGACTGAAGCTGATAAGGAGTCTGCCATATTGCTGGGCATCGCAATGGCGCAGTACGGCAGCATCAGCCACGAATTCATGGGTATTCTGAATACTGCGCCTGTAGAGTGATACGACCGGGCTGAACCAGAAAAAGATACGGACGAACTCTATGAGGGTCAGGTCCAGGGAGTGCATGCCCCTTATGTGCGCTTCTTCATGCCTGAGGATCATC
Organism: uncultured Saprospiraceae bacterium; assembly: GCA_964537925.1. GTDB lineage: Bacteria > Bacteroidota > Bacteroidia > Chitinophagales > Saprospiraceae > SLDF01. The sequence goes on along the minus strand of CAZICV010000001.1, from coordinate 480,689 downwards.
CTGCGCTCTTCTGCTGCTATATTCGATGTCGCGGGGAGGAAGAGCATATTGAAATAAGAAAATGGCGTCCTGATCCTGTCGCTTTGCACAAGAATATAGCCGTTGCGGGCCGTTTTGCTGCCACTCAGGTACAGCATTCCGATGCCTGCAAGGGATACCAGGTAGCGGAGACCCAATATAATGGCCCCGACCCAATAAGCTGCCGGTATCCAACCGCCCCACCCGGCGCCGGTCCCATGAGTTCCCGTGTCCTGCCCGAGCAGCACATATACCGGGAGGTATACCTCAGGTATGGAGCCCAGGGCAGCAGAGTTGAACTGGCTCAGCTGCAACAGCGGCAGAAACAAACCGAGGATGAACGTAGCCATAAGGTACCACCTGTTAGTATGGAAGTATTTCTCCTTACTGAGAGAGGCTGCATAGAGTGCATAAAAGAGCAGCCAGCAGACGTGTACTTCAAGCAGATAGGATAGCATGGCTCAGGGCATTTTAGGATCGTTTTGGCGTAGAATACTCATTAATTCTTCCTTGTTTACTTTCTCTTCTTTGACGAGGAAAGAGACCATTCTGTTTACAGATCCTTCAAAATAGTCGTTCAACAACTGTTTGATCGTTCGCTTGCTATAAGTTTCTTTTGAGACTATCGGAAAGTACTCATAGGTACGGCCGAAGGCCTTGTGGTCCACAAATTCTTTTTTCTCCAGTATACGTACGATAGAAGAGATACTGGAATGCGGAGGTTTGGGCTCGTCAAGTTCATCGATGATCTGGCTTACGGTACAGCGCTCCAGTTTCCAGATGTAGTGCATGATCTCTTCTTCGGCCTTGGTCAGTCTTTGCATAAGTATATATCGGATTCTATTTCGTAAATGTATTGATCTGCCCGATTCTCTCGCGGGAGAAGGTCAGCATCTCCGGGTCGGTCGGTTCTTTGGCCGTCGCGGCGGCGTTCAGGAAGTGCTGATAATGCCTGCCTGCTGTGGCGAAGTCCTCGGCCGCGTCCGTAGCTCGTCCGCACCAGTAAAGCAGCGCCGGATCACCGCTCAGTTCATAAGCCTTGTAGTATGAGCTTGCTGCCTGCCTGTAGAACTCACTTTTCACGAGCAGGTTGCCCATATAGCCGTGATATTTTCCTTCATTGGGATGCTTGCAGGCCAGGATAGCGCGGTCCAGGTATACACGTGCCATGATCAGGTCGTCCAGTCCTAGGAAGGACCTGTAGAGATAGAAGCAGGTCAACTCGGGTTTGTTGTCCTCTTCACCTATGCTGAGCAGGATGTCTATCGCCTTGCGAAACTCGCCCAGGTGGAAGTAACAAACCCCATGCAGTCGCTTGAGATAGTGGCTGAATGTTATTTCAGCCTGGAGTTCATCTAGCATGGTCGCTGCGTGTTCGTAGTAGCGATCACTGTAGCAGCATTCGATCAGCTGTATGCGCATCTTGCGATGGTCGGGGTAGATGGCCAGCGCCTGTGTGAGCAGGTTGGAGGCATCTTCATATTGTTCGTTCCTGATAAAAAGCTGGGCAAGAGCCTGCTTGATCTCAACATCTCCGGGCGCCAGCCGCATAGCGTGCGCATAGTGTGAAAATGCAAGCGGTAGCAGGTCCTGCTGTATGGAGACTGAAGCCAGGAGCTTGTGATACTGGCTTGTTTCGGGAAAGTATGAGCACAAACGACCATAATGCATAGCCGCTCTTTCCAGATCGCCTTCTTTTTCGAAGAGCTGCCCCAGTTCCAGGTTGGCAGCCTGGTCCAGGCTGTCGGACGAGAGCACGAGTGCCCACCATCGACGTGCAGTGTAGAGTTCGCCCAGTCGCTGGTAGGTACGAGCCAGTTGTATACGGAGGGGATAGGGGTCTTCTGCCTCCTGCTCAAGTCGGAGCATCAGGTCTATAGCCGCCGTATACTCTGCATTTTCAAGCAGTTGTTGCCATGACGACGAAGACGGTGTCTGGGCTTGCAGCAGACCTGTAGTCGTCCAGCAAGTCAACCAGATCGCTCCATATACGACTGCTTTCATAGAACCACCCTCTTTTAAACAAAGCTAAGCAAGTCCGATGAAATACGCAAGTAAAATACGTTATATAACGTAAATATTAGTTGATATAAGAGAAGGCATCATCCTCGATGTATTCGATCTTGCGGAGCAAGCGAAATCCGACCGATAGTTCGATAGAGAAGTTGCGGATATTTTGCTCCTGGAGCTGGTCGCGCTGTCCGGTGAACGGATGTATCCACCACTGTGGCGGGATATAGACCTGGCGGGAAAGATCGGGGTGCACCTGCAGTTCAATGATCGCACCGACCAGTTCTGTGAAGTTCCACTGGAAACCACCGCCCAGTGTGACTCCGTAGTTCCAGCGGCGAACTCCTCCTTCAAAGCCGCGATAAATCTCCAGGTCAAAACCAGTCGTATATTCACCGCGCAGTCCAAGCAGGTAGTAGACCTTATTTTCACCCATACTGAATTTTTGTTTGGCCCCGGCGATTAGCGCGAGGTTGCGGAATTCCAGGGCAAGTGTCTGGGCCGGTATATACTGGTTGTCGATGTTGACGCCTCCGTTGAATCGTACGGCACTTCCCCTGACGTGATAGCCCAGTTGAGAAAAGAGGCTGTACCGATCCGTTTCATTCTCGTGCGATTCGATATAGGCTGCTGCATGATAGCGAAAGAGAATACCATTGCGGCGGCTGCGATTGTTCCAGGTCTGGCTGCCGGCCGTCAGGCCAGCCTTGATACCGTAGGCGTAACTCTGTCCATAGAGTGAGTCAGTGATCAGTATCAGGGTAGCAGCCAGCAGCAATCCAGTCAGTCTTTTCATTCTTTCTTTGGGTTTTATCAGCTTCAGCAAATGTAGGGAAGTTTGTCAGAAAGCTACATCAGGCGAGGTAGGCCCGGGTGTTTCACCTGACGCGGATCACCTGCCCCTTTCGGATGGTATCCGATTCGAGTTGATTGATCTTTTTCAGTTGGTCGATCGAGATACTGTACCGGCGCGAGAGATTATAGAGCGTATCTCCTTCGCCTACTTCATGATATTCCCGGCCGCTGGTTGCAGCCAGGTCCAGGGAATCGAAGGGCTCGGGAGCGATCTCCGTGTCAGGTCCTTTGATCGTCGGCTTTTCAGGAAGTATGTTTTCGATATCTTTCTTCAGTTGCGGGCGTTGAGGATTGCGCCATTTCAGACGCAGCCGCTCACCGATGGCCGGTTGATCTCCGGTCTTCATCCGGTTTTTCCAGAGCAGGCTACCCAGCCTTAAGCCATAGAGCTGTGCGATGCTGTACATAGTCTCGCCTTCCTTTACATAGTGCCACTGCTGCCTGCCCCTGAACGCTGTCTTTTTGCGTGAGAGGTAGACGCGTTCGCCCTTTTTGAGCGCTTGTTGTTCAGCAGTGATTTCTTCGTTATACCTGAGCAGACGTCCGACGGCGAACCCGGTCCGGGTGGCAATTCTGAGCGGGGTATCACCGGCTTGCGCAAAAACCATTTTCACTTCATTGTTGGCTACAATATGTGTGGGCAGTATAGTCTCCTTGCCGGATTTCCCGCCTTTCTTTGATCCGCCTTTACGGGGTTTGGTTCCGGCATCAGCGACGAAAGGCTGATCCATAGGTGTGACCTGCAGGTCAAGCTTATAGAGCTGATATTCTTCAATGATCTTGATCAACCGGGGGGCGTAGTTGGGGTCGGTAGCGTATCCGGCTTTGCGGAGCCCGTGCGCCCATTCTTTATAGTCGGTCGTGGAAAGGTGGAAGAGGAAACCGTACCGGTTGATCTTGCGCGGGTCGCGCAGAAATTCCGAGTGAGCTATATAGGAGTCTTCTACATCCCGGAACTCCCGGAAACAAGATTTGATCAGGTCTCCCCTGTGATCATAGTCGTCGTCTTCTTTGTGGAAGGTCTTTCCGGTCCAGTCGCCTCCGCACTTGATGCCGAAATGATTGTTGGCCCTGCGTGCCAGCTCACTTCTGCCGGCATTGGATTCAAGCAGCGCCTGGGCAAGCTTGATGCTGGCAGGTACACCGCTGCGGTGCATCTCAGCGACGGCCAGGTGTTTGTGCAGGTCGATATAGTCCTGGTAGACTTTGTATTGGGCTGCTGCTTTGCTTGAAACAAGCAACAGGGCAGCCATGATGACAATATAAGAAATGCGCATGGTCAAGATTTTCGGCCCGTCAAAAATAGCGCTTTGTATTTATATTACGAAAAAATAGAATATGTATTTTGCTCAATGATTGCAACAATCCGCTTGCAGGATGAAAGCCGATTGAAGATACCGGCCGTTTTTCGTCTCGACCCGGACATAATATACACCGGGAGGAGAGCCGGTCATAGTCCATTCTGCGCCACGACCCGTGAGTATGTCGGTACCGTACGAATCGTAAACTACAAATCGTGTGACGGAATCTGCGGGCAGGTTACAACGGAATATGCCGGTGCCGGGGTTGGGCCATACACTTAGCGGAGACGCAGCAATGGAAGGAGATGAAGCAACTCCCGTTGTTTCATCCGGGGAGATATGCAGCAGGATACCCTCATAGCTGCTGCCTGCATCCCACTGGGTATGCCAGCCCTCTGCAAGACCGCTATAAGTAAAAGCGACCAGCCTGGAACCGTCGGGGCGATCCTTGTGCCAAACGGATGTAACCAGGTCTTTTGTTTTGATTTCCTCGTAGGCCGGTTGATATTGGCCGCTGTCGCCCCGGAGCGCTATGCCTGCGAAAGCGAACGGGTCAGTCGTGAGGGTGCTGTCGCCGATATACAGATCCTGGTTGAAAATAGCGCCGAGCAGTACCTGCCCGTTTCGTATGAAGGCATCGGTGAGGTACACATTGCCACCGCCTTTGGTAGTACGGGCTGCGAGGGCCTCGCCGTTTTCTGAGTAGGATACTTCGAAGAGGTCAAAATTATTGCCGGTGGTCTGGATCTGCAGCCCCTCGCGAAAACGGAGAACACCCATAAAGTGACCGAAAAGCCGGATAGTGCCCGTCTGATCGATGATCATCGATACCGGTATGTCTTCCAGCACGCCGCCGGCGCCGCGCGCCCACATTATATCTCCTGCAGGGCCGTAACGTAATAGGAAGAGGTCGTCGTCCGTGAGCCGGCCGGATATCGTATCCTGTCCTAGTGGGGCAGTGCCTTTTATGGTGCCTGCCAGGACTTGCAGGTTTTGTTGCCGGTCGGCGGTTACCGGTTTGAGTTCAGCGCCGGGTGCGCCGAATGACCTGAGCCACTGGCAGTCCCCTTCTGCCGAAAGCTCGCCCAGCAATATATCCAGCTGACCTGCAGAGTGACATGTGAGTGCTTCGAGAGAGACTGTATTGTCAAAGTACCCGGCAAACTGTATGCCTCCCGCAGGTGTGGATGTAGCAGTCGTGAGTTGTTTGCGGCCCGTACCCTGGAGTATACGGGTCCATACTACCGTACCATTGTCCGGGTCTATCCTGCTTATGAAGGCGCAGCGTGTGCCTTCCGTAGCATGTATGATTTCTGAGCCGAGGTACAGGCTATCCCAGAACATACCTATCCAATACAGGTTACCATCCACCCAGATTGTACTGCTGTGTTCGTCTGTGTCGTGGCTGCCTGCCTGCAGGGACCACTGTATGTCGCCATGCTCATTTAGTCCCGCTAAAAGGAGATCAGCTTTGCCGTGGCTGTTGAAGACCGATCCGTTTACAGTAATAGTTCCTGCGAATGAGATCGTCACTACGCTGTTATTGCCATAGGTCATGAGATCGGTAATCCCGCAGACACCGCTGGCCTGGAACCGGTGTTCTCTGAGTATATGCTGCGCATGACCCTGCAGGCAGATGAACAAAAGCAGCAAGGATAAACTTATCTTACTCAATTGGGCGCGTTTGACGTTCCTGGTTCGTTTACTTCCTTGTATTAAAACGCATCCGGTCCAAAAGTTCTATTTTTGGGCTGTGATTATTTTGACCTGATATGAGATTCATGCGTACTTTTTTCCTGCTTTTGGCTTTTGTACCTTTTTTTTCTTGCGGATCCGGCGCTGAGGAGCAGCAGGAGGGCGGGCAGTCTCTTCCCGGCATCGCCCCTCACCAGGATCAAGCCATTGCTGCCGTTACGGAACTTCTCGAGAAGGACTCACGCAATGCTTCTCTTTGGGTACAGCGTGCCCAGCTTTTTTACGAAAAGGGAGGATACGACGAGGCCATTATGGATATGGCCTCTGCTATGAAAATTGATTCGGTGACGGCAGAGTACCATCACCTGCTTGCCGATATTTATATGGACTATTTCAAGTCCCGTCTTGCCCTCGCGACAATGCAACGCGCTGCTGCTTTGCATCCTCAGCGTATAGCTACGCTGCTGAAGCTTTGCGAGATCCAACTGATACTGAAGATGAACCAGGAGTCGATGGAAACCATCGACAAAGTCCTGCGGATAGACCCGCAGAACGCGGACGCTTATTTCATGTTCGGCCTCAACTTCAAGGAACTGGGAGATACGGCGAGGGCAGTAGGCAGCTTTCAGAAAGCTGTCGAATTTGAGCCTGCTCTGACGGATGCCTGGATCAATCTGGCCCAGTTGAGGGCAGCACGGAAAGAACCTAATGCCATCAGGTTTTTCGATGCAGCCATCTTGTCGGACACGGCCAATGCACAAGCCTGGATGAGCAAAGCCGATTATCAGTGGGAGCAGGGGGACCTTCGGGGGGCTATTGCTACATACCGGTCACTGATCGGGGTGGAGCCGGAAAATGCCAATGCCTATTACAATATCGGACTGGTGTATATGGAGTTGGATTCTTTCGTACAGGCCCGCGATCATTTCAATATTACGGTCAATCATAACCAGCTGTATTATAAGGCATTCTACTACAGGGGGCTGGCTGCGGAGAAGTTGGGAGATCTGAAGGCGGCGCGTGCCGACTATGAACATGCGGTGAAGATGGCGCCCAATTTTGACAAGGCCAGGGAAGCTCTGGCGGCATTGGACGCAGCACAGTAGTTGTTCTTTGAAGATCGTAACCGGTTCAGAAACAGCAGCAAGGCAGTCTGATCACAGCTGTTTTCCGGGAAGTGAACCCGAGAAAACCCTTGTTGCCGGTCCAATGAGCTGTACGTCGGTCGTTTTTCCCTGTGAGTAATTAAAGGCTACCCTGAGCCGGCCACCCTTTGTGTCTACAGTGATCTTCTGCGGGCCGTTCAGGTCATTGGCGGCAGCGAATGCGATGGCAGCGGCTGTGACCCCGGTCCCGCAACTCAACGTCTCGTCTTCTACCCCACGCTCGTAGGTGCGGACGCGGATGCCATCCTGATCGCAGGACACAAAGTTGACGTTGATTCCATCTGCAGCAAACGGTGGTGAATTGCGGATCGTTTGCCCTTCCTTTACTACATCTATGGAATCTATATCCCGGTCCAGAAAACGAACATAATGCGGTGAGCCTGTATTCAGTATCCAGTCGGTCCCCTGGCGCAGCAGAAATGGTACTGGCTGCATACCAAGCGCTATATTTCCATCAGCAAGCAGTGCGGCCTCATGCAGGCCATCTGTAGCCTCGAAGGTACATGTATGGCTTATGACACCGAGGTGAGCGGCGAAAGCGACGAGACAACGCCCTCCATTGCCACACATACTGCTTTGCCTGCCATCCGAATTGTAATACACCATCCGAAAATCGTAGACCGGGGAGTGTTCGAGCAAGATCAGCCCGTCTGCCCCGATTCCGAAGTGCCGGTCACATAGAAAAGCGATATAGTCTTGATCCAGAAGCCCGGAAAGGTGTTTGCCTCTATGGTCGATCATGATGAAATCATTGCCCGTGCCATGATATTTTTCGAAGGAAAGCCCCATGTCGCCCAACGTTGTGCTTACGTGCGTTATTTATTTCTTAAAGCCGAATCAAAAATAATCTACTTACCCGGAAATGAGTTAAGTTTAATTAATTGCAAAGGTATGAGGACAATGAAGCAGTGGGTCGTATTGATAGGTGTATCGATGGTGACAGCAGTGATCACAACTGTGGTGATCAGATGGATGGACGGCAGCGTACAGTCGGGCCAGGCGTCACAGGATCATGCTTACCAGGCGACCATATCTGACGACCTCTTTTCAGGTCGTATCCAGGAAGCTTTTACTTCGGCTGCTCCTACGAGCTTTATCACGGCAGCCCGTATAGCAACTCCTGCAGTCGTCAGCATACAGGCGCGGACAGGCAGCAGCTCATTATGGGAACGGCAGCGATTTGCGCAATCCACTGGTTCCGGAGTGATTATATCTCCCGATGGGTATATCGTCACTAACCACCATGTGATCGAAAAGAGTACCGAGATCAAAATTGTACTCAACGACAAAAAGGAATACGAGGCGAAGCTGGTGGGTTCAGATCCGTCCACGGACCTGGCTCTGCTAAAGGTAAATGCGAGGGAGCTGCCTTTTGTACTATTCGGCAATTCGGACTCATTGCAGGTCGGTGAGTGGGTGCTCGCAGTGGGTAACCCATTTCGCCTGGAATCTACAGTGACAGCAGGTATTGTGAGCGCCAAAGGCCGCAGTATAAACATACTTGATGCAGATTACCCGATCGAATCTTTTATACAAACAGATGCTGTAGTCAATCCCGGCAACAGCGGGGGAGCCCTGGTCAATACCATGGGGGAACTGATAGGTATCAATACGGCAATCATCACGCAATCGGGCAAGTATGAAGGCTATTCGTTTGCCGTACCCTCTAACCTGGCTCAAAAAGTGATCTATGACCTCATGGAGTTTGGTGACGTCCAGCGCGGTCTTCTCGGTGTATCGATAGCCAATGTTACCGATGAACTGGCCAAAGAACTGGCCCTGCAAAATGTAGCCGGTGTGCATGTGCTGCGGATCACTCCCGGCGGATCGGCAGAAGAGTCGGGTCTAAGACGGAACGACGTAATCGTCTCTGTCAACGGGATGCCTACGCCGCGCGTCCCGGAGCTGCAGGAGATTATCGGTCGCTACAGGCCAGGCGACCGGCTGAAACTCGTATACTACCGCAGAGGTGTCCGCCAGGAAACAGAAGTAGTACTTAAGAATCCAAGTATCACTTCACTGGCGGATATAGGATTTGAGCTACGTGAGCTCACAGGTGATGAAAAAAGAGATCTGGGTAAGACAGGTGTGCTGGTCGTCAGCATCTACAAAGGATCCAGGATCGAACGGACCAATATGGACCCTGGCTTCATCATCACTAAAGTCAATGACAGCCCCGTACAGACGGTAGACCAGGTCATAAGAACCATCCGGGAGAGCCGGAACAGAATCGTTCTGGAAGGCATCTACAAGCGCTACCCCGGGGAGTACTATTATGCCTTCTCTCCACAATAAAACCACAGGTCCTACCCCCGACTGACAGCACCTCAAATGCAGTGAAACCCACGTAGAGGTATTAAATTAGACAAAAAGTGTAGAAAAAAGTGATCAGCCAACAAGAAAAGGCATAATTTTGACAGAAACAGTCAAAGTGACAACCGCCAGTCAAGCCATTCGTGCCGCCCGGAAGGCAAAAAAATACACACTTCAGCAATGCGCCTCACTGCTAGGAATACACCATACACTCCTGAGCAAGATAGAGCGGGGAGATCGCATGCCCTCAAAAGAACAAATACTTGTCCTTGCCAGAGTACTTAACCTGGATCAGAAGGAATTGCTCACTATGTGGCTGGCCGATCGCATTTACAACGAAATTGCTGATGAGCCGTATGCCCTTGAAGCACTGCGCCTGGCAGAAGCCCAGGTGCCTTACGAGACCAGCATATCCGGCTCGATCGAAATGATGTTGCAAAAACTGGATAGCCTCAAGAAAGAGCTGGACCAGCTCCGGCCCGTACCTGAGGCACAATTGCGCAATCTTTACCAGGCCTGGAAAGTTGACTATACATTCGAAAGTAATCGCATAGAGGGCAATACACTCACACTCCAGGAGACTGCCCTTGTAGTGGAAAGAGGTGTTACTATATCCGGCAAAAGCCTCAGAGAACACCTGGAAGCGATTAACCATGCAGAGGCAGTAGATATGTTGCGTGACCTGGTCACATCGGGCCAGCCACTTAATGAACGGACCTTATTGCAGATACATTCACTCGTACTCAGGGGGATAGACAGGGAGAATGCGGGACGCTACAGGAATGTGCAGGTACGGATCAGCGGGTCGAAACATATTCCACCCCAGCCCTACCTGGTGCCAAAGCTTATGGAAGATCTCTTTCTTCATTATGAAGAGCGTCGCATACGCACGCACCCTGTGTTGCTAGCTGCCGATATACACGAAAGATTGGTATCTATTCACCCGTTTATAGATGGCAACGGGCGTACCTCCCGTCTTGTCATGAACCTCATCCTTATGCAAGCCGGCTTTCCGCCCGTAAATATATCAGGAGAGTACGAGCGGAGACTTGAGTATTATGATGCGCTTGAAGCAGCCAGACAAAATAACAGGTTGGATGCATTTGACTGCCTGATAACAGGATATGCACTGCAGTCCTTACAGGAATGGTATGATCTTGTACGCCCCTGCTGATACATTGTATTCAGACAAACATAGGGTCCTGACAAAAGAAAAGCCCGATTCTTCTTTTAGAGCCGGGCTTTTTAAACCTGTTACAGCTTTAAGGGTGTAATGAAGCGTGAATGTTTGAAAGAAAAATAAATTCTTTCCGTATACACACATAGACTCCGTTATGAAGCCCCTGGTTTGGGTTTGCATCCACTTTTTTATATAAAAAATGAAGAGAAAACCCCTTGATTAGCGAATGGCTTATTCAGGAGTATATTATGTATATTGTATAATGAATATGTGATATTGCTTACCAGTGTTTTGTTGTCGGAACACTTCCTCAAGACGATTTTGCAGGGTAGCCGGTTTTCACTAGATTCACGCGCTCTATAGACCTGAATGATATTATTCCATCGCTCTCAAGACTGATCTGTGCCATGAATTTGACGGAAGCCAGTGACATAGTACTGACACTCGATGCGGGGGGCACAAACTTCGTCTTTGCAGCGATGCAAGCCGGTCGGGAAGTGTCTGAATCCATACACCTGCCCGCAGAGACGGTGGATCTGTCCCGTTGCCTGGAGCTCATTGTATCGGGCTTTGAGCAACTCCGTGAGGGGGTAGGCGGTGAGATAGCAGCGATCAGTTTTGCCTTTCCGGGACCGGCGGACTACCGATCGGGTATAATTGGTGATCTGACCAACCTGCCCGCATTCCGAGGCGGAGTGGCATTAGGTCCTATGTTGAGGGCGCATTTTGGTGTACCGGTACACATCAATAATGATGGAAATCTCTTCGCATACGGAGAAGCAGTAACGGGTTTGTTGCCCCTGATCAATGATGAGCTGGAGCGACACGGTTCGGTACGTCGCTATCATAGTCTATTTGGCGTGACACTGGGAACCGGGTTTGGCGGAGGATGGGTGTTCAACGGACAGATGTATATAGGCGATACAGCCTCCGGAGCAGAGGTGAACCTGCTGGCGCATCCGGAATTCCCGGACTATTTCGTGGAAAGCTCCCTGAGTATCGGCGGTTTGTGTGACAGGTATGCCGCATTGGCTGGAGAGGGTACTTCTTCATCGCTCACACCAAGAGACATCGCAGAGATCGCCCGGGGGCGGAAGCCAGGTGACCAGGCAGCTGCCATCCGGAGCTACAGGGACTTTGGCCGCATTCTTGGATTTGCCCTGGCTAGTGTAGCGACCATCACTGATGCACCGGTTGTCATCGGTGGAGGATTGGCCGCATCGTATGATCTCTTTATAGGGGATGCCATGGATTATCTCAATGGTTCGATAAAAGACAGGTCAGGCAGGTCTATGGATAGGTTGGAGAGCAAAGTTCTTAACTGGGAAGACGAATACCAGCGCAGCGAGTTTCTGCATGATCAGTTTATCCCGCTGGTCGTACCGGGTTCTGGTATCCGGGTGTCCTACTCACCACACAGGAAACTGATACTCGGCCGGTCAGTCCTGGGCACCAGCCGGGCTGTCTCTCTCGGAGCCTATGCCTATGCCCTTCACATGAAGGATAAGGTGTAACGGTTCATCCCGTTCTGGCAGGAACACCTGAACTGCTACTGGTTTTTCCCTTTTGCGCCGATCCGACCGAGATGGGTGTGCTGGAAGCTATCCCGGTATTTCAGCCCATAACCGAAGATGCGATCCAATGATGAGTGACTGTATAGCAAGATGCCGCAGACATAAAGAGCCGGCATATAACTAATCCACCCGATCAGGCCCAGTACAAGTGCTACCCCTTTGTGGTGTACCAGGTTGTAAGTGAACGCACCTGCTGCAGGGCCTAAAAGATAACCTAGCATGGCCAGGTCCGGCAGAAGGATCAACAGGGGATACCACCACCATGATGTGCCAGTCGTATTGTATAGATAGAGCGTCAGCAAAAACTGAGCGGTTTCTTCCAGCTTTAGCAGGTTTTTCATCGTTTTCGGGCGCCTGGTCAGAAAATGAGTATGCGGTTGAGAGGGGGATATCCCCACCTCTTGTAGATCCAATTTAACTATCTTTAAAGTATGATGAGAAAATTTATTCCAGGGTTACTTCTTTTCCCGTTTATGCTCTGTGTGTGCCTCGCAGTACAGGCCCAACAGGAGCCGATATGGATGCCTCAGCCTGATCAGGTCCGGCTGTCTGTAGGTCAGCTGAGATTGGACACCGGTTTTACGTATAGCCTGGAGGGCCAATACCATCCCAGGCTACGGAGTGGAATACAGCGGTTCGCAGATCGGCTCGGTGCGGCTACTACGATCAGGCTTCCTCTGCAAAGGCAGGCTGATCCCGGACGGGCCATGCTCAGGATAATCACCGAACGGGCCGGCAAACTGGAGCCAGCCGAAGATGAGACCTACGAACTGGTTGTGACGACCGGTTCTATTTCCCTGAAAGCGACAACGGATCTCGGTGCACTTCGCGGGCTTGAGACACTTATTCAGGCCCTTCAGTACGATGAGGGCGGTTATTATTTTCAGGCTATGCATGTCGTTGACGGGCCAAGGTTCCCGTGGCGGGGATTGATGCTCGATGCCTGCCGTCATTTCATGCCGGAGGAGACAGTGCGTGCAGTACTTGATGCTATGGCAGCCGTAAAACTCAATGTGTTTCACTGGCATCTGAGCGAGGACCAGGGCTTCAGGGTGGAAAGCAAGGTGTATCCCCGGCTCCACGGATCGGGCTCGGACGGTCTTTTCTACACACAGGAGCAGATACGCTCCATCATTCATTATGCCGGTGAGAGGGGAATAAGGGTAGTTCCTGAGTTTGACATGCCGGGTCACACGACTGCATGGATGCCTGGATACCCGCATCTTGCCTCGGCGCCCGGACCCTATGAGATCGAACGTTTCTTCGGGGTGTTCGATCCGACAATGGATCCTTCAAAGCCCGGCACCTATACCTTCCTAGACAGCTTTCTGACGGAAATGTGTGGGTTGTTCCCGGACCCGTATTTCCATATCGGAGGGGATGAAAACAATGGAAAGCAATGGAATGAAAGCAAGGAGATACAGGCCTTTATGCGGAAGGAGGGTATACCTGACAATCATAGTCTGCAGGCTTATTTCAACCGGAGAATACAAACCATCCTGCAAAAGAACGGCAAGATAATGATGGGTTGGGACGAGATACTGGACGAGCAGTTGCCTGCTGGCATCGTCATCCAGTCCTGGCGCGGCAAGGAGTTTCTCTCTAAAGCAGCGCAGACGGGCTTCTATACTGTCCTCTCAAACGGGTACTACATTGATCTGTCTCATACGGCTATCCAGCATTATCTCAATGATCCGCTGCCTGCGGAGGCGACCATGCCACAGGAAGAAAGAAAGTATGTCCTCGGCGGAGAGGCAACCATGTGGGCTGAGCTCGTGACGCAAGAGAATGTCGAATCCAGGATATGGCCGCGGACAGCAGCTATCGCCGAGCGTTTCTGGTCCGATGAGCAACTCAGGGATACCGTGGATATGTATAGCAGGTTATTGCGGGTGGAGTTGTATCTGGAGGCAGCCGGTAGCAGGCATCTTATGTTTCGCGACAAGATGGTCCGGCGACTTGCAGGAGACGAAGGAGGGGCGCATGCACTCCGGATCTGGCTGGACTGGATGAGGCCGCTGGACGGCTACAGGAGACATGGTACGCCGCCAAGATACCACTCTGCTGTTCCGCTCACGCGGGCAGTAGATGCGACTGTGCCGGATCCTCCGGCTGCAACCAGGGCGCTTATTGCCTGGCGGTCCTGGCGCCGCACAGGGGATAAGAAGCACCTGGACGATCTGCGCGGTCTGGTCTGGCAGGCTATCTATGTACAGGCGCTCGTACAGCAGCTGGCAGAATCCCGTCCGGCTTTGCGCGAACTGGAGCCCCATATAGCGCCTTTCCGCAATATAGCATCGCTGATGGACGAGTTCCTGGAGATTGCGGCAGAAGGCACGACTGTGAAAGCAGAGAAGATACAAATGACGCGTCACAAGCTTACCGGGCTACGCTGTGCGAAGGCTGAAATGGAGAATGCCATGTTACCGTTATTGGAAGAAATACTTCAATATGTACAGGCGGCAAAATAGCCCCTTTACCGGAATTGCACTTTTCCTCTGCCTGGTGCTCCTGGCTGTTACAAGTCATGCTCAGACAGATACAGTCTATCTGCATAAGGATTGGAGTTTCAGGCAGGTCGGTGATACTGCCTGGCAGCGTGCACAAGTGCCGGGCGTCGTGCATACAGATCTTTTTGAGCAGGGTATGATACCAGATCCGTTGACCGGCTGTCATGCCGATACACTGCTCTGGATCAGTGAAAAGGACTGGGAGTACCGCGGTTCTTTCCGCAAGGCCGATATCGCCGCCTCTTCAGCGGTCTTGCTGGTGTTCGAGGGGTTGGATACATACGCGGAAGTTTTTCTGAATGGCCGGTCCATACTAAGGGCAGATAATATGTTTGTCAGGTGGGAGGTACCGCTGGACAGGGATTCGCTACAACCGGATAATGAACTGCTGATCCGCTTCCGTTCGCCGTTGAGCGCTGTCTCGGATGCCAGCCAGAAGAGAGGGATGCCACTACCCGGCGGCGACTGGGCTTTTAGCCGCAAAGCAGCTTATCATTTCGGGTGGGACTGGGCGCCCCGCCTGCCGACTATGGGTATGTGGCGGCCTGTATACCTGATGTGTATTGGGAGCCTCCAACTGGAGCGCATGCACCTTGTCCAGGAATCACTCACGGACAGCCTGGCAGTGCTGAGATTAGAACTCGACTTGCGATCCGATCGTGATATACGCGAGGAGCTGACCATAAAAGTGCAGGATGGACAAGAGACGAAGTTCAGCAGGCGGGAGCGCCTCCTGCTGGGTGACGGCCGGTATCGTATGCAGCTGCGTATCGCGATCAGGCAGCCCAAACGCTGGTATCCTCACACACATGGGACCCCGCATCTGTATCAGCTTAAATTGCAGATCGGACGCGACAGCCAGGTCATAAGCGAACGCCTTGATTTCGGGCTGCGGTCGACGGAGCTCGTTACCAGGGCTGATACAGCAGGCCGACAGTTTTATTTTGAAGTCAACGGAAAGCCTGTATTTGCCAGGGGAGGCAATTATGTGCCACAGGATGTTTTTCTGCCCAGGGTATCTCCCGAAGACTATCGTACGTTACTACGCGAGGTAAAGGACGCCGGCATGAATATGCTGCGTGTCTGGGGAGGCGGTGTGTATGAGGACGATCTTTTTTACAGACTGTGCGACAGCCTTGGGATACTTGTCTGGCAGGATTTTATGTTTGCATGTGCCATGTACCCGGGTGATCCCGGTTTCCTGGCTTCTGTGGCCCTGGAGGCCAGGCAGCAAGTGGAGCGGCTGCGGAAGCACCCGAGTATTGTACTCTGGTGCGGCAATAACGAGGTAGATGAAGCCTGGCACAATTGGGGCTGGCAAAAGTCATATAAACTCACTCCTGCGATGGAGAAGATCATACAGGGTGAATACCAGGCATTGTTCCACGACCTGCTTCCGTCTATATGCGGAGAGCTGGACGACAGCAGGCCATACTGGCCTTCGTCGCCCTCTGTTGGTTGGGGAAGACCGGAGAGTTACCTGGAAGGTGATGTGCACTACTGGGGTGTCTGGTGGGGTATGGCGCCTTTTTCGACTTACAGGCAGAAGACCGGGAGGTTTGTGAGCGAGTATGGTTTCCAGGGCATACCTGATGAGCGCACAGTAGCCGAGTTTGCCCCGGCCAGCGGTCAGCCTGAGCTGGAACACTGGGAGTGTCACCAGAAGCACCCGACCGGCTATGAGACCATTGCAACTTATATGGAGCGCGAGGGTATGCACCCTATCGATCACAGAGCCCTGATTTACTGGTCGCAGGTGCTCCAGGCCTATGGAATGGCCCAGGCTGTCGAGGCCCACAGGCAGAAGCAACCCTATTGTATGGGTTCACTCTACTGGCAACTGAATGACTGCTGGCCGGTTGTGTCCTGGTCGGGCCTGGATTATCGGAAACGGCCCAAGGCATTTCACTATCATCTCAAGCGGCTGATGGCGGCTCATCTGTTGTCGGTCAACTTGTCGGAGGATAGTCTCATGGTAGAGCTAACGGCCGACAGAGGGGTTCCGGCCGATACAAGGATAGTACTGCGCGCCTGGCATCCGCTTGGCTATACATTGTGGGAGGATACGCTATATGTACGTGAACAGCATCCATATACAGCGAGCATAGCTTTGGCCGCCCCCCTCCAGCTTGCGGAAGAAAAGTTTCATATCACAGAGGCCCGATGGATCATTGCGGATACCGTGGTCGCCAGGGCCACCTATTGGGCGGGGTTGCCGGGTACGCGATATTATGAAGATCCCGGGCTGGAGTATGTGCAGATCGAACGGGGAGGTCGTCATTTCCTACAGATCAGTTGTCATCGCCCGGCAAGGTGGGTTTGGATACGTGAGACCGGTACTGCCGGCGACAACTTTTTCGATCTTTTCCCCGGCGAGCTACGGGAGATCCGTATCGAACCGGATCATACACCTGAAGTCAGCAGTGCATTCGATCACGTGAAAAAATGACTGCAGTACGGATCCGGGCTGGTCCTCCGGCAGCTTCATATTTGACCGGATATTTGTACTTTAAAGCACTCAAATTTCTGGTCGTATGCAATCCTCAATCCGGCGCAGTGCAGGCGTATTCCTGCTCCTTTTTTGTGTATTCTCCATACTGAAGGGGCAGCAGCCCGGTCGTGAACCTTATCACAGGCTGGTGGATCCTTTTATAGGCACGGACGGTCACGGACATACTTTTCCGGGGGCTACTGCTCCGTTCGGTTTTGTGCAGCTGAGCCCGGATACACGACTTACCGGATGGGACGGTTGCTCCGGGTACCATTACAGCGATTCGGTGATCTATGGATTTTCGCATACTCACCTCAGCGGCACGGGCGTATCTGATTACGGAGATGTGCTGATCATGCCGGCTGTGGGATTACCTTTCCTGGATGAATACCGTTTTGCTTCGTCTTTTGATAAGGCCGGCGAACGTGCCGAAGCCGGGTATTACGAGGTTTTTCTCAAGCAGCCAAGTGTCCGGGCTGAACTTACGGCTACGCCGCGCACCGGTATGCATCGTTATACCTTCACCGCCGGCAAGAAGGGGTACCTGGCACTGGATCTGCCTCATCGCGACAAAGTAATAGAATCAAGCCTTGATTTCGTCAGCCCTACGGAAGTAGTGGGTATGCGACGTTCCGAAGCGTGGGCTACAGATCAGGTCGTTTATTTCTGTATACAGTTTTCCAGGCCGTTCAGAGAGTGCGGCACCTATTCCGGTGGGGGATGGGTGGGTGGCATTCGCGAGATCAGCTCTACGGATATCCGCAGCTATTTTATATTCGATACGGATCCGTCTGATCCGGTGGTTGTGAAAGTGGGGCTCTCGGCCGTGGATGTAGAAGGCGCGAGGCGCAATATCCAGGCTGAGAATCCCGGTTGGGATTTTGACGCGGTACGTAAAGCCACCCAGGCATCCTGGGACCGTGAGCTTGGCAAAATAGAAGTATCGGGCGGCAGCCAGGCACAAATGAAGACCTTTTACACGGCCCTTTATCATTGTATGATCGCACCCAACTTGTTCTCTGATGCAGACGGAAGGTATCGGGGTATGGACAAGCGCATACACCATACACAGGGGCATCAGCAGTACACCGTATTCAGCCTTTGGGATACGTACAGGGCGTTACATCCGCTGATGACGATCATAGACCAGCAGCGTACAACTGATTTTATCCGGACTTTTCTCAATCACTACGAACAGGGTGGATTGTTGCCGGTATGGGAGCTGGCCGCGAATGAGACATTCTGCATGATCGGCTATCATTCGGCGTCGGTGATTACAGACGCCTGGATGAAAGGAATACGGGGATTCGATGCATCTACCGCTCTGAAGGCGATGGTACACTCTGCTACGCGCGATCATTTCGGATTGAGACAGTACATTGCGGATGGATATATTGCCGGCGACAAAGAGCACGAGAGTGTATCCAAAACGCTGGAATATGCCTATGATGACTGGTGCATTGCTCAACTGGCCGGTGACCTGGGCCGCCAGGATGTTTATACTGCGTTCGTGGAACGTTCACAATACTATAAGAACCTGTTTGATCCGGCTACAGGATGCATGAGGCCGCGGCTCAACGGTGCATGGAAGACCCCGTTCAATCCTGCGGAGGTAGACTTTCACTTCACGGAGGCCAACTCATGGCAATACAGCTTTTACGCACCGCACGATGTCTCCGGCCTGATCCGGCTGCATGGGGGAGAGGAAGCATTCGGCAGGCAACTGGACCAGCTTTTTACAGCCGGATCGGACCTGGCCGGTCGGCAGCAGGCGGACATCACCGGGATGATCGGCCAGTATGCTCATGGCAATGAGCCGAGCCACCATATGGCCTACCTGTACAATTATACCGGACAGCCCTGGAAAACACAGCAGCGTGTCCGCCAGATACTGGATGAGCAATACAGTGACCGGCCCGACGGCCTGAGCGGCAACGAAGATTGCGGCCAGATGTCTGCATGGTACGTTCTGAGTGCACTGGGCATCTACCCGGTATGTCCCGGCAACCCTGAATATGCCCTGACTACTCCTTTGTTTCCCGAAGCCAGGATCCATCTTGAAAATGGCTCTACCTGGGTGATCCGGAGGAAAGGAGATCCTGCGGCAATCTATACAAGCGCTGTAAAACTGAATGGAAAGTCTTATGGCAGGTCATACCTGAAGCATGCGGATATCATGAAAGGGGGGGAGATTGTGTTCGAGACCTCAGCCGTACCCTCCCGCGAATGGGCTGTAGCGGCTCCGGACCGTCCGGTGTCCGAAGTCGGCGCCGCACAGATCACGCTGACACCTGTATTTTCCCGTGCGGCCAGAACCTTTTCCCAGGATACGGTCGTCTCTATATCCACCGTTCAACCGGATGTCGTGATTGAATACAGTATACAGGAAGATGGGCAGGCTGCGACGGAATGGACAGCTTATACCGACCCTGTGCCCATTCGTACTTCCGTAGCGATCAGGGCCCGAGCCCGTTCAGCCAAAGGTGTACTGAGCAAGGAGGCGACTGCACGATACCATCGCTTCGATTCCGACTGGAAGATAGAGCTGTTTTCTACATACAACCCGCAATATACGGCTGGCGGTCCCCAGGGCCTGATTGACGGCCTCCGCGGCGAAACAAACTGGCGCTTAGGCGGCTGGCAGGGCTATCAGGCGCAGGATTTCGAAGCTGTGATCGACCTCGGCAAAAACATGAAGATATCGGAGATAGGAGCAGGTTTCTGCCAGGACGTGCGTTCGTGGATCTGGATGCCTGTCAAAGTACAGTTCTTTATCTCAGGGGATGGCCGTCGGTACGAGCCGCTGGCGATGATTGCGCACGATGTCTCCCCGGAAGACTATGAGCTTGTCGCCAGAGACCTGTCTGCCAAAGTCAGGGCACAGGGTCGATACCTGAAAATCAGGGCTACAAACTATGGCAGGATACCTGATTGGCACCTGGGTGCAGGGGGACAGGCCTTTATCTTCATCGATGAGATCTGGGCCAGGTAATACCTGCCGTGGCAGCGTTTTGCCTGCGTGTGGATCACTTGAAAAGTGACTCTACGAATTGCCGCCTGTTGAAGACTTGCAGCATCTCTATACCTTCTCCTACACCGATATATTTGATCGGGATCTTGAACTGATCGGATATGCCCAGGGCTACGCCGCCCTTGGCAGTACCGTCGAGTTTGGTGAGCGCCAGCGCAGTTACTTCTGTGGCGGCGGTAAATTGCTTGGCCTGCTCGAGGGCGTTTTGCCCGGTGGTGGCATCCAATACGAGCAGCACATCATGAGGTGCTGTTTCCATTTTTTTGGCGGCTGAGCGCTTAATCTTGGTCAGCTCGTTCATGAGATTGATCTTGGTATGAAGACGCCCGGCCGTATCGATGATGGCTATATCACAGTTGTTGTTCTGTGCATATTGTACAGTTTCATAGGCTACTGCCGCGGGATCGGCCTGCATGCCCTTGTCGAAGAAGTCGCAGCCCACGCGTTCGGACCAGATCTTGAGCTGATCGACTGCTGCTGCGCGGAAGGTATCTCCGGCGCCTATCACGACCTTATAGCCCTTCTGGGTGAACTGGTAGGCCAGCTTGCCAATGGTAGTAGTCTTGCCCACTCCGTTGACACCGACGACGAGCAGCACATAGGGGCGTTGCTGGATCGGTATGACAAAGTCGTCGAAGTCCTGGGTCTTGTTTTCACTCAGGAGCGCTATGATCTCTTCGCGAAGTATACTGTGGAGTTCGTCCACGTTGAGGTATTTGTCGCGGGCTACCCGTGCTTCCAGGCGTTCGATGATTTTGACGGTAGTCTCCAATCCCACATCGGCAGAGATAAGTGCCTGTTCAAGTTCGTCCAGGACCTCCTCGTCTACCGTTGATTTCCCGGCGATCGCTTTGGAGATCTTGCCGAAAAAGCTGGTCTTGGTCTTTTCGAGGCCTTTGTCCAGGGCTTCTTCCTGTTCTTTTTTGCCGAAGAGTTTCTTAAAAAAGCTCATATCGCTACCGGGTGATATGTAATAAAAATAAAGGCTTTCCCAAGGTTACTCAGAAAAGCCTTTACGTGAAACTAAGTATATAGATTCAGTGCTCTGTCTTATTTGCTTCCGAAGAAGTCTTTCACCTTGTCTTTGTGGATGATCAGCTCCTGGTAGGAGTACTTACCCGTTACAGGATCTTTGATGCTTTTTACCACTTTGACATGGTCCTTACCGCTTCCGGCGTTGGCGGCACGCTGTGCAACCCGCGCGTTCTTTGATACTTTCTTAGCCATGATTATTTGATTTCACGGTGAATAGTAGACTTTCTCATGATCGGGTTGTACTTCTTCAACTCCAACCTGTCGGGCGTGTTCTTACGGTTTTTCTCCGTCACATAACGGGAAGTACCGTGAAGGCCACTGTTTTTGTGCTCTGTGCATTCCAGGATGATCTGGATACGGTTGCCCTTGCTTTTCTTTGCCATAATACTTCAGTTCTCTACTTCTTTAATTAAAGCGTACGCCTGTATCGATACCTTTCTTTTCCAGTTTCTTTACGTACTCGTATACACCCATCTTGTCGATCGTGCGGATCGCCTGGGTAGATACTTTCAGGGTGATCCACTCCTGGACTTCCGGTACATAAAAGCGCTTGGTCTGCAAGTTCGGCAGGAAACGACGTCTCGTCTTCCTGTTGGAGTGAGACACGTTGTTGCCGCTTACAGGGCGTTTTCCGGTCAACTGACAAATCTTCGACATAACATTCTGCTTTGTGCCGCCCCGGTCTGAGGCAGCGCGCTCTTCAAAGTTTTCGTGACTTCGGCAGGACTCGAACCTGCAACCTTCTGATCCGTAGTCAGATGCTCTATCCAATTGAGCTACGAAGCCATTTCTGGAATCAGGCTGCAAATATAACGCGGCAAGTCCGATTTCCAGGCACTGGCTGCAAAAAAATTATTTCACAGCATCTTGACGAAAGGCCTGGTGACGATTTTCTTCTGGTCGCGTATAGCCAGAAAATATTGACCCGGCGCCAGGGGGGCCGTATCGATATGGAGTCTTGTATTGTCGAACAGACTTGTCTCCCTGGTTTCCCGGTGAACGATCTGCCCGAGCAGGTTGACTACCAGTACTTCATGGCTGCCGGCCTCTGGTGTATGGAGCGAGTAATACAGCACGTCATGCGCCGGGTTGGGGTGCAGGTTGGAGAGGCTGTATTCAGGCGCCCAGGTGCCATATCTCCGGGCCAGTTCGAGCATGGCAGCCCGCAGGTCGAGCCGCCCGCCCGATACCGTGCGGTTGCGCAGGTCGTCTATAGGGTGGGCGGTCTGGATCAGTATCTGTTTGATCTCCAGGGAGAGTGCGGCAGCATCGGTACGCCATGCTTCCGCCAGGTTTGCAGAAGGCATACTGTATAACAGGGCGATAGCGCCGGCTACTACAGGTGTAGCGGCAGAAGTACCGTCGAAGGAGCCGTACTGATGTTGGCTGAATGTAGTATACACATTGGATCCCGGTGCACCGAGGTCTATACTGGTCTTGCCAAAAGCGGCATTGGATGCTTTGCGGTCCTGCCTGTTGGTATTTGTAACGCCGATCAGGTAGTCACTGGGGCAGGTAGTAGGCAGGTCGCCATCACGGTCCACATCTACCGGCGAGTTGGCCGTAGCTGTAGCTGACAGAATCCCGGCTTCACCCAGGGCGTCGTACATGGCGCACCACATAGGCTCTTCCTCCGGGAATGCGCCATCGATGCCAAAGGAAGCATTCGTCACCACGATGAAAGCGCCTTCGCGGCCGCCGGATTCCTCGTAGCGCCGGCGCATGTCGATGACATAGTCGTATGCCTGTATGATGTGACTGATCTGCCTTACACCGCTGATCATCAGGATCTTTGATTGCCAGTTGATTCCCGCGACACCGATACCATTGTTGCCATTGGCCCCTATGATACCGCATACGGGGGTCGCGTGGTTCTCTATGTCTCCCTGGTGCTGATCGTTGCCGGTGATTATATTGATCCCGGCGTAGTCGTCTATGAAGCCGTTGCCGTCATTGTCTATGCCGTCGCCGGGCACTTCTGCATGGTTGTACCAAAACAGGCCCTGCAGGTCTTCATGCAGGGGATCCCCGGCCCCGCGTTCGAGCACAGCCGCCACGATCGTATCGCCCAGGGCTGTGACTCCTCCTGTAGCCTGCGCCCAGGCCGCAGGGGCACCGATCAGGTCCAGGTAGTATTGGAGTGAGTAGTCCGCATCGTTTGGCCGCAGGTCGCGCAGTTGTACTTCTGCATCGGCCTGCAGGGAGATCAGGCCCGGGAATGCTTCGAGATGGGCCTTTACGGAAGCAGCCCCGACGATTGCCGGATCCCAGGTGACTTCATACATCGACAGTCTCCCGGAGAGTGTCTTCCAGTGCAGATCAAGGGCAGGTCTGCTCTCGCGTCCGGGTTCCATAGCTGATCGTGCATCTGCGGCCGATCTGAACTGCACAAGCCAGGAGCGCTGTACGTCGCTTTGCTGTGCGATGCTGCTGAATCCGGTGAGTATACAGGTAAGCAGAAGTAGCTGTTTGAGCATAGGGTCTTTTTTGACTGAACGAATCGCGCCGCTAAAATATTGATTTCAGCGAAGTAAAATAGGCTGCGGCCGGCACGAGCCTGCTGCCGTACCAGGAGAAGAATTCCCCATCTACTAATACGATCCTGGCACTGGGACAGATAGCCTGAAGTTCGGATATATGTTTGGCGGAGAACGGGTAAGGTTCAGAAGAAAGCAATATGTGGGAAGGTCTGGCCTCTGCAAGATCCTCTTCACTGAGTTCCGGGTACCGGGACAGGTGCCCGAAAGCATTGGCCATACCCATATAAGTCATCAGCGAGTGGATGAAGGTATCGTTGCCTGCTGCCATCCAGGGTCTGCGCCAGATCAGGTAAGCGAATCCTGCACCCGGTATTGCAAGCGCCTCCCGGAGCGGCTCGTACAGCACATTCAGTTTGCGGGCAAGTGCTTCTCCTTGTGCCTGTACGTCGCAAAGTATGCCTATGCGGCGGATCATATCCAGTGCGTCTTCCAATGTCCGTATATCACTGATCCAGACCGGGTACCGGTCTGCCAGCTCTTCGATCTGGTCGCGGTGATTTTCTTCTTTGTTGGCGATGATCAGGTCAGGATCCAGCGCCTCTATGCGCGACATGCTGAGGGATTTGGTGCCGCCTACCCGCGCAGTTCCGGCCAGTTCCCCGGCAGGGTGTATGCAGAACCGGGTCACACCGGCCACTCTGTGGCCCAGGCCGAGGTCATACAAGAGCTCTGTCTGCGACGGCACAGTTGAAATGATACGTTGCGGGCGGAGCGGAGCGGTCACCGATCTGTCCATCTGGTCCCGTACGGTATGTTCCGGCATGTCAGTGCTTTGCATCGGGCCGGGCGAAAGCCTTCTCTCCGGCTGCGATGACGACATCAAGGTGATTTTCGGCCGGTGGGATCGGGCAATTGAACTTGTCAGAATAGGCACAGAGCGGGTTGTAACAAAAGTTGAAATCCAGGATGACCTGCGAGGGATCGTCTAGGTCGCTCATGCGCATTTCGAGGTATCGTCCGCCACCGTAGGTTTCTTCGCCGTTGCTGGGATCTTTGAAGGGCAGGAAAAGCAATCCTGCCGACAGGGGCGAGGGCTCTGCCATCCGGTACACCGTAAGCTGATATGGGCTGCCTTCGAGCCTGAAATGCAATGTGCCATATGCACGATACATACGTTGTTTCTGGCCGCTGTAAGTAGGCATCAGAAAAGGCCTGGCGTTTGTATCGGGTTCAAAACGGGCAATGACTCTGTAGGTATCATCCGGGTCGAAGAAGCGCAGATACTGTGTGTCCCGGGCTTCATAGACCTGTCTTTCGGGCTGGAGGTAGGTAGTCCGGTACTTTTGCCTGTGTACCTCAAGTGATTGCAGCCAGTCTTCCTGTCCCCGGACCAGATGGAAGCAGAAAAGAAAGCAAGGTAATAACAGTCGAAGGATCATTGTATCATGGATTTGATTCTACCACCAGTACGATAGCGGTATTGGACGGGTTGACGGCCAGCCGGGTGATCTTACTGAAACCATACCACCGCAGGTCTTCTACGGGAGTCCAGTCTTTATCCCCACGCGCAGGGTCGGCTATATATATGGAGCTGCCACTGGCGCAGAGTATACGACCATCGCGCATTACAGCAAAGTCCTCAGTATCTGCAGGCATCCTGATCCAGATATCTGACTTGCGCGTTGCCCATTCATACCTTTTGAGATAGTATTCCGAAGGCATGTACTTATGCACATAGAGCAGTGAGCCCTCAACTGTCCTGTCTATACATCGGCCTATATTGCGGCCGACCAGCTCCCTGTATTGAGTGCCCCTGATTATGGCTTTCAGTGTATGTGGCTCTCCGGTCAGAAAGACCGCCAGCGAGTCCGTGCCCCAACGCATGTAGTAACCTGCATTGGTGATCTCGGAGTATATGGCGCCGCCTTCGTGTTTCCTGTCAAGCGGATACTCCCATATGCGTTGTATCTCTTTGTCCGCTGCGTCTACACGTATGCAATTGAGCTGACCCCTTCCAAACAGGCGGGGCGAATACTCCGATTCGGGCGTCTCGGTGATACGTGTCAGTACCTGTGCGCGCATATCCGCACTGTATATGTCTGTCTGGCTACCGTCCCGGTCGGTCACGAAGTAAATGAGGTGATCGTTGAAGAAGCTAGGCTGATTATTGTACCCTTCGGTATGGAAGCCGCTGAGTAGCCTGGGCGAGGCAAGCCGGAGCTTGTCTCCGTCCGTGTCTTCGAGCGTAAAATAATAGAGATTGCATACAGGCAGTTGCGCCTGGATCCAGGTGGCCGGCATACAGGCTGCCAGCATCAAAGCAAGGAAGTAGCGCCTTTGTTTCACAGGGCGGACTATGGTTCCACTAACAAATGTATTGATTTTTTGGCCCGCATAAGGTGAAACATTGCGTCGATGAACCGGCCTGCTGATTTTGCACAAGCCGGTGGCGCTTTGCTTTGAGGTATCGGATAAAAGTTATATTTTGGAGTTAAATGCTGAATTCAATAAACCTCGTAAGATTATGATGAACGAACCTGTTGCTTCGATTATGAGCACTGACCTGATCACGATTTCGCCGGACGACGATCTGAACAGAGTGAAAGAGATTTTTACCAGTTACCGTATCCACCATATCCCTGTCGTGGAAGAAGATCGCCTGGTAGGCCTGGTCACCACCTATGATCTTTTCAAGATGGGTAAGGGGCATGACCAGTATGCGGATGTCAGCGTCAGGTCTGTGATGTCGCAGAAACTGGCTACACTGGAATCCACGGCCAAAGTGGGTACAGCCTGTGAGATATTTCTTGAAAATCTCTTCCATGCATT
Source organism: uncultured Saprospiraceae bacterium (assembly GCA_964537925.1). Lineage (GTDB taxonomy): Bacteria > Bacteroidota > Bacteroidia > Chitinophagales > Saprospiraceae > SLDF01. The sequence continues at coordinate 454,201 of CAZICV010000001.1, read as the reverse complement.
GCCAATCGTGGACAATGGTGTTTTGGTAGGGATCGTCACTACTTTCGATGTATTGAAGTACACCCATCGCAAGGAGTATCCCAACAGGGAAATCCTGAGCCCGATGCTAAAGAAATAAAACTGTCCGCCAGGATTGGTAGGGGCATCAGGGCCGCTTAATGATGGCGGACTGTGCCCGGTCAGGCAGGGTTGTCCTCTTCGGGCAACCCTGTTTTGTTTTTGATGGAACAAGAGTTCGCGGAAGGGCTCTTAGGCAGATTGGTCGACAAACTAGAAGAGGCTGCCTGGTATCAGGCAGCCTCCGAGGAATTTCATTAAAATGTAGTATTAAGCCTTAAGCCAGCTTGACGTTTACTGCAATCAATCCTTTCCTTCCTTCCTGAAGATCGAAAGTTACTTCATCATTCTCCTTGACCTTATCGACCAGGCCTGTGAAGTGGACAAAGTATTCTTTGTCTGTTCCATCCTCCTTAATGAATCCAAAACCTTTTGATTCATTAAAAAATTTTACTTTTCCTCTGTTCATAATCATATGTTAATGTGTGCAAACATACGCAGATTATATTGATCTCACAGTTTTGGAGGCAGGTTTTCTTAAAAAGAATATTGTCAGTCCACTTTTCTAGCGCCTGTTGGCGGTGGTAAACATGCGTTCCCACCTGATACCGTTGCGTAAACTTCCGTTTTTCGTAGACAGCCAGATGAAGAGTGGTTTGCCCACGATATGGTCTTCCGGCACATATCCCCATACCCGGCTGTCTTCAGAGTTGTGCCTGTTGTCGCCCATCATCCAGTAGTAGTTCTGGGCAAATGTGTAGCTATCAGCTTCCTTGCCATCGATATAGATCTTGCCATCCTTCTCCTGGAGGTCATGTCCTTCAAATACAGAGATGATCCGGCGGTAAGGAGCAATGGTCTGCGGGCTAATGGAGACTGTCGCACCGGCTTTGGGAATATACAACGGTCCGAAATTGTCCGGGCTCCAGTCCCTGAAGTTGGCGCTGTCGTGCGGGAAGTAATAATTGGGATTCTGGCCGTTGGGGCCTGCGGTGATGATTTCTACCTGCACATCGGGGCCGAGACTTTTTACTTTTTCCACCTGGCTGTTGGTCAGGGCAAAGAGGTTCCGGGAGCTGCTCATCTCATTGATGTCGATTCCCCATTCCTGGAGCTTGGCCAGGTTGAGCGGTGCGCCGGACCGGATCTGGTAGAGAAACTGGATTTCGGTTGGATCTTCAGTCTTCTGACCGTTGATATACACTTCCCGGTCGCGGATCTGTAGTGTATCTCCGGGCAAGCCGATACAGCGCTTGATATAGTGATCTTTCTTGTCTATAGGCCTGGTCGTGAGCGGAATACCGGCCCGTGTGAAAGACTGGTCTCCTGCCTGTCGTATGTCGTGGTAGCTGTATGAGCGCTCAGGCAGCACGTATACTGAGTCGCCGTCGGGGTAATTGAATACCACGGGGTCAAAGCGCTCGACCGACTGCAGCGCGGGCAATCTCCTGTAGCCCAGGTGTGGCTCTTTCAGGTAGCTTTCGCGGTTGATGAAAGGTATCCGGTTGTACAGCAAGGGAATCTGCAGTACAGTCATCGGCATGCGGATCCCATAGTGCATCTTGCTGACGAAGAGGTGATCTCCTACGAGCAACGACCCTTCCATCGACGGTGTAGGTATCATGTAGGCTTCTATGAGGAACATCCGGATAAAGGCAGCAGCAAATACGGCGAAAACGATGGATTCGACCGTATCTCTCCATCCTGGCTTGTAGAGCGGGCTGCGGGAAAGCTTCTGCATACCGGCAGCATCTTTTCTTTTGCGGGCCTCGCGCAACTGGTGTTTGAAGTCGCGTTCCATCGGTACGATCTGCCCCAGGTACTGTGCTTTGTCATCTCTGCCAATGATGAAAAAAATGATCGGAGCATAGATCACGGCCAACGCACTGTGCCTGAACTTGTAGTATCCAAACGAACGTACCATGTCGACTGCCATACCGGCGAAGATGAAGAAGTTGACTATCGGCAGCAGCAGGAGCAATACCCACCAGGCGGGCTGGCCGGTGATCCTGTTCCATACCACGAAGTTGAGTCCGGGGATCAGCGCATGCATCGGGTTCTGCCCGGCCTTGCGGAAGAGGGGCATCAGGCTCAGTGAGAGCAGTACATAGAAGATCAGTAGAAAGATGAGGATACTCACAAGCGTGTTTTTTAGGGTTAAGCAAATATAGAGGAAAAACGTGTTCTGCCTCGCTATATGCGCGGTCTCCGATCAAGAGCCTCCATTTTTGGACCAAGAGCTTCGGCCTGTCTGCCAATAGGTGATGGATAGTATACAAAAGAAGAGGGCTTTGCCATCCGGCAAAGCCCTCTTTCGTGCCCGCTGCTACACCTCGTGATGTATGCGGCGAAGATTATTTCAGTTTGAAAGTACCCTGACCTGCCAGGTAACCTTTGTTGTAGATCTCTATTTTGTAATCACCGGGCGCAAAGTCGCCGTCGCCGTCCCAGTTGAGACAGGTAGCTGCTTTGGCGTTGCTGTATTCGATCTCCTGGATCTGCGTATAACGCAGCTGCTCGTTCGACTCGCTGGAGATGAAAGTGCCTGAACCCTTGTCGTCAACGGCGATCGTCTCACCAATTGGATTGATCACACGTATGTAGAAACGCTCGTAGCCTGCGTCTGTGACTTTGTTTTCCAGTGCGGAGAAGCAGATCTTGAGACGGTCTACACTGGATGCGCGTTTTTTCTTGCGTTCCTTACCACTTTCCTTTACTTGTACGCCGGTGACTTCTATACTGCTTACCGGTACCATGGAAGCCTTTGTTACCTTGCGGGTGAGGTTCATATTGTTGCTTTCCAGGCGTTCTTTTTCGCTCGTAAGTGCAGCCTTGGCAGAGGCCAGGTCTTCTTTTTCCATGCGTTCGCGCTGGATCTCGGATCCCAGCTGTGTATTGACTTCTGTGAGTTCGCTGTTGCGGGAGGTCAGCTCTTCGTTCTGAGCCCTGAGGTTCTCAAGTTCTGCCAGGTAACCATCCACCTGGACGCGTAACTGTTTCATTTGCGAACGGGCCTGGTCAAGGTCGCCTTTCGTACGGATCAATTGGCTGATCTGGTCTTTTTGTTGTTTCAACTCCTCTTTCTGTGATTCGATCATGGCATTGAGTTGCTCGTTGGTGCCACGTTGTTGTTCGAGTTCACTGAGCGCATCATAATATTGTTTTTCCAGGTCCATCTGCAGTTTTTCCGCATCATCCAGTTCGACGGTCTGCTGGTCGAGCTGTTTGGACTTCTGGCTGTTGTTGATCAACAAAAAACCGATGATACCGAGTAGCAGGACGGTGACCACGATGAAGATGGTCCGTTGCTTATTTGCGGCATTCTGGTTAGTGTTCATACGCTTGCTTTTATTGGTTTATGTAATATTAAATATATTTGATGTTGTAATTGTTGAGCTGACCGTAAGATACTGCTTTTCCCGGATGCTCTTGCAGGTAAATTTACTCAATAAGCTGGCGTATGGTTGGTGATCTTGAATGGAGAAAGATCTTGTTTATAGATATTGAAACGGTATCCCAGCTATCCGGATTGCAGGAATTGCCCGAAAAAATGCAATCACACTGGAAGCGCAGGGCCCAGGTACTGCTGCGCAACCAGGAAACGCCCCCCGACGAAGAGCAGCTGGCGCAGGTCTACGAAGACCGGGCAGCTATATACAGTGAGTTCGGCAAGATCATCTGTATATCCGTAGGTATCCTGTATAAGTCCGAGGACGGGGGATTTGGTATGCGCACCAAATCCTTTGCAGGAGATGATGAGCGGGACCTGTTGATCGCCTTCGCGGATCTGCTGCAGACCCGCTATCCCGATCCGGCCAGGTCCTTCCTGTGCGGACACAATATCCGGGAATTCGATATACCGTATATCTGCCGGCGCATGGTGATCCATCGTATCCCCCTGCCCGGTATCATCAACCTGAGCGGGAAGAAGCCCTGGGAGACCAAGCACCTGCTCGACACGATGGAACTGTGGAAGTTTGGCGATATCAAGCACTATACTTCTCTGGATCTGCTGACGACTATACTCGACATACCTTCGTCCAAGAGCGATATCGACGGCAGCATGGTCGGGCGGGTATACTGGCAGGACGGCGACCTGCCCAGGATAGCGGCTTACTGCGAACAGGATGTGGTCACGGTGGCCAACCTGCTGCTGCGCTACCAGTACCTGAACCTGGTCCGGGAGGAGCTTATCGTCAAGGCAGAGCCCTGAGCAGCCGGGCTTATCCGAATCCTTATACCGAGAAAATACTTATTCCCCCATTCATGCAAGACAATACTGATTTTCCCTTGATAGCGCCGTCTGTACTGGCGGCAGACTTTACACGGCTCGCAGAAGAGATCGCGATGGTCAACAGCAGCCGGGCGGACTGGCTTCACGTAGATGTGATGGACGGCCGCTTCGTGCCCAATATCAGTTTCGGCATGTTCATCGTAGAGGCGATCGGCAAGCTGGCAAGCAAGCCCCTGGACGTACACCTGATGATCGTAGAGCCGGAGCGTTATGTGCCGGGCTTCGCGGAGGCCGGGGCACACATGATCTCGGTACACATCGAGGCCTGCCCGCACCTGCACCGCAACATCGAACAGATCCGCAACCTGGGCGTGCGCGCAGGCGTGGCGATCAACCCCCATACGCCGGTGCAGGCACTGGAGGAGATACTTCCCTATATCGATATGGTCTGCGTGATGTCTGTCAACCCGGGATTTGGCGGCCAGCGATTCATAGAGACGACTTACCGGAAGGTCCGCCAACTGCGTGACCTGGCTTTCAGCGTCGGCCGTGAAGACCTGCTGATCGAAGTGGACGGCGGCGTCGTGAAGGATAATGCGGCAGACCTGGTGCATCACGGGGCCAATGTGCTGGTAGCAGGCAGCGCCGTATTTCGTGCGCAGGATCCTGTAGCCATGATCGATGCCCTTAAAAAGTCCGGCACGGACAAGATGATCGCCTGATAAGCGTTGTTCATTGCGCAAGTCCACATATATGCATCTGTACCGTCTACTGTTTTATACCTGCTGTATCATTGCTCTACCGGGCCTCCGCGGCTCACTGGCCGCACAGGAGTCCCTCTGCACGGTCGTAGGCCGTATCACGGATGCTGACAACGGTCAGGCGCTGGAGTTTGTCAATGTATTCGTCGCCGGATCCACGCATGCGGTGCAGACAGATCAGCGAGGCCGGTATAGCCTGCAACTGCCTGTAGCAGACTCTGTGGTACTGACAGTCTCCCGCATAGGGTACGCGGAGCAGCAGCGCGTGTTGCGTGACCTGCGTGCGGGAGAGCGCCGGGAGCTCAATCTCAGGCTACAGCTCTCAGAAGCTTCTATCCAGGCGGAGGTGACCGACCGGCGGCTGGATCAGCCCGGCCTGATCCGCGAGGATGTATCCAAACTGAAGTACCTGCCCACTACCTCCGGCAACCTGGAGAGTATCCTGCCGCATATCGCGCTGGGCGCGAGCGGGGGTACCGGTGGGGAACTGAGCTCTCAATACAATGTACGTGGCGGCAACTACGACGAAAACCTGATATACGTCAATGATTTCGAGATATACCGGCCACAGCTCATCCGGTCGGGCCAGCAGGAGGGACTGACCTTTGCCAATATGGACCTGGTCCGGGACCTTTATTTTTCTTCCGGCGGATTCCAGGCCCGGTACGGCGACAAGCAGTCCTCAGTGCTTGATGTGCGCTACAAGCTGCCGGAGGAGTTCAAAGGGTCGGCCAGCGCCAGTTTCCTGGGCGGTAGCGCTCACGTGGAAGGCTCCCGTGCACTGGGGCAGGACGGCTACCGCAAGTTTCGCTACCTGGCAGGAGCCCGGTACAAGACCACGCGATACCTGCTGAATACGCTCGATGTCACAGGCGAGTATATACCCGACTTCTCGGATGTGCAGGCCTACCTGACCTATGACCTGACACGGGACCTGCAGCTCGCGTACCTCGGCAATTTCAACAGCAGCCTGTTTCGGTTCAAGCCTGCCTCGGGGCGCTCGGGCACGGGGCTGATCAACTTCTCACTGAGCCTGCGTACGCAGTACGAGGGGCAGGAGGTCGATGACTTCACGACCTGGTTTCACGGTGTGTCGCTCACCTGGCTGCCGGACCGCAAGCGCAACCCCATGTATATGAAATGGCTGGTGTCTACCTACCGGAGCAATGAGAACGAACGGATCGATATCATCGGCAGCTACAGACTGGTGGAGATCGAGACCAACCTCGGATCGGAGGAGGCCGGAGAGGAGGTGGCCGTCCTGGGTGAAGGTGTCCAGCACAGCTTCGTACGCAACTACCTGCAGGCCAATGTGACCAACCTGGAGTGGAAGGGTGGTATCGAGCTCCAAAAGGCCACGGGCGATACACGCCGCACGGCATCGGACTTCGTACAGTGGGGCGCGCGGATACAGTACGAGCGGATCGAAGACCGGATCAACGAGTGGGAACGCCTCGACTCGGCCGGGTACTCACTGATACACGATGAGACCCAGGTCAATGTAAGGCGTGTATACAAGAGTCAGAACTTCCTGGAGTCCGCGCGTTTCAGCGCATTCATCCAGGATATCTATACCTCCCGCAGGGAGGACCGCTATGAACTCCAGTTTACCTACGGTATCAGAGCCAACTACTGGAATCTCAACGGCGAGTGGCTGGTAGCGCCGCGCGCCCAGCTCTCGTACAAGCCCCTGCACAACGACCGGGATATATCCTATCGCCTGGCAGCGGGCTGGTATCATCAGCCCGCCTTCTACCGGGAGCTACGCCGCCTCGACGGCACGCTCAATACGGATGTGCGCGCACAAAAATCGTCGCACCTGCTGGCCGGGGTGACCTATGACTTCACGGCCGGTGATGAGCACCCGGTCAAGTACCGGCTGATCGCGGAGACCTACTACAAGCAACTCTGGGACCTGGTGTCCTATGACGTGGACAATGTGCGCATCCGCTACAGCGGGGAGAACGACGCCGACGGCTATGTAGCAGGTGTGGATCTGCGGCTCAACGGCGAGTTTGTGCCGGGTGTGGAGTCCTGGTTCAACGTATCGTTTCTGCGCGTGCGGGAGCAGTTGCGCGGGGTGACGCATATGCGCCGCGATATCGGCGATCCGCAGGGGTATGAGGTCAGCGATGTACCGCGCCCTACGGACCAGGTCATGCTCTTCTCAGTATACTTCCAGGACTACCTGCCGCGCAACGAGGACTTCAAGGTGCATATGAGCTTTACCTACGGCACAGGGATGCCTTTCGGGCTACCGGAGAACAACCGGGTCTATCGCAATACCTACCGGTACTCGCCCTATCGCAGGGTGGATATCGGTTTCTCCTGGCAGCTATGGGACAAGAGCAAGCTGGAAAAGAAGCCAGGGCATTTCCTGCGGTTCACGGAGAGTACCTGGGTGAGCCTGGAGGTGTTTAACCTGCTGCAGATGGCCAATGTGGCCAACAATACCTGGATCAAGTCGATCTACAATGTGCAGTACGCCATACCCAATCACCTCACTTCGCGCCGGATCAACCTCCGGGTAAGGGTGGATTTTTGAGCGGGAGGAAATTTGATATTTCTAAGACGATCTGGACTTGCGACGTCTGGGTTTAAGGTCAGGGTTATGCCTGTTCTCAGGATCCCTATCGGTTACAGGTACTGATTTTCGGGCATTCAGGTATTCTTCATAATTCTCCAGACCAACGAATGTTATGACAGGGGCTTTGCCGACGGCCAATGCCAGTTCGATGAGTTTGGAAAGCTTATGGTCAAATCCGTCATTAAGTACCTGTGAAATATAGCCTTTCGATACGCCCAGTTTTTCGGCAAATGCAGTCCGGGTCATATCATTGTCTTTCAGGTACTCGTCTACTGCCCAGTACAGATCATGCTGTATCCTGGTCAGGAAATGTTCTTCTGATTGGGTCAGATCACTTAGCAGTAATGTCATAATCTTTCTCTTTATCAAGTTTGGCAATAATAGGCCAGAAGATATCAGTCAGGTGCTTTTTCTGGTCTTTGTCTGTTTTGCTGAATTGGGCACTGACCAGAATATACCCTCTTGGTCGTAAATCGGCGATATAGACCCTTATTCTTTTGTACCTGATCTCGAAACATGGGTATTGGACGTTCAGACGACCACCACTTTTTTGCAGGTTTCTTTTCTTGTCGGGAAGTATGGCACCACCGGTAGATAAAATGTCGACGGTAGCAAGTATCGTCTTTAACTCTTTGGCTGCTATCTTTTTGTTGTCCAGCAGCCCGGATTTCTCAATAGCGTGCACTTTGCAATACTCATCTATAAATTGATCATAATTACATGAACTATCTACTACGAGCGCATAAATCTTGTGCCGACCTCCCGAAGCTTTTAGGTCTTTTAACGCGAAATCAGGCATAAAAGTTTAGTTGTAACTATACTTGTGTCTTTTGAAATGCCATTTATTTGGTGAATATATTCATCCAAGTCTGATTTATGAAGGTGTATTGTTTTTATTTATATAGTAGAGTGATTTCGATTATCGCGGGAATGGAGTAGGTGTGGGTTAGTCCGCTTTATCCCAGGTGTGGGAAAAGAACGTTGAACTTTTGTGCTTTTGCGAGGAAGGAAAAGACGAGCATTGCCAAGGCAGAATCAGGTCGCTTATGGTCACTCCCCCGCGCTGACTCTTCCCAGGCCTGCAAGTATACCCTTACGGATCATGTGACCGTACCCATCCTCGCCCAGATGTGCTGCGTAGGACTCAGCCAGCCGGTAGTGATTCAATGCTTCGGTCGTGTCGCCCAGGTCTTCGTAGCAGCGGCCTACATTGAGGTACAGCGAGGGCCAGGCGCTTTCTATACCTGGCTGGACTATGCGGAGCGCCAGGTCCAGTGCGGTGCGGTCCCAGACGAGCTTGTCCGCAGGGCCGTCTTGCTGCCTGGCCAGGTAGTGTGCTGCGGTGAAGCGCTCGAGGTCACTGGTGGCGCTGCTCCAGGCCTGCCGGCATAGCTGCAGGGCTGTATCGCTGCCGTCTCCTTCATGCTCCAGCGCTTGTACACAGAGCTTGACGACGGTATTCTCAGGATCGAAGATCATATCTGGTATCGGTTTCTCAGGGTGAGCAGGCCGGGCCTGTATCCTAGTACAACGACGACAGGTCGGTTTGGTTGGCAAATGGCCAGGATATGAGGGACGAAATCCTTGATAGCCAGAATATACAAGTGTATATCTATCATGAATCAGACTTGTATTTATGCTAAAATAGACCTGCATCTGCGAGCTTTATGCACAGGCCTTCAGACTACTGTCTGCCTTTGGTAGTTGGCAGGACGGCTGTCGTGCTTTGTGCAATACAGGTCATACCAGCCCTCATTTCTGCGGAGGGAAGAGGCTTATATACCCTTATTTGATAGCATGGCGTAAATGTTAATGAGTTGTTAATCGGATATTATTTTATCCTAAGTGGAAATAAAATGTCCATTTTGGCAATCAATTATCTTTTTTAACCCAAATTTTACACCATGAAAAACTTAGTTTACCTGCTGCTTTTGATCGGGGTTACGGCCTGTATGAAGGGTGACGATCTGATGGAGCAGAGCAGATTTTCGGATGCGGGCGTAACATCGCTCTGTGTATCGCCATCAGGGGCTACGATTCCCTGTATCTATCTCTCCGATTGGGAGGAGTACGAGTCGGACAAACCGGTCTGGAAGTATGTGACGTACTACTGCCGGGCCCAGAACGATCGCCCTGGTATCCTATGCAAGGCAGGCCCTAACGGTGATTGCCGTCACCTGTTCTCCTGTCTTGAGTGTGCCAACTGCGCTGAGTACTAACATTGCTCACCGGCTATTCTTCCCATTGTTGCCGATAGTTTTTTGAGTACCCGGGGGCGGTCTCCGTCCCCGGTCTTCAAATCCCGGTGATCGACGGTCACCGGTTTTTTTCCAACGCTACAAATATCATTGATACATATGTGGTTTACCTCGAACCGGAGGCTGCCTGGAACACCCATGCCTCTGATATACGCCGGCTCCCTGTCATTGCTCCTGGCGGTTGTATTCACAGGAGCCTGCAACCAACACCTGAGCCGGACGCGGCAGGATATCTATATGTATACAGAGGCTGCTAGGTACGATACGATCTCGTTTGCATTTGATTCGCTGCATATACAGCCGGACCAGGTCTACAACGGTATGGGGGGAGGATACTTCTCCTGGTATATCAGGGGAGACAGGAGTTATATGGCAGTGTCCACCACTGATGCCAACAGCCTGGATATCTACAGCCTGGATGATCTGTGCTATGTCGATTCGGTACCGGTCACAGGAGATCCCGGTCGATGCAGTACGACCTGGAGCGTGCGTATGTCGGATACGACGAGCTGCTACCTGCTCACTGAGGAGGGTGATCTGTACTTTGTACATCCGGGTGGTCGTGATTCGCTGGTCAACCTCAATCGTATACCGGCGATGGTGGAGCACAGGATGGACGTGACCGTTAACCTGAAACACCACAATGAACTGACCTTCTCATCTGACGGACGCTATCTCTACTTCCCGGTTGAGTACAGGCGCCGGCATAGGCAAGAGGAACAGCGACTGCTGGGCCGGCTGGATCAGCAGACCGGGGAGCTGGTGTTCACAGGTATCTATCGGCCCGACTTCCTCTACAAGATTGATTATGGGCTGCTGCGCAACAATGTCTACCACTATGTGACGGACAGTTGTGTATACTACAGCTTCGAGCCGGTCGGAGAGGTCTGGCGGTATCGCTTCGGTACGGATACGATCTGGCGGCACCGGGTAGTGAGCCGGTACCAGGAGCGTGAGACGCGTCCGCTCTCGTTTGAGCGTACGCCGGAGACACAGCGGTTGTTGCTAAAGCATATGCTGCACAGCCCATACTATACCGACCTGATCTATGACCCTTTCAGAGAGTGCTTTTACCGCTTTCACCATCATGCGCTGCCGCAGCTCATGGAGGACGGACTGCCGCCGACGCGCCGCCACAAGCGGGTGTCGCTGATGGTGCTGGACCGCAACCTCGATATCCTGGGCGAGGTCATGCTGCCGTCACCCTGTACGTTCGTCTACTTCTCGGTACCGACCCAGGATGGCCTGGTGATCAACTACGGCCCCATGATGGACCCTCCGGGTGAGGGTATACCGCTGCTCAGGGTGGCGTGGGGGTATAGGTAGGATATCCTCCAGGCCAATCGCCGGGAATCATTTTTGGGGGTTTTTTGCTTCCTCCTCACCAGGAGTCTCGGGCGGTTGTTGCTCTGACTGCGTACCATCAGTAGCAGGTTGAGGTTGAGTAGTATTTGATGAAGAGCTGAATATGTTTTGAACTTTGCTGGTCAAGGTGCTGCCCAATATCTTTTCGTTCAGGCCAAGAATCACTCCTATGAGGAAAGTCAGAATATGACGGTTGCCGTTCAGTACCTGTGACGATTTTATCTCTCCGAGGCTTATCTCAATGAGCCTGGAGTCCAGCATCATGGCTATAACTGCTGCCAGTAAACCGGTAAATAAAAGCCTGAAAGTTGGTTCTAGCCTGTCCTTGTCCATGAGGGCCAGATCATCAAAACCAATATGGGTCTTCGAGATGGTCTGTGAGAGCCAGACTCCGAGCATGGCGCCAGCCCATAGAACGAGAAGCGCTGCTGTGTAAACATAATTGAGGCATAGCGGTGATGTCTTTTCGCAGCAGATAAAGTAGTTTATCACAATGCCCGTAAGTAAAGCAGGTAAACCAAAGCGGATTGCTTTGGTCCCCAATTCTCTCAGGTAGGCGCTCTTGACGATGCCTCCTTCTTTATTGGTGATATGAACTTTGAACTGCTCCAATATCTTCGCGGCTAACTCCGTCTTCGGAGGATTTCCAGTCAGACCTAACCTGGCTATCTGGAGAAGGCGGTCATAGTTCTTAGTGATCTGGGTATGATCTTGCCGGTATAAAGTCCTGATTGTCTCGAGTGCACTCTCGATATTGAGCACCAGGTCTTGCTGCTCCGGAGGGATCGGTTCGGAAAAGTTCACCACTTCGAATATGATGGTCTTTTCAGAGGGGTTGTCGTGGACTTTGAAATATACCTGGGTCATTTTGGAGTTCTTTACGAGGTGAGTAGCCAACAATCGCCTGCATCCTTCTTTACTGACCGCTTCGGCAGGTTGACTATACGTAAAACTATTACCCAGACATCGATTTGTGCTACGTACTTATACGCAAAATAGATACGTATAAATACGCAAAACACTCAGAACCAAGGTGATTTGGTGTGGTGGTGACAATGCCGGTGATGGTATCTCCCCGGAATACTTACTCGTCTTTCTGTCTCAATACCTGGACCAGGAACTGGCCAAAGATGAGGTCTGCAGTGCATGAACGCCTGCACCGGGGTGGGTAAACTGACAACGCACCCGCACGTAGCAGCAGGAGTGGATCAGCATGAGAGCTTTTGCAGGCCGGGTGAAATGCTTTGCGTGGCGGCAGATCCGTCTTCGTCCTATGGGATGGGCGATGCTTACTCCCGGAGGCCGTCGATCTCTATCACTTCCTGTGTATCGGCGCCGTAGTCCACACCGTCGAATCCGAACCCGAAGAGGTGGAGGAAATCGGACTTGTAGCCTGCCAGGTCGCCCGTATGCGGCAGGGTATCTGTGGTGGCATCTGTCCAGAGGGCTGCTACCTGCTGCTGTATGTCCTCGCGCATCTCCCAGTCGTCTATCCGGATCCTGCCCTGCTCATCCACAGGGACAGCATCGCCCGAGTACAGGCGCTCTCTGAAGAGACGGTCGATCTGCTCGATACAGCCCTCGTGTATGCCCTTCTCCTTCATCGTCTTGTACAGCAGGGAGATGTACAGCGGTATCACCGGTATGGCAGAGCTGGCCTGTGTCACCAGTGCCTTGTTGACCGATACATAGGCCTTGCCTCCCAGCGGCTCCAGGCTGCGCGAGATGTCGAAAGCAGTAGCCTCGAGGTCGTCCTTGGCCCGGCCGATGGTGCCCTTGCGATAGACCGGCTCGGTCAGAGCAGGGCCAATGTAGGAATAGGCTACGGTCTTCACCCCGTCGGCAAGCGCACCGGCAGCCGAGAGTGCATCCATCCACATCTTCCAGTCCTCGCCGCCCATCACGGCTACTGTATTGGCGATGTCCTCTTCTGTAGCCGGTGTGATGGATATATCCGATACGACCCCTGTATGGAAGTCCACGGTCTTGTTGGTGAAACTATCTCCTACGGGCTTCAGTACCGATCTGTGCGTGACTCCTGTCACCGGGTGTGTACGGACCGGCGAGGCGAGGCTATAGATCACCATATCCACCTGCCCGAGGTCTTCCTTGATAAGGTCAATGGTCTTTGTCTTGATCTCATCAGAGAAAGCGTCTCCGTTGATACTGCGGGCATAGAGTCCTGCCTCATGGGCGTGTCTGTGGAAAGCCGCGCTGTTGTACCATCCCGGAGAGGCAGTCTTGCCCGGTTGAGGAGCCTTTTCGAGGAATACCCCGATCGTGGCTGCACCTGCACCGAATGCGCTGACGATCCTGGAGGCCAGCCCGAACCCCGTGGAGGCTCCTATGACCAGTACACGGGACGGACCCTGTACCGGGCCTTTCGATCTGACGTAGCTGATCTGGTCTGCGACATTTCGTTCGCAGCCTTCGGGATGTGCCGTGAGGCAGATAAACCCGCGCATTCTTGGCTCTATAATCATAGTGATCCGTGAGTGTTAAGCAAGGGCAATACTAACGGATTTCTTTGGATTTGGCAAAAGCGATGTCTGCCCGGCTGGTTTTCAGCGAGATAGGAGCTTTCTTCAAGGCGGTTTACCGTATCCTTGCGGACCGGACCAGGGAGAACTAGGTGATACCGGATGGACCGGCATCGTTTTGTATATTTGGATAGTGGTGGCTGAGGATAGATGCTTGCCCGAGGCGAGCCGTGTACGGAGAATATTGCCTGGTAACAGACAGAACTACAGGATGAAAGAATTTCGACATGGGGCGGTCGGTGCGCTTCTCGATGAGTACGAGCGGGCGATTGAGGAGCTGCAGCGGGTCATAGCAGATCTCTCCGACAGAGAGCTGACAGTCGTAGTGGACACCGATACCACGGATGTCAACTGCCGCTCCGTGCAGGCCATACTCTCACATGTAGTGAGTGCGGGATATGCCTATGCTGTGGACATCCGCCTGCTCAGGGGAGAGGACCTATACTACCCCGACCTCATGCTGTATTCCCTTACAGGGGACTATCATCGGGAGCTATCCCGTCTCTTTGACTATACAGTGGACACATTCAGGTATATCCGTGACGATGAACTGGAGCAATATGACGACGAGAAGAAGATAAGGACACCCTGGGGACAGGTCTATGACATCGAACAGCTCACCGAACACGCGATCGTACATATCCTGAGACACCGGAGACAGATCGAGCGGTTCAAGTTGCGTCTGCGTCACGAGCTATAAATGAACGCTTAAACAACAGCTAAAACGATCCACGTACTGACCGGAGGAGTAGGCTGTGTATGCGTATCAGCGGTCCACTTTATCCAGGTGTCTCCAGACAGCGCCGTTCTTTGTCATGAGTCTCGTGAGCTTGCCCTCGCGGGTGAGCCGGTCCAGCTCCTGACCGCTTTGCTCCGGGGACAGGTCACTCAGCTCCGTAAACTCCCTGGCCGTAAGTGTAGGATACTTGGCAAACAAGCCTTGCCAGCTTTTGTCATACGGCATTCGCTCGGCTGAAGGGTCGATCTTACGGATAGCGGCCTCGAAAACGGAATAGGGCTTGAAGCCGTAGACCAGCTCGCGGTTGCCCAGGCTGTCGGTGATGAAGAGGGTAGGGAAGCCACGTACGCCCATGCTCCTGGCCAGGTCCAGGTCAGCCCGGAAAAGGTCCTGTGCCTGCGACTCGTAGTCCTGCTGCAGCCGGACCGGGTCCAGCCCCACGCTCACCGCAGCAGCGGAGAGGTGTTCCCATTTGGTGATGTTCTTCTTTTCGAGGAATACCATCTCCCGTATGGCGCGCAGGAATGCAATGGCCCTGGCCGGGTCCTGTATCTGTGCTGCCTTAAAGGCGATCGAAGGTGGGTAAGAGGAGTGGAGCGGGTCTTCCAGCCATACATCGCCGTCGATCGGCATCCGGTAGTAAGCACTCACTTCGTCCCAGTGGTGGGCTACATCGGATGGCTTGCTGATACCGCCGCTGTTGTAGCTCCAGTCGGGCAGCAGACCGCCCATATAATACACGACCTCCACATGATGGCCGTACTCCAGCTTGAGTCTCCTGAGCTGGGGCTCGATGCCCCAGCAGGAGGAGCAGATGGGATCGGTGAAATAGATGATCTTCACGGGTTTGGTCTCTGCTACTGGCTGCTTGCCGGTGACAGTCCGCTCGAGTCCGGGCGGTGTCTCACAGATGCCCTCCTGCGGGTCGCAGAGCAGCGGATTGTTTTTTGCTTCCATCTTTTTATCGTTTTGCGCCAGGCAGCCTGGGCTGCCGAGTACCAGGATTATCGTCAAAAGGTAATTGATCATGTGCATATCGGACAGGATTGTGCGGGAGATCCGGTGGCCGGTCTCACAGGAAATATGAACATCTGCCGGGGTATGGATTGTTGCATAGTACGACGGACAAGCACCGGGGTCTGTTACCGGTACAAATGTCCGACGTAAAAAGCGATCAGTCAATCAGTCAGAAAAAAATGACTACCATGCAACCTCCTGCAGACAACCCGGAAACCTGCCCTGCCCAGGGCCTGCTGAAGCTGCTCTCCGGCAAGTGGAAACCCGAGATATTCCGACTGGCGGCGGAATCTCCGCTGCGCTTCAACACCCTGCTGCGCAGGATCGAAGGGAGCAACAAACAATCACTGGCAGTCGCCCTGAAGGAGCTGGAGGAAGCGGGGCTGCTGCAGCGTACAGTGATCAGGCAGAAACCACTGCATGTAGAATACCACCTGACCGAAAAGGGGCAGTCGCTCGTACCCGTGTTCAGGCAACTGGAGGGACTGGCCTAAAGTCTATGGCCTATCTGCGGATCATATAGGCCATAGATGCAACTGCTGATGCGGCGTTGCTCTCTGAGCAGTCCGTAGATACAAGTGTCTGCAATGGCACTGAACAGGGGCACACTCAGAGCAGTCCTGCACCCAGGGCTAGTGAGAGCAGCAGCAACATAGCGGCTACGATCACCTGGATGGAACGAAGTGTGAGCTTGCGTAGCATCCTGTTGCCCAGGTAAGCGCCTGTGATGGCCGATAGAGTGGCTGCGAACACCAGTTCCTTGTTGTCCGCGAGAGCTGCCGTGTCCAGCCGCGAGGCATATACACTGAGCCGGGTGAAATCCACAAAAGTGGATACGACTACACCGGTCGCTATGAAGGCCTCTTTGGATAGGCCTGCCTTGATGAGAAATGCGCTGCGCAAGGCGCCCTGGTTGCCGGAGAGCCCGCCGAAGAACCCGCTGAGCGCTCCGCCGAGGGGTAGCAACCGGGGGCCGAATTGCAGTCGCTGCATCCGTGGCAAAAGATCCATTGCAGCGAAGACAAGTAGCAGGATCGCGACCAGGAATTTCAGCGGGTATACATCGATGTTATGCCCCATGGCCCGGTAGGAGAAAAGCGGGTCCATATCCATCATCCGGACGAGTAACCAGGAGCCTGCTACTGCTGCCAGTACCGCAGGGATACCAAACCGGATCAGCACTTTCCGATCTGCATGCCGCCCGGTGAGCAGCAGTTTGAAGAGGTTGTTGCAGAAGTGGACGACACCGGTGAGGGCGATGGCGGGGCCAGCGGGGAAGAATACCATAAGCACGGGTGTGAGCAGCGTTCCCAGGCCAAACCCGGAGAAGAAGGTCAGTATAGCTGCTGCGAATGCAGTGAGCGATACGATAAGTATCTCCATGCTCATCAGAGTGTAATGCTAAGGTAGCGAATGTCGCCTGATCCGAGGCATTCAATATATTGCCTACATGAGTATTGATCGCTGCTTATTCTTGCTCATGTATTAAATAGCCAGGTATGGTTTCTTTTACGCTGCCTATACTCCCTGGCAGGTTACATAGCATATGTATATGGTGTATTATGTCACAAATATTTGCTAAATTTGTGACATAATGTACTTGGATTGAAATATGCAAAGTGTTGAAGAGCAAATAGAAAAATCGATTAAATCAAAGGCAAGGGGCACTCTCTTGTTTCCTGGGGACTTCAATGGTCTGGGTACGCCTGAGGCTATCCGAAAAGCTTTGGAACGTCTTAAAAAGAAGGGGTTGGTCAAACCGTTGGCACATGGTATTTATGTACGTCCCAAGAGCAATAAATACATCGGAGAGTTGCTTCCCTCTGCAGAGGATGTAGCAAAAGGGATAGCCAGAAGAGACAAAATACGGCTGGTACCTACGGGTGCTTACGCGCGATATGCCCTGGGATTGAGTACACAAGTGCCATTGAATATCGTCTTTCTTACCGATGGGGCACCCCGTACAATTAAAGTGGGTAAAAGGACCGTTAAGCTTAAAAAGACAACGCCCAAAAACCTGATGCTGAAAGGTGCGGTCAGTTCTCTGGTCGTACAGGCGCTTCGTGATACGGGAAAGGACAGGGTGACTGACGTAGAGGTGGAAAAAGTCATCGGACTACTCAGGAAGGAGGATGTTAAAAAGCTCAGACATGATATACTGCTTGCACCGGAATGGATCAAAGGGATCATGAAAAAAGCACTGGATGAATAGATTCTACGAGCTTCCGCTGTCGGACAAGAAAGCCATCCTGCAACAGATCGGTGAGCAAACCGGTCTGCCGGCGTATGCCGTAGAGAAAGACTGGTGGGTGGTGCAGGCACTTACCCTGCTTTTTGAACTTGAGGTGGGCCCATATATGATATTCAAAGGTGGCACTTCCCTTAGTAAGGCCTGGGGTGTCATCGAACGATTTTCAGAGGATATCGATCTGGCTATTGCAAGATCATTCTTTGGATATGAGGGGAATCTGAGTAGAAGCCAGCGGACAAAACTCCGCAAAAAAGCTAATGCTTATGTCTTATCAGTAATCTGTCCGGAATTGCTGAGGCGGTTCCATGAAAAAGGACTGGCGGAGGTAGTTATAGAGCCGGGAGCAATTGAATCCAGTGACCAAGATCCGGTCATCGTTCATCTCATCTATCCGTATGTCATTGAGTCGCCCGGGTATTTGCAACCTAAGGTACAGATTGAGATCAGTTGCCGGTCGTTGGACGAGCCTTATACAAACAGGCCCGTCATTTCACTGGTGGACGAAGGGCTACCCGGCCAGCTCTTTTCTCAGGAGGCGATTGACATACCGTCAGCAAATCCCGAACGGACTTTCCTGGAAAAGGTATTCCTGCTCCATGAAGAGTTTCAGCGTCCCGTTGAGAAGAGGCGGGTGGATCGGCTTAGTCGGCATCTTTATGATTTGTACAGGCTCTCTGGGACAGCTTTCATTGATGAAGCCCTGAAAGATCCGGTTCTTTACCAGGCTATAGTAAATCACAGAAAGCGGTTTACGCGTTTATCTGGTGTAGATTATGGTCTTCATCAACCGCAAACAGTTGATCCCTTGCCTCCCCGTGAATTAATGAAGAGCTGGGAGGCAGATTATCGAACCATGCAAGAACAGATGATATACGGCCAGTCGCCGGGCTTTGAAGATCTCATTAGCGGTGTTAGTCGGGTGAAGCAAAAAATAAATGAAACTCCGTGGTCTGTACAGATAGATTAGCCGCTATCTGTTCTTCTCCTTGTACCACACCAGGGCTTTCCGCTCTTCCTCTTTTATGAACCAGTCCTTGCCGCCGTTGTATTCGTTGCCATCGGCCCATTCGCGCAGGCTGAGCGCTTCCTTGATCGCCTGGTAGCGCTCCCGGGTGTCCGGATGGGAGCGCAGGTAATCCCTGAAAGCGATATGCCTCAGCCAGTGTTCTGTGTCATATACCAGGACATGGATATGAGCCGACCGCTGGTCGTGCTCATGGATAGCCGTCGGGATCTCCATGTCTTCCGTGATGACGGAGGGCAGCGACTGTGTACGCGGGTCGGTTTTTTGCCTGAGGAAGAGTCTCCTGTAAGGCATATCGGCATTGTATTTCTCGAAGTAGATATACCCGCAGTCGATCAAAGGCGCGATCACTTCCTCCAGGTGTTTTTCCTTGCAGACACCAACCAGGATATCGATGATCGGCTTGGCGCCAAGGCCCGGTACGGAAGTACTTCCTATATGCTCTATCTCAGGGCTGAGGGATCCGATGGCAGCCGTCAGCTCTTCCCTGATCTGTCCGAAGGACCGCGGCCATTCGGTATCGTATGGTTTTATGGTGATTTTCATATCCGGGTCTGCTGTTCGGATTGATGGTAACTTTTCGGTGACCGGGGCAGGTATGGCAGTGGGTGAATCAAACCTCTCTTTGAGCAGCCTGTGCGATGATATCACGGCCTTCCAGTACGGGCTTGTCGTAGCCGTCGGTGGCACAGCGGATCATTGCCGTCGCCAGTTCTTCCAGCGTACAGAATCCCGACGGGTACAGCGCTCTGCCGATAGGGAAGAGCCAGTTGATATACCGGTAAAACTGCTGTGTCCGGGTAAGTCCCGGTATAGGCCGTATGAAGCCCGGCCGTAGCGCATAGACCCGACCGAAGGGCAGGCGCATAAGGTCGTTCTCCGTCTTGCCCTTGACCCGTGCCCAGCGGCTGCGGCCGCTTTCCGTACTGTCGGTACCGGCTCCTGAGATGTAACAAAAAGTCATGGCAGGATTGAGATGGCTCAGGGTGGTGGCCATATGCATGGTGAGGGTGTATGTGAGCCGGTAGTAGTCATCAGCCGACATACCTACGGAGGAGACGCCCAGGCAGAAGAAACAGGCGTCGTATCCACCTAGTCTGCCTTCTATAGGCGAAAGGTCAAAAAAATCTCCGTGGATGACCTCTGTGAGCTTCGGATGTACGACTCCCGACGCTCGGCGATTGATGATCAGTACGTGCCCGATGGCCGGGTGCTGCAGGCATATATGCAATACGCCCTCGCCAACCATACCGGTAGCGCCGGTGATCACTACACGCAAACCCTGACTGCTCATGATATGTGTTTTTGCAGGTAACCTGAAAGCTATACAGACTGCCGGAGGCCGAATGTAAGATACACATTCGGAGAGGGAACAAAGCTATCCGATCCCGTAACATGACACTATACAACGTGTCCATCCTTAAAAGATACGGACTTTTCCGGGCTTCTGCAAAGCGTTGTACGGGCAATCATTACCCGTACAACGCTCTGCATTATCTTTCAACGGTGTCCAGCCACTGCCGGATCACCTGCTGCAGGTCTGTCGCCCGTGCATGTACTTCCGCGATCGCCCGGAAAGTCACCATCCGCCTCCCATCTGTGTAGTTGCCTTCCAGCAGCCCGGTCGTATCCGGTATGCGGGCGCCGGTCGGGAACACCAGCAGGGCGACGCCCTTGCGGATATTGATCACTACGATATCCCGTTTGTACTCTTTGGGATCGAAGGGGGCCATTTCGCCCGCGTAAAAGAAACTGGGAGAGTTCCACTTGATCTGCTCGCCGATCGAGCTATCTGTATCCAGGATAGCCCGGCGGATGGTCTCGATCAGTTCGGCAAAGGCGGGTTCCAGCCGGCCGATATATTCGGTCACTTTTTCCGGGTCGTTGACGTCTTTGGATTTACTCATCGCTTTATGTTGTTGAGATACAGTCTGCCTCCGATCCATGCGCAGGGCAGGGCCATGAGGATGATGGAAATATTGTACCAGGCTACGGCCTGATCCCACATCATGAATGATCCGAGCAGGCTGAGCAGGAGCCCCAGGAATCCGAGTGCCAGAGCGTGCCGCATGGGTCTTGCAGGGGCGAGCGCAGCCGCGATATAACAGCCTGCGGTGTTGAACAGGAACCGGTACAGCGCTACGACCAGGACCAACCAGGAAGGATTGTCCTTGAAACGATCCATATCCAGTATCCCTGCTGCTGAAAGTGTGAAATCCATGCCGACAGAAAGCACTGCGCCTGCCACCAGGCCTGCAAGTACGGCGCCGATGCTTTTAAACAGTGTGTTTTTCATGAAGGTAGTCCTTTGGCGAGGAGCTGGTCAAGTTTCCTGTACCCGGCTTCGACACCCATCTCCATACCCGACATGATCAGGCCGTCACGGTCCGCTACTGACCTGAAGACAGACTGTATCGTGAGCCGGGTCCTGCCATCGGGCAGCGATTCGAAGAGGGAAGTATCCAAACTGACATGTCCGCGCTCCGGCATCCCTTCAAATTCGAAGGTCTGTATGATCCGCTCCGGGGCAGATGCCTCGTGTATGGCGCCGTTAAACCCGTAGGCGTTGCCATGGGCGTCGCTGTGGATGTAGCGATAGGAGCCTCCGCTCCTGAAGTCAAAGTAGTCGATGGTCATGGTGAGTTCGTCGGGGCCGAGGAACTGTATGAGCAGGTCGGCCTCAGAGAAGGCACGGAAGACGAGCTCACGCGGCGCGTCGAATTCGCGGATGATGAAGAGCTCTTGTTTGCCTTCTTCGGCAGTGATCACGGTTTTTCGGTTGTTTGCTGACATAGTGTGATTATTGTGATTTGAGGTTGTCCAACAGGTTATCCAGGCGATTGAAACGGTTTTCCCAGAGCTGTCTGAACTGCTCCAGCCACTTGTCGATTTCGCTCATTTTCTGTGGATTGAGGTGGTAGTAGATCTCCCGGCCGCTCTGTTGCGGGCTGATGAGCTGGCATTCTGCCAGTATCCGTATATGGTTGGATACTGCCTGCCTGCTGCTGTCAAAGTGTTCGGCTAGTGCATTAGGCGTCATAGCCTGTGCCGCGATCAGGACCAGGATAGCCCGGCGGGTAGGATCTGCGATGGCCTGGAATACATCTCTTCTCATGGGTACGGCGTGTTGATATGCTATCAATCGATTGCAAATATATGTGCAAGTGTTCGATTGCGCAAGTTTGCGATTGGTTTTCTCGCTCTAAATGGCGTTGCTTCCGGTCGGGGAGCGTACATATTGGCTGTGTGCCTCTAACCCGGGCGTGTCGGTTGAGCCTTCCTGGCCCGGTAGATAGAGTAGAGACCTATTGAGGGTGGAGGATGGACATGGTCCATCTTTAAAAGATACGGACTTTTTATGAGTTTGGCAAGGGTAGCAGCGCCCTGGCAGATGATGGAGAGAAAAGGCGCTTACAGGACCTGTCATCCCTGCAGCAAGGACCGGATGGACTCATTTCGAGATGAGGACCAGCGTGCCTGCTATGATCAGGCCTGCCCCGACGGCTGTCTTCAGGGTAAGGGCCTCGCCGAGGAAGAGTACCGACAGGACAATCGTCAGCGCTACGCTCAGCTTGTCCACCGCCGCTACCTGGGAGAGATTGCCTGCCTGCAGCGCTTTGAAATAGAATAACCAGGACAAGCCTGTCGCCATACCGGATATGACGAGATAAGCTATATGTTGCCTGGAAAGGGAACTGATGCCTTTGGCTTCGTTCCTGAACAACACGATCGCCCAGATCATGCAGAGCACGACGACCGTGCGGATCGCTGTGGCAAGGTTTGGGTTGAGTGCGGCTACGCCCAGTTTGGCGAAGATCGCCGTGAGCGAAGCGAAGAGGGCCGATAGTATAGCGTATGTCCACCACATCTGCCTGCAAGTTGTGTAAGGGTTTAGAACGCCTGCCCGATCCCGAAGAAGAACAGCCTGTCTTCTCTGGACCTGCCATAGTCAAACGATAGCACGGTGGACTGGTTCCATGCGATTCTCAAACCGCCGCCGCCGGCGATCTTTATGTCCCTCAAGCTTAGATCCTGCCAGCGATCCCTCACAGTACCGGCGTCAAAGAAAGGGGCTATACCGAAGGCAAAATGTTGCCGTCCTGCCTGGAATTCAGCGAGCCTGATCCTCAGCTCGATATTCGTGAACCACATCGACCTGGCCAGGAACCTGTTGGCCCGGTACCCGCGCAGGGAATGTCTGCCGCCCAGCGCGTTGACGCTGGCTTCGGGGCTCCACTGGTCCTGGTACTCAAAGAAAGGCGCGTTTTTTCCGAAGACAGTACCGATCCCGATCCGCCCGGCCAGCACTGTTCTCGGTCCCCAGGGCAATTGCTGGTAGTACCGGCCCTGTATGAACAGTTTGTCAAAGTCAAACTGGGAGCCGATATACTTGCCCGCGTACTCATTGGCGATCTCAAAATAGGCACCACTGGTCGGGTCAGGTTCGAAGTCCCTGGTGTCGTAGATCAGCGCCGTCTGGATGATAGAAACCCAGCCACCGTCCAGGCCCGATATGCGCCCTTGATCAAAATCCCGTCTCAGCAGTGAAGTACCGTTGGGAGCGGTTGTATGTGTACCGGTCACCGGGTCGATCGCGTCGGTTTCAAGCCCTTCAAAAGTGGCATAGCTGAGGTGTTGGATCTCATAGCCGCCCATGATGCGCCACCTGCCTGCACCCAGCGCATAGTCGGCCTTCAGGTTGAGCATAAATTCCGTTTCACGGAACCGGTTGGAAAGCGCGTCCGTGACGAAGGCCGGCTCGCCGCTTGCCCCCGGCCTGATCGTTTTTCTCGCCCGGTCAAAATCGCGATACCTGTCGTAGGTCTCTCCGTCAGTGGGAGTGGAGGGAAGGCGTAAAGGATCAAGCGTGTATTCTGTCAGGCCAAAATATAAGTTGGCGGGATTTTGCTGGGCTTTGAAGTCAATCTTGAAGCGCCAGCGTGTCCCGCGGTAGTAGGGGATATCCAGTGACAGTACAAGTTCCCGTGCATTGGAACTGTAGTAGGCAGCATTGGCCTTTAATCTTGCGAGGTAGGGTGTGTAGGGAAAAAGCGCGTTGTCCCGGCTACCGTTCCAGAACAGGTTGGTCCTCGCTCCGAATCCAAACCCGGTGACCGGGTCAGAAGAAAAATCGGGTATACCGGTGACGAATGTTCCCTCCCGTTTCCTGGACAGGTCGGCGTCGGACATCCGTTTTGACTTTATAAATGAAAGGCTGTCGCCGGTTATATGGTCAACGGCAGTAGCAGGGCTGTCTATAGGCTGCGCCGATGAAAGACGAGCGATTGAAAACAAGAGGAAATATACCAGTAGGTGCTTCATGTGTGTCTCTGTATGTACTACAAAGCTTTGAAGCGATTTGGAAGAGATTTTGAATTCTGGAAACGTTGTGCGCCGATACTACCTCCCGAATAAGCCTGCCTTTATCCCCACTTGCACCGATAGCCCGGAGATATCCGACTGATCGAGATTGCGATAAGTCATGTTGCCGACCACCCGATAGGTTATCCCCAGGTTGAGCCTGATGTGGTCATGCAGGTTTATTTCCAGCAAAGCTCCGGGTTCTATCACGAGAAACCCAGACTCTCCCAAACGCGGATCGTAGGTCTCACTGTCCATTTCTACCTCTCCCCGGCCGATGAGCAGCGGAAATGTGGCGTGAAAGATATTGTCGGAGTAAATGGTGTACTCCAGGAAAGCGCCCCATGCTTTGTAGTCCATATATATTCCCTGCTCTGTTTCGCTTTGCGGAATGAATTCATTCACAGATAGATTGAAAAAACCTCCTGCGGTGAGCTTATCTCCAAAGACCATACCGGCCCGCAGGTGCAGCAAGGATACGGTTGCGCCGTCTATCTGCGTAAGGCCAAAGCTGGGAGAGGCCATAAAGCCAGGTTTTTGCAGACTGGTATTTCCCCATAGCGTTTTTGCCTTGTTTTCCTGGGCAGACAGGTTGGTGCTCAGCATAGCTGAAGCTATGACGGCGAATAAGGCGGACAAAAGTGTTTTCATACATGTTTTTTATGAGATGGACTCAATGAATGGTCGTTCGGAAGCGGATAGAAAAATGATGCAGGCTCTCCTCGTACAGGTAGCTGATCGTCCAGTCGTGGCGATTGCAGACCTGTTTGATGATGGCCAGTCCCAGGCCGGACCCCGCATGTTCGTGCGAGGTCTTGGCAAAACGCTTGAACATAGCGGCGTCATCCAGCGCCTCGCCGCCTGAATTGGAAACCGACAGCTCCTCTTTGCTGAGGAACACATCGATGGTTCCGCCTGGCCGGTTGTGCCGGATAGCGTTCAGCAGGAGGTTGTTGATCAGTATCTCGATCAGGCCTTTGTTTCCCTGGGTCGTTACATGCTGTTCCAGCACTGTCCCGACATGTATGCCCTTATTGTCCGAGTGCTCCTTTAGCTGTTCCAGGCACTGCCCGGTCAGGATGCTGATGTCGACCGTCTCATTGTCGTCAAACTGGTGATTTTCCATCCTGGCGAGCAACAGAAGATTTCTGTTGATCCGCGTGATCCGGGTCAGCGCGCGGTTGATCTCCTCGATGATCTCGTACTGTCGCCCGGTCAGCGGTTCTTTCTGCAGCAGCAGGTCCAGCTTGTTCTTGATAATGGCGAGTGGGGTCTGCAGTTCATGCGAGGCATTTTCGGTGAACTCCTTCTGTGTTTTGTAGACGGAGATACTGTGCCCCAGCAACTTGTCCAGGGCTGTATTCAGTTCTTCAAATTCAAGTGTATCGGACCGGTCGAATCTCACCGGGGCCTGTTGGTTCAGATGAAAGGCTTTCAACCTGGCCAATGTGCTGCGAAACGGCCGCCATAGTTGTGCGGACAATCGCCTGTTGAGGATGAGAAAGCCGACAACCAGGACCAGGAAGAAAAAGAAGGTGATGGCTGCGATCGCCAGCACGGTCTCCTCGGTCTCTTCCACATTGGTCTCTACGGTCAGCCTGTAGGGATGCCCGTTGACCCGGATTAGTTTTGACAATCCCCTGAAACGGTCTTTGGTATCGTCACCCGCATAGGGATTTGGCCTCATGATGGTATAGACGCTGTCGGGCAGATGTGCAGCCGGGCGGACCGCCTCCAGGTTGGTCCCCGGCTGTATCTTGTTCCACAGCTCAATGCTCCGGGCGAGCTCTGCCTCGGTCAGCCGGAGCCTGTTCAGTTCGTTTTCTATCCTGTCGGCGATTATTTCATTGTGTTCATCCAGTTCACGCAGCCAGATGCTGTCCACCAGGTAGTAGTAAGCCGGAACGCTTGCCGCCAGCACGGCGAGCGAATAGATCGTAAATGCCCTCAGTGTCTTGGTCAGCAGTTTTTTCATCCGGTCTTCCTTTGCATCGGTTTGTTCGTCAGCGTATGCTGTTCACCGGCCCGTTATCCTTCCCATTTGTACCCGGTGCCATAGACGGTCTTCAGGTAATTTTCGCAGCCGGCGTCGCCGAGTTTTTTCTTCAGGTTTTTTATGTGGGCGTATACGAAGTCATGGTTGTCCAGCATATCGGCCAGGTCTCCGGACAGGTGTTCCGCCAGGGTGCTTTTAGAGATGACGCGGTTTTTGTTCCCGATAAAGTAGAGGAGGAGGTCAAACTCTTTCCTGGTGAGGAAGACGGGTTCGCCATGTACCTGGACTGTACGGGCGGGCAGGTCGATCTGTAACTCGTGCTGCCGGACGATGTTTGAGTTGCCAAACTGTTTTCGGCGGATGAGGGAGTAGACCCTGGCTGCCAGCTCCGACAGGTGGAAAGGTTTGGTCAGGTAGTCGTCCGCGCCGATCTGCAGTCCTTTGATCTTGTCGTCCAGGGCGTCTTTGGCAGAGATGATGATGACCCCGTCCTGTTTGGCCTGGTCCCTGAGCGCTTCCAGGATTCTCATGCCGTCGCCATCAGGCAGCATGATATCCAGCAGGATACAGTCGTAGCCATAGGTCCCGATTTTGTCCATCGCCTGCCGGAAGGTAGTGGCAAACTCACACAGGTAGTTTTCCTCAGCGAGGTATTCTGCGATGCTTTGCGCGAGTTCATATTCGTCCTCTATGACCAGGATCTTCATGATGCAAGATTACGGGTTCGATTTCGAATTCTTTTTGAAGCATCAGCCAGCCAATGAGTCTTTTCTCCGGCCGGGTCACTGCCTCCAGGTAACGAAGACGCGGGCGTTTGACCGGTCGAATACCGCTGAAGTGTTTGAAAAACTGAGCTCACCCTGGCCTGAGAAAGTCCTGTCGGCAAACGTAGCGTACTTTTCACCGGGTTTGCCCTTTTTGCCGAAGTCCGGCCGCCGGTTTTTGTTGGCGTCAATGAATGCCAGCATCGAATAGGCGCCGTTTTTCAGACCATATATGTGAAAGCTCAGTGTACCCTTGCCAGCACTGCCGTAGAGATACCCTCCTGCGACGGCCTGCCTGCGCCGGAAATCCTGTTCGCCGGCCATGACCGCTACAAATGTTGTCTGCTTCTCTTCTTCTAACGGGGCGGAAATATCAAAGTGAAAATACCCGCTGGCGAAGGCACTGGATCGGCTATTGTCATCCGCAAATTGCCGGTGGCTTAACTCTCTTGTTAGGAGCTCGTCGAAGCCCAGGTGGATCAGGGAAGGAGAAAGACAGTTGTAGTTGATCGATTCTGTGAGGGTTTCCAGCAGCTCGTTACCCAGGTCGGTATGTGTATCCTGGTTCAAGCTAAAACAGGACAGTCCTTCATTGAAATCAAGGTCGGCCAGGCGTATCGTCTTGATTTTCCTATGTGTCTCCGTGAAGAATGAAATTTGCTTGCCGGCAACATCGTAGACAATGCTCCACATCGTCCGGAAGCCGCCTTTGGGGATGGCGACTTTTTCCAGGATATCAAAGGCATACGCGGTGTTGATCTTCTCTTGTTCCCGGATACCGGAGATCTCCTGCTCGAGCTTGTAGTACCGGTAGGTAGGTGCTGTGTTGTTCTTGCGGATACCCTTTACCTGGTTTTTGAAAGGCTCCGAATGAATGACCGCGTTATTCGTAATGGCCTGGCAGGTATGGGCTTCTTTCGGGTAGGCGATGGGTTTGCCGTTCAGGTACTCGATGATCAGCGATTCACCCGTCGTGTCGGTGAGGATATAGTGGATCTTTCCCTTGATGGGATAGATCTTGAGCTGATCCAGGTGGTCAGCGATCTCTCGGACTGTACTGAAGTTGTCGAGCTGGTACTGGATCCATTCCAGTTCATTCAGGTAGGGTTTGTCGTCGTTGATGTTGTACCTGGTCAGATCCATCCACAGCATCTCGACGACCAGGCCATTTTCGTTCATGCCGCCGTAGGGCATTTCCTTCCCGTTCTGGTTGAACGTGATACTGCCGTATTTGCTGGTCCATGTGGTTTGTTCTCCTGCGTGGGTATAATAGGCTCTTTTCCGGGCGCCCCGGAGGTTCTTGACAATCATTCCTTCGCCATAGGTCCAGTCGAAATTCTTGGCCAGGAGGATACGGCCGTTGTTTTTCAGCACGATGGCCGAACAGGGATAGGCGGGTTGCAGCGCTGCCAGGATGGCCAGGAAGGCGAGGATGGTTTTCTTCATGAGGAGCGTCTTGATGCGTAGCTATGTGTGCCGGTGGTTTCATACCGCAGGCCTTTAAAGTTACTGATCAGACGCGTAAACTGCGGTACTTTCTGGCGGGTGGCAACGTCTTTTGTCGCAGTGAGGGTCTATACGGCGGTATCGGGTGGCGACGGATCACTATGCCCTATCTTTAAAAGATACGGACTTTTTGCGGGATCTGCAAATCCGGGTCAGGTCTCTGCCGTGCCTGTGTCAAATGCGGAGGGCCTCCTGTGAAGCCCTCCGCTGATCACCTATCGGGTCCGGACACGGGTCAAGAGCGGTTGTACCGCTTCGTCAGTATGTCCGCTATAAACGTGGGCCGCGCATACTGTACATAGTCGAGATACAGCAGGTTGGCAAAAAAGCCGGCTTTGTTGGGCTGCTGGAAGGACATCACTGCGCCGAGTTGCCGGTTGGCTTCTTTGGCATAGAGCCATACGGCGGTTATGGGGGTGAGTGTCCAGGAGAGCAGGAAGAGGTCGCAGGGTACGGAAGAGTCATTTTTGCACTTGCCATTGAAGTCGGCCAGCTTCTGCAGCTGGTCTTTTTTCATATCCTCATAGCTGGTCGTGTTGGAATACTGGTCGAATACGGTGAGCGACCCTTGCCTCGGGTTGCCGGAGTTCCAGTCCCGGTATACCCAGAAGCCCGCCTGTGGGTAATCGATGGCCCAGTTATCGTCAACGACTACCAGGATGCTGCCCTTGCTGCCGATATAAGTAGACATGGTTACGTCTGCCAGCCTGGATATGCCTCCCGGCATATTGGTGAAGAGCCACTGGCCGAGGGAGTTGCTGATCATTCGCCTCATGCGGCTATAGGCATCCTGGCTGAAGTTGTCAAAGTGTGAGAACTTGAGGATCGCCAGTTCGTGATGGCCTTCGTTGTAAAAACGCTGCACATCGTTGACCACATCTTCCAGTGGTGGTCCGGTTATGGGGCCGTGGCAGATATTAAGGTTCCCGTCCACGCGGAGGTCAAAGTAGCGTACCCCGGCCTTCAGCTGCCCGTAGATGCTGAGGTCCTGTGTCTTGCCCAGGCTGCTGATCCCGTGGGTGTACATACCGGCATCATGGGCTGCCGGGAGTACCATCTTCCTGAGCGGAAGTGAACCTGTGACCGGCAATAGGTTGGACATGAAGTTGGCCGTATCCATGAGGCGGCTGTTGGAGTACCAAAGTCCGTAGAAGTCACCCTGGTGGACCTGTACGGAAGCACGTCCGTCGGAAGAGACAGCTACCCGCGGGGAAGCGCCGGAGTCAAAGTTGGAGGAGCCGCTCCAGGTGATGGTATCCCCGTGGAGTACGCCGCTGAGCTGCCACAGCCCGGTAATGCCTTCGGAGGAGTGTACTTCGACTACCCTGCCGTCGGCAGTCAGGCCGACACTGGGGCTGACGCCATCCTGGTACTCGCGGCTGCCGCTCCACTGGATCTTCCTGCCGCTGCTGATGAGACCGGTATGATAGAACAGTTTGTCGCGCCACTCCGACTTGTGTACTTCGACTATCTGACCGCTGTTGTTGATCGCGACGGAGGGCGTCACGCCGCTGTCGTACTGGTGGCTGTCGCCCCAGGAGATCTTGTTGCCCTCGATCTGGCCGACACGATAGTAGAGCTTGTCGAAGGACTGGGATTTGTGCACTTCGACGACGACTCCCTTATCATTGACCGCTATGCTGGGTTGCCTGCCCGAGTCGTACTTCTGGTCGCTGCCCCACCAGTCGATCCTGTTGCCGTTGATCTTGCCGATCTTATAGTACATCGAGTTGGTGAGCACATTGCTGGTCTCGTGTACTTCTATGACGGTGCCGTCGTTGCGCACGGCTACGGCAGGGTTGTAGCCGCTGCTGTATTTGATACTGGGTCCCCACTCGATAGTAGCTTCCCGGATGGTACCGATATGATACCACATGTCGGACGATGCCTCCGAATTGTGTACTTCTACGACTACGGTCCCGTTGGTCGCCACCGCCGGCGAGCGCCCTGAGTCGTATTTGAGCGCGAGGCCAAACTCAATTGTTTCCATTGATCTGTGATTTAATTGGGTATGAATGAAATTGGTTTTTACCGGACATCACATGGAAAAAACTGGCAGTCCCGGTGTGCGACGATGCACCCGCAGTATTGCGCAAGACGATGTATTGCCTTGTAGGGGGAGGGCAAAAGGGGTGGGTGGTATCACCCGGATCCAAACCAGCGAGGGGGAGCTGTTAGCCAAACATAGGGAAATATCTTTAAGCTTTGGGTTGGATGGGAATAAATATTTTGGGTTTGTGTCACGTCTCTGCGTGATCCGGCTATTTCGGTGTATTTATATCCGGAGGAGGGATGAGGGGCGGCATTTTTGACAGGCGCTTCATAGACGGCAAGCGATCCTGGTGGCGGGCCATGAAATGCGAAGGTTTTTTATCCGTAGCCAATATTGTGCAAATTGGATACTTTTAATAATCTTTATGGTTATGATTGTTGCTTATTCCGATTTCCGGCAGAACCTGAAGGCATACCTGGATAAGGTGTTTAAGCACCATACGCCTTTGTATGTCACCCGTACGGGAGGAGAGAACATCGTCGTGCTTTCGGAGTCCGACTATGAGAGCCTCATGGAAACATTTCACCTGATGAAGTCACCCAAAAATGCCAGGCGGCTGCAGAGGGCGGTTGAGCAATATAAATGGGGTGAAGGCATAGGGCAGAAACAGACGAAGCCATACTGAAAAAGGTCAATAGCCCCCAAGAGATCGTGCGTACTCCCTTTGAAGGTACAGGTAAGCCCGAGTTGCTTCGGAGAATCTTTCGGGCTTTTGGTTGCGGAGGATCAACCTTGAACACAGGCTGGTATATACCGTAGACAAAGAAGCTGTGGTGATCCTGCAGTGCAGGTATCACTATTTAGCATAGCGGGTCAGCTGTATGGGTATAGCCTATCTTTAAAAGATACGGACTTTTTGCGGGATTTGCGAGCCCCGGTTCTGGACTTTTGGGCTGCAGGGTCTGAACGGATTCCTAGTTCCAGGCATACTTACCCTGCAAGACTGTTTTACTATCCTTCCGATCCTTTTCAGCCGGTGTAAGTC
Organism: uncultured Saprospiraceae bacterium; assembly: GCA_964537925.1. Lineage (GTDB taxonomy): Bacteria > Bacteroidota > Bacteroidia > Chitinophagales > Saprospiraceae > SLDF01. The sequence goes on along the minus strand of CAZICV010000001.1, from coordinate 422,703 downwards.
ACCCTGTCGCCGGAGGCCCGGGCAAACCCACGCTTGACGGCCAACTTGATGCCATGCTCGGCAGCCTGTTGGCGTATGCTGCCTGTACGCGTGTACCCGAGCGCTTTCATCGTTTCTGATACCAGGTCGGACCGGGACAGGCTGATCTGGTTGCGCAGTATCTCTTTTACGGCCACGGCTACTTCTTCAGGCGGCAGATCATCGGCGTCTCTTCTATCTGTATCTGTTCCGGCTATCCGGTAGACCTGGTAATCTTTGGGATCCTGGTCCTGGTTCCAGAAGAAGATATGCTCGCCGTGTTTGACTTTTTTCAGCTTCATCTCTTTGAACAGCTCGTCAAAGTGAGCGCTGATCCTGGTCCCGATCTTCGATGCACCCCATGCCGAGAGGACTCTCCTGGAAAGCAGGTCCTTGCTGATCGGCGCCTCGGTTGCCAGTACCTGGGCGATCTGTTCCATCACCTTGCGGTGATTGGAGAAATGGAGGAAGTCATCGGACGAAGCACCGGGCACGGGCTCCAACCGGCACAACTGGTAAGGTACTGCCAGCCCCGGTCTCTCCGGTCGCCGGGTAGCTGCTATTACAGGTTCGACCGTGGTTGAGAGGCTATTCAGCGCAAGCTGCGGCTGCAGGGTCTGTTCAGGAGCCGGCTCCGGCGCTTTCTCGGTTATCCCGGCTTTTTCGGCATTACCGATAGCTGCCAGTATCCCGTCCAATACTTTGCCGGGGCTTTCCCACCAGTCGGCGGACCAGACCCTGTGTATGTTCCAGCCCAGCATCTGCAGTGCATTGACCTGGACGATCTCCCGGTCATTGGAGGTAGCTGCATTGCGGTAGTTCAGCCCGTCCGTGAGTACGGCGAGTATATACCTGGATGGATCGCGCTTGTCTACCACGGCGATATCTATCCTGTAGTCGGATCTGCCGATATGGGTATCTACCTCGTATCCGCGCGCCCGTATGTCCTGTGCTATGGCGTCCTCGAGCGTATGGCGGGATATACTGCTGCCTGCCGTCCGCAGGGGTAACGCCGTCTTGCCTTTTTCCGCATACGCGAGAAAGGCCTTGAGCCCGGCTACCCCATCCGAAGAGGTCCTGTTGAGGTCTACCTGGTCGGCATGCAGCGTCGAGAATACTTTCATCTCGTACCTGGCCCTCGATACGGCTACATTGAGGCGTCGCCACCCGCCGGCCCGGTTGATCGGGCCGAAGTTCATACTTACCTTGCCCGTCTTGTCCGGGCCATATCCTATGGAGAACAATATGACATCGCGCTCGTCGCCCTGGACATTCTCCAGGTTTTTGACGAAGAGAGGCTCTGCGCGGTCGTAGGCTTTGCTTTCCAGGCCGGGGTCTGCGGCAAAGAGCTCCGTTAGCGTATCTTCTACCAGGATCTGCTGCACGGAACTGAAGGTGACGATGCCGATGCTTCTTTGGCTCAGAACCGGGTCGCTGAGCCTGCGGGCGACTTCTTCCGCGATAGCTTTTGCTTCGGCTGGGTTTTGCCGGGTCCTGCCCTTGTCGTAGAATCCCTCTACCGGCACGAAAGTCACCTTGCTGGTGATATCGTCCGTGGAGGGGAAGGTCAGCAGCTTGTTGTCGTAGTAGTTGGCATTGCTGAAGGCGATGAGGCTTTCGTGCTTGCTGCGGTAGTGCCACAGGAGGTAGCGCGAAGGCATGGACAGGGCCAGGCAGTCGTCCAGTATACTCTCCAGGTCTTCTTTTTCTATGTTTTCTTCATCTACCTGGTTGGTAGAGAAGAAACTGGTCGGCGGCATCTGTTTGGGGTCGCCCACTACGATGAGGTGCTTGCCGCGGGCTATGGCGCCGACTGCTTCGCAGGTGGGCAACTGGGAGGCCTCGTCGAAGATCACCAGGTCGAACATGGAAGTATCCGCATCGAAATACTGTGCCACCGATATGGGGCTCATGAGCATGCAGGGTGTCAGGCGGGGCAGCAGGTGAGGGATCAGGTCAAAGAGCTTCCTGATGGACATGGCCCGTCCGTTGTTGCGGATAGCACGCTGGAGGACACCGATCTCCGAGCTCTGGGAAGCTTCCTGCGTGAAGTCGGGTATCCTGGCGGCAAGCCGGGCGTACAGCTCCCTGCGGGTCAGATCCTCGAATTGTTCTTTGAGCCGCCGGAACCGCCTGATCCGCTCGTCGAAGAGATCGCTGCTGAAAGAAACCAGCTCGGGCGTCTCGTGCAGGATATGCTCTGCGGCCGACCGGTAGAGTCCTTTCCGGTATTGCTGTACGATATGCTGCGGCTGTATGACGCCCTCTTCGTAAGGTATTACCAGTGGGTCCAGCCCCGCCTCGACGAGCCTGCTCCGGGTGCTTTTCCAGGTGCACCAGTCTCTCAGCCGGTCGAGGTGCGCACGCCATTGCACGGCGAGGACTGTAGCGGCGGCCCGGGCGGGTCGATCCGTCGAGGTGAGCGTTGTGCCGTCCAGTCCCAGCAGGTTTTGCAGCGCTGCTTCGGTTGCAGCCAGTTGTTCGCGGAGCAGCAGGTATGCTTCGAGGTCTTGCCGGTGGGCGGCGAGATAGGCTTTGCTGCCTTCGGACCATTCGTCTGCCATCCGGTCACGCCACGCCTTGAGCTTTGCCGGTCCGCTGATCCGGCCGGCTGATCTGTTGAGCCCGATGGTCTTTTCGCAGGCATCTGCGACCAGATCCCAGTCTGCATCGCCCTGTCGCCAGAGAAAGCCCAGTATGCCCGGCAGCCAGGAGGCCTGGTCGATACGGGCCTGTTCTTCCTGGAACCCGGCCACCGACTGCAACAGGCCGGGCACTTGCTCTTTGGTAGTCTTCCCCGTCCTTGAGTGCCGGCGGATATCCTTGAGCAGTTTGTTTTGCCGGAGCCATCTCGGGAGAAACCACTTGTCGGCCGCTATGTTCCATTCAGAGTGGGCCTGTACGGCTGCATAAGCTAGTATCTCCTTGTGGTAGTCCTGCAGCAGATCACTTTTCAGCCGGTCTCTTTCGCGGCCATGTGCGGCGATCTCGGTTACCTGTCCCAGCGTCTGTTCCAGGGTATCCGCGCGCAGGAGTGAAGGCGGCAGATCCGGTAGCGCCAGCAGCAGGGCGACCAGTTCGGGGACTGCCCGCTCATCGATTGCTTCGTCGGTATCCAGCCGGAGCAGCCTGGTGACTTCTGTAGTTTGCCGCTCTGCCCGGGCGAGCAGGTCGAGGTATCGGTCGATGAGGGTTGCCACTTCCTGCCTCAGTGACTGGGCATACTGCATCGTATCGAAGAGCCGCAGCGGATGTTCCTGCGGAGAGCCAGTCACCAGCGCGATCGTCTGCATTTCTTCGGCCAGCTCCTGCCAGCGGGCCAGCCGTTCGGGCGTCAGTTCAGCGATCGAGGAGGCGGGGAGTTGTACATGATCGAGTCCCTTCGGGAGCTGGCTATAGGCTGTGAACAGATCGTACAGCGAGTAGCCCGACGGATGCTTCCTGTGCAGCGCCTCTACATAGCGATTCAGGTCGTTGCGCAGTTCAAACAACCGGTTGGCTTCCAGCTCAAAGCCTTCCGGGGAGGAGCGGTAAGCTATTTCGGTCGCTGCCTTCAACTGTTCCAGCACGGCCGATTTTTTTGCCTTGTTGGAGTGCAGTTCGAGGCAGAAGGGACCCAGCCCGATCGATTCGAGCCGGCTTTCCACCACGTCGAGGGCGGCTTTCTTGGCCGCTACGAACAGTACGCGTTTGCCCGCGTAGAGCGTATTGGCGATGATATTGGTGATGGTCTGTGATTTGCCCGTACCGGGCGGGCCGTGCAGTACAAAGCTCTGGTCCTGGCCGGAAGCCCAGATCGCCTGCAGTTGCGAAGCGTCCGTGCTGACCGGCAGGGCGATACCCGCCGGGTGCAGGTGTTCGTCTTTGATCTCCTCGGCGGTAGCGCTTTGCCGGGCCTGCCATTCCAGCTTGCCTGACATGAGGCTGGCTACGACCGGGTTCCTGGCCAGCTTGTCCGCGTTGTTGTGGATATCGTTCCAGAGGATGAACTTGCTGAAGGAGAATGTGCCCAGTATGGCCTGCTCTTCTACATCCCATCGCGGCATGGCCATCACGGTCTGCCGGATCTTGTTGAATACCTTCCGTACATCGATCCCGCTCTCGTCCCTGGGCAGGGTCTTCAACCCCGTGGCGGAGATGCCGAAGTCCTGGCGCAGCATTTCGAGGAGGGTGATATTCATGACGGTCTCTTCTTCCCGGCTGCGGATCACGTATCCTTTGCGGGCGGACTTACGGATGATCTCTACGGGCAGGAGCAGGATCGGGGCAAACCGCGGGCGTTCGCTCGCAGGTGTCTCATACCACCTGAGCATACCGAGCCCTATGTAGAGGGTATTGGCGCCGTTCTCTTCCATGGCGACGCGGGAGGAGCGGTACACATTGGTCAGTGCGGGCAGCAGCTCTGCATCGGCCAGGTAGGTGCGTATGCGGTGGTGGGAGAGCTCGTGATTGACCAGTTCGGCGAGGGGATCGGCCTGGTGCAGGGCGCGGTGCAGCCCGGCGTCGCGCATACCGTCGTCCCAGTCAGCGGGGCGTGGTAGTATTTCAAACTCCTTGCCGTCGGCCAGGGCATCTTCGAGCTGACCGAGATGGGCCGTCATGAACTGGATCATGCTCCTGGTCATGCGGACATTGAGCAGGGTATTGCGCAGACTCAGGTCCAGCAGTTTGCGCTCCCATAGCTGCTGCTTGGTGATCTCGCTGCCTGCCGCCTGTTCCAGTTGGTCGCCGTAGGCCACTTCCTGAGGCGACAGCGCGGGTCCGCGACCGGTCTGTACCTCTTCCCTGATCTCCCAGCCGCCTGCGGTCGCTATGCGCAGGGGGAGCGGACGGATCTTGCCGTGCCTGGCCCGCTTCACATCCAGGAAGAGCACAAATGTATCCGTATCCGTTATTTTTCGGTCCGCGAGCTGTACGGCTTCTTCGAATGGTACGGCCCGGCTGCCTGTGTTCATACAGGTGGATTCGACGACTACTATCTCGCTGATACCGGGTACCGTGCGCTTGGTGATGAGAGAGGGATCGTCGTTGACAGGGTCGGGGAAAGACTCGTCCACGAGCCATGCGCCGGCGAATGCATGTCCCCTGACGATGAGTATGAGCGGGTGGATGCCGACTGCTTCGAGGCAGGCTGCGTAGAGCAGCGACATGTCCAGGCAGTTGGCCAGGCGGTGGGCGAAGATCGTATCGGCCAGCCGCACGCGCTGCCCGCTCTCCTCGAAGCTGGCGGGTACGGAGCTGTAGACCAGTCCGAGCCCGGCGATGGCTTCATATATGGCGGCCATCTGCTGGCGCACACGGTTGGGGTTGCGGCTCTGGTATTCGTCGAAGGAGGGACTGTCGGTCCACTGACCGAGTATATCGGCGGCCTTGCGGATGATGCCGGGTATATCGGGGTGATTGGGGGTGATGAAGGCGGCCAGCATCTCGGGTAGCAGGCCCACGCCGTTCCACTGGTCGTAGGCCAGCAGCTCGATGGGGCAGTGGGTCCGGTATACTTCCGCTCCGTCGGCGGAGACGGTGACCGTGAGGTGGCCGGTGATCTTCTCTGTCAGCTCGGCCAGGTAGCGGGACGAGATCTGCAGGGGATACAGGCGCAGGTCGCGGCTTTCTCCTGCCTGCAGGGATTCCAGGGTCTGCTTCCAGGGCAGGGTGCAGTCCGGCTCTGACGTGATCTCTACGGTGACTTGCTGCCAGTCGCTCCCGGAGGTATTGGTGACGACCAGCTCCCGGATGACGGCCACATCGTTCTGCTGCAGGGCAAAGTTGACGGCCGGCAGGATGCGTAGGGTGAGGGGGACGGTTGTGGTGATGGCGGGAGCGACTTCGCGCATTTTGGATTGATTTTAATTCTAAAATAAGAGGTATTTAAGTATCGATAAATTAACACTATAGATTATATAATTGAATTAATTTTCAAAAATAATCAAAAATCAATCATAAGGAAAATTTGTATTTCTCAGGTGTTCTGTTATGGAGTAAGGATTGCCTTTATTCGTTATTCGCCCATTCTCTGCAATAAGATGTAAGTACTTTTTTGATCTTGAGCATATAACATATAACAACCTTCTTGATGAGTTTTCCCCATCGATTTCATTCCAGTTAGGAATGTATCCATGCAGCAATCCAAATGCTATTACGGTTTGAAACTCTTCTCCTTTAATGCCGTGACATGTATTGACCACAACTCCTGTATTATGATTAAATAACCGTCGGAAGCTTGTAATATCCTTAGCATAGTCTAGCTCCATATCAGCCATCCTTTTTCTCGAACCCTCAAAAAAGAACTCCCAGTGTTGTTTAAGGGCAACGTATTCTTCAAGAATAAGGTCTAATGCATGCAACAATGATTTGAAACATTCATCTAGATACGCTAAGCCATCATCTTCGTCTGACGTTATCGAATTGATTAGTCGTAATAGGCTTTTTGACTTTTGTTCAACATTGGGGAATACGTCAATACCCAATTGTTCAAATTCGTCAATAAGTTCTATTGCCCACCGACTTCGTATCAAGTATGTTTTAGGGGAGGAGTGTACTAAAAAAAGTCGTGCAAACTTAAACCAGGTATTCTCTTTGTTCCTGAATAAAGGAGAAAGACCTACCGCATCAAAATTTACGTTTGGTAATATTGCCTTTAGCTTTCTTCCCATAGGAATTACCAATCGCCATTGTGGGGCCAATACACAGATTTCGTGTTCTGGAATTCCACTCTCTATATTTCTCCGGATAATCTCCGAAATATGTTCTGCCAGATGGTCTCTGTGGACATCATTATTTAACGTAATTAGACCATGCTCTCCAGCATGGTCACATAATGATTGAATATCAATGTCGGTGCTTTGATAGTTCCTATAATAGTCAATCACACGTTGAGAGCTTCGGTAGTTTCCAGAAAGCTCCATTTCCTTTATATTTATATTCCCAAATTGCAGTTTCACTTCTTCAAGTGACTTTGCGACGCCTCCTAGAGAACCATAAATTGCCTGGTCCTTATCTCCTACCATGAACAGTAATGTTCTGCTATTATCGATAGCAAACATTTTTGAAAGGATAGCATATTGCAGTTCTTGAGTGTCTTGATATTCATCAACACACATCAAATGAAACAGATTGTTGAGGGTTTTTCCTATCTTAGGGTAAGTGTCAAGCAGTTTATATGCATAATAGAGCACTAAGTCAAAGTCAATCAGTTTCTCATCTTCTAATAATTGAGTATAACATTTTAGCAGATCAGCATATTGGGGTTTTGGCTCAGTAAAGGTTCCATCGGCATTTCTTTGAGTTGTTATTCTTTCCCACCATTTAAACCCATATTCTTTCTTAAGTCTAGAAACTAACTCTTCAGATTTGTATTCATCAGCTATTACAAAACCATCTTTCAGCTCATCTAGATATAAGGAGTAAGGTCTTAAAATCCATTCCAGACAAAATGAATGAATAGTGCCTGCCCAAAGTTTAGGTAGGTCAACATCCAAGTAAATCAGTCTCTTCTTAATTTCTTCTGCAGCCCTGTTAGTAAATGTAAGAGCAACAATTCTCTTCTTTGAATCTCTTATCTTGGTAAGCTCATGTGCGATTTTATAGGCGAGAACGCGGGTTTTCCCACTTCCAGGACAGGCGGTAAGCAAGATGTGTCCCTGCTCCAGCACAGCTGCTTTCTGTTGTTCATTTAATCCTTCCAACACGTGCTTACAGATAGTTTAAGAAAGCAGTTAACTGGTCGTAAGGAAGCTGCGTTTTAAAAAGATTGATGGCATCTTCAATTGTATCAAACCTTTCAAAGAGTTCAAGTAACTCTCTATAGTTCGTTTCATCATCTTCGAAATAAATATCTCGGAGTGAGGAAAGTCTATATAGTGCAATATTCTTAATCGTCTGTTGGCTTATATGTGGACATGCAAAGGCGATAGCACTGAGAATGTATTCCGGAATATATGTCAAGTGGTCTACTTCTTTTTCAAGTAACAATGCAAACCATCCTTTTCCGAATTTTTCTGCAAGTCTCAGTGTCTCTGTTCCAAAAATTGCGATGGACGTATTGTCTAGTTTCTCGCTGATTTCGTTCTTGTGTGCTTGGCGAGTATATTGTTTGTTTATAAGATTTATTATTTCCTGCGAATTGCCTGACTTTACAAACTCAACTTCGAAAGTGTGTTCACCATAAAATGCCTTAACCCAATCATTGTCTTGAGAAAAGGTAGCTAGTCTTTCTTTTCTTTCTGCTCCGGACTTTTCAGAATTCCTGAAAGCCCGTTGCTCAGGGGTATCTTCGGCTTCATCTTGCGGAAGGTCAACAATAGATTTATCCAGATCTGTAATAATAGCACAGTTTTTCTTTACTCGATCCTCATGAAAAAGGACAGCAATATTTTGAAAGCCGGTACTGCCTATATTAATCAGACTGACTCCGATCTCATCGAGAGAAACTCCAAACACTTTTTTGAACAGAGAAGGAATCAATATCAGTTCAGCATCTCCTTCTACTAACGCTACACCTTTTGCAAAAAGGAGGTTTGTCCGCACGGCATCTAGATACCTCTCTAAAGCTTGTACTTGCGACGAATCCAGTCCGGCGGAAGGGTTAAAAACTAAGGCTTCTTTGTTAGAGCGGCTTAATATATTTAATGAACTAATCTTGCTTACAGATGAGATGTGTGTGGAATGAGTTGTGATGATGACTTGTGTGTTATAATTGGGTAGCTTCTGAAAAAGAGTCTTCTGAATGTGGGTATGGATATGTGCCTCTGGCTCTTCAATCAATAAAAAGTTGGCTATTTTATTTTGTGATTTTACTTTCTCGTATTCTAATAGCTTTAATGACAGATATATAAGGTTTGCACCTCCGAGACTCAACTCCCAGATACGCCCCTTGTAATCAGGCTCGTCTGGGTCTCCGACCCACAGTTTTAGCGACTGCAATAGTTTTTCTATCTCAGAAGGGACTTCTGACTTTATCTCAATATTTGGAGCATATGTTTCACCAACAGCCTGTTTCACACTTTTGGAAATGCCGGTCGAAACATCTTTTACTTCATCCAAACCACTGATTTCTTCATTCAATTCATTCACCTTATCTTCTATACTCTCTCTCTTCGCTATCTCTATACTTTTTTCTTTCCCTCTAAGTAAGCTGAGTAAGGGGTTGTCTTTGTAGGATCGAAGGTCAACCTCAACATCTCTGAGTGCTTTTATGAAAGTACAGGACAACTCACTGGGGATAGAGAAGCCCTGAAGTCTTGTTCCATAAACATCCTCCCGTCTCTCATCGGGGTCAGGGAAGATTCCATTTTCAAAATCACCTACCCAATTGCGATAGTTATCTTCGGTTGAAAAGTCGATATTTCCCCTTCCTCGATAAGTTAATTCATAGTCATTTAGTGTTATAGAATCCAATACATTTTGTAATTCGTCCGATAATGAGCTCTCGAAGAGCTCCCTTCTTTTGTTTTCACGGGGTCTGAATATAAGTGAATACGTGCCAGTTGTTCCATCAAAATCATCCATTTCTCCAACCGTATGCATTGCAATTGCTTGGGCTTCTTCGCTTACATCCAGTTCAGAAAATTCTATTTGTATGATTATCCAGTGTCCCCTCCAGCTTCCCAAGGTTCTATTGAAGTCAGATTCAAAAAAGCGGATGCTTCTGGGAAGGCTCTCATCTATCAGAAGCCTGAGGGCATATAAGATATTTGTTTTCCCAGAACCATTTTCTCCGATAATGGTATTAACTCCTTTTTGAAAGCTCAGTGATGTACTCCTGAAGTTTCTAAAGTTCCGGATTGAAAGTTTCGATATATACATTATATGATTGTTGAATTCTTCTATTTGTAGTGGCCGAAATTGCACCGACTGCAACTGTGTATTTCCAGTTTAGTAAGCTCTCTTAGAATAGTTCATAAGTACGGTCGTAGTCGTGGAAGAACTGGCCCAGATGCCAGTCGGCTGTATGGAGAATTTTCATAACTGTTGCAGGCAGAGACAAGCTTGTTTTTCGGGTAGTAATCGAAATTTAAAACGATTGGAATTTATGCAATCAAACAGGAGATGGCATGAAAACAAATGTAGCAACAGGGGACTGTAGAAAATACCGTAGAACTACGCAATCTGGCCCCTTGTTGGAAAAAATACACCAGCCAATTTGGATATTTTGCATATATTTATATTCATTTTGTCAATGAGGGTGCTTGCCGACACGATAAGAGGGAATAAGCAACTTGTACCGCAGAACGGTTTATCCACGTTGAAGACATAAACCACATCTTTGTCTCACAGAGAAGGCAGGAATGGATACAGCTTATCGTATCCGGATACATCCTTTAGAAAAACGATCATGTCGCAACAGATAAACGGAAACGATCTGCTGGCGCTAGGCTACCCCGAAAACGAACTGCTCGGCATAGCGCTGAAGATCAACAAGAAAAGGCTGGGCTATACCCGGCAGGAAATGCTCCGCCACTATGCGGCCGTGCTGAAAGACCCTGCAGGGTACAGAGGAGACAAGGCATTCGGGTCGTTGGCAGCAGCCATGCTGGAAGGCAAGAGTCGCGAAGCGGAGCCGGTCATATCACTGAGAGAGCAACCGGACAGCTACCAGGTCTACGGAGCGGCGCAGATCGAAGAGGGGGCGCGCAGGCAGATGGACATCGCCATGCAACTGCCGGTAGCGGTAGGAGGCGCGCTGATGCCGGATGCCCACCAGGGATACGGTCTGCCCATCGGCGGTGTGCTGGCTGCGGACAATTCGGTAATCCCCTATGGCGTAGGTGTGGATATCGGCTGCCGGATGGCCCTGTCGGTCTACGATATTCCGGTGGCACACTTCGATGCGCACCAGGACCTGTACAGTGTTGCTCTCATGAAACAGACAATGTTCGGTGCAGGCAACGGGTTCACCGGCAGGGACCGGGCGCAACATGCCGTGCTGGACAATCCGTTGTTCAAAGAGGACGGGTTTGTGGGCAAGCTCAAGGACAAGGCCTGGTCCCAACTGGGTACTTCGGGCGGCGGCAACCATTTCGCCGAATTCGGCTGCCTGGATTTTCCGGAGGACGATCCGCAACTGGGCATTTCCGCAGGCCGGTACCTGGCGCTGCTCTCACACTCCGGCTCGCGTGGGCTGGGCGCTACGATCGCAGGGCACTATACCCGGCTGGCGAAGGAGCTTTGCAGGCTGCCGCAGCGCGCCAGGGACCTGGCTTACCTCTCGCTGGACTCGCAAGAGGGCCATGCCTACTGGCAGGCGATGAACCTGGCCGGAGACTATGCCTCAGCCTGTCACGAGATCATCCATAGGAAAATGGCGGAAGCGCTGGGCGCACGGATGCTGGCCCGGGTAGAGAACCACCACAATTTTGCCTGGAAGGAGACCTGGAACGGTCACGACGTGGTCGTACACCGCAAGGGCGCGACGCCCGCCTCCGAAGGGGTGCTCGGGATCATACCGGGCTCGATGACAGCGCCCGGATTCCTGGTGAGGGGCAAGGGGGCCGCGTCTTCGATCAACTCGGCCTCGCACGGGGCCGGACGACAGATGAGCCGGACACAGGCTGTCAAGACGATATCCCCCACGGATATGCAAAAGGCCCTGGACGAGGCCGGTGTGGTATTGCTCGGTGCAGGCCGGGACGAAGCGCCGATGGCCTACAAGGATATCCACGCTGTGATGGCCGCCCAGACGGACCTGGTGGATATCGTGGCGCAGTTCTCCCCGAAGCTGGTGCGGATGGCCGATGACGGCAGCCGGGAGGATTGATAGGGGGCACGCGGCAAGTAAGAGCTCAACTCTTTATTTTCTCATCGGCAGAGTCAATGTTGTCTTGTATCTGCCAACCAGTTCGTCAGCGCCTCAAGGACGGCTTCCGGCCCTTCCTCTTGCGGAAAATGCCCGCAGGTATCCAGGCGGACCACACTTGCATCCGGGAAGCCTGCCTTGAACCTGTCGAGGTGGTGGCCCGGCAGGATCGGATCTTTCATGCCCCAGATGATCAGTGTAGGTTTGTCCAGCAGTACCGCACGTGCATCCCAGAGCGAGCCGAACCAGGGCTGGTCGCGGACCAACGAGCGGGCAAATGCCAGCGGGCCATAACGCTGGCCGGGTGATGGGAAGGCGCCGGTGTACTGGCTCAGCAGCCGACGGGGCAGTTTGCGGTCGCCAAAGGACGCAGGCAGCAGGAACCTCGGTGAAAAGTTGAGGTAACGGTACAGCAGCGGCGTCAGCGGGCTGTTGAGTATACGGCGCAGCCGGATGAACGCAGGATCATCGCTGTTGTCCCAGAGCCAGGAGTTGAGGATGACCAGCCGGTCGAAGAGCACGGGTCGCCTGATCGTCGCCTGCAGGCCGATGGGACCTCCAAAGTCATGTACGATCAGGGTGATATGTTCCAGTTTCAACTGGTCGATAAGCAGGTCCAGGTTGCGACTATGCTGTTGCGGTGAATAGTCGTAATCAGCGGGCTTGTCTGACAGGCCAAACCCCACCAGGTCCGGCGCTATGCATCGGTAGTGCGACCGCAGCGCCATGACCAGGTGTCGGAAGTCAAAGCTCCAGGACGGTGTACCGTGTACGAAGAGCAGAACGGGCCCCTTTCCCTCGTCGATATAGTGCATGCGATGTCCGCCGATGTTGCAGTAATGAGGGGCAAAGGGGTATTCCGATCTGTCAGGCCATTCTTTTTTCATGGTGCTTTTTGCCACAAATCTCGGCCGGAGCTGCCGCACAAATGATGGTCTGCACCAAGATCAGAACTTCACCCGGTTGAAGAGTTTGCTGAAATTGGTCGGGTCGATCCCGAGGTAGGAGGCCAGGTACTTGTGCGGTACGAGCCCCAACAGGTGTGGGCTACGTCGGCAGAAAGCCTTGTACCGCTCTTCCATACTCAGGCTATGTAGCTCGATATGCCTGCTGATCATGCCGGTGAGGACAGCCTCCGCAAAACGGCGGAACAGTCGCTCTATCTGCTGCGACTGCTCGAAGAGCTCCTGCAGATCGGCATAGGAGATATAGTCCAGTTCGCTGTCGGTCAGGCAGGTGAGATAATATTCCGATGGCTGCTGGAAAGAGAAGGAACTCGGGATGGCGCAGAGATTGGGCGCATACGTGAATGCGATCACATGACTGTGCGTATCGGTGTCGAAGTAGGACATCTGGATACCGCTGCGGACGAAATAAGCCTCCCGCTGTACCTGTCCGGGTACGACGAGATGTTCTTGTCTGCCTGCTCTCCTGGTCTTCAGGCGCTCTTCCAGCAGCAGGTAATCCTGCCTGTCGATTTCGTGAAAGAGATTTAGATAACTATGCAGATCCATGGTAGCGGTATTTGAGTGAGGCGATGGGTTCCGTGGTCATTCACCGGAGGGTAGCGAAGTCGGCGACCGGCCCGCCAGCCAATCCTCCCTGTGAATGGCATAGATAAAATTCGTTTTGGGGGATTCGCCAAAGTAGGCAATCTCGTCTTCACCTGTCTTCCTGGCTCCCAGCCGCTGGATAGCGACCTGGGAACGTAGATTGGCCGACCCGATATGAAAGCAGACCTTTTGTACGAACCGGAAGATATAGTCCAGCATCACGGTCTTGACGGCGCGGTTGATCCCTGTGCCCCAGCAGGCCCTTGCATAAAAAGTATAACCGATCAGAATGCTGTTTTCCGCTTCGTTGTAATCGTAGTAGCGGGTGCTGCCGATGGCCTGGCTAGTGGATTTGTCCGTGATACGGAAAGCTCCCTGGCTCAGCATGGCGCCGGCAAAGAAAGTACGGAAGACTTCTTCCCGCCACCTGTCCTTGTTGGGGTGTTGTTCCCAGATACCCGGATCCGACGCTACGGCATACAAAGCGTCGAAATCGTCTTCCTGCAATGGAAACAGGATAGTATGTTCGGTTTCGAGCACGGGTTGGATGCTGAAGTTCATGCTTGATTCATTTATCCGGGTTATATCAGAATATTCAGTCAGTGCGTTATCCGGGAGATCGTGCAGCTGTGCCGCAACGGGTTTTCAGGCCTGGTCATCCATTGCGGGCAGCCCGGCGCTGGCAAACACTATATAAAGATGCATACAGGAGCGATACATGTGGCAGACATCGTCAGAAAAAGAAAGGCTCTTTTCATAGCGGGGGCTGTTTTTTTGCTGGTAGCCGTCACAATGGCGCTGGACAAGCTGGAGGCCGTGTTCAACGGGAGCGGTTTTTACCTGTCGGAGTCTTTTTTGTTTTCCTCCGTCTGGTGGCTGGCCGCCCCCTTGCTCGCCGGGCAGTTTTATCTGTTGAAGCGGTCTGCAGGTATATTCTCCTGCCTGGCCGTAGCGATCCTGCCGGTTGTACTGCACCTGCTGGCCTACCCGGCCCTGGTCTGGCTGGTATCGGAGCTGTTTTATCACCACACTTTCGGCTACAGGCAGACATTCAACTACGGCCTGACGGCGCACCTGGTCCACCTGGCCATCTTATATGTCGTACCCGTGGCTTTTTGCCTTGCATTCAAAGCCATCGCGGCCGGTAAACAACAGGACGGAGGCGATACGGAAGCCACTGTTCCTGTGGCGCGGTCTTTGGTCGTCAGTGAGGCAGGCAGGCGGCTGGTCCTGGATACCGCCGACATCATTTATATATCGGCCAACTATCCCTATGTCAACCTGCACCACAAGGAGAGGAGATACCTCTACAGCGCTTCGCTGAAGTCTGTTGCGGAGCGATTGGATGCGGACAGGTTCGTGCGGGTACACAAGTCCACGATCGTGAATATGGCTTATCTCGCTTCGTATAAGTCCCGGAGCAACGGTGACTATGACCTGGTGATGAAGGACGGTTCGGAGCTGAGGGTCAGCAGGAGCTATGCATCCGCCTTCCGGATGAAAGCAGGTCTGTCCTGATCTTGCGGGTCACCACAGATTGTACCCGGCTTACCCGGTTTCATTTGTGACCGGGCGTTCCCGCAGCTAGGTTTGCAGGAAAACATACTCATGATACATCGTGGACTTTTGCAGGTTGTCTTTTTGTCGCTGTTGATGTCAAGCTGTGGCGGGCAGACAAAAGAGAACATTCAGCGCCGGCAGTTGGACAAGACCGGAAACGACATGCCGGTCGGAGGCCCGTTTGAAAACAGGGAATTTATCTACCAGGGGATGCCGGAACATATTGGCCCGGTAGATACCAGTGCAGGCTGGAAGCAGGAGGGGCAGAAGATCCTGTTGACAGGGGTCGTGTACCGGCGGGACGGACAAACACCGGCTCCCGGTGTCATCCTGTATTACTATCATACCGATATATCCGGCAGGTATGTGCACGGGCCCGGAGAGGAGCGAAGCATGTCACCCGATGCTGCCGGCCGGACACATGGATATATCCGCGGCTGGGTCAGGACCGATGCGGCTGGCCGGTACCGAATTTATACGGTAATGCCCGGCGTATACCCGTCCGGTGATGAACCGGCACACGTCCATGCTACGGTCAAAGAGCCCAACGATATCAACGAATACTACATAGACGACTTTGTCTTTGATGACGATAGGTTGCTGACTTCGGCCCGGCGAAAGAAAATGGAAAACCGTTGTGGTAGCGGTGTGCTGAGGATGGTCGGCAGAGACGGGCTCTACATCGGGGAACGCGATATCATCCTGGGGCTCCATATCCCCGGCTATCCGGGAGAAGCCGTGAGAGGACCGGATTCGGGCCGCGAAGTCGGGGAGGATGTCCTTTCGTTCACACCGTATCATGCATGGGGCCCGGATAAGGGCAAAAGAACCTGCCCGGTCTGTAAGTACGGCTGGTACCATGGAGTACTCTATTTTGTAGGCAATCACCCGGACTGGACGGAAATAAAAGAGTGGCTCAGATTCCTGGAGGCTGAGAGCAGGCGACGAGAGAAATACCTGAAAGTCTGTTTTGTGTATGGCCATGAACGGGAATACGAAAATGAAGCGACCGGAGCCGAACTGGAGCGCCTGGGGCAGGAGCTGAACCTCGGAAAAGTAGCGCTGACATTCGTGCCGTCGTTTTCCGATACAGGCTCGGAGGTTGACCTGAATAAAATCAACCCGGCGGTCGGTAATACATTTATCCTGTACAGGAGGAACAGGATAACCGATAAATTCGTCGATCTGAAGCCCGGCAATGACAACTTCAACCTGATCGCCCGAAGGCTCGACCAAACGATCAACGAGTATTTTGACCTGGCAAGACCCGGCGAGTAAGCTGAGGCGCAAAATAGCCTGAGATTCCTCCTTGAGTTCAGAAGGGCCTGTCTAAGTAAGATAACCAAATTTTCGCTTTTTTCCAGGCATTCTGCCGCTGAAGTTGCAGCCACCGCAGGCTATTCCGGGCTGTCGAAGGTGGATGTATCCCGTGTTCTGTGACCGGAACAGTAAAAATCCCGGCAGTGAACAAGGTCTTCTCGTCCGAAACCCGGAAATTCGCATCCTACGGATCCGTGATGCCGGATGATATGGCCGTCTGCCCGGCAGGCTTTGACGTCGGTACGCGGATAGTGACAACAGGATAATGACCGCCATCAAGCATATTTTCTTTCGTACCCGGTACTTCATGGTCTACGGGCTGCTCATGGCAGCCCTGGTCTTCTTGCTGAAATGGCTGCAGTGGCGCTTCCTCATCGTAGACAATGCACTGGATATCTATATCGGCATGATAGCCGTATTCTTCACAGCCATAGGTGTCTGGGTCGCCTCACAGCTATCGAAGCCACGTATAGAGACGGTCTTCGTAGAAAAGGAGGTATTCGTACCTGTACCTGAACAGCCAGGCATAGATCAGGCTGCACTTGATACGCTGTCGCTCACAGCCAGGGAGTACGAAGTGCTGCAGCTCATGGCAGCAGGCAGCAGCAATACGGAGATCGCCGCCTCCCTGTTCCTGTCCGTCAGTACGGTCAAGACCCACGCATCGAATCTCTTTGTCAAAATGGAGGTGCGCAGCAGGACCCAGGCTATAGAGAAAGCCAAACGGCTGAGGATCATACCGTAGCGATCTATGGTACTTTAGTATGAAAATGGCTCGGTCCTGCCGGTATCGCACCAAAGTAGGATGCAGGGTAGGGTGCAGGAGCTTAGTTTTGGGCCATTACATCAAAAATCTGCTATCCTATGAAAAAGAATGCATTGATCTTCGGCTCCATCATCGGAGTGATATTCGTCACCAATATCCTCTATATGGTCGGTCGCCTGTACTCGGAGCCGGGCTTCGAGACCAATGACGTCCTGGGCTATGCTGCGATGGTCCTGGTCTTCTCACTGATCTTTGTCGGGGTCCGCAATTACAGGAACAAGGAACTCAACGGGGTGATCTCCCTGGGTAAGGCATTCGGTACAGGTGCACTGATCGCGCTGGTGGGATCTACGATCTACGTGGTGTTCTGGCTTTTCTACTTTTACCTGTTTGTCCCGGACTTCATGGACCAGTATACACTGCATGTGCTGGCTGATGCGACCAGGAACGGTGCTACACCGGCTGAGCTTGCGCAAAAGACCAAAGAGATGGCGGAGTTCAGCGAACTCTACAAGAGCCCGGTCTTTGTGATCCTGGTTACCTATTTTGAAGTACTGCCGATCGGGCTTGTCGTAGCGCTGGTGAGCTCGCTGATCCTGAAACGCAGGGAGCCTTCTGCACCTACGGGCGACGGCCTGAGGTCGGGAGACTTATAGGTAGTGCTACCAGGTATGTGATGTGTTGCAGAGCGGGTATATCAGTAGCCGTAACTATTACCGTTCATTTCACGGCTCTCCCTGGGATTCAGCGGAACGGCGGCCAGCTCGTGCCCGAAGAAATGCAGCACCTGGCAGACCTTGTCCAGGCGGACAGTGGGTTTACCCATTTCCAGTTCACGAATAAAACGCGGTCCAACGCCCGTTTTTTCGCATAGTACAGCGCGTGTCAGCTTATGTCTCCTTCGCTGGACGTATACCCATTTGCCCAGTGCGGCAGTAGGGGATGCCGGTTTTGTTGTCTGCATGCCTGGTTCTTTTTGTCACAAGGATGCCTAAATATAGGATATCGCCGCCTTTTGCCTTTCCGGGGCGGGGTGGTTATTCCGGCGGGGCTGTTGTCTGCGTGCATCGCCGGTATACAAAACAAGACAGGCGCCCTCGCTTTCGGAGGCGCCTGTCATAAGATAATGCTCTCAAGATCATTTTTTTACTTCTGTTGCTCGGTCGGCTCGGCGTAGAGGAGCTCTCCTGAGCTGTCCACCAGGTTGACTACACGTGTCACGGCGTAGTTGACGCCCTGCTGTATCACGGCGAATGTGCTGTAGGAAGTGCCGGAAGAGTCGTAAGGAGTGGCTGCTATCACTCGTCCGTCAGGCAGGTGCACATTGGCTGTGACCTTGGTGACGAGGCATACGCCGCGTGATGAGGCAGTCCATGTGCCGCCGTTGGGTGCAGCATTGTAGCTATCGTTGCTGCAGAAGATAGATGCGTACTCTACCGTGCCGCTTACAGGGCTGGAAGTACTGTTGGTGACGTTGACTAAAGGGTATCCCATTGTTTGCTGGTTTTAAGGTTCCTACTCATAAGGCTTTTCGGTTGCGCCCCGTTTTTTTAAGTGGGAGCTGGCTCCACTGTCCAGGTTTTTCGTTTTGTTTTGTCACTTGGGATGGTCAGTCCCTGTTGTTGACCTGTGATTGCATATCGGGATCGTGCCAGGAATAAATCTGCTGCCGGGTATTCGGTCTTAAGACTAGCCGGTGGCTGAAGACTTTGGTTTACTGTGGTCGCAGTCTCTGTTATACCGGCAGTACAAATATATCGGCGCAAGGCGGAGGAACGTACGCGTACAAATACGTGGTTTTTCAAAGAAGAAATACCTGATTTTCGGGCTTGCTGCCGGGCTTCCGTCGTATTTGTATTGTTGCTGGTTTTCCACCTGTGTGTAAACGGTGTGCGGTGTGTGCTGCACCAGCGGGAAAAATGCCTGTGAAAGGGGTATTGCTTTTTCAAAGGAATGTGTATCTTTGCGCTCCGAATAAATGACCTGTCGTTCCTTGAAGGGAGTAAGCAGGTATGGTTAAACCCCTAATCTAAACACAGCCTGTCATGGCCGTAAAAATCAGACTACAGCGCAAAGGGCGCAAAAAACAACCGTATTACCAGATCGTAATAGCGGATGCACGTTCACCCAGGGATGGTAAATTCATCGAAAGACTGGGTTTCTACAATCCAATGACCAAGCCGGCTACGATCGAGATCGATCGCGACAAAGCTTATGACTGGTTGCAAAAGGGCGCTCAACCGACAGATACGGTGCGTGCGATCCTGAAGTTCAAGGGTGTGATGTACAAAAAGCACCTCATGAGAGGTGTGAAAAAAGGCGTACTCACGCAGGAAGCTGCAGATGCCAAATGGAACGAGTGGCTGACAACGAAAGAAGCCCGCGTAGCTCAGCGTTTCGAGCAGACGAAGGCGGAAAAGGCAGCTTTCCACAAAGCGGTATCCGGTGAGGAGAAGAAGATCGTAGCGCCTGCTCCGGTAGTAGAAGAGGAAGCTCCCGTAGCGGAAGCAGCAGAGGAGACGACCGCAGTAGTGGTAGAAGAGGTGGCAGAAACACAGGTTGCAGAGACTACGGAAGCTACGGCCGAAGAGCCTGCAGCTCCTGCGGCTGAAGAAGCTCCTGCGGTTGAGGAAGCTCCGGTGACTGAAGAAGCACCTGCTGCCGAAGAACCTGCTCCTGCGGATGAACCTGCAGGCGAGGAAGAGAAAGAAGCTTAATCGTGCAATAAATGTCCGGCGACGGGCATTGTATTTGCTTAGGATAATCCCGGAAAACCTGGTAAGGCCCCCTGTGGTCTTACCAGGTTTCCACATTACTATACCCATCAAAACCAACGGGTCCATATGAAACTGCTCAACAAACTATACCAGCAAAGGCTGAAGGAAATAGCTGCTGCTATCCAGGAGTCAGATACACTGGCCGCTTACCTGGAAGAGGAGGACGAAGCGCTGTACAAGACGCTGACCGAAGAATTTGAGCCCGAGCTGGAGACACTATACGACGAAGTCGCCCAGGCAGAACCACTGCAACTCTTTGCGCTCGAAGATGCTATGCTGTCGGACGAGTTTGAGGGGTTGTTCCTGCCCAGGCTGCTTGGTTACAATGTCCTGCGCGGAGAGGTCAATGACCGTATCAAGTACACGCGCTCCCAGGAGCGTTTCGGCAAAGTGCTCCATGCCATCTGCGAGTCGGCCAACTTTGAGCCGCTGCGCCGTCGTATCGGCCAGTCCGTGCAGATCGGTTTTGCACTGAGCAGCGATATCTGGATCACGGGCTTCGTCGATCGCGTACAGAACAAGAAGATCGCACAGTTTCTTATGTCCCAGAAGCTGGAGAAATACATGCACGAGCACGAGCGCCGCACCGGCTACCGGCTCTACAGCCAGCAGTTCGACAAGTTCAACTACCACACTACGGAATTCCCGACGGATCTGACTAGTCAGCAGTTCCTCTTTCACTCCATGTCCGCTTTCCTGAAAGCGCGGGCAGTGATCAACGAATACAACCAGAACTTCATCCCGGAGGTGATCGCATACCTGGAGGATGAGCAGTTCCACTTTACACGTGAGCACACGGAGATCCTTGGCCTCCTGGTCAACTACTTCGATATGAAGAAGACCGACCTGGACAAGATGAGCAAGATCCTCAACAAACTCCGCGATGCGGATGACTTCAACGAGATCTACTTCTCCTTCCTGCTCGACCGTTTCAATTCCAGGCTCAAACTTACGGGCGAATCCGACAAGCGGGTGGCTTCACTGGTGGACTTTGCCAAGGCGGATGACGATCTCACGCGCTACTACACCGTAGCTTCCGAGCTGGCCTCCAAAGGCTATATACATGACGACGTGATCGAGAAAGTCCGCGAAATATATGGCATGTACGAGGGTATGTCCTTGTTCAGCGACTGCCTGCGCAATATGGTGCTGGGCTATTTCAGCCGCTTCCTGCAGAATATCGAGCCGGGAGATTACCACGAATACTTCGAGCTGAACAAGTACCTCGTGATCTATATGGATATCTTCTCCAACCAGCAGTTCAACCAGCATATCAAAGAGCTCTGCTATGCGTACGTGAAGAAGCTGATCCGGACCTTTACGGACAAGCGCGGCCGTGACTACCAGGATATCAAGAAATTCGCTTCCGCACAGTTCGTGGAGTTGCAGTTCATGAAGGAGAAAGATGTAGTGGAGCTCTTCAAGACCAAGCGCAAGAAAGCTACCGCCTGATCTCCACTACGAAACAGGAATAAAGAAACACAAGCCCGCGGACCGATCTGGTCGCGGGCTTTCTTTTTCCGGGTCTGCGTGGTCTGCCGGGCCCGGCACTAGTTGATCATAAGCAGCGAAACGGCAGCATTGATGATCACGGCGACCAGCAGCACCACAAAGGAAATCATCAGAAGCAGGCACATCTTGACCACCGTGCGGGCCCAGCTCTGCCCGTAGAATCGCTTCATCGCTAGCAATAGGTATATCATTGAACCCAATATCATCCAGTTGCCCAGCCCGAGCCGCAGCCAATGATCCAGTGGGATGGTGACCGAATACACGGTGAACACGAAACAGTAGAAGAAGACCATGAAGAAGAAATGGTCCGTGTAATAAACCCTGCGGCGGATATAGAGCAATTTGAGGATCAGGGCTATAAAGGGCAGTAAAAGGAAAAGGAGCTTGGGCAGATTTTTCATAAAAGTCTCGCTCAGTCGCTCCACCATTTCGCTACTATCCTTATTCGCAGCATCCTGCAACCTGAGTACTTTTTCCTGGAAACTGCGCCGCATGATACCGTCGCGCTCGGCCGCCGGCAGGCTATCCTGCTGGCGACGGTATTCGGCGACTGTCTGTGGCCCTTGCCGATGGGACGAAGTATCGGCAATCAGTGAATCCCACGGGGCCGTCCTGAGCAAAGTGTCGACGGTATGCTGTGTAACGACGCTGTCGGCCAAAGTACTGTCCGACCGGGAGAGCGGAGGCAAACTGAGTGTATCTGTCTTGTCTCCTGAGGAGAGTGAATCAGTGGATACTTCAGTCATAGTTTCTCCGGCCGGTTGCGTATCCTGTTTGTTGCTCCAGAAGAACAGGAAGAAAAAAACGATACTGAGAAAGACATACATCCGTATCGGATCCAGGTATCTGACCCTCTTGCCCTCTACATAGTCCCTGGCCAGCTGGCCGGGCCGGAACAACAGGGGCCGGAAAGTGCGGAACACCTTGGAGTCGAAGTGCAGGAAATCACCTGTGAAGTGGATAAAGATGTGCCAGAAGCTTTCCCGGTGCGGTTTGTGTTTTTGTCCGCATTGGTAGCAATAAGGGCCTTCCAGGGTTGCTGAGCAGTTGAGGCATTGGGACGGCTGCTGCAGGCTTTCCGGCTGTGACATATGTCAGACTTTCTTTGGTGTTATTATATGAGAAACTTCCCGTTTTCATAGATCAGCCTGCCATCGGCATAGATGGCGGCATCTTGCGTCATATCGGTGATCATATCCAGGTGCACGGCGGATTCGTTGCGGCCGCCTGCCTGCAGGTAAGACTGTCCTACTGCCATGTGTATGGTGCCTCCGATCTTCTCATCGAAGAGGATATTCTTGGTAAATCGCTGTATGCGTGTGTTGGTGCCGATCGCTGCCTCGCCAAATCTGCGGGCGCCTGGTATGGCAAAGAGGGCTTCCAGCGCTTCTCCGCCTGTCTCAGCCTTCCAGGACATGATCTCGCCGCCCCGGACCTGCAACCGGATGCCTCTTATCTCTGTCCCCCGGAAGATCAGGGGATAATTGAAGTGAACCTGTCCTTCTACGCTTGTCTCTACTGGTGAAGTATAGACTTCGCCTGAAGGCATGTTTGTCGTACCGTGCGAGTTGATCCAGGTCCGGCCCTCTGTGGAGAAGCTGATATCTGTGCCGGGTCCTTTATAGTTTACCATACGGCAACTGTTGAGGTAGTCGACTATCCGCTGCTGCTCGTCGCGCAACGCCATCCAGGATGCTTTGGGATCTGCTTCGTTGAGGCGGCAGGCGTCAAACACAAACTGTTCGTACTCTCCGAGCGTCATCCCGGCCTCCGTGGCAGCGGCCTCTGTCGGGTACTGGCAGAGTGTGCGCTTGAGTGCACGCGTGGCTGTGCGCTCAAAATAGGCTTTTGAAGCGGGTGCAAGCGCCTGTTGCCGCAGGTTGAGCCGGGCCGGGTCAATGCCGCCGGTCTCGCGCAGGTCGAATGGGGCACGGATCAGGATATATGCCTGGAATTGCTCCATCGCCTCCGAGAAGCCACCGGATACATAGCCGAGCTGTTCGTCATTGCCGTGCAGGAGCAGGAGGCGGTCCTGTTCCCGGAAGTCGAGGGCTACCTCCGGTACAGCCCCAGCGAGCAGAGCAGCTTTGTAGACTTCACGCACCAGGGGCTCTGCCAGCGTCGTACTGCGGATATACACGCGGTCTCCCGGTTGGAGTTCTACACAGTAATCTACCAGCAGTCGGGCATATTTTTCCAGTAACAGGTTCACGGCCATCTTCTTTAGTGCTGAAGATAGCGATTGACCGTCGTAAGGACAAAACCCGGTTGATGAAATAACGGTTACCTCGTCTTATCCGCTGTTCAGAGCCGCAGGAACCGCTTCATGGCGTAATGGCCTGGCTGACGTCCGTCAACCTGCAGGAAGTAAATACCTGCCGGTAGGTCGTAGCAGTCCAGCGAAAAGGTGTGCGTCGCACCGGCCGGACCGGACCGGAGGAGGAAGCCGGTTGCAGCGTATACCCTATACCTGCCTGGCTGCCAAGGGCAGTGTACCTGGAGTTGCCCGGATACTGGATTGGGGTAGAGCCGCAGATCGGCATATCCATCCGTATCCGGGTCTGCAGTGCCCGAAGGCGGCAGTACGTCGAAGCCCGCACGTATATAGTTGTTTACAGCTCCTGCGGTAAAGCGGTCATCCCAACTGCTCCGGGACATAGATCTGCGCACCGCGATGAAATCCTCCAGGTCACCGGTCTCTCCGACCGATGTCATGTAGGACGCGAGGGATCGCTCGGGATCGGCATAGTTTGCTTCCTCTGCCAGGGCGTTGGTCTCACCTGACTGGCTGACCCATTGTGCAAAACTGCCGGCCGGCTCAAACCAGTCGCCCGGTGCATTGAGCGAATAGTAGCGGTTGGCGTTGAAGCTGACCCGATCGGGACCGCTGTACGTAGTGACACAGAAACCTCCGGGGTTCAGCATCTGGATATCGTTGCTGTCGATGACCTGCGTCCCGATGAGCGAGGCGCCGATGGTGATCCCGGCAGACCGGGCCGGGCCCTGTAGCCTGTTATTGCCCCATTTGTATACGATGTTGTGTCGTATACTCACCCCCTCGGTCTCGTTGATCAGGATCCCTGCATTGTAATCCCCTTCGGCGGTGAAATGAGCGACGATATTGTGGTGGACGGATACGTTGCGTGCTCGCTGGATACGGATACCCTTACCCGGCTCGAAGCTCTCGGGACGACTGTCCAGGATCACGTTGTAGGCGATCTCCCCGGTGACTGCCTCGACCGGCCAGTCGATTGTCTCCTCATGTGTGCCAAACTGCAGGTTCTGCGGGTTCGAAAGGTACAGGTTGTCGATGATACGGCCGCCGGATCGATGTCCTCCTCCCGTAGCTGCGGCACGCGATACGATATTGCCCGTAAATGTGAGTGCCCGGCAACTGACCTGGAAGTAAGAGTTGTGGCGGAAGCCCGTTGGCTGGCTGCCGGGTACGGTCCTGCTCCATCCATTGTGGTCCAGCAGGTTGTCTTCAAACAGGATCGTATCCACATTGGCTATGAAAAAGGCATTGGCATGCGACTGAGAGGTCACATAGGCGTCCGCCAGCACACTGCGCCGCACGGTGAGCCTGCTGCAATAGGGTACATCGGCCGATACCGGGTGGTGTACGGCCATGTGCTGGAAGTAACCCGAGATATGACAGTCCTCGATCAACAGGTTATGAAAAGGTGCATCGATGCTGCGGATACCGACCGGTTCATCTGTACCGCTGCGGATATGCGGGCGTATATCCAGGCCTGTGATCGCGATATGGCTGGCCGGCGCGCCGGTAAAGTTGACAAAGCCCTGCCTGCCGGTCGATATGCGGGGCCGTTCGGTCCCGTCGCCGTAAGATCCGATGAGCAGAGGCTCTGCAGGACTCCTGCCGGAGAGGTGCCTGCTGCCGAAGTACTGATCCGACCACTCTTCGCCCTTCCTGAACAGTATCCAGTCCGGATACCCGGGCCTGAGCATCGCCGCTGCCGCCTGCAATGTCCTGAAAGCCCGGATACTGCCGCTCGGGTCGAATGGGTCTGCGCCGATCTCACTCGTGCTGTAGGCAATGGCTAAGGCATCGTCTCCTTCCGAATCGCTTACATACATGATACGCGTATCCGGCGACGGGTTGAATACAGTCCATTCGCCTGTGCGGGTCTGTTGTGCCTGCAGGGGCATACCGGCCAGGATGATCAGCAGGAGGGGGAGGAGAGACAGATATTTCAAACGGATGGTTTTATCTCGGGATGGAATTGATGGTTCACTGTCAGGCCGGGTTTTTTTTCGCTCCGGCAATATACCCGGACAGGCGGCGATCTCTATCTTGCCGTGAATTATTGCTGCCTGGTACCGATAGCTAAAAATAGGAGAAAAATGGAAAAATCCGCCGTACGGCTCGAGCTGAGAATCGACTGGAGCGAACAGGATCTCTTCGGTCATGTCAACAATGTGGCTTACTTCAAATACATTCAGGCTTCCAGGGTACGTTACTGGGATCAGATCGGTCTTACACATCTCTACCGTGAAACCGGTTTTGGGCCTATGCTGGTCTCGACCTCCTGCCAGTTCAGGCAGCAGCTGTTCTATCCCGGCAATATCGTTGTAGCTGCTTCCGTGTATTCGATCGGTACCACCAGTATGGTGATCCGGCACCGTATCCTGGATGAGCAGGGAGGGCTGGCAGCCGAGGCCGAGGATGTGGTGGTATGCTTTGATTTCAGGGCCGGCACCAAGGCGCCTGTACCTGCTTATATCCGGGAGCGGATAGAGGATCTCGAAGGCCGCCGCTTCTGAGGAGAAATAAAGCGTACGTCATTTGCTTTTTGACTCGATAAGCGAGCCGTCCGGCATGAATGCGGTATCGGTCCGGGCGCCGTCCTTCACGAGCGTCACGAGATAGGCCTGTATGCCTGAATAGTCCAGTAGGTAGGAATTTTCGAGGGTATGCCCGCCGAAGTCCCTGGAGATGGCTGCCTGGACGGGGCCGGGCAGAGTGGCTGCCGGGATCTCGTATTGCAGCCGCAGGAAGTTGCCCGTGCTGTCTATCCAGGCCTCATGCATGGAATCGTTCACCTCGAAACTCACTACGAAAAGCTCGCCCTCGGTCCGCCAGGCGATATCGGCTGCTCCAGGAAAGCGCTGCCCGAAAGCGGTCTGTGGTGCAGCCGGGATATCGAAGGTTGCCGGTTTGCTCTGCGAAGTGCAGGAGAGCAAACCGGTTAACATCATGAACAGAATAAGGAGGTATCTCATAGGTCCGGTCAGATGGTCTGTGCAGGCAAAGGTAGAAAGACCGGGATAGAAATCCGGCTGGAAATAGCTCCGAAGAGGCTATGACACAGGAAACTGCCCCTTTAAATAGAACGAAAAAAGAAGTATTCTGCGTACTTGTATACCAGGCTCAGAAAAGAGACACGATGCCGAAGACGATCATCGCCAGTATGGCGGAAATAGGTATCGTGAGTATCCAGGCCCAGAGCAGGTTGACCGTGACACCCCAGCGCACAGCCGATACACGCTTGGCCAGGCCTGTACCTACGATACTACCGGTGATGGTGTGCGTAGTAGAGACCGGGATACGCAGGTTTTCGGTCAGGAAAAGTGTGATCGCTCCGGCGGATTCGGCAGCAACACCTTCCAGGGAGGTCACTTTGGTGATCTTGGTGCCCATCGTCCTTACGATACGCCAGCCGCCGCTCATCGTACCGATCGCAATCGCCGTATAACAGGAGAGCGGCACCCATGCCGGCATCTGGTCCAGGCTCTGGATCTCGCCGGAAGCGATGAGCGCAGCCGCTATGATACCCATTACTTTCTGTGCGTCATTGCCTCCGTGGCCAAGGCTGAAGGCTCCTGAAGACACAAGTTGCAACCTGCGGAACCATCGCTCCGCCTTGTAGTGGGTCGTACGACGGCAGATGAACAGGATGATTATCGTGAGTATATAGGACATCAGCATACCGAGCAGCGGGGCCAGGAAGATGAAGGCAAATATCTTGAGGATAGTAGCGCCGGCTATAGAGGTAAACCCTGCAGCGGCGATGGCCGCTCCTGCAAATCCCCCGATCAGCGTATGTGAAGAAGAGGAGGGGATACCATAGTACCAGGTCAGGAGATTCCAGAAGATCGCGGCAATCAGGCCTGAGAATATGACTTCCAGTGTCACAAACTCTGTATGTACTGTCTTCGCGATCGTATTGGCTACGCCGTGATCCTTGAAGATAAAATAGGCGAGGAAGTTGAAAGCGGCCGCCCAGAGAACAGCCTGGAAGGGGGAAAGAACCTTCGTCGATACGATCGTGGCGATGGAATTGGCAGCGTCGTGAAACCCGTTGATATAGTCAAAGATCAACGCCAGCGCTATGATGATGATAAGGAAGGTCATATCCGGGACCAGGGGTTGGTGGTAATTATCAGCTGTACTTGATCAGGATGGACTCCAGCACGTCGGATGCATCCTCGCAACGGTCCGTTGCAGTCTCGAGCGTGGAGAATATCTCTTTCTTCTTGAAGAGTTCGATCGCATCCTTCTCGTTGGCAAAGAGATCGGCTACGGCCTGGTCGAATACGCGGTCTGCACGCTTTTCGTTGAATTTGACCTTGGCGCAGGTCTCGGAGATGATGTGCAGGTTGCGCAGATCCTGTAGCTGGTGTATGCCCTGGTTGAGGTCAATACAGGTTTCCAGCAGGATATCCGCAAACTCGTGGAGTACCTCGTTTGGCCTGACCTGGTAAAAGGTCATCCTGTTAGAGCCTCCCTGGATATTGTCTGCAATATCGTCCAGCGCATTGGCCAGCGCATGAATATCTTCCCGGTCAAAGGGGGTGATGAAGTTGGAGCTCAGCTCGCGGAAGATACTGTGTGTCAGTTCATCCCCTTTTTGTTCCAGCTCCTGGATCCTGGCGTGGAGTTCATCTTTGAGGGGTGTGTCGAAGTTGACCAGCTCCTCTTTGAAGGTAGTGGCCAGGGTGATGAGGTTGTTGCCCGCTTCTTCGAACAGGGTATAGAATATCCTGTTCTTGGGCGTGAAGTACTGGAAGATGCTGTTGAGTTTCATGAGAGGTTTATCACGACGCAAAGCTACCGGTCCAATGTTAACTTAAAGTTAAATATGCCGGTTTGACGGCAGTAGCGTGACGATAAGCTATTATTTGCGCCTGTACCAGAGCCAGCCGATCCGTAGCAGTACGGGCAGCGTAGTGACCAGGACGATGAAGAGGATGGCCCAGCCAAGGTGTTCCGACAGGTCTATATCGTGTGCATGGAGGGAATAGCGGTACAGGTAATGCCCGGAGCCGATCATGATCGACACCCACAGGAATCCGCCGAGTATATTGTTGATCAGGAATATGCGGTGATCCATGCGGACGATGCCCGCGATGATCGGCGCAAAAGTGCGGAATACGGGCAGGAACCTGCCGATCACGATGGTCTGACCACCGTAGCGCTCATAAAAGTCCCGGGCGCGATGGAGGTAGCGTTGTTTGAAAAGCAGGCCATCCCGGCGCTGGTAAAGCCGCTGGCCGCTGCTCCGCCCAAACCAGTAGCCTGCAAGGTTGCCCAGGACCGCTGCCAGCGAAAACAACAGGATGAGCAGGAGCAGGTAGAGATGTGGGTTGGCGATCCCCGGCAGGGAATCGGCAAATGCGTCACTGAAAATACCGATCGTGAACAACAGCGAATCGCCGGGAAAGAAAAACCCGAAAAGTAATCCTGTCTCCGCAAAGACGATGAAAAGCAAGAACCAGAGGCCGCCGTATTCTATATACCATTGGGGATCGAGGAGACTGGCCCAGGTGATCCCGGCGACGAGCAGGCCGTTCATATCAGGCAGCAGGTGGTTCCAAGTCGAATGCCTTGGCCTTCTCGTCGTCAAACTCTCCTTCCCACCGGGCGATCACACAGCTGGCCAGCGTATTGCCGATCACATTGACCGAGGTACGGGCCATATCCATGAGTTCGTCTATACCGAGTATCGCCATCACAGGCCACAGCGGCAGCCCGAAAGAAGCGGCTGTACCCAGCAGGATCACCAGTGAGGCCCGGGGTACACCTGCTACACCCTTGCTCGTAAGCATGAGTGTAAGGCCCATCACCGCCTGTTGCTGCCAGCTCATGTCGATGCCTGCCGCCTGTGCTACGAAGACTGCCGCCAGGGAGAGGTAGAGGGTCGTACCGTCGAGGTTAAATGTGTAGCCTGTAGGCAGGACGAAAGAGACGATCTTGCGCGGTACGCCAAAACGCTCCATATTTTCCATGGCCTTTGGCAGCGCAGACTCTGAGCTGGTCGTGGCAAATGCGATGGATACGGGCTCGGATATGGCTTTGATGAACTTGCGTATCGGTATACGGATCGCCCAGGCAATGACCAGCAGGATACCCAGCAGGAAGACAAGCAGGGCGACATAGAGTGTCAGCAACAGCTTGAGCAACGACTCGAGTATATCCAGCCCGAGATGCCCCACCGTCACGGCGATGGCAGCACCTACACCTACCGGGGCAAAGTACATGATGATACGTGTAAACTTGAACATGACCTCGGCCAGGCTTTCGGCGAAGTCAAGCATGGGTCGCTTCTTGGATTCGCTCAGCATCGCCAGGGCGATACCGAAGATCACACTGAAGACGACGATGGGTAGCACGTCGCCGTGGTAGATGGACTTGACGATATTTTCCGGGAAGACGTGCAGGATGACCTCTTCCCACGACTGGGGTGCTACGGTGGGCAACTCTTGGTTGAAACCTTCGGGCAGGTGGATGCCCCTGCCTGCCTGCGATATATTGATCGCAATGAGGCCAATCACAAGCGCGATGGTGGTCACTACTTCGAAGTAGACCAGCGACTTCCAGCCCATACGGCCGATCTGGCGCAGGTTGGAGTGCCCGGCGATACCGACAACCAGGGTGGCAAAGAGGATCGGCGCTATGATCGTCTTGACCATGTTGAGGAAGATCTTGCTGAGGACTTTCAGGTTCTGTGCCTGAACGGGAAAGTCCAGGCCGATCTGTACACCGATGACCATGCTCACGAGTATCCAGGTCGTCAGAGACCGCTTGCGAACGGCAAATACCACCAGCGCAGCGGTAAAGATCCACCTCGAGCCGGTAAGCATGGCTGCTGGGATGGAAACCCACCCGTTGAGGTCAAACATGTGCAGCAGTGCCGTAATGGAAAAAAGTACAAAGGACAGTAGTCCGGAATGTCTCAGATTCATCTTGAAAAAGGGAACTAGGGAACGGTGAAAATAGGCAAAAACCTGCGAGTCTGTCATTTTGCCCGGCATTAGTTTTTGGCTTGTCCTGTTCTACGGCTAAGAAAAGAAGGCGGTAAATGCGTCGCCGGCTGCTGTCCTAAGAATGATGCGGGCAATCCAAAGTCTTTACATATATTTGACTGCCCGGTAGGCGAAGAACCATTAAAAATAACAACCTATACCAACTTCACAACCACAAGTGTATGAGTAGACTTTTTATCAGGAAACCACTT
This sequence comes from uncultured Saprospiraceae bacterium, assembly GCA_964537925.1. Taxonomy (GTDB): domain Bacteria; phylum Bacteroidota; class Bacteroidia; order Chitinophagales; family Saprospiraceae; genus SLDF01. The sequence continues at coordinate 391,924 of CAZICV010000001.1, read as the reverse complement.
GAACAGCTGATGGCAGAAGCCGGCGAGTCCGAAAAAGGACTCAAGCGTACGCTTTCGGCTACCAGCCTGGTCGCGCTGGGTATCGGCGCCATCATCGGCGCTGGTCTTTTCTCGCTGACAGGAATCGCTGCGGCTGAGAATGCCGGTCCTGCTGTGACTATATCTTTTGTCATAGCGGCTGTCGGGTGTGCATTTGCAGGCCTTTGTTATGCAGAATTTGCTTCCATGATCCCGATCGCCGGTAGCGCCTATACCTATTCTTATGCGACGATGGGAGAGTTCCTGGCCTGGATCATCGGCTGGGACCTGGTCCTCGAATATGCGCTGGGCGCTGCTACGGTGGCCGTGAGCTGGTCGAGGTACCTGGCGGAGTTTCTGCACAAGTACGGTATAGATGTGCCACACAACCTGTTGATATCGCCGTTCGAGACGCTCAAGCTGTCGGACGGCACCATCGTGGATACAGGTATCATCAACCTGCCGGCAGTGTTGATCATCTTTGCGCTTTCCTTTATCCTGATGCGCGGTACGAAAGGGTCTGCGCTCATCAATAACCTGCTGGTGGTACTGAAGATCACCGTAGTACTGGTGTTCATCATAGTAGGATTCGGCCATATCGATCCGGCTAATTATACGCCATACATTCCCGAGCAGGAAGGCAGCTTCGGTCATTTTGGCTGGGGAGGCGTACTGAGGGGAGCGGCAGTAGTCTTCTTTGCGTTCATCGGCTTCGATGCAGTATCCACTGCCGCCCAGGAGACGAAGAATCCGCAGCGGGCGCTGCCGATCGGTATTATGGGGTCTCTCCTGGTCTGTACGGTCCTGTACGTGCTCTTTGCGCACGTGATGACGGGACTGGCCAACTATACGGAGTTTCTCGGCGACGCCAAACCGGTCGCTACCGCCATTGCCAAGACGCCTTACGTATGGCTGCAGGACGGGATCATAGTAGCGATCCTGGCGGGCTATACCTCTGTGATGCTCGTGATGCTGATGGGCCAGAGCCGTATCTTCTTCTCTATGTCCAAGGACGGACTGTTGCCCAAAGTATTCTCGGAAGTACATCCGAAACACCGCACCCCCTGGAAGACGAACATCTTTTTCGCGGCCTTCGTGAGCATCTTTGCCGGGTTCGTACCTGTGAGCGACCTGGGACATATGGTGAGTATCGGTACCTTGCTGGCATTCGTACTGGTATGCGTCGGTATCCTCGTGATGCGCAAGAAGATGCCGGATGCGCCGCGTCCGTTCAGAACGCCTGCAGTGCCGCTGGTCCCGATCCTCGGTATCATCGTGTGTGTAGCCATGATGGCTTCGCTTCCCATCATTACATGGGTGCGTCTGAGCGCATGGATGGGACTGGGTATCCTGATCTACTTTGCATACAGCAAATCCCGCAGCAAACTGGGACAGTCCATGTCTGCCGGTAACCGGTAGAGCGGGTTTGAAACATATATAGCGTTATGACGGCCAATGCCGGTTCAATGCCCTGGAGGAGAAGTAATTCCTTCAGGGCATTGAAATTGAGAGAAACGGGAAGCGACTAAAGAACGGAATTTTATTCTGATCCGCGACGGACCGGCGGTCTCCGAAGATGGGAAATAGTTTGTTTCCGCGAGTTTGTGCTGGCTGTCATAGGGTGAGCCATTTTATATTTTGCCTTGATGCATGACTGGCCATAGGAGATTTCAATTAAGTTTTTACCTCTGAAACTTTTGCGTTATGTTTACAGTTTCTCCAAGCAAGGCTTTTCTATCTTTGTGCGCCGCCTGTTTATTGGGCCGGAAGGCCTGAAAGAGTGAGATTTGCGGCTGCATGATTGCCTGGAGATCATAGAGCGAATTAAGGTAGACGCGTTTATAATGGAAGTGTTAGAGTTGCAGAATTATGTCCCTGTCGTGCTCATGTTCGTAGTAGCGCTGGGGTTCGTTGTCACGACTATGCTCGCGACCCACCTGATGGGTCCCAAAAGAAAGAGCGAGGTAAAAACGGATGTCTTCGAGTGCGGTATAGAGGCCAAGGGCAATGCCCGGGCTCCTTTTTCCATCAAGTATTTCCTCGTGGCGATCCTTTTCGTACTGTTCGATGTGGAGGTGATTTTTATGTATCCGTGGGCAGTTATGTTCAAGGAGCTCGGCATGACCGGATTTATCAGTATGCTGGTGTTCCTTGGATTCCTGCTGGTTGGATTCGTGTATATCGTAAAACTGAAGGCCCTCAAGTGGGAATAGCCTATGGAAACGATCTCGTTGAAGAATGTAGAGGTAATGGACCGTCCGGCCGGGGTAGAAGGACCTGGCTTCTTTGCGACCAGTCTTGAGAAGGTAGTCGGTCTGGCCCGGAAGAACAGCATCTGGCCTTTGCCCTTTGCGACCTCCTGTTGTGGTATTGAGTTCATGGCCACTATGGGTGCGCATTATGACCTCGCACGCTTTGGGTCTGAGCGGCTCAGTTTTTCACCGCGCCAGGCGGATCTGTTGATGGTCATGGGTACGATCGCCAAGAAAATGGGTCCCGTACTGCGCCAGGTATACGAGCAGATGGCCGAGCCGCGCTGGGTGCTGAGCGTCGGAGCCTGCGCTTCCAGCGGAGGCATATTCGACACCTACAGTGTGCTGCAGGGCATAGACCGGATCATACCGGTAGATGTGTATGTACCCGGCTGCCCGCCGCGTCCCGAGCAGATCATCGACGGTATACTGAAGATACAGCACCTGGTGGAGACGGAATCGCTTCGCAGGCGTGATACACCCGAGTACAAGAAAATGCTGAATGCTTATGGAATCGAGTGATACGAGCCGGGCTGCCGAGCAGCAGTTGCCGGAGCTGATGATCCCCAGGTTCCAGGAGAAGATCCGCCAGGTAGAGTCGCTTTACGGGTTTCCGACCATCACCGTTGATGCGGACGCCGTCTACGATATGATCGAGTACCTGTACAACCTGACCCCGTCAGGTTTCCAGTATCTCACGACGATCTGCGGCATACACTACGAGGACAGCAAACAGATCGCAGTCGTATACCAGCTGCGTGACCTGATAGCAGGCAGGCATATACGGATCAAAACCTATCTGCCCGAAGAACGCCCTGTGATCCGCTCACTGGTCGGTGTCTTTGACGGGGCCAACTGGATGGAAAGAGAGACATACGATTTCTACGGAGTGATCTTCGAGGGTCACCCGACCCTGAAACGTATACTCAATGTCGAGGATATGATCATATTCCCGCTCAGGAAATACTATCCCCTGGAAGACCAGATGCGGGAAGATAAAAATGATTCCATGTTTGGAAGGTGAGCATTATGGCAGTAAATCAATCAACGAACGATCTCTTTGGGCAGGTAGTACAGGAAGGCAAGCAGTACACTTACCTCAACCTGGGACCAACGCACCCGGCCACGCATGGTATCTTCCAGAACCAGCTCACCCTGGACGGAGAGGTGATCATCCACTCGGAGCCGGTCATCGGGTATATCCACAGGGCATTCGAAAAACTGGCCGAACGCAGGCCGCTTTACCAGATCACTCCGATCACCGACCGTCTTAACTATTGCTCGGCGCCGATCAACAATATCGGCTGGCACATGACGGTCGAAAAACTGCTGGGCGTAGAGATACCCAAGCGGGTACAGTATATGCGCGTCATCCTCATGGAGCTGGCGCGGATCACGGACCACCTGATCTGCAATGCGGTCATCGGCGTGGATACGGGTGCACTCACGGGATTTGTCTATATGTTCCAGCAGCGTGAGCTTGTGTACGAGATCTACGAAGAGATCTGCGGCGCCAGGCTGACGACCAACCTCGGCCGTATAGGCGGTTTTGAGCGGGACTTTTCGCCCAAAGCCTGGGAAAAGATCAACAAGTTTCTTGATGAGTTCCCGGCAGTGATGGACGAGTTTGAGCGGCTGCTGATACGCAACCGTATTTTTATGGACAGGACCATCGGCGTAGGTGGTATCTCTGCGGAGCGCGCACTTCAGTACAGTTTTTCCGGCCCCAACCTCCGGTCAGCCGGCGTGGATTACGACGTGCGAGTCCACAACCCTTATTGCTCTTACGAAGATTTTGATTTCACTATACCTGTAGGCTCCAGCGGAGACGTATATGACCGCTTCATGGTGCGGCAGGAAGAGATGCGGCAGAGTCTTTCCATCATCCGCCAGGCTATAGCGCGTATGCCGGAAGGCCCGTTTCATGCGGATGTACCGCAAGCTTATCTCCCGCCCAAGGAGCAGGTATATCACAATATGGAAGCCCTGATCTATCATTTCAAGATCGTGATGGGCGAGTCGGATATCCCTCCGGGTGAGGTATATCACTGTGTAGAGGGCGCCAACGGCGAGTTGGGCTTTTACCTGATCAGCGACGGGGGGCGTACTCCCTTCAGGCTGCACTTCAGGAGACCGTGCTTTATCTATTACCAGGCCTATGCCGAGATCATACGTGGTTCTTCGCTATCGGATGCGATCCTGACCATGAGTAGTATGAACATTATTGCAGGAGAACTAGACGCATGATAATGGAACAGAATCAGTCAAAGGAGATCCGGTTTTCAGACCAGGCTATGGAAAAAGCCAGGGAGATCATAGGCCGTTACCCGGAGGAAAGGCAAAAATCAGCCCTTATTCCGCTGCTCCACCTGGCGCAGTCCGAGTTTGATGGGTGGCTCAACCTGCCTGTACTGGATTACGTGGCCTCTGTCCTGAACATCAAACCGATCGAGGTCTACGAGGTCGCTACGTTTTATTCTATGTTCAACCTCGAGCCGGTCGGCAAATGCCTGCTGGAAGTATGTCATACAGGTCCGTGCTGGCTCAACGGCGCTGAAGATATCGTTCAATACATCTCTGCCAGGCTGGGCATAGGTCCGGGTGAGACGACCAGTGACGGGATGTTCACGCTGAAAACGGTAGAATGCCTGGGCTCATGCGGCTCGGCTCCTATGCTGCAGTGCGGCGCCGACTACTATGAGAATCTGACGGAAGAAAAAGTAGACAGGCTGATCGAAGAACTCAGGGCCTCCGGCAATCGGAGCAGCTACCTGAGGTCTAATCAACTGACCAAAGTATAAAGTATGATGTCCGGAGAGGACAGGTAAGTGAAACACCAGAGTTTTCATCGAGGATCGTATCTCTATGGGAAAGAAAATATTGCTTGAGCACAACGATGTACCGGGTATCCGGACGATGGAAGTCTACCTGCAGAAAGGTGGCTATGAATCTGTGCGCAAGGCGTTGAAGGACATGACCCCGGACGAAGTGACGGAGGAAGTGAAGACATCGGGCCTGAGGGGTCGTGGCGGAGCCGGGTTCCCTTCCGGTATGAAATGGTCATTCCTGGACAGAAAGACCGATAAGCCCCGCTATCTCGTGGTCAACGCCGATGAAAGTGAGCCGGGTACATTCAAGGACCGCTACCTCATGGAGCGTATTCCGCACCTGCTCATAGAGGGTATGATCGTTTCCAGCTATGCTTTGGGGGCGAACACGGCCTATATTTATATCCGCGGCGAGTATATGTACATCATCCCGATCCTGGAGCAGGCAGTCCGCGAGGCTCATGCAGCAGGTTACCTGGGCAGGGATATCCTGGGGACAGGTTATTCCCTGGATATATATGTGCATTCAGGCGCCGGCGCTTATATATGCGGTGAGGAGACTGCACTGCTGGAATCACTGGAGGGCAAGCGGGGTAACCCACGCCTGAAACCGCCTTTCCCGGCGGTATCCGGTCTTTATGCCTGCCCTACGGTAGTCAACAATGTGGAGACCATCGCTGCAGTAGCGCCGATCATCCGTATGGGCGGGGCCGCTTATGCGGCGATAGGTGTGGGCCGCAGTACCGGCACCAAACTGATCTCTGCCAGCGGAAATATCAACAGGCCGGGTGTATACGAGATCGAGCTGGGTCTGCCGGTCGAGGAGTTTATCTATTCGGATGAATACTGCGGAGGAATCGCAGGTGGCCGCAAGCTGAAAGCGGTGGTGCCGGGCGGATCTTCCGTACCTATCCTGCCCGCCGATCTGATCCTCAAGACAGCGGCCGGCGAGCAAAGGCTCATGAGCTATGAATCACTCGCCGACGGAGGATTCGCGAGCGGTAGTATGCTGGGATCCGGAGGGTTCATCGTGTACGATGACCGCGCATGTATCGTGCGCAATCTCTGGAACTTCACCCGGTTCTATCACCATGAGTCCTGCGGGCAGTGCAGCCCTTGCCGTGAAGGCACCGGCTGGATGGAGAAAGTACTGCACCGCATAGAGAATGGTCATGGCCAGATGAGTGATATCGACCTGCTGGTAGATGTGGCCAAGAATATTGAAGGCAATACGATCTGCCCGCTCGGAGAGGCTGCGGCCTGGCCTGTAGCCAGTGCCATCAGGCATTTCCGTGAGGAGTTCGAATACCATGTACTGTTTCCCGAGAAAGTAAAGAATCCGAAGCACCTGCATATAGAGCCGATCGCGATGAGCGGAAGCGCTATGCAGTCATAACGCATTGATGTCGAGCTAAATCGAAGATATGGCAAAAGTAACCATAGACGGGATAGAAGTAGAGGTTCCTGACGGAACTACGATACTGCAGGCTGCCAGGATGATCGGTGGCAAAACCGTGCCGCCGGCGATGTGCTACTACTCTTCCCTCAAAGGGAGCGGCGGCAAGTGCCGTGTCTGCCTGGTGAAGGTAGCCCAGGGCTCTGAGCGGGACCCGCGCCCTATGCCCAAGTTGGTCGCTTCCTGTTCTACGTCTGTACAGGACGGTATGGTGGTCGAGAACAGGACCTCCCCTGAGGTGATGAAAGTGCGCCGGGGAGTCGTAGAATTCCTGCTGATCAACCACCCGCTGGATTGTCCTGTCTGCGACCAGGCCGGCGAGTGTGATCTTCAGAACCTGGCTTATGAGCACGGCGATGCAGGCACACGCTACGAGGAAGACAGGAGAGAGTTTGACCCGATCGATATCGGAGACAAGATCAAGCTCCACATGAACCGCTGTATTCTCTGCTATCGCTGCACGATGGTCGCTGACCAACTGACCGGCGAACGTGTACATGGTGTGATCAACCGCGGTGATGCCGCCGAGATATCTACCTATATCGAGAAGGCGATCGAGGCGGATTTCTCCGGCAATATGATAGACGTATGCCCGGTAGGAGCGCTTACGGACCGGACGTTCCGGTTCAGGAGCAGGGTGTGGTTTACAAAGCCGCTTGACGCCCATCGCGATTGCGATAAGTGCTGCGGCAAGACGGTGCTGTGGACTTCCGGTGACGAGGTACTGCGTGTATCCGCCCGCAAGGATCAGTATGGCGAAGTGCATGAGTTCATCTGCAATGAATGCCGCTATGACCATAAGACCATGGAAGACTGGGTCATAGAAGGACCGCGTCATATCGACCACGACTCCGTCATATCCCAGAATCACTATGAAATGATCAATCTGCCTGTATTGGAGCAGGAAGTCGCGAGACAGATCCAGTTTCAGAAGGGCAGGCAATTACCTACACAAAATCCTTCGTTGCCGGAATGACGCCTTTCCTGACATATAAGCTGATCCTGATACTGGTCGTCTTTGCTATCACACTGGCTATAGCGGCATACTCGACCTATCTAGAGCGCAAGGTCGCAGCCTTCCTGCAGGACAGGGTAGGCCCTGATCGTGCAGGCCCGTACGGCTTGTTGCAGCCGCTGGCGGACGGTCTCAAATTCATCATGAAGGAGGAGATCATCCCCAATATGTCCAACAGGTGGCTTTTCGTCATCGGGCCGTGTGTGGCGATGATGACGGCCCTGATGGCCGGTGTCGTGGTGCCCTGGGGCGGTTCGCTCATTTTCGGAGGCAATGAATACCCGCTGCAGATCACCGATCTCAATATCGGCGTACTCTATGTATTCGGTGTAGTGTCGATCGGCGTATACGGCATCATGATCGGAGGCTGGGCGTCGAACAACAAGTTCTCGCTGTTGGGTGCGATCCGTGCCTCAGCCCAGATGATCAGTTATGAGATCGCGATGGGTCTTTCGATCGTAGCGCTCATTATGATGACCGGTACGCTCAGTCTCGGCGAGATCACCCGTATGCAGGGCGGTGGTGTAGGCGGCGAATGGAATTACTGGAACATCGTGTACCAGCCGCTGGGTTTCCTCATTTTCCTGGTATGCGCCTTTGCCGAGTGCAACAGGACGCCGTTTGACCTGCCGGAATGTGAGACAGAGCTGGTGGGGGGGTACCATACGGAGTACAGCAGTATGAAGCTCGGGTTCTACCTGTTTGCGGAGTATATCAATATGTTCATATCCTCGGCGGTCATGGTCACCTTGTACTTCGGAGGATACAATTTCCCGTTCATGAACGATCTGGGGCTGAGCCACAACGCCATCACTATACTGGGCGTACTGGCTTTCCTGGTCAAAACGGGTTTCTTCATCTTCTTCTTCATGTGGATCCGCTGGACTATACCGAGGTTCCGCTATGATCAGCTCATGAACCTGGGCTGGAAGGTGCTGATGCCGCTGGCGATCGCCAATATCCTGCTTACAGGCCTGTTCATGATAATCAAGAACGCTTAAAAAAGAGGGGCGCATGCAACCACTCACCAACCGATCGAAGAAAGTAGCCCGGCGAGAGATGAATTTTCTCGAACGGATCTACCTGCCTGCCATCCTGGGCGGCATCATGATCACGATCAAGCACTTCTTCAAAAAGAAGACTACAGTCAAATATCCCGAGAAAAAGCGGGAGATAAGTGAGATATACCGCGGTCATCACGTACTCAAGCGCGACGACAAGGGCGCTGAGCGCTGTACGGCATGCGGGCTTTGTGCGGTGTCGTGCCCGGCAGAAGCGATCACTATGGTAGCTGCGGAACGCAAAAAAGGAGAAGAGAACCTCTATCGCGAAGAGAAATACGCTGCAGTGTACGAGATCAATATGCTGAGGTGTATCTTCTGCGGACTCTGCGAAGAGGCCTGTCCGAAGGAAGCTATCTTCCTGACTGACCGGCTGGTATTCACCGACTTTGACCGCGATGGTTTCATATATGGCAAGGACAAGCTGGTAGAACCGGTAGACAACCGTGTAGATGTGACCAAGCGCCAGACCCCGGCCGTACTGGAGTTTAAGACGCACAGAAAATTTAGCCACAACAAATAATCAACTATACAGGTGACACTATATCTATTCTATTTCCTGTCTTTCCTGGGAGTGATGTGTGCCCTGATGATGGTGCTTTCCAAGAATCCGGTACACAGCGTATTGTACCTGATCATCACCATGTTTACACTGGCCGGTCACTTTGTCCTGCTCAACGCGCATTTTCTCGCAGCAGTGCATGTGATCGTATACTCCGGCGCGATCCTGGTATTGTTTCTATACATCATCATGATGCTCAACCTCAACAAGGAGACAGAGCCGCACAAACGTAATATGCTGCGATTCGCGGCGGTGATTACCGCCGGGATGCTGCTGCTGGTGCTGGTCGCTTCGCTGAAGGGGTCTGAGCAGATGATCGTGGAGCGCGCTGGCGATATCAGTTCGATGGGGCTTGTGCATACCCTGGGCAATACGCTTTTCAACGAATACCTCCTGCCATTTGAGATCACGTCCATACTGTTGCTATCCGCTATGGTAGGGGCCGTGATGCTGGGTAAGAGCCAGGCCATTCAAAAATAAAACGAAACGACTATGCAGACTACTATAGGTATACCTGCTGAATACTACATCTGGTTGAGTGCGGCTCTTTTTGCCATCGGTGCGCTCGGTGTATTGTACCGGAGAAATGCGATCGTGATCTTCATGTGCATCGAACTGATGCTCAATGCGGTCAACCTGCTGCTGGTCTCGTTTTCCAATATCTGGAACGATACAGCCGGACAGGTCTTCGTATTCTTCATCATGGCGGTAGCGGCGGCCGAAGTAGCTGTGGGTCTGGCGATCCTTGTGATCATGTACCGCAATACCAAGACTGTCGATATCAATATTCTGAACAGACTAAATTCATAGGCGTGGAGGCTTGGATAGGTATTGTACCTCTTTTACCGTTACTTGGTTTTTTATTGATCGCACTGGCGGGTGGCCGGTTGTCCGGACGTATGGCAGCGGTGCTGGCAAGCGGTACGGTATTGGCTGCCTTTGTTGTATCAGTCATCCTGTTTGTTCACCTGCTGGGCGCCCCGGAAAGTGCGCGGTCCATGGAGCTGGTCTTGTTTGACTGGATACGTGCCGGCAGCTTTTCCGTGCAGACAGGGTTCCTGCTCGACCCGCTATCGTCGATGATGACGCTGATCATCACAGGCGTAGGTTTCCTGATCCATCTCTACTCCATAGGATATATGCACGGAGATCCGGGATTCAACCGGTATTTCTCCTACCTCAATCTTTTCGTGTTCTTCATGTTGCTGCTGGTGCTGGGCTCCAACTACCTGCTGATGTTTGTCGGCTGGGAGGGTGTTGGTCTCTGTTCTTACCTGCTGATCGGCTTCTGGTTTTCCAAGCGCGCATACAACAAAGCGGCCAACAAGGCTTTCATCATGAACAGGATAGGAGACCTGGGGCTGATCCTGGGTGTGATCCTGATCTTCACGCAGTTTGGCAGCCTTCAGTACGGCGATGTACTGGCCGGGGCATCCGCCATGGAATCAGGGGCTCCGATCCTGGGCCTGATCACAGTATTACTTTTCATCGGCGCTATGGGCAAGAGCGCCCAGATACCGCTCTACACCTGGCTGCCGGATGCGATGGCGGGTCCTACGCCGGTATCGGCATTGATCCACGCCGCCACGATGGTGACAGCGGGTATCTATATGATCGCTCGCAATCATGCACTATTTACGCTGGCTCCGGGCACACTGGACCTGGTACTGGTCATTGGTCTCGCGACAGCGCTGTTTGCAGCGACGATCGCACTGGTACAGAACGATATCAAGAAAGTACTGGCATACTCAACCGTCAGCCAGCTCGGACTTATGTTTGTAGCGTTGGGTGTGGGCGCTTATTCGACGGGTATCTTCCACATGGCCACGCATGCTTTTTTCAAGGCGCTGCTGTTCCTGGGAGCAGGCTCGGTAATCCATGCCCTGCACGGCGAACAGGATATACGACAGATGGGTGGATTGCGCAAGCGTCTGCCGGTGACTTATCTGACCTTCCTGTGCGGAGTGCTGGCTATATCCGGTATACCGCCTTTCGCCGGGTTTTTCTCCAAGGATGAGATACTTGTACGCGCATTCGAGGCCAACCCGGTAGTATGGGCATTGGTACTGGTCACTTCGTTGCTCACTGCTTTCTATATGTTCCGTCTTTTCTATCTCACATTCTTCGGCAAGCCGAGGATGAGCGAGCAGGTATCAGCAGGGATACACGAAGGTGGCAGCAGCATGTCGGTGCCGCTGATCGTACTGGCCGTGCTTTCCGTTATAGGCGGTTTCATGGGTGTCCCTGAGATATTCGGCGGCGGCAACTGGCTCGCAGGCTTCCTGTCTCCGGCGCTGGGCGGCGGACATGGCGGAGAGCATCACCTGAGTCATGCTACGGAATATGGGCTCCTGGCGACTGTGCTTGTACTGACGGCGGGAGCTATCCTGCTGGCTTATATGCGCTATGTGCGTCGTGGCGAAGTACCGGCCGGGGACAACGTGGCGCAGGGTGCATTGCACAATGTACTGTCCAATAAATACTATGTGGATGAGCTGTATCAGCGACTGTTTGTACAGCCGCTCTTTGGCCTGTCTGCTTTCACTGCACGTGTGATCGAACGGGCGGGTATAGACCGGCTGGTCGACGGTACGGGTTATTCCGTGATAGCCGGTAGCCGGATAGCGCGCCTGTTGCAGACAGGCAATATCGGGTTTTATGTTTTTCTGATGGTGATAGGAGTGATCGTCCTCCTGGCCTTAAACAGCTTCATACTATAGAGATATGTTGACCGGATTTCTTCTATTGTGGCCTTTGCTTGCAGCCGTACTGCTCTTTGCTTTCGCACCCAGGGGCGCACGGATCATAGCCTTGTCGGCTTCACTGGTCGAGCTGGCGGCAGCTCTGTATGCTGCCTGTACGATTGTACCTGACGCCAGTACCCAGTTTGGGATAGACCTGCCCTGGATATCGTCGCTCGGCATACGTTTTGCTGCCGGTATGGATGGTATCAGTGTACTGTTGGTATTGCTTACCTGCGGGATCATGCCGTTCATCATACTGTCCACATTCAGGGGCAGTGAAGAGCGGCCTCCTGTATTCTACAGCCTGATGCTGGTCATGCAGATGGCGCTGGTGGGCGTATTCACAGCCCTTGATGGCTTCTTGTTTTACCTGTTCTGGGAAATTGCGCTGATCCCTGTCTATTTCATCTGTCTCATCTGGGGCGGTCAGAACAGGGCGCGTGTCACGCTCAAGTTTTTCATCTATACACTGGCGGGCAGTTTGCTCATGCTGGCAGGCCTGATCTATCTCTATACACAGACTGCGAACGGTTCATTCGGTATTGATGCACTGTATGCGGCGGGCCGTGCGCTCCCGGAGTTTGAGCAGGGGCTCGTATTCTGGGCTTTTTTCATTGCATTTGCCATCAAAATGCCGGTCTTTCCGCTGCATACCTGGCAACCCGATACCTATACCGAAGCGCCTGTACAGGGTACGATGCTGCTTTCGGCGATCATGCTCAAGATGGGTATCTACGGTGTGATCCGCTGGCTGTTGCCTGTCGTTCCGCTGGGAGTGGAGGCATGGGGGCATACGGCGATCGTACTCTCTGTGACCGGTATACTATATGCGTCTTTGATCGCATTTGTACAGAACGACCTCAAGCGGCTGATCGCCTATGCTTCGATCGCGCATATCGGCCTTATCAGCGGCGGTATATTCACGCTGGACCAGCTTGGACTACAAGGCGCTATGATACAAATGCTGAGTCACGGACTCATTGCCTTTACACTATTCTACCTGGTAGATATCCTTGAACAACGTATGCGCACCAGGCAGATATCTGACCTGGGCGGTATACGGGCTGTGGCCCCTGTATACAGTGCGGTGTTCCTGATCGTATTGCTGGGCAGTATCGCATTGCCGCTGACCAGCGGTTTTATCGGGGAATTCCTGCTGATCAGCTCTTTGGCAAGATATGAATTGCTTGCAGGCATACTGGCCGGCGCTACTACGATACTCGGTGCAGCCTATATGCTGATCGCGTATAAGAAAGCGATGCTCGGTGATGCAAACAGCATCACGAGTGTATTCAGTGACCTGACCCTGCAGGAAAAGACTATCCTTATCCCGATGGTAGTGCTGATCATTGGTATCGGGGTATTCCCGGCCCCGCTTATGCAACTCTCCGAAGCTGCCACAGCACAACTGCTGACGCTATTTTCTGACCTTCCATCCGATCTGAACTAGTATGAATGCTTTATACGCTATATGTGGTCTGGGCGTATTGTCCCTGCTGGCGGAGATCCTTAACCTCAGGAAATACCTGGTAGCGATCCTGGCGCTGGGTGTGGCGGTGAGCGCTGCCCTGTTGATACCGGACTGGGGGCTTTCCCGGCGGTTTTTCAGCAATATGCTGGTATTTGACAATATGGCCATCGCATTCAGTATGCTGATCTGTGCCGTGGGTGTGTGCTGGTTCTGGATGGCCAGGGATTACCTGTACAAAGAGACGCAGGTCACGGACCAGGCTGCCCTGATCCTGTTTTCCACGGTAGGAGCGATCGTGATGACTTCGTTCAATAACCTGTCCATGCTCTTCCTGGGGCTGGAGATCCTTTCTATCACGCTGTATGCCCTGGCAGGCAGCCGCAAACAGAGTTTGTTCTCCAATGAGGCATCCTTCAAATACCTGCTGCTGGGATCATTTGCCACTGGCTTCCTGCTCATGGGTATAGCACTGATATATGGAGCCACCGGTACATTCCAACTGGACAGGATAGCGGCTATCGTAGGCCAGAATGCAGCGTCGCTTCCCGGATTTTTCTATGCGGGTATACTGCTTGTACTGGTAGGTGCGTCCTTCAAAGTATCAGCGGTGCCTTTCCATTCCTGGGCGCCTGACGTGTACGACGGCGCTCCGACACCTGTGACGGCCTTCATGGCAACAATAGCGAAAATAGCTGCTTTCGGCGCTTTCCTGAGACTTTTCCATTACAGCTTTTCCGAGATCGGAGCGACCTGGCAGCCTGCGGTCCAGGTAATGACTGCGCTGACGCTCCTGCTGCCTAATATCACTGCGGTATACCAGACCAGCGTGAAACGGATGCTGGCTTATTCAGGCGTAGGACATGCAGGGTTCGTACTGATGGCGATCGTGTCGGGCACTGGCGATGCGCCAGGCATTGTATTTTATTATTTCTGCGCCTATTCTGCCGCATCACTCACCGCCTTTACCATAGTGGACCAGATGGAGCGCAAGGAGGGCAAACGGATAGAGGTAAGCCATTTCAACGGCTTGTTCAAGAGCAATCCACTTGTCGCGGTGGCTATGACAGTGGCGCTGCTGTCGATGGCAGGTATTCCACCGCTGGCCGGTTTCTTTGGTAAATACCTCGTATTTGTGCTGGCGCTCGGGCAAGGTCATCTCTGGCTTGTACTGGTAGCTGTCCTGGCCTCGCTGATCGGCGTGTACTATTATTTCAGGCTCATGGTGGCTATGTACATTTCCGAACCTCAACCCAGCCAGCAGGCATTCCGGTTTTCCGGGAACATTAAGCTGCTTTTGGTGTTCCTCCTGATGCTGACGCTAACAGCCGGTATTTTCCCGGATCTGCTCAGGTTCTTCTGAATATAAAAAGGAGCCTTCGGCGCAGGAGTTATTATCAGGTACATATCTCCGGGATAACAGTTACGCGCTCAGAGAATTATTCGCAATATGCCGATGAAAGGGAATGCAATGAGAAAAACCGGGTATCCGTCCCGTTCGGGGCTTTTCCCGGTAGTAGTACCCTGGTAGTGGATATTTATCCATGACAGGGCGGGACGGATCATGCCAGATCAATATTACTATGGCCGGCAGCTCCTGATGATCATTTTAAAACTATTCTTTTTCATCCACACAGTTACAGACAACATTTTCTCCCATGCTTGCAGAGATCGTTTCGACCTTTCACTGGACCCAGTTGCTCCAGCCCCAGTTTTACATCGAACACGGAGGGCTATGGTTGCTGCTTTTCGTCGTATATGCCGAGACAGGCCTTTTTGCAGGTTTTTTCCTGCCAGGTGATAGTTTGCTTTTTGTCGCCGGGATTTACAGTACGGAGCTGATCAACGAGGTCATGCCTACGGGCAACGAATATGCAGATCTGTTCCTGTTGATGGTGCTGATATCGATAGCGGGTATTGCGGGAAATTTTACCGGGTATTGGTTCGGTCGAAAGATCGGGCCTGCGATGTTCAACTGGAAGGATAGGCTGCTCTTCAAGCGACGATACCTGGAGAGCGCCCATGATTTCTACGAAGAGCACGGAGGCGGGGCGATCATCATCGCCCGTTTTCTTCCGATCGTACGTACGTTTGCACCCATCATCGCCGGTATCGTGCAGATGGAAAGGAAGCGTTTTGCCTATTTCAATATCGTAGGGTGTATTGCATGGGTGGCGAGCATGCTGATCGCCGGCCATTTTCTGCAGAAATGGATACTCTACCAGTTTGGCTTCAGCCTGAAAGATCACCTGGAGGTGATCGTACTGGGTATCGTACTGGTGACGGCAGCACCTGTGCTGATCAAGCTTTTTGGGTCAGGCAAGAAGAAGTCCAAACCTGACGCAGAAGCTTAGACCAGCCGGTCTCACAGACTTTTTTCCAGGCGGACTTGTTGTTCGTCACGGTACCCGGATGTCGTTCATCGGGGAGTCCGAAGAGTAGGGGACTTTGCCGGATGGCACTACTTTGGAAGCACCTTCCAGGTGTGTGTCCTGGTCGTCGAAGAAAATATGTGCCCCGAATGCCTGTAGTACCTTGTCCTTAGGCAAGCCGCCCAGTAAATACAGTTCATCTACGTATACACCCCATTCGCGCAGGGTCTTGATCACCCTCATATGAGAAGGCGCATTGCGGGCCGTGACGATTGCCAACCGCAGTGGTGAGAGTTCTATACGTGTCGGCAGGTATTCCTGTATCCGTGATAGTTTGATGAGCAGGCTGGCGAACGGTCCGGCTGCAAGCGGCGTGTCTTCATGATCTGCCTCATACCGGTGAAAGGCTTCTATACCTTCCCGTTTGTACCGTTGTTCCGATTCATCGGAAAACAGTACTGCGTCGGCATCGAATGCGATCTTGACGCGGCTGTCCGTAGGACTGAAGCCCTCAGGCGGTGCATATATATAAGCTGCAGCGCATCGCCCCGAATCGATGACGGCCTGTACGTCATGTGCATCTTTGGACAGGAAGAGATCTACGCTGAACGCTCCGATATAGGGAGCCAGCGGTTCGCCGCCGGTCAGGGCCATCCTGGTGATGCCCAGTTCGTATTTGCGGATAGAGTTGAGTACACGCATACCTGTCTCGGGGCTGTTGCGGGACATGACCACGACCTCTACGATCGGTTTGCGTGCCTGTGTGTTGAGATGAAGGAGATTCTGGACCAGGTGGAACGCCGTACCAGGCTGTAACGGTTCATTCTCGTGTTGTTGCTGGTAGGCCCTGAAAGCTTCAATGCCTTGCCGGTTGAATACTTCGTTCTCCTGTTCCAGGTCAAACAGCGCTCGTGTAGACACGCCTACTACCAATACCTCTGACAAGTCCAGTGCCATGAAAAGCCTCTTTTGTTTATGACTGCTGCCGGAGAGATATCCCGTCCGGCAGCACTATAAATATACGGAGACCGCTGCAGATCAGCGCTGATCAGGAAACAGCATTTTCCGGTTGCCTGACCGTGACCCGCGGAGGCAGCAGACGGTAGAGCAACGGCGTCACTATCCTACTTAGCAGGGTGGAGCTGATCAAACCGCCGATCAGCACCCAGGCCAGCGGCGATATCAACGGGGACTGTTCCAGTACGAGCGGGATCAATCCGCCTATAGCCGTCATGGACGTGAGCAGGATCGGGAGGAACCTGGTCTCTGCACCCTCCATCACAGCTTGTTCGAGCGGCATCCCGCCTTCACGCAATTGATTGGTATAGTCGACCAGCAGGATGGAGTTCTTGATCTCTATCCCGACCAGCGCGATGAGACCGATGGTAGCGACAAAGGAAAGTGTTTCGCCCACCAGGTACAGCGTCACGAGTGCACCGATGGTACCTAGCGGGATCACGGACAATACGATCAGCGTACTCTTGAATGTCCTGAATTCGAGTACAAGTATAGCCATGAGCCCGAATACAGCGATAATGATGATCGTTCCCATGCCGCCGAAAGATTCTTCCCGGCTCTCTCGCTCACCAGCGGCTATAAAGGAATACCCATATGGGAAGTCCATGGCCCTGAGGCTGTCCAGGATCTGTTCTGTAAGCTGCTCGGTATTGAAACCCGGCTGTACGAATGACGTCACCCGGGTATAACGCTCCTTGTTATAGTGCAGGATCAGCGGTGAGGCTGTCTCCAGCGATATGGCGGCTATCTGGTTGAGCGGTATCTGTGCACCGCTCAGTGAACTGACATGAATACGCGAGAAGCGTTCCATCGCCTCGTCCGGGTGATGGGCTATGCTGAGCAGCAGGTCGTACTCTTTCCCTTCGTCGGTGCGCAACTGCCCGATCTCGAGACCGGCCATGGCCAGTCTCACCGTGCGTGCTATCTCTGCAAGCGGGATACCGAACAGACCTGCCTTCTGCCGGTCGATCGTGACCCGCAGATCGGTCTTCTGTTCGGCGAGGTTGTTGTTTATATAGCGCGTGCCGGGCGTCTGCCTCATCATCTCCTCCACACGTGCAGCAAGATGCTGGAGAGTATCCAGGTTGTCGCCAAATATGCGCATTTCGACGGGTGCGGCGACCGGAGGCCCCTGTTGGAACTGTTTCACTTCAATCCGCGCTCCGGGGATCTGCTGCAGGTCCTTTCTCAGTGTATCCAGTGTCGCTACGATCTGGGGTACGTGGTACGAGGGATCCATCTGTACAAACAACTGGGAAAAGTTGGGTGATTGCTCCCGTTGGAACTCATTGTAATAGACACGTGGGTTGCCCTTGCCTACATTGGCGCTTACACTGGCGACACCTTTTTGCCGCATTACCCGCTCTTCGACTATCCGGGCGATACGGTCGGTTTCATCGATACTCGTGCCTTTGGGCGTCTCCAGGTCTATGACGAACATAGGCTTCTCCGAAGCCGGGAACAGGCTGAAACCGATACCCGGGATCAGCAGCAGGCTGGACAGGAAAAGTGCGGTCATAAAGAGGAGAGTAGTGACCGGCCGTTTCATGGTGGCTACCAGTATCCGCTGGTAGGGCTTGTTGATGTATTGTTTGAAGGCCCTGAAGAAGAAATTGCCTTCAGAGACTTCATGCGGCTTGAGGATCAGGCTGGATAAGAAAGGTATGATCGTGAGCGCTACAAAAAGCGAGGCAGTAACCGTAAGGATCACAGCCATCGGCATACTGCGGATGAAATCGCCCGAAGCTGCCGGCATGAATGCCAGCGGCAGGAAGGCCAGTATGAGGGTGGCCGTGCAGCCGATCACGGCCACACCCAGCTGCTTCGTAGCCAGTATGGAAGCCTGGGCGCGGGTATAGCCCATACGCAGGAACCGCTCTATGTTTTCTACAATGACGATGCTGTCGTCTACCAACAACCCCAGTGAGACCACCATACCCACGATACTGAGCTGGTTGAGCGTAAAGCCAAGAGCATCCAGCAAGGCCAGACCTATGGACAGAGAAAGCGGTATGGATATCATGACCACCAGTGAGGCGCGCCATCCCAGGGGTACCAACGTGAGCAATACAAGGCAAACGGCGATCATAAAATCCCTACCCAGGCCCTGTAGCCTCCTGGATACATTCTGTGCCTGGTCAAAACTGGCCTCCATCTCTATGTTATCCGGAAGTCCGGCTTCAAAAGCCTCAAGCACAGGCGCCATGGCTTCCCTTGTTTCGATGATATTCTTTCTGTCTTTGAGCGTCGAATTAACCCATATGGCGCGTCTGCCGTTGAAGCGTGCGATGTGTGCCGCGTCTTCTTCCTCGAGACGGATGAAAGCAATCTCGGAAAGACGTACCACTCCTCCTGAAGGATCTGCTGCTACGATCACTTGCCGGAGCATATCCATATTCTCCAGGTCGCTGGACGTCTTGATGTTGTAGCGTTTGGTACTGATGTCCAGGCTGCCACCAGGTATATTGATATTGGCTGCCTGTATGGCGCTCATTACCTGGCCGGGAGAGATCCCCTTCCGTGCCATCTTCTCCAGGTCCAGCTGGATCTGTACACGCTCCTCGGGACAGGCCTGTATTTCTATACGCTTGAGGCTCCGTATCTTTTCCAGTTGTTTCTTGAGTAGCCTGGCCTGTTCTTCCAGTTCTGCATAGCTCGCCTGGTCCGATACCAGTGCTGTCTGGAGGATGACCACATCCGATGAGGCCGCTTTTTGTGTCTCGAGGGATACCAGCCCCTCAGGCAGTTCAGGCCGGATACGGTTGACCTCCCGGACGACCTCGTTGTTCTTGGCGTCCTGGTCTACGCCATAGGTAAACTCCACCAGCATGATCACTACACCGTCGCCGCAGGTGGTGACGATCTTCTTGATATCGTCGAGTTCGTAAAGCCGGTCTTCCAGGGGCTCGGCTACCAGCTCCTCCATATCCGCCGGGCTGGTGCCTGGATACACGGCTACGATCGTGAACATCGGGGCATCGAACGGAGGGTCTTCGCCGCGCGGCATATTGAAGAGCGCATTGAGGCCCAGCACCAGGACCATCAGGAATATGATGATGGTAAACTGGTAGTTTCTGACGAAGAAAGAAGATATGTTCATGTGCAGGCTGGGTTATTGGTTATTGGTTACCCTGACCGGCTGGCCTGGTCTGAGATATGGAGCTCCTGTAATGACCACTTGCTGGCCTTCCCTGAGACCGGCCAGTATGACCACACGATCGTTGAACAGCTCTCCGAGTTGTACAGCCGTTCGGATCGCGGTGCTGTCTTCAGCTACTATATAGACATAGGCGTCGCGCCCGTTGGGCGCCACGAGGGCGCTGGCAGGGATGATGAGTTGATCGGCGCCTTTGCGTGGGGTGACGGAGGCATTGGCTACCAGCCCGGCCGCAAGTCTTTCAGGATACTCGCTCAGTTTTACCTCTACTTCGAATGTGCCGCTGCCGGGAGTAGCTGCTGCAGCCAGTTTGCTTATTCTGCCGCTGAAGCTGCGCCCCGGGTAGGCATCGATCCGTACGGACGCCTGGTCGCCGATCTGCAGCTTTGACCAGTCCCGGTCCGCCAGTTGGAGTGCTACGACCCAATCCTGGTTGTTGTTGCCCAGTATGGCGAATACCGGCATGCCGGGTCCTGCTACTTCTCCCTCATGGAGCAACTGGCGTATGATCTTGCCGCTGATCGGAGCATGCACTTCTGAGTAGCGCCTGTTGAAGCTTGCTATGTCCAGTGTGCGTGCAGCCACTTCTTCTGCTGTCTGTGCATTTTGCAACTGTTCGAGCGTCGCTACGCTGTCTGCATGCAGGTTACGGGCGCGTTGCAGGTCTCTTTTAGCTTTTTCGAGCCCTTCGCGGGCCTGTTGTACCTGTGCATCTATCTCATCCGGGTGCAGGGTAGCCAGCAGTTGCCCCGCCCGGACCTGGTCCCCGGCCTTTGCGTATGTACGTGCTATGATACCTCCTGTTTTGAAGGAGGGTCGGGCTTCATTAGATGATTGGATCATGCCGATACTCAGTACGGGGAAGACCGCCTGTTCGCGGCGGGCAGGTGTTGTCTCCACGAGCACGTACGCAGGTGCACTACTGTCTGTGGTGGCTGCAGTCCGGCTTTTGCCCGGCCCGCAGGCTTCCAGGAGCAGGCCTGACAGCAAGAGCAGGAAGATGAATTTCTGTTTCATAGGATCGTATATCTTTTATTGGTCTGAAAGAGGATAGGTAGCCTGAGCGCGTTCCAGTTCGGCCTGGCGTTGCCAGATCCGGAATCGTGAGATCGAAGCCTGGATCTCCAGCCGGGTCAGTTGGGTCCGGGCATCCAGCAGTTCTATATAGCTGACCACACCTTCCCGGTAGGCGCGCTCGGTATCCGTATATACCCTTTGGGCGCCGGTCAGTTGAGGGGCATAGTTGTCATACACTTCTATTGCGGATTGGAGATTGCCGGCGGATACGGACTGCTGGAGGGAGAGGTTCATGAGAGCTTCTTCTCTGCGGGCAGTCGTAGCCTGCAGATCGAGCTGGGCCTGCTGCTGCCGCTTGCTATGCCGTCCACCATCCCAGAGCGGCATATCTACGGAGATACCCAGCAGCGCATAACCACCCCATCCGAAGTTGAAGTTTTGGGAACCCAGGTCAAGCTGTGCGCCGAGCTGAGGCCGCCTGAAACGGTTTTCACGGTTTAGCACTTTCTCCTGTATATCGTACAGTACATCGAGCTGCATAAGTTCTTCACGTGCAGCTGCATCCGGGCCAGTTGGGTACGATGGGGTTTCCATGAATCGCGGATCTACCTGTACGGGAGTATCTTCCCGCAGCCGCAGCAAGGTGTTGAAAGCTGCTGCAGCATTTTTTTGTTGCTGGCGGGCCTCTGCTACCTGGGCGCGGAGCATAGCCTCTTCTCCTTCGATCCGGAGCAGTGCTGTCCTGTTGGCTTTCCCGTTCCTGAGCAAGCTTTCCGTCACACGATGGCTTTCCCTGAGCAGGCCTGCCGCTTGTTCGTAGATCTCCAGGGCCTCTGTGGCCTGCAGGTACTGGAAGTAGGCGAATTTGACGTCGCGTACGATATCTCTCTGCCTGACCCGGAGTACAAGCGATTGCAGTTCAGTACGATCTTGTTCCACTTCGCGTTTCAGGCGGATGTCGGCATTCAGGATCGGCTGCTGTATGCGGACACGGAGATCGTAGAAGTTGTTGGGCAGGAATTGCTCTTTTACATTATCCAGCTGAGGGAATGCCGGTGTCATCGTGATTTCATTGAGTGTACGGTACACTGGATTGAGCAGGTCGCCGATGGGCAGGTCGATACTCCGGCCGCCTGCAGCCAGCGTGTAAGTGCCGCCTGCGGACACGGTAGGGTAGGCCAGTTTACCTGCTTCGGCTTCAACTGCCTGTTGTTTTTGCAGGAGGTATTGTTCTGCCAGCAGGCCGGGATGTTCACCGAGAGCCCGGAGGATATATTCGTCCAGTACCGCAGTCTGGGCATTTGCAGCCCAGGTGCTGCACAAGGTGAGCAGAAAGACGATTGATGACGGTCTCATATACTGTGGATTAGATGATTGTCCGTTGAGTTTAATGCTCTGCGGGCGCGGAGATGCTGAAGTTGGTAAACATCTCTTCGAGGCTGGCTGTGATGATACTGGTTACCTGGTCTTCGGGGAACATTTTGAAGCGCTGGCGGATCATCAGGGAGGCCAGACCATGCACATGGGCCCACAGGCTGACCGAAGTCGTCTCTACGTTGCCCGAGCGAAGCTGACCCTTATCCTGCGCTTCCTGTACAAGGGCCTTCAGGAAATCGAATGTGGCAAAGCCCTCGTCCCAGCATGGATCGTTTTCCAGCGCTTTCATCGGTTCGTTGAGTATGAACATCAGGTCATACAGCTCCGGGTTCTCAATGGCAAACTGTATGTAGGTATGCCCGAGTATGCGCAGCCGGTCGGATGGTTCAGGCGCGGTCGCGGCGGCCTGGTTCAAGGTGATGAACAGCGCTTCGAAGGCCCTGCTGTGCAATTCGTGGAAGATCTCGTCCTTGTCCTTGAAGTAGAGATAGATCGTAGCCGGGCTGTATTCTACCTTGTCCGCGATCTTGCGGATCGATGTTTTCTCGTACCCTTCATTGAGGAAGATCTCCATAGCCCCGTCCAGTATCTGTTCGTGGAGCTTTTCTTTTTCTCTTTCTTTACGTTCGCTGATTCCCATTTACAATATTTACGATGCAAATTAAATGAACAGTGTTCATTTTTGCAACATCCGTCATCGACAGGACAGAAAAAAATTTAATTGAGTGGGGCTGTCCGGATTCGTGGCAGTGTGACCAGCGGGTAACAAGGGTGTTTCTCCGGTTTTACCAGGTGGTTTGAAGGAATGGATACAATTGCCGGGAGTTTTATCTTTGTCGGATGAAAAACATATTGCTTGTGCTGGCAGCGGTTGCAACGATTGCCTGTTCACCCAGGATCAGGACGAATATAACCCGGTCTCATGCTCCCCTCGACTACCGGGAGGAGCTCATCGTGGTTAGCCGCACGGCCATCATACCGCAGGATGTAGTGGAAGTAGGTACGATCGCTATAGGCGACAGCGGATTTTCTACGAGCTGTGACTGGGACAGGGTAATCGAAGAAGCAAGTATGGAGGCCCGGAAAGCGGGAGGCAATGTACTGAAGATCATCCAGCATAGTCCACCCGATATAATAAGTACCTGCCACCGGATCAGGGCCCAGATCCTGAAAGTGGATGACAGGAGTATATTCGATAACCTGAAGCAGTACCGTATTTTGCAGTAATCCCTGTTTCAGGAATCCTTCCGATCCCGGAAGCGCCGGAAACCGCCATCAGAATATAGTCAACACCATCCCAATGAGACTACTCCGTTTACTGGCTGCCACACTGTTCTTTTCGGCCTTTGCCGTGCCGGTGACCGCACAGGACCTGATCGTCACGACACAGGGTGACTCCCTGAACTGCAGGGTGACCCGGCTGGCAGCAGACTTTGTCTACTTTACCTTCCTGCACGAAAACGAGGTCCGGAAAACGATCCTGCCTAAAAAACAGGTCAGATCCCTTAAAATGAATTTCTTTCCCGTACCCGAGATCCCGGCCGGTGAGATCCGCAAGCCGGATGACCGCAGAAAATTACGGGCAGGCCTGCACGGGGGTTGGAGTCGTCTCATAGCGCCGGTCAATACAAACGTTTCCCATGAGCTCCAGGGCCATATCAAGGGATTCAGATCAGGCTATCATTTGGGCGCGGACTTTACCTTTTTCCCGGCAGAGTCCTTTGGCATAGGGGTTAAATATTCCCTCTTCAGGACAGGGCATGAGTCAGACAATCTCTATGTGACCAGCCCCAAGACCGGGCAAACGGGAACAGGCAAGATCAAAGACGATATCACGCTGCACTACATCGGTCCGTCATTGTGCCTACAGACCTCTTCCGTACGTCAAAAGGTCAACGTGATAGCAGAGATTTCGATGGGTTATCTTTCCTATACCAACAAAGCTGTTGTCATCGATCCGTTTACCCTGTCTGGCGGTACACTGAGCGGGTCTCTGGCCCTGGGAGCTGACTTTCGTATCCGGGAAGGCCTGGCTGCAGGGTTTTATATATCCTACACATCCGGCCTGTTCGGTCAGATCAGATACGATGACGGTCTCTATCGCAGGACCATTGTGCTGGCAAAGGATAACCCTGAAAACCTTACCCGGATAGACCTCTCACTAGGCATCCGGTGGAAGTTTTGAAGCAACAGTTCTTTTACCCCGGGTGCTATCCAATAACACACAGAGCACTGCGTTAGTACGACGATTCCGACCCGTACAAAACCCGACGATGAACTCATTGCTTACCCTGGTCTTCCTGTCTCTTTTTACTGTGTGTACGCTGCATGCCTCCGATACAAGTATCGTATTCAGGCAGTTGGATCACGGACAGGCATTGGAAGCCGCCCGTAAAGAAAAAAAACCGGTCCTGCTCTACTTCCATTTTGACGGGTGCGGCGCCTGCAGACAGATGGAGAAGACCTCTTTTCGCGATCCGGCTGTCATCGAATTATACAATAGCAGTTTTGTTACCCATGAGGTGAATACCCGCAAAGGGGAAGGCATAGAGACGAACAAGATCTATGGTATCCAGATGCACCCGACTTTCCTGTTCCTGGACAGTGCCGGCCGCGAACTACACAGGATCGTCGGGGTGTTCAGCCCGGAGGAATTCATGCAGCAGGCCGACAATGTGCTGTCATCCGGCAAGACACTGCAGCGTTATAAAGCACAATACAACGCAGGAAAGCGGGATGCGGATTTCCTGCTCGAATACTGCTACATACTGCGTGACGCTTTTCTACTGGACTCTTCTGCCGTGCAGGAATATCTCAATACCCTGCAGCCGGGGGATTTCAGCCAGGAGAAGACCGCCCGGTTTATCTACGAATTCTGCATCTACCGGTTCGATATACAGACCCCGTTTGGCAGCCCGGCCTTCGGCGACCTGCTGGAAAACCGCGCCCGGTACAGTGCCATATTCGAGGCTGAACAGGTGGATACCCGCATCGTCTGGATACTCTATCATACCATCGGACAGGCCATCGCGGCCAACGACCGCGAGACATTCGAAACGGCCTGTGCAGCTCTTGAACCGTTCGATACCAGGGCGCGATACGCGTTCAAAGAACTGGATGGCCGGACGACCGGTATAATTACCGGCAAACATCTTGTGTTGTCCTCGAGGGTATCCTTCCACGATAAGAACGGCAGCCCGGAGCAGTACCGCCAGCTCCGCGACCAGTACCTGGCGCTGATCTGGGACGATGCATACGAGTTGAACAGTTTTGCCTGGAGCGCCTATGAGCAGACGGAAGACCGTGAGAAGCTCGACCTGGCCCTTCGTTGCTCGGAGCGTTCTGTTTCCCTGGCTCAGGATATCTATTACTACCGCGATACCTATGCCAGCCTGCTGTTCAAACTCGGGGATCATGACAAGGCGCTCGAAGCAGCCCAGGAAGCCGTCGAACTGGCCCGTAAGAACGGGAACGACCCCAGCGAGACCATCGGCCTGATCGAACGGATCGAGTTGGCCCGGAAGAAATAGGTCTGTATCGGCGTGCAAAAATAAGATAGCAGTGCCATCTGCCCGGGGCTATAGCCTTGTAATTATTTATGATCAGGCGCCCCGGTCGGCTACTCCTGCCAATAATAGCTGTCGGGGTAAGATCTCCTGCCAAACACAGCTGTACCGACCCGTACTATGGTCGCTCCCTCCTGGATCGCGACTTCCAGGTCCCCGCTCATTCCCATAGAGAGTTCATGAACAGGAATATCCCGCAGCAACATTTCCTGTTGCAGGTGTGCCAGTAAATGGAAACACTTGCGCGTGTTTTCCTCATCGGCCGAAAAGAGGCCGATGGTCATCAGACCCCTGATTCTGATCCGGTCGAACTGCATGATCTCGCGGGCGAAGTCGAGAGCCGATCCGGGTGAAATGCCGAACTTGCTGTCTTCGTATGAAGTGTTCACCTGGATAAATACGTCCATGGTCCGGCCTATGAGTTCCAGGTGGCGGTGAAGCTTTTCTGCCAGACCCAATCGGTCGACCGATTGGATACAGTCTGCATACTGTATCACTTCCCTGACCTTGTTGCTCTGCAGGTGCCCGATAAAATGTGTCTCGTGTGGTACGTGGCGCAGGGCTTCATACTTCTCTTTCAGCTCCTGTACCTTGTTCTCGCCGATCAGGAACCGCCCGGCAGACAAGGCGGACAGAATCCTGTCGGGCGACACTGTTTTGGTCGCCAACAGCAATTGTACAGATTCAGGGGAGCGGCCACAGTGCCTGCAAGCGGCTTCGATCCTGGATTTTATCCTGACGAGATTAGCTATTATATCATTCACAGCGCGGCGGTGTGTTCGGGGCAGTCGATACGCAGATCATGGTTTTCCAGCCTGGCTTGCAGTAGTGTACAGTAGTGCTCTCCGTCGTGTGTGCGATAGTGCGTGCAGGTAAAACACATTCGTTGCAACGTGATCACACCTGCCCGGTTGAGCTCATGGATCAACCTCAGCAACCCGCCCAGCATAACGTCCTTTTGCTCTGTCGAAAGCCTGCTGACCGGGTCTTCGAGTGATGAACTAAATGAAGAAGCTTTCTTTGCCACCGCCCTGCCCGACGGAGTCAGCGATATGGTATAGCTTCGGGTATCTTTCGGGTCGCCGGTCTTTTCAATGAGCTCCTTTTGCAACAGTACCCGGACACTGTCGCTGATCGTTGCCCTGGTCATATTGAACTCGTCGGCAAGGTAGCTGACCCTGCATTTCTCCTGGTCATGAAACAGGAGGAAGATCAGGATCTGTATCTGGATCGGGCTCAGCGAATTGTCCTTGCTTTCGTTCCAGAGCAGTACCCTGAACGCTTCCGAGATCCGTTCGAGGGCCACTACGATCTTGCTCTCGACTTTATACTGCTGTTCTTTGGTATCGAAGGAAGACACTTCTGGTTCGGATTGAATGAAAAAGTTCCATGAAGTTAGCAGTCCTAACTTCATGGAACAAATTTTTTACCCTTTCACATCGGCCATAGAAGCACCAAAGTTGATGTGCAGCACATGGCCTCCGGGGGTAAGCAGCGCAGGCACTGACTTCACACCCTTCGATTCCGCCTCTGTGATCCGGTCTCTCTGCTCGCCTAAGTGTACGACTTCGACTTTATCATTCCCTATGAGGGATACGATGTCTTGTTCGGCGCTCACACAAACTGGGCACCCTGCATGGTAAAATACTGATTTGGACATAAGAATGAATTAATGATCATTTGGCAACATCGCCGCAGTAAATATAATAAGGATTCCTAACTATATTAATTCCAGAATAGCTTTTTCGTCCGAATAAGCCCGAGGCATATCTTTGTGCATATTCGTACAATCCAGGCCAGCGCAAGATGATACAAGAGATACCTGATTTCACCATATTACCCAGCAGTCGTATCGGGGCCGCTTTTCTGGCTGCAGGTATAGGCAGCTTTCACCAGGCAGCGCAGTTCGTACGTCGGCTCCCTTATGGCCGCAATACTGACAAAGACGATCCATTGGCTGTATTTACCGACGGTTGCGGTACCTGCAGTACCAAGCATGCCCTGCTCAAGCGCCTGGCCGATGAGCACGGACACAGCGATATCCTGCTGATATTGGGTATATTCCGTATGAACGGTGTCAATACGGCTCCCATAGCCGCCACCTTGGAGAAGTATGGCCTGAGTTATATCCCGGAGGCGCACAATTACCTGAAGTACGGAGATACTATTCTAGACTGTACCAAGACCGGCTTTGGTCCCGCGAATTTCGTGACGGATCTGCTGTCAGAAACCGAGATCGCGCCCTTTGACATTACAGGGCCCAAGGTTCGCCTCCATCGGCAGTATCTCGCAGACTGGCTTCCGGAGAGCGACAGGCCCGATCTATCACTCGAAGAACTCTGGCAGATTCGTGAGCAATGTATCCGTGACCTGTCGGTTTGATTGCTGGTTCAGCGTAAAAGGAAAAGGCTCTTTTACGAGGAGCTTTCGAACATGAAAAGTTGCACAATCGTACAACTTTTATATCTTTACAACGTATGTATGGTGAGAAACTGAGGACCATAAGCTTCTACAAACGCTACTTTACAGACTTCTACAAAAAACAAGAGCAGAAAGTCAAAGACAAGATTTTATGGACACTCAGGATGATAGAATATCTGGAAAGAATTCCTTCCGAATACTTTAAGCACATAGAAGGAACAGCGGGTATTTATGAGATAAGAATTCGTCAGAGCAGTAACATTTATCGCATCTTTTGCTTTTTCGACGAAGAAAGGATTGTCATACTCATCAATGGTTTTCAGAAGAAGGACCCAAAGACTCCTAAATCTGAGATCGAAAAAGCAGAAAAAATCAAAAATGAATATGATTCCCAAAAGTGAATTGATAAATCTTGATCAATTTATCGAGAAAGAACATGGTTTGGAGGGTACATCCAGCCGGGACGAGTTTGAAAAGGGCTACGAAGCGTTCAAGGCTGGATTTCTTCTTCAACAAGCAAGGCTCGCCAAGGGATTGACGCAAGAGCAATTGGCCCAAAAGGTTGGTACCAACAAAGGCTATATATCCAGGATTGAGAATGGTATCAAAGAAGTACGGTTGTCTACGTTACAGAAAATAGTCGAACTTGGTCTGGACGGGCGGCTCGAGCTTTCAATAAAGCTCTGAACACATCTGCTGGGTTTCGATCCGGTAGTGCTGAAGATAAAAGCAGGTTACAGTCATCTGCGAGCAAATACATGAACCATCTCCCATACTCGCTGGTTTCCCCGGTACCATGAAGCTCCACATCAAAAACATGGTCTGTAACCGCTGTGTCCTGGTCGTACGCAACGAACTGGAACGGCTCGGATTCACACCCGCCGGCGTGACCCTGGGCGAGGCGACATTGGACCGGGAGCCCTCAGCCGGGGAGAAAAAGCAGATAGAAGATGTGCTTACTTCACTTGGGTTTGCGCTTATCGACGACAAGAGGAGCCGCCTGATCGAAAGGATCAAAAACCTGATCGTAGAACTTGTACACCGGAAAGACGGCGAACTCAGTACCAGCCTGTCCGTCTATCTCAGCAGCGAGCTGCACCACGATTATTCTTACCTGTCCGGCTTGTTTTCCGAGGCGGAAGGCACTACTATCGAGAAGTACTTTATCGCACAGAAGATAGAGCGCGTCAAGGAGCTGCTTGTCTATGACGAGCTCTCCCTCAGTCAGATTGCCTACCAGCTTCACTATTCCAGTGTGTCGCACCTGAGTAACCAGTTCAAGAAAGTGACCGGTCTCACACCCAGCCATTTCAAGCGCGTCCGCCACGAGAAGCGCAAGCCGCTCGACCAGGTCTGACCGGCGGCATTGCTCTCCACCAAATCCTGTAACTCTTTTCCATAATGCTGTAACACCGGTCTCCTGGTATGCAGCGAACTTTGCCATACAACCAAAATACCAGATCCGTGTCAGCAGAGATCAAACCCCCGATCTATATCCCGCTTGAAGGTGTAGACAGCGAGCACTGTGCCCTGATCGTCGACAAAGGACTCAGCCGACTTGGTTCACTGGATTCCCATAAGGTAGAGTTGAACAATGGCCGGGCGGTCATTACCGCCTCCGACACGTCTGTACTTTCGTCAGCGGTCAACGCTATTCGCGATCTCGGTTACGGTGTGGCTACTGTCCGCCAGACATTTCCCGTACTGCAGATGAGTTGTGCTTCCTGCGCAGTAAGTGCGGAGACGGCCCTCCGGTCGCTGCCCGGAGTGGTCAATGCAGCCGTCAACTTTGCTACGGCTACCGTGATCGTAGAGTACCTGCCCAATATGCTGCAACCGGCAGACTTGCAAAACACTGTCCGTAGCGTCGGCTATGACCTGTTCATAGAGGATACATCCGACGGGCCCGGCACATTAGAAGATATCCATCGCCGGCAGTACGGGCAGCTTCGCACACGCACTATCTGGGCTGCTGTCCTTTCGCTTCCGGTAGTAGTCATCGGCATGTTTTTCATGGATATGCCGTATGCAGATTATATCATGTGGGCGCTCTCCACCCCGGTTGTCCTCTGGCTGGGCAGAAGTTTTTTTGTCAACGCCTGGAAACAGCTGCGACACCGCTCTGCCAATATGGATACCCTGGTAGCCCTCAGTACAGGAGTAGCCTATGCCTTCAGCGTATTCAATACCTTATTTCCGGCCTTCTGGCATGCGCGGGGGCTCCATGCTCATGTCTACTTCGAAGCGGCAGCCGTGATCATTACTTTCATCCTGCTGGGCAGGCTGCTGGAAGAGAGAGCCAAGGGAAATACCTCTTCCGCCATCAGGAAGCTGATGGGCCTGCAGCCCAGGACAGTCACGGTCATTCGGGAGGGTGGCCATGAGGTAGAGATCCCGGTAGAGCAGGTAAACATAGGAGATATTGTCCTTGTGAGGCCCGGCGACCAGATCGCAGTGGACGGTATCGTGGCCGGCGGTAGCTCTTACGTGGACGAGAGTATGCTCAGCGGTGAGCCTGTCCCTGTACTAAAGGAAGAAGGCAGGCGAGTATATGCCGGGACTATCAACCAGAAAGGCAGTTTCCGGTTTCGTGCCGAAAAAGTAGGCGCCGAGACCGTACTGGCCAGGATCATCCGTGCTGTACAGGATGCACAAGGCAGCAAAGCGCCGGTCCAGAAGTTGGTTGATCGCATTGCAGGGGTGTTCGTGCCGGTGGTCATCGGCATCGCACTGGCTGCATTTGCCGCCTGGCTGCTCCTGGGTGGCGAAAACGGCTTCACGCAAGGTCTGCTTGCCATGATCACTGTACTGGTCATTGCCTGCCCTTGTGCGCTGGGCCTAGCAACACCGACAGCCATCATGGTCGGTGTGGGCAAGGGTGCTGAAAAAGGTATACTTATCAAGGATGCCGAGAGCCTGGAGCTGGCTCGTAAGGTAAACGCCATTATCCTGGACAAAACGGGCACTATCACAGAAGGACATCCCGCCGTCACAGATATCGCCTGGCTCCATGACGACGATAGCCATGCCGGGGTGCTGCTCAGTATAGAGAAACAGTCGGAGCACCCGCTTGCCGGGGCGGTAGTCAGTTACCTGGATGATGAGACGCCCTTGCCTGTATCCGGCTTTCAAAGTATCACAGGCAAGGGCGCAAAGGCGTCGGTATCAGGAAGGACCTGGCTGGTCGGCAACAAAAAGCTGCTGTCGGAGAACGGAGTTGTCGTTCCCGATCAGCTGGCATCCGGGGCTGCGATATGGGGTGACCAGTCCAGGACGGTCATCTGGTTTGCAGATGCAGAGCGGGCACTGGCTGTGCTGGCCATCGCCGATGAGATCAAACCTGGCTCTGCGGATGCTGTCCGCGAGCTTCAACAATCGGGCATCGAGGTCTATATGTTGACCGGCGACAATGAAATGACTGCCAGGGCTGTAGCGGCGCAGACCGGGATCACGCAGTTCAGGGCGGAAGTAATGCCCGAGGAGAAAGCCGCCTTCGTACGGCAATTGCAGAGCCAGGGCAGGATAGTCGCTATGGTCGGCGATGGTATCAACGACAGTACGGCGCTGGCACAGGCAGATGTGAGTATCGCGATGGGCAAAGGCAGCGACATCGCTATGGATGTAGCCCGGATGACCATCATCTCCTCCGAACTGACCCGTATCCCGGAAGCCATCCGGCTGTCCCGGCAGACAGTGACGACGATCCGCCAGAATCTCTTCTGGGCCTTTATCTACAATATCATCGGTATACCGGTAGCCGCAGGCGTTCTCTATCCGTTCACAGGCTTCTTGCTGGACCCCATGATCGCGGGTGCGGCGATGGCGCTCAGCAGTATCAGCGTGGTGACCAACTCGCTGCGGCTCAAATGGAAGGTCTGAATCCCTTAATCTTACAAATCAAACCGGAAATGGTGCAACGCTGGGACCAGCATTTGCCTACATCTTTGTATAAAGCAATCTATAAAGCCATCCGATCATGAAAAGTATAAAAATGCATATCCCGGATATGGAAAGCGAACACTGCCAGTTGCGTGTGCGCGGTGCGCTCGGGAGCGTAGAAGGTGTGACCATTGACAGTACAGTACCGGGCGAAATCCTTATTTCCCTGGAAAACGAGGCTCAATACCAGGCTGCCGTGCAAGCCGTCGAGCGGGCAGGTTATACCGTCGAAGAAAGTGAAGCTACTACAGATACAAAGGACACCCTACGGTTCAGGACCAATATCAACTGTGGCGGCTGTGTAGCTGCCGTGAGACCTTTCCTGGACGAAGTTGCGGGAACTGATCAATGGGAAGTAGACACCGCTGACAGGGATAAGTTGCTCTCCGTACGTGCCGGCGGTATTACGAGCCAGGATGTCATCGGCGCTGTACAGCGGGCAGGCTTCCGGATCGAACCGGTACAGGATTAGGCCTGCGGTTTTGGATCGGCGCAGGCCGTCGATGGTCGGGTGTTTTCGTACTATCGCAGATAGAGGACTTTCTGGTTTCAAATCAAGACGTATTTCGTTATTTAGCCGTGTGAAAACCTGTTGAATAGCGTATCCCTATCGGGGACGGCTTAATCACGTAGGCCCGGTACATCCAGTCTATCAGCCAGAGCCAGGTCAGCCGACAGTTGGTCAGGGCTTTGGCGGGTACATATGTTGTTGCGTCGTCCTCAAATATGTATTATAATAGTTGATAAAAACAGACATGGCGACATACGATAGCAAGGTAAGCGAATATATAGCCGGGGCTGGTGACTTTGCCCGGCCGGTCCTTGAATACTGGCGCTCGCTGGTACACGCACACTGTCCCGATGTGGTCGAGGCCATCAAATGGAGCATCCCGCATTTTGACTACAAGGGAGATTTCATGTTTGTCATGACCGCTTACACAAAGCACTGCTCATTCACCTTCCTGAAAGCCCCTCTCATGTCGGATGAGCGATTGAAGCAAAGCAAAGAGCTGAAGCCTATCCAGCGTTTCATGGGCAAGATCACCGGTAAGGAAGACCTGCCGCCGGAAGAAGAGTTCATAGCACTGCTGAAAGAAGCTATTGCACTGAATGAGCAGGGAATCAAGTTGCCTGCGGCTTCGACTGGCAAGGCCATAGTGCCGGACATTCCGGATTATCTGCTTGAGCGGCTGGCCGCCAACCCGGAAGCCAAAGCCATCTTCGATAGCAGGTCCAACTCTTTCCGAAAGGAATACATCGTGTGGATCACAGATGCCAAAACCGAAGCTACCCGGCAGAAAAGAATGGACGAGGCGATCGGCTGGATCGCGGAGGGGAAGGGCAGGTTCTGGAAATCGAAGAAATAAGCGGTATGCCGGTATCCGATCCCGGTTGATTACGCAAACTGGATGAAACGGTTACCTGTTAATCGGGACTTTGAACCGACTGTACGCTGTAAAGCCATACAATCGCCCTGCTGACGGCTTCCTCGGCCAGGCAGGATTCATCCGGCAGTACGGGACCGCCGTATCGGGTAAACTCCCTGTCCGTAAAATAGCTTTCGGCGAGATTGATCCGTGCGCTGTCGGACAGGGTATGGGACTTGCAGCCCGTGGATACACCGTAGGTAGCCTCTCCGAACGACCTCGTACATTGGCGCCCTTTGAAGGCTACGGCGATGGCTTCTCCCGAACTGGCCGTTGCCCGGTCGGTCAGCACCGCTACGCAAGGAGCAGAACTGGCTGTAAAAAGGGTATCCTCTGCAGCGGCCAGGATCTCATCGTTGAGTATAGACTTGCCTTCTGTATAGCGCCATAGTGCACGGCCGCCATCGGCGTCGGTGAAGTAGCCGGCGATACCCTCACCGAGAATAGGCCCGATGGCTGCCAGCATAGGCCACATATTGCCCCCGAAGTTGCCCCGCAGATCGATGATCCAGCTTTTGATACCTGGGTGGTTCTGCTCGTTGATCCTAGCCCGTATGTCTTCGATATAGGTATGCTGTTGTGTTTCGTCACCTATGCAGAAAGGCAGGCGGATATACCCGATATCAGCAGGAATATTCTCCGGCACCGGTGCGGGCGGCGGTAGCTCCCTGCCTGAGGCCCGGTCGTCGGCCTCGGCCGCGAAATAGCTGTGCCGATCACCGAGCAGTTCTACTGCCAGCCGGATCGCCGGGTAGGTGTCTGAGGCTTTTCGGGCGCCCGCGGCACGTCCATAGACCTGCTGCCTGAACCCGGCCCAATTTATTTCATGCCGCCTGACCGATCGCTCCTGCATCAGCGTGATCGCAGCATCCAGGTAAGCGGAAGCCTCATCTGTGGTCGGGCCTTTCGGGGGTGTGGAGCACCCCGCAATCAACAGGACCAGGTATAACCAGTATATCTTCAAGTGATGCGGTATTTTGTCGCGGACGGTTTCTTCGGGTAGCGCAAAAATAATGGAAACGTTCACCTGGTGCATCGGAGAAACTGTGAAGTCAGATGCCCGGACATTGCGCCGGATGTATTTCACTGCGGTATGGACTCTGCCAGTATTTCACCGCCGGCTTTGTCGTAGTAGGTACAGGTCATAGCATCCATACATACTACCCATTTTTCGATGCCCGACCTGGCAGCTTCATGAGAGAAGGTTGAGTAATCCGTTTTACCTTGTTGATGGGCTCTCAGTGCAGCTTCGAACTGTACGGGCGTGGGATTATCCGCTATCTCCAACGTACCGTAGCGGGGCTGAGAGCTCAGGCTGTGGCCTTCATCGGATGAATAGTGCGTATGTCCGTCCGCAACAAATGTTTCGTAATAACGGACACCCAATGCTTTGATGTCGCGGATGTACTGTGGAAAGTCAGCGCCCGATCTTACCTGGCTATGTGCTGCATGGATCTGTTCCAGTGTGAACATGGTTTACGATGTTTTATCAGTGATCAATACAACAAAGGTCTGCAGACCGGCGATCCCGTGATTGTAAAAAATCGTTTTTTAGGTAGAGCGCCGGAACTGTTCGGCCATGGAGCCCGCCAAGTCCATCTTGCAGCATTGCGTTGAACTCCGTAATAGGTAGATTGTCCGTGGCGACGCACCGACCAGGCATCCGAATCTTCTCAAACGGAGTGCGATTGGTAGAGAGCTGTCAGTAAAGGTCCCGATTCCCGTCATGAGCCCGTTCGGCTCATGACGATTGCATACATACGCCCTTCTTTCAAGATAAGAAAAACAACCGATAAAAACGAATCAGGCTATCCTGGTCAATGAAGTATCTAAAGGGGTCATATGCCGCTGGAGAGACCTCAGACAGTTCCCGGCTTGCATCTGCGCTCCTGTTTTTCGCTGGTATATGCCCTGCTTAAAAACAAAAAGCCCTGGCTTGATGCCAGGGCTTTACCTGTTTGGTCGGGATGACTGGATTCGAACCAGCGGCCCCTTGCACCCCATGCAAGTGCGCTACCAGGCTGCGCTACATCCCGGGTCGAGTGTGAGAGTGAGTGTGGGTGTGAGAGTGAGCGAGGATCTGACGAATATACTCAGAGTTCTTCCGCTTCTTTACGCAAAGTGAGCCGGTCATTGGCGGGGACATTGCGCAATACGCCGAGGAGCATCTTGGAGATCTCTTCATACTGTTCGTAGTACTGCGTATACTCACCTGATGTGATCCGGTCGGTATCTTTCAGGAGGTGTAGCAGTGCTACTGCTTCAAACACGGAGCTACGTGCCATTGTGTAGAAGCGTTTTTTGTCGGCATTGGTATATCTTCCGGCGCCTTCGGCCAGATTGAGTGCAATGCTCATAGCGGCCCGCTGCATCTGATCTCCCAATACAGGGTCAGCAACTTTCCAGGCAGCGATCCGGGGCATCAGCTCTTTGTTGAGCCTCCTGATCTTTTGGTAGACATCCAGGCGTTCGAAATCAAACACGCTCTATCTGATTTAATTGTCTCAGCCCGGATACCCGGAAATAAAACTCTTACGCGCCCTCTTCTCTCCCTCTCTAGTTACTTCTCCCTCCGCTCCATCTCTTTCCTCACACTCACACTCACACTCAAACCCACTCTCACACTCAACAGTGGGTATTACTGGATTCGAACCAGTGACCTCCGCCCTGTCAAGGCGGCGCTCTAAACCAACTGAGCTAAACACCCGGCAAAACATACTGTCCACAGTGCAGAAAAGCATAAATCCGGCTATCTTTCAGCCGGATGATCGGCCTGCACCGCAGCGGACGACAAATGTACATAGATTTCAATAATTTCATACCGTCAGCAACGCAATCATCAAAATAGCAGGCGATGACAAAAACACTGGAACAGGTAAGGCAACGCCTTAGTACCGAACAGCAGCCCGAGAAAGCCGCTTTTTTCCCCCGGTTCTTCAAGAGCGGGCCGGGTGAATACGGAGAAGGAGACCAGTTCCTGGGTATCGTCGTACCGTCGCTGCGCCAGGTCGCCCGAGAGTACTGGAAGCAACTGACGATGGAAGAAGTAGAACTCCTGTTCCGGAGCCCGTGGCACGAAGAACGCCTGCTGGCTGCGATGGTCCTTGTCATGCGGTATGAGAAGAGCAAAAACCCGGTCGATCAGGCCGGTCTCGTGGACTACTACCTGGCCAAGGTAGAAGAGGACAGGGTCAATAACTGGGACCTGGTAGATCTCAGCGCGGAAAAGATCCTCGGAGACTGGCTATGTGCACAGTCCGATCGCAGCATCCTCTATACCCTGGCCGGAAAGGAACACCTCTGGAGCCAGCGGGTAGCTGTGATCAGTACATTTGCGTTCATCCGTCGCAGTGATTTCAAAGATCTGCTGGCGCTGTGCGAACTCCTGCTCGATCATCCGCATGACCTGATCCACAAAGCCTGCGGCTGGATGCTGCGGGAAGCTGGCAAACGCGATGAACAGGTACTGCTGAACTTCATAGAGGAGTTTTATCCGCGAATACCGCGTACCATGTTGCGCTATGCCATAGAAAAGCTAGATGAGCCGATGCGAAAGCAGATCCTGAAAGGCAACTGGTAATAAGGGGGCGCTCAGTCTCCGGATACGGCAGGTTTATCCTGCGCTTTCCACGCCGTAAATCCCCCGGACAGGTTGTACACTTCCCTGAAGCCCCATTCCTTCATCATGGCTGCGGCTTCACCGCTCCTGCCGCCGACCGCGCAGTATACATAGACCGGCTGGTCGCGGGGAAGCGACCGTATCGAGTCTTCGAACCCATCGCTGAAGAAATCGATCAGCCTGCTTCCGGCGATATGACCTGCAGCGTATTCCGCCGGCGTACGGACATCCAGCAATATACCAGGATGTTCAGTGAGTGCGCGTTCAAACGCCGGTACATCCATTTCTACGACCGTATCCTGTGCCCCGGTTGCCGGCTGCTCGGGGGGTACCTGGTTGTGCCGGTCGTTGCCTGCCGCACATGCAGCCAGCAGCCAGATCACGCCGAGCAGGGTAGCTCCCGGCCTTATCACGGATAGCAGGTGGAAGTACAGTATTTTCATAGGATAGAGCTGTTTTTAGCCGGCATCGCTGCAGGCGGATTCCGTACAGGAGATGCCGGTCCTGGCTATGGCGCCATAGCCACCGGCCACATCGATCATATCCGACCAGCCGCGGGCCTTGAGTATGGATGCAGCGATCATAGAACGATAGCCTCCTGCGCAATGGATGAAAAATGTACTGTCCCGGGGAAATCCCGACAAATGGTCGTTGATGAAGTCCAGCGGCAGGTTGACCGCTCCCGTGATATGACCTGCCTGGAACTCTCCGGGTCGGCGCACATCGATGATCAGCGGTTCGTCCTTCATAGCAGCTTCAAGTTCGGCGGCGCTCACTGATCTGATACTATCCGTCTCAAAGCCAGCTTCTGCCCAGGCAGGAATACCGCCCTCGAGGTAGCCGATCGTGTGGTCATAGCCGACACGCGCCAGCCTCGTCACCGCCTCTTCCTCTCTGCCGGCATCCGTCACGAGGAGTATCGGCTGTTGCAGGTCGGGGATCAATGCGCCTACCCAGGGAGCAAAACCGCCGTCCAGGCCCACAAAGATCGAATTGGGGATGAACGCCTGTGCAAACTCCTGTGCCTTGCGCGTATCCAGTATCAGTGCCCCGGTCTCATTGGCCAGCGCCTCGAAAGTCTTGGGCTCAAGCGGGCGTACACCCCTGCTTAGGACCTTGTCGATGCTCTCGTATCCTTCTTTGTTCATCTGTACATTCTGCGGGAAATAACCCGGAGGGGGCAGCAGACCGTCCGTTACTTCCCGGACGAATTCTTCCTTGTTCATATCTGCCCGCAAGGCATAGTTGAGTTGCTTCTGTATACCGATGGTGGATACAGTTTCCTTGCTCATATTCTTGCCGCAGGCGGATCCGGCGCCATGTGCCGGGTATACCAGTACGGTATCAGGTAGTGTCATCAGTTGCCGGCGCAGGGAGTCATACAAGTACCCGGCCAGCTCTTCCTGGGTAAGTCCAGTACCCCGCTGTGCGAGGTCCGGCCTGCCTACGTCACCGATAAACAAGGTGTCCCCTGTAAATACGGCATGCGGCTGACCCTCTTCATCCAGCAGCAAGTAGCAACTGGACTCCATAGTGTGGCCGGGTGTATGGAGGACTTTGATACGTACATTGCCCAGTGCAAACTCCTGGCCGTCTTCCGCTACAAGCGCGTCAAAAGCTGTCTTCGCTCCAGGTCCGTATACGATGGGTGCGCCGGTGGCGCGGGCCAAGTCCACATGCCCGGAGACAAAGTCTGCATGAAAATGCGTCTCGAAGATATACCGTATTCGTACACCGTCTCTTTCGGCTCGCTGCAGGTAGGGAGTGATCTCCCTCAACGGGTCGATGATCGCAGCTTCTCCGTTGGAGACGATGTAGTAGGCTCCCTGCGCGAGGCAGCCGGTATAGATCTGTTCAATTCGCATGAGCACACATTTGATTTATCGTTTTAAAACCACAATTCTCTTGAGACAATATATATAGCCATAGTCAGTACGAACCAGCCGAAGCCCTTGCGCAACTGAAGCCCGTTTACCTTATCAGACAAAAAAGAGCCTATAAAGATTCCTGTCGTCGCCAGTGCCGTGAAGACCGATAGGAAATTCCAGTCTATCGGTTGGTTGCCGATATCTCCCAGGAAGCCGATCAGCGACTTGGCCGCGATGATCAGCAGGCTGGTCCCGACAGCCTGTTTCATGGGCAGCCTGGCCAGCAGGACCAGCGCCGGTATGATCAGGAATCCGCCGCCCGCACCTACCAGCCCTGTTACCAGTCCTACGATCGCCCCTTCTACGGCGATCATCGGGTAGTCAAATGAGACAGCTTCCTGCTCGGGGCCGGCATTGCGGCTGCTGCGTATCATCGATATCGCTGCGGCCAGCATGATCAACGCAAAGAAAAGCATCACTGCCAGGTCACGCGTCACTTCCGTAGCGCCCACATAAAACAGGGAATACGGAATAGCCGGTACGATCCACATCCTAGCGGTGAACACAGCGATGAACGATGGTATGGAAAACACCAGGGCAGCCCGATAGTTGACCATATCCTTGCGGATATAACGAAGGGCGCCGGCCAGTGAGGTGACGCCCACGACAAAGAGCGAGTATGCGGTGGAAAGTACCGGGTTGACACCCATGAAATACACCAGCACAGGCACCGTGAGGATCGAACCTCCTCCTCCGATCATACCCAGGCTGACACCAATCAAAACCGAGAGAGCATATCCTGCAATCTCCGAAACATCCATAGCGGAGGCATATTTAGAGAGCAAAAGTAGCAATAGTTACCGACCGGCCCAGATCAGGGCCCGGTACAAAATAGTAAATCCAGTAGTAAGAGCACTACTCTTCCACGATCATCTCTTCGGTGAAGCTCTTCACGGCAAAAAGGAAGTCCGAGAGCATCAAGCATCTCTTCAGATGGTTACAGTACAGTATGCCATCTGATAGCGGACACGCATTCCAAATCGCACAACATCGAAGCGGAAGGCCGTATGAACAATGTCTGCGAATTCATCATGAAGAATTTCCAGCGTAAGATCCAACCGGAAGAGGTGGCTTCCGGTTGCCCGTCAATCTCAACAAGCAATCTCGTTGATACCACAGCGAATAACAACGGATGACTTCGGTACTATATGAAAAAGCTTCGTGGGGCGATGGAAGGCTACGTGGCTTTTGTCCGGTCGCCCAACTTGCCGGGTATGCAGCCTGACTTTCCCGGGACTCACTCACCTGAGTTCAGGATGCACCAGTAGGAGCAATTGCTTGAACAGTTGGATACGACGTCGCCGGAGGGTATGTAGCCGTGTACACTGTTATCAGGCAGGAGATGGCCACTCGCAAAAATGTATGGGAAAGTATTCGCTTTCTACCCCCACATAGTTGGTCGCTAGCTCCGTTGTCCTTACATCATTCCTGCGCTGGCGCCTGACATACAAGCCACAAAATAATTTGTTGCATAAACGCCAAGCAGCAGCAATAAAGGGTCTTTTGAATGATTGCTGTCTTTGATGTTATAGGCGATGTCATAGTGGTAATGAAATTCCCGCCAATTAAATTGGGCGTCAAGCAGAATTATCTTTTCTCCGCTATCGTTTTCAATGACGTACTTATCGTGGAAAAACTTATTCAGCTTCAGCGCATATTCTTCTCCATGTTGATATGAAATCACGATTTCACCGCGCCAGTTCATGGCCAATTTAGCGATCACGCTTCCTTCTTTTGTCACCTGGAGGCTGGTTTGAAAAACCCCTACGGGTTTGATCTGATATACCGCTGCTGCTAGTTTAACCTCGGCATTGAGAAAAAGCGGGTTTTCATAGATCAGTTCACCCAATAGTTGGTTGTCGTCAGCCAGTTGAAACGTCTTTCTGTCAATCGAATGTGCATTCATGGGGCTGTGCTTTAAATCATTTAAAATCAATGTCTTCCAGTTTGAAAATCTCCTCTACCGGAGTTCCGAATACGTAGGCTAGTTTTAATGCCAGGAGTGTAGAGGGAACAAACTTGCCGGCCTCGATAGAATTCATTGCTTGCCTCGATATTCCGATTTTTTCTGCCAGTTCAGCTTGCGTCCAGTTTTTCTTTGCTCGCTCAACTTTTATTGTATTTTTCATCTGTATCTACGATATGAAATAAACAGGCCAATAAAATAGAAGAAGAAGAGCAAAGGAAAAACGTACAAAAAACTTATATCAGCCAATCCCAGCTCGCGGACCAGTCCCGCCATGCCCAATAACATGACCAAAAGCAACGACAATACAAACGCCACGGATACGGCTTCCAGTTGTATCCTGATCTGTACCTCATCCATGAAACTTATGCTTCGTATAAGCTTGATGGTATAGACCCCGAATAACAGCGCATTCATCACAATGATCAGCAAAGCCAGGGGCACGGGTGGGGAATACCTGGATAGGTAAAATACGCTGATCGCGAAGCTGATTGAAAAAACCAGCGCCCAGCGCACACTTTTCAAATTCATATTTTCTTTCATAAATAGTCATGTCGACTTTACACAAAGATAATAACACTTTTCTTTATGTCAAGTATACAAGACATTTTTCAGCGTAAGCGCTGCTAATTAAATACGACCGGTACTATCGATCGCGATGGTTATCGAAATCTAAAACAGTTGAAAAAGGACACAACACTAAAATAAGTCGCTAGCAAGTCCTACAGCTTTGTCTTCGACAAAGACGAGGCCGTGGCTAACTGTGCTTTCCTGGAGAAAAACCTGACAGGCTTGACGACAGATATTTAAATATAATGCCTGCAAATATGTAATTGCCTGATTTGTATACGCTTTGATTTTTTGTCAGATCCGATTGATTTGTCAACGCGCTGCCTGCTCTCGGAAGTGGGTGCATGTGCTGCATTATTATATCCCGGGGACCATTTATTTACGGTATTGCGACCTTTTCAGTTGATGCTTTCGTTGTAATTTGCTTGAATTGGATGGCCTTATGGATATTGCCGAATTTGCATGATGGGGTTATTTTTCTTTGATCCCCTTGCATGCGGTTGGCTATTGCTGAAAGCATGGGTTGTTCTTACTCTTGCCCCTGGTCTTTCCGTACAGGCTGCCCTCTCTTATCCATGATCCGTTAGCTTCGAGTCGTGACTGTACTCTTTTCTGTTACCCTTTGGCTTAGGGGGCATTTGGGTCAGGTATCTGAATCGGGGTCATAGTTAGGCTGCCACAGCTCGACCTTATTGCCGTCCGGATCCATGATCCAGGCAAATATACCGTGCTCGTGTACCTCGGGATCACCCAGCAGGCTGACCCCTCCGTGATCCAGTCTACGCAGGCAGGCATCCATGTCCTGTACCGTGAGGTTGAGCATGAAAGCGCTCTCCGAAGGGGCGAAGTACTCCGAAGCATCCAGGTGCGAACCGACGCTCCACTGGACGAATACGGTCTGATCGCCGTCCATCTCCCGTCGCTCAAACCGCACACCGGCGATATCGCTTTCCATATGGAAGAGCTTATCATACCAGGAGCGATAGGCGAGCGGATCAGCTACCCGGTAGTAGATGCCGCCGATACCGCTGACGATAGCTCCCTGAGCATGCACAGCGGCGGTGGCAAAGCGGTCGTCATCTGCCTGCCAGAGTTCCATGCAGAGCCCGTCGGGGTCCTCGAACGCCAGGGACGGCCCCAGGTCCTGACTTCCCTCCGTATCATCGAAGGTCGTGATACCGTGCTGCCCAAGTTGGGTCTTTAATTGCCGGATGCCGGGCACACGGAAGCAGACCGAGAAGCCCGGGCCCTCCGTGTGATCGCTTTCGCTGTCGAACAACCGGAGCCACGTGTGCCCGATGCGTGAAGGCTGCCGCGGATCTGCCCACCTGAAGACAACCGTACCCCCGTCAAACCGGAGCCCGAGATGCTTTTCGTACCAGGCCTGCATGGATGCGGCCTGCCTGCTCCGTATGGTAAATCCTCCTATCTGCCTGATCAATGTGTCTCTGGTCTGGGTCATGCTGATCTGCAAGCTAAACATTCAGTGGAAAGAATCGGCCATCGGGCGACGAATAATTCACTGCAGCACAAGATGAAAGAATGATTTAACACGGGCTCATTGCTTGCACAATGGTAATGTGTTACATTTACAACACACTCAAAAAGAAAGAACTATGAAAGTGCTAAAGACGATCCTGTACGTACTGCTGATCCTGGTCGCAGTATTTCTCGTACTCATGTTTGTCGCTCCTACACGTTACCAGATCGAACGGACTGTAGAGATCGACGCACCGAAAAGCCTGGTCGTACCCCAGGCCATACATTTCGAAAACTTCCAGCAGTGGAACCCCTGGTCCAAAATGGACAGCAATATGGTGGTCACGTTGAAAGGTGTGCCGGGAGAGGTAGGCTCCGGTTACAGTTGGTCCGGCAACAAGGATGTGGGCAAGGGCGCTATGGAGATCACCGGTATCAGGGGCGATACCTTCGATATCCGGCTGAACTTTCTCGAGCCCGTGGAGTCCGAGGCCATGACCTATTTTATCATCCGGGACGACGCAGGCAAGACTCATGTATCCTGGGGCATGGATACGGAGTGGAAACGCCCGTCCAATGTATTCGGTATGGTGATGGGCTTTCGCAAGGCCATTGAA
This sequence comes from uncultured Saprospiraceae bacterium, assembly GCA_964537925.1. Taxonomy (GTDB): domain Bacteria; phylum Bacteroidota; class Bacteroidia; order Chitinophagales; family Saprospiraceae; genus SLDF01. The sequence continues at coordinate 348,048 of CAZICV010000001.1, read as the reverse complement.
AAAGACTATGATCTTGGGTTAGCCAGCCTGAAGGAGCGCGCCGAAAAGATGAAAGCGGAGCAGTTGGTCGACGGGTACCTGATCGAGGAGATCGAGATGAGCCCGAGGGTCTATATCGGCCGTCGCGGTACGATGGGCTTTGACAAGCTCGCCGAATTCTACGGCACACATTTTCCCGCTGTTGCTACAGCAGCTGGCAAGCAGGGTATGGAGCCTGTGGGTGCGCCGTCGGGCATATTCTTCCGGTGGGATACGGTTGCCATGCAGACGGATATGGCTGCGGTGATACCTTTTGCCGAAGGTTCCCGTATAGAGGGCTTTGATGTCATCCCGGCACGTGGCAGGACGCTCATGATCGACTATTACGGGCCTTTCGAGGGTACGGCCAATGCCCATTACGCTATGGACAAGTACATGAAGGCCAAGGGACTCAGCAGCAACTCCCTGGTCATCGAGGAGTATATGACAGATCCGATGATGGAGAAGGACACTGCCAAATGGCTCACCAGGATCTACTACCTGGTTCAGTAAGAAAAGATACAGATCAGCCAGCTCCGGGCCGGAAGCAGGGACTTGTACAGGCAGTTGCCCTGTCTTAAGGTCTTGTTTCCGGCCCGTTTGTTTTTAGCGACCAGCTTGTTGTATTGCAGGGTTGAGATATGATCGGGCGAATGCACATCAAAAGATGCCGACCGGGAATAAGATGCAAGATTTAGTGAGGACTTTTAAGCTTGAAGCGGATCATCCTGCGTTGCCGATCACGATCATTTTGTCGAGGGTGGGCGTAGGACTGCCGCCAGCTTTTTCGACCGTCACGGCGAAAGCCTGCGGATGCTCGATGAACGGTATGCTCACCGGCAGTGTCTCGCCGGGTACGATCCTGATCACGCCCATATCTACAGGCTGGCCGTCTACGATCGCCCAGAGCTGGTAGTCGTGACCTGCCGGTACCGGCGGCATTTCGGATGCCAGGACCAGGTCTTTGCGCAGCGCCGTGTTCCTGTACACGGTCATGCGGGCGTCGGGCGCCAGGAGTGTACCTGCGAGTATCACGGGCTGTGTCTGTGGGTGGAGCATGAAGTCGAGCAACTCCTGCCTGGTCTGGCCGGCCAGTGCTGTGGAATCGCAGCGGGATTGCAGTTCGGCGAGGGCCTGGCTGGCCTCTTGCTGTCTGCGTGCGTTTTCGGAGGACTGGTACCAGAGTATACCGATAGCTACTGCGGAGACTATGACTGCGGCCAGTGCCCATCCACTGAAGCGTCGCGCAGGCAATGACTGTGCGGGAGCAGGAGAGGATGCAGTGCCACCGAGGCGCATGGTATGGAGTATCTTCTCGAGTATGCCTGCAGGCGGTGTCACGGCGCTGAGCTTTGCGAGCGCTTCCATATCGCGCTCTATCCTGTCCAGTTCGGCGCGGATCTCGGGATACTGCCCGGCATATAGCTCGACTTCAGCGCGCCCGGCTGGCGTCAGCTCGTCCAGGAGATAGGACTCCAGTATACCGGATGCTATGTATGCACTTATATCCATTGCCAATAATACACCTGGTAAAGAGCTACGGCGAGCAGCAAAGTTAGCAAATGTCCCTCTCGCTCGAGATAGCCCCGGAGCTTGATGAGTGCGGTACGGGTACGGGTCTTGACGGTGCCCAGGGGTATGCCCAGGCGCTCGCTTGCTTCGCGCTGTGTATATCCCTGGAAATACAGCAGTAAAACGATTTTGCGCAGCGGCTCATCCAGCCCGGAAAGCACTTTTTTCAACCCTTCATCTTCGATCACCATTTCTTCGCCGGATTTCTCGGCATCAGATACGAGAGAAGCGTCATCTTTGGTTCTCCGGTCCTGCTGATAGTTGCGGGAGCGCATGAGGTCGATGGCGGTATTGCGCGCTATACGGGCCATCCATGTGTAAAGACGGCCTTTTGACGGATCGTACTGGCCGATCGCCCGCCACACTTTGATGAAGACATCCTGCAGCAGCTCCGCTGCAAGTTCTTCCCGGGGGACCCACTGCAGCAGCATGCCGTACAGTGCGCCGGAATAGCGATTGTACAGTGCAGTCATCGCTGCCTCCTCACCGCGCGAGAGCCTCGCGACCAACTCCTTTTCATCCCACTGAGCCCGACTATCCATGTATGTTGTCCGATAGGAATTCATCGACAATATAGATCATTCTGGTATTCCCGGCGATCTTTTGCAGAAAAATTTAGCTATTGGCGCACAGTCTTATTTTTCTGAGACGAAGGGTCGATGTGCCTTTTTTGATTTGCAGGATCGGAGGTGAACCGGAGTCGCAGTCTGCTTGTTCATCGGTCATGCTGGATATGGTCGTCATAGGAGCGGGGCCGATCGGGCTGGCCTGTGGGATAGCAGCCCAACGCCACGGGCTATCCTATCTCATCATCGAAAAAGGGTCGCTCGTCAATTCGCTCCGCAATTACCCGGTGAATATGACCTTTTTCTCTACCTCCGAGCGGCTGGAGATCGGGGGCGTACCTTTCAGTTCGATCCAGCCCAAACCGACGCGCCCGGAAGCGTTGGAATACTACCGCCGGGTGATGCGCCACTTCGATCTGCAGGTACATCTCTATGAGGTGGTGACCCGGATCAGCGGGGCGAAAGGGGATTTTCGTGTACAGACGGCCAGGGGATACTATCGTGCCCGGCACCTAGTGCTGGCTACCGGCTTCTACGATGTGCCCAATCTGATGGGCGTACCCGGAGAGGACCTGCCCAAGGTCACGCATTACTATACGGAGCCCTGGCCCTATGCGGGACAGCGTGTGTTGGTCGTGGGCGGCGGCAATTCCGCGGTCGATGCGGCGCTCGAGTGCTACCGGAAGGGTGCGGAGGTCACGATGGTGATGCGCAAGGCCACGCTCGACAGAGGGGTCAAGTATTGGGTACGGCCCGATATCGAGAACCGAATCCAGGAGGGGAGTATCCGTGCCTATTTCGACAGCACGGTGACTGCCATTCACCCGGACAGCGTTGAGGTCCGTACGCCTGACGGCGCAGTCTCCGTACCCAATGATTTCGTATTGGCTATGACCGGCTACCGGCCCAACTATACGCTGCTGGACCAGATGGGTGTGGAGCTGGGCGATGATCCGTATATGCTGCCCTGCTTCGACCGGCAGCATCATGAGACCAATATCCCCGGCCTCTACCTGGCCGGTGTGGTCTGCGGCGGGTTGAATACGCATGAATTCTACATCGAGAATTCTACGGTACATGCAGACCGGATCGCTGCACATATCGCCTCGCAGATGGCCTGATGGCGGAGTCGCCGAGCCTGACCTGATTTTTACAAACCGGCCAGGCCCGATGTCTTACCTTTGACTGCCGGACCGTCCGGTACCAATCCTTTAGCTTCTTGTTCATATCACAATCATTGCGGCAGAATAAATCATGGCATTATCATTGACATCTCCAAAGACCCACCTGCGACTATCCAGTATCACGGAAGGGATCTCGTTCCTTGTGCTGCTTTTCATCGCCATGCCGCTCAAGTACATGGCCGATCAGCCGGAGTGGGTACGCGCGACTGGTATGATCCACGGTGTGCTCTTCATCTGGTATGTGGGCGCCGTGCTATGGACCAGGGTTTCGCTCGGCATGTCCTGGCGGCATACCGTGATCGCACTTGTCGCCTCGGTGCTGCCGTTCGGTACGTTCTACGCGGACAGCCGGATATTCAGCAGGCTGCCGGAAGCAACGGCTTGATTCCTTATTGTATCCCGCGCCTGGCCTTCAGGGCCGGTAGTTGCTTTTTGTACTCCTCTGCGTCCCATGTTAGCCCCCACCGTGCTATGTACTCGCTGATCGGCCCCAGCCCGACGGATGCCCGTCGCTGATCCACATTGTCCGGGTCGTCCAGCGGTAGTATGTAGTAGACGCCAGTCTCTCCGTCGCGGCCGATCTGGGTGCCGTATACCTGGCTTCTGCTTTCTTTGAGGGCGACACGATCCTCCAGCATCGCCAGGCTGGATGGGTTGACATAGCCCTTGCGCACAGCCTCGCGCACGAGCGGCAGGTATTTTTGCTGGGCTTCGAGACCGGCATGCTGGATCACGAGAAAGATGGTCTGGCTGCCGCGTGGACCCGCTACATCGTGGCCGGGCCAGCCTCTTTCGTCCAGTATGCGGGATACTTTGACGAGGTTGACGGAGTCTTTTTCTTCGATCATCCGCCAGTGGGCAGCCAGTTCCTCTGATTCGCGTCCGTATTTCTGTTCGACCTCCGGCAGTTGCAGCCTGCCGTCCTGATCGTCGTGCAGTATGGTATCCAGCGCAGCGACCAGCTCCCGGTCGAGGTGTGCCTCCGCTGCTTCGCGGTGTGTTTTGATCTTTGCGATCAGCGGCTGCCAGCGTGTATCGCCGTGCAGCGAGAGCAGGTCGGAATCGGAGGCGGCGTGTGCGTCCTCGGTATACCGCGGATTGTCCGCCAGCAGCGACAACTGGGCAAAGGCAGAATCCGCCTCACCGGCGAGCGCCCAGGAGCAGGCGGCGTTGTAGCGGTCATGGGCAGCGACTTTCGCGTCCTTGACCGCGAATGCTTCCATATACATGCGGGCCGACTCTCGCCAGGCTTTTTGCTGGTAGAGCTGCCAGGCTTCGCTGATCAGGGCGGTATAGTCGGCACGAGGCTGCTGCTGGCTGCTCACCGGCATGCTTATGCAGAGCAGGAACAGTGGCAGGAGCAAGCGGTTCGGTTTCATGGCACAGGTGTTTTAAGCGATTAGACAGGGCTCCGGGTTTCCGGCTTGTGTAAATTGCGGGGTTTCACCTGTGCAGGCAAGTGTGGTTGATTGTTTAGCAGTTTTGGCATAGGGTGTGTGACAGGAATCGCCTGACATATTGTACGTATGGTATTGGCTCTCACGAATTACCCGGATTTGCACAGATAGGGGCAGAGGCAAGCTTAGCGTGCGCCCGGTCGTATTTCAGCAGGGTCCATCTTATTAAGATACGGATTTTTTGCGACAGGTGCAAGACGAAGAACCTCCGCCCGCGCAGGGCAGAGAGAGCGACGCTGAAAAAGAAGACAGGCTGTCGATATTTACTTGCTCACATGCGGCCGTCAACGAACCCTGGTGAACAGATGGTTGCTACCATCCATGTAACTGTTGTGGAATACAACCTTGTTTTTACAGAGCAGAATCCGTCCGTACAAATAGGTGCTGCGGGCCGACAAGTCAAGGCCCCATGCAGTGCGATCCTCCTGCTTCAGTCCCCAGGTACCCTGCGTAATGATCGTTGACTCTTCTTCTACGGTGTATGTGCGGTCAGCTCTGAAGGTGACTTTGATTCTTTTGTCCGCGGGCTTTGTGAACTTCTCTGTCAGAAAATACTGTTGTGTCTTCCAGGTCCATGCGCCTATAATCCCCTTTGATATAGAGGCTGAGTCGGGATTCAGCGCCTGGTGGCACTCCCACATATCGGGGATGTCCAGTCTGTGCTTCCGGCAGGCCGTAAGCCCGGCCATCGCTATCAGGCTTACAACTACAAGTCGCACAGGAGAGATCGTATGTATAAGCATGTTTCAAGTATACAAAAAAATATGCTTTTATACCTCTGGCGTCGTGTCGGCTCATCGTGCTGCATCCTCGCGGGCCCTCTCATAGAAGACAGCTCCTACGCGATGGATATGGTCTCTGAGCTCCTGGTTTTCAATACGGTGGAATATCGACAGGTCAATTTTGTAAGGGAGCAACAGGTCATCGAGGTCGGTTTCGATCCTGAACTGCGTGGACAGGTCAATACCCTGGCCTTTGAGTGTGAGGTCTATATCCGAGTTGGGACGGTGATTGCCCTTGGCACGTGAGCCGTACAGGATGACTGTCTCTACCTGCGGGTAGCGCGCAAAGATGCCTTGTATGGACTCGATGGTATATTGTTTCAGCCCGTATTTCATGGTCCCTCAAAGATACTGCCTTGCTGTCCGCTTCGTATGGCTTCCATCCGGTCGCGAAAGGCTTTAAGCGCCGGGTAGTAATCGTCCGTGTGCTACTGCGACGCCTACACCACCGAAATAATTTGATTCCGCACCGCGTAGAGCACCAGTCCCGTCACATTGCGCGAGCCGGTCTTCTGGAGCAGGTTGTTGCGGTGCCAGTTGACCGTCTTGATGCTGAGATAGAGCCGGGCGGCTATCTCCTCGGCCGTGTACTGCTGGCAGACGAGCTGCAGGATCTCCTCCTCGCGCCGGGTGATGGCGATATCCCGGGTGCGCGGCCGGGGTTTGCGGCCCATATTGCGCTGGATCGCCTTGAGGGTATGCTCATTGATATATGACCCTTTGTGGTATACGGCCCGTATCGCGTCGCATACCTCCTGCGGATTAGAGTCCTTGACTAGGTAGCCATGTGCGCCGGACTCGATGAGCTGGTTGATGAAGCTGTCGTCGTCGTGTACGGAGAGGATCAGGATCTTCATGGCAGGGTAGGCCACCGTGAGGTCCCGGGTGAGGTGCAGGCCGCTGTACTCCTGTGTGCCATGTGGTGGCAGGGACAAGTCTACGAGGATCACATCGGGACGGGGGGCGCAGGTATCCAGCCGGCTGATCACGGAGTAGCCGTCGGCCGACTCGAACACCACGTCGAGATCGGGCCAGCTGCCGAGGATGGATTTCATACCCTCCCGGAATAGTAGCTGGTCTTCTACCAGGCCCAGCAGTATCGTATGGTCGCTCATATCCTGATATACTGTTCAGTTAAAAATACATAATATTCCTGCCGTCACTGTCCGGTCCTGTCGGCTATGGTCCCGGTGTCGACAGGGATATATACGGCAGCGCTGTATCCCCGTCCTCCCGGTGGCAGTCCTTCTTCGAACCTGCCCTGCAGGGCATTGACACGCGCCTCGATACTGGCATAGCCCATCCCTCTCTTGAGGGCGCCGGGATCGATACCGCAGCCGTCGTCCGTGTAGCGGCATACGATCCGGCCATCCTGCCTGCTGAAGCGGATATGCACACGGCATGCCCCGGAGTGCCTGATCGTATTGTTGATGAGTTCCATGATGATGCGGTACAGACCGATGCTCTGGTCCCAGGACAGCTCAGGTACGGCTTCGGATACGGTGAGGCGGATCTGCAGTTGGCCGGATGCATGGATCTTGCTGCCGACGGACTCCAGGGTCTGTATCAGGCCGAAGGCAGCCAACTGTGGCGGCATGAGCCGGTGACTGATGGCACGCACACTGCTGAGCGCTGTCTCTGATAGCTCGCGTACATTCCTGAGCCGCAGCGTGAGGTCTGCATCAGTGCCGTCGTGGTGCTGCTCCATCATCACGAGGTTCATCCGGATCATAGACAGTACGGCGCCGAGTTCGTCGTGCAGGTCCTGGGCGATGCGCCGGCGCTCCTCCTCCTGTGCACGTATAGTGGTGCCGAGCAGTTCGCCCTGGTGGATGTTTTTCAGGGTCTCCTGCCTGAGCCGCTGCGTGACCAGGTTCTTCTGGAAGTGCAGGTACAGTAGGATCACACCTCCGCCGATGATGAAGATGATGAGCAGCAGGGAGACCAGCGCCCCTATGAAGACCGAGTGCTGGACCGCATCCATAGGCCGATGATAAAACAGGTGTACATGACTGTAGAGAAAAAAGCGTGAAAGATCCAGGTGAGCCTGCTGAGATCCCTGGACAGCCGAAAGAGGATCGTGTCGCCGAAGTAGAATAGCAGTAGACAGGACAGGTAGTAGATGAACAGCCCGGAGTTGATCCAGGTGAGGCTTCGTCGGTCCGGTACGCCGGTCTGCTTCATCGTGTCGTTGAGAAAAAAGATGTAGGTGAACAGCGCCAGTATGATGACGATGATCGACTCCAGGGCCAGGGCATTGGAGTTGAACCGGAAGATGGGTTGCAGAAAGGCAGAGTTAGCGGCAGTCAGCAGCAGGAAGACCGTACCGATACCCCACATGATGCGCGGGCTGATGAAACCCCTTAGCAGGGTCTTGTAAAACCGGATGAGCAGCAGACCGCCAGCCGCCACGTAGAAGTGCAGGAGGGGCATATTATTATGCCGGGCATAGCAGAGTCCCAGCGAAATGAACTGTACTGCTCCCGAAAGGAACAAAAACCAGGAGAAGGCCCGCAAAGAGCTGCCCATGCTGCGGTACAGCCATGCTGCGCTCAGGGCTGCGACCAATATGGGCAGGTGCGAGAGCGTGATGATCGTATTGACAGTACTCACGGGCGGCTCGGTTTACCGGGACATGAGCGGACTCTGGTAATCGCAGATACTGGGACAGGGTGCATTGAGGTCCAGTACGTACTCTGCGGATATCGGCTCTCCGGGGTTGTGTACGGGCTGGCCGTTTTTGTCCAGGAGTACATCCTGGCCTGCATCTCCCTCCTCATCGTGCAGTACAGCGCCCTTGACGGGTACGATGAACAGCTTGAACTGGCCGTCCGCCGTGTATCCCAGGTAGGCGCGGATATGACCGTAGGCAGGTACATCTGTCTGCAACTGCAATGCGATCAGCAGGTCCTCCGCCCCGATGGTAAATGCCCTGACCGCTGCGGTGTCATGGAATACATATCGGCAAAGGCTGTCGTAGCGCTGGATATCCAGCCTGGCAATGTCGGCGGGGTAGAGTACCCGTTTGATAGCTGCTGAACTGAGCGATCCGGCGTCCGGAGACTTTTTCAGGCGGCATCCTGTAAGTGCGAGGAGTGCAAGTACTGGCAAAAGAAACAAAACAGGCGCTTTCATAAAGCCATTTGGATTTAGGGGATGAATGAAATGAAAAAGGGGAATGAGTGCGAGTGAATACAAAATATGACAACTCCGGCGAGTGAATGAATACTTCCGGCATATATGTGTTAAAAACAGGTATTTATACCTGTGTATCCGGGGTGATGTCGGCAATAGTGATGGTTTTTTTAATCCGTTATTTTTCCTGTGTTATGCAACGGTGTACCTGGCGAGTTTTGTCATATCGATCGGCAGAGCTGCCACTGCACAAAAAACAGGCCTTACCGGGTGGGGCGCTACATCCCGGCGGAGGATACCGAAAAGCCGTAAAACGAGTAGGGAAGAATCACCTTAAAATCTTTAAGTCATGGGTTTAATCGGAACTTATTCATGTGCACAGCTCGGTGCAAAACTGGAGATCAAGGAAGCCAACAATGCGAATGGTCAGGGCTCCGGTACATTTACGATGGGCGGTGTATCGCTGCCGGTAGCGATACACTACCATTTCAAGGACAATGTAGGTCCCACAACAGTATTCCAGGTATGGACAAGCGATACCTACGGATGGCAGTATATCGGCGCCGCAGGCTGTTCTGCCGATACGAGTGCTTCTGCGGGCATTTACCTTGCAGGGGGTATCTCTACCCTGAACAGCGCTACGGGTTTTGCCGGCTTGTTTGTCAAGTAAATAAAGTCAGCACACTTCAGCATGTAAGGGCCGCTCCATCCCGGAGTGGCCTTTTTCATGTATGACCCGGTCATAGCCGGATGCAGGTATTAATACCGGTACGCCGGTTGAAAGCCGGTAATAATGCGTGTTTTTCAAGTCCGTCATTTATCCCGTTTTATGCTCAGCCGGGATGAAAGAGTTTTGTCAGGCAGATCTGGCAGAGTTGTCACTGCCCTCAAAAAACAGGCCTTTGCCGGGTGAGGCTATGTATCCGGCGGCGAAACCCGAAAAGCCACAAGAGTAGGGATCATCTAAAACAAGTTTTACTACTATGGGAAGCAACACAGATGTGATGGCGGGCGCTTATCTCGCCAAAGGAACGATCGGAAATTTCGGCACGCCCGGCGCACCGGTCGTCACGTTCAGCCTGGTAGTCGTACCATCTCAGCACAAGGTCACCGGAAGTGTGCGTGTGACCCAGGCAGTGCAGAACGGCAACTACTCAGGTACAGTGACGGGTGCCATCTATGCGACCGGCCTAGGCAGTATCACACAGGTGGTGGGATTGAAGGGGATCATTACCCCCGACGGACCTATGCCGCTGGAGATACCTTTTGAGGCACACATGGCAATCGACAATGCCTGGAACGGCGTTGGTGGGTTTCACTATGCCAATGTGCACGTGGAAAATGTACCTGTGATACCACTGCCTTGACGCGCAGCTCCGGATTTTTTCAATGTATTTTCTAACCTAACTCAATCTTAACTATGCAGCCGATTCCTGTTCCCGTAAAGAATGTCAACATCTACCCCTACATCGACTGGCCTCCGCGTGCCGGAGTAGGACCCGTGATCCCGCCGGTGGTGGAAGGTGCCACCGGTACCTACGCCGTAGGTACACTGACTACCAATGTATTTTACAATCTCAACCTGAAGGGAGGCAAGCGCTCCGGCGAGCTGAACGTACACGGGCAATACGTCGCCATAGGCGAGTATGAAAACGGTTCTTCGTTCACCACACCGTGGATGTTCTGCCTGAATGACGGTAAAGAGCCCACCTTTGGCCGGACCATCCACCTGCTGAATACGACCGGTACCCCGCAGTCAGCCGGTATCTCGATGCCACCGTATATCACACTGGGGCCGCTGACGGATATCACTGCCTCCATCACGCTGCCGCCGCCGGCCATCGGTACCATACTGCTGATCGAGAACGGAAAGGGCAATATCATCGCTACCCGCGTAGGCACACCTCATGAAATGGGTGTAGAAGTGACCAGCGGAGACTTTGTGAGCCAACTGAGCGCAGGTCTGAACAACATCATGATCACCGGCAAGAACAAGGACGGTCACTACATCACGATGGGACATCTGACCTGTATGAACCCCGGCCGGCCGGCCGTGTTCCTGCAGCAGTTTGGCGGGTAAGGGCCAGAAAGAGCAAACTGTTGTTTTTCCGGAATGTATAAAGCCCCTGCGTCGCGTCGCGGGGGCTTTACCTGTTGAGGAAACATTGATGCACATCGGCGCGGATCGGCCGCCAGTCGCCCAGCTCCACAGGCAGGCATGTGCACAGGTCTCAGTGGACTCTATGGTAGATCATGTAGGCATGCATATTGTGAAATACCAGGAAGACTGCGGATACCAGCAGGAAAATCAAACGGGCGAACGGCAGACTGAAATAAAACCTGCCTCCTGCCAGCGCAATCCCCGTAAGCCAGAACAAAGGGGTCCAGGCGGGCGCCATAAAACCGGGTACACTCAGACTCCAGGGGCTATCCGGGAAATAGATCAGCGGTATCCAGGATGCACAGTACAAGAACAGCCCGGCGGCATACAGTACAAGCCCCGTGCGCTGGAGTTCCGTTTTGATCTGCAGCGGCATGAGCAGGCTCAACAGGAAGATCAGCGCCCTTGATATATGTTCTCCGTAAGCCAGGTAAGGCGGTATATCGTTCCAGAATACTGCCGGCCGGAAGGTCGCAGGGAGTTGGTCGGTCAGGGCAATGTTCCAGGCCATGACAGGCAGGATCAGCAGGAAACAGTTGAAGAAGTACTTTCGGAAGGTATCTGTGTTCATAGCGGGTGGGGGCGGGTCTGTTTGTCTGGTGGTGTACAGGCTGGATATGATCACTGCGGCATGTAGCCACTGTCCTCCTTAATTTTTTTGTACGAGTCCCGGACTTGTGGCCATAAAGCGACGAGCAAGATGGCTAAGGAAAAGAACATATAGAACGTATGCAGCCAATGGACAGCCTGGAGGAAGATCATCTGTACCTGTATCCAACTGATGAGTGCAAAGGCGATATAGATGCAGAAGGTCCAGCCCCAATACATGTCTTTATAGAGATTGAGTCGCTCAGCCAGCCAGGAGGCCGGTCTTCTGACCAGCGCAATGGCTATCCCTACCGGCGCCAGGCCGAGGACGCTAAACAGTATGATACCGGGTAGCAGGAAGCTGTGGAATGGGGAATGATCCAGCATGGACAGTGGCATGCCCATCAACTCACCCGAGGGTGACAGGATGAGCATCCCGCCGCCAAAGAGTGCGCCCAGCCCGAGGAATACCAGTAAGATCAGCAGGAGCGTACGCATGATAGTATGTATGGTTTTCGTGATACTTGTCTTGCTTTTTCCTTACAACCAGCTCATCAGGTCTTTTCTCGCCCCGGTCGCCAGGTCGATCAGCTCAAACCGCCTGGTGGAAGTGAAGGAGCCCATATCTGCATCGCTGTTGATCAGGATGGCACCGATGAGCAGGATATACTTGCAGTTGTATTGCGTACGGGCCACCAACTCGTTGATCCGCTTATCGATAGCTTCATAGATGGTCTCGGTCGCTTCGTAGATCGGTGTCTCCGCAGAGAGTATGCGTTCCTGCTGTGCCAGCACGATCTGCTCGATGGTGTGCATCTGGTAATCCATGTCTTCCATGCGTCCCGGAACGATCTTGTCTTCTGCGAGCCTGTTCACGGCCGCTCTGGCCGCACCGCAGCAACCGCTGTTTTTGCTTTGTCCGATACGATGGATTTCGCCGATCCCGCCGGACCTGGTGACACCGATATGCGGACCATAGTATATGAAAACGGCTCCGTTGTCTGGGATATGACTGGCAAAAGCTCCCATCCCCGTGAGCCCGGCAAACGGGAACCCGTCGAGTCCTCCGAGTTTGAAAGGACCGAGGAATTCGCTGGCACGGGCAGGATACTGGATGCTGTTGACATCGTCGCTGCAGATACTGTCCGCCAGCATAACGGAGCAAGGCTCTATGCTCAGCTCCTCTTCAAAATAGTCGATGACGCGGTTGACACAGTCGATGGTCGTGATAGCGTTGGGATACCAGTTGCGGATGATCGCCAGTTTGTCTCTTTTCAGCATGGGTGACGTATTTGGTTTGGATCCAGGACCAGGCGCCCGGAAGTGAAAGGTCGTTACAGCACAATATTGTTCCTGGGCTGGATTGGTTGCGGCAGCGCCGTTTCGTCCAGCATATCCCGCATATCGATCTCGATGGTCCGGCTGATCTGGGTGATCGGCACATCATTGGCGCTGCCTTCGAAGGGGTTGACAGAGCTCTCACCTACGGTGTCCAGTGTATGAAACGCCCAGGTCACAATGGCCGTGAACGGTATGTTGAACCAAATCGTATAGCCCTGGAGTAGGGTACCGTCGCCCAACCGGTCAAACTCGCGGAGTAGGCCGAAAGGCGCGAGGATCACGAAGATGAACAGCAGGTAAGTGGCGATCGAAGCAAAATTGCGGGGATAGGGGAAGTTTTTGATCCGCTCGGCCTTGCCCTGGCTCTCGGTGAAGGCGGCCAGGGATTGCTGGAGCCGGAGCCACTGAAAGTCGTTGATAGCGCCTGTGGCTTTCAAGGTTGCCACAGCTTCCGATTGCATGGCCGTGAGTTGTGCCGCCCTGTTTTTCTTGGAGAGCACGTAGGTGAGTTCGGACTCCGGCAGGTAGGGGCGGAGTGCATCCTCCACGGAGCCCGACCGCTCCGGGATCTCATATCTGCAGTCCAGGAACTCCACGTTGCTTTTCTGCTGCATGTTTTCCCAGGGACGGGACTCTCTCAACTGGTAACGCAGGGCGGTAAGCCAGGCAAAATGGCGCTCGAAGATCTCCCGGACGACCGGCGACTGTTTACCGCCCAGGGCGTCGCGCAGGGTGTAGCCAAAACTGCGGCTGTCGTTGACGATAGCGCCGTAGATCTGCCGGGCCTCCCAGATGCGCCCGTAGCTGGCATTGTTCTTGAACCCGACGATGAAGGCCAGGGCCGTACCTAGGATGGTGATGGGCTGCCAGGGCAGGCTCAGGAATGTCAGGCCCAGGGCATAGAGTACGGTGGGTACTGCAGCGAGCAGGAGTAGTGCATAGACCGCCCGCCGTGTCCACAGGACGAACTCAACGGGCGTATATCGTTTTCCGGTATGCATAGGTTATAATAGAGTGTGGTCAGATTGCTTTCAGTTTCTCTTCTTCCAGGTCTATACCGTAGAGGAATTTCCGGATCAGCTCTTCGTCGATCCGGTGTTCGGTCTTGTTTTTGTCCAGTAGCCAGCGCCGTTGCTCTTCCAGCAGTTCGAGTTGTATCCGTCGGGCTGCTGCCGATAGCGCCGGCTCATGTGCCGTATTGCTTTTATGTTCCCAGGCGGCTGTCAACTGCCGGAAATGCTCGTGTTGCACTATATGTTCGCTGTAGTGTGTCCTTAGATGCAGCAGGGCGTTTTCAGCCAGTCCCTGCCTGAGGGTTTTTTCTGCCTCTTCCTCCGGCAGGTGATCTCCATAGTCCGGGATGTTCAGCTTGCGAATCAGGTAGGGTAGTGTGAGGCCCTGCAGCAGCAGTGTGGCCAGTATCACGACGAACGTGATGAAGAGTATGAGGTTCCTGTGCGGGAAGGGGACGCCTTCGCTGAGCTGTACCGGTATAGACAGTGCTGCAGCCAATGATACCACGCCGCGCATACCCGACCAGCCCATGATCAGGGGAGCTTTGAGGCCGGGATTACTGTCTGCTACGCGGATGAAGCGGCTCGCTATGCGGGTCACGACCACAGCGCCGAATGCCGACAGGAACCGGACTATTATGAGCGCGCCCGTGATCAGCAGACCGTATCCGATGGCTGTGGAGAGCGCGATCCCTTCCTGCCGGAGTCCCTCACTGATCTCTGGCAGGTCGAGCCCGATGAGTATGAAGACGAGTCCGTTGAGGAGGAAGACCAGGCTCTGCCAGACATTGTTGCCGCGCAACCTGGAGGCTGTGCTGAGAAAACGGTTTCTCCTCCCGGAGAGCAAAAGCCCGCCGCTGACTACAGCCAGTACACCGGAACTATGGACCTGCTCAGCCGCCATGTACATGACGTATGGGGTGACGAGGGATAGTACAATATCCATATTGGCATCGGTCGGCAGTAGCCTGTGCGCCTTCATGAACAACCACCCGACCAGCATGCCGATGCCTACGCCGCCGACGACCATCCAACCAAAACTCAGCGCGGCTTCCTGCCATATAAACTGGCCGGTACCTACGGCTACGAGTGCAAAGCGGAATATGATGAGCGAAGAAGCATCGTTGAGCAGGCTTTCGCCTTCGAGTATGGACGACATCCGCCTGGGGAGCCGTACGAACTTGAGGATGGCCCCGGCGCTGACAGCATCGGGCGGAGAGACAATACCGCCCAGCAGAAAACCCAATGCCAGCGAAAAGCCGGGGATGAAAGAATTGGCTACCCAGGCCACAGACAGGGCTGTCAGGAAGACCACCACGAAGGCAAAGCTGAAGACAATGCGCCGCCAGCGCCACAGCTCCTTCCAGGATATGGCGAAGGCAGCTTCGTAGAGAAGCGGCGGCAGGAAGATGATGAAGATGAGCTCCGGTTCGATGTGCAGCCGGGATATATCCGGCGCCAGGCTGATCAGCAGTCCCGCTACGACCAGTAGCACGGGATAGGCTACTTTGATGCGGTCCGCCAGCATGATCAGCAGTACGATGACTATGATGAGCGCCAGGAAATAGGGGAAGTGCTCTATCATCCTTCTTTTCTTTAAAAGTAGAAAATGTTCTTTTGCGGCGGCATGGTGTCCCGGAGAATTTTGCAGGACGAAGAAGTGGGGTGCGGGTGTGCTGCTACGTGCGTCATCTTAACTATATGATCTCCACCAGGTCCAGTATCTCGCCTGTATCTTCGAAGTGCCTGATCACATGCGGGGCGCCGAGTTGCGCTAGCCTGCCCGTGTCCCGGTTGTCTACACCGATGAAAGGAATACCCAGGGCGCTTGTGGTCAGCAGGTCCCACTTCCCATCGCCGAAATACACGATCTTTTCAAAATCCGTAGCCTGGAAGGCTGACCTGGAACGGGCTATGGCTGTCAACACGATATCTGTGCGGGAGATATGGTCGTCGCTCGTGGCCAGTGGCAAATCGCTGTGCGGGATCCTGGCCGCCTTTAGCTTGATGCCTGCGGACCGCTTCCAACTGCCGGTGGCAAAGGCTATGGACAGGTCCGTTCGGCCCATACAGTGTTCAATGAACCTGGCTGCTCCGGGGATTTCTCCGAAACCGCTTGGGTCGGCTCCCAGTTCTCCTTCCAGGTAGTCGAAAAACCGGGTCCGAAAACGCGTCGTCTCGTCCTGCGTAACAGGTCGCCCGAAACAGGTCTCGTAGAGTTCGTTCAGCAATCCGCTATCTGTGACATGTGTGAACGTCTCCCAATCCACATCGGATGCACTGGTGTCGAACTCGTCCTCGAAAGCGGCTATGAAGCTGCGGTCGTCTACCGGCTTGGTATCGGTCAGCGTACCGTCTATGTCAAAAACAAGAAGTTTCATGGGCGGTATCAGGGTGCAGAGATTGGCAACTGACTACGATGATATGGATATAGTTCTACTCTATCCAGCTATTTCGAGTTAAATTTTCACTACAGATCAAAGACGTAAAGACAGGGTGGGGGCTGGACAGGTGTACTGCCGCCGCTTATTCTGTAGTCCAGCTATGGGTTGACTTTGAGTCCGCTGAAATCCTCTAATCTGTGTACGGCTTTCGCGAATGCGGCCTGTTGCCTGTCGTTCAACGGTTGGAAAAACTCGTATTGCAGATCAATATGTCTGGGCCTGATCGTCCGCCTCCATGTGCCGATCACCTGTCCGCCGGATACGATCATAGCGTCATGTCTGAGCGGGACGCCTGGATGCAGGTCATTCTTCCGGTAGAAAAAAGCCGACCTGTCTTTGTATCCCATGATGAGTTCATCATAGACCGGCAGCAGGTGTATGGTGTCGGATAATAGCCCTGCAGGTTTCATATCCGCCTGAAACCAATATTCCGCGTCGTTGACGATTGCTTTGTGCAGGCGGCTGCCTGCTATGCCGATCCCTGTCCTGCAGTCTGTCAGCGTGAGTCCCGACCAGGTGGCAAAATCTCTTACGTTAGCGGGGCCTCTGCTGGCGAAATATCGTTCGGTCAACCGGCCGAGGGCCTCCTCTCTGCCGATGGGAGGCGCGGGCCCGGCCCTTTCTTCCAGCAGTGCGTAGGTGAACTGGTTGCCCCGCCTGGCACCACTGCACAGTATACCTTCAAGTTCGGCATTCATCATGATATAGCTCAGGCGATGTCCCCGGGCGATGATACCTTGCCCGGCAAATGCTTCATTCAGTTCATCGCGGGTAAGCTGCCTGCAGCCCTGCAAGCTCCGGATCAATATATCGTTGCAGCGGTTGAAGATGGCGCTGTCCAGTTCCATCTGGCGATACATATAAGCGTTGGCCATGTGAACCCGCGGAGCAGTCAGGATGAGCAGCCAGCGGATGTCTGCAGCGGATACGAAATGCCATGTCGGGCGGAGCAGGTGTGTCCGGAGAATGCTGCCTGCTGTGAGCTCCCGTTCAATGTCATCGTCGCCCAGGTGGTGGAGACGCAGACCTATACTCCATTTTGTCTGGGCATATTCCTGGCCTTGAATCGCTCCGAACCATTCGAGCATTTCGACAGCCGATACCAGTTCTGTCCCGGTGAGCTGCTGGCTGGCGAGCCTGTATGTTGCAATTTCAGGGGCTGTCATCATACAGCTGTTTTTCCGCCCCGGTCCCCGGTGGTCAGGGCCTGACAGTGTTCATTCGTCGATGATGAAAGTAGTATGAACCGAAAACTATGCCAAGCAGTACAGCCGGAAAAATGATATGGTCCATCGGATTGCCGACGGCGATCTGTGCGTAAATGGCGCCGATGACGTCAAATACGAGACCTGCGTAGGCCCATTCTTTGAGCCGTGGGTATCGGGGCATCAGTATGGCGATGAGCGCCAACAGCCTGGCCAGGCCCAGAAATGGAGAAAGGTATGCCGGGAAGCCGAGTGAAGTGATCACTTCGACGGCCCGGGGGCTGCCGGCCAGCTCCATCACGGAGCCGATCCCCAATGCAGGGATCAGCAGTGCCGTGAGGATCCAGTACGGGATATTTATCCGCTTCATCGGATTATCTGTTTAGGTAGTTGATCATCCAGTTGATGCCGAACCGGTCCGTGAAGCTCCCGAAATAAGCTCCCCAGAACATATCCTGGATCGGCATTACCACGTTGCCACCTGCCGAGAGTTCGCTGAAGAGCCGGTCTGCTTCCTCTCTCGAATCAGGCTCTATCTGGATATGCATGTTATTGCCCGGTGTCATGGTGAATCCCATTTCTTTGGGAGCGTCTGTACCCATCAGTATATGTCCGCCTGTGATAGGCAGCTCGACGTGCAGGACCATTTTGCGGACATTGTCGGCGAGAGGCGGATGCGAAGGGTCGGCCGGCAGCTCACCGAAGCGACGGATACCGTTGATGAACTCTGTCCTGAAAACCGATTGATAGAAATTGAATGCTTCTTCCGCGTTGCCCGGGAAGTTGACATAGCTCGATACGCGGGCAGCGTGGCTGGTTTTGTTTTGCTTCCTCAGGTAGAATTGTGCTGCGATGTACTGGTCGAGGTTTTCCAGCCCGGCTGCGAAGCCTTCCCTGAAGCCCATCCGGACGATGGTTTCCAGGTCTTCCAATGTGTCGAACTGGATCCGGATGTTTACGACCGTTTCCGTGTCTTTAGCTGTAAACTCGTTGTCCCACCTGACCCGCGGCTTGGTAGTGTTCGTGACGGCATGTTCGTCACAGAAAGCGTCGATGCCTGAGAAGCTTTCCTGAGGTTTTATACTTTCATAGTCAAACAGACACCATTGTTTTTCTCCTTCGGGACCGACCATGCAATAATGCCAGCGGCCGCCTTCGGTGAAGTTCATGGACCTGGTGACAGCCTGGTAGGGTTTTGGCGCCCACCACTGATCGAGTATGTCGGATTCTGTCCAGGCGGCCCAGACCAGGTCAACGGGCGCATCGAAGGATCTTTCGACTTTGATCCTGTTTTTTTCCTTGTCTACAAGGAAGTCGAATAAGATTGCTTTGTTCATTTTCGGTTGTTTTTGAGTTGTTGTAGTACGGTGTCAAGCTGGTCAAGTCGCCTGGACAACAGCTGCCTGAACTGTTCCAGCCATTTTTCGATCTCCTGCATTTTGTCTGTATTCAGGTGATAGTGTATTTCCCTGCCTTGTTGCTCCTGCCTGAGGAGTTCGCATTCGGTCAGTACCCGGAGGTGCTTTGAAACCGCTTGCCTGCTGCTGCTGAAATGTTCTGCTATGGTGTTGGGCGTCATAGCGCCGACTGCCAGCAGCAGGATGATAGCCCGTCTTGTCGGGTCGGCTATGGCTTGAAAAATGTCTCTCCTGGTCTCCATGTATCTTTATTTGCTACTACCTGGTTGCAAATATAAATGCAATTACCTGGTTGCGCATATTTTTCTTGTTTTTTTCTTTGCTCCAGGACCAAAGCAGGCAGGTAAAGCTGATGGGAGAGGGGAGGCCTGAATCTGTGGACTGGCAAGGTGTTCACAGATTGTGCGGATAGAGGACGATAGCAGGGTCTGCGCACATCTGTGCAATCCGTGGGCTTAATCCTTTGCCCCTATGAAGCTCTTCTCGATATCATCCAGCCTGCTCCTGAAGCCAGGCAAGGTATTTTTCTATTTGTGAGACTGCATAGTAGGGAAGGTTGAGCAGGAAGAATGACTTGCCCTGTGGCGTGGCGACTTGCCTGACGGATACCTCTCCGGCATAGAACCGGACAGCCATGTTGTGCGGCGCCTCATCCATGAACAGGTGAAGTGAGCGAAGCTTTCCCTCGCTGCCGGACTTGACCTCTACGGGTATGAGCTTCCCTTCGAAGGGAAACAGGTAGTCTACCTCTGCCATGGAAGTCTTTTTCTCCCGCACCCAAAAGTGTAGTGCACTGAGCGCTTCGTACTGGAAGGCGAGTAATTCCTGGCCTACGAGGTGCTCAACCATACGCCCCTGAAATACCTTGCCTAGGTCATCCGTATGAAGAATGTCCTTGCGTATGCCCGCAAAATAATTCATCAACCCGGTATCCAGCACGTGGAGGCGAGGAGATTTCCTGAGGTCGGGCAACAGCGGCAGCGTATAGCCTGTCTCCGGGTAGACGATATGTACCAGCAAGGCTTTCTGCAACGCACGCAATGCCTCCCCCATCTCCCTGGAACCATAAGGAGAGTTCCCAAACCCCTGAAACCTGATCCGTTTGCCGGCTTCTGAAAAAGAAGCTCTGATAGCATGCCTGATCAGTTGTACCTGCGTATCATTCCTGGCGTACTTTTCCACATCATCCATATACGACGCGAGCAGGGAGTCATAGACAGCGCTGAGCGATGCCAGGTCCTTCTGTGCGCTGTAAAGCCGGACCGCCTCCGGCATACCTCCGACAATCGCATAGGTGTGAAACAGTGCCAGCATCCTGGTATGGGCAAAAGCCGCAAGTGGGATCTGTCGCAGTTGCTCCAGGGCGGCTGTTTCTCCTGTCGCCTTCAAAAATTCGGGAAAGGATACAGGTCGTAACACCTTGTACTCCACCCGCCCCACCGGGAAGCTGATATTGTGGTCGAGCAAGGTCTCCAGCATGCTCCCCGCGGCAATGACGGGTATATCCGGGGCCTCTTCGTGGAAGTAGCGAAGCAGCCGGACCGCTTCCGGAACGGCCTGGATTTCGTCGATAAATATCAGCGTATGCTGCTGCTGACTGAGCGATTTGTTTTTAAGGAAGAACAGAGCCTGCAGCAGTGTCTCCATATTCACAAACCGCTCGAAAGGCAGGCGGTCTTCCGGCAGTTCAAGGTTGAGGTAAATGTATTGGCTGAACCGCTCGGCAAACCGGTTGACTACAGTGGTTTTACCTACCTGTCTGGCTCCTCGTATTACCAGTGGTTTTCGCGATCGGGCCCGGTGCCATTTTTCCAGCTCAGTTAAGACATCCCTGTTGAACATCGCACAAAGTTAGGGTATTTTCCTGCATTAAAATGCATAGAGTTAGGGTATAATAATGAATAAATCTACACAGAGATGGGGTATATTGGATACACTTTTTGCACAAAGTCGGGGTATTTATCGCCTGGCCGGAGATGTGGGAGGTCTGCGAGGTGAAAGTTTTCTCGCAGGGGGCAGAGATGTGCAGAATAGTGAAGTACTTGCAAGTAGCCTTTGTAGAAGGAGCCGGCGGAAATGCTACGGGTAGGGTTATATAGCTTTGATAAGTGTTTGGTCTATCGCTCTGGTTAGACTTTTATCGACTCCGTATGTTTCAGCGTAGTCTGCCCAGCAGTTTACAGTATGCAGGACTTCTGCGATGATGCCGTTAGGGTCACGAATGGAATTTTGTTTGGCGATGGCCAAGAAATCATCTTTTGTAAAGTCCTTTCTCTTGCCGTTGATACTCAGGTTGTGTTGGCTTACCCATTCACTGTCCGGTCGGTATGCGTGGCATATATCATAGGCAGGGGCCAGTTGCCACTTCCCGTCCTGGTCCATCAGGAAAGCGAAGTTCTTGGTATGGTCGTCACAGTTGCGGGCGAATACATTGAACACCATCCTTCGATACATCTGCTCTGCTTCGGAATAAGTAAGCCTCAGGGTTCGCATAGTCTGGAATAGCTGCTCATAGCTATAGCTTTCAAGCCGGTTAAAATCGTAGTGCTGTATCGCGCACAGGGTCTGTACATGAATTTTCTGGTTGCCGTTTTTCCTGTCAAAGCGTCTCGTCATGAAATGAGCGCGTTCTTTTTCTTCGATCAGGCGGCTCTCCATCATCTCTATTCCCGAGTCGGTAGCCATTTTATAGTAAGCCATTTCTACCCGTCCATAGCCATAGCTTACTCCAAACTGTGTCTCGTTTACACCGTCAAATTTTATGAGCCAGTGTTCAGAGTCTTGTTCCTGCAGGGTTTGTCCGGAGCGTATCGTTCCGGTAGCTTCGTTGTACGCGATGACTGCTTTCGGGCGGGCTCCACCTGCTGAAGTGCCCATTTTCAATACATCCAGCAGCACCTCTTGCATATTGCGATCGGTATGGGTTTCAAATCGCTCTCTGCTTTCCAGCAGCTTCATAGTCGCTTCTATCAGGCTGGAAATTTCCAATGAGTGTGCATTGCTCCTGGTTGACAGGGTAGAAGGTTCAAACTCCAGTGCACCCATGCCCCGGGTGCCTATAAAGCACAGCAGTTCCACGGGATTGAGTGAGTTTTCCGGCCGCCCGTTCCGGGCCAGCCAGATATTGATCAGTTCATTGCCGTATTTGTCGGGCAACGAATCTGCAAGTAGCCCCGGCAGACCTTTGAAAGTAGCTGTATCCCGCAGCTCAGGGAAGGAGTATACCCGTGAGGACAACGGCATTTTTATAGGGGCGATATTGAGGTTGCCGTTTATGAATTTTCTGGTGTACTCAAAAAATCCCAGTTTTTGCCGGTCATCCCAGGCTATGGCTCCTATTCTTTTGCCCCATAGTTTTACGAAAGCAGTCGTCACCATGCTGGATCGTCAGTTAGGGGCGGTATGTGACTCCTGGAAGCTCGCTTCCGTTTCTTCTCATCTGCTTTAGCCAGCCGGAGCGGGCTGATCCGGCGTTGTATCCTGAACGGTTCCAATACATAGAGTGCATCAAGGACGCGTAGTATTTTGAGCAGGTTGACCAGGGAAATGTTTTCGCCGCGTTCGGCAAGGCTAAGGGTGGAACGGCTGATGGCCGCTCTGCCGGCCACGTCCTCCTGGGTCAGATTTTGATCTATCCGCCTGGACTTGACGAATTCGCCAATCTCTCGCAGAATAGCAGTGTCACTGTAGGACGATCCGGATGATATTTCATTCATAGCGTTCAAATATAACAACAATGAATGAAATATCATTCAGATGTAAAGTGAAAAATCCACCTTTATATTATCAGAGTGATATTTCATTCATTAAACGAATAAAATACGATTTATGAATGATATGTCATGCATAAAATCAAATGGACTTTGTAGAAGGAGCCGTTGGAAGCGCTGCGAATGAGATAGACGAAATGCTGTTCCATATCGTGAAGATATAAAAGCAAAAAGCCCTCTCCGTAAGGAGAAGGCTTTTGTCCAGCCTCGGGCTGGAGGACTCGAATCCGTCTCGTCCTGGACGAGATGACAAGCGAGACTATCCGGTGTGTTCATCAGAAGCGATGATATTGGAGGGTTGTGAGATCAACCATCGGATATAATCGGAGTTGCATCGTTTGAGCTTCCGCTCTCGAATCAGCGCGTCTCTTTTGGTGAGGTGTTGTTCGACGTAGACGAGTACCCAGGGACCCTTGGTGCTGGTGTAGCGGGACATACCTGCATTGTGCTCAGCAAGTCTTTTGGTGTAATCGGTCGAATAGCCTTTGTAGAAGGTACTATCGGAAGTACTGCGAATGATATAGACGAAATGCTGTTCCATATCGTGGAGATATAAAAGCAAAAAGCCCTCTCCGTAAGGAGAAGGCTTTTGTCCAGCCTCGGGCTGGAGGACTCGAACCCGCCTCGTCCAGGACGAGATGACAGGCGAGACTATCCGGTGTGTTCATCAGCAGCGATGATATTGGAAGGTTGTGAGATCAACCAGCGGATATAATCGGAGTTGCATCGTTTGAGCTTTCGCTCGCGGATCAAAGCGCCTCGCTTGGCCAGATGCTGCTCGACGTATACGAGCTCCCAGGGGCCTTTGGCCTTTGTATAGCGAGAAAGTCCGGCATTGTGCTCGGCTAATCTTTTGATATAATTAGCGGAATAGCCCTTGTAGAAAGACCCGTCAGAAAGGCTGCGGATGATATAGACGAAATGCTGTTCCATATCGTGAGAATATAGAAGCAAAAAGCCCTCTCCGTAAGGAGAAGGCTTTTGTCCGGCCTCAGGCTGGAGGACTCGAACCCGCCTCGTCCAGGACGAGATGACAGGCGAGACTATCC
>CAZICV010000001.1:69974-324245 GCA_964537925.1 uncultured Saprospiraceae bacterium | reverse complement strand
CCATATCGTGAGAATATAGAAGCAAAAAGCCCTCTCCGTAAGGAGAAGGCTTTTGCGGTCCGGACGGGACTCGAACCCGCGACCCCGTGCGTGACAGGCACGTATTCTAACCAACTGAACTACCGGACCTTTCCAGAAATGTGCGTCAATGAGCGTTTCCATCAACGGCAGGCAAAAGTACCTTTGCCGGGGTATTCGTGCAAGCTTTTGCGTGAAAAAAATTAAAAAAAATTGAACGGCCTCGACAGCCACTCCTGCTTTGTTACCTTTGTCCGTTCAGCATGGGCTGGACACAGTCGCAAACTTAATCGCTTATGGTATTTCTTGAATTTGAGAAGCCGCTGGAAATGCTCTACGAGCAGCTCGAGAAGATGAAAGAGGTGGGCGATCAGGGCAGCATCGATGTGACGAAGATGATCAAGGAGCTGGAAAGCAAGATCAAGGAAAAGCGTAAAGAGATCTATTCCAGCCTTACCGGGTGGCAGCGGGTACAGTTGTCGCGGCATCCGGAACGCCCGTATACGCTTTACTATATCCGCAATATCTGTAAGAAATTCGTCGAACTGCACGGCGATCGTCATTTCAAGGACGATAAGGCCATCGTGGGTGGACTGGCCATGATCGACGATCAATCCGTAGTGGTGATCGGCCATCAGAAAGGTGTCAACACCAAGATGCGCCAATACCGCAATTTTGGTATGGCCAATCCCGAGGGATACCGCAAGGCGTTGCGTCTGATGAAAATGGCAGAGCGCTTCAAGCTGCCGGTGGTTACATTCATTGATACACCAGGCGCCTATCCGGGCATCGAAGCCGAGGAACGGGGCCAGGCGGAGGCGATCGCGCGCAATATGTTTGAGATGGCGCAACTGCGCGTACCGATCGTATGCTATGTGATCGGTGAAGGTGCATCGGGCGGTGCGATCGGTATCGGGCTCGGTGACCGGGTCTTCATGCTCGAGAATACCTGGTACTCCGTGATCTCCCCGGAATCCTGCTCGTCTATACTCTGGCACAGCTGGGACTATAAGGAACAGGCTGCAGAAGCACTCAAGCTGACGGCTAATCATATGGCCGATATGGGGTTGATCGACGGTATCCTGCCCGAGCCGCTCGGCGGGGCACACACAGACCCCGATACGATGGCCAGGACGATCAAGGCACATGTCAAAAAACAGATCGCCGAACTGCTCAAATACTCCCCGGACAGGCGGATCAAGATGCGGATCGAGAAGTACCGCAATATGGGCAAGGTAGAATCCAACCCGTCGAAATAAGCTTTGCGCTTCTTTGTTCGTTCTTGCAACGGGCGCTGCAAAACTCCCGGCTTAGATGAGTATATTCCGATCCTGGCGAGCCAGGAAGATATTGAAGACACATACGGGTACCAGGCATGGTAAGCCATTCCTGGAGGTAAGGCCCGACAGATTCCGTACAGCTTTGTTTTTTGTCGATGCACGCGCCCTGACCACGGCGGACCTGAAGGCCTGTGCTGCCGAGATCAGGAAGCACTGTGAAGAAGTCTGTGTAATAGCTGTGGCCGACAAGGCCGGCGATGTGGATGTCGCCGTAGAATGGGTGCTGAAAAAGGAGCTTTCGCATACGCTCCGGTTCAAATCCGATCGCCGGATAAAAGGACTGGCAGTAAAAAGTGATGTAGCTTTGTGCTACAATCCGCAGGGGCTTCAGGAGGTACAATACCTGCTTGCGGCCCATCGCTCCGACCTGAAAGCAGGCTGTGCCTCGGACTGGTTGCAGTTGTATGATCTGACCATTGGCCTGGAGTCCGCTGCAGGGCCCCTGGATTTCATTCGTCAAACTTTTCAATTACTCCGAAATATAAGCCGGCATGAAAAATCATAGAGATTTCATCGGTACAGGCGTCGCTCTTGTGACTCCTTTCAAAGACAGCCGCGTAGACTATGATGCGCTTGCTACCGTGATCGAGCACGTGATCGGTGGAGGTGTGGAATATGTCGTAAGCCTCGGCACCACAGGCGAGGCGGTGACACTGAGTATGGAGGAGTGCGAGCAGGTGAAGAACTTTACGGTGAAGCAGGTGACAGGTCGGGTACCGGTGGTGTTCGGTCTCTTCGGCGGATCCAACACGCAGCGTATCGTAGAGCGGATGCAGGACTATGATCTCTCAGGAGTAGATGCCCTGCTCTCCAGTAGCCCCAACTATATCAAACCAACGCAGGAGGGCATCTACAGGCACTACATGGCGCTCGATGCGGCTACGCCGCTACCGATCATATTGTACAATGTACCGTCCAGGACCGCATCTAATGTCGAGGCGGCCACCGTGTCACGTATAGCGCAGGATGCTAGGCATATCATCGGCGTGAAAGAGGCCAGCGGCGATATGTACCAGGGCGCTTGTATCCGCGCAGCGTCCCCCGAAACGTTCTTGCTGCTGTCCGGTGACGACCTGACAACCCTGCCCTTGCTCTCCTGTGGCGGCCAGGGTGTGATTTCCGTGATCGCCAATGCATTTCCCCGCACATTCTCCAATATGGTGCGGGCGGCGCTATCGGGAGATTACGAGTTGGCGCGCAGGTACAATACGCCGCTGCTGAGGATGTACAGGTGGATCTTCACGGAGGGTAGCCCCAGCGGTATCAAATATGTCCTGTATCGCATGGGTCTGTGCAGCGATGCACTGCGCATGCCGCTGGTGGAGCTGAGCGCTTCGGCCAGGAAGGCCATGGACGAGGACCTGGAAGCTGCTATTGCGCTAGAGGTGCAACAGGCGTATTACCCAGCAGTCGCTGCCAGAATTGGCTGAACAGCTCTGAGGGGTTGCCGGGTGTATCCCGTTCCTGAGTCACGCTGAGCAGTCCTCCCGGCGCCTGCTCCAGGTGAAACCTGAAGACAAAATCCTGTGTCCCCTGGCCGGCGAAATCAAAATTGCCAAAGCGCAGGTCTACCCATGACCAGGCGCCTCTCCCGGCATCGTCTACCCGGAAATACCCGTCCGAAAACCAGCGCAATGTGCGTATCGCCCTGCTCTCGGAGATGGGAGCGATCTTGTCTTCCTGCCGGGCTATGAAGGGCATCGGCGCAGCGAACGGCTCTTCGTCAAACAGGGAATAGTAGCCATAGTAAAAACCATCTTCTGTCTCCGCCAGGCAGTACCAGAGTATATTGTTGAACACGGTCGGTGTAGTCATGATCCTGGTAGCTTCGATCTGCTGGCGCTGCAGTGCGGACTCAAACTGCCGCGTGGCCAGGTGCTTGTGGTAGACGCAGAGCAGAAGATAACCGCTACTGACCAGGAGTCCGGCCGTATTCCACCGGCTCCGCGCCGGGGCTGTACGCCGGTATGCAGCCGCGACGATGAGACAGATGAGGAAGGGGATCGTATAGAACGGATCGACCACGTTGACTGTGTCCCAGGCAACCCGTGCGTTGGAAAATGGTTGGAAAAGCTGGGTCCCGTAAGTGGTAAAGCAGTCAAGCAGGGTATGGGTAAGCAACCCTAGGAAGAACAGCAGGTACCACCGGGAAGCCGGGATCTCCTCCGCCCACTGTACTCTGCTGATATAAGATCTTCGAAGGTATCGGAGCGTGAAGAAGGCACCAGCCACGCTGATCGCCAGAAACAGGCCGCTCATCCAGCCCGGCGAAGACGCTACCATGCCTGTGGCGATACCTGTCCAGAGCAGGAGCAGGACGGCAGACATGATCCACTTGTATACCGGGTGGTCGTACCAGCCGCTGCTGTAATAGAACCGGGCGAGCCAGCTCAGCAGGAAGGGGGCGATGGCGCAGAATAACAGGGAATGCGTGAAGCCGCGATGGAAGGAAAGAGATCCGATCTCGTCCATAAAAAGGCCCGCCAGTACGTCGAGGTCGGGTATGGTACCGGCCAGCGCTCCCCACAGGATGGCCCGGTTGCCCAGTTTTTTACCGAGTACGGCTTCTCCTACAGCGGCGCCCAGTACAACCTGTGTCAATGAGTCCATTCAGTATAGTCTGTGAAATTCTCCATGTAAACCTGCAGCGAGTACAATTAGTTGACGATCGCTCCACTCGCCGAACAGGGCAATGTCGTGATTGGCACTGAGAGATAGCGCCAGCCACTGGTATTCTGCGGACAGCACGACATCAGTCCAGGTTGATATGCCGTCCGTCAACGAGATATTGCCCTCCTTACGCATAAGTCTTACGCCGGCCAGCCAGACGGGTTCAGGGCCGATGAGCGGAAACTGTTGCAGGCGCTGCTGCAGATCGCCGGTGACTGTGTCGATCTTGCTACCTGTGACGGGCCATTTGCTGAAATGAGCCTCCTCGCAATCGAGTATCCTGATGCGATAGGCTTGTGGAGCAGGATAGAAATGTACGGATGCGGTATAACACTTGCCTGCGATCCATCGATATGCGGGCTTCTGATAGGCAACCAGGTATTCGATGGACTCTGCCATGCGGCCCGAGCGCAGCCCGTACAGCCAGGTACGTTGTGTGGTGAGCTGTTCTTGCCGTTCGCGGAGAGAGCCCATGACCATCCATTCATCCTTGACGAGGGGTTCACGGGCCAGCCATTCCTGGCGAAGAGACCAACCGGCCCATAACATCCAGGGCAATAGTGTGTCGGGAGGCTGCCCGGAGAGCATACGGCGCGCATAGATATGCCAGAGGCCCAGCTCGCTGATCAGGCCTGGCATCCAGTCTTCACCACCGTTGCTCAGGCTGGCGGCCAGGAGACGTACCCGTCGTGCCAGGCTACCGCTTTTGTGATCCACCAGGCGGCTGGCTAGCTCCTGCAGGTCACGGGCGATAGGCTGCGGACCGCGGCTGATGCCTTCCGAACAAAGCTGTAAGATGAATTGGGTGAGTAGCGTCGCACCGTCCTGCATGGTCCGGATGCGGTCATCGTCAGGCAGGTAAGTCCGCTGGTCTGCCGGGAGGGTCATCCCGGTCGGCGGCCGTTTTCCGCGGGCAGGATGCCAATCTCGGCCAGCGCCATCTCCGATGCGAGCTGTTCTGCCGCCTTTTTGTTGAAGTCGTCGCCTACAGCAATCGTACGGCCGTCGAGTACTACAGCTACCTTGAAACGGTCGCGCTTGTCGAGCTTATACTTGGAGACCAGCTCGTACTCGACCTCGCGGCCCTGCTTCTGGCACCATTCGAGGAGCTGGCTCTTGTAGTTGTCATCCACGTGCTCGAGCGCATGTATGTTGAGATAGTTACGCAGGATGCGTTTCACTACGAAGCGTTCCGTCCACTTATAGCCAAACTCCAGGTAGACGGCGCCCACCAGGGCTTCCAGTGCGTTGCCGAGCATGGATTTGCTCAGCCGGGTAGCGTTGAACTCTCTCAGCAGGACATCGAGGCCCATTTTGTCGCCGATCTCGTTGAGGGTATCCCGTTTGACGATCTTGGAACGCATTTTGGTCAGGAAGCCCTCGTTGTGATTGGGGTATTTCTTGTACAGGTATTCAGCTACGATACAGGACAGGATCGCATCTCCCAGGTACTCCAGGCGTTCATTGTTGCCCGAGAGTTCCTGGCTATGGTTGTTGCTGGACCGGTGGTAGAAGGCGAGCTTGAAAAGATGCATGTTGGCCGGAGTGAGCCCCAGGAGGGTTCTCAGGCTTCTGGCAAGCCTTCTGTCCGGAGAAAAATACTGGTTGTATATGCGTCTCAAGCTGCCTGACAACATTCAGTGAATTGTGATTCTAAACGATCATGACTCCGGAGCATCATACGTCAGTCTTCAAACTTTCTCAGGATCACGGAAGAGTTGTGCCCTCCGAAACCAAAGGTATTGCTCAATACAGTACGTACTTTCCGCTCCTGGGGTTGGTTGAAAGTCAGGTTCAATCGATTGTCCAGTTCGGGATCATCTGTGAAGTGGTTGATCGTAGGCGGCACGAACCCGTGCAGAATAGCCAATATGCCCACAATCGACTCTACTGCGCCGGCTGCTCCCAGCAGGTGCCCGGTCATTGACTTGGTGGAGCTGATATTCAGGTTGTAGGAGTGGTCTCCGAATACCTGGCGGATCGCTTTGAGCTCCGCAACGTCTCCCAGCGGTGTAGATGTTCCGTGTACATTGATATAATCGATCTCTGTCGGGTCGATACGTGCATCCTGGAGCGCCAGGCGCATCACGTTGAGGGCGCCCAGACCTTCCGGATGGGGAGCAGTGATGTGGTGCGCGTCGGCAGTCATGCCGCCACCGAGGATCTCGGCATAGATGGTCGCACCGCGTCTGCGGGCGTGCTCCAGTTCTTCAAGGATGAGCGCTCCGCCACCTTCGCCCAACACGAAACCATCCCGGTCGCGGTCAAAAGGCCGGCTGGCAGTCTTGTAGTCATCATTGCGCTCGGACAATGCTTTCATTGCGTTGAAACCACCCATACCCGAGATAGTCACGGCTGCCTCCGAACCTCCCGAAAGGATGATGTCAGCCTTGTTGAGCCGGATATAGTCGGTCGCGTTGATCTGCGCGTGTGTGGAAGATGCACATGCAGATACCGTACAGTAGTTGATACCCCTGAATCCGTACTGCATGGATATATGTCCCGCGGCGATGTCCGAGATCATACGCGGGATCATGAACGGATTGAAACGGGGTGTGCCACTGCCTGTAGCATAGTCTATGATCTCCTGCTCGAGTGATTTCAAACCGCCTATACCCGATCCCCAGATCACACCTGCCCTGTCTAGGTCTATCTTGTCCAGCTCAAGCCCGGACATTTCCAGCGCTTCGGAGGCCGTATATAATGCGTACTGGGAGAAATTATCGATCCTTCTGACTTCTTTCTTATCTACCCGCAGTTCAGGCTGGAAGTCTTTGATTTCACACGCAAACCGGGTCCTGAACTGAGATGCGTCGAATTTGGTGATCAGGTTCGCCCCGCTCACCCCGTTCTGCAGACCTTCGGTGAATGCCTTTATGTCATTACCGATCGGCGTCAACGCACCCATGCCGGTGATTACAACTCTTCTCATCCAGTATTTTTTGTCTAAATTAAACAAAAATGGGATCTATCTAAGTCCCGCAGAGCTCCCGGCCACAGATTGGCAGGGGCTGCCTGCTAAACAAAAAAGCACTATCAATCGTATTGATAGTGCCTTTATATCATTTGAGGGATCGGTCTATCCCTGGGCTTCTTTCTCCAGGTAAGTTATCGCTTGTCCCACCGTCTGGATGTTTTCAGCCTGCTCATCGGGGATAGAAAGATCGAACTCTTTCTCAAACTCCATGATCAGCTCGACAGTGTCCAATGAATCTGCCCCGAGATCATTGGTGAAACTGGCTTCCATAGTCACTTCTGACTCGTCAACACCCAGTTTGTCGATAATAATTTTCTTTACCCTTTCAGCAATATTCGACATGGTGATTAGGATTTATGTTACCAAATGTCCTGCAAAGTAAGTTATTCACTGAGTCATAACCAAAGTTTTTCCTCTTTTTTTCCCCCCTGCGGGACCCTGTGTTCATCAAGGTTAAATACTACTTTGATTATGAGTGAATTGGTCTATTTTTGCCGCTTGCATTCAATTAAATTTCATAACTGGCTGGCTATTGTAGCCAGGGCAGGTTAGCTTTGTAATCTATTATTGTATTTTGTACACTAACAAGTATGGCAACTTCCGGCAAATCACACCTCTCTTCTGTAAGAAACTACCAGGATACCAAGATCGTAGCTACTGTAGGACCGGCCTGCAATACATATGACAAGCTACTGGAGTTAGCACACGCAGGCGTCAATATATTCCGGCTCAACTTCTCGCACGGATCGCATGAGGACCATCAAAAGGTAGTGGAGCATCTGCTTCGTATCAATGAGGAGACGGGCCTGCATCTCGGTATACTGGCTGACCTGCAGGGTCCCAAGTTGCGGGTGGGCAAGATCGAGCATGAAACCATGGCGATTGCGCCCGGGGACGTACTGACCTTTGTCAGCGAGCCTTGTATAGGCAATATGGACCGCATCTATATGAGCTATGAGCGGTTTGCAGAAGATGTGAAGGAGGGAGAAAAAGTACTCGTCGATGACGGGAAGGTCGTACTGGAAGTACTGGAGACCAACCGGAAGGACAAGGTCCGCCTCAAAGTACTGCATGGAGATACGCTGTCGTCCAATAAAGGCGTCAACCTGCCGGACACGGATGTGTCCCAGCCATCCCTGACGAAAAAAGATCTCCAGGACCTGGATTTCATACTTACGCTGCCGGTCAACTGGATCGCGCTGTCCTTTGTGCGGCGGGCCAAAGATGTCAAAGACCTGCGTACCCGCGTAGAGGCCAGGAATCACCCCGCCAAGATCATCGCCAAGATCGAGAAGCCAAGTGCAGTGCAAAATATCGGCAAGATCATCAAAGCTTCCAACGGGATCATGATCGCACGGGGGGACCTGGGTGTGGAGATGCCGATCGAAAAGCTGCCGGGTATCCAGAAGGATATCATCACCCGGTGTATTCAGCGCGCCAGGCCGGTGATCGTGGCTACGCAGATGATGGACAGCATGATCAATAATCCAAGCCCGACACGTGCTGAAGCTACGGATGTAGCCAACGCCGTGCTGGATGGTGCCGATGCGCTCATGCTCAGTGGTGAGACTTCAGTGGGCAAACACCCGGTGAGGGTCGTGGAGGCTATGAACCGCATTATACGCGAAGCAGAATCGCACTACTCCATTGCTGCGCGGAGACCTGTGCCCAACTTCAAGTCAAGTACCTTCACGTCTGATGTGGTCTGCTTCAACGCGGCCAAGACCGCCGAGGAAGTCGAGGCCAAAGCGCTGGTCGGTATGACGCTCTCGGGCTACACGGCGTTCAAGCTGTCGAGTTACCGGCCGAATGTACGGATCTATATCTTTTCAGAGTTGCCGCATATGCTGGCCACGCTCAACCTGGTGTGGGGCGTTCAGTGCTTTTACTACGACAAGTTCACGACTACGGACGATACGATCAATGACGTGATCCAGATCCTCAAGCAGCAGGGCCGGGTCAGTACGGGCGATCTTGTGGTCAATACCGGGACTATGCCCTTGCAGGAGCGCGGTATGACCAACTTCCTCAAGGTGACGGAAGTGCCGGAAAACTGAGAAGGCACCGGTCATGTTCTGTAGCGTATCGTTATAGCGGCTCTGCGACGGCTAATGCATATCTTTGCCGGCAAGAAAACAGAGAGATACAGATGAATGTGCGAATCGTCAACCGGTCCGGCTATGAGCTGCCGGCGTATAAGACTTCCGGCAGCGCGGGTATGGACCTGCATGCCGCCATCGAAGCCCCGGTCAAACTGGGGTCGCTTGAGCGCCAACTGATCCCGACGGGTCTTTTCATAGAGCTCCCGCAGGGCTATGAAGCCCAGATAAGACCCCGCAGTGGCCTGGCTGTCAAGAAGGGCCTATCGATGGTCAATACGCCGGGTACTATAGACAGCGACTACCGCGGAGAGATCAAGGTCATCTTGGTCAACCTGTCCAATGATGTACAGGAGATCGAGCCGGGAGAGCGGATCGCCCAGATGGTCATCGCCGCCTATACCCAGGTAAGCTGGGAAGAGGTCTCTGAATTGTCAGAGACGGCCCGCGGTGAAGGTGGGTTCGGCAGCACAGGAACAAAATAAAACCTGTCCTTTCAGAGTTTTCAGTCAGTACGACGGACTGTGTGGAACAAAACATGGCGCCGGATCGTCCTTTAGATAGCATAGAAGCCCCGAGGCTGACAAAACAGTGATGAAAAACAGACTATACATACGGTATCTTTTGCTGGGGCTCGCTCTGCAGGCAACGCCTGTGTTTGCTCAACAGGAACGTTATACGGAAGAGGAAGTATTCATCGAGAAGGATTTTATCGAGGCGCAGAGCCTGCACATGCAGGGTAAGCTGGAAGCGGCTGCCGGAAAATTCAGGGAAGTGCTGGAGCGGGACAGGCGCAATGCAGCCGTATACTTTGAGCTTGCCCGTATCGAGCAGAAGCTGGAGCAGCCTGAGAAGGCGCTGCAGTCCATCGACCAGGCCATCCGCTTTGAACCTGCCAACTCCTGGTATCTGCTCCTGAAAGCGGATCTGCTCGAGGAAGCCGGCCGCTATGTACAGGCTGCGGAAGTGTACGATGATCTCATCGGTCTGCAACCTGAAGAAGTGACTTATTACTACGAGAAGGCAGGCAACCACATGCGTATCGGCCAGGCCGATGAAGCGCTGGCTACCCTGGATCTGCTCCGGCAGAAGGTCGGCTCTTTCGAAGAGCTGCATCAGCGCAAATATGACATCTACCGCAACCTGGGGCGCCTGGATGCAGCCAATGAAGAAGTACGCAGCCTGCTGAAGCTTTATCCCGCCAATACGGATTATCTCTATATGATGGCCTCCTACTATCGCCAGTCGGGCAAGCAAGCTGCGGCTGACAGCCTGTTCAGGCAGATACTGGAGATAGATCCGGGCGATGCCCGTGCAGGTATAGCCCTGGCCAAGCAACTCAAAGCGGAAGGGCATGATGTGACCTACCTGCGATCGCTCAGGGAAATCCTGGACAATCCACACGCAGACCTGGACGCCAAGATCATGGAGTTGATACCCGTCATTGAAAAGACGGAGGATGATACTACAGGTGAGCTGACGAATGAACTGCTCCGGATCATAGACCGACTGGAGAAAGTACACGGCAGCGATGCCAAGCTCTCGGCGATCAGGGGCGATGTGCTCCAGTTTTCCGGAGATCCAAAGCAGGCAATAGCCGCTTACCAGGCAGCTATCAGACGCAATAACGGTATCTACGCGGTCTGGGAGCAACTGATGCGCCTGCAATACCAGCAACACGACTACGAGGGCCTGCTCAAAAGCTCCGAGGAGGCGCTGGATGTATTTCCTAACCAGGTACGTATCTGGATTTTCAACGGGCAGGCGGCCAGCGGTCTACGGAGGTATGGCACAGCCTCGTCCGGGTTTGACCAGGCGCTGATGATCGCGGGCAACAAGCCGGCTCTGAAGCAGGAGATACTGATGAACAAGGGGATCAATGCCTATCGTCAGGGCAAGAGCCAGGACGGTGCCAGGTTTTTCGAGGAAGCGATCTCGCTGGGCGGGAATTCTCTGGTGCTGCAACAGTTCACCTGGTGGTTGAGCCGTGATTCCCGTACCCTTGCACAGGCCGCCGACCTGGCAGGCAAGGCTTATAGTCAGATGCCGGGAGATCCTTTTGCCGTACTGGGCTGGGCTCAGGTGCTCTACAGGAAAGAAAGCTATGCCGAGGCACGTACGGCAGTAGAGTCATACCTCTCTTCCGTACAGGACCGACCCTATATGCTGCTGGATCTGCTGGGCGATATCCTCCTGCGGCTGCAGGATACCGAAGGGGCTGTAACACAATGGAAGGCTGCGCTCAGGGCAGGTGCTCCTGTAGCGGAACTGGAGCGAAAAATCAAGGACAAGAAGACTTATGAGTGAGCGAGTAGGGGTGCCCTTACGCACCCTGGTGATGATGACACTGCTACTGGCCGTACTATCGGCCTGCAGTGCCGGCAGGAAAGCTGCCGGTACAACCACAGGCAATACGAAAGCACCTGTAGTCGCCGACTATGACTGGGTGAAAGAACTCTCGATGCGTAAGCTGCAGCCCCGCTGGTTCCAGGCCAAGGCCCGCATCCAGGCGGATATGCCTGATGAGAACTATAGTTTCACCGCACAGATCAAGCTTGAGCAGGACAAAGTTCTGTGGATGAGCTTCCGGAAGTTTGGGATCGAAGTAGCGCGGGTATATGTCACCCAGGACAGTATGACTGTGCTCAACAGGATCGAACGCTCGTACACGCAACAGTCGCTGGAAGCCTACGGGCGACAGCTAGGCTTCCCCGTTTCCCTGCGTATGATGCAGGAACTGATGCTGGGTAATCCCGTACTGCAGTCTTCCATAGAGTGGTGTCAGGATGAGAGGACTAAAGTGACGACAATCAGGGGAGTGGATGCTATGATGCGATCTGAAACCATCCTGCACCCGCCCCAATGGACGCTTGATGAAATGATGCTGACAGAACTGGTGAAAAACAGAGTGCTGTCTTCTAAGTATAAACAATATCAGCCATTAAGAGATAATAAATTTTTTTCATATCTTCGCACTTATGAAATAACAGGCGATGATGATGACCGGATCTTCCTCGAAATACAATTCACCGAAATACAATGGGATTCTCCTTTTGAGGTACAACTCGAAATACCTGACCGCTACCAGCGCATGTAGATGGGTATTCTTGCTCGTCCTTATGCTGTCCGGGTTGAGCAATACGATGGCTCAGAGCCGTAAAGACCTGGAAAAAAAACGCACCCAGATACTGAATGAAATAAAGGAGAACAATCGTCTCCTGGAGAAAACAAAGAAGGATCAGAAGACAGAGTTGCAACGGTTCCAGATGTTGCAGACACAAGTACAGCAGCGTGAAGAGCTGTTGAAAACGCTTAAGAGTGAAGTGAAGGCACTGGACCGTCAGGTACAGGCCAATCGCAAGGAGACGGATAAGCTGGAGTCCGAGATCGCCAGCCTGATGGACGAGTATGGCAAAGTACTGAAGAGGTCGTATAAACTGCGTATGGCTTCTGATCCGCTGCTGATGATCCTGTCTGCCCGTGACCTTAACCAGGCGTTTCAGCGCTGGTTGTATATCAACCAGATCAAGAAGATGCGGACTGCTCAAGCTACCCTGATCCGCAACAAGACCCAGGACCTGAAAGAGAAGATCCGCCAATTGGAGAACTTCAAGGCGGAAAAGACAGCATTGCTTCGTGCGGAAGAAGACCAGACGGGTAAGCTGGCGGGAGAACTGCAGGAGAAGGACAGGCTGCTGGCGAATCTCAAAAAGGACGAATCGCGCCTGCGCAAGATCATCGATCAGAAACGCCTGGACCAGGAAAAGCTGGATACAGAGGTCAAGCGTCTGATCGCCATAGAGATCGAAAAGCAGCGCAAGGAAGAAGAAGCGCGTAGGATCGCCGCGGAGAAAGCGCGCAAGGAGAAAGAGGAAAAGGAGCGCAGGCTCGCCGCTCAACGTGAAAAGGAAGCCTCTGAGACCAATGCATCCGTATCATCGGCGCCGGTAGCTGTGACGACGGCGCCCGCTAAAAAGGAAAAAGCTGCGCAACCGCGCAAAGTGAGCCATGTGGAAGAGATGGCAGCTACTCCGGAAAGTGTCAGCCTTTCCAATGACTTCGTCAAGAATAAAGGGAACCTGCCCTGGCCGGTTGCCAAAGGGGTAGTGCAGCGCAAATACGGTGTGCATCAGCATGCGGTAGTGAGTAGCGTGGTAGTGAACAATACCGGGGTAGATATACGCACGGAGCGCGATGCCCCGGTCCGATCGGTGTTTCACGGTACAGTGATCGGCAAATCCCTGGTGCCTCCGTTCAACTATATGGTGATCGTCAAACACGGCGCTTTCTTCACGGCGTACGCCAATCTGAAAGATATACGTGTGAAAGAAGGACAGAAGGTCACACCCGGAGAGATCATCGGGCTTGCCGCCTCGGAAGAGGACGAACCCTTCTCGATCATCAACTTCCAGATATGGAAGGGAGACGCCTCGCAGGATCCGTCTGCCTGGCTGAAAAGATAACCTCCCGGCAATCTCTGTCCACCCTTCTCCGGGCTTGGCAGATATTCATTAACTTTGGCGACAGATCGCGGAAGGTATTTCTGCGGGACCTTGAAACATGTCAGCGCTATGTCCAAAGGCTGGGACCTCGGAGAGAAAAAAAGTCAGGCTACCCCGGAAGGGATCGAAAATGCAGTGCTGGTGGGGCTTATCCAGCGCGACCAGACGGAGGCTCAGGTAGAGGAATACCTGGACGAACTGGCTTTTCTGGCGCATACGGCCGGAGCAAATACTGTGAGAAGATTCACGCAGAAATTGTCGCACCCGGACTCCAGGACTTTTGTCGGCAAGGGAAAGGTAGAAGAGATCCAGGCGTATATAGAGACACACGATGTCGACCTGGTGATCTTTGACGACGACCTCAGCGGCAAACAGACCAATATACTGGAAGAAGCTTTCAAGAGGAAGATCATCGACCGCAGTACGCTAATACTGGACATTTTTGCCGCCAGGGCCCAGACCGCGCAGGCAAAGACGCAGGTCGAACTGGCTCAGATGCAATATCTCTTGCCCAGGCTACGGGGTCTATGGACACACCTGGAGCGCCAACGCGGTGGTATCGGTATGCGTGGACCAGGTGAGAAAGAGATCGAGACCGACCGCCGGATCGTGCGCGACAAGATCTCCTTGCTCAAGAAGAAGCTGGAAAAGATTGACCAGCAGAATATCACCCAGCGGCAGAACCGGGGAGAGCTCATCCGGGTAGCGCTGGTGGGATATACCAATGTCGGCAAGTCGACCCTCATGAACCTCCTGAGCAAATCGGAGGTCTTTGCCGAAAACAAGCTGTTCGCTACGTTGGATACGACTACGCGCAAGGTCGTTTGGGAAGGCATGCCGTTCCTGCTTTCAGATACGGTGGGTTTCATCCGCAAGCTACCGCATCATCTTGTCGAGAGCTTCAAGTCGACGCTGGATGAGACGCGTGAGGCTGACGTACTCGTGCATGTTGTAGATATCGCTCACGAACAACATGAGGACCATATCCGCACGGTCCTGGAGACACTTAAGGATATAGGCGCCGGGGAGAAGCCCACGCTGATGGTGTTCAACAAGATAGACCTGTACCGGTCGCGATTTTTCGATGACTTTGTTGGCGCTTCGACGCAGCAGGAGATACTGGGCGAACTCAGTGAAAACCTGCGCAACCAGTTTCGGCAAGACAATGTCTTCATATCGGCAGCGCAACGGGAAAACATCGATCTGCTGCGTTCCAGGCTTCACGAGATGATCGAAGCCCAATATCATGTCCGATACCCTTATCTGGCAAAAAAATGGTGATCTGCCATTGTATCCCGCCGCTTTATCCGCAAAGCATCACATAGGCGCCTGCAGGATCCCTGATCAGGCAATAATGCTGTTCCGGGCCCATAGTGCGTTTGGGGCCGATGACTTCGCCACCCAGCCTGACACATTCTTCCAGGCTCTGATCCAGGTTTTCTACAGTGATGTACAGGAGCCATTGGGGCGGTATATATGCATTGGGCCCTTGTGCATGACATATCCCGGCGACCACTTCTTCCGAACCCGGCTTCTTGATGATGTAATCGTCATAGTCGCCCATGCTTAGCGGCTCCGGCTGCCAGCCTGCGACCTGTTTGTAAAAGCTGCTCAAGCCTGCTGCGTCCTGCGCCGTGAGGTCATGCCAGACGATACTTCCAAGAGGCTGTTTTTCCATTTATTCTGAGTTTTTGAAGTGTTATCAACTGGGAGTTTATGAACGGCTCCTCCGCAGGATCAGGGCGCTGACGACAGATATGACCAGGCCCACCGGCAGTATTTCCATGAGGGTAAACCCGAAGCGCACCAGCGGGTTTTTGTACCATTCCCGCATAGAATTCATCTGTTCAGTCTTCTGTTGGAGCTCGTCCGCAGGGACTCCTTCGGCCTGTAGCCGATCCAGGTAGTACTTTATATAAACATCCATGAAGTCAGAAGCCGAGGTCCGGTAGTATATCTCCCATCCGAGTGCGTAGATCACCGAAGCGATCAACGTGATATAAAGGCCGGTCATGAACCCCTTTCCGAAACTGATCGAACCACCTTCGTAGCGTTCGCGCTGAATGCGTATTCCGAAGAAGATGACCGACAGGGATATGAGCATACTCAGATAGCCCAGTTTCTCACCCAGCTCAAAATCCATTTTTTCTTTGCCGATAGGCAGGGTGAGGTACATGAGGCCGGCTACCAGCAGGCCCGCAATGATCCCGAATACGATGATTACTCTTTTCATGGCTAAACATTTTGATGACGGCAAA
Organism: uncultured Saprospiraceae bacterium; assembly: GCA_964537925.1. Lineage (GTDB taxonomy): Bacteria > Bacteroidota > Bacteroidia > Chitinophagales > Saprospiraceae > SLDF01. Next base: position 308,381 of record CAZICV010000001.1, on the reverse strand, counting down.
GCAAAGGCAAAACTGTATTCAGGCGGTCATACTTTGGTATGATTTTGCCAGGACAGGGCGACTCATACCTCGATTCATACTTCTTGTCACGGCAGGATAGCCAGTTCTTTGGCACGTTGTACGGCTTGAGTGCGCCGCTTTACATCGAGCTTGGCATATAGGTTGGTAGTATGGCTTTTGACGGTAGGCAGAGACACAAAAAGGCGATCTGCTATCTCCTGGTTGGAGCATCCTTCGGCGAGTAACTGCAGTACTTCGTATTCTCTGGGACTGATGCCCCAGTTGTCCGACGGTGAGGCGAAGAAGATTTCCGGGGTGGTAGGAGGAAATGGCTCAACTGTGGCGACGGCTGGCCTGGCGCCCACCGTGAGCCATCGCCCTGTCCAGATACCAAGTACAGCAAAAAAGACCGCAACCAGCGCTATATAAACTTCAATCGAAAGCGATCTGGCAAAAAGACGGTACTCCAGCCATTTCATGAGTATGGCTGACAGTGCCAAAGCAAAGCCGTAGAGCAGGAGAGATCTGCGCATAGCGTTCGGTTGTGGGCGGCGGAAGATATGCCAAAGATAATGAACCGAAGACCCGACACAAAACCAGCTTCGCTCAGCTATGTATAATATTCACCCGGTGCTGTAACCGGATTCGTCCGGGGCTTCCTGATACGTTAGATAGATGGCCAGGGTCTTGTGCCTGCTGCCGGCCGGTGAAGCCGGTATACGATATTGCAGTTTCATTCAGCGGAAGAAAGCATGGGGGCCTATGTTGCGATGTAATTCTACCTCTGCCTGAAAAGTCCGCGGGCACTGACCCTGTTCGGACGAAAGGAGTAGATATAGCGTATCTGGTATGTTTCCACATTTTTTTCATATAGATTTCGTTGTATTTGAGCTGCTTGAGTGTTACACTTGTCAGCTATATGAGGCGCCTGCCGGGAGCAGCATCAACCCAGACCCAATGATACCTGATGAGGAGCGCTTCTTCAACCCGTATTGTGGTGGAGATGTGACTTTCTGATGTCCAGATTGTTTTTTATTTAATTGATTTTCAGTATCTTAATAGAATGAGTGTTGTTATGCCCATATCTCAGTCCGCCCAGCTTTTTACACTGATCAAGTCCATGACCAAAGCAGAGAAACGGAATTTCCGGCTTTATGCCCGGCGCAACCAGGACACAGACGATATGCTTTTCCTGCAGTTGTTTGACCAGCTGGATAGGCAGGACAGGCTGGACGACAATGCGGTGCTCAGGCGTATGCAGGGAGTCGGCAAGATGCAGTATTCCAACATCAAGCGGCATCTTTATACCCAGATCATGTCCAGCATGCGGCTCATCAACCGCCAGAAAGAAGAGATCGCCATTCGCGAGCTTCTCGATTTTGCAGATATTCTCTATGCGCGCGGATTGTTTCTCCATAGCCTCAAGGTCCTGGAAAAAGCCAGGAAAGCAGCTGCTGAGACAGGCAACTACCGGCTCCACCTGGACGTCCTTGAGAAAGAAAAGATGATTGAATCCAGGCATATCACCCGGTCGGGTCCGGACAAGCCGTCAGCACTGGTAGCAGAGGTGGATGCTGTCAACCGCAAGAGTACATACCAGATACGGCTTTCCAATCTACGGCTACTGCTGCACGGTGATTATATCAAGTACGGCCATGTGAAGAACGCAGAAGATGCCGCCAGGCTCAGGGCTTTCTTTGAAGCCAATATGCCGCAGGTCCGCGAAGACGAACTCAGTGCTTCTGAAAGGATCTACCTGTACCAGTCCTGCGTCTGGTATTATTTTATCCTCCTGGACTTCAGTCGCTGTTACCTGTATGCCAGGAAATGGGTGGATAGTTTTCAGGAGCATCCCGTGCTCCTTGAAAAGGATCCCGATCTGTATATGCGAGGCTATCACTACCTGCTGACGGCAGCTTATGCCCTGCATGATGAACACAGCTTTGCAGAACATCTCCTCGCGCTGGAGGCTTTTCGCAAAGCCCATTACCAGAAACTCAACAACAACTCCCGCATATTATCTTTCCTGTATGTGCACACAGGCAGGCTCAACCAGGTATTTCTGACCGGGCGGTTTTCAGAGGGAATGCAGCTGTTGCCCTCTACGCTGAGGCGCATCCAGCAGTACCACGACAAACTGGACAATCACCGGGTCCTGGTCTTTTATTTTAAGATCGCATGGTTGTATCTCGGCGCAGGGATACCCGGTAAAGCGCTGGACTATCTCAACAAGATACTGAATATGGAGCTGCCTCATCTGAGGGAAGATATACAAGGATATGCACAACTGATGTTTCTCATGGCGCATTATGATCTGCGCAATTTTGACTTGATGGATTACCTGGTGCGATCGGTGCGAAAGAGTTTTGACAAGCTGAAGACTACCAGTGTACTGCAGGAGAGGACGCTGGCATTTTTCAGCGAGGTATGTCGGCTGCCACTGGCAGAGCGCAAGGGGCACTTCGGGCGATTTGAAAAAGAATTGGCTGCTCTGCGTTCGGATCCTTATGAAAGCAGGGCTTTCATCTACCTGGATATACATCTATGGGTAGCTGCTGCCCTTGAGGGCAGGAATATGGAGCAGGCGTCTGCGGCGCGGCAGTAGACGAGCTTTTCGAACCACTGCCTCTTCGCTCATACACAGTGGTGTTGTATCCTTCTTCAGAGATTGCTGCCAAGTAAATAGCATCCTGAGGATAGCTTCGCTATATCCTGGTAAAGTCTGTAAGATCCGGATTCCAATATACCTGATATGTATATCTGTCCCGGGCCTGGAGATAGCCTTAAGGCCTGTGGGCGTTGACTCGGGCTGTGGGCAAACTTACCTTCATCGGTACGATGCACGGCATGCAGATCTTGCCTTTGCCGTAAAGTAAATTATTCAGCAGGCAATAGTAATCAGCCGCTGGCGAGGCCAGGTACTACCGGCATGAATGAAATGATTTTTCTGCCTGTGAAATATGCGGCAGTACAGGCAGGAGTTGATGCTCAGTGGCTTAACGATAGCTGCCCTGCCGGTGCTGTACACCTCACCGGGCAATACCCACCTTTGAAGATCGTTCTGTAAAAAGGCATCTCCGGAAAAAGTGCTTAAGTGCACCGGAATCCGGAGTTCATTGAATCCGCAACACGTTTCACCTTCGTAAATGGGTAAATCAATCATTAATCTTAAATCTAAAACGTGAAACGATGAAATCGATAACTGGAATTATGCTTGTTCTCTTGTTGCCTTGTATCCTGTTTTTCAGTGCCTGCAACAAGGACGATAAGGATCCCGATACGCCGAAAGGCCCGGATCTTGACTTTTACGTACTGTCCAATAATGGTACCCGGCTGATGCGCTTCAATGCTTCCACACCCGGTACAGCCAAATCTACCGTCACGGTATCCGGTCTTCAATCCGGGGAAGCTATCCTGGCGATAGACTTCCGCCCCGCTACGGGTCAGCTTTATGCGTTGGGAAGCGATAGCCGTATCTATGTACTGGATCCTTCCAGCGGCCAGGCCAGGCAGATCGGCAACGGGTCTTTTACGCCGGCGCTGTCGGGCAATATTGCGGGTTTTGACTTCAATCCTGCGGTAGACCGTATTCGTGTAGTCACTTCGGGCGGACAAAACCTGAGACTACATCCTGAAACAGGTACGGTCGTAGCGACAGACGGCAACCTGAACGGCGTCGCCAATGCGGCAGTATCATCTGCAGCCTATACAGACAATCGTGCAGGCACAGCTACTACAGTCCTGTATGATATCGACACGCATACCGACATGCTGTACAAGCAGGACCCTCCCAATGACGGTACGTTGGTGAGTGTAGGTGCATTGGGCGTGGACCTCAGCGGAGACGGCGGCTTTGATATCGGTCCCTCCAACAATACTGCTCTGGCCGTATACACTGTATCGGGGCAGCCCGTGCTGTTTACAATCAACCTGAGCTCAGGTGCAGCCACCAATGTTGGTAATCTGGGAGGCGCCGCCGACGTCACAGGTCTGGCTATACCTACCATGCCTGTTGCCTATGCGATCACAGGTGGTACCAGCCTGCTGATATTCAACCCGGAGAGCCCGGCTCCCGTGACAAAGTCTATCACGGGCATGGCGCCTTCCGAGACGGTGCTGGGTATTGACTTCCGTCCTGCTACAGGCCAGCTTTATGCGCTGGGCAGTACCAGTAAACTCTACGTGCTTAACCTCGCGACCGGAGCTGCTACCGGTGTAGGTACATTGCCGTTCAGCACCCTGTTGCTGGGCAGCAGATTCGGGTTTGACTTCAACCCGGCAGTGGATCGCATCCGGGTCGTGAGCGACCAGGGACAGAATCTGCGGCTCAACCCCAACGATGGCTTGCTGGCGGCGGTAGACGGCCCGCTCAATCCGGGTACGCCGGCTATCAGCGCAGCTGCTTACAGCAACAATTTTGCAGGGACAGCCAGTACGATACTTTACGACATCGACCATGTCACGGATCGTCTCTACAAACAAGACCCGCCCAATGATGGCGGACTTGTAGAAGTCGGTAGTCTTGGCATCAATGTAGAGTCATCGAATGGTTTCGATATCGGTGGCGCTTCAGGCAAAGCGTGGGCTATACTGACGGTAGGCAGTACGACCAGGCTCTACAGTATCGATCTGTCTACGGGTGCCGCTACTGCATCAGGTACGTATACATTCAGCGGCAGTGTCGATGCCTTCGCAATAGGTCTGGGATTCTGACCGGGTTCAGATAAAACGAAGCAAATATTTTGATCAACAGACCGGCTATGCATACTTGCGTAGCCGGTTTTTCTTTGACGCCATATTCCTGGAGGAGGAGACGATAAGATTACGTGTACCGGTCGGGTTGACATTCGCCGGAGGCACTTCCACCTTACCCGGCAATCGACTCCTGAGGTTGCTCTTCCCTGCCGCAGGAATGAAAAACACACAGTGCTGCCCCGGAGAACTCCGAGGCAGTTACCGTGTGCATATCAAGAAATAGCCGGAATCATGCCGGTGCAGAGTCAGGGCCGTGTGGAGGGACGCTGCAAAAGCCTGATAAGCAGCGGGGCAATTGCGCCGCCAACGATACCTCCTATGAGGCCGTACATCCAACCGCTATTTATAATGCCGGCTACGTGTAGCAGGACTATCGCTGCTATTAAAGCCAGCAAAATCCCTGTTCTGATCACCAGGTTTTTCATGTGAACCACTTAGCTATTCTGCCGACCAGTCCTGTACTGGCAGAGATGGCGCCCAGGCCGGCTCCTACGCCGACTGAAGTCCAGTTGACGCTACCTGAACCTGCATAAGAGCCGATTGCTCCGGTGGCGGCGCCTACGATTGCCCCGGCGGCATCAAGCGCTACCCAGGGAGCTACTCTGAAGGCTGGAATATGAGATTGCTGCTGCCACCAGGTTACAGAATGGATGCCGATGGCCAGGACAATGCCTGTAATACGTCCCTTTTCCGAGCAGGAAGTATATCCCTGGGATTCCCACACCCGGGCAAGTAGCCGCAGACTGTCTGCCAGATCATCGACATCCGCTTTGCTCCGGTAGTTCATCTCAATAAGGGTGGTCAGTCGATTCAATATATCATACTCTGCGGCATCTATGATTTGTCTGTCGAATAGCTGGCGGCTGAGTTCCTTCAGGTTGCGGCGTGAACCCTGGCCAAAAAGCGTATCGTACATCCTGCCGGATACGACCAGCCACTTATGTTCTTCGGCGTGCTCGTCTATAAGAGGATGTATTTGCTTTTCCTTAACCTGGCTTGTTACAAAATCCCGGTTGAAAGCAGCTACGATATCAACGGCTTCTTCCTCGTTGCCAAAGGGTACATCCGGGTCAAAATTGGCTGCTGCATGGCTGAGCGCAGCATTGTGCAATATGCCCAATGTATCAAAATCACTGAGTGCGATCAGCGGGCATTCATCGGGGCCGGCCTTTTGATCAGGCAGGTCGTTTTCCCGGGTACACGCACTTAACAGCAGGATAAGTACCAAAAGTCCGTTCACTTTGCGCATGATGCAATAGATTTTAAGGTTTACCCAATGGGTTCAGGGAATATCCCTGCCAGAAGACGATCTGCAGGTTGGGTGTACTGGCTCTGGATACAATCCGGATCTGCGGATTCTATTGAGGAAATCTGCCTTCTTTAGCAGAAATATCCTGCCTTGCGAAAATCACACGAGCTTTCCGACCGATACTGGGACCGATTCTCCGGTATGAAAATGATTGCGATAAATTACAGTTCTCCGGCAGCGCTTTCAAGTATAATACTGTATAGTATTAATACACATTTTACGCCTTGCATTTATATGAATTAATCAGGATAACTGCAATCTAATGATTATTTTGTAATAAAGCAATAGGTGTCGTCGGATAAGTGTTTTTTTTGTCGGATCCGATCGGGTGTAATCAATACGGGCCGGATGTTTCGGTCATTTGTGGCTGAGATCAGTTAAAGCCATACGGCGCCGCCGCTGGCAGCATATCGGGCTCCTGTGACGGATGGTATAAAATTGGGGCGCCCCAGCCATCGGAGAAGGCCTGCCCAGGCGATCATGATCGCTTCCTTGCTCCGGATGATCTCATCATCCGGGAGTACCAGTTCTGTCTGCGGTAGACGGCTACCGATGGAGCGGATGAGGAACTCATTGAAAGCACCGCCACCGGTTGCCAGCATACGACCGGAAGGAGTTCCGGAGCCAAGTACGGCATCAGCTACCTGGTCGGCCATGAAAGCGGTCATGGTTGCCAGCAGGTCGGGTATATCCATTCTGCGGGATTCCAGCGATGGCAGAAACCTGTCACTGACCCAGCCGTTGTCCAGGCTTTTGGGTGGTTGCTGACTAAAGTAGGGGAGGTCCCGGAGCTCCTTCAGCAAAGCAGCGTCAGGTTTTCCGGCTGCTGCCAGTTTGCCGCTGTCATCATAGGGCAGACCCAGCCGACCGGCCAGCCGGTCGAGTACCTGGTTGCCAGGACAGACGTCCCATGCCCGGATCGAAGACTCATCGTGTATGCTGATATTGACGATACCACCTATGTTGAGATAAAAGCGGTAACCCGGGAAGAGATCCCGTTCGGCGATCGGCACCATCGGTGCGCCCTGCCCGCCTGCTGCTATGTCTGCACTGCGCAGATCTGTGACGGCCGGTAGCCGGCAGGCGGAGGCAAGCGCTGCGCCCTGCCCGATCTGTGTGCTGAAGCCACGATCCGGGTGATGGAACACGGTGTGTCCATGCGAGGCGACCAGGTCCGCTTGTACCCCGGTAGCCGCCAGAAAGTCACGACAACTGTCGCCCATCCATCTTCCGAACCGGGCATCTGCTTCCATCAGTTCAAGACCTGTCAGTGTAGCAGCGCCGGCCAGCAGGTTGCGCAGCTCATCGCCGAAGGGTAAAGTATCGGCCTGCAGGAGTTGCCATTCCTGCAGGTTGCCTCCTTCCAGGGTAAATGTGCAAAGCGCGAGATCAAGCCCGTCCAGGGAAGAGCCGGACATGAGTCCCAGTACGCGAAAAGTCCGGATGGCTGTACTCATTGACTTGTCTTGGATTTTCTGAACTGTTCGGTGTAGGCTGCGACGGCTGCGATCTCTTCGCCCGAAAGGACTTTGGCAAACGGGGTCATCGTGTTGCGGCCATTCGTGATGACGTGTATTTTCTCTTCCAGGCTGAGACTTGTGGTCTTGAGGTTGAACGCGCCGTTGGCGCCCATGCTCCCGTCAGAGCCGTGGCAGGTGATACAGTAGCGATTGTAGATCTTCTTGCCCCGTGCGAGCGGGTCTGCCGTGGCAGAGGCACTGTTTTCGGCAGCTTGTTCCCGGTCTCCGCTGCAGGAGGCAAGCCAGAGTGTTCCGCAGACGAGGGCCATGAAGGTGATCGTCAGGCGCAGGTACCTGCAGGAGATATAACTCATCTGTTTCATCGCGGGCAAAGATCGTGTTCTTCTCAGTCACAGCCAATTGAATAGGTGCAAGCCGGATCGAATCTTGCAAAATGAGGACAAAGCCATGAGGGGCGCATTGGCATGGTTTTTGTCTTACTTGAGTGGCTTTTGATTTCATAGTGAATGGTGCAAGTTGGGTGAACGCTGTTTCATCCAACTTTTTTTATGCCCCGGCGAATGGGGCGAGGGCCGGTGATCGTGAGGTTTGACCAAGCGACGGCTAAATTGTACCTTTGCGCCCGGTTATCGCAGAGCAATTTTATGTCCCGACTACAGGAGATCAGCCGCAGGCGCACATTCGGCATTATTTCGCACCCCGATGCAGGTAAGACTACCCTTACCGAGAAGCTGCTGCTTTTCGGTGGTGCGATACAGACCGCAGGTGCGGTCAAGTCCAACAAGGTCAGCAAGCACGCTACATCCGACTTCATGGAGATCGAAAAGCAGCGGGGTATCTCAGTGGCCACCTCTGTCATGGGCTTCGAGTACAGGGACCTCCAGGTGAATATCCTCGATACTCCCGGTCACAAGGATTTCGCTGAGGATACCTATCGCACCCTGACGGCCGTGGATAGTGTGATCGTAGTGATCGACGTAGCCAAGGGCGTCGAAGAGCAGACGGAAAAGCTTGTAGAAGTTTGTCGTATGCGCAAGACTCCGATCATTGTCTTTATAAATAAGCTCGACCGGGAAGGCAAAGATGCGATGGACCTGCTCGACGAAGTGGAGGAAAAGCTGCATCTCAAAGTACGGCCGCTTTCCTGGCCGATCGGTATGGGCCAGCGCTTTCAGGGTGTGTACAACCTGTATGAGCAGAAACTCAGCCTGTTCAGTCCGCACGGCAAGCAGGCCGAAGAAGATGTGATCGAGTTCAATGACCTGGGTGATGCCCGGCTGGAACAGCGGATAGGAGACCGCCCGGCCGCCGAACTTCGCGAGGAAGTGGAAGTAGTAGATACAGTGTACCCGGATTTTGACGCGGGTGCATATCAGGCGGGAGACCTGTCGCCGGTCTTCTTTGGCAGTGCCGTCAACAACTTCGGCGTGAAAGAGCTGCTGGATTGTTTCGTTGAGATAGCGCCACCGCCGACCTCGCGGGAGACGGAGGAGCGGATCGTACGTCCGGAGGAGGAAAAGTTCTCAGGCTTCGTGTTCAAGATCCACGCCAATATGGATCCCAAACACCGCGACCGGATCGCATTCTGCAGGATCGTGTCGGGGGTGTTTCAGCGCAATACCAACTACCTACATGTGCGCCAGGGCAAACAGATCAAGTTTTCCAACCCAACCAGTTTCATGGCCTCCCGCAAATCGGTGATAGAGGAGGCCTATCCCGGCGATGTAATAGGTTTGTATGATTCCGGCAACTTCAAGATCGGCGACTCGCTCACCGGGGGAGAGAAGCTGCACTTCAAAGGTATCCCGAGCTTTTCGCCGGAGCAGTTCCGCTATGTCAACAATACGGACCCTATGCGCAGCAAGCAACTCAACAAAGGGCTGCTGGAGCTGATGGACGAAGGGCTGGCACAGTTATTCGTCAAGGAGGACAATGGCCGCAAGATCATCGGCACGGTGGGTGCGCTGCAGTTTGATGTGATACAGTATCGCCTGGAACATGAGTACGGTGCATCCTGCCGCTACGAACCCATGCAGATGTACAAGGCGTGCTGGGTCACGAGCGATGACGATGCGGCTATGAAGGAGCTGGTCATGAGGCGCAAGAAAGACCTGGCCCGTGACAAACACGACCGCCTGGTGTACATGGCCGAGACCGCCTGGGGGCTGAAGACAGTCCAGGAGGCGCATCCCAAAGTGGTGTTCCACTTCACGGACGAACTCTGAAGCCATCTCCGAAAGTCGCTATTCATATTAAAATAAACTATCATATCTTTGCGCAAAACGAAGATATGTTGATCGACCTGCTCCTGTTGGCGATGATCTTCGGTGGTATCTATGTGGGTTATCACCTGGGAGTACACCGTTTTTTTGCAGCAGTATGTCTCATAGCGACTGCGCTTTTCGTTACGCTCGTCAGTACAGGTTTTTGCCTCCGGGTACTGAAGGATGCGATGGGCTGGGAGGGGGTATGGCTGGTCTGGTTGTTGCTGGCGGTCCATATTGCTGCCTTTACTGCCGGTATCTACCAGTTAGCCATGTTGGTGAGAAGGCACTATAATACGGATACGCTGAGTGAATGGGGACGCAGTGTGAGCGCTTTCCTGACAGGTTGGCTTAGTACCGTAGCGTTTGCCTTTATCGTCTGGTTTGGCCAGATGAGCGGGCTCGTCGATGGCAGCCGGGCGGGTTATTCGCTGACCAAGCTACCGCTGATCGTATTGGCGGACCGGACGCACAGCCACCTGGACCGCATCAAGCCGCTATGGGGCGGTGTAGAGCGTCTGGCCCAGGGTACGTTCGGTACGGCAGGAGAATTGCCTCCTGTGGAAAAGGGTCGATAGCATACTGGCCAGCTGTCTCGTCGTCAGTTCAGATTGATCCCGAAGTTGACTTGTGTGATGAACGGGAATGGGTAGTAGCCCCAGTTGCCTTTCAGGTCGAATCCTACCTGCGGTCCGAAATCTATCAGGAAGTGATAGCGCCCGTAAGCGCGCTGCAGCCCCCATGTCAGGCAGGCGATAAAGTCTACTTTGGATTTCCTGACCTGGTTGCCTGCGATTGTCGGGCCCTGTGTAATGAGGCGCGCGGCGAAAAAATTGCCGGAATTGTACGCAAGTGATTTGCCTTTTCGCGACCGCCGTGCGCGGTCATAGTAGACCTTGTACTGCAAGTCCGCAAACGGAGCGAAAATGTATACCGGATCCCAGAGTTCGTCATAAGAGTATTCGATGAGTTCGTCATAGAAGATACCGTTGTACCCGATTCCCGCATGCGCTGTCAATGTGGACCATTTGCCGAGCGGGTATTCCAGCTCGAGGCCGGGATTAAGGAATACGGCGCGCCAGGCTTTGGTGACGTGAAGACTGTTCGTGTCTTGTCCGGCTGCGCTTGTGATGTGGCCGATCAGAAGAATGCAAGATAAGAGTAGCCTGATCACAGCGGGCCGCTTGCAAAGTATGGGGAAACTAACTTGCTTGGTAAAATTCGGAGTTGCAGTTTTTGATGTAACAGGCGCAACAGTGGTGCTATGTATAGTGCTGTTCATCCGGATTGTTTAATTCAGGTTTATGCCTAGATTCAACTGGATCATAAGTGGAAAGGCACCTACATTGCCCGCTGCATCAACGGTCATTTGAGGGCCTGCATCGAACAGGAAATGAAATCTTCCGTAAGCTCTTTGAATGCCCCATGTCAGGCAAAATGTGAAATCCAATGAAGAGATCCTTTGTGGGCGCTCATAAATGGAGGGGCCGCGAGTGATGATACGAGTCGAGAAAAAGTTGCCTGAATTGTAAGCAATGGATTTACCCGCCCTCAGCCTTCTTTCCAGGTTGTAATAAAGCTTATACTGCAGATCAGCAAACGGGGTGATGATACAAACCCACGGGTCCGTTTTTTCCGACTGAAAAGGGTAAGTGAGGTCTGCATAGGCCAACCCGTCGTATCCAATCCCGGCGTGAGCGGAGAGAGAAGAGAATTTTCCGAGTGGGTATTCCAATTCTATACCTGGGTTGAGAAAGATGATCCGCCAGGCTTTACTGACATAGGGACTATCTTTGTGTTGCCCGGCTGTATCTGTAATACATCCTGCCAAAAGAATACAGGATAGCAGCAGTTTGACTGCAATGGATTGCTTGACTGATACAACCAACCGGATTAACAGAGCTGCCGGCAGGCTGAAGGAGTAGCGATTGATGTCCATAGCCGGATCGTTGGTGAGCAGTACTTTTTTATTTGGGAATGATCCGGGTGTGGAACCGGCCATTCCTGAGCCGGATGGTGTCCGGGTAGCTTTTGTCGTGTCTGCCATAGACGGCGAAAGTGGCGTCGAAGCTTCCCCGGATATCTCCGGATAGAGAGTCGTAGGAGGTGACCGTGATGAAGCTGGAGCTATCCGACTCGGCGACCAGGTAATAAGCCATGATGACATCGTAGTCCATAAAATTATAAGAAGCTCCGACCAGGCCATCATTTATGCGTGCATCTGTGTTGACCAGAGGATATGTCCCAGGTTCAAAAGGGACTTTAATGAGGGAACATCCTTCCAAGGCGAAGTTGTGTCTGTCTACTGAATCAATTTGCATTTCGATAGTCTTCCCGTGGTTGATATTGATCGAAGCTAGAGGTTTACCTGTCCATGCTACCCCGTTTTTTATCACAGAAGCCTCTCCCCAATAGGGAGGGTTATGTATGTTAGTGTCTGGTTCTTGCGTACAGTTGTTTAATATCAGCACGATCAGAATCAAGAATAAACAGGAAGAGTATCTCATGACCATCAGGTTAAGTTAAATAAGATGGAGATTGAATGCATAATAAATTTATGGAATGATAATAAAAGGAGCAATGGCTTTCTGGCCATGTATACTACAGCATATCCAGTACATACCTGAGGGCAAACCGGAAAGATCTAAGTGCAACTGAAGCGTCCTCTCTTCAGAGTCGAGATAGTAGGATTGATACACTTCGCACCCATACGAGTCATATACCACAATATTTAATCTGCCTGTGGTTATGTTTTCCAATCTCAGGCTGATTTGCTCCTTGGTCGGGTTAGGATGGACGAGTAGTCGTAGCTCACTGTCTATCCTTATGGGTGGTAGCGATTCCGGCTCTATCATACATGGTATGCCATCTACCGAGGTACTTGTCGTGATCTCGTGCCAGGCTACCCAGACATTGCCACCTCCCGGCCCGGTGACCGTGAGCCGTACGAAAATCCTGCGACCGGGTATAGTCGGCATCGATACTGTATAGAAACCGCCGGTACTGCCTCCGAACCAGGTAAAGCCGTCATAGCTGCTTTCCCAATAATACGTGAAGGGGCCGGAAGGCTCGTTGGCCATGAGTGCCTGCAAGATGACGCTGCTGCCTATACAAGCCATGCTTGGGCCTTTGACAAATACCTGTACCTCATTGGATACCACATAAGATGCAATGCGGCAGGCGGCTTCGCGAAGGGTACGGGCATTATCGTTTTTATTGGTGCGTCCAGTAGCTTTTCCACTGTGTGAAATGTATGGATTGGAGTAATTGTGAATGACCTGTACAGAACCTAGTAGACAACCAGTGACTGCGGTTCTGTATTTCCTCTCGTAGAAGGTAAATCCAAATTTAAACCTCTTTCTAAATTGCATCCCATGCGCATGAGGCAAGCCGGTATTGTCGCCGCCAGCACACAGGTCAGTACCCTCATGACGGGCGCCAAACAGGTGTCCTACTTCATGAGCAAAGCCCAGGTAAGGTAATCCTACGGATGGCGCTTCGACGATCGCAAAGGCCGAGTCGGCATGGACTTCTGCATCTCCGAAGGCAGTCACAGATCCTCCTACAGTAGCATATACATCATCGGTCAATAGGACTATTAAATCTGCTTTGTATTGGGCACGATATGTAGCAATTGATGTATTAGTTACCAAGGAAAACCGATCGTTTGTAATATTAGATGTTTCTTGCCACTCTTGATTATTAAGGGCCCGGATACCGGCCAGCTCGATACGCAATCTGGCCTCCGGTATTGCACTGCGGCTCAGTGAAACCCTCGTAGTAAGCAAGCCTACCTGTGCGATCTGTTCTATATCCGGGTGGGCCGCAAGAGCCGCCTCTGTGTAGAGCACCAGCAGGCGCACCGGGCATGCGCTGGCGTTGTTACGATCCGCCAATGTATCGTCATCGGAGATCAGGCTATCCAAAGGCATCGCACAGAAATCCCCCTCGAATGCGTCCGGGTCCAGCTCTACCAATGCCGTAAGGCCGCCTCCCAGGTCCTTGATGTGATAATAAACTGAATCCACCTGCATCTCTCCGAAGATGTTACCATCCTGCCGGATCAGCAGCAGGCTGCCATCCATGCAGTCATTCAATGAAGATACTTCCGTGCTATCCGGACAAGTTTCAACTGTACTCAGTTCTCCAAACCAGCTATAGCCCCCGGTCGTATCTGTCCGTACATACTGTACCTGAAAGATCAGGCTGTCTGTACCGCCTGGTAATACTACCAATACGTTTCCCTGATAATGGGCGGTATCTAGAGAGTTGATCTGAATTAACTGAAGTGATTTTGTAGTCGGCAGATCAAGGATTTTTTGCTTTCTCTGGGATTGAGCGAATGACATAAGGCTGTCCGGAAAAGCAGCGGATTCGATGATAGATGAACTCTGTCCGTTTGAGATCGGTATAAATAACAGGAGGTTTATACCAAAGCAGAAAATGAAAGTAGAGAATGTATGAGCTGGCTTCATAGAGAATATAATTTTTACTTTTATAAAGTAAGCTGGCAAAAATATAAACCGCCCCAAAATGAGTTGAAGTAGGTGTTTTGCCGATGTATATTCGCTTATGAAGTACGTGGTCTCGTAAATATATATGTTTTGTTTTGATTGCGCAAGCTTAAATATCCTTATTGGATATTTAATTTGTTAATTAATGATGGTCGGGGCTGTTGATGCGTATTATTAGCCCCTGCCGTGCCCAGACCAAGTCGATTTCTCGAATCAGGCGGGCCTTGCAAACGGAACAGCGCGAAGTTTCGTTTCTTTACATGGTGAAACTCCCGGCCGTATGAAAAGACTCCTTACTTGTTTTTTGGTATTTGCTTCCGTCGCTGCGGTCTCCGCACAGCATATCTCCCCGCAGAAGATCCAGGACAGGCTCCTGCAGCAAATACAGGCTTCTCCCCAGGCCCGGCACGATGTATACGTAGTACTGGAGCAGCAGGTAGACCTGGATCTGCTGAAAGAGGGACTTGACAGCAGGAGAGCGGGGCCAGGTGAGCGCGCCTATACGGTGATCACTGCGCTCAAGGGAAAGGCTTCGACCAGTCAACCGGCTTTGCTGGATTTTATCGGGGAGCTTGCCGGTGTGGACAAGGACCGTACAGAAGCCTACTGGATTGCCAACGCCGTATTCCTGAGCGCCGACGCGGAAGCGCTTACCAGCTTGGCGGCACGTCCCGAGGTAGCGCGTATTTTGCTCTATGATCCGCCACAGTTGGCCGACGATATTGATCTGGCATGTGTAAATGAGAGCGGGCAGCGTGCGGCCGGCAGCGCTGAACAAGGGCTGAAAGCTATCAATGCCCCGTTTATGTGGCAGAAAGGCTACACGGGGTACGGCCGCAAAGCCCTGATCGTGGACAGCGGAGAAGAAGGTAATCACCCGGCACTGCGCCACCAGTTCTATGCCAATCATGTGCCGCTCCAACAGGCCTGGAGCGGTCAGGGACAACCCGAAGACGGTTGCTCACATGGTACACACGTGACCGGAACTGTGGTGGGACTGGACAGGTTGAACAACGATACGATCGGAGTGGCATTCAACGCGCATTGGATGGGTGGCCCGATCAACCTGCAGGGCTGCTGGCTGGAACAGCCGGTACGTAGCGGGCTGGGTACTTTCCAGTGGGCGATAGACCCGGATGGGGACCCGCAGACCTCGCATGACATGCCCGATGCTGTCAACAATTCCTGGGGGAGTTCCTGGACAGACTGTGATCCGCTGGCGCCGTTCATACAGGCTATGACAGCGCTGGAGGCGGCAGGAGTCGCAGTCGTATGGGCAGCCGGTAATGCGGGCCCTCAGGCGAGAACAGTCACGCATTATCCGGGCTATAACGGGGGGCTGGTCAACTCTTTTGCCGTAGGCAATGTCAATGGCGCTTCGACTTTTCTGACGATTAACGAGTCCTCGAGCCGGGGCCCCAGTCCCTGCGGTGGATTGGGTTCGCTTGAGATCAAGCCGGAAGTGTCTGCACCAGGCACTAATGTCCGATCGAGCATACCTGGCGGGAGATACGCGGAATTCACAGGGACTTCTATGGCAAGCCCGCACGTAGCGGGAGCCCTGCTGCTGCTCAAGGAGGCGTTCCCTTACCTGACCGGTGAAGAGCTGAAACTGGCGCTGTATTTCTCCGCGCGCGACCTCGGGAACCCCGGAGAGGATAATATATACGGTATGGGTATCGTCGATCTGGAAGCGGCTTTCCTGTATCTTGTAGATCAGGGACATGTGCCTGTACCGCCGCTGACTGCACAGCATGATATCCTGCTGGCAGGCATACGGGGCGGATCCGTACACTATATCTGCGAGGAAACGGCCGGGTTGGAAATCGTAGTGGAGAATGCGGGTTCAGGGGCAGTAACTTCACTGGATATCAGCGTGACAGTCAGACAAGACCAGAATGTATGGTCGTATGTCTATTCCTGGGAGGGGGATCTGCAACCGGGAGACCGTGCGGATATTGCACTGGATCTGTATCTGCTGTCGGGAGGCGTAGGACTGGATGCCGGGGCGCTGACGATGGATATACAACTGATGAATCCCAACGGCGTACAGGATGAAAAACCGCTCAACAACCGGATCAACGGTTACCCGTTTTATATACTGCCGACCTATGCGCCAGCCCAGGTAGCCGTATCGGGCGATGAATTGCCCTGTGCAGGCACCCAGGCCCGGCTTTACAACCTGGACAAATCACCCCGCCAGTCACTGGTCTGGTACGCCGAGCCCAATGATAAACAATACCTGCATGTAGGGGATGAGCTGGTAGTAGACCTCGAAGAAGCGAACAATGCCGTGTATGCTACCCGCCTGGTATACGGCGGGGCAAGCAAGGATGCGCCCGGTGTATTCAAGACCGGCGATGGTATCAACAACGGGCAGGGGCTTGTTTTCGACGTAGCGGTACCGGTGATGATACATGCCGTCCGTGTATACGCCCCGCTTGGCGGAAGCGTAGTGATCAATATATGTACTGAGAGCAGGAGTAAATGCTATGAGTACCTGGTCCGCCTACAGGAAGGAGAAAACCGCATACCGATCAATGCGCTGATCGAACCGGGTGATACCTGGAGCATCGTGAAGGCTGCCGGTCGTGGATTGTATTACCACGACAGTGGTATTGACTTTCCGCTGGATAACGGGATGATCCGCATCCGCGGCGGTTTCGGAAGCCCTTCCATATACGCTTATTTCTATGACTGGGAAGTGGAGGAAGCCTTTGGCTGTTCACGGACGGAGGTGCCTATACCCGTGCGGCCCAATGCATCGGGTCTGAAGGCAGGCTTCAGCCTGGCCGACACGGTTTATATCGGAGATACGCAGGCAATCATAGAAGACCGGTCGCATGGTGCTTCGGAATGGCTATGGGATTTTGGCGACGGCGTGGAAAGCACGGACCAGTCGCCTGAGCATCGCTACCGCGATACCGGGACCTACACAATCCGACAGTATGTCACCAGCAATTCCGGTTGTACAGACAGTCATTCCCAAAGGGTAAGAGTAGAACCAGAGCCGGTCATCTCATCCTCCGCCGGGGCAGATGCCGGCGGGCAGATCGAGATCTTCCCCGTGCCTGCTTCGGACTATGTAGTGTTGCGCCGATCCGGCGAGATACTGCAGGGCTCCGTGACCTGGATACTCCGTGATCTGCACGGAAAGCAGCTTTCCCGCGGTTCGGCTTTCTCCGCTGAAGCAGATACCCGTATTCCGCTGGCGGGCCTCGCTGCAGGTATGTACCTGGTGGAAATCCGGACGGGTGAGACGGTGTATATGGAGCGACTCATGAAAATGTAAACTGCCCTGCGGATGCCACGGCTTTTGCTGGTAGACAACTACGATTCCTTTACTTATAACCTGGAGCATTACCTGGTCTTGGCAGGAGCCACAGTGGATACTATCCGCCGGGACATGATCCGTATCGGAGACATATGGTCCGGCCGTTGGGATGGTGTGGTTTTGTCGCCGGGACCACAACGGCCCAGAGATACCGGGCTGTTGTTGCCGCTGCTGGAATCAGCGCCGCCTGATTTTCCTATACTCGGTATCTGCCTGGGCATGCAGGCTATGGGTGAAACGACCGGTATGGAACTGGTACGCGCACCTTTGCCGGTACATGGAAAGACTTCCCTCGTGAGGCATTCGGGGCAGGGGATCTTCACGGATATACCCGATCCTATGACTGTGATGCGTTATCACTCGCTGATACTGTCCGGCAAGCTGCCGTCTGATGTCGTCATTACGGCATGGACGGAGGACGGTCTGCCTATGGCGCTTAGCAGCTTGTCCCGTCACTGGCATGGCGTCCAGTTTCACCCGGAATCTGTGCTGACTCCTCATGGCCAGCAGTTGCTGGACAACTGGGTCCGGCTGATCGGCTGATCTCGCGGTCTTTCAAAACTGTGGTGTAGGTTTTTGGCCGGTTATGCCGCCGGAACTGCGTCAATTGGATATATTTATGAGTTTGCCGGGCCGGGATAGAGTCTTTGGTTCGGTTTCGTTTTTACATAATTGATCACTGTCTATGCTGGATCGTCGTTCATTTCTAGAGAAATCGGGTGCAGGAATGGCATCTGTACTGGCTCCTGGCATACTGCAATCACTGGACCGCAGTGCTGCCTGTGCTCCGGGTCCTGTAGTAATAGCTACCTGGGCGCTCAATGTCAAGGCCAATGCTGCTGCATGGTCCTTGTTAGGTAGTGGCGGTCATGCGCTGGATGCCGTGGAGGCCGGTGTACGCGTGGCCGAAGCAGATCCTGAGGACAATAGTGTCGGCTATGGCGGATTGCCTGACAGGGACGGGCGCGTGACGCTGGATGCCTGTATCATGGACCACCAGGGCCGCTGCGGATCGGTGCTATGCATGGAGCATATCGTACATGCCGTATCCGTGGCACGAAAGGTCATGGAGGAGACGCCTCATATCTACCTGGCAGGCCCGGGAGCGCTGGCTTTTGCACTGGAACAGGGGTTTGAAAAAACCGACTTGCTCACCGAAAAAAGCAGGAAGTCCTGGCAGGAGTGGTTGAGAAAGGGAATCTACAGGCCTATGCAGACTGTGGAAGAGATCCGCCGCCGTATCGAAGAGAACCACGATACAATCGGTATGCTCGCACTGGACAGGTCGGGGCATCTCAGCGGCGCCTGTTCTACCAGTGGTCTTGCCTTCAAACGGCATGGCAGGGTAGGAGACTCTCCAATCCTGGGAGCAGGGCTGTTTGTCGATAACGAAGTCGGCGCGGCCACGGCTACGGGTATGGGCGAGGAAGTGGTCCGTATCTGTGGCGCCCATACGGTAGTAGAAGCGATGCGCTACGGTATGAGTCCCGAAGCGGCCTGCAAGGAAGCTGTCAGGCGGATCATCCACTGGAGGGGCGAGGCGGCGGCAAAGCTCCAGGTGGGCTTTATCGCGCTGCACCGGAGCGGCGTCACAGGCGCTTATGCGATCCAGCCCGGATTCAGCTATGTCATACAGGATGCCGACGGCGGCAGCCAGGTGTACGAAGCGCCCGCTTACCTGTCCTGATATGAAGACCGGATCCCGGCATGTCCTACCCTCACCTGTACTGGAAGTATGCTGTTTTCACGCGGAGGCGGTACAGACAGCGTTGTCTGCAGGCGCTCTTCGTATAGAGCTTTGTGCCGGTGGCGCCGAAGGAGGATTGACGCCGTCCGCGGGACTGATCGCGGCTGTACGCTCGGCCACCGAAATGCCGCTTTTTGTGCTTGTGCGGCCGCGAGCGGGCGATTTCTGCTACAGTATCGCAGAGCTGGCCGTGATGCTGGAAGATATCCGGGTGGCGGCTGACCTGGGAGCCGACGGCATTGTCACGGGGTGCCTGGATGAGCAGGGGCGTGTCGATCACTATGCGCTCAAGCGCCTGGTCACAGCTGCAGGAAGCTTGCCGGTTACCTTTCACAAAGCGATCGATGTGGCCCATGATAAGATCGAAGCCTGCCGGGTGGTCAGGGATAGCGGTTGCAGGAGAGTGCTTAGCTCCGGCGGGCGGGCCAGGGCTGTGGACGGACTCTCGCTGATGAGCGGGATGATCCGGGCGCTCAGCCCGGAAGTAGTACTCATGCCTGGTGGAGGGTTAGAGCCTGTACATATACCGGTGTTGCATGAGGCGCTCGGTGCGACAGAGTTTCATGGGGCGTTTCGGATGCAGTCAGGACTAGATGAGGCTGTCAGTCCGGATCCTTCGATGATAGCGCAGGCCCGCCATCTGCTGGATGGCCTGAATGCCTGAAAAACAAAACCCCGGCAATCTCGGGCCGGGGTTTGTCTTGTATGTAAAACAGCATTTTTTATTTGTTTTCGCCGGTCTCTTCTTCCGGTGAAATAGATTCAGCGGATTCCTGTTGCGGTCTGCCCAGGTATTGCGGCAGCTCCATACCCGCCATATTGAAGAGGTCCTGCAGAGGTGGTACGGACTTGTAGAGGCCCGAGATGAACTTCGAGGTAGATCCGCCTTCGCCCTCTCCGTTGCCGCCTTCCCATACCGTGACTTTGTCGATGCGGATACCTTTGATCGCATCCACCTGTGTCTTGACCAGCTCTTCCAGCTTGTCTGCGACCATCAGCAGTACGGCGTCTTTGGCGTTGCCGCCGGAGGCCAGGACCAGCTTGTTAAAGCCCTCCGCCTGTTTATGGAGAACTTCGTAGAGACCACGGGCTTCTGCCTCCTGGCGCAGGAAGATGGCATCTGCTTCACCCTTGGCCAGTCGCCGGATCTGCTCGGCCTGTGCTTCTGCCTCGATCTCCAGTTTTCTCTTTGCGATCTCGGCTTTGATGATCTCATCTGCTTCCCGGCTGGCTAGTTCGCGTTTGGCGCGGGCTTCTTCGGCCGTTGCTTCTGCTGCGTAGGCTTCTTCGAGTGCTTTGGCAGACTGTATCTTTTCAGCGGCTGTAGCCAGGCGGAGCGCTTCGGCTTCCTTGACGCGGCGCATGGCTTCCGATTCGGCTACCTGTACGCGCGCGAGGTTTTCTCCTTCGGTGGATCGTGCCTGGGCATTCGCCTCTCCGATCTGTGCACCGGCTTCCGCTTCGGAAACCTGGATACGCTGGTCCCGGCGCGCATTGGCTTCACCGATCGAACCATCGCGGTTGCGTTCTGCTACGATCTTCTTTGCATCGTTGATGGCTTTGGCTGCTGCTTCTTTACCCAGGGCTTCGATATAGCCGGATTCGTCCTGGATATCCGTTACGTTGACGTTGATCAGCGAGAGTCCGATCTTGCGTAGTTCGCTGCCTACGTTGGAGCTGACATTGGTGAGGAATTTGTCGCGGTCGGCGTTGATCTCCTCAATGTCCATAGTCGCTACGCTCAGACGAAGCTGACCGAAGATGATGTCTTTGGCGATATCGCGTATCTCTTCCATCGATCTGCCCAGTAGACGCTCGGCGGCGTTCTTCATGACGCCCTCTTCGTTGGCGATAGCGACTGTAAACCGGGACGGGACGTTGACCCGGATATTCTGGCGGCTGAGTGCGCTGCGGAGGTCCACATCGATCGATATCGGGGAGAGGTCCAGGTAGCCGTAGTCCTGAATGACGGGCCATACAAAGGCGGCGCCGCCTGCAAGACATTTGGCAGAACCACTGCCTGTGCGGCCGTAGATGACCAGTACCTTGTCGGACGGACAGCGTTTGTAACGCGATACCAGCCACATGAGCATAAGAAAACCGAGAAGCGTGAGTCCTGCTACGATAAATATAAATGAGTCCATAGGCGATTATACAAGTTTATGGTGTGAACGAATGATGCGATAGAGCTAAATATACTGTCATAGTACGCATATGCCGGCTTACCGGATATGCATACTGTCTATTTCATAAGTCTCCAGGGGAACGACAACCAATATCTGGTCGTCCAGTATCTCCACTACCTTGACCCGCTGTCCTGTGCGTATACCGTCTCCTTCGGTGACTGCATCCAGTTCTTTCAGCGAACCGGCGAGCTGGATATGCACTTTGCCTGTCCCTTTGCGCCGCTCCGGTACAGGTATATATACTTCTGCAGTAGCAAACAGCGCTTCATATATATCGGGATTGCCGGACTGGGAGAGCCTGGCAAACACATACATCAGGTAGGCTACGAGCATCATAGCGGCTGAACCGGCGACCAGTGCAAAGAAAGTCGATGTCCAGACCGAAGAGCCCTTGTGCAGGAGCAGTACTCCGGTCCACCCGAAGAAGGTAAAGAAAGCTATGATACTGCGCACCGACAGCACTGTGAAATCCGGATCGAGGCCAAAATGACTGCCTTCCGGGCTGCCGTGTTCCGTGTCCGTATCGGAACCGAAATCCAGTCCGAACAGGCTCAGCACAAACTGTATAAAGAAAAGTACACTGAAGACCACTGCGATCGTCCAGTATATTTTCTCCGCCCCACTCAGTGCTGTCCACCACTCACTCGATACGAACATGAAACACGTATTTGTACAACAATAACAAAATCATAGCACATGCCTATGCATTTGACGCCTACTATTCGACAAAATCCCGCTTATTATCGCCGAATGGGCAATTGATATGCGAAGCCGTCTGCTGCCGGAGCCAGCCCGGGCACAGCTCAAATCTTTCATTAATGTAAGAATGCCTTTTCAATATTGTTACCTTTGCGGGACGAAAAAACACCCTATTGCCGCTATGGTAGATGTCAAGTTGTTTACAGGCACAGCTTCCCGGTATCTCGCTGAACGTATTGCGGATTATTACGGCCAGCCGCTCGGTGATCAGACGCTTGCTCGTTTTTCGGACGGTGAAATGCAGCCCGTCATCAATGAGTCGGTGAGGGGAGCGTATATTTTCCTTGTGCAGTCTACTTTCGCTCCGGCGGAAAACCTGCTGGAGCTTCTGCTAATGATCGATTCAGCAAAACGCGCGTCTGCAGGGTATATCACAGCGGTCATTCCTTTCTTCGGGTATGCCCGCCAGGACCGCAAGGACAAACCGCGTGTGCCGATTTCAGCCAAGCTGATGGCCAACCTGTTGCAGGCTGCCGGTACCAACCGGGTGATGACCATGGACTTTCACGCTGATCAGATTCAGGGCTTCTTCGATATACCGGTGGATCACCTCAGGTCCGAAGCGATCTATATCCCTTATCTGCAGGAGATGGATATGTCCAACGTGATTTTCGCATCCCCCGATGTTGGTGGTGTGAAGCGGGCGAGGACCTATGCCAAATATTTCAAGACAGAGCTTGTGATCTGCGACAAGTACCGCAAGAAAGCTAATGAGGTGGCCGGTATGACCGTGATCGGTGACGTGGCGGATCGGGATGTGATCCTGGTAGACGATATGGTGGATACGGCAGGTACGCTGTGCAAGGCAGCGGATGCACTGCTGGAAAAAGGGGCCCGGTCGGTGATAGCCATCTGTACGCACCCGGTATTGTCCGGCAATGCTTATGAAAACCTGGAGAAATCATCACTCAGCAAGCTGGTTGTGACCGATACGATCCCGCTCAAGCAAAAGTCATCCAAGATACAGGTACTCTCTACGGCCAAGCTCTTTGCGCGTGCAATACGCAATACGCACGAACATCGCTCGATCAGCGCGCTTTTCGTAGAGGATTGAAAATCTTTTTGTAAAGAAGCTTTGGCAAGCTGAGGGGAGAAACCTATCTTTGCGTGCATTTTAAGAGAAAGGGTCAAATTCTGATTGAAATAACATGGAAGCAGTAGCAATAAACGCGGAGTCAAGAGTAGCAGGAGCTGGTAAGGCTGCTGCAAAGACCGCCCGCAGAGAGGGTGTTGTCCCTTGTGTCCTGTACAGCAAGGATGAAAATATCCAGTTTGTAGCTCAGCCGCTCGAGTTGCGCCACCTGATCTATACACCGGACTTCAAGGTAGCTGAGATCCAGCTCGACGGTAAGATGCACAAGTGTATCCTGAAATCGGTACAATATCACCCGGTGACAGACCAAGTGATCCACGTGGACTTCCTCAAACTGGTAGACGGCGTGTCCCTCAAGGTAGAGGTTCCGGTTCGTTTCACCGGCACATCCATCGGGGTGAAGGAGGGAGGAAAGCTTCAGCAACTGCTCCGCAAAGTGAAGATCAAAACAACGCCTGAGAAGCTGGTGAACGAGCTGACGCTCGATATCTCCAACCTCAAGCTCGGCCAGTCTATCCGTGTACGTGATATCCAACCCAGCGAGGGTGTAGAGATCATAAATGCACCCGGCATACCGGTGGGCATTATCGAGATCCCGCGTGCACTCAGAAGCGCCGGCGCCAAGGCAGAGAAATAAAAATGCGGCGGCAGGTTGCCGCCCTTTACAACAAAACAGGAATAGCGTATCTTTAAAGGATACGCTATTTTTATTTCTGCCATGCGCATCGCATTTCTCCAATGGAACATCGGCTGGGAAGATCCCGCCTTCAACCGTCGCTACGTAGAGCTCAGCCTGGAGCAGCGCGCGCAGCTGCCGGACGTGCTGGTGCTTCCCGAGATGTTTTCTACAGGTTTTACCATGAATGCCGCCCGGGTAGCCGAATCCGTGGAAGGCGATACGGTCACCTGGATGCGTCACCTGGCGGCCTACTACCAGGTCATCCTCTGTGGCAGTGTGGTGATCGGCGAAGCCGACGGCAGGTACTATAACAGATTCCTGTGGGTCGGGCCGCAGGGCAAGGTCAGGAGCTATGATAAGCGCCACCTGTTTGGTCTTGCAGGCGAACAACAGGTATATACGGCCGGAAGGCGCGGTGCGAAAATCTGCCATGACGGGTGGGTGGTCGTCCCTCAGATCTGCTACGACCTCAGGTTCCCGGCCTTCCTGCGCGGTTTGCTCCCCTTTGACCTGATGATCAATGTGGCCAGCTGGCCACAGCGCCGCATCACGGCCTGGAAAGTACTACTGCAGGCGCGGGCGATCGAGAATCAGTGCTATGTGGTCGGCGTCAACCGCACTGGCGCAGACGAGTCCGGGCTTGCCTACCCTGGCCAGTCGGCCGTGTACGGACCCGATGGTCGCGAACTACTGCTGGCCGGTGATCGGGAGGGCTGGTTTGAGACAGAACTAAACAAAGAGCACCTTACGCAATTTCGCGACGAACTGCCGTTTCTGCGCGACCGGGATACAATAACATTTGATTAACAAAAAAGGCGGAAAGGAATTCGGCTGCCGGGGGCTCAGAAGCTATTTTTGCTTCCGGGAATTATCTACATAACAACAAGCGTGTCCACTCTATGCGAATGATGATAAGCAGACTGCTTACCACCCTGTCGGTTTTTGGATTTGTTATGATGGGTACGGCCTCTACAGCAGCCGTGGTCAATAATCCACTCCCCGTTCACATACACAACGATATCAACGAGCTTCTGCGCGAACGCAGGAATGATCTCGTAAGCTTCGCCAAGGAATATCTCGGTTCGAGATATCGCTACAACGGTACTACACATAAGGGGTTTGACTGTTCAGGTTTTACCTCTTTTGTATTTGACAAGCATGGTATCATACTCGATCACAGTTCCAGAGGACAATCGAAGTTCGGAAAGCGTGTAGCCATCAAGAAGGCACAGCCGGGTGATCTGCTGTTCTTCGGTGTACGCGGCAATATCCATCACGTGGGCATCGTCGTATCCAATACGGACAACGAACTGATGATGATCCACAGCTCTACGAGCAGGGGTGTAGTGATCGAAAATGTCTGGACTTCCGCTTATTGGCGCAAAAGACTGATGTTTGTGCGCGATGTGCTCAGCACCGGACTCTCGCCGGAAGATCTCGTTCAGGAATTAGATACTTTTTAATCCCCGTAATGATAAATATAATCCTATTCGGACCTCCGGGTTCAGGTAAAGGCACGCAGGCTGCGTCGCTGGTTGAGAAATACGGCCTTCAGCACATTTCTACAGGGGATCTGTTCAGATATGAGATGAGCAATAACACGCCGCTGGGACTCAAGGCCAAGGAGTATATGGCTAAGGGGGAACTGGTGCCGGACAGTGTGACGGTCGGGATGTTGCGCAACAAGGTAGACATGCACCCGGAAGCACAAGGGTTTATCTTCGACGGATTTCCACGTACCGTACCACAAGCAGAGGCGCTTGATACCCTGCTCACCGAAAAGGGTACTGAGATACATGCGCTGCTGTCGCTTGAGGTCGATGACGAGGAGATTGTGACACGTATCCGCAAGAGAGGGCAGACATCCGGAAGACCCGACGACAATGATGAGTCGATCATCCGCAACCGGATACAGGTTTATAAGAACGAAACTACGCCCGTGTATGACTTCTATGCCGGAAGTGGTAAATCGGTACGGATACCTGGTATCGGATCGATCGATGAGATCTTCGCGAGGCTTTGCAGCCATATCGATCGCCTTTGACTTGTCTTCTTTCCTGTTCTTAATTTACTATAGAACCTAGTTCCCTGGGGGAACTATAGCGTTATTGTCTCTCCTGGTACATAGTCAGCATTTATCCTGGCTTATTGATCGGAGGGGTGATGGCAATAGCTGTAATCCGCTGTTTTGAGCGCGGTATAATCATCTCGTATAGCTCCCACTTATGATGAGAGCGCGTCCTCCACGCAGATCTGGCGGAGTAGGCCGGGGTATTAAAGAGCCCGGAGAGTGCAACCAGATGAAGAAAACAAAAAGCAGGCCGGCCTGATCTGATTACATCACTTTGGCCAGCCTGCAAAGCAGAGAGAGCTTTGGGTGTCAGCGTGCTTTCCACTACAATTTAAAACCAAGAAACATGAACTCCGTCGCCGTTTTGGCCCGGAGCGTATGTCGTCATACCGTGAGCAGTGATTTCCACCGGGGGTAATAGAAGGCCAGGATGAGTATCGTAGCGAGCAGCGGTATACCGGTCTCTACCAGCTCATCCGGGCGATTGTCCAGGAAGAGATGGATCAGGAAAATGTTGAGGATCACAGGCATCAGCATTCCCGCACCCAGCAGCCTGGTGCGGGGAATGATCAGCAGCAATCCCGATAGGATCTCCAGGGCGCCCACCATCTTAAAGAAACCCGACTGGCAGAACGCGGTGATCAGCTGCTGGTACGGAACAGGGATCGTACTCTCGGGCGTGTATACTTTGCAGGGAGAAAGCCAGTGCTTGCTAAGCCCCTTGTAGACAAAGAATACACCAAGCAGGGTGGCCAGCGCCCAGATAATGTAGTTGAGTGATTTATTCATTCGGCGTCGTTAATTAGATTTATTCTAAATAGTGCAATACTAGGGGAAACCAATGATAACCGCAAGCGAAGCACGGGATAATTTACCTCAACTACCGGAAGAAGTGCCCGGAACGCGGTATTGGGGCTGTAGTCAGGCAGATGCTACCGGATTTGAGTACCTTTGCGGGCTATGGCTGATCAGAATTTTGTAGACTATGTGAAGATATGCTGCCGGTCGGGTCATGGCGGCGCGGGCTCGATGCATTTCTACAGGGCCAAGTATATCCCCAAGGGCGGACCGGACGGGGGCAACGGAGGCCGGGGTGGTCATATCATCGTGCGGGGTAATCGCAACGTATGGACACTGCTTTCGCTGAAGTACCGCAAGCATGTGATCGCCGGAGACGGTCAGAACGGGGCTTCCAACAACAAGACCGGGGCCGACGGTGAAGACATCGTACTCGAAGTGCCGCTGGGTACTGTCGCCAGGGACGCCGAGACGGGAGAAGTGCACTTTGAAATCACCGCTGACGGAGAGACGAGGGTATTGGTCTCCGGCGGCCGGGGAGGTATGGGTAACAGCTTTTTCAAGACGGCTACCCACCAGGCGCCTCGTTATGCTCAACCGGGCGAGGAAGGGCTGGAGGAGTGGAAAATACTGGAGCTCAAGGTGCTGGCGGATGTAGGATTGGTGGGCTTTCCGAATGCCGGCAAGTCAACTCTGCTGGCTGCGCTCACGGCGGCCAAACCGGAGATCGCGGATTATCCCTTTACCACACTGGTCCCCAACCTGGGGGTGGTATCATACCGCGACGGCCGGTCTTTTGTCATGGCGGATATACCGGGTATTATTGAAGATGCACATACCGGCAAAGGGCTGGGCCACAGGTTCCTGAGGCATATAGAACGCAATGCCACCCTGCTGTTCCTGATCCCCAGCGATGCTGCGGATATCGCTGAGCAGTACCGTATCCTCCTCCGTGAACTGGAGCTATACAACCCGGAACTCCTGGACAAACCAAGGCTTGTGGCGATCACCAAGTGTGATCTCATCGACAATGAGATACAATCGCTGATCCGGCAGGAGGTGAAGCTGGACTGTCCCGTGTCATTTGTCTCTGCCGTGACCACGGAAGGCATGCAGCAGCTGAAAGACACACTGTGGCAGCAGATAGATCGTACCCGCAGCTACGAGGCGATGGAATGAAACTCTGGCGTCTTGTATCCCTCAGGTCACTTCAGGCAGGCTCAATTAAACTTCGCGGTACCGGAGACGGAATCAGGGGCAAGGTGTAATTTTGTTCATCTTTTATGTCATCCGATACGTCCAAACCGGTCGATAAACCCTCCGCGCTCTATGCATGGTCGGTACTCCTGATAATAGGCGCTACCTGGGGTAGCTCCTATTACTTCATGAAGAAAGGCCTGGAAGCATTCAGTTTCGTGCAGGTAGGCGCTTTTCGCATTGCAGTCACCTGTATTTGTTTTCTCCCTTTTCTGCCGAGAGCTTTGAAACGGATCAAGCCCCGTCAGTGGCGCTATCTCCTGGTTGTGGGGTTCTGCGGCAGTGGTATTCCAGCGTTGCTTTTCCCGCTGGCCCAGACCAGGCTCAGCAGCAGCTTTACAGGTGTAATCAGCAGCACCACGCCTATATTTACGCTCGCCGTAGGCGCGGTCTTCTTTGGCCTGCAGCTCAGTCGGAACAAGGTCATAGGCGTATTGATCGGCTTCATGGGAGCCTTGCTGCTGATCCTCTTCTCAGGGGCAGGTGCGCTGCAGGGCGACCCGTTGTATGCACTGTTGATCTGCGTAGCGACTACCCTCTATGCGTTCAGTTCCAACACGGTCAACCGTTTTCTCCGTGATGTCGATACCATCAGTATCAGCACGGCTGCCTTCACTATGCTTGGTCTGCCTGCTTTCGGTATACTCTGGTTTACGGATTTTGCTTCGGTCGTAAGGGAACATCCCCAGGCGATGTATTCGATGCTGCACATACTGGGACTTGCCGTGATGGGGACGGTGCTGGCCTCTGTCTTTTTCTTCCAGCTGATCAAGGTATCGGGTGTCGTATTTGCCTCGACGATCAGCTATGTGATACCCTGTTTTGCATTGTTGCTGGGTTTCCTGGACGGAGAGCCGCTCACCTGGGTACACGGTGCGGGGATGATACTTATCCTCATAGGTGTGTATCTGACCAGCATACGCAACTGATCCGGGCCTCAGGGCTTCCTGAACCAGGAGCTGTAATGCACATAGCTGTCGGCGATCCGCCGGATCGTGTCCCTGGATGTATCGTCCGACAGAGGCTTTATTTTTTTCGCCGGTACACCTGCATAGATATGGCCGCTTTCCAGTACGGTTTTTTCAAGTACTACTGAACCGGCTGCGATGAGTACATTGGACTCGACGATAGCATGATCCATCACGATGGCCCCCATGCCGATCAGCACATTGTCATGGACGGTGCAGCCGTGTACGATCGCCCTGTGACCGATCGAGACTTCATTGCCGATCTCCGTAGGCGCTTTGAGGTAGGTCCCGTGTATGATCGCGCCGTCCTGTACGTTGACTTTGTTGCCCATGCGGATGTAGTTGACATCGCCCCGGACTACAGCCGTAAACCATACACTACAGTCATCGCCCATGATGACGTCGCCCACAATGGTGGCATTCTCGGCCAGGAAACAATCTTGGCCAAACTGTGGAAAGACTCCGTTGACAGGCAGTATAAGCGCCATGGTATAAGCGGTTTTCGGGTTGATGCAGTTTTTTCGTTCTCAGCTGTTCCGTGCAAAAGGCAGATCTGCCTGGTTACAAAGCACCGGCCTTGATCTCATCCACGATCAGCGGATCCAGCAGTGTGCTGGTATCGCCCAATCGCGCAATATCTCCTTCAGCGATCTTGCGCAGGATACGCCGCATGATCTTGCCCGACCTTGTCTTGGGCAGGCCGGACACGAACTGGATCTTGTCGGGTTTGGCAATCTTGCCGATGATCTTCACGACAGTCTCTATGATCTCATCCCGCTTGTCATCCGGGTCGCCGGGTACGGTATCCGTGATGACGTAGGCATAGATTGCCTGGCCCTTGACATCATGCGGGAACCCTACGACGGCTGACTCGATGATACCCGGGGTCTGGTTGATGGCGTTCTCTATCTCAGCTGTCCCGAAGCGATGGCCTGACACGTTGAGCACATCGTCTACCCGGCCGATGATCCGGTAGAAGCCGTCTGCATCGCGACGGGCTCCGTCGCCGGTGAAATAGTAGCCTCCGAATGCCGAGAAATAGGTCTGTCGGCAGCGCTCATGATCTCCCCAGGTAGTCCTGATGATGGACGGCCACGGTGATTTGATGCACAGCAGGCCTTCGGTCTCGTTTTCAGTGATCTCGTTGCCGTCCGGGTCAAGCAGCACGGGTTGTACGCCGGGCATCGGGAGACCGGCGTGGGTAGGCCGTCCGGGAGTCACTCCTGCCAGCGAAGAGAGCATGATGCCACCTGTCTCTGTCTGCCACCAGGTATCTACGATCGGGCAACGTCCCTTGCCGATATGCCTGAAGTACCACTGCCAGGCTTCTTCGTTGATGGGCTCGCCGACGGAGCCGAGTACCTTGAGCGAATCCAGGCTGTACGAGAGTACATGATCTATGGGATGGCTCATCAGCGAACGGATAGCTGTCGGTGCGGTATAAAACTGGTTGACCCCGTACTTGTCGATGACCTGCCAGAACCTGCCGGCATCCGGCCAGGTGGGTACCCCTTCGAACAGCAGCGAAGTAGCTCCGTTGAGCAGGGGACCGTAGATCAGGTAGGAGTGGCCGGTGATCCAGCCCGCATCTGCCGTACACCAGAAGATATCGCTCTCCTCGTACTGGAATACATTGAGAAAAGTATATGCAGTATAGACCATATATCCGCCGCAGGTATGTACGACACCTTTAGGCTTGCCGGTGGAGCCTGAAGTATAGAGTATGAACAAAGGATCTTCCGCATCCACGGGCTCTGCCGGGCAGACCTTGTCGGCTTTGGGCAGCTCGTCATGCAACCATACATCCCTCCCTGCTTCCATGTGTACGGGCCAGCCCAACCGCTCGGTTACGATGACACGGCGCACTTCGGGGCATTGTTCGAGCGCCTCATCGACGATTGACTTCACAGGCACTTGCTTGGCTCCACGGTTGAGACCGTCGGCAGTCAGTACGACACGCGCCTCGGCGTCCTGGATACGGTCTGCCAGCGACTGTGCGGAAAATCCCGCGAATACCACGGAGTGGATCGCCCCGATACGTGCGCAGGCCAGTGTGGCTACGACCAGCTCGGGTATCATGGGCATGTAGATACAGACGGTATCTCCTTTGCCTACCCCGTTGTTCTTGAGGACGTTGGCGTACCTGCATACACGCTCGAACAGCTCCCGGTAGGTGAGGCGCAGAAAACGTTCTTTCGGATCATTGGGTTCCCATATGATAGCGAGCTTGTTGCCACGGCTGTCGAGATGCCGGTCCAGGCAGTTTTCGGTGATGTTGAGTTTGCCCCCGCCAAACCACTTCACGGAAGGGGTATCAAAGTCCCATTGCAGGGCGGTATCCCAGGGCTTTGTCCATTTGAACTGGGACGCGACTCCTGACCAGAATCCTTCCGGGTCGTTGATACTTCTTTCGTATGTCTGCTGGTAATCAGCCAGTGTCCTGATGCGCATAGCGGGTTATATTTTTTCGTATATGGGTTTGACCTTGTACCCTTGCTTGCGGAGCAGGTGAATCACGCCCTGTTCTCCGGCCAGGTGCCCTGCACCTACTGCTGCAAAAACGGCGTTTTCGCGCATCATTTTCTCCAGTATGGGTATCCAGTTACGGTTTCTCTGTTCGAGCAATACCTCCTGGAAGGGCATGTCTTCGGTCATCTGGGACTGGATCATTTTATAGAGTCCTTCCAGGTCCTGAGCGGTGTAAAGGGTCATCATCTCATCGAGCATTTGTTCCTGCGGGCCGCCGTCTTTTGATTCGCGTACCGCCGTTACCAGCATTTCCGCCTGTACTTCGTACGGGATCGAGTCGAATATGGACGCCTGAAACTCTATCGTTTCCAGGCCCGTGACGGGTTTGGACCGGCTGTCGGCCAGCTGCATCAGTTCCATCTCGTAAGAGCGGATGCGTCCGTCCTGCAGGGCGGTGCCACCCATGTCTTCGGAGATCATAGTAGAGAGAAAGAAAGGCTTCATGCGGCCAAACATATTCAGCGGCAGTCCCAGCTCCGTAAATCTGGCTTCTACGAGTGCGTAATCTTCTTCGGACAGCAGGTCGCTGAGCGTCTTGCCGTCCTGCATAAACAGCAGTTGCATCATACTCATCATCTTCCCCATGTCCTGCATGTCTTTCATATCGATCTCGAAGACGACCTGGTCCGCCTTGCTGAATGCAGCATCCATAGCGGGTGTCCAGAAGTATTTGTCTGAATCGATGATATGGATGGTGCCGAAGAGGTAAGATGGTTTGGAAAGCCCGTTGCCGCTGATCTCCCAGAGCAGGCTTTTCTCGAGTGGTTTGTAGGTCTGCTGTGCCGGGAGCTGGTGGCCGGAAAGAAGCAGCCAGCAGATACCTATCAAGGATGTCAGCGAGGTCGCAAAATTTGAAAAGAAGCGTGTCATGAATGTCTTTGTCTGGTTATCTCATAAAGAATAATGCCGGTCGCAACAGAGACATTGAGCGAATCTGTCTGTCCGTTCTGGGGAATGATGAACCTGTCGCGGATCTGGTGAAGCAGGTCCGGGTTGACGCCTTTGTCTTCCGAGCCCATCACGATCGCTACAGGACCAGCGAGATCGCAGTCCTGGAGTCTCCTCGTTGCTTTCAGATCGGAGCACAACACCGCTACCCCCGAATCCTGCAGGTATTCAACAGCTTGCCCGAGGCTTTGTTCCCGGCATACAGGCAGCCGCAAGAGTGCACCAGCCGACGTCTTCACGGCATCTTCGGTGATGAGCGCCCCGCTTTTCTTGGATATGATGAGTGCCTGGGCTCCGAATACTTCGCAGGATCGCGCTATAGCGCCAAAATTGCGGACATCCGTGATCCCGTCCAGGAGGACAAATAGTGGCTGCTGCTGTTGCTCGAAGGCAAAGGGCAGCAGTTTATCCAGGCGCTGATACTGGATCATCGAAGCGACGGCAATGATCCCCTGGTGATTTCCCCTGAAAAACTGGTTGAGTTTTTCTTTAGGAACCACGACAAGCGGTACCTGCTGCTGCTGGCAGAGTTTCCGGACCTGTTTCTCAAATTCGCCGCGGATACCGAGTTGCAGGAATACTTTGTCTATCTCTATACCGTCTTCGAGCGCTTCTATGACGGGGTTCCGTCCTACAAGCAGATTATTTCCTTTGATATTTTGTGTTGGTTGCTTCATGAGCCGGGTTAGAGGAACGTGGGGTTAAATAAAATAAAAATCGCTGCCATTATTGGTTTGCGGGTGTTAATTTTGTTGGATTGGAATTCCTAATTTTAAAAATCTTCCTGCATCTATGAAGCAATTTTTTACTGCGCTCTGCCTGTTGCTGGCAGTGGCTGTGAGCGCCCAGATCGAAACACACCTGGACAAAGCGCTTAAGCATGTCGGGCAGAAGGCCGGAGACTGGAAACTGGAAAAAGCGGACATATCCGATATGGCCGTATCGGATAGTTATGTCTCTGAAAACAGCCAGATCCATCACTATTATTTCATTCAGAGGTACAATGGGATCGAAATATACAACGCGGTCTGCAATGTGCACCTGACCCGTACGGGCGAACCGATCTTTGCTACCAGCAGGTTCCTGCCGGGCATAGCGTCCAGGGTGGCTGTACATACGCCCTCCTTGCGCCCGGAAGCGGCTGTTGCACGTGCCGCAGAGGAGCTCGGTTACACTGGTTTCCAGCCCCGGTTGATGAGCCAGCAAAGGGATCGCCAGCACTATGTGTTCGAGCGCGGTACCTTGTCTCATGTGGATATTCCGGCCAAGCTCAAGTATTTTGAGACGGCTGGTGGCCAGCTGCGCCTGGTATGGGATATAGCCATCGATGAAAAGGCCGGAACGGATTACTGGAGCCTGCGCATAGATGCAGTCAGCGGAGAGTTGCTGGACAGGACCAGCTATACGGTGAAATGCTATATTCCCGACGGAGCCTATCACAGGCATACGGACGGCTGCCTGGACGAACCATACGGCGAGGCGCTCAACCTGCGCAACTTCATGCCTTCCACGCAGGCCGTGCCGAAAACCAGGGCTATGACATTCGGCGCCAATCGTGCGAGCTATAATGTATTTGCCTTACCGGCAGAAAGCCCTGCGCACGGCAACCGCTCCATAGTGCAGGATGCATTCAATGAAACAGCTTCCCCTTACGGGTGGCATGATGTCGATGGGCAGGCCGGAGCAGAATATACCATCACCCGTGGCAACAATGTCCATACCTGGCCTGATCGCAACGGTACTTACGTACCGGGCAATGAGCCGGACGGTGGTTCCTCGCTCGTGTTTGACTTTGACTATACCGACGGCGCCGAGCCGATCGCCAACGTAGTCCCGGCTACCGTGAATCTTTTCTATTCGAA
Organism: uncultured Saprospiraceae bacterium; assembly: GCA_964537925.1. Classification (GTDB taxonomy): domain Bacteria; phylum Bacteroidota; class Bacteroidia; order Chitinophagales; family Saprospiraceae; genus SLDF01. Next base: position 273,827 of record CAZICV010000001.1, on the reverse strand, counting down.
CAACATGATGCACGATATCACCTATGCCTATGGGTTTACTGAGGTGGCGGGCAACTTCCAGGCTAACAACTACGGCAAGGGTGGCGCTGCCAATGACTATGTGATCGCACTGGCACAGTTTGGCGCGACTAATAACCAGAATACCAACAATGCGGATTTTTCGACGCCGCCTGACGGAGGCAACGGCCGCATGCGTATGTTCGTATGGAACCGCGCCGGTCAGGGACTCTTCAGGGTCAACTCTCCCGAATCGGTTGCCCGGACTTATGAGACAGGCCAGGCACAGTTCGGAGCACCTGTGACCGGTACACCGCTGACAGGCAAGCTGGCTGTAGCAAAGGATATATCCGGTGGCGGCCTGCTGTGTACACCTGCTTCCAACGGCGCCGACATAGCGGGCAAGATAGCGATGGTAGACAGGGGCTCCTGTTACTTCATAGAGAAGGTAAACAGCGTACAGAATGCAGGCGCCATAGGCGCGATCGTCTGCAACTTTGAGAATTCGGTACTTACGATGGCTGGCGCTGAGGGCTTCCCTAATCCCAGTATCCCTGCGGTGATGTTGTCCAACGGCGACTGCATCGCACTGAAGCAACTGCTTAGCCAGGGAATCGAGGTAGAGGTTACTTTTGTCGATGAAGCGACAGGTGGTCCTGTACAGTTTGACGGTACGGTGGACAACGGTATCGTGGCGCATGAGTACGGTCATGGTATCAGCAACCGCCTCACCGGCGGGCCCACTATTGCCAGCTGCCTCAACAACGATGAGCAGATGGGAGAGGGCTGGAGCGATTTCTTTACACTGATCACTACAGTAAGGGCAAGCGACCGTGGGACTGACCCCAGGGGTATCGGTACCTACGTGATCTCTCAACCAACAAATGGCCGGGGTATCCGCCGCTATCCTTATTCTACGGATATGAATACCAACCCGCTCACTTATTATGATATCATAGGTACGACTGCGCCGCACCCGGTCGGAGAGGTGTGGGTATCCATGCTTTGGGACCTCTACTGGAAAATGGTGGATACGTATGGTTACGATGATGATATACTGAACGGGGACGGTGGCAACAATATGGCGGTGAATCTCGTCATGACAGGTATGAAAATGCAGGTATGCGGTCCTGGCTTTGCTGATGGCCGCGATGCTATACTGGCGGCTGACCGGGCTTTGTTTGAAGGCGCTAACCAGTGCCTGATATGGGAAGTATTCGCTCGTCGCGGGCTGGGCTACAGCTCTGACCAGGGCAGTGCCAATGACCGGAACGACGGTACGGAAGGATTCGACGTGCTGCCTGCATGTCTTAACCAGATCACGATCAGCAAGAGATCAACAGAGTCTATTACTGCAGGAGAGGATATCGATGTGACGATCGACGTGGGCAATTACCTCCCACATGCTTCAGCAGGAGTAAAAGTAACGGACCAGCTTCCGGAAGGTGTGAGCTATAAAACGGGTTCGGCCAACTTTGGCGTAGAAGTACAGGGAGATGTCCTTGTGTTCGACCTCGGTGACTTTGCCAGCAATGAGGCTAAGACTTTGACATATAAACTCACTACGCCGCAAGACAAGGTTTCAGGCCGTTTCTTCTTCGACGATCTCGAATCGAATGATTCGGAGCTGAACTGGGAGTTTGAATCTACACGCGGATTCGATACCTGGGAGTTGAGCAACGAACTGCCTTACAGCGGCAACCGTGCCTGGGCGATGTATGCGCATCCTGCCGCAGATCAGGGCATCTATAACTTCGAGGCGATCAGGGTGACGGGCACTAACCCGCTGCTTCGCTTCTTCCATGACTACAACATGCAACGCGGCTTTGATGCCGGTATCGTTGAGTTCTCTACCAATGGTGGTACATCCTGGATCGATGCAGGACCTTATGTGATACACCACGGCTACAGCGGCAGGGTGGATTACAATACGTTCACTATACCGAATCTCCGGGCGTTTTCCGGCAACAGCGAAGGCTTTGTACAGTCCTGGATTGATCTGAGCGACTTTGTCGGCCAGGATCTGCACTTCAAATTCCGGTTCGGTTCGGACTCCAGCGGGGTGACACGTATCCTGGCCTGGTCCGTAGATGATATAGAAGTGATGGACGGACTTTTCTACAACACGGAAGCCTGTGTGAGCACAGAAGGAGGAGAGTCTGCATGTGCCTATGCCGAGGAGGCAGGTACGCTGGTCAACTGGAGCCTTGTCTCTTCCACGGGATCGGCGGATCTTTCCGGCGTCCAGATGAATATGTTCCCCAACCCGGCCAGCCAGTCGCTCAATATCCAGCTGCGCGGTATCAAGGGAAGCAGCGCCCAGATCAGTTTCCTCTCCCTTGACGGAAAGGTACTGCTGCAACAGGATCATATGGTCTACAACGGATCGCTCGACTGGAGCGGCAGTATCCGCAATATGCCTGTCGGGCTGTACCTGGTAAGGGTCACTACAGGAAATGAGGTGCGTACCGAGAAGCTGTTGATCAGGAACTAAAAAGAAAAGGCTCTTCCTGCCGGGAACGAACACAGTTCCCGGTAGGAAGAAGTCTACAGACAGGATAGTAAAAAGAAAGAGGGGCTGCAGATATCAATCTGCAGCCCCTCTCTTTATGAAGTCAGGGCGTATCTCTTCAAAAAAAGAAGGCCCGTTATTTCAAGGTCACTCTTCTTCCGATGAGGCGGGAGACGGCTCGGGTGCGTCTTCACCCTCTTCCGTTACTTCCGTCTTACGGCTGTTGTCTGCGATAGCTGCAGCCGCTTTTTCCAGTTTGCCTTCTGCTTCCTTGCGGCCCTCGGCGGCACCCCTTATTTCGGCTGCAATCTTTTCCTGGGCATGCTTTTTGGCTTCTTCCAGCTCCTGGCGACGCTGTTCCTTCTGCTGGATAGATGCCAGCTTCTGCAGCAGTTCGGCTTGTGTCTGCTTCATGTCGTCCAGTTTTTGTTGCTTGGAAGATATGCGTTCTTCCACCATCTTGACTTTGGCTTCCCTGAGCTGGCTTTCGAGCATACCTGCGCTGTCCCCGGCACGTTTGTCCTGGAACTCCATCTCCTGGCGGTCCCGATGGATGGATTTTTCCATCTTGTCGATCGCGTCATTGAGTCCTGTCAGGCGTCGCTCCAGGCGATTGGCAGGTGAGTGTTCTTTGTCTCCTCCACCCCCTTCTCCGGTATTGCCACCGAAACGTTTGTCCTTGACTTGCTTGAAGGCGTCGTCCAGTTTGTTCCAGATCTTATTGCGATGATCTTTGACCAGTTTGAGATCCTTGAGTTCCTGCTGCATGCGCTTCAGATCGTCAAAGAGGACATGCAGACTGAGGCCTTTGGATACTTTCTCCAGGAGGTCATCCAGCTTTTTGGAGAACTGTTCGAAGTTCTGCCGGGAAGTTTCCTGGAATTCCTTGTCCATATCTTTGCGCTTCTCCTTGAGCGTGGTGAAGAGCAGGTTGGTCTCGTCCCGCAGCGCGTTGGCGTGGGATCGGAAGAGATTTTTCTCCTGCATCTGGCGCTGTATTTTGTCCCAGAAGCCTTTGAGCTCATCCCAAACCTGGCCGCTATACCGATCTGCCTGGTCGATCCTGTCCCTGAACTCTTCTATCTCTGAACGATAGGTATTATAGAGTTTGGAGGAAAGGACGACAAAGTGCCATTCGGCCTGTGCCCGTTTAAGCAGATCTTCCCGTTCGCAGGTATACCCTTCGGGCAGTATATCGCCCATAAGCGACAAGTCCCGGACTGACTCTTCATAGCCTTCGGGGAAAGCGACTTCCTTGTTCTCTTTCCATGCGGTATGCAGTTGATCCTCAAATTCTGCCGTAACGATACCCTCGGGGAAAACGAACGTTTTCACCTTATTCTCTTCTTCCAGCAGCTCCAGAGCGAACAGTACTCTTTCTTTCGCGGGGTTTTGTCCCCAGATGACCAGTTTGGATTTCATACTCCTTCCATTTTACGTGTACTATAGTACACAAACATTTGATGAAACTACAAAAAAATCATTAGTTGTTAAAGCCAGCCCTTTTTCAACAGATATTCTGCAATCTGCACGGCATTGGTGGCAGCGCCTTTGCGCAGGTTGTCTGAAACCACCCAAAGGTTGAGCGTGTTGGGCTGGGATTCGTCTATCCGGAGGCGGCCTACAAACACGTCGTCCTTGTCCTGCGACCAGATAGGCATCGGGTAGATATTGTTGGCAGGATCATCCTGCAATGTGAGGCCCGGCGCATCCCGTAGCAGATCCCGAACGTTATCCAGGTCTCCGAAGGGGCGCAAAAATTCGGCGTTGACAGACTCCGAGTGGCCGCCCATTACCGGCACACGTACGGTAGTAGCGGTCACTTTGATACTATCGTCGCCCATGATCTTCCTGGTTTCATTGATCATTTTCATTTCCTCTTTCGTATACCCGTTGTCGGTAAAGGCGTCGATATGCGGCAGTACGTTGAGATCGATCGGATGGGGGTAGGCTTTGGGGCCTTCCTGTTCTCTACGTTCGCTGTTGAGCTGGTCTACTGCCTTTTTGCCGGTACCTGTTACAGACTGATAGGTCGATACTACAACGCGCTTCAGCCCGAAGGCCTTGTGCAACGGCTGCAATGCTACAACCATCTGGATCGTCGAACAGTTGGGGTTGGCTATGATCTTATCTTCCGGGGTCAGGACGGAGGCGTTGATCTCCGGTACGACCAGTTTCTTGCCGGGGTCCATACGCCATGCAGACGAGTTGTCTATGACCGTGATACCGGCCCCTGCAAACGCGGGCGCCCATTGAAGGGAAGTACCGCCACCCGCGGAGAATATAGCTACCTGGGGCTGCATGGCAATCGCCGTCTCCATACTCACCACTGAAAAATGCTGTCCTTTGAAAGTTATCGTCTTGCCCACCGAGGCTTCCGAGGCGACAGGGATGAGTTCGGTCACGGGAAAGTCCCGCTCGGCGAGCACTTTCAACATTTGTCCGCCAACCAGGCCGGTGGCGCCTACTACTGCAACTTTCATCTTTGACTGTAGTTTTTTCTGCGGTATGACGTGAAAATAGGCTTTGTTTTGAAGCCGTCCTGCCGAAAGCCGTTACAGGGCAGGCTATGCTGGGCGGATGGGTCGGAACAGTGGCTTGTCGTAGTCGTTTTGAACGTTAATTTCCCCAGTTTTAACCGGTAACTTTGCGCAATTCCAGCGGCATTAGCTATTTTCGGTCAATCCGGGGCTGCAAAGATAAACTGCCTGTAAGAATTAATAGTACGTACTTATGAGGGGAATTTTTACTGCGATCGTTTTGTGTTGGTCGGTCCTGCTCACTGCCCAGTTCGAGGATGACTTCAGTGATCCTGATCTCAGCGCGAGGTGGCAGGGCGATCTGCAATCGTTCGTAGTGAACGGGCAGGGGCAGCTGCAGTTGAAGTCGGCCACAGTCGGATCATCCTTTCTGGCGACCCCTTACGGGGTGGCTGACAGCATGTTCTGGGAGTGCTACTTCAGGATGGACTTTGAGCCCTCCGGGTCAAACAGGCTGCGTATCTGGCTGGACAGCGACCGCCTCCCGCTCGATACGGGCGATGGGACTTATATTGAGATAGGTGAGTCCGGGAATACGGATGCCGTGCGACTGTTCCGCAAGACAGGAGCGACCCGTACCCTGGTGGCCTCAGGTCGCATCGGTGCTGTGGCTTCCGCTCCGTCGACAGCTCGTATAAGGGTACGTTATGAGCGAACCGGTGAGTGGGTACTGGAGGCCGACTATGCAGGAGGCAACCTGCTCTCCGAGGAATTTCGCATCGCAGCCTCCGCTCCGGTGCAGGGCGATGTGTACTTCGGTTTCCACTGCCTGTACACGGATACGCGCCGGGAGCTCTTCTTTTTCGACGATGTGCGTTTCGGAGAGTTAAGGCCGGATACAGTTGCTCCGGTGCTGAAGAGCTGGTCGGTGGATGGCCCGCGTTCGATACTGCTGGAATGGTCGGAGCCGGTCGATCCCGACCTGGCAGTCCAGGCTGCCAGGTATACCCTTCAGCCTCAGATCGCACTGGCCAGTGCGGATCTGCAGGCCCAGCCGGCCAACAGTGTATTGCTGACACTGGGCGAGGATCTGCTGAGCGGACAGCCATATACACTGCGTATCACCGGGATGGAAGATCTGAACGGCAATCGGGCGAAGGATACGGCCATTTTCTTTACCTACTATGATATAAGACCTGCCGGACCTTTCGAGGTCTTGTTCACGGAGCTCATGGTCCGGCCCACGCCGGTACTGGGTCTGCCCGGGCAGGAGTATATCGAGCTGTTCAACAGGGGAGACCAGGTGGTGCAACTCGCCGACCTGGATATCGTGGACGGTACGGTTGTGCGTGGATTGCCGCAGTACGTCCTGTCGCCCGGAACGTATGTCATACTTTGTGATCAGCGGTATGCCAGTCTTTATGCGCCTTACGGCCAGGTAGTGGGGATGAATGTATTACCGGCGCTTACGGACAGTGGAAAGCGGCTCGTGCTGCAGCGTAAGGATGGCCTGGTGATCGACCAGGTAGATTACCGGGACAGTTGGTACGGCGACCCTGTCAGGGCGCGGGGAGGGTATGCGCTTGAGCTGATCAATCCCGAAGCTCCCTGCCTGCTCTCCAACAACTGGCGTGGCAGCCAGGATCTTTCAGGCGGTACGCCGGGAAGGCAAAACAGTATATGGGCGCCAGCCCCGGATCATACACCACCTGTATTGCTCAGTGTTTATCCGCTCTCTGCAACAAGCGTGCAACTTACATTTGACAAGTTCCTGGATATCGTAGCGAGCGCTGATCCGGGGCTTTACGGTTTTGACCCGCAACTCCCGGTAGGTGAGGCCTGGATAGATCAGTCCAGCCCCTGGACCGTATTGCTGGAACTGGGCGAGCCGATGATACCCGGACAGGTGTATACCCTGACTGTTTCGCAGGCCATTGCAGATTGCCAGCAGAAGCCCGGTGCAGACCCGCAGCGACGCCTCACCGGTGTGCCGGAGCGTCCGGTCACCGGCGACCTGGTGATCAATGAGATATTGTATGAGGCGGAGACAGGAGGCAGCAGGTATATAGAGCTGTATAACCGAAGCAGCAAAATCATAGACCTCCAGCCGATTGTACTTGCCGACAGAACAGGAAGTACGCCCGACGGTCGCAGGCTGGAGGCGGCGGCTGTACTCCTGCCCGGAGGATATGCAGCTTTCTCGCCGGATCCCACGTACACGCGCAACCGCTATCAGCCACCTGCCGGTGTGGATATATACACGTTCAGTATGCCTGCCTTGTCCAACGTATCGGGCAATGTGACAATCTACCAGTCTTTTCCGGAAGGCACAGTAGAAATAGATGCCGTGAACTATTCGCGTGACTTTCACGATGCGTTGCTGGATACGCGCAGAGGCGTGTCGCTTGAACGCCTGGACCCGGACGGCCGGTCCAGCGATGCCGCCAACTGGCATTCGGCCGCGGCTAGCGTACGATATGGCACACCCGGGTACCGCAATTCCCAGTTCAACCCCCGGCCGGGCGCAGGACAGCAGACCGTATGGCTGGAGGAAAAAGTATTTTCACCCGACGGCGACGGTTACCGGGATGTACTCCTTGTACACTATACTTTGCCGGAGCCAGGCTACAAGGCTACATTGAGGGTATATGATTCGGTCGGTCGGCCGGTGAAGACACTGGCTCAGAATGAGCTGGTGACGCCCGAAGGTAGTTTCAAATGGGATGGTAGTTCAGATACAGGTCTCTCCCCCCGTATCGGTATCTATATACTACTCGGTGAGTGGATTTCTACGGATGGCCATGTGATCCGCTTCAAGGAAGACTGTGTTCTCGGCGGTCAGCTTGACTAATCTACCCGACAGTCTTTAGACCTGGTATTTCTGTTTCTTTTTTCCCCAACAGGCAGGAGTGGTGAGCTGCCTGGCATAATGTATTTGGTTCAACCCTGAAGACATCTGCCGCTGGCAGAGGGGATAAGGTATTGGTTGCCGGATCTCCTTGGCCCGGGTTTACCAGCTCAACGCAACGAAAGGTCTGTTGGTTGCACTAAGATGTTGAAATTTTATTTCCGTAAACTTGCTATTGTGCCACAATTAGTGTTAGATTCACACTTAGCTAAGTACATAAATTTGTGAAACTGCTCGCATGGCGTTATTTAGTTCTGTTAGTGTTGGCATGCATGGCCGCACGGGCAACTGCACAGCCTGTGCAACCCCCGGCAGAGTTGAAAGTGATTTCCTATGACAGCCATGTCGAATTGCGTTGGGAGGCATCTCCGTCCCCTGGTATACAGGCTTATGAAGTCTACCTGGTAACCGGGCAGGACTCCGTGCGGCTCATGCAGACTGTGGGTGGAAGTGTGCGGATGGCAGTATGCTGGATCGGGCCCGGTAAATATGGCGAAGGATATACTTATGCGATGAGGGCAAGGGGTCAGGGAGGAGTAGCCAGTGAGTTTTCGGAGCCGGTGGCGGGAGCGACTGTCGCCATGGATGACGATGCATTGCTGGATATGGTCCAGCGATATACTTTCCGCTATTTCTGGGATTTCGCACATCCGGTATCCGGCCTGATACCGGAGCGCAATAGTTCGCCGGAGACGGTCACAACAGGTGGGTCGGGGTTTGGTGTCATGGCTATCCTCGCAGGGTGTGAGCGGGGGTGGATCACACGCCAGGAGGCATTGTCGAGGATGATCCGCATAACTTCTTTTTTGCAGGTAGCAGACCGGTTTCACGGGGTTTTTCCGCATTGGATGGACGGCCGGACGGGCAAGACCATTGCTTTCAGCCAATACGACGATGGCGCAGACCTCGTGGAGACCTCGTTCCTGATGCAGGGGCTGCTCTGTGCCCGTCAATACTTCGACCTGGAAGAGCCGCAGGAGACGGCGCTCCGTGCAATCATACAAGGCCTCTGGGAGGATGTAGAGTGGGACTGGTTCAGGAGAGGCGGGAGCAATGTATTGTACTGGCACTGGTCTCCCAGCCATGAGTGGCGTATGAACCTCCAGATCAGGGGATTCAATGAAACTATGATCACTTACCTGCTGGCAATAGCTGCGCCCAGGCATGGTGTGCCGGCATCTATGTACCAATCCGGCTGGGTCGGCGGATCTTACACGAACAGTGCCATTCACTTTGGCTATCCGATCTTCTGCGGCCCCTTTTTCGGCGGACCGCTTTTCTTCGCCCATTACTCTTTCCTGGGCTTCGATCCCCGCAACCTGAAGGATCGTTATTGCAATTACTTCGAGCGCAATCGCAATCACACCCTGATCAACAGGGCATACTGTATGGCTAATCCGAGGAAACACGAGGGCTACAGTGATAGCTCCTGGGGACTGACAGCCAGCGACAACCCCTGGGGCTATCTTGCTCACGACCCCTCGAATGATAATGGTACCATAGCACCGACAGCCGCACTCTCGTCGATGCCGTACACACCGGAGGAGAGTATGGCTGCCCTGAAACATTTTTATCGCGACCTGGGAGATCGTCTGTGGGGCAGTTACGGCTTTTACGATGCATTCAACCTGAGCCAGAACTGGTTTGCGACCTCTTACCTGGCCATTGACCAGGGCCCGATCGTCTGCATGATCGAGAATCATAGATCAGGGCTGCTCTGGGACCTGTTCATGTCAGCCCCGGAAATAGCCCCGGCCCTGGAAGCAGCTGGATTCGAGACTGATATGACGAGTTCCGTGCCTGCTGAGCTTGCGGAGGCCTGGCAAGTCAACGTAGTGCCGAATCCGCTGGCAGGGGAGCGATTGAGACTCGCATATACAGATCCGGGGACCGGAGAAGATATCTACCTGGCTGTGCTGACGACGTCGGGCACGATAGTAAGGGGCGCCAGGCTGCCGGTTGCCGGGCAGTCGGGCACAAGCTATGCGGAACTGTCCCTGGACGGGTTGCCTGGCGGGTACTACCTGTACCGTATGAGTTCAGGTGGGCTGGCCCGATCGGGTGCTTTTTCGAAAGTGGAATGAGGGCATTATACGAGATGGTGTCCGGGTAGCTTTTGCAGCAGTCCGCAGAAGAGGTAGATCAGGTGAAAGCCGGGCCCGGATGAATGAGGAAAGAGATCAACTGCATTTTAGATAAAGCGATTCATTTAAAAAACCTAGACCTGAGATTATGAAAAGAATTTTACTCACCGCATGCTTCGTGCTCACATGCCTTGCCTTGTTACAGGCGCAGGCTGTGTACGAAAACTTTGAAGGAGGGGTTTCCTCCCTGCCCTGGATAGGTGCAGATGGCACGTATAACGGGGTCATACCGAATCCTGCTCCGGATGCTGTCAATAGCAGCGAATCGGTCGGATCGTATACCAAAGGAGCCGGATTCAGCTACAGTCTTTTCCTCGCGGAAGTACTGTCTCCACTGGATATCAGAGAGTTTAACCAGTTTACCCTGAAAGTCTGGTGCGATGTAGCTACTCCCGTATTGCTCAAGCTTGAGGGGCCGGGCGCCTCGATAGAAAAAACCGCAGAAATGGCTGTCGCCGGCGCCTGGAACGAATTGCATTTCGATCTTTCGGGAGGAGCCGGGTTGACTACGCTCAACAAAATCATCATCTTTTTCGATCCGGGCGTGGATGCGAGCAGCCATACGTATTACTTCGACGATCTCATCGCTTACGGTTCGGAACAGTGCTATGACGACTTCGAAAGCGGGAGTTCAAACATCAACTGGCAGGGGCTTGACGGTTTGTATGAAGGTATCGTAGACAACCCTGAGCCTAACAAGGTGAACGAGAGCGCGTTCTGTGCAAAATATACGAAGAGCAACCAGCACGCCTACAGTCTGCTGCTGGGTGATGTGCCGGAAAACCTGGATCTGTCGGTCAACAACCAGTTCAAGATCCAGGTGTATGCCGGTGCTGCTACGCAGGTACTTATGAAGCTGGAAGGGCCGAACGGTGGTATAGAGCGGACCAGGAATATCGCCGTGGTCAATGCATGGCAGGAGTATACCTTTGATTTTAGCGCTGCGGCTGGAGAGACCAGCTACAATAAGATCATTCTCTTCTTCGATCCCGGCGTAGAGAACAGCGGGGATACCTACTATTTTGACAATCTGTGTGCTGTGCCGCAGGGCGTTTGTACCGGAGTGACTCCCGATCCGCTGATCATTGACGATTTTGAGTGTCAGCGCAACGCTACCTATGCACTCGGCTGGGATAGCCTGGAGGTAGTAACGAACCCCTATGTCACCTTTGACAATCTTTCTCGCAGCGTAGGCAAGGTGAACGATGCCGCAGGGCCGGGGACCGAGTATTACCCGCTCGTTATAGACTATCAGAACCCGCTCGATCTGTCGGTCAACAACCAGTTTTCAGTACAGGTATACTCGCATAAGGCAGGCACGTTGCTATTGAAGATCGAGGGCGGTCAAGGCCCCAAAGAAGTGCCTTTCGAAATGGAAGAGAATACATGGGCTACCTATACGCTCGACTGCAGTGATCAGGCAGGTCGCGGCCACAAGCGATTCGTGATGTTCTTCAATGCCGGGGTCAATGGCGAAGACGGAGATGTATATTATATAGATAATATCACTATCGGTCCCAAATCTGAGCCGGATGCTCTGGAAGATTTTGAAGGTGGCGTACACCTGGGCTGGCAGCCGCTGGATCAGAATACGGTGATCCACGGTGATTTCGAGGCGCCGGTCGATAACCCTGCACCGGGCGGTGTCAATACTTCCGCCGAGGTCGGATGTTATACCAAAGGTGTTTCGCCATTTTCTACCCTGCAGGCATTCCTGCCGGAAAATCTCGATCTGACCGACTTCTCGCAGTTGAACATAGATGTGCTTGCGCCTGCCGGAGCCGAGCGGGTCGTGATGCAACTCAACTCCGCCAGCCAGGGCAATAAGGAAGCTGAAGCCAGGGTAGACGGTGACGGTACCTGGGAAACACTGTCTTTTGACTTCTCCGCTTTCACAGGCATTACGGATTTTGGCGAGATCAGGCTCCTGTTCCAGCCGGGCACCGACGCTGCCGGTCAGCGCTGGTGCGTAGACAATCTCAACCAGAGCACGACTACTGTAGACCCGTGTGAAGATGTCCTGCCGATCACCAATATCATTGATGACTTCGAATGCCAGCGCAACTATGCAGCCGTATTTTACGGCGCGAGCGATCTTTCGGTCGTCAACAACCCGCATATTACTGCCGACAACAGTTCGCTCAAAGTGGGCAGGTATGAAGACCCGGCCAACGAACCTTATGCTGGTATCGGTTTTGAGTTTGAACAGGCGCCTGACCTGGAAATCTTTAACCAACTCCAGGTACAGGTATGGTCTGACCGGGCGGATGTGCCGTTCCTTTTCAAGCTGCAGACCGGTGGTCAGCAGGTAGAGATATTCGATACCCTACGCAATGCCAATAGTTGGAACAAGTTCAATATTGACTTCAGTCCTTACCTCGGTACCACCAATACACAGCTGGTGATCTTCTTCAATGTCGGCAGCGACGAGGGCGGCCTTTTCTTCGTAGACAATATACGCTGGGCGCGCCAGGGTATCAACGGCTGTGCGATCAATTACGAGACACCTGCCACGACCATATCCAACTTCCGGTATTTTGCCAACGGAGCGCTGGAAGCAGCAGGCTACCAGTTTGAGGTGGTAGACAATCCTCATCCGTCGACGATCAATACGAGCAGCAAGGTGGGCAAATTTGTGAAGGCAGGCGATGCCCAGCCTTTTGCAGGTATGTATGCTGACCTGGACGCCGCGCTCGACTGGAAAGGTGTGAAACAAATCCGCGCCAAGGTCCATATGGACCATATCGGCAACTTTGCCGTGAAACTCGAGGGAGATGCTGTCAACGGTTTTGTGATCGAGACACCTATCGCCAATACGGTAGTGAACGGATGGGAAGAGCTGGTCTTTGACTTTTCAGTTGTACCCGACAATTCAGAGTTCAAGCGGCTCACCCTGTTCTTCGACCTGACGATCGATGCTACGGGTACTGATGTGGCTTCCTACTTTGACGACATCGTTGTCGGTGACGGGTCCTGCGCCACGAACTCCATATTCAAGCCACTGTTGCTGGAAACGCTCTCCGTGGCGCCTAACCCGGTGCAGTATGATCTGATGATCGACAATACGGGCCGTATAGGTCGTATCGATGTGATGAATATGCTTGGAGCCCGGATTGCATCCGTACGGACGCTGGGTGAATCCAGGACGGCTATTGATGTGAGTCGCCTGCCGGGAGGAGTCTATACGCTCGTAGGTTATGGTATCAAAGGAGAAGCCGTGGGTATGGCAAAATTTGTCAAACAGTAAGGGAAAGCAGGACCGGTATTAGTTCATTAGGTTCTGCCGGAAAGACATGCCGGGGGAAGCCCGGGGCGATATGATCTGGTATCCGTACAGTGGATGCGTGGTATCGCCCCGGTATCTTTCATCTGTCTTCCTGTTGTCCTGTTAGTATTTACCCACATATTATACGGCCCCGTCATGATCTACTTCCACAGAGGCAGATGGCTTTTCTTTTTGTTGCTCACAGCGATCCTGGCCGGTTGCAGATTACCGGCCGGAAGCGGAATCGCACAGACCAGCGGCGATACCGGCAGTACCGCTTTTAGCCTGGATGAGCTGCAGCGGAGGACTTTTCTCTATTTCTGGGAGCTGGCTGACGCTCAGTACCAGATACCGGACCGCTGGCCGACCATTCGGTTTTCAAGTATAGCAGCAACCGGTTTCGGCCTTACGGCGTATATCACCGGTGCAGAACGTGGTTGGGTGAGCAGGCAGGCTTCAGCCGGGAGAGTGCTGAATACCCTGCGCGTACTCTATGCGCTGCCCCAGGGGCCGGACAGGGCCGGTATAGCTGGCTACAAGGGATTTTTCTATCATTTCCTGGACCCGCAGCGTGCCCTGCGCTATGAGCGGGTAGAGCTGTCGAGTATCGATACGGGCTTATTGCTGGCAGGCGTACTGGCCTGTATGACCTACTATGACGGCGACGATTCTGCGGAGAGAGAGATCAGGGCACTGGCCGATGCACTGTACCGGAGGGTCGAGTGGGACTGGATGCTCAATGCCAGGAACCGGCTCAGCATGGGCTGGCACCCGGAGAAGGGATTCATCCAGGCCGAGTGGTATGGTTACAACGAAGCCATGCTGCTCTATATCCTTGCATTGGGCTCGCCGACGCACACTATACCCGCATCCAGCTGGGACAGTTGGTGCGAGACGTATTACTGGGCCGAATACATGGGACAGCAGCACATCAACTTCGGCCCTTTGTTCGGTCACCAGTACAGCCATGTGTGGATAGATTTCCGGGGTATCCGGGATGTGTACACGCGCGCCAAGGGGATAGACTATTTTGAGAATTCCAGGCGGGCTGTACTCGCCAACAGGGCTTACTGTATAGCCAATCCGCGAGGGTTCAAAGGATATTCTGCGGATCTCTGGGGACTCACTGCCTGCGATGGCCCGCGTGACTGGTCGGTGCAGGAGGATCGCGGCAAAACATGCCTGGCCGGCTGGGAACTGTTCCAGGGTTACTCAGCCCGGGGCGCTGCCGCCGATTATAACAACGACGACGGTACGATAGCGCCTACGGCAGCCGGTGGCAGTGTCCCTTTTGCCCCGGAAGAATGCCTGCATACGCTGAAATACATGTGGGAGACCTATCACGACAGCCTTGTTGGCCGGTACGGATACAAAGACGCTTTCAACCCGGGCTTCACCGCGTGCGGTCGCTTGCCGGGCGGTTGGTTTGACAGGGACTATCTCGGCATCGACCAGGGCCCGATCCTGCTGATGATCGAAAATCACCGTTCGGGTCTTATCTGGGACCTGATGAAGCGGAATCCTTATATCCGCAAGGGGTTGCAACGCGCTGGCTTCGAAGGTGGCTGGCTGGCTGCTTTCGATAAGGAAAACCAGCACGAACCGGAAACCATCGTCGTGCCAAACCCCAATGTGCCGGTAGATCCTGTGTCGCTTTGGAAGCGCAGCGAATTCCGGCCTGCCGCCGGTGGAACAGTATTGCCATACCGGCTCCTCACACCGGCGCTCTATGACCTCCCCGGATCAGCCAGGACCGAGAGCAGGTATCCGCTGGTCCTGTTTCTGCACGGCTCGGGCGAGAGAGGGAACGACAATGAAATGCAACTCAAAAATGCTGTCCTGGCTTTCGCGGAGCCGGGTACATCTGCCGAATACCCTTGTTATGTACTCGCGCCACAATGTCCTGCCGGTGACAGGTGGTCAGAAGTGGACTACACGACAGGGCCTATATGGGGCGAAGATCCTACAGGTCCTATGAAGTCGCTGCAGGAATTGATAGCGGAGGTGCTCAGGGCTTATCCCGATATCGATCCCGACAGGGTATACCTCACCGGACTGTCTATGGGCGCAAGCGGTGGTTTTGACCTGCTTCGGCGGATGCCGGATCGTTTTGCGGCTGCTGTGCTGGTCTGCGGAGCGGGTGATCCGGCACAGGCAGATCAACTGAACCTACCTGTCTGGGTCTTTCACGGGTTGAGGGACGACGTCGTGCCAGCACGTTTTTCCAGGGAGATGGTGGAGGCCCTTAAAGCAAAGTCCGGGGATGTACACTATACGGAGTACACCACACTAAGGCACAATTGCTGGGACCAGGCTTTTTACGACAGGGAAATGCAGAAATGGCTTTTCGCCTGCAGGCGTAGGCAGTGAAGTGAAATGGTAAAGAACAGAGCTTAACAAAACGGATATCGAATGAATGTGAATTTTTCTACTTGTTGTTTACTGATCGGCTGCGCTCTGCTGAGCCTGATGTGCAAAACACAAAAGCCTTCGGCGGGTGGACCTGCCGGTACGGACGAACGGCTTCTGGCGGCGAGGGTCGACTCGGTCCTTGCGCTCATGACGCTGGAAGAGAAGATAGGGCAGCTTACTTTGTTCACGACGGACTGGGAAGCTACGGGCCCTACTATCCGCGACAACTACACGGAGGATATACGCAAAGGGAGATGCGGCGCGCTTTTCAACAGTCATACGGCGCGTTTCACCAGGGAACTACAGCGGATCGCTGTGGAGGAGACCCGGCTTGGTATCCCGCTGATCTTCGGATATGATGTTATCCACGGGTACAAGACCATTTTCCCGATACCACTTGGCGAGACAGCCAGCTGGGACCTGGAACTGATCGAAAGGTCCGCGCGGATCGCCGGAGCGGAAGCCGCCGCGGCGGGCCTGCATTGGACTTTCGCACCCATGGCGGATGTATGCAGGGATGCCCGATGGGGGCGTATCATGGAGGGAGCCGGCGAAGATACCTGGTTGGGCAGCCGGGTGGCAGAGGCCAGGGTGAGGGGATTCCAGGGTAAGGGGCCGGACCAGACTGATGCCGTGCTCGCCTGCGTCAAACATTATGCAGCCTATGGCGCGCCGGTAGCCGGCAGGGACTACAACACGGTGGATATGAGCGAGCGGGCATTCAGGGAGACATACCTGCCTCCTTATGCTGCAGCTATACGCGAGGGTGCAGCTACGGTGATGACTTCATTCAATGACCTGGACGGAGTGCCGGCATCCGGCAGCCGGTGGCTGCTCACGGATATTCTGCGGGATGAATTAGGTTTTCGCGGCTTTGTCGTCACAGACTATACTTCGATCAATGAGATGGTCAACCACGGTGTGGTGGCGAACGAAAAAGGAGCAGGGGAACTGGCGTTGAATGCCGGTGTAGATATGGATATGCAGGGTGCTGTGTTCCAGCGCTTCCTTGCCGGATCAGTACAAGAGGGTAAAGTGAGCGTGAACAGTATCGATCAGGCAGTGAGGCGTATACTGCGGCTCAAGTTCCAGCTGGGGCTTTTCGACGACCCCTACCGGTTCAGCGATGAGGACCGCGAGCGTAAGACTGTACTGTCGGCAGCGCACCGGCAGGCCGCACGTGAGACAGCAGCCCGGAGTATTGTCCTGCTGAAGAACGAACGGCAGACCCTGCCCCTTGACAGGCGTACAGGCGCTATCGCTGTGATCGGCAGCCTGGCGGATAGCAAACCGGATATGCTGGGGGCCTGGAGCGCTTCAGGCGATGCCCGTGATTGTGTCACGCTGCTGGAGGGTATCAGGGCAGTTGCAGGACCTTCCGTAACGGTGCGATATGCAGCAGGCTGTAAAGTCGAAGGAACGGACGAGAACGGATTCACCGAAGCGCTCGCGCTCGCGGCAGAATCAGATATAGTTGTATTTGCGATAGGAGAGGCGGCCTGGATGAGTGGAGAAGCTGCTTCACGGGCCGATATAGGTATACCGGGCGTACAGGAAAAACTATTCCTGGCGCTGGCCGGAATGGGCAAGCCTGTCGTAGCCGTACTGATGAATGGCCGGCCGCTGACCATACCCTTGCTGGCCGAAAGGGCTGACGCCATACTCGAAACCTGGTTTGGCGGCACAGAGGCCGGGCATGCCATCGCAGATGTACTTTTCGGACGATATAATCCCGCAGGCAAGTTGCCGGTGAGTTTTCCGCGACATGTCGGCCAGGTACCGCTATTCTATGCGGAAAAGCCCACTGGCCGGCCGTTCGATCCGGAATCCAAATGGACCAGCAAGTACATCGACCAGCCCAATACGCCGCTCTACCCGTTTGGATTCGGTCTCAGTTATACCAGTTTTTCGCTGTCGCCTCCCGTGTCGGACAAGACCGGCTACCGGGTAGGAGAGACGGTACAGGTGCGGGTGACTGTGCGGAATACGGGCGCCCTGGCGGGTGAGGAAGTCGTACAACTGTATATAAGAGACCCGGTAGCCAGTGTTTCCAGGCCTGTTAAGGAACTCCGTGCATTCCGCAAGGTAGGGCTGTCGCCCGGTGAAGAGAGGGAAATCGTGTTTGAGCTGACCGAAGAGTCGTTCAGTTTTTACCGCCGGGATCTTTCCTTTGGGATGGAGCCGGGAGACTTCGTGATTATGACCGGCAACAGTTCGGCAGATCTGCAGACGACCCGCATAAGTTTTGCCGATTGACAAGTCCGGCCGTTCAATACCACAGGCCCGACTGTAAACCGAGTGTATCGCGAGTGGCTATCCTTTCTGAGGAAAAAAAGCCGCGGGGAAAAGAACCTGAAAGTTGTCGAGACGAGGGCCTGGCGCCCGCCAAACAAGATCACCTAATATGAAAGCGATGAAAACCTACAATCACTTGTTTTGCAGAGCAGCTGTCTGCCTGATGTGGCTCGCTGTCCTGTTGCCCGGATTCCGGGCACAAGCCCAGGAACCCGGAGGTGCCGTCAAGGGTTCAGTCAAGGATGCTACTACCGGTCAGCCCATGATCGGTGTGAATGTGGAGGTGAAGAATTCCAACCGGGGCACGGTGAGTGATTTTGACGGCAACTTTGTGCTCGAAGGAATAGATGCCAATGCCTATCTCGTCTTCTCGTATATCGGGTACAATCCCCTGGAAATACCTTTACAGGGACGCTCGGAACTGGATATCCGTATGAGCGAGAGCAGCAAGCTGATCGACGAGGTCGTTGTAGTCGCCTATGGTACACAGCGCAAAAGTGATGTCACAGGCGCTGTATCCAGCGTCAGGTCGAGTGACCTGAAGCGAATACCTGCGCCGGATCTTTCGACTGCGCTGCAGGGCAAAGTAGCTGGCCTGGAATCGATCTCCAGCGGGCAGCCGGGATCGAGTGCGGAGATCACGATCCGGGGTACGGGCACATTCAACGGTAGCAGGCCGATCTATGTGGTGGACGGTGTCATCCTGGATGATCCCGCCAATATCTCTGCCTATGAAGTAGAGAGCGTAGAAGTACTGAAAGATGCGTCGGCAGTGGCCCTGTATGGCGCCAGGGGAGCCAACGGTGTGATCCTTATCACCACCAAGAGGGGATTGTCCGGGCGTACGGTCTTCAACTTCAACTCATACTACGGTATACAGGAAATAGCGAAGAAGATCGACCTGGTCAACGGGCGGGATTACGCCTTGCTCTCCAATGAGGCAGCCAGGAATACAGGTCAGGGTCTTCCTTTCCAGGACCCCGAATCGATAGGCGAGGGCACCGACTGGCAGGATGTCATCTTCCGGCGGGCCCCGATCGCCAACTACAACCTCTCTGCCCGGGGAGGGTCGGAAAAAATGACTTTTTATGTGAGCGGCGAGGCGATGCGGCACGAAGGCATCGTACGCCAAAGCAAGTATGAGCGCTATACGGTCCGTATCAACAATGAATACCGCCTCAACGACTTCATCAAACTGGGACACAATATCTCTGCCAACTTCAGCCGTCAGAATGGCCCGCCAGGAGGTATCATCTTCAATGCGGTGGCGGCTGACCCGACTGTGCCAGTCGTAGACGAGAACGGCGTGTACGGTAATACCTCCGTGCGTTCTAACGTAGGCAACCCGGCGGCCCAGCTGGAATACAACAGCTACAACAGGGGGCAGGAGTTCCGCACGGTCGGCAATATCTACGCTACGGTATTTCTCTGGAAGGACATTAGTTTCAGGAGCAGTCTCGGGTATAACCTGATCAATTACAAAGGGAAATCCTTTGTGCCCAAGTTCTTCGTCAATGACAGGCAGTTGAATGAGTCCAGCGTACTGACAGTGCACTGGGGCAACAGTAGGGACTGGCAGCTCGAAAACCTGCTTTTCTGGAACCGCAACTGGTCGTCACATCGCCTTGAGCTCATGGCCGGTACGACTGCACAGGATCACCGGGAAGACTTCCTCTTTGGCACCAAGCGGGATCTTGTAGACATCACGGAAGACCTGCTCTACCTCAACGCTGCAGGCACTGATGACAGCTACGGCCATGGTGTAGGTACTATCTTCCGGTATGTATCCTATCTCGGCAGGGTCAACTACAGTTTCATGGACAGGTATAGCCTTACGGCCACGATCAGGCGTGACGGTTCTTCGAAGTTTGGCCCGCTTTCCCGTTATGGCAATTTCCCATCGATAGCGGCTGCCTGGCGCGTCAGTGAAGAGTCTTTCATGGCCGGTGTGAGATGGCTCAACAGTCTCAAGCTGCGGGGAAGCTATGGTGTGACAGGCAACGATAAGATCCCGTACAACAGGTCTTTCGCTACGATCACCAACCGGCTTTTTGCCGTTTTTGGCAGCGGGAGTACTGAAGACCTCAACTTTGGCGCGATCCAGACCAACGTAGCCAACCCGCTGTTGCACTGGGAAGAAAATGCACATTCCAACCTGGGGGTAGAATTTTCCTTGCTGGATACCAGGTTGACCGCAGAGATAGACCTGTTCAGGAAACTGGGCCGCGGTATCATCACGGACCCGGCTATACCCGCTTATGTGGGTTCCGTGGACAATCCGTTCGTGAACGTAGCGGATGTGGTCAATACGGGTGTGGAGTGGAATATACGGTGGCGTAGCAGTATAGGGCGTGTCGGATATTTCCTGAGCGCTACGGGCAACACATTGCACAATGAAGTACTGAAACTGGCCGACAACAAGGAAGAGGTGCTGGATGGCTGGACCGGCACAGCCTTTGCCACCCGCACGGCTGTCGGCTTGCCGATTGGTTCTTTCTTCGGCTATAAGGTAGCGGGTATCTACCAGAATGCGGAAGACATAGCCCGGTATCCCAACCGGGGTTCGGTCGTGCCGGGTGACCTGAGATTCGTGGATGTGGATGGCAATGACACGATCAATACATTGGACCGTACTTACCTGGGTAGCCCGATACCAAAGCTTTTCTACGGGTTTACGGCAGGATTCGACATCTATGGGCTGGGGCTTTCCGTAGATTTCTATGGTGTATACGGCAACAAGATCGTGAATGCACGGAAGATGAACCGCTTCTTCGGAGTCCCCAATTTTGAAAGTTCGTTCCTGGACCACTGGACAGGGGAGGGGACTTCCGATACGGAACCACGTGTGACCAACGGAGCCTATCCCAATTTCGAGATGTCGGAGCGATTCCTCGAGGACGGATCTTATTTCAGGATCCGGAATATAACCCTCAGTTATGAGCTGCCGCGCACGCTGCTTTCGCAGATCAGGCTCGATCGGCTGGAGATATATGTCAGCGCTACCAACCCGGTCACATGGGCCAGTTTCTCCGGCTTTTCGCCCGAGATAGGTGGAAACCCTGTATCCAGGGGGATCGATCGCGGCGCTTACCCTGTTGCGAGGGTCTTTTCATTCGGGCTGAGCGCGGCCTTCTGATGCCGGTGCGGTATCACCGGCTGGAAAAGGGTGTAAGCCCGATTTAATCTTTTAGAAAAAAGAAAAGTTATGAGAAAGATCATACCAATCGTCCTGGCAATAGCCGTTCTCCTGCCCCTGGCCTGTCGCCGTGATTTCCTGGATATCAAACCGCAGGGGGAGCTGACTTCTGAGAATTTCTTTTCCAACCCGGAGCAGGCTGTATGGGCGGTCAACGCTATATATGCTTACCTGCGTCACAATGTCACACCATTGCATTTCCTGGGTATGACGGATATCATCAGCGATGACGCCGACAAAGGAAGCGACGCCAATGACGCCATTTTCCTCAATGACCTGGACTTCTTTACCATGGATCCGGGGCACCAGACTGTGCTGAGTGTCTGGAAGACGCAGTATACCGGTATTGCCCGCGCCAATATTTGCCTCGAGAAGATACCTTCGGTACCCGGGATCACACAGGCGCTCAGTAACCGGCTGCAGGGCGAAGCCAGGTTTCTGAGGGCACACCTGTACTTCAACCTGGTGCGGTGGTACGGCGGTGTGCCGCTGATCACACGTACACTTACTCCCGACGAGTACAATCAGAGCCGGGCCAGCGCCGGAGATGTCTATGCCTCCATCATAGAAGATCTGAGGACAGCGATCGAGCTTTTGCCGGAGCGCAGCCAGCAATCTTCCGCCGACCTGGGAAGAGCTACAAAAGGAGCTGCACGGGGGATGCTGTCCAAGGTGTACCTGACTATCGAAGACTATGCAAATGCGGAGAAATATGCGCTGGAAGTAGTGCAGTCCGGGCAGTATGTCCTATATCCCAGGTATGCGGATATATTCATGCCGGTGGGAGAGCACTGCAGCGAGAGTATGTTTGAGATCGGCTGCAAGGATGTAGAGAGCTGGGAGGGCAGGTGTGAGTTCAATATGGTGCAGGGCGTGCGCGGGATACCCAATCTCGGCTGGGGGTTCAATCGCCCGTCGGACAACCTGGTAGCGCAGTACGAGAACGGTGACCCCCGACGCGAGGCAACTATCCTGTATGTCGGGGAAGTGCTGCCGGACGGCAGCGCCATTGTGCAGGACAATCCACTACTGATCAACGAGCGCTACAACCAGAAAGCCTGGGTGCCGGCGCATGTAGGGTTGCAGGACAATGGCCCCGGCAATCAGCGTATCCTGCGCTATGCCGATGTGCTGCTGGTGCTTGCAGAAGCACTTAATGAACAGGGCAGAGGTGCAGAAGCACTTGAATACCTCAACATGATACGCAAGCGTGCCCGGGGAACGAACAATTTCATCCTTCGGGATATCACCGAGACGCAGCAGGCGCCGCTGAGACACATGATCTGGCGTGAGCGGAGGGCAGAGCTGGCCATGGAACAGCATCGCTGGTTTGATCTCGTCCGCCAGGTCAGGAAGGATCCTGACTATATGTTGCCGAGACTCAAGTCCATACAACCGATGTTTGATCGATTTGACCCGGCCAAGCACCTGCTGATGCCGATACCGCAGAGCGAGATCGATCTCAGCGGGCAACGTATCATGCAGAATCCGATGTACTGACCCCGACCACAGATGTCCGACCGGCTAATGATCAGCTAAGCCTGGCAATGTGAAAGTCCACCAGGTCATGGATCGGTGAGCGCACGATCCTGCCTACTTCCATGTCATACTCATGGCATACCTGCTCCAGGATATCCTTGAAGTTGAATGCAACAGAGCCGATGCAGTTGAATGCATAGCGCGAGTAGTTGGGGTAGCGAGTCACCAGGCAATCGAAAAAAGCCCTGAATCCGTCCTTGACCATTGCCTGTGAATAATCAAAGCTGAGGTGTTCGTATACAAACTTGCTGAAGCTTGCCAGGAAGCGGTTGGGCAGGGGCTTGTTGTAGATCACGTTGAAAATATCTTCCCGGGACAGGCCAAACTGATCAACAAAGTCCTTGTGGATCTCGGCGGGCAGGTAGCCGCGCATATAGTCGCGGAGCAGGCGTTTGCCGATGAAAGATCCGCTGCCTTCGTCGCCAAGAAAGTACCCGAGCGAATCGATGTTCATCATGATGTCTTTTCCGTCGTACAGGCATGAATTGGTACCCGTGCCCAGGATGGCAGCAAACCCAGGCTGATTGCCCAACAAGGCCCGGCAGGCAGCCAGCAGGTCGTGTCCTACGAAAACATCTGCTCCCGGAAAAACGTGTTCCATCGCTTTGGATACGATCCGTACTTTCTCGGGAGAGGAGCACCCCGCACCGTAATAGTAAACTTTCAGGATCTGCGGTCGGGCGATATCCTTCGGCAGGCTGTTGAGCATAGAGTCGACGATGGATGCCGTGTCTACGAAATAGGGATTATACCCTTCCGTGTGGAAAGCCCGGAGTTTCTGGCCGTCCTGTACCAGGTTCCAGTCGCTCTTGGTGGAGCCTCCATCCGCTATCAATACCATAAGTTCTCGTGGATTGAATGATCTATTATCAGGTTTGGCTTGTCGTGCGAAACAGCAAGGCCGGACCAATCAGTGTCCGCCACTCTGTACCGAATCGACGCGGATACCCTGGGCCCGCAGGACCTTGCTCACCTTCACGGCAAACCATGCGAGGTAAACAAAACAGAGCACAGCGACCCAATAGCTGTTGTGGATATCCCATATATCGGCTATATATCCCTGGATGGGCGGTATGATGGCGCCGCCCAATATCATCATGATCAGGAAAGCCGATCCCTGGCTGGTATACTTGCCGAGTCCCGTGACGCTGAGCGCAAATATACAGGGCCAGCCGATACTGCAGCAGAGTCCACCGCTTAGGAACGCCAGCTTGGCTATCTCACCCGTAGTGAGTACCCCTATGAGCATAGCTGCAATACCCAGCACAGAGAATATCAGCAGCATTCGTGCCGGGTTGTCTTTACTCATAAAGATACCGCCGATCAATATCAGTACGCAGATGACATATACGTATAAATCGCTCATGTCATTGCCCTTGAGGTGGTTGACAGCGATGATCAGGCCGAAAGCTATGAGCGGTACCACTACCGTCAGCAGGTTTTTCAGCGGGCGTCTCATCTCGAATGCGCTGAGCGCACCGCTCATCCTGCCGATCATGAGGCTGCCCCAGTACAGCGAGATGAAATGCGATATCTCGGATACATCATAGCCACCGAACTCTGGCAGGATAAGGAGCTCACCCATATTGCTCTGTATAGTGACCTCCACGCCTACATATACAAAGATGGCCAGCATACCCAGCCTGAGCTGAGGGAAGCGGAGTGCGCCCAGGCCAGGCTCAAACGGTTCATCTCCGGTGGTGACGCGGGGTAGCCTGGCTACGGCGAGCAATACAGCAGCCAGCAGGAACACTATGGCGAGAAGTATGTACAATATATTGATCGAGTCCGGAGTCGCATTGTCGGCGGCTGCTCCTGTGAGATCGCCGAACAAGAGCACGCTCACGATGACCGGCCCCAGCAGTGTACCGAAAGAATTGATCCCACCGGCCAGGTTGAGTCGATGTGCACCGGACTCGGCCGGACCCAGGCCGATGGCGAAGGGATGTGCGGCAGTCTGCTGGAGAGAGAAGCCAAGGGCGATGACAAACAGGGCGGCGAGTATGAAGCCGAATGATCCGCTCCCGACAGCCAAAATCATCAGGACCGCCCCTGCTACGGATAGCAACAGGCCGTATATGATCCCTTTCTTGTAACCGATCTTGTTGAGAAAATCGATCCGGAAGGATTGAGATGCCAGCCACAAGAGCAGCGAGCCTATGAAATAAGCGGCATAAAAGGCCGTATCGATCAGCTGTGACTGGAACTGCGTAAGTTCAAAGTACTTCTTGCAGAAAGGGATGAAAATCCCGTTTGAAGCAGCCACAAAGCCCCAGAAAAAAAATACCGTGACGACGGTGATCAGCGCTCCGTAGTTGGTTTTCGTTGTTGTCTGACTCATATCTGGTTGATAAGCTCGGTGATATTAACCATTTTTTGCAACAAGCTGGTAACAAAAATGAAGCATAAGTCTGAGGTTGGTGTAAAATGAACAATATGTGTTGGCGATAGCGCTGAATATCAGCACTATGTAATGCAAAATGCACGTGCAATCGGTTTTTTATCTTGCCTGTAAGCCGGGATCTGATTAGCTTCATAGGCAAAAAGCGGCATGGACCATCGTTTGAAGATCATCGCCTTGCTTCTTGCACTTGTAGGGCCCGTAAGTGGGTGGGGGCAGGAATACGCATCGATAGGCAACCTGGTTTCTGCAAGCAGGCAGGGGCGACATATCAATATCAGGACAAGCAACGCCCATGTCCGCATCAGTGTATACGATTTTCATGTATTCAGGGTCCGTGCGGGGAAAGAGGCGTTTCCGGCGAGGGACTTCTCCTACTCGGTGATTGCCGCTCCTACAGAAGTCCCTTACCGTTACAGGGAAGACAACCAGCAGCTGACCATACAGACCGATTCAATGTCGCTGGTCATACAGAAGAAACCGCTGCGGTTCTCCTTTTACGATGCTGAGGGTCGGCTGCTCAATGCCGATGATCCGGGTTTCGGAATCGCCTGGACCGGTCATGAGGCCACAGTATATAAAACACTGCAGGACGGAGAGCGCTTCGTCGGCCTGGGAGAGAAGACGGGTGACCTGGACAGGCGGGGCAGCGCATATATCAACTGGAACAGCGATGTGCCCGGTTACGACCTCAACGATGACCCATTATATGTATCCATTCCCTTTTATATTGGCGTGCATCATGGGTTGTGTTACGGGATTTTCCTCGACAACACATCCAGGACCCATTTCAATTTTGGTGCATCCAATGATCGTTTTTCCTCGTTTACCGCCGAATCCGGAGACCTGGATTACTATTTCATAGGGCGTTCCACGGTGCCGGGTATCATCGAGGCCTATACTGCCCTTACAGGGCGTATGCCTTTGCCGCCTGTATGGAGCCTGGGTTATCAGCAATGCCGCTGGAGCTATTTCCCGGACAAGGAAGTGCTGTCCCTGGCGCGCACCTTTCGCGAGAAAGACATACCGCTCGATGTCTTGTACCTGGATATCCATTACATGGATGCATACAAGATATTCACGTGGAACAAGATGCGGTTTCCACAACCTGCGACCATGATTGACTCGCTCCGGAAGCTGGGCGTCAGGACGACCGTGATTGTAGACCCGGGGATCAAAGTGGAGCCGGGATATCAGGCATATGAGGACGGACTGAGGCAGCAGGCCTTTGCCAGGTACCCGGACAATACGCTTTATGCAGGGAGCGTGTGGCCGGGGCTTTGCCATTTTCCGGACTTTACCAAACCTGCGGCGCGCGAATGGTGGGGAAAATCATTTGGCGGATACGTGTCGGAAGGCGTGACCGGCTTCTGGAATGATATGAATGAGCCGGCCACCTGGGGGCAGGCTTTCCCATCTCATGTGCAATTTGATTTTGACGGCCGGGGAGCTACGACCTTGCAGGTCAGGAATGTATACGGGATGCAGATGGCCCGTGCCACTTATGAAGGTGTCCGGAAGCTGATGAACGGGCAGCGCCCCTTTGTGCTGACGAGAGCAGGTTTCGCCGGAGTACAGCGCTATTCGGCCGTATGGACAGGCGACAACACAGCGAGTGACGACCACATGATGCTCGGTGTACGCCTGGTCAATAGCCTCGGGCTGGGTGGGGTGGCATTTGCCGGGGTAGATATCGGGGGCTTTGCCGGTGAGGCCAGTTCCCAGCTCTATGCACGCTGGCTGACCATAGGCGTTTTCTCGCCGATGTTGCGGGGGCACAAGATGATCAATATGCGGGATTCCGAACCCTGGAGCTATGGAGAAGAAGTAGAGGCGATCGCCAGGCATTACCTCAAGTTCAGGTACAAAATGCTGCCTTATATCTATTCCGCTTTTTATGATGCGAGCCGGAACGGTATGCCTGTGTCCAGGTCCCTTGCAATCCCGTATACGCACGACCCGATGGTCTATGACAGGGCTTACCAGCAGCAGTATATGTTCGGGCCGTCGCTTATGGTGGCGCCGGCAGGCAGCCAGGCATCTGCCGTCCGTGTTTATTTCCCGCCCGGCAGATGGTACGATCTTTATACGGACAGCGTATATACCGGTGGCAGAGAGACCTATGTAGAAGCTCCTCTTCATCGCCTGCCGGTATTTGTGCGGGGCGGCAGCGTGCTGCCACTCCAGGCGACAGTACCGCATACCGGCGAGCAGGCCTCCGACACACTGTTTGTACACCTGTACGCAGGCGAAGCGGGCGAGGTGTTCACTTACTATGAAGACGACGGCCTGAGCTATGCCTATGAAGACGGAGCCGGGTACAGGCGGCGGATCAGTAGCATGGATGAAGGAAGTACCTGGGTATTCGAAGCGGTGGAAGGAGCGTTTCCCTCGAAGTTTCGATACCTGCAGCTGATCTTTCACGGTCTGGTCCCGGATGCAGGGATCAGTTTCAGCGTAGATGGCAGCCCTGCTGTGTCCGGGGCGATCGAGGTGCGTATGGTCTATCCCGGGGAGGTATACAGAGAGCCTTTGTACTACGCAAGGCAGGATGTACTACATGACTTGCCTTCAGTCACCATACCAAACTACAACAGGGAGGTTATTGTGCGGGTAGCGCGCCGATAAGTCTGCCGCCCGGCCTGCGATCCCGATTATTTCGGGGTCGGCGGCGCAAACCAGTTGCGGCTGTTTACTTTTGAGGTATGGATCTACGCTTTAAATGCAAGTTTTTTTCAGATCTGAACGTATATGAGCTGTATGCGGCCTCTCAGCTGAGACAACGTGTTTTTATAGTCGAGCAGCAGTGTGCCTACCAGGATTCAGACGGGAAAGACCCCAAGTGTTACCACCTGATGGGTTTCAATGAAGATGATAAGCTGGTGGCTTATGCACGTATGCTGGGACCGGGAGTCGTTTATCCTGGCTATACTTCCATAGGGCGGATCGTGACAGCTCCTGATATAAGGGGTAAGGGTTACGGCAAGTCTCTCGTGGAAGAAGCGCTGGAACGCGCAGCAGATTTGTTTGGCGCTTCCTCGCCTGTCAAGATTTCAGCCCAGAGCTACCTGGTTGATTTTTACCGGTCTTTCGGTTTTGTGTCCGTAGGAGATCCCTACCTGGAGGACGATATCCCGCACCAGGCGATGATAAAAGAATAGTCTTATTAAGGCAGCAGCTCTTTTTATCAGCTGTCTGTAACGGCAGACTTACCGGCATTGTTTCGGTTTCCAGGGCAGGTTCACAGATGGCTATACTTTCCTTTATGCTATAAGACGCTGGCGCTAACCTCTCTATGAGGGCTTAGAAGTAGTCATATCGGTTATTTTGACGCGTTATTTCTCCGCAGGTTTGTTGAGTTCTCACTTACTCTGCAAAGCCCATATCTCGCATGTTTGCGAAAAATTTAGAATTAGTAAAAACGGTGATTCATAATAATTGACAGTATTGATATATTTTATTGATTCAATCGGTTGTAATTGTGTTGGTTTTTGGTATATTTGATATGATTGTTGCGGCATAATTTGGTTCAATATTCATGAAGTGAATATTGGCTAGGACTTACTTTGTGTTTTTATAAATACAAAGTATTTTTCCTAATCCAGTCTGCCCTATTTTAGAAGGAGTTGGTTGAGCGGCAGGATCAGAGGCCAGAGTTGCATACAATCCGGGTTCAGATAGGTAAGGTTCCGGTCTGCGGTATTCGGTGAAACGGCGGCTTTTGTGTATGCAGGGATACAGGACCAGGGACCCGAAGAGGGAGGGGCCGGGTTTGCCCGGTTCAGGATGATGTAAACTATTGTTTTTACATATAAATATATGTTACATCATGAGACTGGTCTATTCCTTACTCCTGGCAGTGGCTATGCTGGCAAGTGCCTGCCAGAAAGCTGCAGAACCGCGTGATCCGGCTTTGGAGGCGCCGACTGTTTTCAATCGGACAGAAGATCCTAAGCCAATCACCTGTGAAAACTGCTATCGCGCGGTGATCAATCCGAGTTGTTGCTGTGTAATTACCGTACTGGAAGCTCCGGAAGGTAGTGCTTGTATAGAGTTGTGTGGTACTTCGTCGCCGATCGTCCCTATGGATTTTTGCAGTGATACTGTTTTTTGCCGGCTTGATACGCAATGCAACCGGCCGAGAGGGCCTGTCAGGGAGGCTAATATCATATTGGGTCCCGGAGAGCAGCATACATATTGTGCAGCCGAGGATCATTTCTACTGTGTCAATAACTGTGGCCAGCAGAACATTTTTGTGGAGATCAGGTGCGGACGAGGCGGTGTATTTGGCCCGCCGGTGATATTGGGAATAGCGCCTAACGGCGCCAGATATATGACGGTCAATGACCGCTGTGACGCGATGCCTTGCCCCTGAGGTATCCCTTTTCTGCCTAAAGCGAATATACTATAACTACTATAACCGGGCCGCAGTCCTTCCTGGGAGGGTGTGCCTGGGTCCTTGGTGTGCCTTGTTGCACGCCCTTGCATCCTTATGTCATATACTTAATTGTCAATAAAATTTTATATCATGAAAAAGCTTAGTTTCTTACTCTTATGCCTGGGTCTGCTGGCCGTTGCTTGTCAGAAGACGCAAGAGACACAGCAGGCAAGCCACCAGGATCCGGTCATATTCGGGCAATCAGACGATTGCAACCCGATCAATTGCCGACACTGCCGCCAGGCAGTACTTGACTCCAGTTGCTGTTGTGTTATAACGATTGTCGATGCTGACCAGCGGGCCAACTGTATCAACCTTTGTGGCACGACGTCTCCGTTGCCGGATCAGTGTGTGAGAACATGCAATCCGCCGAGTGATCAGTGCCGTTGGCCTATGGGGCCTGTCCTCGAGCCGGACATACATATTCCTCCGAGCGGGTCGCATATTTTCTGTGCGGCAATTCATCATGCTTACAGTATCGGCAATTGTGGCACTAACCGCATAACGGTGAGTGTCGATTGCGGTCGCGGCCCGGCCATCTATACGTTGAATCCGGGTGCAAGCCAGTACGTGTGGCTCAATGAAAGATGCGGCATAGAGCCTTGTCCCTGATCAAAGGGTGTTTGTACATCTTTTGATCATGTACTTTCCTGATTTACCAACTATAAACCTAATATCATGAAAAAACTTAGTCTCTTATTCTTGTGCCTTGGATTGCTGGCTACAGCCTGTCAGAAGACCCAGGAACCGCGTGAAGCGGCGCCCGAAGAGCCGGTCGTATTTGAACAGTCGGTACAATGTCAGCCCATCACCTGCGCCGATTGTGCCAACGCGATCATCAACCCAAGCTGTTGTTGCAGGATAGTTGTACGTCCGCCCATCGGGTCTGCGCCTGCCTGTCTTGATCTCTGCGGTACTTCTTCCCCATTGATACCGGATTCCTGCAGAAGACCCTGCCAGGTGCCGCCGCCTACTAACTGTCCTTTCCCGATAGGCCCTATCCATGAGCAGATCCCGTCACCGATGCCAGGTATACCACACGTGTACTGCGCAGCTGTCGGTCATGCTTATCGTATCATGAATTGCAGCACGGCGCCGGTGACTTTTGATATCATCTGTGGCACCAATCCACCGCTGACTGTTATGCTGCTCCCGGGACAAAGCCGCTTCTTTAGTACGAATGCTGCCTGCCGTCCGACTGACTGCCCGCAGATCTCTCCCGAAGGTTGATTCCAGGAGACTTTGGATGCAGGTACATCCGGCACAGGTTGCCTGGAGTTCGTTGAAATCAATTTATTCTTAAACCACTTCACACTATGAAAAAGCTTAGTCTCTTACTCTTTTGTCTGGCGCTGCTGACCGCAGCCTGCCAGAAGACCCAGGAGCCGCGTGAAGCGGCGGCCGAGGAGCCGGTTATATTTGAGCAATCCAGCGTTGATTGTCAGCCCATCACCTGTGAGCGCTGTCTCAATGCTGTGATCAATCCCAGTTGCTGTTGTACGCTCACAGTTATCCAGTCGATTCAGAATCCGGCCTGTATCGACCTCTGCGGAACCTCTTCTCCGCTGATGCCGCTAGATTGCCGGAGGGGTTGCCAGATACAGCCGCCGGCAGGATGTCGTCCAATAGGACCTATCCATGAGCCAGGCGTGATGATCCCGGTCGGCCAGTCTCATGTCTATTGTTCGGCGATCAATCATTCCTACCAAGTGATGAACTGTGGCCAGAGGCCTGTAACCATACGCATTCAGTGCGGACAAGCTCCGCCGATCAATGTAGTGCTGAATCCGGGTGAGACCCGTTTCTTCAATACAGACTCAAATTGTCGTACGATTCCTTGCCCGTCAATTCCTCCGGCAGGATAATATTCTGTAGATACTTATCTGGGTCATCCGGGCTTTTGCCCGGATGACCTTTTGAACCTGAACTCGTGTCAGTCAGGAAGGAGAGACCTATGTACTAGATATGGCAAGGGATCAGGCTGACTTTGATTCATATTACCTATTTATCCCAAATCAGAACTTTATGAAAAAGCTTAGTTTCTTACTCTTTTGCCTGATGTTGCTGGCGACAGCCTGTCAGAAGACCCAGGAGCCTCGTGACGCCACTCCTGAGGCGCCGGTCATATTTGAGCAGTCGGCTCACTGCGAGCCCATCAACTGCGATCACTGTCACCATGCTTTAATTGATCCCAGCTGCTGCTGCATTATTACCGTACGCCGTGCAGAAGTGGGAAAGGCCTGCCTGGAGTTGTGTGGCACATCCTCTCCGCTGGTGCCGGACGATTGCTGGCAAAGATGTGAAATAGAACCGCACCCGGATTGTCCATTTCCGATCGGTCCGGTGTATGAACGGATCCCGGGGATGGTGCCAGGGCAGTCGCACATTTATTGTGCCGGGATTGGCTATTCGTACCGGGTTGCAAGCTGCACGGATGGTGAAGCGGAGGTCGCGATCAGGTGCGGCCGGGATGGTAGATGGGGTCCGCCTGTAGTAATGACCCTCTCTGCCTCTGCGCCCTTTTATATGACTGTTGATGAAGACTGTAACGCTCGTCTTTGTCCCTGATCGGCCGGTATCAATATCTAAAATTCATTCATTTATCAATTTATTAAAAACGAAAACCATGAAAAAATTAAGCTTACTACTATTCTGCCTGGCGCTGCTGGCGACGGCCTGTCAGAAGACCCAGGAGTCTCGTGAAGCTACTCCTGAAACACCGGTGATTTTCGAGCAATCAGCTGATTGTGAGCCGATCACCTGCGAGCACTGCCGCCATGCGATAATAGATCCGAGTTGTTGTTGCACGATCATAATCCGTCAGTCCAATGAAAACCGGGCTTGTATCGATCTGTGCGGCACTACTTCTCCGCTGGTACCGGATGACTGCAGAAGGGATTGTCGTATGGATCCGGACCCGCGCTGTGATTATCCGATGGGGCCTATTCATGAGCCTGGCATTTTGATGGCTGTAGGTCAATCCCACGTGTATTGTGCTGCCATCAACTATTCACATTGCATAACCAACTGCGGCCAGCGCCCGGTAGTAGTCGAGGTAAGATGCGGCGGCGCGCCCAGGGTCTTCACGATCAATCCGGGTATCTGCCAGAGCGTCAGCCTTAATGAAAGATGTGATGTTTTGCCATGTCCTTAATGGACCGGACATCAATACCTGATGAACGCTCATTTATTCAACCGTACAGACAATATTGATATTATGAAAAGATTTAATCTGTTGCTCTTTTGCCTGGCTCTCCTGGCTGCCGCCTGTCAAAAGACCCAGGAACCGCGTGAAGCAGCGCCTGGGTCACCCACCGTCTTTGAGCAGTCGGCAGACTGTGGGCCGATTACCTGCGAACACTGTGCCGCACATCCGCTGATCGATCCCAGTTGTTGCTGTAAGATCACGGTTATTCATGCCGAAGAAGAGCGTGCCTGTATCGATCTGTGCGGCACGAGTTCACCGTTGCCGGATCACTGCAGGAAAGACTGTCGCAAGGACCCTGATCCTGATTGCGATCTGCGTATGGGACCGGTGCATGAGCCCAATATCATGCTGGCTGCGGGAGAGGCTCATGTGTATTGTGCCGGACACCATCATTCTTATCATGTGACCAACTGCGGAAGACATCGCATAAAAGTGGAGATCAACTGCGGTGGTGCTTCGCATGTGTTCTCACTGGATCCGGGCCAATACAAGGCTATGATGGCCAAAGAAAGCTGCGATGCCTTGCCCTGTCCGCAATGATTGAGCCTTGGGCTTACCTATTTTTTTCTACCGATTATTTCATCTAATCAACCTTAATATTATGAAAAAGCTTAATCTATTGCTCTTTTGCCTGGCGCTGCTGGCTGCAGCCTGTCAGAAGACTCAGGAGCCGCCTCAAGCAGCGTCTGAGTCACCTACCATTTTCGAACAGGCGCCGCAATGCGAGGTCACTTGCGACAAATGCCGTCATGCGATCATCGATCCGAGCTGTTGTTGTGTCATTACCGTGATAGAAGGAGAGGCAGACGGATCCTGCATCGATCTGTGCGGCACGACTTCCCCGTTGCCGGACGAGTGTATCCGGCGTTGCGAAAGGGACAGTGTATGTGAATTCCCGGTGGGGCCGATACATGAGCCGAATATCATACTGACTCCCGGCCAGTCGCATACCTACTGCGCTGCGCACTGGCACTCTTACCTTGTGACCAACTGCGGTCAAAAGAAAGTGACGGTAAATATAAAATGTGGAGGGGCAGCCGCTCAATACACATTGCCAGCAGGGGGCGTTCAGGCTATGCTCACTACAGACAGATGTGATGCGAAGCCTTGTCCCTGACGGTGGAGCAGATTGTTAGCTGAGGTTTGATATCAAAGTCACCCATATGGCTGAGCTAGTTATCAGGTATGAGAGCATGTAAATATGCTTTGGTTGGCTCTGGCTGCTTTGCGTAATTTCTTTCATACCGCGATTACCAGGCCTTGCAAATGATCTGGCTGGTGCATATTGATCAAGCTCATTTACGGTTTCCGGGGCTTGCCCCGGAAACCGTAAAACTCCATTACATACGTAAACCTAAACCCTCAAAAACATGAAAAAGGCCTATTTTTTATGGTCAGTGATCTTACTGGCGGTTGTGGCTTGTCAGAAGAGCCCCGAAAACCAGGGGGCGCCCGAGCAACCGCAGGTCACAGCCGGCCTGGCAGTTCTAGATACACTCGATTGTGATGCTTGTATCAATGCGCTGATTGACCCGAGCTGTTGTTGTGTGATCAAATCCATTGGCGGAGCGCCTATTTGTGTCACGCTTTGTGGTACCACAACACCGATTTTCCCTATCGATCCCTGTCCTGGTGGTGCTCCTCCTCCGTCTTGTGCCATGTACCCGGTCGGTCCGGCCAGAGAAGCAAATATTATGCTGAATCACAACGAGATTTACACCTACTGTGCGACACCCAACTGCTCATACAGCATTACAAACTGTAGCCATAGCCCTGCAACGTTGGAGGTCAGGTGTAAGCAGAGGGGAGGAGCATGGGGGATACCGGTGGTCGTGCACCTACCGCCTCCCGGCGGGCAGCAATACCTGACTGTCAGTGCACAATGCCAGGCCCAGCTTTGCCCTTAAAACGGAGACAGAACAAATTTTCAGTGCCGAGTGCATAGTGTTTCCAACATGATATCATAATCCATGCGTCTCACCCATCCCGTATACACCGCAAGGTCCTTTGGCGGTATATATGGGGTACTAAAATCCAACTCGTTATGAATAAGATCTTTTTTTTGATCCTGGTCTTGTCGGTCATTCTTGTTTCCTGCCGGAAAAGCGAACGACCGGAAGCCGGGATCCAGGCGCCGCCTTCCGCAGCGGGCCGACTGGCAGATCCATGCGATCTGTGTGAGAGTTCGTCCTATGACCCTAACTGCTGCTGTGTCATCACGCTTATCGCTACATCGACACTAGGTCCGCGTATAGAACTCTGCGGTACTGTGACTCCCTCACCCGGTATCACTCCCTGCCCGGGTTTTGTTCCTCCCTTTGGATGCAATCTCCCGGCCGGACCTTTCAGAGAAGTCGCTATTAGCAGTGGTAATGACGATAGCCACCTTTTCTGTGCTGCTCTCGGTTATGTATACAGGGTGGCCAATACGGGGACCGGGACTGCTTTGCTGAAGATCACGTGTTATTCCGGTGGGGTACCTACTTCCTCAGACACGCTTTTGCTGACGGGAGGTGGTCCCGCAGCGTTTATGACCGTGGACAGCGGCTGTAATCCAGTACCGTGTCCATAGTGAGTTGCTGGCTCATTGATAGTTATACTGAATGAGCTGATTATATCTCTTCTGGTTGATGCCGGGAGTTATTTTTTAATGCTTAGTCAAAACACCCACTTATGAAAACAGTTTGTATTTCTCTTTTCGCAATACTAGTCCTGGTTGCTTCCTGTCGGAAAAGCCAGGAGAGGGAATCGGAGATCAGGTATCCGACAGTCGCTTCCAGCGCTTTGGCAGACCCATGTGATTTGTGTATCAATACAGGGTATGATCCTGCCTGCTGCTGTGTCATTACTTTGATCGCTTCATCACCGGCTTATCCAAATATACAGCTTTGCGGTACGGTGACACCTGCGCCAGCAGTCGTACCCTGTCCCGGCTTTACTCCTCCATCAGGTTGTGCGACCTTAGTGCCGGGGCCTTACAGGGAAGCTGCGGTGAATCCCGACACGCTCAGTCATCTTTTCTGCGCTGCGCAAGGTTATGTATATGCTGTCAGGAATATCGGTACAGGGGGCGCCACGGTTGTAATAACTTGTTATTCAGGCGGTGCACCTACTTCTTCGGATACTTTGACCGTAATGGGCGGCGCGCCGGTATTTATGACGGTTGACAGTCACTGCAACCCGGTACAGTGCCTCTAGATCCTTTTTGAATTAGGGTAGTGTGTGATCTATGAAGGAAGGACCGGAGCATGCCCCGGTCCTTTTTGTTCTTTTGAAGGTGTAGTATCCGGCAGCCTGCTATTGGAGGATGACTTCGGCCACTGCGTCCAGTATCGATCTGGCGGCAGCTTCGTCCGCAGCTTCAGCATATACTCTCAGTACAGGCTCGGTGCCCGATGGCCGGATCATTACCCACTCGCTGTCTGACAGGTAAAACTTGAAGCCATCCAGGTCTAGGCTGCGTTGCACGGTATAGGGGCCGAAGCTGGTATAAGAGCCTTCACGGCATTGCCGGATCACTTTCTGCTTGATGGCTTCGGATATATGGTGGTCGTCCCGCTCTACGGCAAAATGCCCTACTTCGTCGTATATAAGTTCGATCAGCTGTTTCAGCGTTTTACCTGTTTTCGCCATGAACTCGAGTATCAGCAGACCTACCCATATACCGTCCCGCTCGGGGATATGGCCCAGTACGGCCAGCCCGCCGGATTCTTCACCGCCGACCAGCACAGTCCGCTGTGTCATGATCTCGGCAATGTATTTGAAGCCGATCTTTGTCACTTCGAAGGGGCAGCCGAGTTTTTCGGCCAGTACCTTCATCTTGTCGGTGACGGAAAAAGTGACGACCACATCGCCCCGCAGCTCTTTGTAGTGGTACAGGTAATAGAGCAGGAGAAGCAGGATCTTGTGAGAGTCTACAAAATTGCCGTCCTCGTCGTACATACCGATCCGGTCCGCATCGCCGTCATTGGCCAGCCCGACGGTCAGTTGCGCGTTGCCACGCAGCAGCGCCGAGAGCTTTTGCAGGTTCTTGTGGATGGGCTCAGGCGCTTGGCCCATGAAAGAAGGGTTGTACTCGCAGTGCAGCAACGCTGCATCCGGGAAGAGCTGGCTCACGACACGTTGCCCTGCGCCATACATGGCGTCATAAGCAAGATGGCGCCCTACCTGTTTCAAAAGCGGCACGTCAAAGTTGGCCTCGATATGCGCCATGTACCTGCTCTCGAGGTCGACAATACGGATCTTGCCCTGGCCGGTCAGTTCTTCGGCGGGCAGCGGCGTGATGGTACTCTGTTCGGGTATAAGCTCTTCAACAGCCGATATGTCAGAAGGTATGGTGGGGCCGCCGTAGGCAGACTTGAGCTTGAATCCATTGTAGGAAGGTGGGTTGTGCGAAGCCGTGATCACTACACCCACCTGCGCATTGAGTTGTACTACACCGAGCGACACCATCGGTGTGGACACGAAGCCTCTGGCCAGGTAGACCTGTATACCCATCGTAGCCAGCACAGCGGCTGTAGTCTCGGCAAACATCTCGCCGGCAAACCGGCAGTCATGTCCTACCACGGCTGTATCATATCCCCTGGCGGTCATCCAATGTCCGGTCGCTTCCGCTACCCGCTTCAGGTTGTCTTCCGTATATTCCCGGGCAATGATCGCCCGCCAACCATCGGTACCGAATTGAATCTTCATGTGTCGCTTGCTTGATTTGGTTAGATGGGGAAAGATACCAAACTTTCGCGACAGGGTCTGAACCATTTTGCTGCCTTATTTGTGAGAATAAATACAGCGCTTTTGTGCTGTGTAAGATGCGGAATTGCGGTGAATTAGCTATTTTTGAGCGCCTTTCGCATTAAAAACAATTGCTATATGTTTGTTCTCGAAATGCAGGATACTTACAGGCACAAGGGGATGCGTCGCAGACTGGTCGACAAGCTGCGGAGAAAGGGTATCCAGGATGAGCGGATACTGGATGCGATCAACCGCATACCACGCCATTTTTTCCTGGACCGCGCATTCGAGGAGCTGGCTTATGAGGACCAGGCCTTACCTATAGGTGATGACCAGACTATCTCGCAGCCTTACACGGTAGCGTACCAGACTGCATTGTTGCAGATCGCTCCCGGAGACAAAGTACTGGAAGTGGGTACCGGCTCCGGCTACCAGGCTTGTGTACTGCATCTTTTGGGAGCCAGGGTCTATACCATCGAGCGCCAGGAAAACCTCTTTCACAAGACCAACCGCCTGCTGCAGAAGATGGGGTACACGGGGATACGGACCTTTTTCCGGGATGGCTACAAAGGGATTGCCGAGTCAGCGCCTTTCGACAAGATACTGGTTACGGCCGGTGCACGGGAAGTGCCGCAGGCCCTGCTGGCCCAGCTTCGCCCGGGAGGTGTACTGGTCATTCCCGTAGGAGAAGGAGGCGTACAGCGGATGCTGCGTATATACAGGCAGGCGGGTGGTAGTTTTCATACCGAGCAGTTGGATGATTTCCGCTTTGTACCCATGTTGCAGGGTATTGTGTCCCGCAAGAGCTGATCCGCCTGGCACACATTAGCAGGGGCCGGGATATGTTCAGTCCACCCTTCTGCCGGGGGCATTGCGTACCTTGAAAGTTGTGCGGCCTTCCTGTCGGGAATCCACCATCAGGGTCGCATAGGCGCTGGCGGCAGGGGTTACATAAGATGTTTCTCCGTACGTGACCGCTCCCGTGTCCTTATCCCAGTCCGAAGCCAGCAGCACATAGGCGCCGTCTCTCTTTTCATGCGGGCCGAACATGAGGAAGCGCGGATCTTTGCCGTTCTCGAAACTGATTGCCAGGCGTTTGCCGTCCGGGCTGAACAGGAAGGCGCCTGGAGTACCGCTTCGTATGACGATCTCTTCGAACGAGGATCCTTTGATGACACGTATACGGCCCCCTTCGATGACCGATCCTTTGGTGTCGTCTATTTTGCGCTGAAGTACGATGTCGCGCGACACGTAAAACTGGATCTTCCGGAGATCCCGCTCTGACCAACCACTGTTGCGGTAGAGGTTGTCGGTAAAGGGACTCAGCCTGGGAGAGCAGGCGCTCAGGCCGGTTGCCAGGATCGCCAGGAAAAAGAAAAACCGCATCTGCATAACTGGATAGTTTTTAGTTGTTGTCTCGTTCAAAAATAACGATACGGACAACCTGGTTTTTCGGATTTAAAACTACTTAACAGTCGCCTTAACAGTTTTTAAGAGCCGCTGCCCCGGAGCTGCCTGAAAAAAGTCTGCATCAGTTGAAGGCTCTCTTCCTGCCTGATCCCGAATGAAACCTGTGTCTTGGGATGGA
The DNA here is from genome assembly GCA_964537925.1 of uncultured Saprospiraceae bacterium. GTDB lineage: Bacteria > Bacteroidota > Bacteroidia > Chitinophagales > Saprospiraceae > SLDF01. The sequence continues at coordinate 234,713 of CAZICV010000001.1, read as the reverse complement.
GCATTTCGCTCCCGAAGCGCATATACCCGTTTTTCTCGTCCTCTGCAGCATAGACCAGCTTTCCGAGTTGGGCCCATCGCAGCGCGGCCGCGCACATAGGACATGGTTCGAGGGTCACGTACAGCGTACATTTTGTCAGGTATTTGGCTCCGAGATGTGCTGCCGCTGCGGTGAGCGCGATCATCTCGGCGTGAGCGGTGACGTCCAGCAGCCGTTCTGTCTGGTTGTAGGCGCGTGCGATGATCTTGCCTTCCGATACGATGACTGCACCTACGGGCACTTCCTGTTCATCGAAGGCCTGGCCCGCCTCACGCAAGGCCTGCAACATGAAGTGATCGTCGCTCTGGATCTGTAACATCCGCCGAATTTACGAGGATTTATCATTGCAAAGTTTTGTGCTTTTCAGATTAGCAGTATTTTTGCACATGGAATCACAGAATAGCTTTTCGGAAAAATTTGGCGGGCAGTCATTTACATTTGATGACGTATTACTTGTTCCCGCATACTCGGAAGTCCTTCCCCGTGAAGTAAGTCTTCGCACCCGGCTCACCACAGATATACAACTTAATGTCCCCATTGTCTCGGCGGCGATGGATACGGTCACGGAAAAATCCCTGGCCATAGCAATTGCGCGCCAGGGCGGTATCGGCATCGTGCACAAGAACATGCCGATAGAGGAACAAGCGGACCAGGTCCGGTCTGTCAAGCGCAGCGAGAGTGGTATGATACTCGACCCGGTCACGCTGAATGCGGAAGCGCTGGTCAGCGATGCGCAGGACCTGATGCGCCGTTATCGTATCGGTGGCATACCCGTCGTAGACAGCAATAATGTACTCATAGGTATCCTGACCAATCGGGATCTGCGCTTCGAGACACGCCCTGAACGCCCGGTGCGGGAGATCATGACCAGTGAAAACCTGGTGACGGCTCCTGAAGGTACCTCCCTGCTCGAGGCACGCCGGATACTCCAGGAGAACAAGATCGAGAAGCTGCCTGTGATCTCTCCCAGCCGCGTACTGGTAGGGCTGATCACGTACAAGGATATCATCAAGGAAAAAGACTATCCCAATGCCTGTAAGGACAGTATGGGACGGTTGGTTGTCGGTGCGGCCGTAGGTGTCAGCAGCGATACTTTCGAGCGGGTCGACGCCCTCATTGCCGGTGGAGCTGATGTCATCGTGATCGACACCGCACACGGGCATTCAAGGGGCGTACTGGACACTATCCGGGAAGTACGCAGGCTCCATCCGCACCTGCAGATCATAGGTGGCAATGTAGCCACGGGTGCAGGCGCACTGGCGCTGGCAGATGCGGGCGTCAACGGCGTGAAGGTAGGCGTAGGTCCGGGCAGTATCTGTACGACCCGTGTCGTTGCCGGAGTAGGTGTGCCCCAGCTTACGGCCATCTATCAGGCCAGGCAGGCCCTCGTCAAAAGAGGTATCCCGATCGTCGGCGACGGTGGGATCCGCTATACAGGCGATATCGCCAAGGCGATTGCAGCCGGGGCAGACACGATTATGGCCGGTGGTTTGTTTGCCGGTGTCGAGGAAGCTCCCGGGGAAACCATTATATTCGATGGACGCAAGTTCAAGGTATACCGGGGTATGGGGTCGCTCGGTGCGATGGCGCAAGGTTCAAAGGACAGGTACTTCCAGGATGTGGAGGACGATGTGAAAAAACTCGTGCCGGAGGGTATCGAGGGCCGGGTACCATTCAAAGGGCAGCTACAGGAAGTGATGCTACAGTATATCGGCGGGCTGCGTGCGAGTATGGGATACTGCGGAGCCGCTACTATTGACGAATTGCAGGGAGCGCAGTTTGTCCGCATCACCGCCGCCGGGGTTACCGAATCCCATCCGCACAATATCACCATTACCAAGGAAGCGCCTAACTACAGTCGTAGGTAAACCGGTATTGAGCTGGGCGCTTTTGCATACCTGAGACGGGATATACAGCGTTTATCGCATACTGAGACGGGTTAACCGGCCGGGGCTGGGTACAGCTTTCGGCAGGATCCCGCCAAAATCACATCATCATGTTCAAAGCTTACAGCCTGGTACTTTTGTTCTGTCTGTGCGGTCTGCAGCTTCATGCGCAATGGTCCGTCAAGGACACGATCTACTCGCCCATGATCGCCAGCGTCGAATTTCATATTGCAGGTGATCCGCTTGCTTTCCCGATGCTTTCACTTTCAGGCGGCAGCTATCTCCGCCTTGCCTTCGATGATATGCGAGGAGGGTTCACGGATCTGAAATACAGCGTACAGCACTGTGACAAAAACTGGCAGCCCTCCCAACTCAATACGCTGGAATACCTGGACGGATTCGAAGAGGAGCGCCTGCGTGACTTTGCCTACTCGGTCAATACTTATGAGGACTATACCCACTATGAGCTGCCCTTTCCGAACAATGATATGAACATACGGGTATCCGGTAATTACCTGCTGCATGTCTACCAGGACGACAACCGGAATACCCCTTTGCTGACACGGAGATTCCTGGTCGTAGAGAACCTGTTCAAGGTGTTGCCGCAACTCAAGAATGCAACGGATGCCGCCAAGTATCGCACTCACCAGGAGATGGATATCGTGCTCACACATAAGGATATACGCGTAGTCAACCCGATGAACGAGGTGACCCTGACGATACTCCAGAACGGCCGCTGGCAGCACGCTATGACGGATATTGCGCCGCGCTCCGTACGCGGAGAAGAGATCTTCTACGACTATTTTGACAAGATCGTATTTCCGGGCGCCAAGCAGTTCCGCAATCTCGATGTCCGCAACCTGCTCTTCCGCACGGAAAAAGTAGCGGCGATCAACGAATATACGCACGGCATCGACGTAGACCTGATTCCCGAGCGCTCAAGAGACGGCGTGAACTACCTCAACTATCGCGACGCCAACGGCAAATTTGTAATACTCGACCAGGACAGGAACCAGACCGCTACGCAAGGGCAGTATGCACTGGTGCGTTTTGCCCTGGAGTCGCCTGAACTGTACGGCAACCCTGCAGTCTATGTCTGCGGGGGCTTTACCGACTGGAAACTGCAGGATCGCTTCCGCATGGATTATGACGAGGCGCGCAAAGCCTATGTGCTGGAGACCATGCTCAAGCAGGGCTATTACGAATACTACTATGTGACATCCTCCGATGGATACAATTATACCCATGACACCCTGGAGGGTAACTGGTCCGAGACGGAAAACGAATACCTGATCCTGGTATACTACAGGCCTTACGGGGAGCGCTACGACAGGCTGGTGGGCTACAGCAGGATCAGGACCGGGTCATGAGCAGGCCTGCAGAAGCGGATTTATCTGATTTTACAGGGCATTGATAGATTTTTTTCTGTCTTGTCTGCTGCGTGGAGTAGTATTGTATCATTCTAAGATACGAATTTCTGCAGCGAATATGAAAGCCAACCGCATCTTACTCTTCCTGATATGTACAGTCTGTACGCAGACTCCTGTTGCCTGGACACAATCCGGCGGGCAGGTCTGGACGCTGGAGCAATGTATCCGGTACGCCCGTGAGCATAATCTCGGTCTGAAACAGTCCGAGGTTGCCGTTCGGTCGGCAGCTATAGATCGCCGCCAGGCCATTGAGTCGAGGTTCCCTTCGCTCAATTTCAGCACTTCGGCAGGTATGTCATTCGGCCGGACGATCGACCCCACGACGAATGCTTTCGAGACACAGTCGCTGGCCACAAACGGGTACTCGCTGAACAGTGGTGTGCTGCTCTTCAACGGCAACCGGATCAATAATACGATCCGCCAGGCCGGCGTCGATGTACAAGCTGCCGCCAAAGACCTCGAAGCGGCAGTCAATGACCTGTCGCTGCAGGTCGCCCAGGCTTACCTGGCCGTGCTATTCTCACAGGAAAACCTGGAGACCGCCCGCCGTACGCTGGCGCTTACGCAGGAGCAGTCCGGGCAGACCGAAAAACTGGTCAGCGCCGGAGCGCGCCCGAGGGGTGAGTTATTGGAGATACAGAGCCAGGTGGCCCGTGATGAGCGACTGCTGATCACCGCCGAGAACAATCTCCGCCTTGACTGGCTGAGCCTGAGGCAACTGTTGCAGCTGCCCGACGCTACAGTACTTGAGATAGAAAAACCCGATATAGATATCGAAGCGCTGGAGATCGTCACCGATGGAGAGCAGGTCTACCGGACCGCGCTGCAGACCCAGCCACAGGTGGAGGCAGGACGGTACAGGTATGAGAGCGCACTGCTGGGCGAAAGGATAGCCCGGTCTGCGTATTACCCCACGCTCAGTCTCTTCGGCAACTTCAGCACCAACTACTCTTCGCTGGCCAGGCAGATCGACGGCTATTCGCTCGCGCTGAGCGCCCCGGCTCCCGTCATATTGGATGGAGAGACCAAGCAGGTACAGTTTTTCCAGACCGTCCCGAACCTGGTGAATCAACCTTTCCTTTCGCAGTTCAACCAAAACCTGGGCGTAGGGGTCGGTGTACAGCTGTCCGTGCCGATCTATAGCAATGGTACGACACGGGCTGCAGTCGAACGCGCCCGCCTCAACCAGTATAGCGTAGAGAACCGCAATCAGCAGGTGCTGCTGGATCTGAAGAACAATGTTGAGCGCGCCATCGCCGATGCCAGGGGGGGCAGAGCGGCTTACCAGGCGGCCCTGCGTTCAGAGGCCGCCGCCGAAAGAGCCTTCAGCGATGCCGACAAACGGTACAACCTGGGCGGGTCTGCGGTATTTGAGTATACCTCTGCCCGTACGCGGCTGGATACGGCGCGTATCGAATCCCTGGTAGCAAAATATGATTACATCTTCCGTCTGAAGATCATCGATTTCTATCTGGGCAAGCCCATTACATTGTAAACAAGGAAAACCAATAACCGAGAACAACCATGGCAAAGAAAAAGAAGAATATCTGGCTGTATGCGCTCATCGGAGTGGTCTTGCTGCTTGTCGTGCTCGCAGCGCTCAAAAGCGGCAATAAGCCTAAGGGCGAGCCTGTAGAGCTTGAGGCGGCTGAACTGCGTACGATCCGTGAAAAGGTTGTAGCCAGTGGCAAAGTATTTCCCGAAGCAGAGGTCAAGATCAGTTCCGATGTGTCGGGAGAGATCGTCGAGCTCCACGTCAAAGAAGGAGACTCTGTGCGGTCCGGGCAGTTGCTGGCACGGATCAATCCCGATACCTATGTCTCTGCCGTAGACCGCGGAGTGGCCAGCGTCAACAGTTCTAAATCACAGAAAGCCATGTCACAGGCGCAACTGCAAAACTCCATAGCCAGCCGTGAACAGATAGAGGCCCAGCTCGTCAATCAGCGCGCCATCCATAAGCGCAACGAGGGTTTGAAAAGAGAAGGGGTGATCTCCGAGGCGGATTTCGAAGCTTCCGAAGCTTCGCTTCGCTCGTTGGAAGCCAATCTGCGTGCTGCCGCAGCAGGTGTAAAATCGGCCGAGTCGAATGTCGAGTCTGCCGACTACGCTATCCGGAGCTCGGAAGCATCGCTCAAGGAACTCAGGACCTCGCTCCAGCGTACCTCCATATATGCGCCTACGAATGGTATTGTCTCCAAGCTCAATGTCGAAAAAGGCGAGCGTGTCGTAGGTACGATCCAGATGACCGGTACCGAGATGATGCGCATAGCCAATATGAATAGTATGGAAGTACAGGTAGAAGTCAGTGAGAACGATATTCTCCGCGTCAAGCTGGGCGATGAGGCGGAGGTAGAGGTAGATGCCTATATCGGCCGCAAGTTCAAGGGAGTCGTGACGCAGATCGCCAACTCTGCCAATGGCCTGGTGTCGGCTGCAGGTACTACCTCTCTTACGACCGACCAGGTCACGAATTTTATCGTCAGGATACGCATCGACGCTGCATCATACAGGGACCTGATCGATAGTACGGGAAGGCATGCTTTCAGGCCTGGTATGTCGGCTTCAGTGGCCATCACGACAGCTATAGAAGAAAATGTCCTTTGCGTACCTATCCAGTCCGTTACGACCCGCGATCTCAAAGCGACCGGCAAAAGAACCGATGGCAAGTCGGAGAGCAGCAGCCTGGATGATGATGACGATGACGATGACGACGACGAGCCAGGCCCCGGTGCTTCTGCACAGCAGGATACAACGCGCCAGAGAAACAAGGACGAGGATATCCGTGAAGTCGTATTTGTCGCCGAAGCCGACACAGTCCGTATGGTAGTCGTCACCATCGGTATACAGGATGACTACTATATCCGTGTCACAAGCGGGCTTAACCCCGGCGACAAAGTAGTGACAGGGCCCTATACGGCCATCTCCCGAAGGCTGGCTTCCGGAATGAAAGTGAGACCTGCGGACAAGAAAGCAAAAGATAAATAACTCTTCTCCGCCTGCGGTATCGGCTGACCGGGTCTACTGTTGCGGAAACCCGTTTGCAGCCCAGCAACGCAGTATCTCAAACTCGTTGGACGACAGGCTTGTCCCCTGCGGCATCGTCTTATCTACCAGCACACGCTGTGTGAACCTGCCGTTGTTGAGTACAGATTGCAGGCCCTGGTAGCTTGAGAAATCGCCCGGTGCACTACCGCTGCCGTCGTGACAGCCTGCATTGGCGCACCGCGAAGTGGTGATGGCTTGTACCTCCGTGTTATATGTCGGCGATATGGTACAAGGCGTATTGTCCGACGGATCGTCTTTCTTACAGGAAGCTATGGCTACCAGGCCCGCTGCAAGCAGCAGGATCGTTTTTTTGTTTCTTTTCAGCACAACCTTTCAGCTTTAAAATTTAGAAACGGGTTTCCAGGTAATAGGGCAGCATGGCTCGCCATGTAGGCCAGTCATGGTTCATATCGTATCCCCAGATATCGAGTTCGTGTGGTATCCCCTTGCTGCTCAGTATACCCGACAGCCGCCTGGACGCGTCAGGTGATTCGTAGTTGCCGGCACCGCTGAGGATATGAATATGCGGCGCCTGTTGCAGCCTGGGCAGAAAATAATCGTCGTCCAGGTTGGGCAGGTAGTGGCAGGGAGAGTTGAAATATACGTCGTCGTCGTAGTATCCGTCCGTATAGGAGGTCAGGTCATATACGCCGCTCATGGCGATCGTGCCGCCTATCAGGTCAGGCCTGCGGAAGAAGAGGTTGGCCGCATGCAGCGCACCCAGGGATGCCCCTGTTGTGATGATCTGCGTACCGGGACTGGTCTTGGACTGTATGAAGGGGATCACTTCCTGGTACACGTAGTCGTTGAACTGGGCGTGGCGTATGGCTTTATGCCTTGGGTGCATCTTGCGGTTGAGCCAGCTCTCGGAGTTGATGCTGTTGATGGAGAATACCTTCACCTTGCCGGAATCGATGTGCCTGCTGAGTGCGTCGATCAGCAGGAAGCGTTCGTATTCGAGGTAGTCGGCTGCTGCGGTGGGCAGCATCAGCAGGGCAAATCCGAAATGCCCGTAAGTGACGATCTCCATATTTTTGTTGAGTGCCGGGCTATACCATTCAGTGATCTCTCTTTGCATAGGATGGACGGTTTTTTGATGTATTGGTGACGTAAAATAGCAAAACTTTGTTCATTGTCGCTCCCCGGATCAGGATACGTAAATCAGGGACAGGAACGGATTGTATACGGATGCATATTGAAACCAAATTGGCTCTGAAGCGTTACTTTTGCAAAAAAACAGAAGAGACTATGTATCCCATAGAATTGACCATGCCGATGACAAGAGACCTGACCGAGTTCGGATTCCGGAACCTCGAGTCGGCGGATGATGTGGTGCAGGCGCTGGGAAGCCATGAAGGCACAGCCCTGGTAGTGATCAACAGCGTGTGCGGATGTGCTGCCGCCAATGCTCGTCCGGGCGCCAAGATGGCTATCCGCAATGAGAAAAGGCCTGACCACCTGCTGACTGTATTTGCAGGCGTGCATACGGAGGCTACTGCCAAAGCCAGGGAGTATTTTCTGCCATATCCGCCGTCTTCCCCGGCTATTGCCCTGTTTAAGGACGGTAAACTGGTTCACTTCCTTGAGCGTCATCACATCGAGGGACGCAGTGCGCAGATGATAGCGGAAAATCTCACTTCCGCCTTCAATACTTACTGTTGATGGCCGGTATGGCCCGGTCGCCATACAGATTAAGATACCCGTAAATGAACAGGCCGGAGAGAAGTCACTTCTCTCCGGCCTGTTCATTTGTTTGCCGGTAAGGCCCACGGTCAGGGTGCAAGCCGTGCGATCCGCCAGGATCCGTTTTCCTGCAGGTAGACCATACGGTCATGGAGCCTGTTTGGGCGGCCTTGCCAGAACTCAATGCGATGTGGCGTCAGGACGTAACCGCCCCAATGGGCCGGCCGGCCGATATGCCCGGAAGTCTCATAAGATACTGCTGCCTCGTTCAGGGCTTTCTCCAGCCAGGCCCGGTCGGGTACTTCGGCGCTTTGAGGTGATGATACCGCTCCTAGGCGGCTGCCTTCGGGACGGCTGTCGAAGTAACCGTCTGAGCGGAGCTCTTCCGCTTTAGTCACAACGCCCTCGATCCGCACCTGGCGCTCCAGGGTCTGCCACCAGAAGAGCAGGGCCGCGCGGGGATTGTCGGCTAGCTCCTGACCCTTGCGGCTTAGATAATTGGTATAAAAATAGAAGCCGCCCTCCTCCACGCCTTTGAGCAGCACCATACGTACGGAAGGAAGTCCGTCAGCAGAGGCGGTCGCCAGTGACATGGCGTTGGGTTCGTATTCACCGGCTTCGGAAGCTTCCCGGAACCACAGGTCAAACTGACGTAGCGGATCACGGTCTAGGTCTGCGAGATCCAGCGTCCTGCTGCTGTATTCCCGCCTGAGCTGGTTTATGGGGAGTTCTGTCATGGCAAATATAGGTTTCTGGGTGCGCCGGAAATTTGTTGGGATCCTGATACCGGCGTATAGACCGGCAGGGCATATCATCCCTTATTTTTACTCCTTAAAAGTACGAAACATGTCTATTGTAAACGACTTCAATGCTTATCGCAGCAAGATGAACGACCGCATCCTCGGGGAAGACAATAAGGTGCTGAAGCGATTCTGGAGCCTGGACGGGGCCGCCTACCAGGATGGTGCGCTGCCGGTGCGGACCAAAGAGATGCTAGGCTTGGTAGCCTCTATGGTGCTTCGCTGCGATGATTGTATCAAATACCATCTCGGCAAGTGCAAAGAGCAGGGAGTGACCACGGAGGAGCTTTTCGAAGTGCTCGCCATCGCCAACCTGGTCGGCGGATCGATCTGTATCCCGCATACGAGACGTGCAGTAGAGTATTGGGATGCGTTGGAGGAGCAGGCATCGGAGGGCTGATTGTTTGCAGGCTGCCGTCAACGAAGAAAGGACGGCCACAGAGTGAACCGTCCTTCCGAAGTGTAAAGACCTGATTATGTGTTTTTTCAGTGTTTGTCACCGGCAGAGCCTGCAGGCGGCGGCGCTTGCTTCGCTTCCCGGAAGCCTTCCGGCGTCAGCGTGAAGCTTTTACCGGCGAGGTCGAGATGGTAAAGGTTTTCGCCCGGCAGATCAGAATAGACCCTGAATGCATTCCATTGCCCATCGAAAGCTACCGAAGCGCCTTCTGGGACCAGGAGCTTCAGGGAGAGCTTCTGGCCCCTGAGTTTTTTATCCGTATTTATGCGGAAGTAGTCTGCCAGTGAGAGTGTATCATTGTCGCGGCTGAATGCCCAGTTGACTTCACGTGCATTGATACTGGCCTCTTTCTCGTCAGCTCCCTGGCTCTGGCGGTTCAGTACCAGCAGGAACCGTTCTTCCGGGCTTTTGCCGATCTCAATCGGCATGTGTTCCACGATGACTTCCTTGTCTCTCACAATCAGGTCGCCCAGCCTGGTCGGGAAAGTGCCTTTTTCGGGAGCGTTGATACTCTTCAGGTGGAGGATCTGCCCGGCAGGCTTTCCTTTGTACAGTTCTTCCGTGACTACCGCCCTGGTGTCGAAGTGCCGGATCGCAGAAGATACGATGACCCCCAGGCTGACCAGGTTGATCGCCCAGAATATCCAGAGACCCGCTGTCCAGGTCCTCGCCACCTTGATCCGGAAGAAGAGCCGCATCACCAGGATCACGATACCCGCGATGATGGTCCCCAGGATGAAGAAGATGTTCATGACCGCCAGGATGCTCAGCATCGGACTGCCTGGCAGCAACATAAGCAGCAGGGGCTTGAACTTGAAGAAGCCCAGTATCGCTGCAGTCCACAGTGCAATGAACACTACAACCAGTATAGCGCCAAAGGCCAGGAATACCGGGCGCAGGATCTGGCCGAGGGTATCCCCCAGTGCCCTGAGCGTCCGGCTCAGGAAAGAAACCCCTTCCTGTATGGACTCCCTAAAGGCATGGTTGGTATCTTGTCCTGTACCTTCCTGCTCATTTTTTTTTCCGAAACCTTTGAACTGGTTTGAAAAGGATTTGATCTCGGATTCGACGGTCTTGGCAAGGTTCTCCACATTGATGGGTTCACCGCGCATTTCCAGTTTTTCCTTTGCGGTCTTTGCTGCCGGCATGAGGAACATCAGTACAAAATATACCGGTATCGACGATCCGCCGCCGCCGATCGCGAGCAGGGCAAAGGCGAGCCGGATCCAGATCGGATCCTTGATTCCGAAATAGGCCGCTATACCGGAGCAGACCCCGGATACGACTTTGTCGTCCGGGTTGCGATAGAGCCGCTTGCCGGTCTTGACGCTGGACCTGGAGTCACTGGTTTCCTTGTGCTGGTCCCCGGTCTCATACCCGGATGTGTCCAGTGGTTCGGCGCCGAAATCTTCCGGGCGTCCCATGATACTGATGACAGCGCGTATATCATCCACGGCCAGGATCTTGCGCGTGATCAGGCGTTCCTGCAGAAGCTCTGCCATGCGGTTTTCGATGTCGGACATGATCTCTTCCTGGCCATCCGCTCCCCGGAAGTGGCGGCTGATGGTATCCAGGTATTGCTCGAGATACGCATGTGCGTCTTCGTCGATACTGAAGGGGTAACCACCCATATTGATATGCAGGATCTTATTCATGATCTGGATTGATTAGCGTTGATTTGATTGACAGATTGTACCAGTTGTTCCCAGCTTTCCTGCAGTGTTTGCAGAAAGCTGTTGCCCGTTTCGGTGATCTTGTAATATTTGCGTGGAGGCCCGCTGACGGATTCCCGCCAGGTATACTCCAGTAAGCCGGCGTTTTTCAGCCGGGTCAGCAGGGGATATAGGGTGCCTTCGACCACGATGAGCTCAGAGTCCTTCAGCCGGTCTATAATGTCCGATGTGTATACTTCATCGTCCGCTATGACGGCCAGGATACAGAGCTCCAATACCCCCTTGCGCATCTGTGCTTTTGCATTCTCTACATTCATGGCTCAAATATATGGTCAAAGATAGTATTATGCAAAGCAAAGTACCAAAAAATGCAAGGAATATTCTATTAAATAGATGCAGGTATCGACAGAATGTAGGTACTGCCCGGTTGATGATTCTGCAGGAGAGAGATTGTTTGTACTTTTCTCCCATGTATTTTTGTCCGGGACAGGATCATCCGTCCGGTAGTTAAAAGCAAGTCAATGACCACAGAGACCAAAGCGCCGATCACCTGGGAGGACTTCGAGCGGATCGATATCAGGTGTGGCACTATAGTCGAGGCCAGGGAGTTTCCCGGGGCACGCAAACCCGCTTACCAGCTCGTCATAGACTTCGGACCGCTGGGGATGCGCAAGAGCTCTGCCCAGATCACAGCTCATTATGATATAGCCCGGCTCACCGGGGTCCAGGTGCTGGCTGTAGTCAACTTTCCGCCGAAACAGATCGGACCGTTCATGTCCGAATGCCTGGTGCTGGGCGTTTATGACGAGCACGGAGATGTGGTGCTGCTGCAGCCGGGGCACAGGGTGGCAGATGGCCGCCCTGTTGGCTGAATATCACTTAAAAGAGGTTTCACGGGATGAAAGACAGCTCATGGCGATCGTAAGCGGTTTGATGGCGTACCTGGATGCGGTCCGGCTGGCAGGTAAGTATAGGCTTTGGCCGTTCACGGCAATCCCGGTACTGATCACGGCGGTGGTCGCGATTGTACTTGCGGCGGCTGCCTGGTACTGGGGAGACCGGCTTGCGGGTTGGCTGATCTCGTTTTATCCCTGGCAGCAAGGACGGGGTGTAGCCGGCCGGGTAGGCCATATACTGGTCTCACTGGCACTGGTCTGGTTCTTTGTCCTGGTCCTGTTCAGGTACCTGGTGCTCATCCTGACATTCCCCTTCATGAGTATCCTGTCGCAAAAACTGGAAGAGCGTATCCGGGGCAAGGCTGCGCCTGCCGGGCGTAGTGGCGGCCCGGCGGCTTTCTTCCGGGACCTGGCGCGTGGAGCCGGTATTGCCCTGGCGCTGCTCTTCCACGAGTTGCTGCTCACAGCGCCGCTGTGGTTGCTGGGTCTGATCCCGTTGCTGGCTCCCTGGACAGCCATCGCTATTCTTCTCGTACAGGCTTATTATATCGGTTGCGGCAATATGGACTATACGCTCGAACGCTATTACGATATCAGGGGAAGCCTGCGTTTCATGCGGGCTCATCGGGGAGCAGCTACGGCCAATGGCCTCGGGTTCCTGTTCATCCTGGCTATTCCTGTAGCGGGTCTTGTCCTGGCTCCTGTGCTGGCGACGATCGCCGCTACCCGCCAGACGCTGGACCTGCTGTACGACGATCTTCCCGACTGACCGGCCAGTCGCCGATATATTGGCATTTTACCTGCAATAAGGCTAACTTCGCCACGCTGATTCAAGAACAAGTGGATGAAAGTTACCGATTATTTTGAACAGGCGTCGGGGCGTACGCTGATCTCGTTCGAGATACTCCCGCCGCTGAAAGGAGGCAGTATCAAGACCATTTTTGATACCCTCGACCCGCTGATGGAGTTCAAACCGCCTTTCGTAGACGTCACTTATCACAGGGAGGAGTTTATCTACAAACGTATGCCGTCCGGATACTACGAGAAAGCGGCCATCCGCAAGCGTCCCGGTACAGTAGGCATCTGTTTCGGTATAGCCACACGCTACGGGGTAGAGGCCATACCGCACCTGATCTGCGGTGGTTTCACCAAAGAGGATACGGAGAATGTGCTGATCGAACTTAATTTTCTCAATATCCAGAACATCCTGGCGCTGCGCGGCGATGCAGATCGCTTTGAAGGCAGGTTCCTGCCCACTCCGGGTGGACATTCATATGCCCTGGATCTCGTGATGCAGATACAGGATATGAACAAAGGCCGTTACCAGGACGAGAATATCGATAATGGTGAGAAGACGGATTTCTGTATCGGTATAGCCGGTTACCCGGAGAAGCACTTCGAGTCGCCCAATATCGAGTCGGACCTTTATTACACGAAAAAGAAAGTAGACGCAGGCGCCGCCTATATAGTCACCCAGATGTTCTTTGACAACCAGCGTTATTTTGACTATGTAAAGGCATGCCGGGACTATGGCATACATGTGCCTATCGTGCCGGGGCTGAAGCCTGTCACCAAAAAATACCAGATGACGGCCATTCCCCGCAACTTTTATGTGGATATGCCCAACGACCTGGTTCGTGCACTGCAGGCCGCCGATACGGACGCCAAGGCTAAAGAGATCGGTATAGAGTGGTGCGCCGCTCAGTCACGTGAGCTCAAGGCGGCAGGCGCTCCCTGCCTGCATTATTATACGATGGGCGATGCGGAAGTCATCCGCAGGGTGGCAGAACAGGTTTTCTGATCGGCCCGGAATCTCCGGTCCCGTTCTAATTATTTGTATTCCGAGCTAAAGAGAAGAAATTACATGCAGTCTAAGACCTACAGAGCAAACGATCCGGAACTCCGGTCCTGGGTGGCGGTTGATCCGCAGAGCGATTTTCCGATCCAGAACCTTCCTTTTGGTATGTTTCGCCACCCGGATGGTAGCCTCAGGGCGGCATCTGCCATCGGAGATTTCATCGTGGACCTGAAAGCGCTGCAGGACCTGGCGCTGTTCGATGGCCTGGAATTGCCGGCCGATATCTTCGGGCGCGGGTACCTCAATGATTTCATCGCGCTTGGCAAGCCGGTGACCAATGCCGTGCGTGACCGCTTGTCGGATATACTCAATGCGGAGGTAGACCATGGCGGAGCATCCGGCAAGCAGGATGCATTCCTGGTCCCGGCAGACCATGTACAGATGACAATGCCGATCCATATCGGCGACTATACGGACTTCTATAGTAGCCGTGAGCATGCGACCAATGTCGGCGCTATGTTCCGGGACCCGGCCAATGCACTGCTGCCCAACTGGCTGCACCTGCCTGTAGGTTACCACGGCCGTGCCTCTTCCATCCAACTGAGCGGGGCTCCGGTCCGCAGGCCAAACGGGCAGACTATGCCCGACGGGGCGGAGACGCCTGTGTTCGGACCCAGCAGGCTGCTGGATTTTGAGCTGGAGATGGCTTTCGTAGTGGGCAAGGCCAATGCCCTCGGAGATCCTGTGGATATCCGGGATGTGGAAGAGCATATCTTCGGTCTCATGCTTTTCAACGACTGGTCCGCACGTGATATCCAGCGCTGGGAATATGTGCCACTCGGGCCTTTCCTGGCTAAAAACTTCGCCTCTACAGTCTCTCCCTGGATCGTGACGCTGGAAGCGCTGGAACCTTTCAGGGTGGCTGGGCCGGTACAGGAGCCAGAGGTACTGCCTTATCTTGTGACCAGCGGTGCACACAATTTTGACATCCACCTTGAGGTGGCCATCATGCCTGCTGAGCAAGCGCCTTTCACCGTCTGCAGGTCCAATTTCCGGTATATGTACTGGAGTATGGCCCAGCAGCTGGCGCACCATACGGTGGGCGGGTGCAATATGCAGGTAGGCGATCTCTGTGCATCCGGCACCATATCAGGGCCGACACCGGACTCTTACGGCTCTATGCTGGAACTGGCCTGGAAGGGTACACGTCCAATCGAAATGCCTGACGGATCCGTGCGCAGGTTCATACAGGACGGTGATACTGTCTGCATGAGGGGTTATGCGGAGCGTTCCGGTGTGCGGATCGGGTTTGGTCCCTGTGACGCAATGGTACTGCCTGCGCCTCAGAAGTAGAGTGCATGCGCCCTGAACCTGCCCAGGCTGTTTATCTCGATTGCGGGGAAAGGTATCTTGATAAACTGCAGCCCGTAGAGCAGGGTCTTCAGGTATCTCGATCTTACCGGCAGCCTTGTCCAGTCTATATCCAGCGAAAGGAAAAAGCGCCTGTGGCGCGGGTAGAGTACGGGATCGGCGGCAAACTGTACACCGTCGTTTGTCCAGGAATTGCCGAATCCTCCGTATAGATTGGAGGCCCCATATCCAAGCGATACGGACAGCCAGTCGGGCCACCACCCGGATTTTGCATTATTCCACAGAGAAGGATTGAAGGAGAGCCAGTAGGTCTGCCCGTTATAGTCTTTGAGAAGTCGCCCGGCGACGCTTGTGCCGTACAATTCGGTCGCCCGATCCTGCAGTGATGTGAATACAGTGCCTGACCTGTCCGGGAGCTCTTCGGCCGGGTGCCTGATCAGCCGGGCGGATACTTTGAGCTGAAAGGGCTGACGGTCCAGCCAGGCCTCCTGTCCCGCAAAGAGTGCAGTGCCGAGCGCATTGAAGCCGATATCCGCCACAGAAAAGCCCCATTTTTCGGAGAATCCATCCATGACCTCGATCGTCAGCTGGAAGATCGAGCTGGCTATGACACTGCTCCACAGGCTTCCTCGCCTGGAAAGCCCGGTCCATCTCGCTGCCTTATATGATATGGCGGATTCGTAGTAGGCGGTCGTAGCATGGCCGATCTTGTCCATCTGCTCCCATTCGTGCCAGTCGTTGAAAAAGCGGAAGCGCCCCCTGTCGAAACCCGCATACCAGACCTTGTCCAGCGCGATAGTCACACCCGTATAGGCGACCGCACCGGAACCCAGCAACGGCCAGAATCTTCCCGGCCTGAAATGCTCAGCCGGAGCCAGCCAACTGCTGTCCCCTATTTGCGCCTTTGTTATTATAGGCTGGCTGCAAAACACAAGCAGCAGCAGAAGCGTTTGCCTGTAAATCAAGCGGAATCCCCTGCAGCATGGTGTCTTGCCGGGCGGCTGTCCCAAATTGAGGCCGGAGCCGGACCTGTATAACTCTGAAAAGCTGTATATTTCCGATCTCATTATCGAGAATAAACCGAACCCGAAATATATGAGGTTTAAAGTTACAACAGCGATTCTGGCATTTTTCTATTTGAGCCAGCAGGCTTTTGCGCAGGATATCCACTTTTCCCAGTTCTATTTTGCTCCGCTCACGGTCAATCCTTCCCTGACGGGCAACTTTTACGGGACTATGCGGATCGGTGGTATCTACCGCAGCCAGTGGAGCAATATGATGACCAGGGGCTATTCGACGCCCTCGTTCTATATAGACGCGCCGGTGATCCGCGGATTCAGGAAGCAGGACTGGGTAGGTGCAGGAGGTGTGGTCTATACGGACCAGGCCGGGGCCGGTCGCCTGGCTACGGGAGGGTTCCTGTTCAGCGGAGCCTATCACCTGGGCTTGGGAGCCGGTGCGAAGCATATCGTGTCGATCGGCGCACAGTACGGGCTTGCACAACGCCAGCTAAGGGATGCTTTTCAGCTGAGGTTCGAGGACGGGATCGAAGCCGGTCCCGGAGGTGTAAGCCAGGACCAGAGCAATATTGCCAACGACAATCAGCGGTTCAACGAAGTGGTGGCTGGAGTCACTTATGGATATAAACTCAATGCAAATGATCGTATCCAGGCAGGTTTCTCCCTGGCCCACCTGACCAGGGGACGCGCTACGGTGATGTCTACAGGCGGCGGATACCGCCTGCCTTTCCGGTATACGGGTCATGCGACGGCCGATCTGACCTTTGCAGAAGTATGGAAACTGCGCCCGGGACTATTTGTCCAGTCATTCGACAGGCACCTGGAGATACAAGGACAGGCGGTCGGCGGATTTGTACTGAACCAGGAGGAGGAGATCGTACTCAATGCCGGCCTCGGGTACAGGGTAGGCGATGCATTGATCGTGCTGGCCGGTATGGAATACAAGACGCTGAGGGTCGGCCTTGCTTTTGACTCCAACGCTTCCGGCCTGGGCCAGGGCAATGCGATCGAGATCGGCGCATCCTATATCATCCGGATCGTCAAGAAGCCTAAAGTACGCCCGGTATTGT
Source organism: uncultured Saprospiraceae bacterium (assembly GCA_964537925.1). Taxonomy (GTDB): domain Bacteria; phylum Bacteroidota; class Bacteroidia; order Chitinophagales; family Saprospiraceae; genus SLDF01. Next base: position 217,546 of record CAZICV010000001.1, on the reverse strand, counting down.
TCTGCCCCAGGCTCTGATACCGGCTGTCCGAAACAATGATTTTGACAATTATGAGATTCCTATATATGAGAAATAGTTGCTTGTTGGTTTTCCTGGCTGTACTGATGGTAGCGGATCTGAGCGCACAGCCTATCTCCGGCTATTCGTACGAAGTGATGTTGCAGACTGCGGACAAGGCCCTGGAAAACGATGATTACTACAACGCGGTAGACTGGTTTGAGCAGGCGTACAAGGAACAGCGCAGTGACGAGCTCGCCTATACCATCGCGCACCTGCACATGATGCTGCGTGACTATGCCAAAGCGGAGACCTGGTTTGCACGGCTGGCCAAGAGCAAGCGCGGAGCGGTAGAGTACCCTGAAGCAAGGTATTACTGGGGTACGATGCTCAAGCGTGGCGGTAAGTATAAGGAAGCGGCGGATGCACTGAAAACATTTGCCGACGAGACGGACAATGATTCGCTCAGGACGCTGGCACAGCTTGAGCTGAAAGGTATTGCCACGATGGGTAGTATGGCTCCCTACAGGGCTGTGGATGTAAGTGCGATCGAACTGCTCAACTGCAAGCATACCGACGGAGGTCCGGCGCTGTTCAACCGCAATGAACTCTACTACACCTCCTACGGCTCCGATTCCATCATCTATACGGATGATGACGGGGTCGAGTACGAATCCAAGATATACAAGGCGGCCTACTCAGAAGAAAAGGGCTGGGAGAAAGGAGAACCACTGGGTATACATATCAACCGCATCGGTTATCATACAGGCAATCCAACCTTCTCCAGGGACCGGGAGCGTATTTACTTTACGAGGGCGCTGATGCAGGGCAACCGGATCATCGAAAGCAAGATCTATGTCAGCGTACGTGAAGGCAGCGAATGGTCAGGCGCTGAAGAGCTGCTCGGTGGCGCCAACGGCGACTTCATCTCGCGGCACCCCGTGATCGGTGAGCTGTATGGCCGGGAAGTACTGTTCTTTGTATCCGACAAGCCCGGCGGAGAGGGTGGATATGACCTGTACTATGCCACAGTGCTCGCCGAGACACAGGTGGACGAACCGGTCAACCTGGGTAAGGTGATCAATACACCGATGGACGAACTGACGCCGTTCTATTCGGACGGGACGCTGTTCTTTGCCTCCGATGGGCATCCAGGTATGGGTGGATTGGATCTCTTTTATACCGAGTGGAACGGATCGCAATGGAGTGCACCCAGGAATATGGGGCCGGGCTTCAATTCCCCGGTGGATGATATGCACCTGGTGCTGGACGAGACAAGAGAGAACGGCTTCCTGGTCTCCAATCGCGAGGGCGCAAAATACCTGAAGAGCAAGACCTGCTGCGACGATATCTTCGGTGTGGCGCCGGCCAAGATACCCGTCAATCTCGTAGCGACCATCGGCGAGAAACGCGGTGGCCTGCGCGGCGGTACGATCAAGATCATCGAACTGCAGGGCGAACGCGAGGTCGAGTCCAAGACAGAGCGTAATATGGAAGGCAACAACTTCGATATCCCGCTGCTGGCGGATAAATCGTACATCATCGTTGCCGAGCATCCGCGTTATTTCCCGGATACGATCCGTATCAATACGGTGGGTGTGACGACCGCCAAGACCTACGAGAAGAAGTTTACCCTGAACGTAAAACCGGTGGAGTCGGAGGTGGAGATCATCACGCTCAACGAGCCGATCCGCCTCAACAGTATTTACTACGATTTCAACGACGATAAGATCCTCAAGGAAGCAGAAAAGGACCTGGACAAGCTATACGGCCTGCTGGTCCAGTATGCGGATATGAAGATAGAACTCTCGTCCCATACCGACTCCCGCGGTAGCGACGAGTACAACCAGAAACTCTCCCAGCGACGTGCAGAATCTGCCAAACGCTACCTCGTGAAGAAAGGCATCGTTGAAGACAGGATACGGGCCGTAGGGTACGGGGAGACCCAGGTGCTCAACAAGTGTGCCAATGGTGTAGAGTGTACGGAGGAAGAACACCAGTACAACCGTCGCACCGAGTTCAAGATCATCGAAGGTCCGCAGACCATCGAGATCCGCAAGGAAGTGGTCAAGGACGCCGCTACCGTTGAGAAGGAGCGCGTGGAGAAAGAACGCCGCGAGCGCCAGCAGGCTGCCCAGGCGGCACGCAAGCCTGTGCTGACTTTCGACGCACCGAGGGCTACGCTGGGCCGAATGCGTAAGGGCGACAAGAAGACGCATATGTATGCCTTCCGCAACACAGGGGATGCTGATCTCGTGATCGAGATGGTCTCCGGTTGCGAATGCACTACAGCGGAGTGGCCGACGAGGCCGATCAAGCCCGGTCAGAAAGGTGAGATCAAGATCACCTATGATTCCAAGGATGACAGCGGGGTGGTAGAGAAAACCCTGGATGTGATCGCCAATACCGTGCCTCCGGTGACCGAGCTTAAGTACAAGGTCACGGTGGTAGAAAAATCCAACTAATACCGCCGGAGCATGCAGATCCTGCTGGAAGCCGGTACAGGTGCGATGTCCGGCTGGTGGACTGCTGTGGTGACCGGTATCGGTGGCTGGCAGTTGCTGGAGTGGATTGCTTTTGCAGCATCCTTGCTGTATACCTTGCTGGCCGCCCGTCGCCATCTTTGGTGCTGGTTTTTTGGTTTGGTGGGCGCTGTAGCTACATTGATCCTTTGCCTGCAGACAAGGCTATTCTCCGAATCTGTACTGCAGGTCTTCTATATCGTGATGGCAGTCTACGGGTGGCTCACCTGGCGGCGTAACACTGAAGGCCCGCAGTTGGAGCGTTTCGTTCGTATGGATCGTCGGGCACATATACTTTTCTGGGGGGCAGGACTGGCCGGGACCCTGCTCATGGGGTATTTCTGGTCGCTCTTTGGCGCCGCTCTTCCATATATGGATGCCGGGATCGCTGCATTCAGCATGTTGTGTACCTGGCTGATGACCCGCCGGTACCTCGAGAACTGGCTCCACTGGGTCTGGATCGACGGTCTGAGCGTCTATCTCTACGGCAGCCGGGGACTTACGCTGCTGGCCTTGCTTTTTGCGCTGTATACCTTACTATCTGTCTACGGGTATTTCTCCTGGCGGCGCAGGATGAAGGAGCAGGTCGTCGCGGTATCCGGCCAGGACCCGGCGTCCCGCTGACCTGCATGCAGTGATAGATGACATATTGGTTCGCTACGTATATGAAAAAAAGACATTTTTCCCGCTGCAAGCGGCGGCGGTAGTGATTCTTATTGTATTTTCGCCCGAGAAAATACCCGGACGGATATGATCATGCCCCCCAAGAGATACACGGTCACAGCGGCATTGCCGTATGCCAATGGACCGTTGCATATCGGTCACCTGGCCGGAGCTTATCTGCCGGCGGATATTTTCGTACGGTTTCTCCGGCTCATGGGCAAGGACGTGGCATTCATCTGCGGATCCGATGAGCACGGTGCAGCCATCACTGTCAGGGCACGCAAGGAAGGACTGACTCCCCGCGAGATCATAGACAAATACCACGCGCAGTTTGAGGATTGCTTTCAGCGACTGGGCATTTCTTTTGATATCTATCACCGCACATCCTCAGAGCTTCATCATGAGACGGCCCAGGAGTTTTTCCGTACACTGTACAAGAAGGGCGAATTCCTCGAGATGGAGTCGGAGCAGTATTTCGACGAAAAGGCCGGGCAGTTTCTTGCCGATCGCTATATCACAGGGACCTGCCCCAAGTGCGGGCACGAAGAGGCATATGGCGACCAGTGCGAGAAGTGCGGCAGCACCCTCAGCCCCACGGAGCTGATCAACCCCCGCTCCACGCTGAGCGGAGAGACGCCTGTCCTGCGCAAGACCACACATTGGTACCTGCCGCTGGACAAATATGAGATATGGCTGCGCGAGTGGATTGAGACCGGCAAGCTCGACGGCAAGGAACTCCATGACCCCGCTACCTGGAAAAATCACGTGCTGGGACAGTGCAAGTCCTGGCTGGATGGCGGTCTGCAGCCCAGGGCAATGACCCGCGACCTAGACTGGGGAGTAGATGTACCTTCGGACATTCCCGATGCAGAAGGCAAGAAGCTCTACGTGTGGATGGACGCCCCGATCGGTTATATCTCCGCGACCAAGCAATGGGCCGCAGACAAGGGTAAGGACTGGAGACCATACTGGCAGGACAAAGACACTGAGCTGGTACATTTCATCGGCAAGGACAATATTGTCTTCCACTGCCTGATATTCCCGGCGATCCTGCATGCACACGGCAAATACATACTCCCGCGCAATGTCCCCGCCAATCAGTTTATGAACCTGGAGGGGCGCAAGATATCCACGTCCAAAGGATGGGCTGTATGGGCGCATGAGTACCTGGAAGACTTTCCGGATATGGTCGACGTACTGCGGTACGTGACGATCAAGAACATGCCGGAGCAGAAGGACAGCGAATTTACCTGGAAAGGCTTCCAGGAGGCCAACGACAGCGAATTGGTCGGCAACCTGGCCAACTTCGTGAACCGCGTGATGGTGCTCGTCAACAAGTTTTACAATGGCAAGGTACCCAAGGTAGATGAGGACACGGAGATCGTGGGCAGCTACGGCCACCTCATGCCTTCCTTCATCGACTCGGAGCTGATGGAGCTCTTCGACAAGATGTACGAGATGTCCAATTGCCTGTGGGAGCATGACTTCCGCGGGGGACTCAACTGGCTGATGAATATCAGTAGCTGGGGCAATCAACTGCTGCAGTCCAATGAGCCCTGGAAGGTCGTCAAAGAAGAACCCGAGCGTGTCAAAGTCGTGATGAACCTCAGCGTACAGATCGTAGCAGCGCTCAGTATAGCCGTGCAGCCCTTCATGCCTTCTACAAGTGCACGTATGCGCAAGATGCTCAACCTGCCACCTCTGAAGGAGCACCGCGACCTGGTGGAAATGCAGAACAAACTGGCGGCGGGTAAATATATCGTCAAGGCCGGACACATCATCGGAGAGCCGGAACACCTGTTTTCCCGCATCCCGGACGAAAAGATCCAGGAGCAAACAGAAAAGCTGCAACGTGCGCTTGAACAATCCAAATCGGATATGTTGGGCGTAGGAGCCAATAACTGGAAGCCGAATATCAGCTTCGACGACTTCGTCAAATGTGATATCCGCACAGGGACGATCCTGGAGGCGATACGCATACCCAAGGCCAATAAGCTGCTTCAACTGAAGATCCACCTCGGCGCCGAAGTACGTACGATTGTATCGGGTATCGCCGAATACTTCGCACCGGAAGAAGTCGTGGGCAGGCGCGTGAGCGTGCTGGCCAATCTCGAAACACGTGTGATCCGCGGTGTGGAGTCGCAGGGCATGATCCTCATGGCGGAGGATGGCGACGGAAAACTAGCCTTTGTCAGCCCGCCGGAAGGCTGGCCCGAGGGCTTTGCCATAAAATAGATCCAATGAAAACGAAAGGGCTGCCTGTCCTGATCGGCGTGCTGCTGGCTGTCGCTGTGTGGACAGGCTACAGGATGTCTGAGCTTCCGCTCTGGGGCCATCTGCCTCTTTTGCTGTTCGCCAGTCTGTGGCTGGCCCTGGTCCTGGGCTGGCATTGGCGCAGGCATGGATCCGATCCTGTGCATGTCCGGTGGCTGGGACTCTCGACCATCGCCGGTACATTGCTGGCAATGGGCTTCCCGCCCCTGCCTACTACATTCACCATGCTGGCGGGTTTCGTTCCGTTGTTTTTCCTGGAGCGGGAGACGCGTGCAAGTGGCGGCCGTGGATCGATGAAGACCTATGCCTGGTACCTGTATCATGCCCTGGTATTGTGGAATGTACTGGCAACCTACTGGGTCGCCAATACCGCACTGATAGCCGGTGTGGTGGCGATACTCGCCAACGCCCTGCTGATGCTGATCCCCTGGCTGCTTTTTTCGGCGCTGCGCCGCAGAATGGGCGGTAGGATTGCCTATATTGCTTTTGTCGCTTTCTGGCTCGCCTTTGAGCATGGTCACATGCGATGGGAGATCACCTGGCCCTGGCTGACCCTCGGCAACAGCCTGTCTCAGTATACCTGGGCCTGCCAGTGGTACGAGTACACGGGTACAGGAGGAGGCTCTCTATGGATACTGGTGGCCAATGTCCTGCTCTTCAGCCTGCTGTGGCTGCGTCAGGAGTCCGGCGCCTGGAAGCGTCCGCTGGCCGTCTGGCTGGCCGCCTGGATTCTTCTGCCATTGCTTGTATCGGTATGGATCTACCGCTCTTATACACCCCGTGGCCGTACTACGGAGATGGTCGTAGTGCAACCCAACTACGAACCACATTACCTGAAGTTCACCGTGCCCGGGCCGGAGCAGGCGGTACGTTATGCAGAACTGGCTGCCCCGCTGCTGACGTCTCAGACGCGTTTCCTGGTCTTCCCGGAGACGGCATTTGAGGGGATTGACCTCGATGCACTGGACGGTTACCGGGAGATGACCATCGTACGTGATCTGACGCAGGAGTATACAGATCTGTGCCTTGTCACCGGTCTCAGCGCATACCGCGTATTTCCGCACTATATGCCGGAGCGTACACATCTGCGCCAGAGCCGTCGCGGGGACCGTACGATCTATTGGGAGGCTTACAATGCTGCTATATCGACAGACCCGCAAGGCCGCCTGCTGGATATATACCTCAAGTCCAAGCTGGTACCCGGACCGGAGATCTTTCCATACAAGGAGGCACTTTTCTTCCTGCGGCCGCTGATCGAGCGGCTGGACGGCACCATCGACGGGCTGGGTACACAGGAAGATCGTGGGGTATTTGCCTGGAAGGGAGATACCGTAGCGCCGGTCATCTGCTACGAGTCCATATTCGGGGAGTATGTGACCGGCTATATCCGCAACAGGGCGCAGGCGATCCTGATCATGACCAATGATGGCTGGTGGGACCTCACTCCGGGACATATCCAGCACCTGCGGTTCGGTGCACTTCGCGCCATAGAGACCCGGCGGGATATAGCCCGCAGCGCCAACACAGGGATTAGCGGCTTCATCGATCAGCGGGGCGATCTGCATCAACCTACCCGTTACGATGAGCCCGCAGCATTGCGGGCAGAAGTGCGGATGAACACCGGGTACACTTTCTATGTCTGCTGGGGCGATTATATCGGCCGTGCCGCCGTCGCGCTGAGTACGTTGCTGATCGGGTGGCTTTTAGTAAAAAACCTTGTGAAAAGGCTGCGAGTAGCGGGAACTACAAAAGATTGACTCTCCTGAGTACCACCTTGTCCGCTTCCGTGAAGTGTACCTCCCGGGCGATAGACAGGCTGTCGCCGCCTTGTTCGGGTGACATCCCTGTATCAGCGCCTGCTCTATATCGCTATCGTCCCGCTTCGGCGGCAGTGACGACTGTTTTACCGCCCTGTGTGACCTTGTAGAAGTGGATAACTGTGTCTGCTCGCTGGATACTGAAAGCAGAAGGGACATGTACATAGCGGGAGTTGACCTGTTCTTTTTCCTGTTTGCATTGCAGGAAGAAGACAGCAGAGGTAAGAAGGAGGAAGGCGGTAGCAGAGCTAAGGAATAACCCGGTATAACCGATAGTCAATTTTCAGTACGAACTCTGTGTACGAAAGGGAGAGATAAAGTTGTCTTTTCTTTCAGAGGAGCCTATCCTTACAAGATACGCATTTTGGGACAATTTTAAAAAGAGTAGGCACGATCAGGTAGATAAACTACTTTTTCTGCCCGTTCCTGCCAAACCATTACGGTCCTGGAACCGTGATTAACGGGTAACTGCATGTATTTACCCATACGCAAAAAACGAAAGACTATGTTGCGCAACACACTGATAGCCATAGCCCTGCTTTACACGACCGCTACCCAGGCACAGGTGGCGCTGGCCTACTACCCGTTCCAGTCACTGGTATCCGTGAGTTCCGACCCGGACAGGGGATTCTGGGGAGATTACCGCATCGCGACGAACACGGCGTTTCGCAATATGGATATGGAACTGGCCGGTATGTGGAATTTCGAGCGGAAGCAGAGATCCAACCTGTACCTCGGTGCAGGTATCGCCTTCAACCTGGCCAACCCCTCGTCCGAGCAGCCGATACTGGACGGATACCTGGTCTACCTGGGTATCCGGTACAAACCGCTGGCCGATCGCAGCTGGCACGTTATCTTTGAGCTGGCCCCCTATTTCCAGCGCAGGTTCGACGGAGGGAGCCTGCGCTCCAGGCTGGGGGTGTCCTATCGTTTCGGCGGGTAAAAAATATCATTTCGGATTGTGCCCATTGGGATATGTGCTTGTTTCTGATATCCCTGATGGATATTTTTGTATATGCCAGGTGAGCGAAGTAGCTCCCGGTGTCCTGTAGGCTTGGTTGAATTTTAAGTACAAAGTTTATATGGCAGTCTATCTTTCCATGCTGCGCGGGATCAATGTCAGCGGCCAGAAAAAGATCCTGATGGCGGACCTGAAGACGCTCTGCGAGTCGCTGGCTATGCGTCAGGTGAAGACTTATATACAGAGCGGCAATGTGATCTTCGACACGGATGAAGAGGACCCCGATCTCTGGCGGCAGCGCATCGAGACCGCTATCCGGGAGCGATACGGCTTTGAGGTGACGGTGATCATGCGGACAGCTGCTGCACTTGCCCGGGTACTGGCATCCAATCCGCTGCTCAAAACGTCCGGTGAGGATACAAAGAAGCTCTACGTCACCTTTCTCGCGGAGGAGCCGGAGCGATCCCGTGCGGATGCGCTTGATCCCGCGCCGTATCTGCCGGAGGAATTTGTCCTGTCGGGGAAAGAGATCTGTCTCAGCTGCCCGCACGGGTACGGCGACAGCAAGCTAAGCAACAATTTCTTCGAGCAAAAGCTGCGCGTCAGGGGGACCACGCGCAACTGGCGTACTGTACAGGAGCTGCACCGCCTGATGACGGCCCCTCCTTATTCCGGCTGAATCCCCTTGCCATCAGGGCCTGCCGCTGCTCCGGTCCCGCCATATAGCTGCATACGGAGTTCCGGCCTGTCGAGTACGACCACGTCGCTCGCATCCCCCAGCACTTCGTCGATGATACCGAAATCTTTGGCCTCGGGTGCGCTCATATACCTGTCGCGGGTAAAGTAAGTCTCTATCTCCTGCCAGTGATGACCGGTATGTCGCCCCATCAGGTGAAAGAGCTGGGTCTGCAGGCGTTCCTGCTCCCGGGTGGCAATGCGTACATCTTCCGTATAGCCCTGGGCGCCACCCCCGGCCGGGTGCATGTGGACAGTGGCATGCGGCAGGGCAAACCGCCTGCCACGTGCTCCTGCGCATAGCAATGCTGTGGCCATACTGGCAGTGACGCCTACGGCTACGGTCGACACCGGGGCGCGGATCATCTGCATCGTATCGTAGATGGCAAGACCGGCATAGACTTGGCCTCCCGGGCTGTTGATATACATACTGATCGGTTGCCCGGGATCCTGGTGGTCGAGGTAGAGCAACTGGGCTACGACCAGGTTGGTAACAGCGTCATTGATGCCCGATCCCAGCAGGATGATGCGCTCTCGCAGCAGCAGGCTGTATATATCGTATGCCCGTTCTCCTGCGCCATCGCTGTGGATGACCATAGGTACCATCTGAGCTTGTGTCATGGCATTTGTTTTTTAAAGAGCCGGAGAATGCGTTCCCGGAAGCCGGAACAGTCCGTGCGGTTGAAAAGTCGTTCATGCACGGCCGCTATTTCACGTTTCAGCTTTTGCCGGTGATAGGCCTGTATCAACGCATAGGTTTGTCGCTGAGCATCCAGTTGCTCCCGTAGTTGCGGATCAGTCAGCAGCCTGGCCTCGTATACCAGCGCTTCGCCCTGATCCATCAGCCCGAGCAGGAACCGCTCGGTTTTTTCCGTTTCAGTCCAGTAGGTCTTCATAGCTGGTGGATGTGTGTTGTACGGTGTGCCTGAGTTTTTCCAGGCATTTGAACTTGCGTACGGTAGCTGTCCGCTCGCTGCGGTAACCAAATCGCCGGGCCAGTTCACGCATGGTGATCCGTTCGCCATACCAGGCGCTCAGCAACTCCATGCACTGGCGGCCGCCGGTCTCCAGCAGCTTCAGCAATCGCCCGTAGCCGGGTTCACGATATTCTGCGATGTCTGCAGGCAGGTCTTCCGGCAGCGGCTCCCCGTCCCTCGCAGCAGCCGTGTGCCGCAGCCACAGGTGCCGCGCTATACCCAGGATATACGCTTTGCGCGCACCCTGCAGCCTGAATCCGGGGTCCCTGGTCTTCTCATAGTAGATGATCAAGGCATCCTGGAAGATATCCCTCGCATCGTCCAGGCTGCCTCCCCTGTGGCTGATATAGCGTGCTACCGAAGGGAAGGCCGAGCGGTAGAGCCTTTCGAAAAAGACCTCGCGCGAAGAGCCTGCGAGCGTTTCAGGCGACGTTTCTGCTTGTACCATGGTGTCCGGCGGTTTGTATATCCTGTAGTGCACCGGATGATGAAGATATCATCCTCCGGGCAGCACTTTTTTTTACCGGAAACGAACGAGGAGGCTTTTTCAGTGCAGGATCGCATGCACATCCTTGCGGATGGTCTTGCAGATCCGCTCGGAGGGTAGGTCGTTGGGGTCGCTGCCGAAGGGATCTTCGATCTCCTCTGCGATGAGCTCGAGACTGGCAAGTACGTAGAATACAAAAGCGACCAGTGGTACGGTCAGGTAGCCGAGTATGAATACATACCCGAAGGGCATGGTCATGACGTATACAAAGATGAACTTCTTGAGAAAAGCGCTGTAGGAGTAGGGGATGGGCGTACTCTTTATGCGCTCGCACCCACCGCATACATCCGAAAAGACCTTGAAGTCGTCATTGAGTACGATCATCTCCTGGGGAGAGATGATCGCCTCCGACTGCAGGCCGCGCATACGGGAGAATATCTGCACAGCGATCTGGCTGGGGACATGCTCCTCCTGGTTGAGTACAGCTGCGTCCAATCCCTCCAGCTCCGGAGCACGAAACTGTCCGCGCAGGTGATTTTTCATGCTGAATGCATAGTTGGGGATCATCCGGCGGAAGAAAGCCCTGTCTTCGGAGCCTGCGGGCAGGACCGCCTGCAGTTTGATCGCCATATTGCGGCTGGCATTGACCAGCTGGCCCCAGAGTCGTCTGCCCTCCCACCAGCGATCATAGGCGGTGTTGGTCCTGAATACAAGCAGGAGCGACAGGACAAAACCCATAAGACTGTGGAGCGTGGGCAGGTTGCGCAGGTGTGAGTTGTGGCTGAGGTTCCAGTACTCGAGTTCGAGATAGGATACCAGTGCAGAGTAGGCCGCGATGGCCATGATCATCGGCAGCAGTTTGCGGAATGTATCGGCCTTGTGAAACCGGAAGATAAAAGTAAACCAGTCTTTGGGGTTGTAGTCGACCATGGCTTGGTTGTAGTATCCGGTGATGGGGCCTTGCCGCGGTATATATGCTCCGCTGCAGCAGCCGGGCGAAAATAGGTAGAGTTTTTTGAATTGTACATGCCCTGCCCGGAGGCTGGGTAGGGATATAAAAAAAAGCCGCCTCTGTCGGAGAGCGGCTTTCTCTGTTTCAAGGGATTATATATGTTCAGGCCAGACGGGCCACGTGTTTCATCAGTTTGCTCTTGAGGTTGGATGCGTTGTTGCGGTGCAGGCTGTTTTTCTTGACCAGCCTGTCGATCATGGAGATCACTTTAGGCAGGAACTTCTCAGCGTCTGATTTGTCCGTCAGTGTACGCAGATTACGGATAGCCGTACGTGCAGATTTCTTGTAATACCTGTTATGCAGCCTTTTCTTCGCTATCTGCCTGATCCGCTTCTCTGCTGACTTATGGTTTGCCATTGTACTTGCTTTTACCTTATTCTTTTGGAAGCGCAAATGTACGACCCGTTCATATAACATACAAGTATTTCTGTAAAAAATGTCTTTTGGCGGATTCCCTCACATTCTATTATACAACCGGCGTTGAGTTTAGCGGCGCGTCTGTTCATCCACCGGCGTGTCGGCATAGTTATATATAAAATAAAATAATATATGTAAAAAAGTGTTCGCCAGGATGCCCGTTGGCCGGGTGTTTCCGTCTCCTGCAATGTCAAAATAGCTGTTCTGACTGGCTTTTGGAGGCCCGAAAGGGCTGAAACCGTTATTTTTTGGGCCTAAAACTTGCACAAATAGAATTTACCCATATATATTTGTCGCGTTCAAACTTATTGTTCACTCACTTAAATCCTAGAACATGAACAAAGGAGAATTGGTAGATGCGATTGCAAAAGCTTCCGGCCTGTCTAAAACGAATGCTGCTACAGCTTTGGATGCTACACTGGATGCGATTACAGCAGCTCTGAAGGCAGGAGATAAAGTGACGATCCCGGGCTTCGGTACTTTCGCTACATCTAGCAGATCTTCACGTACCGGCCGCAACCCGCAGACTGGTAAAGAGATCAAGATCAAGGCTAAAACAGTAGCTAAGTTCAAAGCAGGCAAGAAACTGTCTGATGCAGTAGCTTAATTTCAGTTAAGATATATGCAAAAAGGCTGTCCTTAGGGCAGCCTTTTTTGTTTCTAGGAGGATACCGGGTACGGCATAGCCGGCCTACTTATATCAGTGCTGCCCGTATATGTGAATTTCAAATGCGTGGTAAGGGATAGCTACATCAATTGGCTATATTTGTGCCATGAAAACGGATGTGAACAATCTGAAGCGTATTGCTTCCCAGGTTCGCCGGGACATTATCCGGCAGACCTATTATGCCGAGAGCGGGCATCCCGGCGGCTCGCTGGGTTGTGCGGACTTCCTGACCGCATTGTATTTTCATGCCATGAAGCACGACCCGGCTTTCCGGATGGATGGCAGGGGAGAGGATTTATTCTTCCTGTCCAACGGCCATATCTCGCCGGTCTGGTACAGCGTACTCGCACGCAGCGGTTATTTTCCGGTCGAAGAGCTGGCCTCGTTCCGCAAACTGGACTCACGTCTCCAGGGACACCCCACTACCCATGAGGGGCTGCCCGGTGTGCGCGTGGCTTCGGGGTCACTCGGCCAGGGACTGTCCGTAGCGGCTGGTATGGCCGCCGCCAAAAAACTGGACGGCGACCCGCAGCTGGTGTATGTGCTGACCGGCGACGGTGAGTTGCAGGAAGGGCAGATCTGGGAAGCGGCCATGTATGCCGCCCATAATGAACTGGATAACCTGGTCGTGACAGTAGACTGGAACGGCCAGCAGATCGATGGTCCCAACGACAAGGTACTGTCGCTTGGCGACCTGCCTGCAAAATGGGAAGCTTTCGGATGGGAAGTCCTGCAGATGTACGGCAACAACATGAGCGATGTCGTGGATACGCTGGATCATGCCAGGTCGCTGACCGGGCAGGGCAAACCCGTCGTGATCCTCATGCGTACGGAGATGGGGTATGGAGTGGACTTTATGAAGGGGACCCACAAATGGCACGGCGTAGCGCCCAATGAGGAGCAGACCCAGGTCGCCCTGTCCCAACTGGAGGAAACGCTCGGCGACTACCCTTATTCACCTACCTATCAACACTCCTGATCATCATGAATATCCAAGATATAAAAGCCACCGGCAAGAAAGCCACGCGCGACGGATTTGGCGAGGGCCTGCTCGAAGCGGGCAGGGCCAATAGCCAGGTCGTGGCGCTCTGTGCCGACCTGCTCGGTTCGCTCAAGATGGATGCGTTCAAGGCTGAGTTTCCCGAGCGCTTTTTCCAGACAGGTATCTCAGAGGCCAATATGATGGGCCTCGCAGCAGGTCTGGCTACGGCCGGTAAGATTCCCTATACGGGTACTTTTGCGAATTTTTCCACGGGCCGCGTGTACGACCAGATACGCCAGTCCATCGCTTACTCCGGAAAGAATGTCAAGATATGCGCATCACACGCGGGGCTCACGCTCGGCGAGGACGGCGCCACACACCAGATACTGGAAGATATCGGTATGATGCGTATGCTGCCGGGTATGACCGTGATCTGTCCGGCTGACTACAATGAGACAAAGGCGGCCACGATAGCGATCGCAGAATACGACGGACCGGTATACCTGCGTTTCGGCAGACCGTCCTGGCCCATATTTACACCGGCGGATGCGCGGTTTGAGATCGGCAAGGCCAGTTGCCTGGCTACGGGCAGCGATGTCAGTCTCTTCGCTACCGGCCACATGGTGTGGCAGGCGGTGGTAGCCGCCCAGCAGCTGGCTGCGGAAGGTATCTCCTGCGAAGTGGTCAACATACATACGATCAAGCCGCTGGACGAGACATTTGTCCTGGACTCGGTCTCCCGGACAGGCTGTGCCGTAGTCGCGGAAGAGCACCAGATGGCAGGAGGACTGGGCGATGCGATCGCCGGGCTGCTGGCCAGGCGCCTTCCTTCGCCGATGGAGATGGTGGCTGTACGCGATACCTTCGGGGAGAGCGGCAAGCCCGAGGACCTGCTGGTCAAGTACGGGCTCAGTCCGCAGCATGTAGCGGAAGCAGTCAGGAACGTCCTGAAACGTAAATCTTAAATCCCGAGAGAGACTTCTTATGAAATTCGCAACGAAGCTCATTCATGCAGGCATCGAGCCGGACCCGGCTACGGGCGCTGTGATGACGCCGATCTACCAGACCTCCACCTACGTACAGGAGGCACCCGGTGTACACAAAGGATACGAGTACGCGCGGACACAGAATCCGACCCGTACGGCCCTGGAGAAAAACCTGGCGGCCCTTGAAAACGGCAAGGATGCCATTTGCTTCGGCAGCGGCCTGGCGGCTATGGACGCTATCCTAAAACTATTGTCACCCGGCGACGAGATCATATCTACCAATGACCTGTACGGAGGGTCTTACCGCCTCATGATACGGATCTATGAGAAGTTCGGTATCAAGTCGCATTTTGTGGATATGACGCGGCCGGAAGAAGTCAGCGCACGCATCAATGAGCGTACCCGGCTTATCTGGATAGAAACGCCGACGAATCCGCTGTTGCGTATAGTGGATATAGCCCGGATCTGTGAGATTGCCGACCAGCACGGCGTGATGACCTGCGTCGACAATACATTTGCTTCTCCGTACCTGCAGAAGCCGATCGATCTCGGTGCGGACCTGGTGCTGCATTCGGCTACGAAATACCTCGGCGGCCATTCGGACACGGTGCTTGGCGCGGTGATAGCTTCTACCACGGAGCTGGCGGAACAGCTGCATTTCATACAGAATGCATCGGGCGCCGTACCTGGCCCGATGGACTGTTTCCTCGTGCTCAGGGGGATCAAGACCCTGCGTGTTCGTGTCCGTGAGGCTTGCAAAAATGCCCGCAAGGTAGCCCAGTTCCTGCGCGATCATCCCAAGGTCCGTCATGTACACTACCCTGGATTCCCGGATCACCCGGGCCATGAGATAGCCCGCGCCCAGATGAAGAAATTCGGGGCGATGGTCGCATTTGAGCTGAAAGTGGATACCCTGGAAAATGCCTTCCGGGTATTGTCGGGCACACACTATTTCAGCCTGGCGGAGTCGTTGGGTGGCGTAGAGTCGCTGATCGGTCACCCGGCCAGTATGACGCACGGGTCCATACCCCGCGAAGAGCGCATCCGCAACGGGCTGAATGATTCACTGATACGTCTCAGTGTCGGTATTGAAGACCACAGGGACCTGGTAGCGGACCTCGCAGAGGCATTGGCCAAAGCGGAGTGACCCCCGGCGCCGGTATCTTTCAGCCGGTTTTTTTCCTGCTTCGGTGATTTTCATGCTGCCGGTCATCCGATCTGCCCCTATTTTTCGTTCATAAATGCACTTATCAGGCCGTTTATGAACAGGTTAGCATTCTTGTTGCTGTTTGCAGTGTTGGGCTTCTCCCTGCTCCCCATGTCCTCCTGTCGGTTCGATCCGCTGGGTGTGACAGATCCCGGTCCGGTCGATACGACAGGTGGGGACACTACGAGGACAGGTATCCCGTGTGATCCGGATACTGCCTATTTCAGCCGGGACGTATTGCCGATACTCGTATCCAACTGCGCTATACCGGGATGCCACGACGCGATCACCCGGGAAGACGGCGTACAGTTGGCCGATTATCAGAACGTCATTCGCACAGGCGATGTGCGGGCCTATAACCTCAGCGGCAGCGATCTCTACGAAATGATCACAGAGAACCGTGCGGACAAACGAATGCCGCCGCCGCCGCGCGCAAGGCTCACCGATGAGCAGATACAAGTCATTGCCCGGTGGATCATGCAGGGCGCGCGTGACCTGCGGTGCGACGAGTCTACGGAATGCGATCTCACACAGGTCTCTTATAGCGGTACGGTACAGCCGATCCTTCAGCAGTATTGTATGGGCTGCCACTCTGCCGTACTGCCTTCGGGCGGCGTATCATTCGGGTCGCATAGCGGCGTGCAGCAGGTAGCGTTGAACGGCCGGTTGGTCGGGGTGATCACGCATGCCGCCGGGTATCCCGCCATGCCGCAGGGCGGTGGCAAGCTCAGCGCCTGCAATATCGACCGTATCCGTACCTGGGTCGAACGCGGCGCACCCAATGATTAGACCGTGTATGTCCGGGACCCCGGCCTTCACCGTAAAAAATGCCCTGATTCAGCGGCAAACTCTGCATCTTTATACGGCAATATGATCTATGCTGCTATCCATCGATTGGTCTGGTATGTCCTGCTCACCCTGGCGGCAACGATCGGCTGTCCCGGCCAGCAAGGCAGCTTGTGGAAGGTAGAGAAGGGATCGGTCTATTTCCTGTCGGACGCCCCGCTGGAACACATCGAAGCGCGCTCGGCCAGGCTTGAAGGCTTATTGCGACCGGAGGCGCAGACTTTTGCTTTCTCGGTACCGGTCGCCTCTTTCCAGGGATTCAATTCCGAACTGCAGCGGGAGCATTTCAACGAGAACTACATGGAGAGCCACCGCTTCCCCAACGTACAGTTTACCGGGCGCATCATCGACCCGGTCGACCTGGCCGACGGCCAGTATACGGTCCGTGTCAAGGGCAAGCTCGAAGTACACGGTGTGGCCAGGGAGCGGATCATCAAGGTGGACCTGAAGGTCGCCGACAAGAAGATCAGGGCGGATGCACAGTTTGGCGTACTCCTGGAAGAGCACAAGATCGCCATACCCCGGATCGTACACCAGAAGATAGCGGAGGAGATCCAGGTGAAGGTTTCACTGGTATTGGTACAATCCCGCTGACGATGTACCGCATCGGCCGCATAGCCGTCTGCCTGCTGTACTGCCTGGTGCAGAGTTGTGCGCTGTATAGCCAGGAAAGATTTTCCCGCGACTATGACCTGCCGGAGGAGCTGCGCAATACGGCGATCAGCAAGCTATACCAGGATGACCTGGGCTATATCTGGATCGGGTCGGACCAGGGGCTATGGAGTTTTGACGGCCTGCGCTTCCAGGTGCGTATACGCGGGGAAGAGGGCTGTAGTGGTGCAGTCACGGCGATCTGGCAGGACAGGGCCGGTAATCTGTGGGTAGGTTACGAGAGCGGCTGTATCGTCCTCCTGCGGCCGCAGAGACCACCCGGGATCTGGCGGTCTCCCGGCGAGTCAATCACTGTCCCGGTCACGGACTTTGCGGAGACGGACGACGGCGTTCTGTGGATCAGTACCTATGGCGCGGGCGTCTACGCCTGGGACGGTAGCAAGCTGCACAACTGGAAAGAGGCCGACGGGCTGAGAGGCAACGATATGTATACTATGATCGCCGCGCCGGATGGTGATGGTGTATGGGTAGGCACGGATCGCGGTATCGATCACTGCATGCTGAGGGCAGGTGTACGATCTGTGTCGCATATACCGCTGCCCGTTTCAGATGGCGCACTGATCATACGCAAGCTGTTGCGGGAGAAGTGCAGCGGTCATGTGTTCGCAGGTACCTACGAAAACGGCCTGATCCGCTTTGCAGCCGACGGTACTGGTGGAGCGTGGCATTTCAGCGACTGGTCCTGGGGTATACTCGATGACCTCGAATGCCTGTCAGGCGGTATGCTTGTCGTAGCCACCCGGGATCACGGCGTTATACTCACTGATGCGGCCCGGCCCGGTAAGGCAGAACCCGTCAGCGCGAACATGCGCCCGGCGGGCGCTACGAAGATATACGACCTGCTCTGCGACCGGGAAGGCCTGCTCTGGGTAGCGTCCAACCAGAAAAAACTGCAGTCCTATGCGCCTGCATTTGAGTCTTACCCGGTCTCGCTGGATGCGATACAGGCGCTGGCTTCCCTGCCGGACGGCCGTATTATGGTGGGTACGGGCCGCGGACTGTACTACATGGACCCGGACAGCGGTCGCAGCGCCAGGCCGGTGCGGGGCCTGCCTGCGGATATCAATATCACCAGCCTTTATATCGATGAGAGGGGCGGGCTGTGGATCGGGTCTTTTGGAGCAGGTCTGTACTGGTATGATCCGGTCAGTGAACAGTCCGTGCGCTGGACTGAGCAGGATGGACTGATCAACAACAGTATACTCTCCATAGGGGGCGCCGGAGACACACGCTGGCTGGCTACACTTGGCGGAGCGGGCAGGCTGGACGTGACCTATAAGTCGGGGCGACCGACTGTGAGACCGGGCCCGGTGTCGGCCGGTGGCCAGGAGCTGGCAGCGCGCTTTGTATACCAGGTGCTTACGGATCGCAGGGGCCGGGTCTGGTTTGCGACAGACGGTCAGGGCCTGGTCTGCCTGGAAGAGGGCACTCTCCGGCATATACCGATGCGCGACTACCCGGAACTAAGGACCATTTATGCACTGGCGGAGGATACACGGGGACATATCTGGTTTTCGACGGTCAGGGAGGGACTGTTCAGCTACGATGGCAGCGGCATACGGCGTATCGGGCTCGCCGAAGGATTGAGCGAGCTGGAGATCACGGGCCTGGTAGCCGGCGAATGCGGCCGGTTGCTGGTGGTACATCCCGGCGGCCTGGATATCGTCGATCCGGTGAACCAGTCGGTCTTCGAGGCTACGGACCTGCATCGGCAGTACGGGCAGGACGAGTCATTCAGCGCTGCCTGTATCGACGGCACGGGTCGGTTCTGGGCAGGCTCGGGGAGTAGAGTGGTGAGTATCCGCAGCGACCTGTTGCCCGCTTCGTTCCGCCCGGTCACAGCACTGCGCGAAGTCCGCGTGGTAGACAAGCCCTGGGAGGACCTGCAGGCGCCCGGTGAGCTCGGCCATGATCAGAACTACATCGCGTTCCACTTCAATGGCCTGTGGTTTCACAACCCGGCGGCTGTGCTGTACCGCTACAAGCTGGAGGGTGCGGACCCGGCCTGGCGCGAATCGCGGGAGCCGGTGGCGGCCTATATCAACCTCAAGCCGGGTACCTACAGGTTCAGGGTACAGGCCTCCGTGGAAGGCCAGTTTGAAGGTGCGCAGGAGGCAGGCTGGTCCTTTACGATCAGGCCCCCGTTCTGGCAGCGCTGGTGGTTCTGGCTGGTCGCGCTGACCCTGCTGGCTGCAGGCGTCCGTTGGTGGGTGCGTGCCCGTGAGCGCCGGTTGGCCAGGGAGCTGGCCATGAAGCGGGAGACTGCGGTAGCGCAGTACGAAGCGCTGCGTACCCAGATCAACCCCCATTTCCTGTTCAACAGTTTCAATACCCTGATCGGCGTCATCGAGGACGATCCCTCACTGGCTGTGACCTACGTGGAGCGGCTGAGTGATTTCTACCGCAATATCCTGCAGTACCGGGAGACGGACAGCATCCCGCTCGAGGAGGAGATCCGGCTGGTACAGGACTACCTCTACCTGCTGAGGCAGCGGTTTGGCGAAGCGCTGCTATGTGATATATCCCTCACCGACGACCGCTGGCGCGTACCGCCCCTGGCCATACAGATACTGATCGAGAATGCGATCAAGCACAATATAGTGGCGCGGAGCAGGCCGCTGCATATCCATATTATTCAATCGGCGGCAGGGCAGGTCACTGTGTCCAACAACCTGCAGCCTAAGCTGCAGGCGGAAGCTTCGACAGGCGTCGGGCTGGACAATGTAGCCAGGCGTATAGAGCTGCTCACAGGCAAGCGTATACAGGTGCGTCGCGACGAATCGGTATTCTCGGTGGAGCTGCCGCTGTTGCCGCCTGCCTTTGTCAACAAATCACCACAGTCATGAGAGTAATCCTGGTAGAAGATGAACTGGCGGCGGCCAGGAGGTTGCAGAAAATGCTGGTGGAAGCAGATCCGGCCACCGAGGTTCTCCAGGTGCTCGAAAGTGTAGCGTCTGCGGTCGATTTTTTCAGGGACCCGGCGCCCCACGACCTCGTATTCATGGATATTCACCTGGCAGACGGCGCCTGCTTCAGTATTTTCGGGCAGGCCGAAGTGAAGGCCCCCGTCGTTTTCACGACCGCATACGATGCCTATGCCTTGCAGGCTTTCCAGGTCCATGCCATTGATTACCTGCTGAAGCCCATCCGCCGGGAGGAGCTGGACAGGGCGCTGGACAAATTCCGCCGGGTACAAGCACCTGCAATCCAGGACTTCCGGGCCTTGCTGAGGGATTGGCGCGACCAGGGGCAGGATAGCCAGCCGCGTCGTTTCCTGGTGAAGATCGGCCAGCATATCAGGGTGATTGACCAGTCGGAGGCAGCTTACTTTTACACGGAAGAGAAGATCACCTTTCTGGTCACGGTCGGGGGTAAGCGCTACCCCGTGGACTTTACGCTCGAGCAGTTGGAGAAGCTATTGCCTGCAGCCACTTTCTTTCGTGTCAATCGCCAGTTCATCATCCGCATCGATGCGATCCGTGAGATGTACACACATTCCAAGAGCCGTATCAAGGTCGTGCTGCAGCCTGTTGCGGAACAGGAGCTGATCGTGAGCTCGGAGCGCGCCGCCGCCTTCAAAAAATGGCTGACGGGAGAGCCGGACTAGGCAGGCCGGGGATTTTTTCGTATCTTACTTGGATGAGGTGACTGAATGTCCGGGGCATGCTACTATGCCGATATCGGACAAACGATTGAATGCCCTGAATTCCCGTGTTGCAAAAAACCATTCTTCTTATTCTGATATCCTGGGTTGGCCTTCTGCAGGGACAGGATATGGTATATCTGGAAACGAGACCGTCCTGCAAAGGCAAAGAGAGTGGCAGTATACTATTTCGTATTGATCCGGACAGGTTGCCCGAAGGAGTGAAACTCCCATTCGAAGGAGAATGGGAGAACGACAGTACTGACGTGGAGACTTTTCTGGTGACGGACTATTCATTTGATCTGACCGGACTGGCTCCTGGAACATTTCATATTGATCTGTATCTGTCAGAAGATTCGACCTTGCGTCTGAAGGCCACCATAGAAGAAGTGGAGTTGTATTTTACCCGGGTCGATTATACGTCTGTTTTGCCTACGTCCTGTAGCGCTCACGATGGAGAGATCCGGTTGCTGACGGCTGAGACTGATCAGGGAGATGCACCCTATACCGTAGAGTTGAGAGACGGACGGCAACAGGTACTGCCATACCATGCAACCGGGCTTGCCGCCGCCGGGTTTATGGTAGTACTGACTGATGCCAATGGATGTTCGGTCACAAGAGAAATAGATCTGAGGCCGCTGCATTTTCCGATTTTGCATGGAGATGCCTACAAAAGCTGTACAGGGCTGTCCAATGGTGCGATCCGGCTGCAGACCTGTAACAATGATCCACCGTCAAAATATCATTTCGAATGGGACAATCAGCGTTTTTGCAGGGACACTGCCGCCTGCACAATTGATGAACTTTCATCTGGGGTTTATTGTGTGACAGTCACATCAGCCGATGATGTTTTATGCAGGCTCTCGCAGTGTTATGAAGTGGAGTCCATAGCGCCTCAGGCGCCATTTTCCGTATCCGTGCAGACCGAAAATCCTTGTTCCATCTACGATGACGGTTCCATTACGCATACGATTTCAGGTGGAGTGATACCGTATGGTATAAAGTTCAATCCGGAAGTCTATAACAGCAGGCAACTTTTTGCCGGGACTTATGATGTCACTGTAACCGATTACTGCGGTAACAGTATGCAACACTCGGTAACCCTGGAATCAATGTCAGGCACAGCACGCGCTGTACATATATGTGCACCCGAAAGCGGCGGGCTTTTTGTCGAGAACCTGAAAGGCGGTACCCCACCTTATAAATACAAGGAACTGACTAATATAACGACCGAGAAGTGGCCGGCACAAAACAGGTCTATAGAGGTGACTGATGCCCGCGGGTGTAAACTACAGGTTCGTGCACCTATATTTTCGAAAGGCGCACGTCTGCTCAAAGTTGAAAATGCATGTGCCGGTCCAGGTTCGGGACAGGCATTTCTGGAAATCGCCAACCCCGATATGGAAAAGGTCAGTGCCCGGCTAAACGGCCGACCCTGCGCCGTTCCCTGCTGCGAAGAATATGTGGATTGGGAGATCAGCGGTCTCGATCCGGGAGAATATGAGCTGGATGTCCTGGTCGGCAGCTGTACCCGGACAGTCCGGTTCTCTGTGTTGAGCATCGGCACAAAGCAGGTATTTCGCAGGTACAGTGAAGAAGATGGCGTGTGTTTATGGGATGATTATTGTGATGGAGAGCTTGTAGATACTGCCAGCATTGAGACTGCCCCGTTTGAAAAGGTCGACCCATTATGTGATGGGTGTGAGATTCCTGTGTATTGCAGTGCAGGCTACGAAATAGGCAGCAGGAAGATCGGCAGCCGGTACCTGGCACTCTGGAAGTACAGGATGTTGCTCGAAACGCTCATTAGCTCCGGCGACGGCCGTTTCAGTCATCTTTGGCGAAGATTGCCGCGCGGACTGGATGAGTCAGTATTGGTCAGGTTCTGCCCGGTAACGATGCAGGTTCAGCAGACTTTTTTCGCCCCTGGCCGCAACAGCCAACCAGGGGTTACAGAGAGTGGCATTCCTTATATCGAAGATCAGTATGGAAGGAAAGACAGTTTTGCACTTGACTCTTTTCTGCGGAGCCTTCCTGTCGCTTGGCAAGGATACACAGGTTCGGGGTACAGTTCCTCCTGTACCGGGATCAGGTCAATCAATGCATTTCAGTTGATTTACTGGGAAGAGGACCTGGAGAGCGCATACGAGGATTTTTACCTGTCAGGGTTAGGAGGGGCATTGCTCTATTTCAAATACATGCTAAATGAGCGATGTGATGATAATGTGCTTTGCGTTACGATAGATTATTGTCCTGAGACATTGAGGGTTCTCGGGGATGACTACAGGACAGTCCGCTTACCCGGGTCGGCATGCCGGTATGTATTGCCCGCGGGCGATGTTGATCTTGCCGGCAGGTATTGCAGGATCAAATGCTATGATCATTCCAGGACCTGTATAGATGGTTCCTGCGAACGGGCTATGGTCCCCTGCAGAAACCAGATACTCCTCAAGGACTATAGTCCGGGGGCGCTCCTTGCCGACCAGGCCGGCTCTGTAAGGATAGTTCCGGAGACTGGTACTGAAATATATGAAGGATTCCAGTTTTATCAACTGGACGGAGAGATGCTACCGGTCAGTGTGTATCGGTCAGGCAACCAGCGGTGGATGGAGGAGTTTAACCCCAATGCGGACGAACCGATGCTAAGGGAAATGACAGGAACCGAACGGATCAGTGTGGATTGGGGCAGGGATCGTATCTGCCGCATCCTTGAGAGCCAGGCGCCCAATGTCAGGTATATCGGGTTTGAGACAGGGGACAAGTATTGGACATATAAAATGGCGGCGGCTGAAGATCTGACCATCCACAATATGCTGGTTGCAGGAGGAGTTGTCTATGTTTCGGGTACAAGTAAAGGTGAGCTGAGGTATAAGGACACCCTTTTGTTGCAAGATGAGGATGCTACTACAGGCTTCCTGGTTATGCTCGATTCCATCGGTAACCTTATTAACTATATAGGTTACGAGATGTGCAGGCCTGACAATTCATTGATAATCGCCAGCAATGGCTCAAGTGTTTTGGTGCCGTGGCCTTCTTGTGCCGGCCATGTGATCACCGGGCATGGTGTGCTTTCCAGGGAGGTATCAGCGGGTATCCCGTCATTGCGGATAGATGCGGGTACTGGAACGATCACTATGTCGGTAGGGCGTGTCGGCGCTGCAGGTGATCTGCTCCTTGAGAAATTGCTGATCGACAGCACGACGGGGCAGCGGATATTTGCTTTCCAGGGTGTTGGTGATCTGCTTTACGAGAACTCAATTGTTAAAGCCTATACAAAGCCACATCTTGTTTTTGTCGCTACCGACAGTGTCGGGAAGCTCTTGTGGCATATTGATGCGCCCCTTCGGACAAGCTCTGACACCTGGGATATCACCCACGGGCCGGCCGGTACTTTTTTCGCTGCCTTGCCGATATTGACTATCAGCGGGCCAGGCTCGGTTTCTTCTGCGCGGCAAGGGTTGGCCCGGATTACGCTGGATTCGGGCTATGTTGTATCCTACTTTCTTATAGATAGCTCCGCAGATATCAGGGTCAGGGACATATACTATGTGCGTGATCATATCATCCTGGGGGGAGATTTTACCAATACTTCAACGGAGGCGCGTATAGGGAATACCCGTTTCGTCAATGTAAGGACAGCTACGGCTACCGGGTTCATGGGCCATGTGGCATTAGATGATATGGCGCCTCATACAGGGATCATCAGGACTTGTTATACGGGCTATGATGTTGATATTGCCGGCAAGGATGTCTTACAAGTTTCCTGTTACCCAGACCTGGCCGGGAAAAACCTCATCATAAAACTTGACAATCTTGATTTGTCCGATGATGGCTTTATCTCACTTTATACGGTAGATGGAAGTCAGGTCTACAACGTACCGCTAAGCAGCGACAAGGACATGAATCTGTATAAGGTACCATTGGACGGGTCGATTCCGGCCGGGGTGCTACATATAAAGATTGTCTCTGGCAGCAACACTCCTATGATTTACAGGTTTATTAAAAGCGCCCGGTAAACACAAATTTTTTTTTCATCATTATCATAGCAAAACGAAACATTCATGACCATTACACGACTGAACTTATCGACGAACTTTCGTTCCGGTATCCGATTCCTGCTTCCTGCGCTCTTGTCGACGCTGGTGCTCTTCGGAGCCTGCACAAAAGAGAAAGACCCGGAACCCAAACCCAGTTTTGATACGCCCTCGCGCTTTCAATATACCGGCTTTGATACATCCTTTTATCACTTCCGGGTATTGGTTACCGGTAGCCTGGAGCCAGTGAGCAAAGAGGTGGCCCTAGGAGAATACGCGGATCTTGTCGATGAGTGGCTGGTCGATGAGATGGATTTCGGTTTGTTCCCGCTGTTCAGTTCGCTGGAGTTCCTGGATGATACCGTCGTGGTCGTCAGCGAGCTGTCCTGGGATCCGGACCTGCAGCCGATCGAGCTCAGGTATACCCGCCAGGACAACGAAATAAATATCCTGTTCAGCCAGGGCGGTCCGGGCGATACGACGCCCATACCCTACCAGTGGGATCCCGTGACAGGGCTGTTGCGCGATTGCGCCCGGTTGGCAGCCATATCTTCCGATGGCGGGAAATACCACAACCTGGTCATACAGGGTGAACTCTGCGGGGCCTCTTCGGCTGAGGAGATAGCCCGGCAAATAGTGGCGGCACAGGAGATTCCTGCTGGAGAGTTTGTTACTTTAGCGCTGATGCGCGGTCGCTATGTCCGCCAGTGAATTGAATCAACAGGTACAAATGAATACAACTAAACCTCAGGGTAGTAACTATCAGGCCCTGCAGAGGTTAACCCGGTTGGCCGTCTTTGTTGTGCTGATCCTGCTGTCTTTCAACGCTTGTGAAAAGCCCCGTGAACCGGTTATCCAACAATGGATAGATGTACCGGGCTTATACAGATACACGAGAACGGATACGTTTTCTGATTATGTAAGAGTCGAAAAATCAAACAGGTTTTCCTTCTCCGACAGATCTACCGCTCTCGGTGATTTTGAAGCGGCATTTGACGGCTGGGTGAGGCAGGAAATGCAGGCATTCCATGTCGAACGGCTCTTCCGGTCGATCGAGTTTATCAGCGATAGCCTGGTGTTGATGGGAGAAAGCGCCCTGGATACATCAGCGGCGCCGGTGGAGGCAAAATACACGATGGCTAAAGACAAAGTGACAATATTGGCGGCAGTCTCGCCGGGAGATACTGTTATGGCGGAATATTTTCGAAATATCCTCAGGAAGAGTATAAGTGACTGTTTCAGGCTTATCCTGATCTCCCGGAATAAAAGATACGACCACCCGCGCCTGCTGGGAGTAAAATGTGAGAGTTGGGATTACTTTGATGATATTCTTAGGATCATAGCAGAAGAGAAAATTCCGCGAGGAGAGTATATTACAGTGATCAACGTATCTGGCCGTTATGCGCGCCAGTAAGTAGCTTTGGGCCTTTGTAGTCAACACAACAACTGATCTCTATGAGCGATACGGTGCGCTGTACCTGGTGCGGATCTGATCCGCTCTATGTAGACTACCACGACAGGGTCTGGGGTGTACCCGAATATGACAGCAAGGCCCTGTTTGCCAAGCTCGTGCTGGACGGGGCGCAGGCAGGCCTGAGCTGGATCACGATCCTGAGGCGGCAGCATGAGTACTACCGTGTCTTCGAGGGGCTGGACCCGGAGCGGATGGCCGGCTTTTCGGGCGAGAAGGCGGAACTGATCCTGCAGGACCCGGGTATCATCCGCAACCGGGCCAAGGTACGCAGCGCCATCGGCAATGCCCGTGCCTGGATAGCTATGCGGGAGCGCGGTATCGATTTCAGCGATTTCCTGTGGCGCTATACGGATGGCAAGCCCTTGGCCAATACCTGGGAATCGGGCAAGGATATACCCGCAGCTACTCCGCTGGCGGAACAGATCAGCAAGGCGCTGAAGCAAGAAGGATTCTCATTCGTAGGGCCCACGATCGTCTATGCGTTCATGCAGGCGGTGGGTATGGTCAATGACCACGTGGTCTCCTGCTTCAGGCACGGGGAGCTGTCACGGCCCTGATCGTCAGGGTTATGTTAATATTTTTCGTTTGTGGATGGTTCTGTTTACCCGGAAAAGAAATTGATTAACTTCACATTCCGGTTTAATTCATATCATAAAAAACTGTAAGCTGTCCAGGGTTTCTTGCCCTTCGGCAGCTGTACCCACAGAGGGATGCAAAGCGTTGACAGAACGGGTATCCAGAGACATCTGCAGGCATTGTTCCACACAGCGCCCAACGGTATTCTTTGTCTCGATCCGGCTGGTCATTGCATTTACGTGAATCCCACACTTCAGCAGGACACGGGCTGGCAGGAGCACAGGTTCTGCGGGCTGTCCTGGCAGTCCCTGCTTTCGGAGTCCTTCAGGACTTCTGTCCTGGCTTCGCTCGATACGCTGAAGACGCCCGGAGCCTCCTTCGTATTCAAGCCGGAGCTGAAGACTGCGGAGGGGGTAGACCAGCCATTTGAACTGCATGCCTGGTCCTACTACCCGGACGGGCAGCATGCGTTCCGGATATTGAGCTTCACGAGGGCATCCGAGAAGCTCCGGATGCGTGCCCGGCTGCAGTGGCAGCATAATCTCCTGGAAGCGATCAACAGGATACAGGACCACTTTCACCTGGAAGACAATATCCACGAAGCATTTGACGGCCTGCTGGAAGTCATCACTGCACTGACAGGGAGTGAATACGGGTGTATCGCCGAACTGGTGGGCGATGATCCGACGCAATCTTCCCTGAGACTCCAGTCTGTCAGTTACCCTGAAGGCGCTCCTGCTCCCGGCGACGGTACAGACGAAGGTCGGGGTATACTGCTCGTGGATATGGATTCGCTGCTCGGCGCAGTAGTGCGTACGGGCTCTTTCGTGATCTCCGATGATCCCGCCTCCGACCCTAGGAGCGGCGCCGGGTTGTTCCCGGGAGCGCCTGTACCGGCATCCTTTATAGGCATGCCGGTGTATAAGGATGGAGCCATGATCGGGCTGATCGGCCTCGCCGGTAAGGAAGGTGGGTATACAAGCGATCTCTATGAAGATCTGCAACCTATACTGGCCAGTACAGGCAACCTCATCCTGCTGTACCGGCGCCGCCTGAGACGCCAGGAAACCGAAGCCGAACGGGATCGTGTATCCCGCGAGATAGAGAACCTGCTCAGGTCGGTGGGCGATATCGTACTGGTGTGGGATGCCTCACTTCATGTCACCCATATATGGGCCCGTGACGAGGGATCGCTCCAGGAACCGACCGAGCTGGTCATCAATAAGCCGCTGGAGGAAGTGATCCGCGAGCAGCAGGAACGGTTCCGTACCGTGATGCTGCAACTGCTGGAGACCGGGGGCGCTGAAGAGATCGAATACTACGACAACAGGCCGCACCGGCAACGCTGGTTCAGGATACAGCTCATGCGCATGGAGTGGTGGGACGGCAGCCGCCAGGATCGCCGTATCGTGCAGCTGATCCAGGATATCACTGACACCAGGTACAAGGACTCGCTGCTGCAGTCGGCCCGTGCGGAACTGGACCGCATGAACCAGCTACTGGCCGTGAGCCAGGAGATCGCGCGACTGGGTGGATGGGAATACCGCGTGGACAGCGACCAGTTCTTCTGGACCAGGGAGCTTTATTCTATTACCGGCGTGGACCCGGAGACCGAGATCGATGTAGCATTGCTGGGGCAACTCTTCTCCCAGGCCGACTGGCACAAACTGCAGATGTATACGGACCGGGCCGTCCGGCACGGCAAACCCTTCGATATCGAGCTGCAGCACAGGGCGCGGGGAGGCAGCTCCTCCTGGGTACGTATCATCGGGGTAGCTGTACACAACGGTGACCTTCGCCCGGAATGGGTGCGGGGTGTGATGATGGATATCACCAAGAAGAAGGAAGTCGAACTGGAACTCATACAGGCCAAAGAACTGGCCGAGAAACAATCGCGGGCGAGGTCGGAGTTTCTGTCGACCATGAGCCACGAGATACGTACGCCGCTCAACGGCGTGATAGGTATATCCAATCTGCTCATGGAGGGGGCTACGGAGCAACAGCGTCCCCTGCTGGAAGGCCTCCGGTTCTCTGCCGACAGCCTGATGGCGCTGATCAATGATGTGCTTGACTTCAGCAAGGTGGAGTCGGGCAATGTAGGACTGAATCCTTCACAGGTAGACCTGCGTGTTCTCTTCAGGGATCTCCAGCGGATATTCCGTCAGCAGGCCGAGCAGAAGAAAGTGCGTTTCAGGCTGCAGGTAGACCCAAGACTACCCGCCCGCGTGCTCGCAGATGAGCTGAGGCTCAACCAGGTCCTGACCAACCTGCTGGGCAATGCAGTCAAATTTACCCAGAAGGGAGAGATAGCGCTGACGGTAGAGGTACTGGAAGAAGCCTACTCCAATGTCTTGTTGCGCTTTGCAGTCACCGACACCGGTGAAGGTATCGCGCCCGGGGAGCAGAAGCGCATATTCGAGAGTTTTACCCAGGTATGGTCTGGCGCGCGCCGCAAACACGGCGGTACAGGCCTGGGGCTGGCCATTACGAGGAGGCTGGTGGAACTGTACGGCAGCAGTATAGAACTGGAGTCTCAGCAGGGTAAAGGATCGCGTTTCTGGTTCGATCTGAAGCTGCCTGTCTCCGAAGATGATGGGGCTCCTTCGCTGGAACAGGAGACCTACCTGCCCGAGCTGTCGAACCGGGGTATGGAGATACTGATCGTAGAAGACAATCGCATCAACCGTCTCGTGCTCGAGAAGATACTCATGAAGTATCCTGTCCATGTCGAAGTGGTGGAAAACGGGCAGGAGGCCATAGACCGCGTGGAAGAAAAGGACTATGACCTGATCTTCATGGACCTGCACATGCCTGTGATGGACGGCTATGAGGCGGCCAGGCGGATATTCGAGATGAAACCCGGCAGCAAGATCGTATTCCTCACGGCGGACATCATGCCCGATGTGCGTGAACAGATCCGTGCACTCGGTGTAGAGGACCTGCTGTACAAGCCGTTCCGCCAGGAGCAGATCGCTGACCTGATCTCCAAGTACGCGGAGATGGTGTGAGACGCGTGGGGCCTTTTTGTTGCACATGCCCGGTGCAAAACGGCGTTTTCCGGATAATTAACCCTACATTTCCAATAGCAAAATACCGGCTATGAGCACTTCCGTGGAGCCCGGCACGACTTCTTCCGCATACCGCCGTTTCAGGGTACTGGATGCCTTGAGGGGATTTGCGCTTTTCGGCATTTTCTTTGCCAATATGGGGGTCTTTTCCTTCTATGTGTTCCTCTCCGACGAACAGCAGCAGGCGCTGGCGCATCCCGTGCTGGACGAATGGATTGACTGGATGCACGAGTGGTTGGTACACGGCAAGTTTTACTCGATCTTCTCCCTGCTCTTCGGTATGGGGTTTTACCTCTTCCTGCGACATGCAGAAGCCAAAGGGCAGGACGGCCTACGGTTTTTCCGCCGCAGGCTGACCTGGCTTTGCCTGTTTGGGTCTATTCACCTGTGGCTGATATGGACAGGAGATATCCTGCTGCTCTACGCCCTGCTGGGTTTTGTACTGATCCGTTTCCGCAACCTGCGTGACCGGACGTTGATCCGCTGGATCGTCGGACTCTGGCTGCTCCCCCTGCTGCTCGATATGGCCAAAATGCTGAATCCGGGCTTCTCGCTCGGTATGCCCGCCTATCTTGTCGCTATGCAACTGGACAAACTCATGGGACTCTCTTTTGACCAGATCGTCACCGACAATGCTACCGGGGGGTACCTGATGCATCTCAAATGGAATACAAGCGGCATCTTCTACCGGATCGGCATGCTGCTGGAAGAAGGGCGTATGTTCAAGGTCTTTGCCATGTTCCTGCTCGGGCTCCTGGCAGCCCGCAAAGAGTGGTATACTGAACTGGCTTCGCGCCGCCGTTTTTTCGCCAGGGGCGTACTTTTGCTTGGTATCCCCGGCTTACTGTTCGGACTTCCGTTCGCCCATTATGCGACGGATGGCGTATGGTTCCCGGAATGGCCGGGACTGCTGGAGAGTCTTTTCTATGTACTCAGTGTGCCTGCTACGGCTATCGGATATGTATGTGCTTTTGCGCTGATGTACAGTTACTGGCCGCGCCTGCTGAGCTGGCTGCAGCCTGTAGGCAAGATGGCTTTTACCAATTATATCCTGCAGTCCCTTATGGGGATGTTCCTTTTCACCGGCTGCGGCCTGGGCTGGGCAGGGACTATGGGTCCCAGCGGTTTTCTCCGGTGGGTGCTGATCCTTTTCGTATGCCAGGTGCTGTTCAGCACTGCCTGGTTGAGATTCAGGACCTACGGACCACTTGAGGGAATCTGGCGCAGGCTGACCTATCGCGGCCGCTAGCGCAGGGCAGCCCATGCGCCGAACGCCCGGTCCAGGATGGCCACTGCCTGATCCAGTTCTTCGTAAGAGATCGTAAGCGGGGGAGCGAGAGTAAGTATGTTGCCCTGGCTGATCTTGAAGTTGAGCCCGTTGCGCAGGCATTCGTACATCACAAACTCCGCACTCTCCGTGCATTTTTCACCGGATCCAGGCACAGACATCACTATTCCTACCAGCAACCCGATTCCGCGTAGTTCGCCGATAAACAGATAGACCGCCTGAAGCCGGTGCAGCTCATCCAGGAGATAGGCTCCCTTTTCGCGGGCGGCCCGGAGCAGGTCTTCAGATTCGATGACTTCGATCGCAGCCAGGGCGGCGGCACAGGCGACCGGGCTCTTCTCGTGGGTATAGTGCCCGAGCGCGGTATGGCTCAGGTGATCGTTGAAGTCTCCGCGGGCGATCATAGCTGCAAGTGGCATGATGCCGCCGCCCAGGCCTTTGCCCAGCACCAGTATATCGGGCCGGATACCGTAGTGTTCGTATGCGAACATCGTGCCTGTACGCCCCAGCCCGTTGGGTATCTCGTCGAAGATCAGCAGCGCCCCGTGCCGGTCGCATGCCGCTCTGACCTGCTGCCAGTACGCCGCAGGAGGAATGACGGGCGCCGCCCTTACAGGCTCAGCGATCACGGCCGCTATATCGCCTTCTTTCTCGAGCAGGTAAGAGATAAAACCGGCGCATTTGAGGCTGCATGTCCCACTGCAGTCCCAGAGACATTCGCCGGGATTGGGCGGAGGAGCGTGCAGTGCGCCGGGCATCAGCGGGCCCGCCGAATGACGGAAGATCGCCTCGCCGCCGATCCCGATGGCATCCAGCGAAGCTCCGTGAAATGAGTCCCACAGCGAAATGGTCTTGAACCTCCCCGTCACGATCCTGGCCAGCTTGATGGCCATCCCTATGGCCAGTGTTCCGCCCGGCGCCAGCAGTACCCGGCTGAGATGCCCTCCGGTCAGCGATACGAGTTTCTCGGCCAGCAGTACTGCAGGTCGATTGGTATACCTGCGGGTGCT
Source organism: uncultured Saprospiraceae bacterium (assembly GCA_964537925.1). Lineage (GTDB taxonomy): Bacteria > Bacteroidota > Bacteroidia > Chitinophagales > Saprospiraceae > SLDF01. The sequence goes on along the minus strand of CAZICV010000001.1, from coordinate 185,231 downwards.
GAAGGACAATGTATCCATCTGTTCGCGTATTGCTTTCACGACATGGGGGTGACCGAAACCGACCTGGTGCACACTATTGCCGTGAAAATCCAGGTAGCTCCTGCCGTTCATATCCGTGAAGCTGCTGCCGCTGCATTCCGTGATTACCTGCAGGCAGGGAGTGGACAACGCCTGGTGAAAGAAAACGTCGGCGTCCCGGTCCAGCCATTCACGGGCCGTTGCGTTTGCTGTATCCTGGTAAGAACTGCGGAGCGGGCTGATATTCAGATCGCCTTCCGTGCGCAGATCGGGGCCGCCGGGGATTTGTTCTGGCTGCATGAGTTCATGGTTTTGAATATGCGATGACCCAAAAATAGGAAGCAGGACGGTCGCTGTAGCCGGGCTCTGCGGCATACTGGAATATATAATATTGTATACCAGTTACTTACATATTTAATGACAGATTATTTAATCAAATCTTCATACGGACTTAATGGCCTGGCGGGCTGGCTTTGCGCCCTGTTGGCCTACTTTTGGGCAGAGATAAATCTGCTACAATGGATACGGAATATCAACTGGATGCAGCCGTGGTCGGCGGCGGTATTGTCGGTATGGCAGTGTGTATAGCTTTGCTGAGGCAGGGCCGCCGTGTACACCTCTTTGAGAGCAACGGTTCACCTGTCGAAGCGAGCATACGCAACTTCGGCCTTATCTGGCCTTCGGGACAGACCGAAGGCTTCTGGCGCGACACGGCATTGCACAGCAGATCACTCTGGCAGGAGATGGCGGAGCTTGCCGGGTTCCACTTCCATGCCAACGGGTCGCTCCACCTGGCCTATGAAGATGCCGGTGCGTCTGTTTTGGAGGAGTTTGTCGGCCAGGCGGGCCAGGATATGCACTGCGAGCTGGTCTCCGCCGATTCGCTCCGTGCCTATAGCGCTGTACCGCATATGGAGCGTCTCCGGCTGGCTATGTATTGTCGCGAAGACGCTACCGTACATCCTGTAGAAGCCTGTTACAAGATCCAGCGCTGGTTGGAGGGGCAGGCGTCACTTGAGACGCACTATCACGAGCCGGTACTGTATGTGGAAGGTCGTTCGCTGATCACGGCAAAGGGAAGGTATGAGGCCGGCCAGGTCTATGTATGCAACGGTGTACAGATCCGCAATATGTTTCCCGATCTCTATTCGGATGCCGGCATCCGGCTTTGCAAGCTCCAGATGATGCGGACCTATCCGATGCCTGATGGGTGGAAACTCGGGCCTACCATCTGCGGCGACCTCACCCTGCTGCATTATGCATCCTTCAAGACCTGCCCATCACTGCCGGCACTGCGCGATCGCCTCCGCGAGTTGTGGCCCGTCCAGGAACAGTACGGTATACATATCCTGCTCACACAGCACAATACCGGTGAGCTGACGATCGGTGACTCACACGAGTACGGAGATGACATCACCCCGTTTGACCGGGCCGAGATCAATGAGGCCATACTCGACTACCTGCGCCACCTCACTGTGCTGGACAGGGTAGAGATACAGACCACCTGGCACGGGGTATACGCCCGATCTGCCGATGGTCTGCCGGTCGTGCAGGAGATCAGCCCGGGCGTAGTGCTGATCGGCGCCGTAGGCGGGGCCGGAATGACGCTTTCGATGGGTCTGTGTGACCGGGTCGTACGCGGCGAATGGCCGGTACAGGAGCTCGGCGCATCCAGGTTCAGCAGCCTGCAGGCCTGATGGCTCCGGGCAGCGGGAGTTCTTCTGCGCTCGGCCGCAGGATAAAATGTATGCACCCGGCGGGATTTATCGCTACGGCGATGACCGCGGCCTTCTGTACCTATTCCTGCATGTATGCATTCCGGAAGCCTTTTGCGGTTGCCACTTTCGAGGACCTGTCTTTCTGGGGGATCGATTACAAGATCCTGCTTATCACTGCCCAGGTGCTGGGTTATACTTTGTCCAAGTTCCTGGGTATCAAGATTATTTCCGAACTGAGCCCGGCCCGGCGTGCAGGTGGCATACTGCTCATGGTGCTGCTGGCGGCGCTTGCCTGGCTGGGGTTTGCGCTGGTACCGGCTCCGTGGAACATCGCATTCCTCTTTCTCAACGGGCTACCGCTGGGTATGGTGTGGGGTATGGTTTTCAGCTTCCTGGAGGGGCGACGGACTACGGAGATACTCAGCGCCGGGCTGTCGGTCAGTTTCATATTCGGTTCCGGGTTCGTAAAGACGGTTGGCAAGTGGCTGATACTGCAGGGTGTGAGCGAGTACTGGATGCCATTGCTCACCGGGTTACTTTTCCTGCCGCCGCTGGCGCTGTTTATCTGGATACTGGCGTCCCTGCCGTTTCCCGATGAGAAAGATATACAGGAGCGGTCACATCGCAGCTCCATGACAGGTGGAGAGCGGGTGGCCGCCTTCTTGCGGTTTGCACCGGGGCTGATCGTACTGATCCTGCTGTATGCCCTGCTGACTGCCTACAGAGACTTCCGCGACAACTTCTCTGCGGAGATCTGGCAGTCGCTCGGCTATGGCGGTCAGGCCGCGATTTTCACGACCACCGAGCTCCCGATAGCGCTCTGTATCCTGGTGATGATGTCCTCTCTGGTGTTGATCCGCAACAGTCATCGTGCACTCAGTGCCATTCACCTGCTTATATTGGCCGGTGTGCTGCTCTGCGGCGTGAGCAACTGGATGTTTGAGCAGGGCATGCTGCAGGCCCCGCTGTGGATGACATTGGTGGGCCTGGGGCTATACCTGGCTTATGTGCCGTTCAACAGCGTACTTTTCGACCGCCTGATGGCGGCTTTCCGCCAGCCTGGAACAGCGGGCTTCATGATCTACCTGGCGGATTCGTTCGGGTACCTCGGCAGTGTGGGCGTGGTGTTTTACAAGAACTTCGGCCAGGGCGACCTGAGCTGGCTGCAGTTCTTCCTGCGATCCGGGTACGTGCTATCTGCCGGCGGTGTCCTGCTGGTCCTGTTCTCGATGGTGTATTTTGCCCGCAAGCGCAGCAGGGAGAACCCGACACCGACACCTCCCGCCCCGGTAGCGCCGGTCCTGCATATATGAGAAAAGCACCGGGATGCTTTCATCGCCGGTGCCAAGCTAGACTTCTATGAAACGTATGAAAAAAAACCGGTATAGACAGGGCCTTCAGAGGCCCAGGATACCCGCTATCTCGGACAACTGGCCGACCAGGTGTGTATGGGGGTACTGTGCCAGTTCAGCGGGCTCGAAAGCCCCGGTAGTGACCCCGATCACATAGCGGCATCCGGCGGCTTTACCCTGTAGCAGATCGGACTTGGTGTCGCCGATCTTGGCCACATAGTCTGTAGACGCTACCCCGAGCTTTTGCATGGCCAGGTAGATCATATCCGGGAAAGGACGTCCCTGGGCTACCTCATCACTGGTGACCAGCAGGTCTACAAGCCCGTTTTCGAGCCAGCCCATGCGCCCGATCACCGTTTCACCGGTACTGCGGCCGAATCCTGTATCGAGTGCAACAGATACCCCGTTGTCCTTCAGCGCGGCAAAAAGTGCGGCGGCTCCGGGTTTTTCCGACAGGGTATCGCTTTCCCTGTAGTAGGCATCCATATTGTCCAGGAAAAACCGGTGCAGGTCCTGTACCAGCCCGTCCTCGCGGCTGAGTTCTGTGCCGCGGTACCGGGAGAGCAACGCAGCGATGGCTTCGTCCTTGGGATAGCCCATCCAGAAGCATGCATCTTCGTAGGGCAGCTCCACACCGCCCTGCAGCAGGGTCAGTTGAAGGTGGCGCTGTACGGCTCCGTGATCTTCTACAGTCGTGCCGGCGATATCGAATACGGCGAGTTGTATATCCATGTCAGTGTTTTCTTTCTGGTGATTGAATCGGTTGTGTTGTCCTGTTTTTGGGGAAGAGGATCTCATCGATGAGCTCATTCTGCAAGTCATATACCCGCACATGGCAGGCATCTTCTTCGAAAGTGAGCAAGACGAAGTGATGTGCTTTTATGATCCTGTCCATCTCGGGCCAGGCACTTTGCCCGGCGGGCTCCAACCCTCCTCCTGCACCCCCGGAGACGATCTGCATCCACGGTTGGCGTGGATCGCGTACCAGCAGCCGCTCGTAATCGTGTGCGTGACCTGAGAGTACCAGGTCGGGCAGGGTGTTTGGCGCAAGTGTATCCATCAGCTTCTGAAGCCACGGCTCGCCGTGGTAGCCCGGCCATCCCTGTGCATATACCGGTTGATGAACGGCTATGATCCGCCAGGCCGCCTGTTGCCAGGCAGGGGACTGCAGCTCCCGGTACAGCCAGCTGGCTTGTGCAGTGTCTAGATCTACCGGGAAATTGGCGTTGGGATCCAGCGTCAGGATACGGATATCACCCAGGGAGAGCGCCCTGAAAAGAGGCTCCTTATTTCCGCTGAACCACGAGGCAAACATCCGGGGCTCCCAGGTATCGTAATACCCGTCATAGTCGTGGTTGCCGGGAATGAATATACCGGGGCGCCGTGCCATCAGGGGAGCGCCTGCACGGAAAAACTCCACCCATTGGATACCGTTGTTGCCGGTTGCGACCAGGTCGCCGAGGGCGATATACAGATCGGGACCGTGGCTGTGTATCAGCCCGGCTATATGCCGGAAAGTATCCCATCCGCCCTGGGAGTCGCCCCATATAGCTATGCTCCGCTTGCCGGTGAGTCGAGGTCTGACCAGGGTATATTCCGGGCTTATTGCTTTGCCACCCAGGATCAGCCTGTACAGGATCGTATCACTCCAGGCCGCAGTATACAGGCGATGCTTGTGAGAAGTGGATTGATATGTCGGAGCGGTGATTGACTGCCACCGCTTTTTATGACTTTCCCGGATCTGTACGATTGCACTGCACTGGGTGTCTGTATAAAAACTGAGTTCCATCGTATCCGCGTCGATATAGCGCCAGTAGGGTGCATGCGAAAAGGCAGGCACACCGGCCAGGGGCAACAGCATGTTTATTTCCAGCAGGTTGCGGACTTCTTCGCAGGGCCGGTCCCAGTTGACCGATGCCAGGGATTCGGGCGGCAGTAACTGGCAGGCACGGTTGACCAGCCTGTGTGCCGATATATGCCGTGATATGCTGTGAGATATACTGTCCAGCACAGAATCCGGCAGCGTATACACCTGTTTGAGCCCGCCGGACATCGCATTGTTGAGGACACGTACCTGCAATATCCTTTTGCCGGAGCCTGCGGGGATCCTGTACCATCCTGGCCAATCCTCACATCTTATCCTTTTACCATCAAGAAAGACTTGGGCGCCGTCATCGGCCCGGATGGACAGGTATTGTGCGGCAGTGTCCGCCCAGGTCATCTCATACCAGAGCGCCCGGTCCGGCAGTTCAACAGAATGAGGAATCGTGATCTCCTGCCAGGCGCTGCCGGCCCGCGGATGTTTCGGGAGTTTGCCTGTATCCTCTCCTGGGATGAACCTCCATTTATCGAGCAGCCGCCCCTGGTCAGTTCCGTAGATCTGCCCGGCAGATACCTGGCAGACTGCCGATACCTCACCGGTATTCTCCCTCAGGTGCAGCGGAGCGGATCTGTGCATACAAGCCATGTGCAAGCATAGTACGCAGAAGAGCAGCGGCAAACAGCTCTGCCGGGAGAAAGCGGATACGGCCGGTGACATAGGATCAATCGTAAAGCCCGTAGTAGATATATTCCCGCTCGACGCTGCCGTCGGCGTAGAGATTGAGCACGGCATACCCGGCGGGCGTCTGGTGATAGGGTTTTTCTCCCCACCAGGAGCCGCTCACGGCGCCGTTGCAATAGTAGGTGACCTCGTTGTAGTCTACCCTGTCTACCAGGTGCAGGTGGCCGCTGATACAGCACTTGACGTTTTTGTGCCGGTAGAACAGCTCGATGATCTCCCGAGCATCGATGTGCATCCACGCGCCTGGTACGGTCCAGTCGCCTGTCTTCTCATTGTCGCCGTCCATGAAGGCCGCAGCGGAGAAGATGGGTATATGTGACAGGACCAGTATGGGCTGCCCGGCCGGTGTACGCCTGAGGTCCTCTTTCAGCCAGGCCATCTGGGTCTCGTCCAGCCTTGCGGTATACCACTTCCCATCCCTGGGCTGTGTTCCGTCGAGCACGATAAAATGCCAGCCAGCACGATCGAAGCTATAATACGGCATATCAAGGCCGAAAGCATCGAGGGCCCATCCTTTCTCTGCGAAGGGGTCGCCCTTGGGACCGATACCCCACACGTCGTGATTGCCGATGCAGTGGACCATTTCCAGCGAACAGTTCTGCTGAAGGATGCTTTTCCAGAGGTTCCATTGCAGGGTTACCCGCTGTTTATCCTTATTGAGCGAGTCCATGATGGAATCTCCGCCGTTGAAGATGACGTCTACCGGGTCGCTGAGTGACTGGATATGGGCCAGGCACTGCTCGAAGCCTTTAGGCGCTCCTTTTTCAGGCTGTATGTGCACATCCGTGATATGCGCTATGCGCAGGACCCTGCTGGCAGAAGCCGGCAGTGCTGCGGGCAGGAGCGGGGCGGCCAGTGCGGCAGCTCCTGTCAGGCCAAGCTGTTGGATGAGTTCTCTTCTGTTCATGACGAGGGGAGGTTTATGGTTTGCGGTTGATGGTGTGTGTGTCGATCAGGTGGCCTTCCAGGTCGTAGGCATGGATGGTCAGAGAACCCGCATCGACATGGAGCATGCAGTAATGATGTCCGCGGAAAGTCTTGGCGGTAAACCACGACCTCGTCGGTGCAAAGTCCTCCAGGTTGCCGCCGGCTCCGCCACCGGTGATATATACCGTGCCTTCCGGGTCAAATGCCTGGCCGCGTATGGGACGGCTTCTTTCGTAGATATGGAGGTGCCCGTACAGGACCAGGTGTACACCCTGTGATTCGAGGAGATCACGCAGGGCAAACAGTTGGGTGTCTCCGCCCGCAGATCGGGTCTTCCAGGTATCGCCGTAGTCGTTTTCGTCGGAGGAGTAGGGTGCATGATGCAGCACGACGATCTTCCAGCGGCCGGTCGTGCGGGAAAGTTCTTTGCGCAGCCACTCGTATTGAGCGCCACCCGGCTGAAGACCCTTTTGATCGTTGCTGTTGAGCATGAAGAAATTTGCGTTGGCGTATTCGTAGCTGTAGTAGTCTCCCGGATAGGCATGATACTGGTTGTACCAGAGCAGGTCATCTTCGCCGTTGCCCGGGACCGTGAGGGAAGGGATGCGGCCTGCCGTCGCCTGGATGCCCTGAAAATACTCCATTGTCAATTCATATTTGCAACAGGCCTTGCCGCCGTCCGTGAGGTCGCCGGAGTTGATGATGAACTCCGGGCGTTCGCCCCAGATCATAGAGACCGTACGGTTGTTGATGAAAGGCCTCGCTTCCGTATCTGAGATCCAGGCAAACGAGAATGGGCGGGCCTGTACGGGCGCTGTGCGGAAAGTCTGCACGCCGCTGCGGATGGAATCTCCCGCGGGTGTCTTCAGTACGACTTCATAGAAGTAGGACTGATCCGCCTGCAGGTCGTTCAGGGTAGCTTGCCGGATGGTCTCTGTCGCAGACTCCACGCAAGTGCGCCTGGTCAGGGGCAATTCGGTACCGTAATAGATACAGGCGGATACCGGCTGGTCCGACTCCCATGCGAGCGATACGCCGCGGGGAGTGACCAGGTGCAGGTAGGGAGCTACTACCCAGTGTAAGCGGCCGGGGTACAGGATACCTCCGGTGATCTGCTCCTGGCGCATCTCCCAGAGCCGGGTCACCTGGGCAGGAGAGAGGGCTTTGTCGTAGTGCCTGTGCCATTTCACGATATCGCCGTAGACCATATAGGGCTCATCGGCTGTGTAATGCGCTGCATGCAGCGGGGCCTTGCAGCAGGTCTTCTTCAGGGCGCTGAGATCGATCTTACCTTTCTCCTGACCGTTGATAAAGAAACTGAGCTGCCGGTCAGTCCCGGTGACTACCAGGTCTGTCCAGCGTTCTTTCCAGCCCATCTCGAGCTTGATCTCCAGGCAGATCGTGTCCTGGCCCAGCCCGGCATAGAGCCTGTCGCCAGATATACCTATGAAAAAAGGCAGGCAGGCCGTAGCGGGAGATTGTTCCTGGAACCAGAGCAGTTCCGCCGGATGGTCGAGGTGGTAGAGGATACCTGTTTCCCAGGTAAACCCGGTCTCTCCGGGTTTGAACGAAGGAAACACCGATGCGAGCAGGTCAGTGGCCGGTCGGCTTTGCCACAGCGGTACAGTCATCGCCTGCCGGGGAAAATGTATCGCCGCTGCCGCGGGCGCCTGCAGATGAGCATTGACCTGGTTGGCAGCCTTACCCGGCAACTGGTAGCGATCCCAGAAATACCGTTCCGCAGATGGCGAAGGCAGCGATTGGCCTGTACCGATCACATAGCACAGTATCGACAGGAGGCAGCAGAAGAAAATACGCATGGCGATGAAGGGAGTTAAAAGGGTTTGAAGTAAGGACGGCAGGTGATTGTATCGCTTCCCGGAAACTTGTACATCACACCTGCCGCCCCCTTTTATGAACGGTGGTCCTTGAAAAAACTACTTACTGTGCGTCCCACCAGACACGTGTGTTCATATCGTCCGTTCCCTGGCGCTGTACGGCCTGATGATAAGCGCCATCATTGAGCAGTTGCTCGGAGGTCGGGTAGATGAAGCGTCTTGGTACGCGGTCATTGTTTACATTGCCCGGACCGGGTATGATCTCAGGTATACCTGTTCTCTTCCAGTCAAACCACGATTCCAGGCCGTTGAAGAAGAGTGCGAGCCATTTCTGGGTGGCTATCTTACGCAGCTTAGCCTGCGTATCGCCGGTATACTCTACCTCGGCCTGTGTGAAATAGCTGTCCGGCGGGGTGACCTGTATACCGTAGTTTGCCGGTACTCGGGTAGTATAGTAGTCGAAGGAAGCACGGATACCATTGAGATAGTAGGCCCCGGGGTCGCCGGAGATATAACCCCGCTCTGCTGCTTCGGCCAGTATGAACTGCAACTCGGCATAGGTCATGATGATGCCTTGCGCAGCAGTAGGCGAGGCCAGCGGGTCGCAGGCCAGGCAGGCAAACATCAGGCCCACGCGTGAAATGTAGTTGGAGCCGCCCTTGGTCGGATCTCCGCTCGGAGAATACTGCAGGGCCTCTTCGTCATTGAGCCCGTTAGGTACACCGGCGTAGTCGCCTTCTTCACCCGCCGTACCTGCACCCGAGTTGGTAGTTGGTTGGAAGTAAACACCGAGTCGCGGGTCGTCCAGCCTCTTGAGCGCCTGTTCGATGGTCGTACTCATGCGTATCTCGTCATACGAACCCGAACGGGTTGTATAGAGCGTCCACTGGTTGGGAGCAGTAGGAAGGTACTGCAGCGCAGCCTGGTCCTGGTTGCTTTGGAAGACCGGGTTGGCGGTCGGGTCGGAGAGTATCTCCCGCATGGCCGCCGAAGGGTCGATCCGCTTGCTCAGGCGCAACAGTATGCGCAGCCGCAGGGAGTTGGCCAGTTTTTTCCATTTGAGTATGTTTCCTTCAAACAGGATATCCCCCCTCACCGCTTCGCTGGAACTGCCGAGCAGGTCGTTGGCGCGTTTCAGGTCCTCCAGGATGCCTTCGTATACCTTTTCCTGCGGGTCGTAGACAGGGAAGTAAATGGCGTCGCTCTTGCCTTTGATCGCTTCCGAATACGGGATATCACCGTAGCAGTCGGTCAGTACATGGTACATCCATGACTTCAGGACCAGCGCTACACCCAGGTAATTGTTCTGCTCACCTGCTGCCGACAGCAGTTCTATGTTTTTCACGTCTCTCAGCAGGGAGTAGTAAGTGTTCCAAGGAGTGCTTTGCGGCCCCCACTCGTAGCGGTCTTCGCTGGTGAACTGTATCTTGGACGAATACTGCATGACCAGGTTGCCGTAGTTCCAGCCCAGGTTGGCCCATGTGTTGACGGATCCGCGTATGATGTTGGGCAGCAGGAGATCGGGTGTGACGTTCTCCGGCTGGTTGGGATTTCTGTTGACCTCATCGAAGTTCTTGTCGCATGAGCCGATGATCAGCGCCAGACCGAACAGGCAGAGGAACGACAGGATCGGTTTATTTTTCATGATCTTTTTTCTTTGGATGTGGAGTATGATGGACGTATCGGGTTTCAGAGGTTGAAGCTCAGGTTGATACCGATGCTTCTCGCCGTCGGGTAAGCCATATCTTCAATGCCTGGTTGCAGCGTGCCGCCGGACATGGAAGCGCTTTCCGGATCAAAGTGCGGGTTCTCGGTGAAGAGCAGCAGGTTGCGTCCGACCACAGCGATCTTGACATTCTGGAACGGCAGGTTGCCCAGCATCCGCTTCGGAATCGTGTATCCCAGGCGCACCTCGCGCAGCTTGATGAACGATGCGTCGTATTTCGCTACCTCCACGTTGCTTCGGTTGTAATAGCGGTTGTGCCAGTTGCGCGAAGTGATCACGATGTCGTTGGGGCGATAGCTGCCGTCTGCATTCTGTACTACACCCTCGCCGATGATACCATTGCCTGGCAGGGACAGGTCATAGCCATCGATGGGGTTCTCACGTCCGAAGAGCGTCTCTTCGAGCTGCCCGGAAGTACTGCCGATGGTCTTGGTACGGGAAACCACGATACCGCCGTACCGGATGTCGAACAGGAAGGAGAAGTCAAAACCCTTGTAGGAGAAGGCATTCTGAAGACCTGCGATCCATTCCGGGTTGTAGTTGCCTTGGTACTTGAGTTCTGTGCCCGTGAGCGGTACGCCCGATGTAGAGTGGATCACCTGGCCGTAGTACGGGCTGTTTTTGTCCTCTACCCTCATGAGCGACTGTCCGTATATGGCGCCCATGCGTTCGCCGACCCGGGCCTGTACGTATGCACCGTTGCGCTCGGCCAGTGTATAAGCTTCTACACCCTCAGCCAGTTCGATCACTTCGCTCAGGTTTCGCGCCCAGTTGAGCCTTACGTCCCAGTTGAAGCCATTGGAGCGGCGGATAGGCGTGGCGCTCAGGATGATCTCTGCACCCCGGTTCCTGATCTCTCCTGCGTTGATGATCCGTGTGTTGTAGCCGGATACGTTGGAGATGGTGATCGGCAGGATCTGGTTTTTACTTCTCGTATCGTAGAATGTAAGGTCCACCCCGAGGCGGCCGTTGAAGAAGCGTGCGTCTACACCTGCTTCGAAGGAGTTGAGCAGTTCCGGTTTCAGGTCAGCGTTGAAGATCGCTCCGGATTCGGAAACAGTCTGTGTGCTACCCCATGCCGTGCCGTAGTTGTAGAAGTTGATCAGGTTGTACGGGTCCGTGTCGTTACCGACCTGGGCATAGCTCAGGCGTACTTTGGCAAACGGCATCCAGGACGGCATGGTCATCATCTCGCTGAGCACACCGCTGAGAGAGACAGACGGGTAGAAGTAAGAGTTGTTGGTGAGCGGCAGTGTGCTGGACCAGTCGTTGCGCGCCGTGACCTCGAGATACATCATACTGCGGTATCCCAGCCGCGCAAATCCGTACAGAGAGTTGATGCGTTTCTGGTAGCGGGCAGCGCTGGATTCCAGTTGCACCCGGCTGTTGCCGAAATTGTAGATGCCGGGGATGGAAAGCTGCGGAGCCATCAGGTCCAGGTAGTTCTGTTTCTGGTTCATCTGGTTGCCACCCGCAGATACTTCCAGGTCCCACAGGCCGCCGCCCAGTGAGCGGTTATAGGAGAGGAGGAAGTCTGTGTTCAGCTCGTTGAAGAGGATCGACTCCTCGCGGTAGCTGCCAAAGGGGAACCGCTGCGTGCTGAACGCGCGCTGGCGGGGGCGCAGATCGTAATAGTAGTCCGTACCCGAACGCACCATGAGCTGCAGGTAAGGGCTGAAGCGGTAGTTGAGCGTGATATTGCCGAGGAGGCGGTCCTTGCGCTGTGCGTTGGTGTTTTCGTAGGCCGTAAACCAGGGGTTGTCGTGGTAATTGTAGTTGTAGTTGAACTGCTGCACGCCTTCGAGACCGGGCATCCAGTAGTCGCGCAGGTTGAGTGTATTGACCTGGCGGCCGTACCAGATCCACAGGTACATGAGGCTCTCCGTACCGTAGCTGATAGCCGGCCTGTTGTCACTGCTGGTATTGATATAGGTGGCATTGACCCTTGCTGTGAGCCGGTCGGTCAGCTTGTAGCCTGCGTTGAGGTTGAAATTGTAGCGGTCGAGGTTGGTATTGGGGACCATACCCTGCTGGTTGAGCGAGGTCATGGACAGGCGGAAATCTCCTGCGTCATTGGCGCCGGTGATGGAGATGTTATTGGAATAAGTAGTACCTGTTCGGAAGAACTCGTCGATATTACCCGGTCTCGATACCCAGGGCGTAGGCAGGATCGTACTGCCTTCCGGTGCATTGAGATCACCGCCTCTGAATCCGCCTATATCTCTCGGCGAGTCAAACTGGGGGGTGTTGAGACCTGCGTCGAGCCTTGGGCCCCAGCTTTCGTCCACACCGTCCGATATACCGGCGCCTGATCCGTCGGCGAATGCAAACTGGCCATTGTTGCCCTGGCCGTATACATCCTGCCATTTCGGCATCCGCAACGGGTTTTCGAAGGTGATCCCGGAGTTTACGGATACACCGATGCCCTTGCGTCCTTTGCCGGTCTTGGTCTTGATGAGGATCACGCCGTTGGCTCCTCTTGACCCGTAGAGTGCTGTGGCGCTGGGGCCTTTGAGTACGGAGATCGAAGCGATGTCGTCGGGGTTGATCTCGGCTGCGGCGTTCCCGTAGTCCACTTCCAGGTGGCTGCGGCCCGAAGAGCCGTATATATCATTGCTGATAGGTACGCCGTCTACGACGAAGAGCGGCTGGTTCTTGTTGATGTTCAGGGATGATTCGCCGCGGAGTGTGATCCTGGCCGAACCGCCGACGCCGCCTGAAGGAGCATTGACGATGGTCGCACCGGCGATCTTGCCGGAGAGAGCGTTCACCAGGTTGGTCTCGCGGGCTTCCGTCATTTCGCTGCCGTCCACATCCTGTACGGCAAATCCCAGGGCTTTCTTTTCGCGTTCCACCCCGAGCGCCGTGACGACGACCTCAGAGAGCTGCTTGTGGTCTGTCTGGAGGACGACATTCAGCTCGGCCTGGCCGCTGACAGGAATTTCCTGCGGGAGATACCCGATATAGCTGAATACGAGCGTACCGCCTCCATTGGGCACACTGATGGAAAACCTGCCGTCGTAGTCGGAAGTCGTACCCGCCTGGGTGCCTTTGAGCGATATGCTCACGCCGATAAGGGCTTCCAGGTTGTCGCCCAGGACAGTACCCCGGATGACCTGTCCCTGTGCTTTCGCCAGGCATGGCAGGAGCGCCAGGCAAAAGAGGAGCGGGATCTTTCGCAAGATCGTCGCGCCGGTGAGAGAGCAAAAGGGTGTAGCATTTTTCATACTGTAGATTTTATAGTGCTTGGTAGGTTACGGGATGATTGGCGTCGTATACTTTTGGCCGGATATCCACCCCCGCCAGGGAAATGCGATGCATAGGGGGCGGGATGCCCGTGTCCGGAAAATGCATAGCCAGTCCCTGCTCCGTAGGGGCGTAACCGGGTAATTGTCAATGTGTTGTATGGTGTCTTATTTCAACGGCTCAAAAGTAGACGGGCCAGGTTTACTGTATAGATCGGGAAGATGAAGTGTACATTAATTGTGCAGGCGCGGTTTACTATTTATCAACCTGCCTTATAGTTTTACCGTAAATACCGCAAACGATGAATGAACAGATACTCCCCCGGATGGCCCGCAAGCTGAGGCTGTGCAGGCAGGCGCAGAATGCGACACTGCAGGAAGTAGCGGATCGGGCTGGCGTGACGAAGGGGCTGCTGTCACGTATCGAAAATGCGCGTACGATCCCGTCTATGCCGGTCTTTCTCAGCATCGCGCGTGCGCTGGAACTCAATCTCTCTTCTTTCTTCGGAGAGCTGGAAGCGCAGGACGACGAGCAGGTCCTGCTGGTACGGTCGGATACATACCAGTTGATCGAAAAGGAGCAGGATACGGCCGGATTCGTATATAAGCAGATCCTGACACGTCTGTTCGGCGAAATGCCGGTAGATATGGTCCTGCTCAACCTGGCGCCCGGCGCGCGCAGAGGGCCTGTGACGACCGATGCCTTTGAGTTCAAGTACCTGCTCAGGGGCCAGGTCAACTACCATATCGGAGACCGGTCGTACTTCATGGAAGAGGGGGACAGCCTGTTCTTCGACGGACGGCTGCCGCATGTGCCGTATAATCCGGGCGGAGAGGCCGCGTTGATGCTGGTTATTTATTTCTACAGGTCGGACAAAGGGCGCTGAGGAAGCCCGGTAAAACAGGAACAGGCCGCACAAGATCTGTACGGCCTGTCCAGGGGGTATATATGTCAGTTCATGGAGTTCGGTCAGAGCCGGACCAGCTTCACGGACGAGGCTTTGTCCTCTGAGCGGATCTGCAGGATATAAGTACCGCTTGCCAGGTCCTCTGTACGGATCGCTACGCGATCCGTAGTGCCTGGTCTCAGCGAGGCTACCTGTTGCCCGGAGATCGAATAGATCGTTATGGTCACATCTGTCAGCACGCGCTCAAACGTGACGAGGGTCTCCGCGTCTGACGGATTTGGCGCTATCGTGATACGGGTATCGATAGGCAGCTCCCGGGTGCTGGTCACCTGCGGATTTATCTTGTGGATATAGATATCTTCCCGCCCCTTGGTAGAATACTGTGAGATACCGTTATTGGGATCCAGGTCGGCCGTACCGTTGAAGTATCCCGTCGAGTAGATATTGCCTGCTCCGTCGGAGACGATCGCAAAGCCTTCATCGTCTTCCGTGCCACCCATTCTGCCCGCCCATGAAAAATTGCCGGCAGAGCTGAGTTTGAGGATGAATATGTCCAGCCCGCCCGCAGAGCTAAGGTTGCGTGTCCCTGCGCCCGGATCGAAGTCGACTGTATTCTGGAAATAGCCGGTGACAAACAGGCTTCCCTGTGGGTCTACGGCTACCGAGCAGCCCCGGTCAGAGCCGGAGCCGCCTACCTGGCGGGCCCAGCCGAAATTGCCGGAAGCATCCAGCCGGACTACAAATGCGTCCGTAGCGCCCGCAGCGGAAAGTGTGGTCGTACCGGCTCCCGGGTCAAAATCTGCCGCCCCGGAGAAGAAGCCGGTGAGGTATACATTGTTGTTGCCTTCCAGCACCAGCGAGGTCGCCTCCACGGCGGCGCCGGAGCCGCCTATCTGGCGTGCCCAGACAAAGTTGCCCGTAGCATTGAGCTTGAGTACGAAAGCATCGCGGCTACCCTTCACGTCCATAATGGAAGTGCCTGCCCCCGGGTCGAAGTCAGCTTGTCCCGCAAACCATCCCGCTGCGTACACATTACCTGCCTGGTCCATTTTGACCGCTGATGCCCACTCCGCATAAGTGCCGCCTACGCGGATCGCCCAGGCAAAAGTACCGTTGGAGGTGAGCTTGCAGACGAACAGGTCGGAGATACCGCCTGAAGTGAGGTTGAATGTACCGGCTCCCGGGTCAAAGTCCACCGTACTCCGGAAGCTGCCGGCTATGACCACGTTGCCGGAGCCGTCCAGCGCCAGCGAAGTGCCCTGATCCTGGTCTGTACCGGAAAACTGTTTGGCCCAGAGAAAGCCGCCCGAACTGTTGAGCTTGCAGACGAACACGTCGCGGTTGCCTGCAGAAGTGAGGTTGAATGTACCGGCTCCCGGATCAAAATCCGCAGTCCCTTCAAAAAAGCCCGTGATATATACATTACCAGATCCGTCCACCGCGATACCGCGCCCTTCGTCCCACTGCGTGCCGCCAAGCTGGCGCGCCCATACAAGATTGCCGCCGGCATTGAACTTGCAGACGAACACGTCGCGGCTATTGTTGAAAGAACTCATCTCGACTGTGCCCGGTCCCGGGTCGAAGTCGACCGAACGCTCGAAAATACCCGTGGCATATACATTACCTGCACCGTCCACCGCGATGGCATAACCTTCGTCGAACCGGGTAGATCCCATCGTCTTCGCCCATTCCAGGGACTGTGCTCCAGCAGGCAGGCAATAGCCTAAAGTGATTGCCGCGAGGAGTAGAAACAGTTGTTTTCTTTTCATAGTTGATTTTAAGGGGAGTTGTAGAACTTGGTTTCCGGGTATAGTCACATTATTTTTCTTCAAATATAAAGAGTATTAATTTGAATGGCCGGAGCGGACAGGAATTATTGTGTACAGACACTGTAGTTGGCTTCATACGGTTGGGCTGAAGGTCTCGAAGAATCGCAACTATTTTCAAATAATCGCCGCAAAGGCCCGCCAGCTTTTTTGTTATGGGATCGGGATGGAGGAGGGTGTTGCGGCAGGTCTGGGTCGCTGTTTGTTAATACGGGTTCGGATAGAAGGACGTAAGTCTTTACGTGCTTTTTAATATGACTCCTTTGTGAAAGAGGCAGCGGGTGTGAGACTTATGAGCCGATTAAGTTATTTAATTGGCTCATATTTTATGTATATTTGAGTTGATTAGAGAACTTAATCGGCTCATGCGTTACAATTGGCAACAAGAGGACTGGCCCGTATTCACATACGATCTGCAGCATGCCGACCGGTGGCTCTGGGATTTCGCAGGCCGGTCCGGCCGGGTGTCAGGGATCCTGGAAACGCTCCCGGCTGACCTGCAGGTGGAAACCCTGATAGAGGTCATGGTCTCCGAGGCTGTCAAGACCTCGGAGATTGAAGGAGAATACCTCAGCCGTCGCGATGTGATGTCATCCATCAAAAACAAGATGGGATTGTATGTACCGGAATTGCCTGTGCATGACAAACGGGCCGCCGGGATCGGCCGGCTGATGGCAGTAGTCCGTGAGACTTTTGCCGAACCCATGACGCAAGAAATGCTCTTCGCGTGGCATGATATGGTCATGGAAGGCAACTCTACCGGCCTGAAGGCAGGGGCATGGAGAACGCATGAGGAGTCGATGCAGGTCGTTTCGGGAGCGATGGGCAGGGAGAAAGTTCATTTTGAAGCGCCGCCCTCCACATTGGTTCCGGGAGAAATGGACCGGTTTCTCGGGTGGTTTAACGCTACGGGGCCGGGAGGTGACAGTGAGATCAGGGAGGGCCCTGTACGGGCGGCCATAGCGCATCTGTACTTTGAGACTATCCACCCATTTGAGGACGGTAACGGGCGCATCGGGAGGGCCATAGCGGAAAAAGCCTTGTCGCAGAGCGCCGTCCGTCCGGTGCTATTGAGCCTGTCCGCTACCATAGAAGCAGACAGGAAAGCGTATTATACGGCGTTGGAATCAGCCCAGCGATCCAATGAGATCACCCCGTGGGTCGGTTATTTCGTCCGGACGGTCTTGCAGGCCCAGGCCGAGGTAGAGGCATTGATAGATTTCACGCTGAGAAAAGCCCGCTTCTTCGACAGGTTTGAAAAGCAGTTGACTGATCGGCAACTGAAAGCGATCCGTCGTATGTGGGTGGAGGGCCCGGGTGGTTTTGAGGGTGGTATGAACGCCCGCAAGTACGTCGCGATCGCGAAAGTATCCAAAGCCACTGCTACGCGTGATCTGCAGGACCTGGCGCAAAAAGGCGCGCTGCAAGCCGAAGGCGCAGGCCGCAGCACCCGCTATCAGCTTGCCATGTGACCACGATGTCCCTGTGAGAGGGTCGGTCTTGGGTTTAAGTCCGTCACACTGCGCTGTAGATCAGGCAGGCCTATCTAATTAAGATACAGAGTTTTGGCGACAATTGCAAATGCGGGTGATCCGTCGCGGGCTCTGCGTTCATATCAGCCGTCTCACCGTGTCCTTATACTGCCGGTACACATCGCCGTGCTGCCTGGCCAGGAATTCCTCTTCCAGCCTGATCTGGATCTGTATGACGACCCAGGTCGTTACACTGATCACCAGCATCGCAGCACTCGGGATGATCAGCAGCAGTCCCCATACGCTGAGGAGCATCCCGAGAAAGACCGGGTTGCGGCTCAGGGAGAAGACCCCGGTGGTGACGAGCGCAGTGCGGTGGCGCTCATCGATGCCTATGCGCCAGCTCGTACGCATCTGGTACTGAGCTATGCTCACCCAGATCAGGGCTGTATGTATGATCACCAGCCCCGCGATCTGCAGGGGCCGGTGATCCAGGTAGGGTATAGGCGTCAGGTAGCTGTACCAGCGCCCGCCGAAGGCGTATAGCAGCACAGTGGCCCCGAGTCCGGCGACCAGGAGCTTCATGATATATCCTGTATAGTCGTGGGCGCTGTCCGACCGCCCGAAGACCAGGGGATTGATCCCGGTCTGCCGGTACGTACGATAGCTGGGCAGCACAAAAGCGACGAGCAGGTACAGTAAGAGATACAGGGGCAGGTACAGCCTGAGCCAGTCCATAGCGTGGTTTTTTTAGTGTTGATGGCCGGTCGGTGTGACCAGTTTGGCGTTGACAAAATAGGCCCCCTGGACTACGATCCGCGCATCGGCCGGCAGATCCGTGACCGGGGTGATGGCCGTGTAGCCCAGGTTGGTCACACCTTTCAGTACTTCGATCTTCTCGAAGTTGATGGTATTGACGTCGCTTGCCCCGCTGTCGCCTGCTTCCGCTTCGTGGTCATGTGTTTCTCCCTCCTCGTGGTGGTCTTCGGGCGTTTTGTCGGTGATGACGAATATGTAGTCTTTGCCGTCGGCGTTCACGATCGCAGCCGTGGGTACCGCCTGCGACCGTACATTGCTGAGGCTGACCGTGCCCGTGATGTTCATACCGTCGATCAGGCCCGCCTTGCTGCCCTTGACCGTGCAGTGTACCGGTATGGTCTTGCTGTCGTTTTCAAACGCGGAACTGATGGTGAACACTTCGGCCTCGTATTGCTTGTCCGGGTTGTTGGTGAGCGTGAACTGTATCGCCTGGCCTACCCGGATCGCAGGCAGGTCCCGCTCGAATACCTGCAGGTCCAGGTGCAACTGGCTGTTGTCCACGATCTCTGCCACAGGTGCGGAGACATCCACATAGCTGCCGATGGTGGCGAAGAGATTGCTGACCGTACCGCTGATGGGGCTTTCTATGCGGAGCGCCGCCCGCAGGTTTTCATTGCTGAGTGTAGTAGGGTCGATGCCCATGAGCCGGAGTTGCTGATGCAGGGAGGCTTTCCGGGTACGGAGTGTTTTCAGGTCGGTCTCCGCACTCTGCAGGTTGCGGCGTGCACCCGCATTGCCTTCGTTGAGCTCCTGCTGGCGGGCCAGTTCCTGCCCGGCATATACGATCCTGTCGGATACGGACAGGTACTCTTCCTGCAGTGCTATGAACTGCGGGTTGGCAATGGTCGCGATGACCTGGCCCTTGCGTACATGGTCGCCGATGCGGACATCCAGTGTACGGATCACACCGCCGTACAGGGAGGTCACGCTGGCCCGGTTGTTGTTGGGCACGCGGAGAAATCCGTTGGCTTTGACCGTGGCGGTCAGCTCTTTCATTTCTACGCTGCCGTAGGCGATACCGACGGCTTTGACCTGCTCAGGGGTCAGGCTGGCGATAGTGGCAGGCGCTTCTTCGTGCCCGGTCTCTGCTTCCGTAGTTGCCGGGCCATGATCGTGGTCGCTGTGCCCGCCGCAGGATGTGAGCAATAGGGTGGCTGTTGCGATCGCGGTCAGTATATGGATATATTTCAGTTGCTTATGCATGGTGGTTCTTATTGATTGAGGAGTGAATAGATGTCTATGACAGACTGGTTGAGCTCCTGTATGGTCTGCAGGTATCTCAGTTCCGTGTCGGTCGCTGTCTGCAGCGAAAAGAGGTATTCTACATAGGTGATATCGCCTGTGTCATAGCCGAGCCGGGCGGCCCGTATGATCTCCCGGGCATTGGGCAGCGCCGTATCCCGGAAGTAGCCGTACTGGTCCAGCAACCTGGCGTATTCGCGCAGTGCATTGTCCAGTGTCGTATCGTATTGCCTGCGCTGTTGGAGTGCAGCCGATTCGGCCGCCTGCCTGCGGTAGTCCAGTGACTGCATACGGGCCCTGGTCGCACCGTATGTAAGCGGGATCGACACACCGATGCCTGCAGCGTGAAACCGCCGGCCTGCACCAAAGTACTGTTCCCGCCCGTCGATCTGCTGGAAGCCGGTCAGTGACTGGTTGGTATAGCCCAGGGTGAACTCGGGTAGTCCTTGCGCCTTCTCCAACTGCTGTTGCCGGGCGGCTAGTACGGCCTCCTGGTACCCGGCCTGTATGACCGGGTGGCCGGACATAGCAGAGCTGTCCGGCAGCGCGCCGAGCAGCAGCGGCTCGAAGCTCGGCGGGATCATTACCGTATATGCCTCGCCGGTATTCAGCAGCGCCTGCAGCAGCTTGTAGGCATTGTCCAGCAGGACTTCGTTCTGCCGCAGCAGCAGTATGATCTCTCCCCGGCGAGTCTCGGCCGTCGTGACATCCATCTTTTTCGTGTCACCGGCATTGTACCGTACACGGGCCGCCTGCAGGAAACTGACGTACAGGCTGTCCATCTCCTGCAGCTTTGTCCTGTTGTACGTATGGTAGATGATCCGGTAGTAGCAGCTCCGTACCTGGCGCCTGAGGTCCAGCTCCGAGATATCCCGCTGCAACTCGCTGCTCCTGATACCGGCGTCGGCCAGCTCCCTCCTGGCGGAGAATACCGTTGGGTAGGGGATGGTCTGGGAGACCTGGAAAGACTGGTCGAAATGCACACTGTTGTACTGGCCCAGTTGTGCAGTGAAGTCCAGCTTGGGCAGTTCGTTTGCAGTGCGCCTCAGCACTGTGGCGGACCGGATATCCAGGTCCCTGGATACAATACCGCCATTGTTCTGCACCGCTATCCCGATGGCCTCGTCCAGGGATATGGGCCGTGAAGACTGGGCCGTGGCGGCAGAAGTGGCCCCTGCCAGCAGCAGGATCGTCGCTGCAGCCTTCATACCAGGGCCGGGTTTGATCCGCAGTCCCCGGTCCAGGACCATGTAGAGCAGTGGCAGCACAAAGAGTGTGAGGAAGGTAGCGGATACCAGTCCCCCGATCACCACCGTGGCCAGTGGCTTCTGTACCTCTGCACCTGCGCTTGTACTCAGCGCCATCGGTAGGAAGCCCAGGCTGGCTACCGTAGCGGTCATCAGTACCGGGCGAAGACGGATCTTCGTACCCTCCAGCACCCTCTCCAGGACATCGGCATAGCCTTCTTTCCTCAGCTGGTTGAATGTGCCGATCAGGACGATCCCGTTGAGTACGGCGACGCCAAACAGCGCAATGAAACCAATACCCGCCGAGATGCTGAAGCTCATGTCCCGGAGCAGCAGGGCAGCTACACCCCCTATGGCGCTCATGGGTATGGCTGTGAAGATCAGCCCGGCCTGCTTGAGAGAGCCGAAGGTGAAGTACAGGAGCATGAAGATGAGCAGCAGGGCTACAGGGACCGCTATCATGAGCCGGTTGCTGGCCTCCTGCAGGTTCTCGAATGTGCCGCCGTATGTGAAGTAGTAGCCGGTCGGCAGCTTCACTTCCCTGTCCAGCCTGTCCTGTATATCGTTCACCACGCTGGCTACATCCCTGTCCTTCACGTTGAACCCGACTACGATCCGGCGCTTGCCCGATTCGCGGCTGATCTGCGCCGGCCCGAGTTTGAACTGCACATCGGCTACCTGCGACAGCGGTACCTGCGTGCCGGTATTGGTCGGTATCATCAGGTTACTGACATCCTCGATACCGGTCCGGTAAGTGCTGTCCAGCCGTACCACCAGGTCGAAGCGCCTTTCATTTTCAAAGACCACACCTGCGCTCCGGCCAGCAAAGGCGGTGCTCACGACATCGTTCACCTCCTCTACACTCAGGCCATAGTTGGCGATACGTGTGCGGTCGTACTCGATATTGATCTGC
Source organism: uncultured Saprospiraceae bacterium (assembly GCA_964537925.1). Taxonomy (GTDB): domain Bacteria; phylum Bacteroidota; class Bacteroidia; order Chitinophagales; family Saprospiraceae; genus SLDF01. The sequence continues at coordinate 163,417 of CAZICV010000001.1, read as the reverse complement.
GGCAGGCCGCCTACCCGCTCGATCTGCGGGGCGGTAGCGCCCTGTACGGTCTGTACGACAGCGCCTACGCGGTTGGCATAGGCGATCAGCGTGTCCATATCTTCCCCGAATATCTTCACCGCCACATCCTGCCGTATACCGGTCATCAGCTCGTTGAAGCGCATCTGGATGGGCTGGTTTTTCTCGAAGAATACACCGGGGATCACTTCCAGCGCTTCATTGATCTCGTCGGCGAGCTGGTCATAGCTTTTGCGGGCCTTCCATTCTTTCTGCGGTTTCAGGATCACGATCAGGTCGGTGGCTTCGGGCGGCATCGGGTCCGTAGGGACCTCTGCCGTACCTGTTTTGCCCACCACCATGCTGACCTCGTCAAATGCCTTGATGATCCTCGAAGCATGCATCGATGTCTCCAGGCTCTGGCTCAGCGAGCTCCCCTGCGGCAGGATACAGTGATAGGCGAAGTCGCCTTCCTGCAGGGTAGGTATGAACTCCGCCCCCATGCGGCTGAACAACAGTACCGAGAGTGCAAACAGGATGACCGTGCCGCCGATGATCGGCCCCTTGAGCCGGATCGCCTTTTCGAGGAGCGGCCTGTAGATGCGCTGGAAGAACTGCATCATGCGGTCGCTGAAGTTGACCTTGTGCCCCGCCGTCCTGGGTAGCAGGAGCGCACACATCATCGGGATATAGGTGAGCGAGAGGATCAGCGCCCCCAGTATGGCAAAACCGACGGTCTGTGCCATCGGACGGAACATCTTGCCTTCTATGCCGATGAGCGTGAGGATCGGTATATATACGATCAGGATAATGATCTCGCCGAAAGCCGCGCTGTTCCGTATTTTCGCGGCAGACTGGTACACCTCCTCGTCCATCTCCTGCCGGGTGAGCTTGTGTACGGACTTGCGCAGTCCCAGGTGGTGCATGGTAGCTTCGACCACGATCACCGCTCCGTCTACGATGAGCCCGAAGTCGATCGCGCCGAGGCTCATGAGGTTGGCGCTGACGCCGAATACCTGCATCATCCCCAGTGCGAAGAGCATGGAGAGCGGGATCGCCGAAGCTACGATGAGCCCGGCCCGGAGGTTGCCCAGGAATACGACCAGTACAAAGATGACGATCAGCGCCCCTTCGATCAGGTTGTTGCGCACAGTGTGTATGGCCCTGGTCACCAGGTCGGTGCGGTCCAGGTAGGGCTCTATGGTCACGTCGTCGGGCAGCGACTTCTGGATCACGGGTATCTTCTCCTTGATCCGCCTGACGACCTCGTTGCTGTTTTCGCCCTTGAGCATCATCACCACACCGCCTACGGCGTCTACCTCGCCGTTGTAGGTCATGGCGCCGTAGCGGATAGCGTGCCCAAAGCGGACATCGGCTATATCCCGGATGAAGACGGGCACCTTGCCCCGGTCGGTCCTGACGGCGATGTTGCGTACGTCTTCAAGCGTCCTGACCAGGCCGATACCGCGTATGAAGTAGGCATTGGGCTTCTTGTCGATATAGGCCCCACCGGTATTCTGGTTGTTCTGTTCGAGTGCGTTGAAGACATCTGTCACGGTCACCCCCATGGCCCTGAGCCTCCGGGGATCGACGGCTACTTCGTACTGTTTCAGCTCTCCGCCGAAGCTGTTGACTTCGGCGATACCGGGAGTGCCATTGAGCTGACGGCGTACGATCCAGTCCTGCATGGTGCGCAGGTCGCTGGGCGTGTATTTGTCTTCGCTGCCCTTGCGGGGGTGTATGATGTACTGGTACACTTCTCCGAGGCCTGTACTCACCGGGGCCAGCTCCGGTGTACCAATACCCTTCGGTATCTGCTCTGCCGCCTGGCCGAGCCGCTCATTGATGAGTTGCCGGGCGAAGTAGATGTCTACATTTTCCTTGAATACCACGGTGATGACCGACAGGCCGAAGCGGGAGATACTCCGCACTTCGTCGAGATCGGGGATATTGGCGATACTCTGTTCGATAGGGAAGGTGACCAGTTGCTCCACCTCCTGGCCTGCAAGTGTAGGACAGATGGTGATGATCTGCACCTGGTTGTTGGTGATGTCGGGTACGGCATCTATGGGGAGCCTGGTGGCGCTCCAGACCCCCCAGATGATGAGCAGGAAGGTCATCATGCCGATGACGATCTTGTTCTGGATGCTGAACCGGATGATTGCGTCTAACACGTTGATTTTGACTTTGATGATGACAGAATTGGCAAGTGTCCTGCAGGCCGGTCGGGCGACATACAGTACAAGCCTTGTATTGCTGCCGGGCGGCAGCAAATAATCAGGGTAGCGCCGCGTGAACAGGCGCCATTACATCAAAGTCAGGCTTTGGGCGGTTGCCAGATATTGCCGTAGTAGGCAGAAGAAAAGCTGAACTGGTAGGTCGACACCTCGTCTTCCGGCTCCTGGTACCTAATGACAGGTATATCCGAGGCCGGGATGGTAAAGGCCGTCATGGAAGTATGGCAGCAACTGCACATGCAGAACGGTGTGCAGGTATCGCTGGTATCATCGCCATGATCATGGTCGTGACCGTGGTCTGCGCTTTGTGCGGCCACGGGGTGATCCGTACAGCGGCGATGCTCATATGCATCGGTACAGGGCGCCAGGGACAGCGCCAGTATGTACAATGCATATAAGAACGTAAACCATTTCATCGCGAGGCAAAGATATAACGAAAACAAATGCAACGGAATTGCAAAGTTCTAGGAAGCCGTACAATGATCGCAAAGGCCCTTCAGTACCAGGTTGACCTGCTGCAGGGTAAAATGCCGGGGGATAGCCACCTGTGGCACAGGCACATCCGTGAGGCAATAGGTCTTGCGGCAGGTGGTGCAGTGAAAATGTGTATGCAGCTCATCGGGGGCGCAGGAGCAGCTTTGCTGACACAGCGCATACTTCATCGTACCGGAGCCGTCGTCGATGGTATGTACGATCTTGTGCCCGAGAAAGGTCTTGAGGGTCCTGAACAGGGTCACACGGTCTGCCTTGCCGAATGCCTCCTCGAGCTCCCTGTGGCTGACGGCGTGCCGCTGCCGGGTCAGCGCTTCCAGGACCAGCAGCCGCATGGCGGTGGGTTTTATTCGGCGGTCAGCCAGCAGTTTTTCGTAGTCCATACCGTTATTCTTTCCGTTGTGATGAAAACAGGCGTTTTACGGGTCTTGTTCAACCTGTTCCTCAGCCCACCGCGGGAAGCAGCATTGGCCTTACGTGCGCGGTCGGTAAAATGCCGGCGAAGGGCCGCAAAAGTTGACTATTTTCGGCGTTGGATTTCAAATCGGACTGTCATCGTGCATACTGCGATCAAAATATGGCTGCTGGCAGCGGCGGCGGTATGGAGCGCCGGGTCGCTGTGCCGGGCGCAGGTGCCGGTCCACCTGTTTCGTCACCTGAGCATCGAAAACGGGCTTTCGCAGAATACGGTCAATGCCATCCTGCAGGACTACCAGGGGTATATGTGGTTTGGTACCAAGGATGGCCTGAACCGCTTCGACGGGTATACGTCCAGGATATATAAGTCGGACCCTTTTGACAGTACTTCCGTCAGCGACAATCATATCACCAGTATCCTCGAAGACGACAAGCAGCGTCTGTGGATCGGTACCCGCCTGGGCGGGCTCAACCTGTACGACCGGGAGAGAGACGCCTTTGTCCGGGTGACGGACAGAGTGATAGAAGGCAAACCCCTGATCATCAACTCCATCACCGGCAACAGCAAGGTCGGTATATGGGTCTCCTCCTTCAACGGTCATGTGGTAGGCCTGGATATCCCGGAGGCCGATCGGGGAGGCAGGATCCAGCCCAGGGTAAAGGCAGTGCTGGATCAGGAAGATCTCGGCGGGGCCCTGCCGGCCAACCTGCTGCTCGATGATCAGGGTATACTCTGGATACTGACGGGCCAGGGCCTGCACCTGTACGATACCGTGGGTAAAAAGATGCTGTCCGCCGAAGAAGAGATGCCGACCTACGAGGCGCTCCCGGAAGCAGACCTGCGAAAGAGCCGGAGAGAAGAGTATTCTCCTTTCAACGTCCCTCTCTTTGATATCGTGAAAGACGAAAGAGGTCATATATGGATAACCGGGTATTACGGGGTATACCAATTTGACCCGGCCCGGCAAGAGTTCAGGTTTTACAATCTCGGCGGATTTATCCGGACTGCTGCTGTGACCACAAACCGGGACGGAGACCTGGAGATATGGGCGGGCTTCTACGTGAGGGGGCTGGCCGTGCTCAATACGGCGACGCTCAGGACAGAAATGGTGGAATATACCGCACTGTCGCACAACAGTACCCGGGACGGCGTCCTTTCGAAGATCTTCAAGTCCCGTGACGGGACGATATGGATGGGGACCAACGGCCGCGGGGTGATCTACTACTCGCCAGGCTCGGTACTGTTTGAAAACAACATGCCGATGCGCGTAGGAAATGCCCTCAGGTCTTCGGTAAGCGTATATAGCGTGTGTCCGCTGAAAAAGACCGGAGAGGGCTCAATCCTCGTAAACACGCTGCTCTACTTCCTCCACCTGGATCAGCAGAACAGGGTGATGCGCTACGATACGACCGTGTATGCGCGCGTGATGCGCGAGGGTCATGACGGCAGGGCATGGCTGGGCTCTACCTCCGGACTGATCGTCTATGACCCCGCAACCCGACGTTATACGATCCTGGACAAGTCGGACCGCGTCATCTTGGGTCTCTATCTCGATGAACCCAACAAGCGTGTATGGTACACAACGCCCAATACCCTGAAGCTGTACAATATACGCGACAGCACACTCCGGGTATTTGCGCTGGATGGCGGCCGTGCGGACAGTAACGAACTCGAAGAACATGAATCGCTCTACTCCACGATCGAGCCCGATCCGGACGGCAGCCTGTGGATCGGTACGATCAACGGGCTATATCGCTTCGATCCGCAGCGGGAAAAGATCATCGCGCACTATCGCAACGACCCGGCCGATCGGAGCAGTATCAGCTCCAACGAGATCAAATCCATCCTGCCCGATCCTGCAGAGCCGGGCCGCGTGATCTGGGTGGGTACGCCCGTGGGCCTCAACCGGCTGGACAAACAGAGCGGGGAGTTTACCCACTTCAACACCAGGGACGGTCTGCCCAATAATACAGTCTACGGAATACTCTCGGACGATGAAGGCAACCTGTGGCTCAGTACCAACCAGGGGCTTTCGGTCTTCAATACGGCTACACACTCCTTCACGAACTTCGATGTCAGCAACGGCCTTCAGAGCAACGAGTTCAACACCGGGGCCTACCACAAGAGCGATGACGGCGAACTGTTTTTCGGGGGAATAAATGGGTACAACCGGTTTTACCCCGGAAAGATACGTATACCCGGCAACGACATACTTATAGTCATATCAGATATAAAAACACCCGGATCGAATATTTATTCAGGGTTTTCGCTGACTCAAGTCAACCGGCTGGATCACGATAATAATAATATCAGTATCACCCTCTCATCCCTGGACTATGCCTCGCCCGAGAAGACCAGGTATGCCTACAGGATATATAACCGGGATACGACCTGGATCGACCTGGGCAATAACCGCAACGTGACACTGACCAACCTGAGCCCCGGAAGGTATGTATTCCAGGCCAGGGCGACAGATTCGTACGGGCGCTGGGGCAGCAAGACGGTCGAGATGGTGTTTGTCATCTCTCCGCCCTGGTGGGCGTCGGTATGGGCATACGGAGCCTACCTGGCGCTGGCGCTGGCTGTACTTTACTATATGTGGCTGCGCTACAAGCGCCACATCATCCAGCAGCACGAGATTGAGAACGAGCGCAGACAGGCCGCCGCCATCCTCGAGATGGACGAGGTGAAATCGCGCTTCCTGGCCAATATCACCCACGAGTTCAGGACGCCGCTGACGGTGATCCTGGGCGCTACGGAGACCGTACCGGCCGGATCAGGCGAGATAGCCGGCAGGAAGTTTGAACTGGTGCGCCGCAACGGCCGGCAATTGCTGCAGTTGGTGGACCAGATACTGGATCTTTCGAGACTGGAATCGGGGCGCTATACGCTGACTCCCGAGACAGGAGATATCCGGGCTTTCCTGGTCCATATCGTATCTTCCTTCGAGTCGCTGGCTGCCGGCAGACAGATCAACCTCTCCTATGAGATGGACTTTCGTGAAGTGAGCTACCGGTTCGATCACCAGAAGCTCCAGCAGGTACTCTCCAACCTGGTATCGAATGCTATCAAATATTCGCCCGACCGGGGCGAGATCTCGGTACGGGCGTGGATCCAGGGTACGGACGAGGCCCCCGGCCTCACGGTAGAAGTGGAGGACAACGGACCAGGTATACCCGAAGCGGACCTGGACAAGATATTCGACCGCTTTCACAGGACAAGCCTCGGCCTGGCACAGCAATTGCCCGGAACGGGTATCGGCCTGGCGCTGGCCCGGGAGCTGGTGCAGGCAATGGGCGGGGAGATCCAGGTCGGCTCCGAACTGGGCAAAGGCAGCGTGTTTTCATTCCATATACCGCTTGAGAAGGCCGGTCACGAGACAGGGGCGGACATACAGCCGGTATATGAGCCTGTAGAAGCGCCGGATATCTATACAGCAGCTCCGGCACATACGGTGATCCCGGCCGTACAAGTGCCGGAGGACGCCGTATCCATACTGATCGTCGAGGACAACCCAGATGTACTGGAATACATCGTCTCCTGCCTGCAGGAGCGGTTTCGCCTCGTCACGGCGGTCAACGGGTCGGAAGGGCTCGAAAAAGCCCTGGAGTATATCCCGGATATCGTCATCAGCGATGTGATGATGCCGGAAAAAGACGGGTTCACACTCTGTGACGACCTGAAAAACAACCCGGTCACCAGCCATATCCCTGTCGTACTGCTCACTGCCAAGGTAGACGCGGGGTCTGTGATAGAGGGCCTGAAAAAAGGGGCAGATTCCTACCTGGCGAAACCATTTGACCGGGAAGAGCTGCTGCTGAGGCTTGAGAATATGTCACAGCTCATCAGCCGCATGCGTGAGCGGTACCGTACCGTCATGCACGGACCTGCAGAGGCATTGGAGGAGGTCGCCGGGCCGGAGGATATATTCCTGCTGCAGGTGATGGCGATCCTGGAGGATCGCTATGCGGCAGAGGAGTATTCCATAGAGGATATGGCCCAGCAACTGTTCATGAGCCGCAGCCAGCTCTTCCGCAAGGTCAAGGCGCTCACGGGCGACTCGCCGTCCGTCTTCCTCAGGTCCTTCAGGCTGAAAAAAGCCAGGGAACTGTTCGACAGCAACAAGGGGCTGACGGTATCCGAAGTAGCCTATGCAGTCGGCTTCTCTTCTCCCCGGTATTTCTCCAATGTGTTCCTGGAGGAATTTGGCTACAGGCCAGGCCAGTCCTGAATGTTTGCAACATAGTATCCCCCTTTTGCAACATGGTGTACCGGCTCCCGGCCGGGCCTCATGTAAGTTTGCGCCGTGCAGGAGACAGGCATTTTTGAGGTGTCTGAACGATCCCCTGCAGTATTACGCAAACGAAAGCAATGATCTCAAGCGGCGACTGCAAACTCATCGGGTTGAAATATATGCTGGCTGTACTGCTGCTGTCCGGCAGTCTCGCCGGGACGGCGCAGGATATGGAGCAGCTATTCTCCGGCGACCGGGATTCCAGCGGTTTCTGGAAACGGTTCATCTCCGGGGAGCCCTTCTCGATACAGGGCAACTACGGCGCTTCGTTCAGGTCCTATACCGCATCCGGCGTAAGCAACCGGCAGACCCCTTTCAACTCAACGATATACGGCAATGCTACGGCCCAGGTATATAGAATAACCATCCCGGTCAACTTCATCATCAACAACCTGGACGAGGTCAGCCACCCGTTCAGCCGGGACTATTTCAGGGGGATGCTGACCAACCAGCGCAACAGGCTCTCGCGCCTGGGGATCAGTCCATACTACAAGTGGATCAAGGTACATGCCGGGCACCGGTACATGAGTTTTTCGGACTATACACTGTCGAACCACAACTTCCTGGGCGGTGGTGTGGAACTGACACCCGGCAAGTTCAGGTTCGCCGCTATGGCAGGCCGCCTGGCCAAGGCGGAGCCCGTAGATCTGGCGCTGGACCGGCCCAACCTGCCCGTGTACCGCCGTGCGGGCTGGGGGGTGAAGGTGGGGTACGGGACCCAGACGGATTATATCGATCTCATCCTGTTCAATGCCAAAGATGCGCCCAATTCACTGGGGGCGGCCCTTCATCCCGAGACCGGCGAGTCCGTACTGCCGGCAGAGAATATCGTCCTGGGCATCAAAGCGCAAAAACAGCTCATCAGGAACCTGAGCCTGGACCTGGAGGCATCGAGAAGCGGGCATACGCGCAATATAGAGGATCCGCGGGTGGAAGGGCCTGGTGGCGGCTGGTCGTTTGACAACCGGTTGTTTGCGCGGCGCACATCTACTGTATACGGCAATGCGCTATCGGCTAATATCCGGTACAAGATCAATAAGATACAGGTCGGCGCGGGCTACCAGCGCATCGATCCGCAGTTCAGGACCTTCGGGGCGTATTTCTTCAACGACGACCTGGAGAACTATACCTGCCAGGTGGCGGGATACGGTATCCGGAATTTTTCGTTCAGCGGCTCGTTCGGCCTGCAGCGGAACAACCTGGACAGGAGCCGTGCAGCCAGCTACCGGCGGCTCATCGGCTCACTGAATCTCAACTACCAGCTGAATACCTGGATTATGGGCGTCAACTATTCCAACTTCCAGTCGGCGGTAAACTATGTACTGAGCGAACAGCTCGATTCACTGCGTGTGGTCATCGTCACTTCGGACGCCTCCGTAAACGTATCGAAGACCATCGTCGGCGGCAGCGGGACCCAGCACAGCATCCAGTTCAGGGCAGGAGAGCAGGCGGTCAACCAGAACATCGAATCTCCAACGGGCAATCCCGCTACCAATATGTACTATGCCAACCTGGGGTACAGTCTCCGCCTGCCGTCCAGGTGGCACTTCAGCGCAAACCTGGACTACAACCAGAATGCACTCAGCGGTACCCGGCAGGACAGGTACGGGGCCGGTGGCAAGATCGGGAGGAGCTGGCTGGACAACAAGCTCGATATGAGTATAGGCACCCAGGCCTTCAGAGGGAGCAGCCCGTCGGATGTCCGGTCCTCGATGCAGGCGAGCCACAACCTGCGGCTGATGTGGCGTATCACGAAGCTGCAATCCCTGCAGCTGCAGGTCAACTGGGTCCAGAACCAGCGGATATCGGGGGGGCAGGCGGAGCGATTCTCCGAGCTGATCGGCTCCATAGGCTTCAACGGCCAGTTTGAGTACAAACCTTTCAGAAAGCAAGACAACCGGAGCCAAAACATCCCGTCCAATGAGTAGAGTGAACAGCTATATATACCTGGTCTGTTACCTGACGGCTTTCCTGCTGGCTGCTTCGGCGCCGCTGCTGGCACAGCCGGTAGTCTACCCGGTACGGGCAACTGCCCAGATGATCGTGGGCGGGAGTGTGTATATCGGCGACTTTGCCAATGCCCAGGCTACGGCGGACCGCCTGCGGTTCAATTTGTCCCTGCAGGACCCAGTGGAGGCACAGCGTACCGTCTATTTCCGCTTGTACATTGTACAGAACGGGACACTCATCGCCTCTAACCCGGTGGGCTTCAGGGGCAACCTGGTCACCCTGGAGCGCAACGTACCGCTCACGATCAACGGCGAGGACCTGGCCCAGAACCTCAATATCAACAACCTGGCCGGGCTCACGGGCTCCCATGCATATGGAGTACTCAACGAGGGTGTCACGGATATCTGTATCGAGGTCATCGATGCTTTCCGGGGAGAGCCCATCTCAGACCGCGTCTGTGCGACGGGCTACCTGACCCGGCTGCAGGCGCCGATACTCATACTGCCGGTGGAAGGTCAGAACCTGTTCGAGAGCCAGCTGAACAACATGGTATTCACCTGGCAGATGACCGATCCGCTGGCCCACCTGCCGGGCGTGAATATCGACTATCTCTTTGAGCTGAGGGAGAAATCCCCGCTGCTGGACCCCCAGGACCAGTTTGAAAATCATACACTTGTCTTCAGTACGGCTGTCAGCCACTTCTCCGTGTTCTACAATGAGCTGACCTCACAGCTGGACCCCGGGAAAGTCTATATATGGCGGGTCACGGCACAGTTCTTCGACCAGGGCGGCAACCGCACACCGGAGTATTTTGTCAACAACGGTATCAGCCGGGTCGGGCTGTTCCATGTACTCCCGGACCTGGTGATCGGCCCGGGTGACAGCGGGGTATCTTGCCTCTGCCCCGAGGACGAATGCGATGTCGTATTCCCTGCGCTCACACAGTTGAAACGAAACCTCACCGTGGGTGACAGCGTGAAATTCGGCGCTTTTCACCTGAAGATCAGTGAGCTGGATGGATCCGGCTCTTCCGGGGCGGGCAGTATCCGGCTCCCGTTTCTCAATACCTCCGTTTCCGTAGGCTTCAACCATATCAATGTCAATGACCGGTTTGAGGTGACGCATGGCAATGTGTCCGCCCTGGCGTCGCAGCTGGTCAGCCGGATCGGTATCGACCCGGACAACCTGCCCGATCTGTCTGCGATAAGCGTAGACATGCCCTGGCTCAACGAGATGAACAGCCATGTCAGCCGAATACGGGAGGCTATGTCGCTCCCGCTATCGCTGGGCAATACCTTGTCCATGCTGGGATTCTCCATGCCGTTTGAGGTTTTCGTTACGGATATAGACTTCAATGCCTATGGTACGGCAACCGCCAACCTGCTGCTGGTGATACCCGGGTCGGATGGCCAGTTCTACAATTTTGGCGCTACCGGCGTGCGGATCGGGAGGAATGGCTTCGATATGGCCAGCCTCAAGCTCTTCCTGCTGAATGACATCTCTCTGCCGGGCCTCACCTCCCTGCCGCTGCAGATCCGCAGAGCGGTACTCGAAGGGGAGGGATCGGGCAGCTTCATATCCTTCGGATGTAGCGGCCTGGAACGGTTCAACCTGCAATGCAGCTATACGTTTCCGCAGGATCAGCTCATCCGGGCCGACGGCAGCGATGAGCCGGTAGTAGCTGATCTGACGATCCAGTCGCGTACATGGGGACAGTTCACGGGATTCGGCGATATACCTGATTTCGAAGTGAAAGGTGCGCCCGGGTGGCAGTTCAGTACCACGAGGATCGTACTCGACCTGGACCGGTTTGACAATCCGCAGGAAGTATCCTTCCCGGAAGGCTATCCGCATACATCCCCGGACTGGCAGGGATTCTACGTGGAGCGGGTATCGGTCACATTCCCGGAAGATATCAATGACATGGCCTCCAACGGGGACCCTATCGTATTCGAGACCGGACAGATCATTCTCGACGGCTCCGGTGTGACTTGTACAGCTACAGCCGCCAATGTGCTGGATATATCTACCGGCAGCGCAGGCGGATGGGCTTTTTCCATAGATTCCATCGGTCTCAACCTCTGGCAGAACCGGTTTGTAGATGCCTACCTGGCCGGCCGGGTGGGGGTGGAGATCCTGGAGGCGGAACTATCCTACCGGGGCCTGATATTCAAGGACAACAGGGGCAGCTACGCGTTCAATCTCAGCCCGGTAGGGAGCTTTGAGATTCCTTTCCTGAAGCTGACCGCCGCCATCGAGACGGGTAGCCTCCTGGCATTTGAACGGGTACCGCAGACAGGAAAATACAGGCCTTACGCAGATCTGAACCTGATGATCGATATCCATGTGCCCGAGTCAGACCTTCGGGGGCACGGGATGGGGACGGTCGTGGATGAACTGAAGGGACTGCTGGGCGTGGCAGATTTTGATTTCGGACTGCGTGAGCTCCGGTTCAACCACTTCAAGGTGAATCACCCTGATCTGCCCCCTGGCAAATGGTTTGGGCTGGAAGACATCGAGGGCGGGGAGATCGTCGTGCCGGGGCTGGAAGGCATGGACCTGGGTCAGCTCATGCTGCTGGAGCTCCCGACTGATTTCTCCGGGATAACACTGCCGGCCGTCGGCCTGGAGATACAGGTCAACTTCGGACTGGCGAGCGTGGGACTGGGTGTGTGGGCCAAACAGCAGGCGCGTCCTCCCGGCGATACTTCTTCCTATCCCAGGTATTCGTTTGGCAAGTTCGAACTCGCCTTGCCCGACTTTTCGGGTATGAGCTTCCGCTGTGACTGTGAGGCGCCTCCGGCACAGGGAGAGGCGCCGCAGGTCAACTACTGCCTTGCGCCGGACCTGACCGGTGGCACACTGACGGCTATCTCGGCCGATGACCGGGTGAAAGCAGGGCATTTTACCCTGCGCATAGATGAGCTGACCGGGCCGGGACAGGGCCGGGGCAAGATGGAGATCCCGTTTCTCAGGATACTGCTGGATGTGGAGTTCAGCGATATGACTGTCCATATCATGCCGGGGGGCGAAAAGAGGATGGTGAGTGGAGTAGTTGTCTCGGCGGCCAATGCCCTGCTGGGCGATTACAGTGTTGAGGTGACGGATACACCCGGCCCTGCCAACCTCACCGGGCTGAGTGTGACACAGGAGTTCATGGACCAGCTGGATAATATGGCTGCGGAGGCGGCTTCCTTCTTCACCCTTCCCCTGTCGTTGCGGGACAAGATGCAGTCTCTGTTTGGCGTCACGCTGCCCGAGGGCTTTGACTTCATCCTGCTGGGCATACGATTTGAGGCGGGCAAGGCCCGGCTGAGCGCTATGCTCACGGTGAAGCTTCCCGGAGACAACTACCTGAAGTTCGGTCTTGCAGGCATGCAGGTGCGTCCTGACGGGTTCAATATGGATGGCATACAGATCTACCTGGCGGAGGATTTTACCGCCGATTTTTAGAAAGAAGCAAAGAGTAGCAGATATGGGCAGATGGCGACTGTACGCAGTATTTTTTGTGCTGGTTTTTTCTTTGACGGGTATGCAGGCCGGTGTGTCTCCTGCGACCGGCCGGGATACGGCATGTGTAGCGGAGACATGGCAGGAGCATAGCTCCCGTCGCCTGGTCCGCGATTTCACCGGCAAGGAGCTGGACTGGGAGCAGCTGATGCCGGTCGGCTATACAGGCAATGATGCTTATGTAGACCAGGCAGGCCAGGACTTCGATCTGCGTACCCGGCTGCCGACCGGTGGTGCGGAACTGTCCGCACTGATCGCATCGAGGCAGGGCAAGGCCCGGCTGCCGCTGCTGCTCAACGAATCCGGCTATTTCGCCGGGACAGACCTGCGGGGACACAACCTCTTTCTCAGTGCACTGAGAGAGACAGGAGAAGGCGTATTCGCCGACCTGGTCTTCTCCGTACTCACTCCCGAAGACCAGGTACTGCACTTCACCCGGCAGAATGTACGTATAGCGGGCCTGGGTACCGAGCTTTGTCACCTGCAGATGTGGCTGGAAGAAGAGGTGAACACCGACGATACAGAATTCCCGATCACGATCAGGGGCAGTATGGACCTCGACAGCGCCAGCTACGTCGAATTCAGTTGTGAGGGGTTCGAGCGGTTCCAGTTGCTCTGTGAGTACCGGTTCCCTTCGGGCATGCTTATACCTGTGACGCCCGGACAGGACCGGGTACGGGCTGTGTTCAGGCTGACTTCTTCCGAACTCGGGTCTTTCATAGGGTCTGTGACCGTAGACCCTTTCGAGATCAACGGGGTGGACGATGTCAGGTTTGAGATCAGGGAAGCGATCATCGATTACAGCACAGGGGAAAATCACGCATCTATGCTGGATGCCATCGATCCGGCCTGGCCTGCTGCTATCCGCCAGCGGTACGGTGATCTTACCTGGCGCGGATTCTTCATGAAGGCACTTTCCATCAGCCTGCCCGAGAGCCTTTCGGGTAGTGGCAACGACAGGATCACGATCGCTGTAGAGGACCTGATAGCGGACCACGGATCGGGCGTGAGCGCCCGGATCACAGCCAATCCCTCGCTGGAAGCCAATGTGGCCGGCTGGGGACTCAGTATGGACAGCCTGCTGCTGGAAGTACTTGCTAACAGTGTCCGGGAATTCAGGTTGACGGGCTCGATCAATATACCGGTCATGGAAGGCCGGTCCGAGTACCTGGCGCTCTTCAACTTCCCGGCCAATAACGAAGGCGGCGGTGCAGAGGTCAGCTTCACGCTGACACTGGACGGGACCTACAAGCTTCCGCTCCTGAGTGGCAGCAGCGTCGAACTCGAAAGCGGCTCTGTCGCAGGGATCACCTACCGGCAGGGGAAATTCGAACCCTACGCCACACTGCACGGCCGGGTATCGATCGGCCTGGACAAACCCTCCGTCCGCCTTCCTGCCCTGGAGTTCCAGGACTTCAAGGTCAACGATCTGTCCCTGCCTTCTTTTGGTGGTGGAGGAGGGATCACCGGCGGCCTTGACAAGATCAGCTTCGGTGCATTCGGTTTCGGCGGCATGCGGCTGCCTGGCATAGGAGGAGGCAACTCATACAACGGTCGACCATCATCTTCCGGTAGTAGCTGGGCCTCCGTGCAGGAGGGCCCTGAACGGCCGGGACACGGCCCAAGTGCAGCAGGTCCGGCAGACGCAGCTTCCGTGGAAGATCCGGGAGGCGGGGGCGGAGGCAATCAGAAACTGGCGGGCTTCCCCATCACCATCCGCAATATCGGGTTCGGCAGTGCGATGGACGGAAATACTTCCTGCTACAAACTCGATTTCACGATCGGTGTCAACTTTGCCGCCGGTATCAATGCATTCAACTCCGAGGGTAGCTTCTCGGTCTGGGGCGAGCTCGACTTTGCGAAACTGCTGAGCAGCGAACCCTGGCGGACGGTCTCTTACCGCAAGACTACCCTGGAAAGTATCCGGGTCGAAGCAGACCTGGGGCGTGTAGCCATTGAAGGCGGGATCAATATCATAAACGACGACCCGGTATACGGCAATGGCTTCAAAGGCGCACTGGCTATGAAAGTCAAGCTGCCAGCTGCGGAGTTCATGGTACAGAGCGTAGGACAGTTCGGCAGCATACCGGCTACGGCCGGAGCGGAAGACTACCGGTATTTCTTCGTAGATGCGGAAGTAGGCTTCGGGCAGGGCCTCCAGCTGGGCAATACCGGGCTGGCGATCTATGGGTTCAGCGGCGGCTTCTTTTACAATATGAAACGGGAAGGGGCCGATCCGGCCGATGTAGCAGCCGGTAAGGACGTAGCCGCCATGCCGCCCAACAGGATGCCGGATATGTCCGGAGGGCTCCTCGAACCCGGCGTCAGCCTGTCCGGTACGCGGTATGTACCCAGGCGGTACAGTACCAGTTTCCAGGCGGGGCTGATCTTCGGCCTGTCTGCTCCGCATACATTGCTGGCAGACGCTACGTTCGGTATGGATATCAACACATCATCGGGCTTCGCCGTAGAGCGGATTTATTTTACCGGGGGAGCATACCTGATGAATATGGGGCTGGCCGAGAGAAGAAAGGGCGCAGCCACGATCCGGCTCAGGATGGAAATGGACCTGCTCAACCAGGAACTGGTGGGTAGTTTCGGCATGAATGTGAGCAGCCCGATGGGTGTACCTGCCGATAAGGCGATCATCACGGGGGCCTATAATACCAGTCTCACAGCGGTCAATGTGTTCTTCAGGTTCAAAGGACAGAAGGAGTATTTCTTCTATGCGGGCACTCCGACCGATCCGATAAAGATCACTTTTCAGCTGTCCAGCGCTATAAAGCTGGGCAGTATCAATGCCTACCTGATGGTGGGGACACAGATGCCCGGAATACCTACATTGGCAGAGATATTTGCCCAGGAGGGGTACGACCTGCCCGATAACCTGAAAGAACCGGCGAACAAAAAGTTCATACAGGGAGACCGGGGCGTCGCCTTCGGGGCGCGGTTGCGTGTGCCGAAGAAGGACTATAAATTCCTGATGTTCAGTGCGTCAATCCAGGCTATGGCCGGTTTTGACGCGAGCCTGATGCATGTGGACCAGAACCTGACATGCGGCTCGAATGGTACATTCGGTATGAACAACTGGTACATGCAGGGCCAGGCATACGGTGCATTCAAGGGGTCCATCAGCATGCGGATCAACATACTGTTCTATTCGGGGACGGTGAAGATCGCAGAACTCGAAGCCGGGGCCGCCCTGCAGGCCAAGCTACCCAATCCCACCTGGATGATGGGTTTTCTCTACGGCAGGTACTCCGTACTGAGCGGAGCCGTGAAGGGTAAGTTCAGTTTCAAGGTAGAAATGGGTGAGATCTGCAATGATCTGCCTGAGATAGACCCGCTGGCCAATATCCAGGTCATACAGGATGTGGCTCCGGCCAATTACAGTACCGTAGAGGTATATGATCATCCTTCGGCTACTTTCTTCACGAAAATGGGCGAGACGATCAAAGTGCCTGTCGTCAAGAGTGACGGGAAGGAAGAGACACATTACTTCCAGTGCTTCATCAACACAACCCATACCAAGCTGACCAAGAAAGGCAGTACACAAGCCATCCCGGTGACTATCACCTACCAGGACAGCTCCTATACAGCCACCTTCCAACCCAAGTCCCTGCTCGAGCCAAATACGGATTACGAGTTCACGATCAGGATCGGCTGGAAGGAGATCAAGGGAGGCCAGTTAACGACCAAGGCAACGTATGAAGAACAGAGAGTCACGTTTACCACAGGCGATATGCCGCGCAAGATCATCGCAGAGGCCGTGGGTTATCATGCTCCGGGTCATCGCCAGCGCTACTGGCATAAGAACTACGCGCGGCCGATGCTCGAGTTTAAGCAACTGGGCTGGGACTATTTGTTTCCGAAGAAGCGGACCGTGTCGTTTACCAGCGGCGATAAAAACGTCATAGACGCCTTCCGCGAGGTGGGGTGGATGACCAAAAAGGAAGGGAACCTGACGAGGATCTCGAGGGAGATCCCATTGAAATATGTGTGCAGGGTGAGGAATACCCGGACGAACAGCGTAGTCGATGTAGATATCAATGAAGTACCCGAGCGGACTGTAGAGGAGGGCATTTCATTTGTACTGGAGTTCGTGGAGCTCAACGGGTACTTCATGCCGGTATACAGGATCGTCAAAGATCACGTCGAGGGGAAAAAAGTAAGGTTTGACGACCTCAACAAGATCAGCCTTGCAAAGGAGCAGATCTACGCACTGGAGATCATACAGACACCGGCGGAAACAGTACCGCTGCCTGTGACCACGCGGGAAGTAGCAAACACGGAATCCTATACATACAACGATACGCTGGAAGTGATCACACGGGAAACCGTCACCCGGCAGGTGACCCCGCTGGACCAGTACAAAAACTCGCTCCAGCAGTTGATCGGTGAAGAAGTGCTGTACACCGACTATCACTTCGGTGTCAGCAAGTACGAACATATACGGTACAAATACTATGATATAGTATATACCGACTACAAATCGGGTAGTTGGCGATATGACCACGGACATCCGAACACGGCTCACCCGCAGTTCAGGTACAAGTGGCCTTCCTACGATATGTACTATGGGTTCAACAACCCCAAAGAACCGTTCGACCACTATGATCAGTTATTCCTGAGAAGCAATCTGCAACTCAGGACCGACGGCGAATACGGCAACCCGGTGAGGCAATATATGTGGGACCGGCAGGTGATAGAGATGATGGACCTGGTCGGCGACCGGGCTAACAAGGAGGTGAAGGAAATGAAAAAGGTACTCGCTAAGAACGATGCCAAAGCCCAGAAACTGAGAGATGAACTATCCGTGACGGAATCATGGCTGCAGGGGTACCATGTGCCGCTGGATTTGTTCGCCCCGGTCAACAGCGAAGGGAAAAGCTATGCAGGACAGTCGGGCGTCAGTATACTCGGTGACGGTACACCTTCATTCTGGTATGAATACAAGAATAAAAAGCATAATCATAAACAGGATGCGATCCGCATGACGGCATGGGATTACTGGGGGTTCGCGGCGACTATGTCGGGCAATTACCTGCATACACGCGGCTGGGCCAATCAACTGCACTTCAACACCAGTTTCAGCAACAAGCTCACGGATAACGAGATCCGGGCCAAAGCCATGACAGCCTGGGGCCCCGGAGCCTACCCCGCGAACTACCCCGTCCCCGGGGCTTTTTCCTCCTTGGGATCCAATGTCATGTGGATACAGGACAGCGAAGCCCGGATCATCCGCTACGTGCTCCAGATGTACAAGTTTCACGCCCAGTGCCTCGACCTGCTCTCAGGTGCACTGATCATTTCCAAAGAAAGGCAGAATGCATACCGCCTGCTACGCAACTACTACCTGGACCCCAAGGATCCCGCGAACAATGATATGCTTTACTTCAGGCTTCTCCATGATGTCTATGCCAATAACAGGCTGGCAGCTTTGAAAACCAAGAAACTGGGTTTCAGGCTGAGATTCAGCCATACGAAGGTGCCCGAGTACCTGTATTCTCCCGGTATCCAGGACGGGAACACCAGGGGCGCGGATATCAACACGGAAGCTTACGAGTTCTTGTACGGTTGGTTTGGATTTTAGGTTTTGTCATTTATCGATATATCATGATGCGCTTTGGTTTTTTGATGACTCTCCTGTTCCTGTCTTTACCGGCACTTGTCCTGGAAGCGCAGGATAGCCGGGATATCGTGCTTTCGGCATCTTTCTGGAGTGGTGCGCTGACACTGACCTGGGCACCCGGGAATGATACGGTGTGGGCAGAAGGGAACAAATACGGCTATACACTGACCCGCACAGGCCCCGACAGCCGCAAGGTGGTACTGGCCAGCGGTATTAGGCCCCGGCCCATGTCCTGGTTCGATGAGAACAAGCACCTGGACAATGGTTTCATCTACGTGATCGGCCGGGTTCTTCATGACCCGGAATACAATAATCAGCTGGCGCACGAACTGCTCACCAACCAGCGCATCCAGTACGACTATCTCGTACCCGAAGCGATCCGTATGCCGATGGTGGCAGAAGCACTTGGCCTGGGCTACCGGGATTCGGCCTGTGTACAGGGGCTGTCATACCTGTACGAGGTATCCTTTCGTGACTCATCCGGGAGGGTATACAGCAGCGCGCTGGAAGTCATGCCGGATGCTGAAGCAGGCAGATATAACCAGGAAGCACTGCTCGATATGAAGTTTACCCCACCCGGCGACGCTTCGCTGTTCAGTATGCGCACGGACCTGCCGGACCTCAACAGGATCGAAGTGGTAGCCAAGGCCTATGGCGACTCTATCGTACTCCGGTGGGCTCCGAACAACCCGGTTTACTGGACGAAGACGAGAAACGAGCCTTATGCCGTGTTCCGCGTCAGGCCGGGCATCGCAGGCGATTCGATTTTTACAGAGTATATTTTCCTGGATTCCGTCTCAGCCTGGCCGCTGGAGCGCTTTACCCCCGAAGTGGTTGTACAGGACAGCCTGGTACTGGTAGCCGCGCAATGCCTGCACGGCGGACAGGAAAGTACCGAAGAAGAGGGGTTTATGATCCGCCACTCCGAGAGCGAGATGCGCTACGGTATGGCGCTGCTGGCGGCAGACCGGTCGCCGATGGCTGCTGCCGCATTGGGATTGCGCTATGTGGATACTGCAGTCAGACCCGGCGAAACGTACAGCTATGTCATCTTCTCGCGGGCTGCTGACCATGTCATGGAAAACGGCTTTGCTGAAGTCATCAATCAACCGGATACCTTCAACAGGATCCACCATTTCTCTGCATCGCCGCGTGACGGCGAGGTAGAACTGGTATGGAGCCGGTTGAATGACCAGCGTTTCTCAGGCTACCTGCTCGAGCGCTCCGATGACAACGGCCGGAGTTTCAAAGCACTCAACGAGTCCCCCCTGCTCTTCATCCAGAACCAATATAGCAGTGACGACGGCAATCATCATTTCCTGGATACGATCGCTCAGAACTACGTGGAATACGTATATCGTATCAGGGGGGTAGATGCTTTCGGAGATACGAGCGAGGCTGCCTTGCTGACTACTTCCGGTATCGATATGACCGCACCGGATATGCCGGTGGTCTATTTTGCAGAGGCCGATCCTGCAGGCAGTATCCTGCTTAAATGGGAAATGCCCGAGGGAAATGCAGACCTGGACAGGTTTCATATCCTGCTGGGCGCCAGTGTGGACGGAGCATACGAGCCGGTCGCTTCGGACCTTTCGCGCACGGTGCGTTCCTATACCTACACCGGCGCGCTCAATACGGACCGGTCACATTATTTCATGGTGGTAGCCCAGGATACGGCAGGTAACCAACGCGCTTGCCTGCCGGTCTATGTCCACCTCGTGGATTCGGTGCCACCTGCGGCGCCTGCCAATCTTCAGGGCCTGATCGACTCGAACGGTATTGTGACGATCACCTGGGACCACGGAGTCGAACCGGACCTCACAGGCTATCGCGTCTATATGGCCAATAACCCGGAACATGAGTTTTCACAGATCACGACCGAGGCCACACCGCTCAATATGTGGCAGGACAGTATTGCGCTGCTTGCTCTCGACAAAGAAGTATACTACAAAGTAGTCGCCGTGGACAGAAGCCACAACCATTCCACGTTTTCTGAAGCCCTGCGCCTCAACAGGCCGGACATCGTGCCGCCTGCCGCTCCCGCTGCATTGCCGGTCTCTTCCGGCACCGAAGGGATCAGGATCAACTGGATGCCAAGTGCCAGCAATGATGTGGTGGCCTATATCATCTACCGCAGGAATGTAACCCTCGGTGATACAGCCCCGCAGCGGATCATCCGCCTGCAGGACAGGACGGCGACGACATGGACAGATACCAGCGCGATCACCGAGCATATATACGAATACACGGTCCGTGCACAGGACCAGTCCGGCTTGCTGTCCGAAGCCTCTTTCCCGGTCAAAGGAAGGAAGATATTTGACCTGGCCACTCTGCGAGTGACCAGTTTGGAGGCTGTGTACAGGAAGGAGTTTGACGCAGTATATCTCCGTTGGGAGCCACTCGCCGGAGACTCGTCGGCGAACTACCGGTTTTACCTGTACAAAAGCACCAACGGGACTTCGTGGAAGAAGATCAGGCAGTTGGATTCCGCTGCACTTTCTTACCTCGACCGGGACCTGAAGACTACCGGAGAGCTGCGGTACGGCATCAAGGTGGTCGCTTCCGACGGTAAGGCCGGGGCCATGACAGAGAGCCAGGCAGTCATCTATAACAAAGAGTAAGCGCTCCTAAACAGGCAAGTAATGATACAGAGCAATACGAGAACCCTATTCATTTCAGGTAAAAGGAGCTGGCCGGTCTGCTATCTGGCCATGCTCCTCCTGTTTTTTGTGTGTACCGACGCCCATAGCCGGGGAATACCCGGTTCAGCTGTGAGTGCATTTGCCGGACCTGTCAGGGACTGTGACGATCCACCCGGTCCTGCCGTGATCCTCACTCCATCTGGTGTGTACTGCGGTGCAACGGATATGGACATACTGGCAGCGGATGAATACGCAGGTGCCGGCCAATGGACGGTAATCAGTGGCCCCGGCGTGGTAGCTGATCCCGCTGTACGGGCTACGGTGATCAATGGCCTGGAAGCCGGGCAGACTACTGTCCTGAGGTGGACAGTGAGCAATGGCAACGTAGACTGTGAAGATGTCTTTGACGAACTGACCATTATAGCCGGTGACCCGGCGCCGGTGATCGATGCCAATCTACCCGTTTGTACCGGGAGTGATCTCATCATGACCGTCAGCGGCAACGATATAGCCAGCGTGACCTGGTTTGACCTGTCTAACAATCCTGTCAGCCATGATCTGACCTGGATACTGGAAGATATCGGTCCGGATGATATCGGCGTATACCGGGTAGAGGTGGAAGATATTCATGGCTGTATGGGTATTGCATACAGGGGAGTGGAAATAGGGGAGGCGGATGTAGCGGATGCGGGATCAGACCAGTTGCTATGTGAGGAGAACGCGTACAGCCTGAACGGTAACATGCCGCAGTTCGGTCCCGGTATATGGACACTGCTGTCCGGCTCGGCGACGATCCACGACCCGTCTGATCCGAACACGTTTGTATCGGACCTGGGCGTGGGCGAGAATGTATTTGTATGGACGATCACGCCTGAGAACGGTTGCCCTGAGACAAGTGATACAGTGAAGGTGACAGTAGGCAATGCGCATCCGGAGATCATATCGAACGCACCAGTGTGCGAAGGTGGGACGCTGATCTTTGAGTTGCTCGGAGGCCCCTATGTCTCGTACGAGTGGCAAGACCCGGACTACAATGTGGTGGGCACGGGAGAGACTTTAGAGATTCAGGATGTGACGCAGGATATGACAGGTGTGTATTCGGTGACGATTATAGACGAATATGGCTGCACGGGTTATGCTTCTCGTGGTGTAGAGATCTACCAGGCGGATGTAGCGGATGCGGGCGCGGACCAGTTGCTATGCGAGGAGAACGCGTACAGCCTGAACGGGAACATACCGCAGTTCGGTCCCGGTGTCTGGACGCTGCTGTCCGGCTCGGCGATGATAGACGATCCATCTGATCCGAACACGTTTGTGTCGGACCTGGGCGTGGGAGAGAATGTATTTGTGTGGACGATCACGCCTGAGAACGGCTGTCCTGAGACGAGTGATACGGTGACGGTGACAGTAGGCAATGCGCACCCGGAGATCATATCGAACGCACCATTGTGTGAAGGCGGCACGCTGATCTTTGAGTTGCTCGGAGGTCCATATGTCTCGTACGAGTGGCGGGACCCTGACTACAATACGATAAGTACAGATGCTACCCTTGAACTACCCGGTGTTACACAGGATATGACAGGTGTGTACTCTGTAACGATCGTCGACGAATACGGCTGCATGGGTTATGCTTCTCGCGGTATAGAGATCTACCAGGCGGATGTGGCGGATGCGGGAGCAGACCGGTTGCTGTGCGAGGAGAACGCATACAGCCTGAACGGTAGCACGCCGCAGTTCGGTCCCGGTGTCTGGACGCTGCTGTCGGGCTCGGCAACGATAGACGATCCATCTGATCCGAACACGTTTGTGTCGGACCTGGGCGTGGGAGAGAATGTATTTGTGTGGACGATCACGCTTGAGAACGGGTGTCCTGAGACGAGTGATACAGTGACTATAACGGTGGGTAATGTGCACCCTGTGATCACATCGAACGCTCCGCTGTGCGAAGGCGGTACGCTGATCCTTGAGCTGCTCGGAGGTCCTTATGTATCGTACGAGTGGCGTGACCCTGACTACAATGTAGTGGGCACGGGAGAGACTTTAGAGGTTCCGGATGTGACGCAGGACATGACAGGTGTGTACTCTGTAACGATCGTCGACGAATATGGCTGCACAGGTTATGCTTCGCGTGGTGTGGAGATCTACCAGGCGGATGTAGCGGATGCGGGCGTGGACCAGTTGCTGTGCGAGGAGAACGGATATAGCCTGAACGGGAACATACCGCAGTTCGGTCCCGGTGTATGGACGCTGCTGTCCGGCTCAGCAACGATCGACGACCCGTCTGACCCGAATACGTTTGTATCGGATCTGGGTGTGGGAGAGAATGTATTTGTGTGGACGATCATGCCTGAGAACGGGTGTCCTGAGACAAGTGATACAGTGAAGGTGACAGTAGGCAATGCGCACCCGATGATCACATCGAACGCTCCGCTGTGCGAAGGGGAGACGCTGATCCTTGAGCTGCTCGGAGGCCCCTATGTATCTTACGAGTGGCAGGACCCGAGCTACAATTTAGTAGGCACGGGAGAGACTTTAGAGATTCCGGATGTGACACAGGATATGACGGGTGTGTACTCTGTAACGATCATAGACGAATATGGCTGCACGGGTTATGCTTCGCGGGGTGTGGAGATCTACCAGGCGGATGTAGCGGATGCGGGAGCAGACCAGTTGCTGTGCGAGGAGAACGCATACAGCCTGAACGGTAACATGCCGCAGTTCGGTCCCGGTCTCTGGACATTGCTGTCCGGCTCGGCGACGATCGACGATCCATCTGATCCGAACACGTTTGTATCGGACCTGGGTGTTGGAGAGAATGTATTTGTGTGGACGATCATGCCGGAGAACGGGTGTCCTGAGACGAGCGATACAGTGACGGTGACGGTGACGGTGGGCAATGCGCATCCGGAGATCATATCGAACGCGCCATTGTGTGAAGGTGGCACGCTGATCTTTGAGTTGGTCGGAGGTCCATATGTGTCGTACGAATGGCAGGACCCGGACTACAATGTAGTAGGCACGGGAGAGACTTTAGAGATTCAGGATGTGATACAGGACATGACAGGCGTTTACTCTGTAACGATCATAGACGAATACGGCTGCACGGGTTATGCTTCTCGTGGTGTGGAGATCTACCAGGCGGATGTGGCGGATGCGGGAGCAGACCAGTTGCTGTGTGAGGAGAACGCGTACAGCCTGAACGGTAATATGCCGCAGTTCGGCCCCGGCGTCTGGACACTGCTGTCGGGCTCAGCAACGATCCACGACCCGTCTGATCCGAACACGTTTGTGTCGGACCTGGGCGTGGGAGAGAATGTATTTGTGTGGACGATCATGCCTGAGAACGGGTGTCCTGAGACAAGTGATACAGTGAAGGTGACAGTAGGCAATGCGCACCCGATGATCACATCGAACGCACCGCTGTGCGAAGGCGAGACACTGGAACTGTCTTTGGCCGGAGGGATAGATTTTGTCGCTTATCAGTGGTTTGATCCTGGTTACAACCAGGTTGGTACGGACGAAACGCTGCAGATAGCAAATGTTACAGCTGACATGTCCGGTATATATGCTATCCTGGTTTTGGACGCATATGGCTGTGAAGGTTTTGCAACCATAGAGATAACGATAGACGCGCCGCAATCGGCGGCTGCAGGCCCGGACCAGTTGGTCTGCGGTACCTACGAGACTGTCCTGGATGCCAATGCACCGGTGATTGGTACAGGCACCTGGACGGTATTGTCTGGCACGGCGGTATTTGCGGATGCGAACGATCCGGGTACGTCGGTAAGTGGCCTGAGCCTGGGAGAGAATGTACTGGTATGGACACTTGATCCGGACAATACGTGTGGTCCAAGCAATGACGAAGTAGTGATCACGATAGGTGATCCCGCACCGGTGATCACGGGCAACCTGCCGGTCTGTGAGGGCGGCGACCTGGAGCTGTCGGTATCTGGTACGGACCTGACGGGAGCGGATTGGTATGATCCACAAGGTGACCCGGTTGGCAGCGGACTTAGCATCGTGCTGAGCGGAGTCAGCCCTGTGGACGATGGCCTGTATCGGGTGGACGTGACGGATAGCTATGGCTGTACGGCGGAAGCCACGATTGATGTGATGATAGACGCAGCGCAATCGGCGGCTGCAGGGCCGGACCAATTGATCTGCGGGACTTACGAGACTGTCCTTGATGCCAATGCACCGGTGATTGGTACGGGTACCTGGACGGTATTGTCGGGCACAGCGGTATTCGCAGATGCGAACGATCCGGGTACGTCGGTGAGTGGCCTGAGTCTTGGAGAGAATGTACTGGTATGGACACTTGACCCGGGCAATGCGTGTGGCCCAAGCAATGACGAAGTAGTGATCACGGTAGGATATCCTGCACCGATGATCACGGGTAATCTGCCGGTCTGCCAGGGCAGCGACCTTGAGCTGATGGTATCAGGGGTTGGCCTGACGGGTGCGGACTGGTACGATCCACAAGGCGACCCAGTTGGCAGCGGACTTAGCATTGTGTTGAGCGGAGTCAGCCCTGTGGACGATGGCCTGTATCGTGTGGATGTGACGGATAGCTATGGCTGTACGGCGGAAGCCACGATTGACATAACAATAGACGCGGCGAATGTAGCGGCTGCAGGGCCGGACCAATTGATCTGCGGGACTTACGAGACTGTCCTTGATGCCAATGCACCGGTGATTGGTACGGGTACCTGGACGGTATTGTCGGGCACAGCGGTATTCGCAGATGCGAACGATCCGGGTACGTCGGTGAGTGGCCTGAGTCTTGGAGAGAATGTACTGGTATGGACACTTGACCCGGGCAATGCGTGTGGCCCAAGCAATGACGAAGTAGTGATCACGGTAGGATATCCTGCACCGATGATCACGGGTAATCTGCCGGTCTGCCAGGGCAGCGACCTTGAGCTGATGGTATCAGGGGTTGGCCTGACGGGTGCGGACTGGTACGATCCACAAGGCGACCCAGTTGGCAGCGGACTTAGCATTGTGTTGAGCGGAGTCAGCCCTGTGGACGATGGCCTGTATCGTGTGGATGTGACGGATAGCTATGGCTGTACGGCGGAAGCCACGATTGACATAACAATAGACGCGGCGAATGTAGCGGCTGCAGGGCCGGACCAGTTGATCTGTGGGACCTACGAGACTGTTCTGGATGCCAATACACCTGTGATCGGTACAGGCACCTGGACGGTATTGTCGGGGACTGCGGTATTCGCAGATGCGAACGATCCGGGTACGTCGGTGAGTGGCCTGAGCCTTGGAGAGAATGTACTGGTATGGACACTTGATCCGGGCAATGCCTGTGGACCGGGCAGTGACGAAGTAGTGATCACAGTAGGTGATCCCGCGCCGGTGATCACGGGCAACCTGCCTGTCTGCGAGGGCAGCGACCTGGAGCTGATGGTATCGGGTACGGACCTGTCGGGCGCTGATTGGTACGATCCCCAGGGTGATCATGTTGGTAACGGGTTCAGCATCACGCTGACAGGTATGAGCCCTGCGGATGATGGTATATACCTTGTGGAAGTGACGGATAGCTATGGTTGTACGGCGGAAGCCACGATTGACATAACAATAGATGCAGCGCAGGTGGCGGCTGCAGGCCCGGACCAGTTGGTCTGCGGGACTTACGAGACTGTCCTTGATGCCAATGCGCCTTTGATTGGTACAGGCACCTGGACGGTATTGTCTGGTATGGCGGTGTTTGCAGATGCGAACGATCCGGGTACGTCGGTAAGTGGCCTGAGCCTGGGAGAGAATGTACTGGTATGGACACTTGATCCGGGCAATGCTTGTGGTCCAAGCAATGACGAAGTAGTGATCACGATAGGTGATCCCGCACCGATGATCACGGGCAACCTGCCGGTCTGCGAGGGCGGCGACTTGGAACTGATGGTATCTGGTACGGACCTGTCGGGTGCGGACTGGTACGACCCTCAGGGCGATCCTGTTGGTAACGGGTTCAGCATCACGCTGACAGGTATGAGCCCTGCGGACGATGGTATATACCTTGTGGAAGTGACGGACAGCTATGGCTGTACGGCAGAAGCCACAATCGATGTGACAATAGACGCGGCGAATGTAGCGGCTGCAGGGCCGGACCAGTTGATCTGCGGTACCTACGAGACTGTCTTTGATGCCAATGCACCGGTGATTGGTACGGGCACCTGGACGGTATTGTCGGGTACTGCGGTATTCGCGGATGCGAACGATCCGGGTACGTCAGTGAGCGGCCTGAGCCTGGGAGAGAATGTACTGGTATGGACACTTGATCCGGGCAATGCGTGTGGCCCAAGCAATGACGAAGTAGTGATCACGGTAGGCGATCCTGCGCCGGTGATCACGGGCAACCTGCCTGTCTGCCAGGGCAGCGACCTGGAACTGATGGTATCTGGTACGGACCTGACGGGTGCGGACTGGTACGATCCCCAGGGCGATCCTGTTGGCAGCGGACTTAGCATTGTGTTGAGCGGAGTCAGCCCTGCGGACGATGGTATATACCTTGTGGAAGTGACGGACAGCTATGGCTGTACGGCGGAAGCCACAATCGATGTAACAATAGACGCGGCGGATGTAGCGGCTGCAGGCCCGGACCAGTTGATCTGCGGTACCTACGAGACTGTCCTGAATGCCAATACACCCGTGATCGGTACAGGTGGCTGGACGGTATTGTCTGGTACAGCGGTGTTCGCGAATGCGAACGATCCGGGTACGTCAGTGAGCGGCCTGAGCCTGGGAGAGAATGTACTGGTATGGACACTTGATCCGGGCAATGCCTGTGGTCCGGGCAGTGACGAAGTAGTGATCACGGTAGGCGATCCTGCACCGGTGATCACGGGCAACCTGCCGGTCTGCGAGGGTAGCGACCTGGAGCTGATGGTATCGGGTACGGACCTGTCGGGCGCTGATTGGTACGATCCCCAGGGTGATCCTGTGGGTAACGGGCTCAGCATCACGCTGACAGGTATGAGCCCTGCGGACGATGGTATATACCTTGTGGAAGTAACGGATAGCTATGGTTGTACGGCAGAAGCCACGATTGATGTGATGATAGACGCAGCGCAAGCGGCGGATTCAGGTCCGGATCAGTTGGTCTGCGTGGCCTACGAGACTGTTCTGGGTGCCAATACACCGGTGATTGGTACAGGCACCTGGAAGGTATTGTCGGGTACTGCGGTATTCGCGGATGCGAACGATCCGGGTACGTCAGTGAGCGGCCTGAGCCTGGGAGAGAATGTACTGGTATGGACACTTGATCCGGGCAATGCTTGTGGTCCAAGCAATGACGAAGTAGTGATCACGGTAGGCGATCCTGCACCTCAGATAGGCTCTAACGCCCCTCTTTGTGCGGGCGGAACTCTTGTGATTATGGGTCAAGGGGCAGGGATACAGGCATATGACTGGACAGGGCCTCAGGGACATACATACAGTGGGGAAGAAATAGAGCTCACAGGAGCTTCGGCAGATGATTCCGGCACTTATCAGCTTACAGTGACAGATATCTACGGGTGTGTTGCAACTCAACATATAGAAATATCAGTCGAGCCGGTACCCCAGGCGGATGCAGGCATCGATCAGCTCCTCTGTACACAGACGAACACTGTGCTGCAGGCAAATTTGCCTGTGGGTACGGAAGGTATATGGACTATCCTGGCGGGCAGTGGCCTGATAGCCGATCCGTCCGCACCAGATACTGAGATCACGGGCCTGGATCCGGCAACAGGTGCAGTCCTGCAATGGATGCTCACATCAGGTATTGCCGGTTGTACAAGCACCGATACAATGGTTATCAACTATACGCCCCCGACACCTCCGGCATATGCCGGGGAAGATATGTCAGTGTGCTTGTCCGCACCTGTCCTGACGCTCAGCGCCCACGCGCCTGCGGACGGGTTCGGCGAGTGGCAGATAATCGAAGGCATGGCAATCCTGGCAGATGTCAGTGACCCCGGCACGGAAGTACACGATTTTTCAGCCGGACCTTCCGGTACGCTGATCCTGCGGTGGAGCATTACGGATATCTGTCACCAGGGCCATGAAACGGCAGAGGACGACATCGTCATCACCCTGTATGAGATTCCCGGCCCCGCAACAATACTGACAGAGGATGCACGCGTCTGTGATCAGACTGAGCTGGCGCTGATCGCTGATAGCGACTACACGGGACAGGGAGTGTGGAGCATCCTGTCCGGTAGTGGCGTCATAGCTGATCCGGTCAGCCCGATCACAGAGATACGGGACCTTATACCCGGTAGCCATGTCCTGGTGCAATGGGCTGTCTCCAACGGCGTATGCCCGTCGGTCTCCACTACAGTGGAAATATCTGTGGACGTAGCCCCCGACCTGTCGTATGCAGGAGCGGATATACAGCTATGTGATGCCGATATAGTGTACCTGTCAGCCAATCCTGTTGCGAACGGGATCGGTACATGGCATATTATCGGCGGAGATGCATTACTCGCCGACAATGCCGATCCGCAGTCTGCACTGACCGGGCTGACGGCCGGAGAGGCGGTCCTCCTGGTCTGGGAGATCAGCTCGGGAGCCTGTCCCTCCAGTGTCGATACACTGGAAGTACGCATCGATGCGATGCCAACTGCAGCCCTGGCCGGAGAAGACCGGCAATGGTGCGATGCGGGGCAGGTCAATCTTGAAGCAAATACGCCTGTCACCGGTACGGGTATATGGACTTTGCTGGCGGGTCAGGCTGTCCTGGTCGATCCCGCTTCACCTGTCAGCGAACTCGGCCTGCAGGCGTATGACGAAATGGTCACCCTCTCCTGGACCATATCCAATGGTGTCTGCCCTTCCAGTGCCGATACCGTCACCGTGATCAGCCATGCGCTCCCGGATGCAGCCGATGCCGGGGAAGATATCCTGGCCTGTGTGCAGGAAGTGACCCTGGCTGCGGTCGGAGTCGGATCGGGTACAGGTGTCTGGCGTATTGAGTCAGGTACGGCTATCATAGCGGATACGAGTCTGCATACATCGCTGCTGAGCGGGCTGGTGAACAATGAGACGGTTGTATTGAGCTGGACCGTATCCAACGGTAATTGTCCTGTGAATGTCGACCTGGTATCTGTAACGGTAGCCAACAATTACCTGCAGGCGATGGCAGGCGATGACCTGGCCCCCTGTAGTGTGGAAACCATACTGCTGGCTGCTGAGCCCGCGCCTGAGGGAGCGTCCGGCTACTGGGAGATCCTTTCCGGGCCTGGAGCGGTTGCCGATATCAGCGATCCTGCGAGTCTGCTGACCGGCCTGGCGCCGGGCCGGCAGACAGTGCTTGTGTGGACTTTGTCGGAAGGAGCCTGCCCTGATGTATCGGATACGTTGGTGATCAACAACCTGGACGGGGCAGATATTTCAGCGAATTTCCTGGTCAATGAATCACCCTGTGTCGGTGACAGTATAGCGATCATCGATGTATCCGATTTTCCGGAAGATGCAGATGTTGTTTTTCTCTGGACAAGTGGGGGCGTCGGCTTTTCTACGGAACGGGATCCGGTTGTCGTGTTTGAACAGTCCGGACCTCAGCAGATACAACTGGAGATCCGCGTCGGTGAATGCATCAACCTGTCTCCCGCGAAGGATATCTATGTGTTTGACTGCCTGCCGGGAGAGAGGGATTCTGTACCGGAATGGGCCAGTGTGACAGCATATCCCAACCCGTCCGGCGGGTCTGTGTGGGTCGAGCTGGAACAAAAGGACGAAAGCGCTGAGATGGTCGTGTACAACTCATCAGGACAGGTGGTTCATACGGAGGTCCTCCGCGGGCATTTCGTGCGCAAGGAACTGGCGCTGGAGGAGCCCGGACTTTATCTCATCAGGATATCGGGGCGGCAGTATGAACGCACGCTCAAGGTTTTAAAGTTATAGCTATGCGGTGATAATTACCGGCGTATGACCAGGCTCTGTCCCGCCGTATAGACCTTGTTTGGAGACCGGAATTTGCTATCTTTCATGATATTCGAAAAATATCGGTCATGAAGGTATCGGCTTTACTGGTTGTTGCAGCTATGGCGGTGGCGGGTCATTTGTCCGCCCAGACGATTGAATCGGTACATGGGGTGATGTCACTGGGCGTCTACCCGAATCTGCTGGAAGAGCCTGAGGCTGCCCGGCAGGCGGACCTGTCCTACATCATGGCCTGTTTCGGTGAAATACCGGGTGCAGATGCCATCAGGACCCTGGAGGAGGCAGGTTATACAGTCCACTCCTTTGTACCGCCTTCGGCCTATATCCTCAGGAGGGACCAGCAGAGAAGCCGTTCTTTGCAATTCCTGTCCCGATGGTTTGACCGGGTAGTCGAAGTGCCCGGATCGTTCAAGGCTGCAGGGCAAATAGCGGCAGACCTGGAAGATACCAGCCGCTTCCGGGGCGGAGAGTACCTCGTGTCGGCGTACACGAAAGCGGATATTGGCAGGTTGGAAGATATATTGGCCGACCTGGACCTTACGGGTCGCTCTGACAAATGGATACCCGGTACGACCAGGATCGTACGCCTGGGTTCGGCCGATCAACTGCGCGTTATCCTGGCTTCCGGACCGGTCGCTTGGGTGGACCGTTATGCAGGGCCGCCGCAGCCTGAGACCAGCAGCAACTCGATGTTCTGCAACCAGTTATTCGCGCTCAGCTACGACCGTACAGGCCCCGATGGTAGTGGCACCTATTTCGGCAATATAGAGTACTTCGGCAGGAACCCGATGTTCCGGCTCAATACAAAGGGGCGCAATCACCCCGTATTCGGTACCGACTATCCCGATGATACGGAGACCCTGCAGCTGTCGCACGGTTCCCAGGTCAGCCTGTACGGAGCCTCGGCCAATAACATCGATGACTACGAAGACCGTGGTATGGCCGACGGGGCTACACTCATCCAGATGCCCTCCTACGACTCGATTGAATCCTACTACCTGCGGCACGGTCTGCGGCCGCTGACGCTCAATGTCTCTGCAGGTATCGGCACCAGTACGGTCAACTACAATGCAGCGGCCAGGGAGTTTGATCGTATCACACGGACTCTCGGAGGATTTATGCTGTGCTTTTCCGCCGGTAATGACGGTCACAGTACCAATCCGCACCTGAACTACGGTCCTGGCTGGGCCAATATCTCCAGTGATGACAAGACGGCCAAGAATACATTCACTGTCCACTCGGCCGGGCGGCCGGGTGAGCATTTCGACTGGACCTGCAAGGGGCCTACGTCCGACGGCCGGCTCAAACCGGATATCAGTGCAGAGGGCCAGTACGGTACTTCTTTTGCATCCCCCAACCTGGCCGGGCTGGTCAATGTCCTGTACGAGTCCTACACAGAGGTGTATGGTACGCTGCCCCGCAGCGATGTGGTCAAGGCCGCGATCCTCAACACGGCGATCGATGCCGACAAGCCCGGTATTGATTTCAAGACCGGGTTCGGTACGGTCAATCCCGTCGGGGCCGACCGGGCTATCCGCGAACAGCGCATCTTCACCGGGTCCCTGGACCAGGGGACGCAGGACAGCCGGCGCTTCGAGATAGAAGTACCCGCAGGAATGCGTGAACTGAAAGTGCTGCTGTACTGGCATGACTTCGAGGGTACGCCCGGAGCGGCCAGGGCGCTGGTCAATGACCTGGACCTGCGTGTGAATACACCTGACGGATCAGTCGTACTTCCGTGGACGCTGGACCCTACGCCCGGCCGGCAATATGATCTGCCACTCAGGAAGAGGGATACGCTGAACAATGTAGAGCAGGTCACACTTACCGATCCATCGCCGGGGACTTATGCCCTGATCGTCGACGGATCGTTTGTACCTGCCGGACCGCAGGATTTTGTCGTCACTTACGAGATCAACGATTATCATATCGAGATCACATCGCCGGTGAGCGGCTTTCGCACTGCGCGCAACAAGTCCCTGCTTTTCACCTGGAATGCGGCCCTGGCCAGCGACAATCCCGCCAATCCGCTGGATATCTACCTGGAGACAGCGCCCGGCAATTCCGTATTACTGGGTTCAGTCCCGGCGGCCCAGCGGTACTATGCGTATGATGTGCCGGGTAATTTCCCCTTTACTTCCGGAGCCCGTGTCATCGTGCGACAGCGCAATACGACATACGCCGACACGAGCGGTCGTTTCCAGGTGATGCGTACGCCGGGCAGCTTCAGGATCAGCTCCGTATGCCCGGACAGGATATCCTTTGCCTGGGAGGGCATCCCAGTGGAAGGGACAAAATACATCCTGTACCGGCTTGGCGACCGGTATATGGAACCGGTCGCCGAAGTGGCCTACCCGGTCACCTCTGTTCAGGTCAGTGCAGAAGCCATACTAGGACCCGGCCGGGAGTTTTCGCGCGACGAATGGTTTGCCATAGCTGCATGGCACCCGGACGGCGCGCTCAGCCTGCGTTCGGCGCCCGTCTCGGTACAGCAGACCAACCTGGTGAATACGACCACGCAGATCAGAAAGAACTATACTCTCTGCTATGGCGACTCCGTCACCGTGACGGCGCTGGACCTGGAGCGGGACAGTATCCGCTGGTACCACGACGGTGCGCCGTTGGCGGAGGGCGACGAACTGAGTATACAGATCCGCGGCAACCGGCCGGGGCAATACCACTATGCCGTTTACCAGCGGAACGGATGCAGGTTTGACAGCGATACGTTCCATGTCGACGGACCGCTGCAATATACGGACACACTTGTCTATGGGCCCAGGATATGGAACGTATACGTGTTCCGCCAGCACGACCGTCAGCAGTTCTACGGCAAGGCGGCGATCCGGCAACTGAATATCCGATCGGAAGATCACTATACCGAGTTCCAGCAGATCGACCGGATCGCAGGTTATACAGGTTGCCCGCCGGGGTTTGTATATACGATCGATTACAAGCGGCAGGGATTCCCTCGGGGGCATTATACCTTCGATCTGCGTTTTATCCAGCAGAATATGCACCTGTACATAGACGATGTGCTGGTGTACAGCTCGCCGTCCAATGCGGCTTCGGTAGGAGTGGTATGGCAAGGTCACCTGGATGAGTCCTCCCGGGTACGGATCGAGCAGGTCATACAGGGCAAAGCACTGATGCACCTGGTAATAACGCCGGATTCGCTGGAGTACCCGGCTGCCGTGGGCGACAGCCTGCGGCTCTGGCTGCGCGGTGACCATGTGGTCACGGATGCGGAAGGCGCTGTCCGGCACTGGCCCGACAGCTATATCCTCTCGCGGCAGAACGAAGCGGGCCCGGATGCCGCCATCCGGGTCGGTGCGGGTCTGCTCAACTACAACGACGCCGTGGTCTTCGGGCGGAACAGCGGTATCTTCGGTACACAGCCCACTTCCTACAACAATGAGGCGACTACGATAGCTGTCTTCCGGATGAACGAAAGCTCGGATGCGAATGCGCGCATTATTGGCTTCGGCCTGCCTCCCTACTACGGCGACGACAATTACAACGGGACATTCTCGCCGCTCAGCCGCAACGGGACCGGCCGGGAAATAGGACTGAGGCGCAATGGAACGGAGCACTATCCCACAGGAGATCGCCTGGATTCCTGGCAGATGATGTCGGTCGGTCTCCGACCGTCGGAGGTCCGGTTTACCGTTTCGGGCAACCAGGTGCTCACACAGCCCTACCCATCCCAGGGCCTGTTTTACGCGACCTACAGCATCGGTTGCCGGCCGGATAGCTCGACGCTCGACGGGCAGCTCGATGGAGCAGTGGCCGAGGTCATACATTACAACCGGGCGCTTTCAGCGGTGGAAGAGCGGTGTATCCAGTCTTACCTGGCGATCAAGTACGGCATGACACTGGCCGGTGCTTATATCTCGGCAGACACCGACACAATCTATACACCCGGAGCGTACGCGTTTGCCATAGCCGGGGTAGCGCGCGAAGACCGGGCCGGTCTCTACCAGCGGCAGTCGCGCAGTACAGGAGCCGTGGCGGACCTTATGACAGGCAGTATGGGCGCGGTAGCCGCCTCCAACCGACTCAACCCCGAACCGATCGGGCAGGATGGCTCCTACCTGGTCTGGGGGCGCAATGCCGCAGATCCTGAATTCCTGGTCTATATGAACGATTCGACCACCCGCCTGATGCGCACCTGGAAGCTCCAGCATACGGGACGAATAGGTATATTCCGGTTCAACTTCGACGCTTCTCTGGCAGATCACACTGCGGGCTGTACACAGTATACACTTCTCCTGGCGGCAGATGCTGGCTTTGGGTCACCGGAGCGTATTCCGCTGTCCTTATACACAGCGGGTGATGGTAGGGATTATCTCTACGGTGAGTATGAGCTGACGACGGATACAATACTGTATGCGACCCTGGAAAAAACAGAACTGGTATATCTGCCTGCCGCGCTAACACCGGGCAGCCGGGCAGGGGAAGAGTACTGCATCGGCGCAGATCGCTATGCAGTACTGGATTCTGTGCAGCATGCAGTGGCGGCTCTCTCGCTGCCAGGTCCCGTTTCGCGGGGGCATATAGCTGCTGTTACCGTCCGTACGGACCACACCCCGGAGCGCCTGGTCTATTGCGGTGACGAGACAGTATATTCGGTATTCAACCGGACAGTGGAGATACTGTCGTCGCCGGACTCATCTGCCCGACCGGTACTGCGGATCTACCTGGATGACCTGGACTCGCTGCGGGCGGTACAGCAGGTGCGCCTGGCAGAAGAAGGCTGTGCTCCTGACACATTTGCCTGGGACTGGTGGGCCGAGCCTGATGAAGCTACGCTGCTGCAGAAGATTTCTGCGGGCGGGCCGCTGGCACTCATCGACCCGGAGCAGGTGCAAAGGGGCCGGGACGGAGGTTATGATTATGTGGATATCAACGGGCTGTCGCTGCGGGATATGATCATCGGCGCGGTGCTGACCGGCAGCACCCTGTCTACGGCTGTCCGGGAGAAGGCACAAGAGAATATCCGCGTCTATCCCAACCCGTTGGAAAGCCGGCTCTATATTGAGGGATTAAAGCCGGGCGATGTAGTGACCTTGCTCGATATCATGGGACGTGAGGTCATTTCTGTACCGTCTGCCGGAGAGCAGCTATCCCTTCAGCCTCCCGGTTCTCCCGGCTTCCTCATCCTGCGCGTCATGCGTGGCGGACAGCCCTGCTACCAGGGCAAGCTGGTGCGGATCGGAGGGGAGAGGTAGGCAGACACAGCTTACTGATCATTTGCGCCAACCAATCGTTCGAACTGTACGGCCAGCAGTTGTTCGTATGCTTCTTTTAGCCCGTCGTCCAGGAAGCTGGTGGAGATATATTCGAACCATTTTGACTTAGCCTTGTGCATCTTTTTGAAGATGTTTTTCTGCTGGCTGGCATCTATTCCGAATGAACGGAAGGCAGCCTCAAAATCTGAAAGCCGGATTTTTTTCTTTTTGCCATTCAGGGTGAGGGCCAGCTCTTCTTTGTCGGCCGGATTTACCAGCGCTGTAGCTACCAGGTCGTAGGCGGGTGACAATGTCATGCCCAGGCCCGGCTGCTCTATCAGGGAGAAATTCTTCAAGTGCATATCTGCATTTCCGGTGAGGAAAGAGAACAAAACCAGCTCGGCGAAATTCACTATGTCCAGACCGGGTGCTGCTGAGTATCTTTGAATCGCTTTGGCTATCTGTTCATAACTGCCGCGGTATTTGGCTTCTGTCATGCGTTCCGTTAGCTGGCACATATCTTCCATGGCCAGCTTACCGGTCTTTGTCCTGTCTATTCGTTTGGTGATATAGGCTAGACTTCCTGAATCCATGCGGATCAGACTGTGCGGAGCGGTTTTTATCCCGGAGGCTGCAGCCATGTGCATAGTCAGGTCTTCTACTTCCGGCAACTGTCGATAGTGAGGGGTGGGAGTTTTCAGAATATACCCTCCCCACATGCCCACGATGGTAAATCGTTTGATTGTACT
Source organism: uncultured Saprospiraceae bacterium (assembly GCA_964537925.1). Taxonomy (GTDB): domain Bacteria; phylum Bacteroidota; class Bacteroidia; order Chitinophagales; family Saprospiraceae; genus SLDF01. The sequence goes on along the minus strand of CAZICV010000001.1, from coordinate 126,332 downwards.
TCCTTTATCATGCGAGATATTGAGGGACAGCTTGGGCTGTACACCGGTGACCGCCGTCTGGCTTTGGATCAATTCAAGAGCCAGCGCTCCCAGATCTTTTTCAATATATGGTAGAACAGGAGGCTCCCGCTGTCCGAATATTTTCATGGAGCAGGTCGGGTGAAAATCTGTAGTCGCCCTATCCAGTGGCTGATAGCAATACAAACACCGCTTCATACCTCTTCCGTTTTTACTTCATGTACACTTACGGCCCCGATACAGTCCTTACAACATACAAGTAGCAGCCCCATACGGTCGCGGGGATTCAGCTTCCAGTTTTTTTCTGCGATGTCAAGCAGCCACCCTTCTGGTATCAGCCCGTCAAAAAAGGGGAAAAGGCTTTTGCTATGATAGGGTTCCGGCCGCAACGGGAGCGTAAGGCTTACCGGATGCGTACCGGGTTCTTCGAGGTACGCCAGATCGTATACAAAATGGTACCCGTCTTCGTCCTCTGACAGGCGACCCGCAGGGCGGTCATTGATCCTGATCTCGGCAGTACGCATAGGTTGATATTTTTCTGAGTTTATTCATTCTTCTGTCTGCGTACAGGTCCTGCCTCATACCCGAACATGCCTAGCACTTGGTTTACTTTGTCCAGCCGTAAAGTAGGTTTGCCTTGTTCCAGTTCCCGGATGAAACGTAAGCCTACACCAGCTTTTTCTGCTAGCTCTGATTGGGTGAGCTTTACTGTATTCCTCTTTTCTTTTACAAAGGAAGCTATGGTCATATTATACCCTTTAAGGTATAAAAGTAGTAATTTCTTCATAAAATATACCCGATCAGGTATATTTTGCGGTGGTTTAGCCATATTATACCCGATCGGGTGTGATATGATGTATGCGGATTGATATTGTACCCTATAGGGTATAAAATAACTATCAGTGAATAGCATACCTGCAAGCCGGGTGGACCGACTTGAATGGATTTCCGGGTAAAAGATGTTGTCAGAGATCCTGGACGACGGCCTGCTTGATCAGGCTCATGATATATTCCAGGTTGGACGTATCGCCGAACTGTATTTCATAATCCCCGCTGCCCCAATGGCCTTTGTCGGATACGTCCCTTGCGATATTTTTGGGGTCATCGAGGCTACCCTTTTTCAGGTTGATCCATAGCTTGAGTCCTTTCTTCTGTATCGTTATGTCGCAGATGGTCTTTCTTTCCTGCCTGAATCCTATGCTTACTTTCTTGGGTGCAGTTTCGATATCATCTCCCAGGTTAAAGATCGCGTCTTTGACACGCTCATACAGTTCTGTAGTCTCTTCGGGTATGTCTTTCAGGTGGTCTTCTTCGGTGTAGACCTTTATCTCATCCTGTACCGCCTCCATCTGTTTGTTTTGCCGGGCGATAGGCTTGATACTTTCTGCGGATCTTGATTTTTTGACGGGGGTTATAGATACCAGGTCATTTTCAAATGCCTTTATCTCCCATAGCTCGATTGCGATGTCTTTGAAGTTGGTCGCCTGGCGCTGATTCTCGGTGAAGCTGGTAGATACGAATGCGACCCTTGTCTGAGACCAGTCGATGTCCTGTCTTTTCAGTTGTCCCTTGAGGGATTCATTGTATTCTATGATGAAGTCCGCTTTGTTTTCAAGCATGAGGCTGAGATAGGTAAAACCCTGGTCTACGACGCTGATATTCTTGTCCCTCTTGTACTCAATGATGATAAAGGCTTTGTTCTGCGGGTCAAAGGCCAGCGTGTCGATCCGTTTGTTCTTGATGGTAAATTCCGATTTTACCAGCTCAAGGCCCATGATGGCGCTGAGATTGGCTTCAAACAGTTGCTGTATCTCTCGTTCGAGCCTGATCTGTCTTTCTTTGATCTGAGCGAGGGTTCCGTTTTTGTTGATGTAAACCTGCATGGGTATTGTTTAGGGGCCAGGGGATTCCCGACTTACACTAGCGTTGTCGAAATCGTACCGGGTGTGAAGTTAAGGTACTGATGGCAGCTATTGAAATCGGAAGCCAGCTTGGTAAACGACAAATAAAAGCTGCGTCAGGATCGGGCAAATGCCAGGAGCAGGCTGTAATCACCATAGTCGGCCGCTTTCAAGGCCCTGAGATAGGCTGCACGGGCATCTCCTTCATTTGATAGGTTGGTAGCTCCCCAGGTAAATACCGGCCGCTTGAAAACCTTCTCTGCAATAATGTCGGCCATCAGGCGGCTATGCCTTCCGTTGCCATTGGGAAAACAGTGTATGCTCACTAAGCGGTGCTTGAAGCGTACCGCAATTTCATCGGGCGGGAAGGTATTGTTTTCGTGCCAATACATGGCATCGCCCACAAGACACCTCAATTCGACGGGGATTTTCAGTTTGTCAGTGCCTATGTTCTTGTTGGTCTTCCGAAACTCACCTGCCCAGGTCCACACTTCGGCAAACATCCGCTTATGCAGCTTACGGATAAACGCTTCTGTAAAAATCGTTTCCGGTTTGAAATACCCTCCTAATGTCCACTGTACAGCCTGTTCTATGTTCTGCTGTTCAAACTCGTCCAGCTCTTCCCGGGTGGCAATGGTAAGAATGAGGAGCCCGTCTTTCTCTTCCTCATCCAGGGGAGTCTGCCCGTCTATGTATTCTAACTTTAATCCCATAGGATCTTAGGCATTTCGTTCTTGATGGCTGCTGCCCTTTCCATGATGGCGGCTTTAATCCGCTTTTTGGTATTGGCCTGGTCTTCGAGCTTCATGGTATTGGCGGTACGCATCACAATCTGCGTAGCCAGTTCGGTAGCCCTTTTTTCAATGAGGGCATCCAGCGACCCGTCATTGGGCACAAAACCGTACACCAATTGCATATCCATAGCACGGGCAATTTCCCGGAGGGACCTGATGGTGATGGAACCGTCTTTTTCCCGCTTTTCTATATCGAGCACAGCCTGTTTGGACGTAGACAGCTTGTTGCCCAACTGTTGCATGGACATACCGATGGCTAGGCGAATGGCTTTTATCCACCCGGTAGGCGGCATGGCCACCCGTTTGAGTGAGGCAAAGGCCAGCATTTTGCTGTTGAGCTGTTGCAACTGCAGTGATTTCTTGCCCATAAAGTAAAGCTATAGGTTGACATTTATAGGGCAAAAGTAAAGCTAATACTTTACTAAAGTATGGCTTGGGTAAAGTTATTGCTTGACTTTTATGCGCTCGTGGTAAAGCAATCCCTTGACTATCTCAGCAGGAAATAGCCTGTAAACAGTCCTGTCTAAATGCAAGTGCTAAGACAAAAGAATATACAAAGGGTATACGCGTGCCTCACTTCCCGATACAAAACCTGCTGAAGATCGAGCTCAGCAGGTCGTCCGTCGTCACTTCGCCGCTGATCAGGCCCAGGTGGTAGAGTGCGCGGCGCAGGTCCATCGCCACCAGGTCCCCCGGCAGACCCGATTCCAGCCCGGCGGCGGCAGCTTCCAGTGAGCTGTCCGTCTCCCGCAGCGCCTCGAAGTGGCGGATATTCGTCACCACGGCGCTTTCCTGGCCCGGTAGCTGCTCGATGACTAGGCGGAGCAGGCTGTCCTTGAGGTAGGGGATATTCATGCCGTTGAGTGCGGAGGCCGTGATCAGCCGGTCCGGCGGCAGGACTGTAGGATGATGATAGGCCGCCGGTTCCGTGTACGGGTTGAGGTCCATCTTGTTGGCGATGGCGAGCCATTCCAGGCCGGGACGCAGCAGGCGGTCCAGGTCGCCGTGCACGTCCGCCGGGGTGAGTTCCGTCACGTCGAACACATAGACCAGCACCGTAGACTGGGCGATCTTCTCCATCGTACGCGCCACCCCGTAGGCTTCGATCTGGTCCGTAGCCTCCCTGATACCCGCCGTATCGATGAGGCGGAATTCTACGCCCTCGTGTACGAAGCGCTCCTCGATCGTATCGCGTGTCGTGCCCGCGATAGCGCTCACGATCGCCCGTTCCTCGTTGAGCAGCGCATTGAGCAGGGTAGACTTGCCCGCATTGGGGCGGCCCGCCAGCACCGTCTGTATACCTGTCTTCAGTGCATTGCCGTAGCGGAAGGAAGCCAGCAGCGGGCCGATCATACCTCGTATGCGGGCGATCAGTCCCAGCAGTTGCGCGCGGTCTGCAAAAGCCACATCCTCCTCCGAGAAATCCAGCTCCAGCTCGATCAGCGAAGCAAAGCCGATCAGCTCGTCGCGCAGGGCTCGTATATTCTCGGCAAATCCGCCGCGCATCTGCTGCATGGCCAGCCGGTGTGCCTCGCGGTTGCCCGAAGCGATCAGGTCCGCCACCGCCTCCGCCTGCGTCAGGTCCATGCGCCCGTGCAGGAAGGCCCGCAGCGTAAACTCCCCCGGCTCGGCCAGCCTGCAGCCCGCCGCGATCGCCAGCGCGATCACCTGCCTGAGGATATAGGGCGAGCCGTGGCAGGAGATCTCCACCACGTCCTCGCCGGTGAAGGACCGCGGCCCACGGAACACGCTGACCAGCACCTCGTCGATCATCTGGCCGTCCGCCCCGGCGATATGGCCGAAGTGCAGGGTGTACCCGGCGGCCCGGCGCAGGTCCTGCCTGCCCCGGAAGAGACGGGCGGCGATATCGATGGCATCCGGTCCGGAGAGCCGGATCACGCCGAGCGCACCCGCACCGGGTGGGGTGGCCAGCGCCACGATGGTCTGTTCTGTCGGTATAGCAGTCATAGGGTACAAAGTTAATCCCGCCGCGCCATACGGACAATCCGCCAACGCAAAGCCGGAGGCCATATAGCAGGTTTTCTGCATCTGATGTCCTAACTTTGCCGGACCGCAACGCCGTATAGCCATGAAGATACTGATGGTCTGCCTGGGCAATATCTGCCGCTCCCCGCTGGCTGAGGGTATATTGCAGGAAAAAGCCCGTACGCTGGGACTGGACTGGTCGGTCGACTCCGCCGGTACATCCGGCTGGCACGCCGGAGAAGCGCCAGACCCCCGCTCCGTGCAGATCGCCAGGCAGCACGGGATCGGCATCTCCGGCCAGCGCTCCCGTATGGTGCACCGCGACGATTTTTACGAGTTTGACCATATACTGGCGATGGACCGGTCCAACCTGCGTGAACTGCAGCGTATGGCGCCGGACGCCGGATCGCAGGGTAAGTTGTCCCTTATGCTCTCACACTGGGCGGATGCACCGGTGCAGGAAGTCCCCGATCCATACTACGACGGTGGGTTCGAGCGGGTGTACCGGTTGCTGGAAGGCGCAGCGGAAGCATTCCTGCGGCGCCACGGCGGCGGAGGCAGACCCCTCGCGTCCAGGTGATACCGGTCTGCGGGCACTGCAGCCGTCAGTGCTGCAGTTCGCGGGGTTTGCTCGTTTCAGGCTTGTCAGCCTCCGGCTTTTTATAGTGTACGTAGAAATTGATCCAGATCGCACGGGAAGTGCGGAAGATAGCGCCGTACAGCAGCACGGCCAGCGCCAGTACCACCAGGAAAGACTCCATGATCCCCCAGCCGGTCAGGAAGTAGACCAGCGCAAACCCGCTGAGCATCAGGCCGGAGCTGAGCATATAGGCCACATACATCGACCCCCAGTAAAATCCCGGTTCGATCATGAAATCCTGGCCGCACTGCGGGCAGTGATCATTCATCGTAAACATCTTCCTGAAAGAAAACGTGCGGGTCGGGTAGAGGTCGCCCTCCTGGCACCGGGGGCATTTGTTTTGTGTGATCGAGTATCCTTTGGTCCCCTTGCTGAATAAGCTCATATACCGGTTTTTGAGAAAAATCCTGCCGTAAAAATAACCCTTTCGCAGCGATTCGGTTCCCGGTGAGGCGGATATTCCCTCCGCTGCACCTCACTCTCCCGCCAATATAGCCTGGACGCGTTTGCGCGACTGGTCGATCTTGCGCAGTATGCCGTCGAAGAACCTGTTGCGCTGCCGCTCATTCTGAACACTGATCTGCGCCGATTTGTTGATCACCGTCTGAAACCAGTTCTCACTGAATTCGCAGATCCGGTATTCCTTCGTCATGATGAAGTTGGGATTGCAGAACGTAGAGAAGAGGATCCTCAGTTCGCGTGCACAATAGAGGATCGTATTGTTGGTATAGACCATCTCGTTGTGGTAGAGCGTGAAGGGCGTACCATTATCCGGGTCCCCGTCCATCGTGTATTTGATCCCCAGCGTAGCCATTTCGCGCATGTGCTCGCAGATCCGTTCCAGCCCGTCGAAGAGGACCAGCGTATCCGCCGGGTTGTCAAACATCTTGCTCTCCAGGTGATACTCGATCTGGCTCAGCGTATTGTCAAAGATATTGTAGCTCCACAGCTCGATCGAAGGGATGGCCTTGTAGCTGCTGATCAGTTCCGGGTAGAGCAGCCGGGTATCCGCCGGTATGAGGTTGAAATGAAAACGGCTGTCCTGGTAGAAAGGAAGATTCCACACCGTCCGCGCCCATACATAGAGCTTGAAGCTGAACAGTTCCGGCACCAGGCTATGGTAGAAGACCGGTATCTCGCAGGAAGCGTAGTAGACCATCGACTTGGGCAGCATCGCAAACTGGTGCAGTAGCTGGATCAGGTTCTGTACATAGTCGCCCACCTCGCCGATGCGGTTGGAAAAGGGGTTGAAGGTGAACAGCACGTCATTGCCCCTGACCGCCATGAGCTGGTCTATGGAGATGGTATGCGTCAGGGACAGGGTACGCAGTTCGTCGGGGCTGAGCACCGTCTCGCCCCGCAGCCGTCGATAGACGCCATCCTTGCTGACGTTCAGGAGCTTGCAGAGGTGATCTACTGCTTCGCCCTTCCTGTTGTACTGGCTGAGTATTCGATCTAGGAACTGTACCTGGAAATTATCCTGCATATGATCGATCGATTTGGCCGGCTGGCGGAGAGCCTTATGTTTTCACCGGTTCAAGGGTAAATATAGTAAATTTGCCCAATCGATGAATGCTCCAGGAACCCTTGCCGGACGATGGTTGCAGCGTACCCTGGTGGTCTGCTGCTGGACCCTGCTGACCCTTGCGTCGCCCGGTCTCCGGGCCCAGGAACCCCTGCCTTTCGCAGCCTGCCTGCGGCATGCCGGAGAGCAGCGCACGGCCCTGCCTTTTTTCCCTTCGCGGCTGCTGGCCTTACCCGGCCTGCACGAGGCATACGACAGTGAAGCAGCCAGGCTGCTGAGCGCCTATATCCGGCACCCGTCGGTCTCCGGCCATGAGCGCGAAGCAGGCGCCTGGTTCATGGAGTACTGCGCCGCCCGGGGCCTGTACGTAGAGGAGCTCAGCGCCCCGGACGGTACGTTCAATATGGTCGCCTCCCTGTTCCCGCTGCATGAGGGCCGCCCCAACTATATCTTTCTCCACCACATCGATGTAGTGGATGCAGGAGATACGAGCCTGTGGCGGTTTGAGCCGTTCAGCGGGACCATTGCAGAGGGGCAGGTATGGGGCCGCGGCGCTTATGACAACAAGGGCGTGGGTGTGATACAGGTCCTGGCCATGCTATCGGTGATGGAGCGGGCCAGGGCGGAAGACTGGCCCTTCAACGTATCCCTGCTGGCCGTATCCGGCGAAGAGACATTCCACCCCGGCGGGGCAGCCTATGTAGCGGACAACCACCTGGAACTCCTGCGCCCGGCCGCCCTGATCGGAGAGGGACCTGCCGGTATACGCGGGCTCGTGGCCGACCGGCCGGACGGTATTGTATTCGGTATATCCGTATCGCATAAGCGCGCGCTCTGGCTGCGTCTCACGCTCGACTACGAGAGCTCCGGGCATGGGTCCGTACCGCCCGCCAACTATCCCAACAAGGATATGATCGCCGCCGTAAACCGCATCCTGCACAAGCGGCAGAAAGTGCGTTTCGACCGGTACAACGCTTCGATGCTGCAGGCGCTCGGCGATATGGAAGGCGGATTCAAAGGCTTTTTCATGAAAAATGTGCACCTCCTGCAGCCCGTAGCCCGGCACATCATCCGCCGTGATCCGCTGTACAACTCGTTTTTCTCCAATACGATCAACCTCACCCGCATCGCCAATGCGGGCGGCGCGCACAACAGCATACCCACCCATGTAGAAGCCATCCTCGACTGCCGGTTGCTGCCCGGTACCTCCACCGATGACTTCCTGCGGCGTATGCGCCGTACGATGAAAAACGACCGCATCCGCATCGAAGTCCTCCGCGAGACCCCCGATGCACCGCCTACCGACCCGGATATGCTCGTCTACGCATCGCTCGAGCAGGCGATCCTCGGGCGGTATCCCGACGCCTATGTCGTACCGGTGATGCTGCAGGCCACGATCGACAGCAATTTCTTCCGGGCCCGCGGTGTACCCGCCTATTGCACCGTACCTATCCTCATGACCCGGGCGTTGCTCAGCCGCGTACACAGTACGGACGAGCGCGTACCCATACCCTCGCTGGAGGGAGGGACTGACGTACTCACCGATTTCCTGCTCGAACTGGCTGCGCGCAGCCGCAGCAGTTTTAAATAGGAACCATTCTAAATTAGCTGCGGCACATGGCTACAGGGTGCAGTCCTATCCGGCTTTCGGCGCTTTCGCAGTAATTTTAAGGGCAAACTTATACGAGGACAATATTGTTGGATCATTCAAATAACTGAACCGTCATGATCACGAAAGAAATGGAGGCCGCGCTCAACACACAGATCGAGGCCGAAGGATATGCATCGTTTCTCTACCTCTCGATGGCTGCCTGGTGCGATACCAAAGGGTTGCCGGGCTGTGCACAGTTCCTGCACAGGCAGTCTGAAGAGGAGCGGATGCACATGCTCCGGATCTTCAACTATATATCCGATGTGGACGGCTATGCACTGTCTCCCGGTATCCCCAAGCCGCCGAACGAGTTCAATTCGGTCCCGGCCATGTTTGAAATGGTCTTCGAGCACGAGCAGAAAGTGACTGCTTCCATCCACCAACTCATGGAGTCGAGCATCAAGGAGAATGACTACACCACGCAGAACTTCCTGCAGTGGTATATCCAGGAGCAGCGCGAGGAAGAAGCGCTCATGCGTTTCATACTCGACCGGATCAGGCTCATCGGCGACGGTCCCCAGAGCCTGTACTACATCGACAAGGAACTCGAAGCGATCAACAAGAAAGCAGCCAAATCGGAAGCGGACGCAGGAGCTGCCGCCTGAGCCACAGCAATGCAGAGCTTATGATGATCCACGGATGGCGATTGTGTTTTGTCGAGTCGGCGGCGGATGAGACCGGCGATGAATGGCAGGAGACTGTCGTCATCAGGAACTACCAGTCCGAATCCGTGGCACAGCTCATGTCCGCCTACCTGGAAGAGCGTCATGTCCCCAATTTCCTGGCCAACCGGATCATGAACCAGTTGCTGCCGCTGGGCGCGGCCAGCATTGCGCTTCATGTGCGCCGCCGCGATGCGCAGAGAGCCGCCGAACTGCTGCAGATACGCGAAGAAGAACTCGCTTCCGCCGGCGAGGAAGAATCTCCTGCAGCCGGTATACCTTCGAAAGGTCAAAGGCAGAAAGCGGAGCGCAGCCCGGAAAGCTCCGGGTCGCCCTGGATCATCTCGCTGCTCGTACTGATCATCCTGCTCCTGCTCTGGCACGCCATGCGGGTATCGGCCGACGAATTCCGCATCTGGTAGAGTAGAGAGGTACTATCAACGACGACCGGTGTACAGGCTCAGACCAGCTCCGAATCGTCCCAGGTCCGTTTCATTTTCTTCAGTTCTTCCAGGTCCAGTTTTTCCTGGCCGTCCAGCAGTTCGCCGCTGGTCTTTTTGTCGCTGAGTTCGATATACCGGGTGCGCAGGCGCTCTTCCATCTCCATTTTCTGTATTTCCTCCTCCATCTTGCGCGTCTCCCAGTCCCGCGACATACCGGGGAACCCGAATACCCGGACCCACTGCAGGAAGACGCCCAGTCCCCAGCCCACTACCGGGTAGAGAAACCACATGTGGCCGGGAGAAGTGATCATATTAAGTACGAAGAAGAATACGCTGAAGCCCAGCCAGGAAGACAGGTTGCGGTAGAACTTCTTCTGCCGATCCACGCGCCTGCGGGCCTCCTTGTACAGGTCCTTGTTCATGCACGTACGGGTTTTTTGCGGAACATCGCGCGCAGGGCAGCGCCCCAGCCCGCGGCCAGGCCCGTGCCCAGGGCGGAGAACAATGCCGTGAGCAGGATCAGCACCACAGGCCCCGCTCCCTGGAAGAGCACCCCGATCCGGGCCGAGAGGATACCGTTGTTGGCGGCGTTCATATACCCGGCCAGCAGACCGGTCCACAGCGCGGTGATCACCAGCGCGGCTAGGAAGGCATGCAGCGGCCGCCGCCAGGGCAGTACCCAGCCCGCCACCGACCCTGCTATGAGCAGGCAGTACCAGGGCAGCCAGGTCATCATGAGTCCGCCGAGTCCGACCAGCAGTACGGCACACCAGAGGATATTCTTCATTTCGGATAGATTTTGAGGGTGAACATAGGCGACTTGACCTCTTCGGCTGTAGCCGCCATATCCAGGTCGTAGTAGCGTCCCTTGCTCCAGGCGTCGATGCCGGTCGCGTAGTAGCGGGAGCCGGGATTGCCGCTCTGGCCGCCGGGGTATACGCCCTGTGCGCGCGGACCTTTTGGAGTGAGCTCGACGATCATCCGCCAGCTCGGACCGTAGTCGCCCCGGGTAGCGTTGAGGGCGTGCTTGTGGCCGCCCATATAGATGTTTTCTACGGAGAAGGCCGGTATCCGCGCCAGGTGCGGCACGCGTACATTGAGCAGTTGGTGCCAGGGGCATCCGCCTGCTTCGCGGCAGGTCGCCAGGCTGTCCCAGGCCACGCTCCAGGCCTCCGATACGACCTCTGCCGCCGTCTCCCGCACGCCTGCCGTATGGATATTGTCAAATATGATATGCTCCGGATCATGCGCCAGCAGTTGGATCAGCCGGTACTTGCCGGGTATGCGCATCGGCCGCGTGCTGTCCGCGCGGAACTCCTCGAAGCTGAGCCGCTCCAGGGACTTCAGCCAGTGTTCGAAGTAGGAGGGAGCCTGCAGTTGCGGATCACAGCGGTAGTTCCAGGCGCGCAGGGTATCCAGTATGGCCCGCTGCTCCGTATCCAGCGCTGCGCTGTCGAGCAGGCCGAGCATGAGCGGCAGGGCCTCTTCGGCCAGCAGCAGGTGATTGTTGTTCTGCAGGTCCGCCATGTACTTGTTGTCCATGCGGAACCCGATCTCCAGGTAGCGGTTGAGGACACGCCCCCGAAACTCCTCGAAACTGCCAAAGTAGATATGCGGATATCCGGGGCCGGTACTGTGCTGGTTGGCCGAGGAGACATAGCCGCGCTCGGGGTTGTAGCTGATCGGCCGCTCGGCGCTGGGTATCCAGCCGTTCCAGGAGCTCGCGGAGCGTGATCCGTCGGCGACGAAGAGGCCGCTCTCGTCGCTGCGCAGCGGCCAGAGTCCCTGCGACTTGAGCGCGATATCGCCGTCGGCGGAGGCAAAGACCACGTTCTGGATCGGGCTGGGAAAATGCTCGATGGCATCGAGGTATTCTTCGTAGTTGGCGGCGGCATTGAGCAGCATGAAGGTCTTCATTTCGGCGCTGTGGTCGGTATAGTGGCCGCTCCAGCGGAAGGCCAGGTCCGCCTCGCCCGAAGATCGGGCGACCGGTCCCCAGGTCGTGTAGCGTACCGTATCGACGATGTCTTCCGCTCCGCGCACGCCGATATGTTCTACCCGGAGTTCGACCGATCGCGGCGCGCCGTCCAGCAGATAGTTGTCGCGCCCGGCGTCGGCCCAGGTGATGCGCAGCCAGTCGGCCACGTCCTGCCCGCCGTTGGTGATGCCCCAGGCGACCTGGTCGTTGAACCCGATGATCACGCCGGGGATGCCGAGCAGCGATACGCCGTACACGGCGCCCTGGTTCCAGGACAGGTGGTTTTCGTACCAGATGGAGGGCAGCGAGAGCGAGAGATGCGGGTCATTGCAGAGGATGGGATGCCCGGTAGCCGATAGCGCCGGGGCGATGGCCCAGTTATTGCTCGCGAAGGAGGGCGCGTCAGACGGGTCGGTATAGCCCGAGCCCGGTCCCTGGAACCCGATCGCGGAGGCGGCGGGCACAGCGCCCGGATCAGCCTGCCTGAATGCCAGCGGGTCCGGGTGTACCGGTGCAGGCTGGTCCAGCGAGGGCGGGAACAGGTCGGCAAACAGCGAGTCGCCGTAGACGGCGCGTATATTCTCGTTCTCCACGTCGTAGTTGGTCACCGTGAGGGTACGGGCCATCGCCTTGGACATGAGCACCGTCTTGAGTGGCGTCCAGGGCTCGGGCGCATAGTCCAGCAGCTTGAACTCCAGCGGGTAGTTTGCTGGTCGCAGCGCGGCGATGTATTGGTTGACCCCGTCGGCATAGGCTTCGAGCAGCCGGGCCACCGTGCTGTCCTGCATGTAGCGCTCCAGCGCCTGCTCGGCTGCGCGTGGGAATCCCATGCGCCGGGTATCCAGGTCGCGTTCGAGTGTGCGCTCGCCGAGTACTTCGGAGAGGCGGCCGCTGATGTCGCGGGTGGCCACATCCATCTGCCAGAGGCGGTAGCGGGCGTGCAGGTAGCCCTGTACGCGGTAGGCGTCCATGATCGTACCGGCGTATATATGCGGCACCAGGCGGTCGTCCATCACCACTTTGACCGGGCTGGTGAGTCCCCTGAGCGACAGTTCGGCGGGCTGCAGGTCGCGGGGCGACTCGGCATTCTGCCAGAACCCGTGGAAGGGGCTGAAGAAAGCGCCCAGCGGCGGCAGCCGGTTGTCGCCGAGCCGGTGACCGGGCAACAGCAGCCACAGCAGGGCCGCCAGCAGTATGCTGTAGACGATGAAGGCTATCCGGGGACTTCTCATAAGCAGGCAGGTAGTTGAAAAAATCTTCTCAAATTAACGATAAAGCGGCGAAACGCGGTCAAAAACCGGCCACCAATCTCACCGCCGGCGCGGGTCGGGGCCTGCACACGGGCCGCACCAAAAAGAAAAAGCCCCCCGTGGGACACGGGAGGCTTTTATCTGGAGGCAGAAGCCGTCGGGACTGGATCAGCCTTTCGGAGCGTTCAGACCTTTGTCCTTGGACGCAGGTACGCTTTCTTCTTCCGCTTTTTTCTTCACTTCTCCTTTGATGTACAGGATACGCGTCTCGTTGCCCGTTTCGTTGGTCGTCACGGTGATCGTTTTGTTGATCGGACCTACGCGCTTGGTGTCGTAGCGCACTTTCAGCGTGCCTGCTTCACCCGGCATGACCGGCTCTTGAGAGTATTCAGGTACCGTACAGCCGCAGCTTCCTTTGGCGTTTTTGATCAGGAGGGGCTCGGAGCCGGTGTTCGTGAAGCTGAATTCACGGTAGGGATCATCGCCCTGGTCGATCACACCGTAGTCCACAGTCGTTTCCTTGAAGGTCATGACGGGGCCCGCTGCCTTTTTGGCCTGCGCGAAAGCTACTACGGACAAGCAGCTGAACAAAACAACGAGAGAGAGCAGTTTCTTCATGATTTACATATTTTGTTTGATATCCAATACGACAAAATTAAAGCGGCGGTCAGTGGCTTTCTATCAACGCATGTATAATGTCTGTTAATGATCTGTTAAGCCAGTGATAGCGGTGTTTTTTGCCTGAAAACGGGCTTGCTGACAGCCGCTGTGCCGGGCCGCTTTTTACCCGGTGGTAGTGGAACAGGGTGGGGCGGGTTTTGTTTGGGGGGAGGTGTGGTTTGGGAGGGCCTATTCTATATAGATAGGGGTTTTTGGGGAGCTAAGAAAGGAGTAGGTATAGAGGGGGAAGCGCTGTCTGTGGGTTGTGGTTGTGGTAACGGGCAGGGTATTACCGAAGGCGGGGAAATCAACGGACGAAAGTTGAGTTTTGTACCGCAGTTAGCAAAACCATTTTTTTGTTTATTAACTTACAATTTTAAAAGCAAATAAAAACGGCGAAGGCGAAATAGTAGCACAAAAGTTGAGCCTTTACTTTCATTCGCACTATTGCAAAACCGCTTGTTAGCCGCATGTTAGTCCCACTCCCAATGTGTATGAAACCATTGCCCTAATTCTTTAGTCAAAAATTCTGCAGCCTTAATTTTTCCAATTTCATCAATGTCTAATGATTGAGCTGGATAAGAACGTCCTACGTCAACATAATAATGTCCAGTTCCGTAAGATCTTGCTATTCCTAAATCTATTAGTGCTTGAGTAATCTCAGTTCTTGATTCATATGTTACAACATGAGCTCGTCCACATCCTCCAACATCGCCAACTTGTTTAAATAGCTTTTCAGATTCTTCGTAATTTATTTTTGAAGCTTCTTCAATTGCCTTTTTTATTTTTTCGACTAGTTCTTTCGATACTTCTATCTTAGAAAGTTTTGGTAAGTCTTTTAGTGGCAGGTCGTCGAGTTTAATACTATCAACATCGTCACTCAGCTTTGATAAAGCTTCGAAAGAAACTATTGAAGTATTTTCAATCACACGTAGATTATAAGGCCTGTCATAGTTTGTTGACTCAGAATGATAAATATGTTGTAAATATACAATTATATCATCTACTTCATCATTCGTTTTTACAAACACTATAATTTTAGAAAATTCTATAAAATCATTATCGGCATAAAACGGTAAGCCTGGCCAATCAAATCTTTCATCCAAATCAGCCCATCGCCATTCTCGCTCATGTGTCCAGTCTATCCTTTTTTGACTATTGATGTTTGTATAAACATATCGATACATTTCCTTTAATCCCAATCCGCATGAAGTTGAAAGTGTCCTTAAACCGATTTTATAGTTTGGGTCACTTGAAATACTTTCTACATGTTTCCCGCTTAGACCATAGATTACAGGTCTAGCACCAGCCTTAAACAATTCTGCCCTCAAAAAGGCGATACCATACGGCTCAACATAATGATTGTCGTTGCGGTTCTTCGAATATTCTATTAAGGCATATAATGGCATTTCTGTAAAACAAACAGCTGACTTAGGTCCGTAAATGGTGGGTTTTCCATTTCTATAAGACCAGCCAGATCTAATTATACCATCATGTAGAATTTTTTTCAGAACTTCCATTGCACCCGCATCCGATTCTAGTCCATAAGATTCTTCTTCATAAATGTTTGTTTGGAAAATTGGCTCGCCTTCTAATGTGAAATTGTTAGGAAAATCTACATATTCCATCGTGTCTTCCCAATCTCTTGAAAATTCTAGCGGGTCATTATCTGAGTTACGCTCGTGGACAAAATGCATAATCCAGTCAGTTAAGTCTTTTCTGCTCATGAGGTTTTGTAATTGTGGCTAACGGTTCGGGCTTGCCGAAGGCGGGGATTTTTAGCACGAAAGTTCAATCGAAGAACGAATGTTGGACCTTGCACAAATGTCCAATTTCATTCTTCATTTCGTTTAATTGGCAAGTGATTAACCCCCATAGTGGTCACTCCATAGTCAAATATTTTTTTGTAGTATGGTATAACTTGAAATATTTTTTCGCTAAACTTATCCCATATATAGATGTGTGTGAAATAATTTGAAGAAGCGGACAGAATTTTAGATTTATACTCTTTATTGTTATGCTCAGTGAGTAAAATTGTACCTTGTCGCTTAGAGTTGTTTTTACATTCAGAGTAGATGTCAGCCAACCCAAGACCTGCTGCAAAAATAATTAACCACTTTTGGTGATAGTCATTACTATACCCAGCAGATGCTTTTTCTTTCTTTGAAATAATATTTCCTGTTGCATTTTCATCAGTAATCACCTCGCCCGATTGTAGTCTTGAGTCCCACCAAAGAAAATTATTTGTGTCTGATTTGATCTCAAAGTATATGTGATTAATAAATTTTGAGAGAAGTGGAAATTCCTCTTTTGAGATTTCTATGTTACAGTTTATCTTGTTTAATATTTCTGATTTATTGAGGCAATTAATTAATTCGGCATAGTAGTCATTAGTCAACAATAGTTTAAAGTCAAATATTGTTTCTTTGAAATGTAAAGCAGCGTAAACTCTTGAATATTCATTGTTTGTGTTTTCTATCTTTTGTTTGACCAATAAAGCAAAGTTTTTCCAATCATTAAAATGCTTTTGCATTTTTGAGACCTTCTTGTAAAAATCTGAATAATACCTTGTTATTTCAATTCCAATTTTGACTGTGCCAATTGTTGCAACAAAGTCAGGTCGTTCTTGTTCTCCTAATTCGTACTTTGAATACTGAAGTCTTTGTAAAAAACCTTCGAGTATCTCTCGTTCTTCTTTTTTTGTGTCAGTATGAATGGTAAATAGAAAATCGGAAACACTCTTTCCTTCTGCTATTTTTATGCTTTTAGTCATTCTTTTGCCTACTGTTGTTATTTACGTGATTCGTCTTAAGCTGACCGCTAACCCGCGTATATACGCAATGCTACCGTTTGTAAGTATCCGTAATCGCTTATAGTTGCTTGCAAATGGTGAAGTACCTGGACCAATATAGTTTATTTTGATTGTTCTGCTCAATAATCTTAGTGGATCTGTGCAACTGGGTATTGGATAGCCTTTTTTGAGCGTTTTGATGATACTGTGCAGCATGTGACTGTTCCCTGCCGGGGTAGGGCGCCAGGTTCTGTGGTGACTGGCTGGCGGGGTCTGGTTCCTATATGCAAGCGGAGGGCGTATGATGAGTCACACAGCCTTCTAATTAAGGTATAACTTTTTCCCAAGAGGCTGTGCCCGTCATATGCTTCTCACAGACTTCACGGATGGCACAGATAGGGCTGAGCGGGGGGGCAGGATCGTGTATACCTGTGCAATCTGTGAGCGCATCGAGAGACGCTGTTATGAGCGGTTCTTATCTCTTTTCGCTTCGGAGCTACTGCTTTTGCATTTCCGGGTCGGTCTTATGCGTTCATTTGAGTTCCGAGAGTACCAGTTTCTTCTGTTTGAATGTGTTCATTAGCGCTTTCTCCCGCACGGCAGCGTCTTTACTGTGGATCAGTTCGAAGTATTCGACAGGCACGACCTGCCAGGACAAGCCGTACTTGTCTTTGCACCATCCGCAGGGCCCTTCTTCTCCTCCGTTCGAAGTAAGCGCTTCCCAGTAATAATCTACCTCGTCCTGGTCTTTGCAATTTATGACAAGTGATATGGCTTCGTTGAACTTGAACATCGGACCTGCGGCCAGGATGGAAAATTCTACACCCGTGAGTTCCATTACGGCGGTGTCAAAACGACCGTCGTTGCCGCTGCCGTCCGCTCCCGGCATGTTTTCAAACAACTGGTAGTCTTTCAGTTTGCCGTCTTTGAATATAGATAGGTAATACTCCGCCACTGCTTTGGCGTCTTTTTCTACCCAAAGACAGGGGGTGATTTTTTGCGTATTCATGGTATCTGCGGCTTGATGTATTGATAATGACTGGTCCGGGCTGTTCCCTCATTGCCTGTAACGCTGATAGCCTGTACAATGGGCTTGTTGTCAATCGTTTGCAAGGGCTATAACAATATAGCGCAGTTTGCTGATTTTGCTCTCTGCGTCGGGCAAATTGTACGCAATTAATTGCCGGATAATTGATTTTGGGGCTTTGTTTTCCTGACGCGGGTCTGTGTCGCTCGTGTTGTTTGTATCATGTTGCCCTTGGAAGGATGTACCAGGTGCAGAGGTGTAGCTGGGAGAGGCTGCTGGTTATGGGGGCGTGAAGGGTGTTGTGTAGTGTAGTCTATCTTATTAAGATACGGGTTTTTTGTGTCAGAGACGCGTGTCCTGACCTATTCTTCTCACAGATTTCACGGATGGACACAGATCAGGGATGGAGGAGCGTTTTGCGCCTGGGACAGTATCTGTGCATACCTGTGCAATCCGTGAACCCATCGCCCGCGCAAGGCAGGAGAAAACCCGCGAGGTCGTGCTTTCCACAGACTAGATACTGTTCGGATATGGATATCGATGTGGATCCGTTCAGGTCCGCTCCGGACAATACCTCGCTACTGCTTCCTCTGTCCTGGTATCGAAAACCAGGATACCTTCACTTTTTTCGTCAAGCCGTCCTGCTGATTTTCCTTGCCTCGTCCAGGCGGCGCTTTGCCCGGCGCTCTCAAAATTATCACAGAAGCCGACACAATTGGCCATCAGGACCGGTATCGAATTTCTTCTTGCTACTTCCGGGTAATGTCTTGTTGCTTTGTCAATACCGGTTTGCGACTTGGCCACACTGGCCAGGTAAATACCGGCCCCCAACCTGACCGCATGATCCGAATGATCGGCCTGCAGGCTCTCGTAACAGATCGCCGGAGCGACTTTCTCCTCGTCGATTGCCAGGATAAGCTGGTGGTCACTACTGACAAAAAACGGGAATTCGTCAGAATGAAGTTGCTGCTTTGAATAAGTCTGCCTTGAAGCATTCGGCTGAAAAACTATCATGCTTATCCTTACCCCGGAGCCTGTTTTTGTCGGCAGGCCGAGGCCGATTGTGATGTTGTTTTTGTCGCTGATTTCCTGGAAGCAATCCAATGCCTTGTCGTCCTGATCGGAAGACAGGTCTTTGGCCAGTTCCGGTTCATACCCCGTCAGGGAGAGTTCGGGAAAGAATATTGCGTCCGCCTGGTAAGCAATAGCGAGGTCTACCAGCTTTATATGTGCGTCAATATTTGCAACCAAGTCGCCTTTTATGGGTCTTGTCTGTGCTACTGCTATTTTCATTGCGCTGTCATTTCAGATGGCCGCTAACGGTTTGGCTATATACCGCTTTAATGGCATATAGCCTGATTATCGGCCGGAATTCAGGAGTCGCCTCTTTATTCCCTTCTTCTTGACCAGCGTTTGAATGCACAGGTCTGCACGAAAAACCGTGCAGACCTGTGTAACGATGGGTCAGGCAAAGACAGCATTCAGACTGGCAATGATTGCCGTACGGCTGCCGTCTGCCAGTGGGACTGTCACGGTGGATCCGTTGAAGGCGACCACAGTCTGTCCCGACGGGGCAGCCTGTGTGAATGAGTTTCGGCTGGTCGAACCGGCCATACTGCCGAATGGACCATAGGTGGCGCCGCTTTTCCCGGTCAACGTGAGTTGCAGCACACATTGCCAGCCGTACCACACACCGGTGTAGCCGGAAATCGACACGATCGGGTCGTTGGACGGGATATTGATCGTTTGGCTTTGTCCGCTGTTTCCGCCGTGTTGCGGCAAGGTAAATATCCCCTGTTTCGTGCCCGGAGGCTGGGTGCCGGTGTTGTATGGTCCCGTGCCGGTATTGGTGGTCTGGATCGCATTGAGTACATTCCCTGACCGGATGGTCATCTGGGTAATATTGGGATTGCCCGCTGCTCCGATAATCGGCACATCGTCGAAGGTATTGCCCGTGGATGGGTTGGCGAGCTGATAAAGGATCATGAACTGCGCCTGCTCAAACTGGAAGTTGCCGGAGTTGAGCCGCCAGACAAAAATATCCTGGTAACTGTAGGGGGTATTCTGGTAGGAGAAGCCTCCCGAAACTGCGTTCCAGACCTGTTGAGCGCTGGCATTGGGCGCTGAATTTCCCGGTTCAAACTGTGCACCGTAGCCGATTTTGGCCGGGGATATTCCGGCGCTGAGAAAGCTTGACAACGGCGTACCGTCGTAGAATTGGGGAGAGACGAAATCGAACGCACTATTGACGGTCGGGTAATCAGTCGAAGTGGTAGGCCATGCAGGGGTGAAGGACAGGTAGTACTTCACAGGCTGCTGATCAAATACATTACGGATCGTAGAAAACAGGATCTGGAACTGCGACCGGGTCATTTGATCGGATAAAGGGGGCTCCCAGTCAATATCCAGGCCGTTCATACCATTGTCCTTCAGATAGGTGACCAGGTTATGGGCAAAATCGGTCGCCTGTGTCTGCGGATCGCCGGGTCCTGAAAAAATCGCTGCCAGGGTGTTATTGCCCGAATACACCATCGTAGCGAAAAACTGGATGTTCGGGTTGACCTTGCGCGCATCGGCGAGGATTGAGTTCAGATAGTCCTGGTTGGTCAGACCGCCGGGATGAGAACAGTCGCCGATCTTGATGGTGTAGCCTTTGCTGGCAGGGGTTACTTCAAAGAAAGCGATACCAAGAGAGGTCACGCTCCCGTAACCTTTGTACTTGATGAGTGATTGATAGCAACTATCAGCGCTATTGTAGTTGGTGTTGGGTGGTTCGTCTTCGTTGAGAAAGATCCACGCATTGATGCCGTATTGCAATTGTGAGCTTGCCATGATGTTTGAATTTTATTGTTTCTAAAGAATATTTCCGCCAACGTCTTGTCGCTTGCTACAGTGGGGGAGTAACTCTAGGATCTAATCAAACATGACAGTTTGGATCAAGTACAAAGCTGTCGTGGGAGCGCATCTTTGTGCAATATTATTGTTTGTGATCGTTTTCAGTCAATTGCGGGAGTCTGCCGGGTTCTCTGTTGTGGGGCCTAATATGGTGAATTTTATCTGTTTTGCTTCGATGTTTTAATAAAATATGTGTAAATTTTTTGCTGAGTGGTTGTTTTTAAGGGCGATTCCCGGTCTTATGTTGAGTATGGATATTCGTCCGGCCGGGAAGAGGTCGGGATAGAGGCCGGATATGGCTGAAGCAGGGGGAGTAGACGCTTGCTTTGTGTATAGCCTATCTTATTAAGATACAACATTTTCGCGTCTGAGACGCGTGTCCTGCCCTATTCTTCTCACAGATTTCACGGATGGACGCAGATAAGGGAGGGCGGAGCGTTTTGCGCCCGGGACAAAATCTGTGTATACCTGTGCTATCCGTGAGCCTATCACTCCGACGCGGCTGGCACAGAGCCTGCGCGCTGTGTGCGGGTCTTGAAAACATACATACTGCTCGAAAAAAAGGCCGGGTTTTGGGGGAGCCTGTGTGTGTGTTTGAGCAAGCCGGGAGCGGAAGGGAGGAACGGCCTGTTTTTGCCGCTGTAAGTTTTCCAGCAGCGGCGTGCAGGCGGGTGGATATGGAGCAGCAGGGTCGGAAGTGAGCTATTGAGTGTAGCCTATCTTAATTTGTGTCGTGTGCATCATAAAAATTAAAGTCAATAAAAAAGTCTCTGGTATTATGTTTCCAGGCTTTCATAAACCAATAATAGCGGATGTCGCTATCTCCGTCAAATGCAATGTATGTTCTATTCTTGTATGCCGTCATCTAAAGATGTTGTTAGTATGATGCTGCCAATTAGCCTTGCTCCCAACGTTTTGGGGCTTGCCGCAGTGGCGGATTTCGGAGCACAAAACTGTCAACCAGCACTGAACTTGAATAGAAGCACAAAGCTCCAAGTTTGCACGTCACCCCGCCTGACGCAAAACCAGTGTTACCGGCTGGCGTTCTATCATTCCACATATTTCAAAAGTTCTCTAACTAGTCTGAATACAGTCGTTGATGATTCTTCTCTAGCTGGATTTGCATGGTCAAAATGATTATAATTTCTCTCCGCTCTATCTAGGGCAAGTTCAGTTCTTTTTCTACTCGTTTTGTCGTCTATGCCGTCAAGTAATTCAAAAAAATCTTCTTCTATTAATTTTGTCCCATTTCCGTCATACGTTACTTTGAATGGTTTAAGGTGTTCATTGATTCTATCATTGTAATTATCTCTATGCATTCCACCTCCTTGATGGTCATTAAAGTGTAGTATCAGCCAATACTCAAACGATTGATTTGAATAAGCCACGCTAAAGTTGTTGGTTAAGGCTATTTGAATTGCAGAGTTGAAATCATTGTCGTTAAAGTCGTCTTTGTCAAACACACACCAAACTTGGTCATAGTTTCCTTGTTCGGATAAAACAAGGGCTCTATTCACTAATGAAACGGTATTATATCCTTCACCAACTGATTTGACTTTTGCTGAGTTAATTCTGAATTGATTGAAATATGAGGGTTCGGTATTTTCACCTTCACAAACAATAAGAATTGAGGGTTTTTCTGTCAACTCTGCAATAGATCTTTCTAGGCTCGGTTCTTTTCTTCGTTGAGCCTTTAACTGTTCAAGGTGCTTTTGCTTTGCTGCTTTTTGTTCAGCTTTTTTGTCCTTCATTTTCATTTTCTGTCAATAAAAATTTTAGGTTATCAAAAAAGCCAAGGAATGGAACTGCGCCATATTTTCCCTTGATATAGTTATCTTCAAAAGGCTCCATTTTTCTTACTTTATCTGATTTAAAGTCAGCCAGCGAATAAAGTTTTGCTTCTCCGTATTTATTTTTGTTTGTAAACCAAGTTTGGTCTCTTCTGAATAGACCTGAGCTTAATAAGTTTGTGTCGTGTGTATTAAAAATTAATTGTGCATTCTTCTTGTTAAACTCTTTTGAGTTAAAAAGCGAAACGATTTTACAAACCAAATTTGGATGTAGTTTTGAGTCTAACTCATCAACTACTAGAGTGTAGCCATTTTCAATAACATCGAGAATAGGCCCTGTAAGAGCGAAAAACTTTCTAGTTCCTGACGACTCATCATCTTCTAATGAAAAGCTAATATTTCCTACTGATTTTAAGTCTTCGTTATATTTCTTATGCTTTGTCAATACATCAGATACATATTCTTTTTTTTCTTCTCGAATTTCTCTAATTAACTTATCCTTGAGTTCTTTGGGCATTCCTTTGGGAATACTTTCAATATCAAGTTTTTGTAGTTCGATATCTTGAATTCCTAAATCAGCGGCCTTCAATAATTCAATAATTTTCACTTTGTGTTTAGGATCTTCTGTTTTACCCATAGTAAAACCTTGATATCCTGTTTCTTTTAATCCCGACAAGATTTTAAGTCTTTTGAACCAATCTAAGACATTGATTGCATTATTTTCATTAAATTGAGCTGCTACAGAAATTAATAAAGCATTATCTCGAACAAGACCTTCCTTAACAACAGTATTGCCTTTGGTGAAACTTCGTTCGTGAGTATTAAAGGTGTTCCCTTCTCTATAAAAAAGTTCAACTTCTTTTGTTTTTGGTTTGTGATAGAGCCATTCAGATACAATTCTTTCAGTTGTCGCCTCAAAGCCATAACGATAAAGAACATTTTTGTAAACGAAAATGATTTCAAATTCAGATGGCTCGTTTTCTGTCTGTGTGCTTAGTTTAAATGGCTCAACTTCAATAGTCTCGCCTTTTTGGCTTTCTTTTGAACTGTTGATTACGAAATGTCGCATAAATGCAAATGCATCAAGCAACTTGCTTTTACCACTCGCATTTGCACCATAGACAACCGCACTTTTGAGAAGTCTCAGGCCAAAGTTTTCATTGATTACGATGTTTTCGTGCTCTCTGGTTTCTTTGTCATAGTTAGAAGCAATAAGGCTCAAAGTCGCTTTGTTCTTAAATGTCCTAAAGTTTTTAATTGAAAATTGCAGAAGCATCTTTCTGTCCGTTTTTGATTAATTGTCTACAAAGGTAGTTTTTATTTTGTAATTTCAAGCAAAATAGATGTCACTTTAGGTTGCTTTGGTTCGAAAATCTGGTTTATGTCGCTCTTTATGCTTGCCGGTAACTCGCGTATATGCGCAATGCTACCGTTTGCAATCGCTTGTAAGCATTTGTAACCGCTTATAGTTGATTACAAATGATTAAGTGCTTGTACTAAAATAGTTCATTTTGATTGTTCTGCTCAATGATTTTAGTGGATGCGTTTAATTGATTATTGGATAGTTCTTTTTGGGTAGTTTTGATGATATTATCTATGATGTGACTATTCTTGTGGTTGGCCTTTGCCTAGGACGACACCAGGTTCTGTGGTGACTGGCTGGCGGGGGCTTCTGCCTGCATGGAAACGAGGGCGTGAGGGGGCCAGCCTATCTTTATTAAGATACAACATTTTCGCGTCAGAGACGCGTGTCCTAGCCTATTCTTCTCGCCGATTTCACGGATGGACACAGATAAGAGAGGGTGGAGCGTTTTGCGTCCGGGGCAGAATCTGTGTATACCTGTGCTATCCGTGAGCCTATCACTGCAACGCGGCTGGCACGAATGCATGCGCGCTGTGTGCGGGTCTTGAAAACATACCGCTCGAAAAAAATGCCGGGTTTGGGAAACGGCCTGTTTTTGCCGCTGTAAGTTTTCCAGCAGAGGCGTGTCGGTGGGAGGGATTGGAGCAGCAGCGTCGGAAGTGAGCTGCTGAGTGTAGCCTGTCTGAATGGCGCTGCCGGGTAGCTAGTATTTGTGCGCGGCGGCTTTGCGGGTATCAGCGAACGGCTTAGCTGCGCAGCGGTCACGCGCTGCGTCGGAAAACCAGGCGGCAAAAACCAGCCTTGATTCCCGATTGATTCGGGATGGTTCTTTTGCATCAAGACAAAAGAACCGCCGCCCGCGCAGGGCAATGAAGCCCATACGCCGGTAGCGGAGGAGAGAAGTTATGGATGTGCTGAACTGCTGCTGGTATAATCGGCAGTCCCGGGGACTAGCGGCTCACAATGGCTCATCTTATTAAGATACGGATTTTTTGCGTCAGCGACACGTGTCCTGGCCTTTTTTTCTCACAGAACTCACGGATAGACACAGATAGGGAGCGCGGAGTGCTCCGCGCCAGGACGGGATCTGTGTATCTGTCTAATCCATGCGCCCATCACCCGCGCAAGGCAGGAGAAAACCCGCGTGGCAGAGCCTTCACAGGCTAAACACCGTCCGGACACCCAGGTACGGCATCTTCACATCCTCCCGGAAGCCTTTGGCAAAGATATAATGCAGTCCACCCGACAGCCCCAGGCTGAAGCGTTCGCTGATCCGGTAGTCCGCGACCAACCGGGCCGCAGGGCCCCAGTACAGGTACCGGGCACGGACATTGATGTTGATCCAGAACCGTTCCGTATGGCCGGTCACCCCGCTGCTGATATCGCCCGTGAAACCGACCACTGTATCGTCCCGGTTGGTCAGTCCGGCAGTGATACCAGGACCCAGGCGGAGCGAAAAGCGCCGACCCTGTACGATATGGTACAGGCATTCATAGGTCAGGTAGCGGTTGAGCCGGTACGACTGTTTCGGTCTGGAATGGCGGAATCCCCAGGACTCCAGCCAGCGGAAATCGAGCTCATTGACCACCCCGCCGAGCGGGTAGGGCCTTGTCGTGAAGATATCCACCTCCGTGCTCCATCCGGCAGGCGGCTGACCGTTGACCGTGACAGTTTCCCTTTCTAGCCCGGAATGGAAATTGTCATACACCATGCCTGCCGTGAATGCATGGGTCCACCTCCGCCTGCTGTATTCGTACCCGGCCTGCAGGCCCGTGGTCTGTCCTGTCTGCAGGTACCCCCAGGGGATCAGTTCGATCGCGAGGGTGTGCCTGGCATAGGTTCCCGGCTCCGTGGAAGCCCGCTGACCCGACAGCAGTGCGGGGAGACAGGCGGCAAGCGAGAGGTACAGGAGGATAAAAGGTGTTTTCATCGAAGGGGCTTTGAGTATGGAAGGAAACATAGGTGCAAATGGCATTTAAATATATTCAAATTGGATATTATTTATCTATTTTATCCGTTTTGGATGTATCTTTAGGAGCCTGGCGGCACACAATGTCCTGGAGCCGGTCGGCGAGGCAGGGGAAATGCCTGATTAAGATACTGCTTTTTGGGGTGGATGTGCAAGGAGAGAGGACTGTAAGAAGGCCGGTATAACTGTGGAGGCCCGGATAGACCAGTAAAGTGTATCAATACGCCGTACTATGGGTATAAATACACATGACAATCGGGTATTGGGAATTTGGTTTTATAAATGCGCGAAACTGATCCTATAAGTGTGTTATATGAAATTATTTTTTCATGCTTAAATATCATCCAATGAAGAATTTGCTTTTCGTGTTGATCGCATTGCTGGCTGTCGCCTGCATGAAGAATGACGTTGAAGTCCGGCAGGCGAGCAGTTTTTCCGATTTAGGGGTAACATCCCTGTGCAGGTCGCCGTCCGGCGCAACGATCCCCTGTATCTACCTGGCCCAGTGGCAGGATTATGAAGTGGACAAGGCAAACTGGGACTACGTGACCTATTTCTGCGAAACGGAAAAGAACGAACGCGGCTTGTACTGTACCGCAGGCTCCAACGGCGATTGTCGTAACGAGTTCTCCTGTACGGTTTGCGCCAACTGTTCCCCTATG
This sequence comes from uncultured Saprospiraceae bacterium, assembly GCA_964537925.1. GTDB lineage: Bacteria > Bacteroidota > Bacteroidia > Chitinophagales > Saprospiraceae > SLDF01. Next base: position 100,327 of record CAZICV010000001.1, on the reverse strand, counting down.
TAGACTCATTTTTTGCTTTCATGAAGGGACAGATCACTTATTCCTGTCCTTTACCTATTCAAATCAAGCATCATAGCCATTCCGCTTAACCTGGCAGAATATGAAGTCATTCAAACAAAACATTCACCTGCAATCCCTTAAATATCTTATCGGATTTTTTGTACTGGTTACGGCGACTGCCTGTAGCCCCAAAACCGCTGATTTGCGACAGAACAAGTACGGCTACAGGTCAACGGTCGTATACGATAGCCTGGATTTCGTCCTTGACTCCTTTTATTTCCCGGCGGACCAGGTCCATCACAGGATGGGTAGCGGATACTATACCAACATGATTTATGAGGGCAGGGATTACCTGATCCTGTCAAGATTTGGCGGCGGCGGGCTTGATATGTATGATCTTGATGAAATGCGTTTTGTCGACTCCTTTCATGTCTCCAATGACTCCATGAAATGCAGCACAACGTGGACAACTTCATTCAAAGACAAAGAGCGTTTTTACCTTCTGTCGAATGATGGAAACCTCTATCTCTATCACTCCGGCGGGCGTGATTCCTTAATCAACCTTGACCAGTTGGAGGGCATGGCTCATAACCTGATGAACGTTACAACGAATATTAAAAGCCATAACCAGATAGCCTTCTCCGGTCGGTTTTTGTTTTTCCCGGTGGAATATCGCCGCAAGGCGCCACATGATGAACAACGCCTTATGGCCCGTCTTGACCAACAAACGGGCGAACTCATCTTCACGGGAATATTCCGTCCCGGGTTATTCAGGGAAGTCGATTATGGCGTGTTGAGGAACAATATAACCCACTACGTGACAGACAGTTGTATTTATTACGCTTTTGAGCCGATCGCGGAAGTGTGGCAATACAAATTTGAAAATGACAGCGTTTTCAAGTACCCGGTCAGAAGCAAATATCAAGAGGAAGATACTAAGCCAATCTGGTTTGAGAGAACGCCTCAGACACAGAGCCTGCTGCTTGACCATGTATTGCTCTCACCCTATTACACCCGACTGATCTATGACCCATACAAGAAATGTTTTTATAGGTTCCATCATCACGCCTCGAATAATAGCAGGCCGAATGTCCAGTCGAACGATTGGGAAAAGAGAGTATCGGTTATGGTGCTTGATGCGGCCATGAATACATTGGGTGAAACAATACTGCCGGAAGTCTGCTCTTTCGTTTACTTCGCTGTTCCTACAAAAGATGGTTTGATCGTCAATCATGGCCCGATCCACGAACCCGTCGAAAAAGGAATCCCCATGCTGAAGATAAAATGGAACTATAAAGGACAGTGATAGACAGGGTCATACACGCTAACCCGAGGGGCGGAGAGGCTGGTTGGCCCGCCACTCCTTTTTAAAGAAGAAGAAAATGAAAAGATGGTTCTTTCTATTGCTCATCTGCAGCCCGGTATGTCTCTGGAGCCAGGCGAACGCTATCGGGCTTGACATGACTTTCACATCTGTCGCCAACTCAGTCTATGACATTGGTAACCGTGGGCTGTATGATTTTTACAGCAGCCCCCAGGCAGGGATCTCGGTATCTTATGCCAGATCGATAAAAAAGTTTGTTCTGAGCATAAGGTACGATACTCATCGCTACAGAGTCGTTTCGGGCTTATACGGAAGTGTATTTTCGTATGGCGAACCCAATGAAATAGGTGTGATAACGGAAACCGGCGCAAGTAAATGGTCCCTGGAAGTCGGGTATACTTTAAGTAAAAAGAGACTGTCCGTAGTTCCGTATACAGGAGCTTTCGTATCCTACCTGGCTGTGAATCCTTACGGGCACACTGTGCGACAAACACAAATCATAAACAACCCCAATGATGCTGTACCCTCTGCGGTGAATTACTATGTGGACTCCACAGCTTTGCGCAGCATAGGTTATGGCCTGAAATTCGGGATGCACACTTCTTATGATATCTGGCGGTTCCTCATGGCGACAGTGGCACTCGAGTACAATGTGGGTCTGAGGCCGGTGGATGCGAGTTATATCATCTATTCGATCGATTTTCCGAACGGCGCTAAGGGCCAAGGCGACTACACTACGGTATCCAGCTATAACAACGTGCAACTGCGCATAGGACTGGCGTATAGATTCTGATCGGGGGGCAACAGGATCTGTACTCATCCGTGTCATCTGTGAGACTATTAAACCGGCGAGATGCAGTCCCTGAAAGCTGACCGCTCAAAAAAGCCTATCTTATTAAGATACAGCTTTTGACGGATATATGCAAGCGGAGGTGATTGTGTCGCTGGCGAAAGCTGTGCGATATTCCTGTCGGGGACAGAGCTACCAGAAAGTGCAATGCCGGGAGTTCCGCACGACAAATTTTTGCCAGCCGGTCACTTTATTATCCGTCCTGGAGCTATGTGGGTGCATCAAGTTATCTTCACTATCGTCTCTATGAAGCAGCAGCCCACAACAGTGTCCCAGTTCATGGGCCAAAGTGCTGGTACTCGCCACTCCTTTTGGGGACAACGTGACATAGTCGGTCAAAGGCCCCAGGGAGTATCCTATCTTACCTGTGATATCCCGTACTATGAAGATGGTGACCGGGAAGTACAGGTTCATGCGCCACCATCCCCAGCCCGCAGTATGCTTTGCAAAGTAATCGCCTGCCTCGCTAACCTCATTATTCAAAGCGCTGCCGCTGGTTGTGCCACTTATGGCAGCACCGATTACCGCGCCCAGTATTATGCCTGTTACTATTCCTGCGGGGCCGCCGGCTATACCTAAACCACCCAGGACGGCTGCACCTGCTATGGTGATCCCGATACCTCTTGCAGTCGGATCACAGCGAACGCCCAGCGCAGCCGTAGGCGCCGGATCCTTCAATGTCTGGACCTGTGTCCCGAATGGCCTGATGTCTATGTCCATCCTTTTGTCGAAGGTATCTTTCGCGTATTGAATGGCGGCCAGCAGGTTTTTATCCGTTTCGGATAGTATCGGGATGCCGTTTTCGTCTCTCAGTATCAGAACTACGATCCGCATTTTCTTCCTGGCGGGGAGCCAGGCCAGTACGAGGTTGACAGCCCGGGAGACGATCTCAGCGGCTATTTTGACGGCTGTCCTGGCAGTCGTCTTTACAACATGCCATGTTTTTTTTGCTGCGCTCTTGATTTTTGACCACAAGCCCATGTTGTACGATTGAATGGTTGTCGCCTGCGCTTATCCGGGTTTTCGGCAGCTCCTGTTGGGTGTTGGTTAGCTGGATATGCCTCTGGATAGCGCCTGATCAGCGTATATGCGCAATAGTGCTGTTGGAAATGTTTTACAGGTAGTCTTGTTGTTGACTCTAATGTAGTATGCTTTCTATATTATGACCCAATAGACCTGGTCCGTATTGGCAATTAAATATGGGCTGACTGATTTTGTATTGCATCGAAACCAGTTGCCGGAACATGAGGCCGGTCACGGGAATGGGGGAGAGCGGAGTTTGGTGCAATTCTGTTGAGTGCATCCACCTCCTGTTGACAGAGCCGAAAAGAAGGGTCTGTCACGCAGAACGTATGCAGCGGGAGCGAAGGGGGTTGTCGCAGGCTTTTACTATTGCAATCGAAGCAGATCCTGTCGCCCGATGATAGCCATGATCTCGACATGTTCATTGTCTATGCGGAAATAGATACTATCTACGCCACAAACACAACGCCTGTATCCGGGTCTAATGAAATCAACCGCTTCAAACGAACGTGGTCTTTCGGCTATGATCTGGAAATGATCAAAGAAAGAGTGGAAGTATTTGTCGGCTTGTTGTATCCCAAATTTTTTCACCCCATAGTGATGGATCCGGATCAGGTCTTCCTTCGCGGCGTTACTTAATCTGTATTCACTCATTCAGTGAACTTTTGGATTGCTCCAGGATCTGAGCCCTGGTATCGGCTGTGAATCCGCTCTTTTCGGCTTTTTCAAGCTTGAGTCTGATCCAGTCGATTTGTTTTTGCTGGTTTCGGGCTTGCCTGATCAGGTCGTTGACCAGCTCGCTCTTGCTTGAATACTCTTTGTTGGCCACCTGGCTGTTCAGCCATTCATCGTTAGGCTCGGTCAGGGAAATACTTTGTCGTCTCATGGTGGTTCATATATGGTGCAAATATACACCATATGCGCATCAAAGCCAAAAGGCCGCCACCCACGGGGTAAAATAAATTGGAATGCCGACAGGCTCATCTTATCAAGATACGACTTTTTTCGGCAAAGCCCCGGGTCTTACAAGTATGCTGTCTGCGGAATTCGTGAGACCACTTGCAAGAAAAACGCCCCCGAAATTTGCGCAACCGGAGAGTTGCATGTATGTTTGCAACTGATTGGTTTCATGATCGATCAGCCATATGAGAAGAGATGTTTTTCAAGCCATAGCCGACCCGACCCGCAGGGCGATCATAGCGCTGATTGCATTGCAGGCCATGACGCCCAATGCCATCGCCGAACACTTTGATACTACCCGGCAGGCCGTATCCAAGCACCTGCGCATACTGTCGGAGTGTGAGCTGGTGCGGCAGGACCAGCGCGGCCGTGAGATCTACTACTATCTCGAGATGGAGAAGATGAAGGAGGTCGACCAATGGCTGGAACAGTTCCGGGAGATATGGCAGACCCGCTTCAGCCAGTTGGACGACCTGTTGATCACCATCAAAAACAAGGAAAAATGAAGACCATACTGCAGTTTGAATTTACCGTCGACAAGGCGGACAAGACAATCAATGTAAAGCGGGAATTTGCCGCCGATCTGCAAACCGTCTGGGACGCCTGGACACAGCCCGAATGGCTCGACCAGTGGTGGGCGCCCAAGCCCTACCGCGCCGAGACAAAGTCGATGGACTTCAGGCCGGGCGGCGCATGGCTCTACGCGATGATCAGCCCGGAGAACGAAAAACACTGGTCCAGGGTAGACTACAGGGAAGTGGAGCCGACGAAGCGGTTTTCCGGCCTGGATGCTTTCTGCGATGAAGAGGGCAACGTAACTACCTCCCTGCCCGGTACGACCTGGAACAATCTGTTCAGCAGGTCCGGCGAAGACCGCACGCTGGTGGATATCACCCTGCAGTACGAAAGCCTGGACGACCTGGAGAAGATCATGGAGATGGGCTTCAAAGAAGGCTTCACGATGGGCCTGCAGAACCTGGACGAACTGTTGCTCACCCGCAAAAAATAACGCTATGACCAAGGATACAATTTCTACGGATATCCGTGCATACCACGAGGCGCAGTCCGCTGCGGACAAAGCCATCTGCGACCTGCTGGCACAGGAGATCTGCACGCATCTGCCGGAGGCCGTCGGCAAGGTCTGGCACCGGCACCCGGTGTGGTTTCTCGACGGCAACCCGGTCGTAGGTTACAGCAGGCAGAAGGCCGGTATACGGCTGATGTTCTGGAGCGGCGCCGACTTCGGCGAAGAGGGACTGAACGTGCGGGGAGAGAAGTTCAGGGACGCTTCGGTGTTCTACAATGCCGCGAGCGATATCGGGGCCGGGGACCTGCAGCGCTGGCTGGAAAAGTCGCGGGACATCCAGTGGGACTACAAGAACATCGTGAAGCGCAAGGGCGTGCTGGAAAGACTGAAATAAGACACCGCAAACAAAACCTAAAAACACCAATCAATATGAAACGCAGAGTCTTAAACATACTCTCTGTCCTGCTCGGGCTGTTGCTGCTGAACGGGGGACTGAACAAATTCTTCAACTATATGCCGGTGCCCGAGGGCCTGCCCGAGCCCCTGATGCGGGACAATGCCGCCCTGGTGGAGATCGCCTGGCTGATGCCCCTTGTAGGCTTTGCCGAGGTGCTGGGCGGACTGCTCCTCCTCTTCCCCCGGACCAGGGCGCTGGGTGTACTGGTCGTACTGCCGGTGATGACAGGCGTGCTGCTCACCCATATATTCGTAGCGCCGGAAGGCCTGCCGGTGGCCCTGGTGATCTGGGCGATCCTGGGCTGGCTCATCTATGACAACCGGGAGAAATACCTGCCGATGATCCGATAGGCGTGACAGCCTGTATACCGGTGTGCCCGGCAGACAGCTTCTCACAATGCCCGCGGACCGGCACAGCGAACGGTAGGCTGGGAGGTCATGTGCTGCAAACCTGTGTGCGTACCTGGCGGCTGTGAGAAAAAAACATAGCCCTGCGTATATTCCGTACAATCTGTGGGCCGGAATGCAGTTAAATTCCAGGCTGTATATGTGCGCCGCAAACAAGTCCTGCCTATGAAAATGACCAGGCTGATACTGATGATGGGTACTTGTACCCTCTTCCTGTCCTGCCAGGGACAACCCGGTCCCGGAAAGATACTGCTGTCTCCCATCGTCGGGCAAAAGGCCACGATGCTTCCCCGGGCGATATGGAGTATTTACCAGGATGAGCATAACCACTACTGGTTCGGTAGCAACGGAGCGGGCGTTTATCGCTTCGATGGCAAGGATCTCGTACAATTCACCCGGAAAGACGGTCTGGCAGACGACCAGGTACGCCGTATACAAGCCGACAGATCGGGGCACATGTACTTCGATACACCGGGCGGGGTCAGCAGGTTCGACGGGCGATCGTTCACCACACTGAAACCGGTAGTGTCTAAGGGTAATGAATGGAGATCGGACCACGGCGATCTGTGGTTCAAGCTGAGCGGGGACACCAACGGCGTCTACCGGTACGACGGAACAACGCTGTTTCACCTGGAGTTTCCGGAAGCAGATCCGGGTGAGGGGAGCGGTGAGCGGCGATATAGCCACTACGGCGTATACAGCATATACAAGGACCGGTCGGGGGCCATGTGGTTCGGTACGCTTTCGGCCGGGGTCTACCGGTATGACGGACGTACGCTGCTCCACATAGCCGAAAGAGAGTTCGCGACGCTGGAAGACGGACGTTCGCCGGGTGTGCGTGCTATTGCCGAAGACAAATCGGGCAGCTTCTGGCTGAGCAATATCCTGAGCCGGTACAGGGTGCATAGGTCCGACGCCGGGATCAGCTATGAGAAGACGGAAGGCGTCCCGGCGGCGGAGCGGGCGGGCAAGGTGGATCTTCCTTATTTCCTGGCAGCCGTGACGGATGACCGGGACGGAGACCTGTGGATGGCCAGCTATAATGAGGGAGTCTGGCGCTATGACGGCAGCCGGCTGACCCGCTACGCGCCCAAAGACGGGGACACGGACGTGCTGATATGCACCATCTACAAGGACAGGCAGGGGACCCTGTGGCTGGGTACGGATAATGCCGGGCTGTACAGGTTCAACGGCCGGGACTTCGAAAGATCCGATGTGCCCGCTGGGCAAAACCAAGTGATCCGGGACAAGGGCAAGCTCCCACGATAGTACGGAAGGGTGGGGGCGGAGGCGATACGGTTCACTACACCCTATCTTATTAAGATACGGCTTTTTCTCGACATAACCAAACTGCAGCCCGCAGGCAGGATATGGAATGATCTGCGGTAGCGGTTGATTCAACGATTGAATCGCCGCATGGCGAAACTGCACTGACAGGAAGCTGCTGAAGCGCCGCAAACCGCTTTCCCTTACAAAGAGCGCTTAAAGTTGTCGGGCGTCTCGCCTGTGAATTGTTTGAAGGCTTTGGCGAAATGTGCCTGGTCGAAGAAATGGTGCTCGTGGCAGATTTCCGCCAGCGTTTTGGCTTTGCCAAAGCTCTCAAGCACAGCATTAAAGCGGATGATGGAAGCAAACTTTTTGGGTGATGTGCCCACCACTTTTCTGAAACGCTTTTCAAGAGGGCTTTGACTGGTGAACAGCTTTTCCGCCAGCTCTTTCATGCGTATGGCGCCTCCGCTTTGATAAATGAGCCTGACGGCTTCAATGACGAGCCTGTCGGCCTGGGTTTGCTTGAGTTGAGACAGCAGGAACTGTTCGACGATACGTATTTTTTCTGTGTCCGAAGCGGCCGTTGACAGCTTTTCCTCTACCTGGTGTATACCGGTTCTCTCAAAAATATTGTCCAGTGAAATGCTCAGGTCAAACAATTCGTTCGCCGGGAGTACTGTAAAGTGGGGAAGCCCGGTTTCGGTAAAGAAGACCAGGACGGTCCCGGTGCCTGTCTCGTTCCTGAAGACTTTGTAACGATCGGATATGCCCGTGATTCCTGCGGGCGCCAGTTTGCACTCGACATGGTCTTCTATCCTGGCGAGCCGTCCCTTATACTGAAACCCGATAACCAGTCCCGAAGACGGGAATACCTTGTATTCTTTTTCCACGTCATCTTCGGACACTACAAAATACTTGATGTAGGGTCGTAGCCGGTCAGTCGGTATGAACTTGTCAAATCTCATCTGTCCGTATAGTGGGTCTGTAGGACGGTCCGCAGCGCTGCTTTGGCTTGGTGATCTTTTCGGCCCGGACCTATGTCCTCCTGCACCATATGATATAAAAAGGGTAATTCTCGTCCACTTCGGATATTTCAAAGAGTCCCGCGCTGCCAAACTCTTCCCGGATCGTGGCCCTGTCGTAAAAGAACATCTGCACCCCGCCGAACATTTCAAACCTGTCTTTGCCGATCTCCTTTCCCTGTCCGTAAGTCGGGGCTTCTTTCGTGATCGCCGTAAAGACCATATAACCGTTCTCCACCAGTTGGCTGTAACAGTCCCGGATCAGCCTGGCTCTTTCGTCTTTGTCGAGCAGGTGGATCAGGGCGTGGCAGAATATGCCGTCGTACAGGTTGTCGTCAAAAGGCATTTCGGTCACCGAGCCGTGATGAATGGCCAGGTCCGCACCGAAATGTTTGCGGGCCAGGTCAATGGCCGTCTGCGAGATTTCAATACCCGTTACGGCCATTCCGCTGTCCCGGAATACCCGGGCGTTTCGTCCGTAGCCGATACCCGGTACAAGGACGGTTTTTACGCCATTGGCGGCAAAAAAGTCATTTGTCCGCACAGCGGACGCTGCGGGCTCGGATCCCCACATTTCCTGTTTGTCTTTGAATGCTTCTTCCCAGAACGCTGACATGGTTTTTGCCTCAGGCGCAGATTTTATCTTCCAGGATCGCACAGTCGATACCCAGGCTGTGCATGGCGGCCATTATTTCACCGGCGTTGATCTTTTCGCCTTCCACCCGCAGGATAGTATGCCCGCAGGGGAAAGCCCGCCCCGTTTCGTCAAGGTCAAAGTCGACCTTCAGGCCGGAGCCGTTGTCACGGATCGTGGCTGTGGCTTTGGCTGCCTGGATCTCGTCCCGGATGTTTGTTATGAAGACTTCTGTCATTATCGTCTGTTTTGAGTTTGTAGATAACAGCCGTTCGTCTCAGGTGTTGTTATCAAGGTGAATATAGCGCAGTTTATTTGTTTCCCCCGATGCTTACGGTGATCTCCGGGGCTCTGGGCGGTGTACAGCAGGGGAGGGCCTGCCTGCTTTGGGTATGGCCCATCTTATTAAGATACGACTTTCGGGCGATAAGGCGTAGTGATCCGGCTTTTAAGTCTTCCTGTATAACCGCGTCGGTCTGGTAAATGGTAAGATGGATAGAGGTCCCGCGTGAGGATATGTATCCGTACAATCGGTGAGACGGACGAGCTGCCTGTATCTGCCCTCCGCTTCATCTTCTCCCAGGGCAAAATTAAATTTCGTACCTTTGCAGCTCCGTTCCGCAAAGCGCCCCTGGCCGCGGGATATCGGGACCAGACTCAAGATAAAAAGACAAGCCGGATGAATGAACTGAACAGGTGGGATGATCTGCTGGCAGAGGTAGCTACGCACGAGGATCCTTTTGTGAATGAAGTACTTCGCGACTATTATATCGCCTGCCTGAGCCGCGAGGCCAGCCTGATCTCCCGCAAGGAGGTGCTGACCGGTAAAGCCAAGTTCGGCATATCCGGCGATGGCAAGGAAGTCCCGCAGATCGCGCTCGCAAGGGCATTTCGCAAGGGAGACTACCGCGCAGGCTACTACCGCGACCAGACCATCCTGTTTGCACTCGGGCTCTGTACGCTGGAGGACTATTTTGCCCAGCTCTATGCCGATCCGGCGAACGATCCGTTCAGCGGCGGTCGCCAGATGAGCAGCCATTTTGCAACCCCGTTCATCGATCGCGACGGCAACTGGTTGCCCCTGCGTGACCTGCACAATATTTCCGCAGACATATCGCCGACCGGTGGCCAGATGGCCCGCGCGCTCGGCCTGGCGCTGGCCTCCAGGAAATTCCGCGAACTAGGGGACCAGGTCTGCGGCGAAGGACTCTCCGACGAAGGCCGGGAAGTAGTGTTCTGCACCATCGGCGACGCCAGTACCTCCGAAGGCATCTTCTTCGAGACCGTCAATGCCGCCGCTGTGCAGCAGGTACCTCTCGTGATCGCCGTATGGGACGACGGCTACGGTATCTCCGTACCCAAGTCCCTGCAGACCGCCAAAGAAAGCATCTCCAAGATACTCGAGGGGTTCCTGCCCGACGAGGACCACAAAGGACTCCAGATATATACGGTCCGCGGATGGGACTACCCCGCGCTCTGCGAGACCTTCGAGAAAGCCGCCGAAAAGGCCCGCGAACACCATATCCCCGTACTCGTACATGTACAGGAGGTGACACAGCCCCAGGGCCACTCTACCTCCGGGTCGCACGAGCGCTACAAGAGCCGCGAACGCCTGGAATGGGAAGCAGAATACGATTGTCTGCGCCGCATGGGCGAGTGGATGGAAGAAAGCGGACTGGCTACTTCCGCACAGCTGGAAGAGATCCGCGACAAGGCCAGGGCCTACGCCCGCGAATGCCGCCAGCGCGCCTGGGCAGCGTTTTCCGAAGCACCGGCCAGGGCGCTCGCCGAACTCAAAGAGATCTATGCGGAGATAGGCGACAGTGACGCTGAAGTAGCGGCATTGCTCGCCGAACTGGGCACACTGATCAACCCGGTCGTATCGGAGGTATTCCGCAATGGGCGGCAACTGCTCTATCACCTGCTGCCGCAGGGACATCCGGCCGCAGGCCGCCTGTCTGAGTGGCTGAACAGCCGGCGCGCATACTATCGCGATGTATACAACGAAAGACTATATGCAGACGGAGACAGGTCAGCCTTGCAGGTACCGGTCGTACCGGCCGCCTACTCGGAGGAAAGCCAGGTAGTCAACGGTTACCAGGTGCTCAATCACTTCTTCGAGCAGATCTTTGCCGACCGCCCCGAGATCATCGCCTTCGGCGAAGATGTGGGCAAGATCGGCGATGTCAACCAGGGCTTCTCCGGGCTCCAGGAGAAATACGGCGACGGTCGCATCTTCGATGCAGGCATACGTGAGTGGACCATCGCCGGGCAGGCCATCGGCCTGGCCATGCGCGGGTTCCGGCCCATCGCCGAGATACAATACCTCGACTACCTGGTATACGCCCTCTCGGCCCTGACCGATGACCTGGCTACCCTGCGCTACCGGTCCAACGGCCAGCAAAAAGCGCCCGTGATCATCCGGACCCGGGGCCACAGGCTGGAAGGGATCTGGCATGCCGGGTCGCCGATCTCCATGATACTCGGTTCCCTGCGCGGCATGTACGTATGTACGCCCCGCAATATGACACAGGCGGCAGGTATGTACAATACACTGCTGCAGTCGGACGACCCGGCGATCGTGATCGAATGCCTCAACGGTTACCGCCTCAAAGAGCAGCTGCCCGATAACCTCGGCGAATACACGCTGCCCCTGGGTGTACCCGAAGTCCTGCACGAAGGCTCCGATGTGACGCTCGTGACCTATGGGTCCTGTGTGCGTATAGCAGAAGAAGCGCTGCTGATGCTCAGTCGCTGCGGTATATCCGCAGAGCTCATAGATGTACAGACACTGCTGCCCTTTGACCTGGAACACAGGATCGCAGATTCGCTGCGCAAGACGGGTCGGCTCGTGATACTGGACGAGGATGTGCCCGGTGGGGCGACCGCCTATATGATGCAGCAGATACTCGAAGTACAGAAGGGGTACCGATACCTTGACTCCGACCCGCGGACGATCTCTGCGCAGCCGCACCGGCCACCTTACGGATCGGACGGCGACTACTTCTCGAAACCCAATCCCGAAGATGTGTTCGAGACGGTCTACGGCCTGATGCGCGAGGCAGATCCCCAGGCATTCCCGGCCCGGTTCTGAATCCGTCCGGAAGGTATGTCAGTGCTTTGTCCAATTTGAAGCAGGCCCTGAAACTGCGGAGAGGTATCGCTATATTTGTGTACCAACCAGACGACCAACTACAAAACGAGATCCCTTGAGCGACAGCCTCGTCATTATCCCTACCTATAATGAAAAGGAGAACATTGAAAAGATGCTCCGGACCATCTTTTCATTGGAAAAGGACTTCCACGTACTCATCGTGGATGATGGCTCCCCCGATGGGACGCAGGATATCGTGACCCGGCTGCAGGGAGAGTTCCCCGGCAGGCTGTACCTGTTGCCCAGGGCTGGCAAGATGGGACTTGGTACCGCGTATATCGACGGGTTCAGGTGGGGGCTTGAGCGCAATTACGATTTCTTCTTCGAGATGGACGCCGACTTTTCGCACAACCCGCGCGACCTCATGCGGCTCTACAAGGCCTGCAACAACGCGCTCTACGATGTGGCCGTCGGCAGCCGGTATGTCAAGGGCGGCCGGATCGAAAACTGGCCTTTTGACCGCAAGGCCCTTTCCTACGGAGCCTCCCTGTACGTGCGTATGATCACCTGGATGCCGATCAAGGACCCCACAGCCGGTTTTCTGTGCTACACGCGACAGGTACTCGAGACGATGGACCTCGGCAAGATAGAGTTCATCGGGTATGCCTTCCAGATCGAGATGAAATACGCCGCCCGCTCACTGGGCTTCAAGATCAAGGAGATACCCATCACCTTCACCGACCGGGTCGAAGGCGAGAGCAAGATCAGCAAGGGCATCGTCAAAGAAGCCATATTCGGCGTACTCAAGATGGCCGTATTCAACCCGCTGAAAAACTATGCGAGGGGCTGATCCCGGGCCAGATCCCGGCTTAAATCAGCATTGATTATCTTTGTGGCCTGCCTGCAGTTGCGGGCGATGTCATATGTACAACCACTCTTTTATGTACTGCATGAGACCCTGGACGGCTGCCTAGTGGCAGGCAGTCCCCCATATTCTTGCTGACAGCCGATCCGGCACGTCGTGGAGCCTGCTCCACTGTGTCGTGAGTAGTGGCTGCTCCCTTTGATCCGGTCCCTGTACAGCGACCTGGTTTCTGCGGAATGAATACTGTCCTGTCACTTCCGTGACCTGAACTGAAGTATTCATCTCCCCAAGAAACGGTTAATGAAAAAATATAAAGCGCCCGTAAGGTTTACGGGGCAACACTTCACCGTCGATACGGTGCTGGTCGCCGATGCCATCGATCGGGCGGCTATAGATAAAGACGATACAGTACTGGATATCGGGGCCGGCAAAGGCTCCCTGACAGGTCCGCTGGCCTCGCGCTGCAGGACGGTGATCGCCATAGAAAGAGACCGGCAACTCATCGGCGTACTGAAGAGGCAGTTTGCCCGGGACAGCCATGTCGCGATCGTTACCGCCGACTTTCGCAGCTATACACTGCCGCACACGCACTTCAAGGTCGTGTCCAGCATCCCGTACGGCATCACCTCCCATGTACTCGAAAAACTGATGTTTGACGGCCTCGGGCAGTTTGCGGGTGGCACGCTGATCATGCAGCTTGAACCGGCGCAAAAACTATGTGCCGAAAGGAGCTGTAATCCGCAGACGGTTTTTTACCGGAGCTTTTTCGACCTGAGCCTGGCATACGCTATAAGTCCCGGGAGCTTCATGCCGCCGCCGAAAGTGCAGTCGGCGCTGGTGAGGATAAGGCAGGTGGCGTCGCCTGTGCCGACAGACCTGAAAGAAGACTACCTGCAGTTTCTCCGGTACATGCTCCGGGATCCCGGCCTGTCTGCCGGTACGGCGCTGAAAGGGCTGTTCAGGAAAAGCCAGGTAAGGGAGATCGTCGCCCGGTACGGTATAGCAGGCGATCCCGCCGGGCGCCTGACGGCCAGGCAGTGGGCGGCCTGCTTCCTGGAAATGCGGGACAAAGTACCCCGGCGTTTCCACCCGGGCCGGGAGAAGTGATCCCGGTCCGCGCAGAGACGCAGTGAATACCCTGCGATGAGCCGGCGGGATCACCTTGTGCAGCTGGAAAACTTGTTTTCTGCGGAAAGGCACCCACAATTTCCCACCGCTGTTCTACGCGTGCTTCCGGTGGTGGCTTTTACCTATTAAATAAAGCAAATACTTACCGTGTTTATATACAGCTTATTTAAGATAGAAATATTGATAATATGATTCAATGTAACCAAATGAGTGAAATTCGGGACGCAAAAAGACGAGAAAACATATATGTGTCAAATTTAATGTGATCGCCGGGTGAAAAAAGGAGCAAAAAAAGGTGGGTGTATGTGGTAGAAAGTGGGAGGGTTTATATTTTTGATTCAACAATACGCCCAACGTCAGATGACGCACTTGTATGGGGAATACGAATGTAAGCTTGATCCGAAAGGCCGGCTCAAGATGCCTTCTCTGCTGCTTAAGCAGTTGGGGGGCGGTGCTACCCATACATTTTTCGTCAACCGCGGATTTGAGAACAACATAGTGCTCTATCCGGAGCGGGTCTGGGATGGGATAACACAGCGAATTAGTCAGCTCAATTACTATAATGCTCAGGAAAGGCAGTTTTTAAGGTATTTCTTCAGGGGTGTCAAAGATGTGGCTACGGATAACGCCGAGCGCATTCTCCTGAATAAGAACCTTCTGGACTATGCCGGGATAAAATCAGATGTGGTTTTGTTCGCCTTTATTGACAAGATTGAGGTTTGGGATAAGGATACTTATTACGAGAAGCTGGATCAGAGCCCCGAGGATTTCGGTCTGCTGGCAGACAAGATTTTCGGAGCGGATAATCCGGCAAAGGATCTCTGAGTATGTATCACCGGCCCGTCATGCTGCAGGAATGTCTGGATGGTTTAGCCATCCGTCCGGACGGTGTCTATGTGGATCTGACATTTGGGGGTGGTGGTCATGCGAGGGGTATCCTGGAGCGCCTCGGTCCTTCCGGCAGGCTGATCGGTTTCGATCAGGATCCGGATGCGGTCGCCAATGCTCCGCAGGATACAAGGTTTGCGCTGGTGCGGGCCAATTTCAGACACCTGGTCAGGATGCTGAGATTGGAGGGCCTGCGGCAGGTAGACGGTATACTGGCGGATCTGGGTGTTTCTTCTCATCAGCTGGACGATGCGGAGCGGGGATTTACCCATAGGGAAGATACCTGCCTGGACATGCGTATGAGCCGCGAGGGTTCGCCCGATGCTGCGGGACTGCTCAATAGCTATAGCGAGCAGGCGCTGCAGGAGGTGCTGAGCCGGTACGGTGAAGTACGCAACGCAAAGACACTGGCGCAGGCGCTGGTGGCGGCGCGGAGAGTTCAGCGGCTGGAGACGACCGGCCAATTGCTTGAAATACTGGATGCGAACCGCATGGGCGATCGTCACCGGTACTTCTCGCAGGTCTTCCAGGCGTTGCGTATCGAAGTCAATGATGAGATGGGAGCGTTGCAGGAGATGCTGCAGGGTTGTCTCGAAGTACTCCGTCCCGGTGGCCGTCTGGTGGTCCTGACCTATCACTCCCTGGAGGATAGGCCGGTCAAGAACTTCCTCAAGGCTGCAACCTTCGACGGGTCCTTTATCCAGGATGAGTTCGGTCATATCGCCAGGCCATTTAAGGCGGTGACCAGGAAACCTCTTCTGCCGGGTGGAGACGAGATCCGCGCCAACTCCAGGGCACGTAGTGCGAAGCTGAGAATTGCTGAAAAAATATAACCTGATGAACCAAAGTAGAACCGCGCGTCGCGGCTTCCTGAAAGCGGGGGCTGCACTGAAATTCCTTAGTGGCAATATGTCCATGATCTATTTTCTCTTCCTGGTCGGTATGGCATTCATTACGAATGCACACTGGGCGGAGAAGCGGATGAGGAATATCCAGGTGATGAAAGAAGAGATCAAGGAGCTCCGCTGGGAGTACATGACGGTCAAGTCCGACCTGATGTACAGCAGTACTTACTCGCAGGTGGCCAAGGGCGTCGCCGACCGGGAACTGCAGTTTTGCCAGAAGGTTCCGAGAAAGATAATAGTAAGGTAAGATCGGGCACATGAAAAATGAGGTTTTAGGCAGGTTGTATCTCGTGTTTGCGGGCTTTGCGGTCCTGGCCGTCCTCATCATAGGCAGGGTCTTCAATATCGCCGTTCTCGAAGGAGAAAAATGGCGTCAGAAAGGGGAGGATCTCTATGTCAAGTTCATCGACATCGAGGCTGAACGCGGCAATATCTTCGCGGCGGACGGCAGCTTGCTCGCTACCTCGCTCCCTTACTTTGAACTGCGGGTGGATTTCAAGGCCAACGGTATGACCAAGGAGATCTTCCAGGCTGAAGTAGATGCGCTGGCAACTCAGTTGTCAAAGCACGTGGATGCCTCGAAGTCGCCGGCCGACTGGAAGCAGGTGCTCATCCAGAATCGTAAGAAAGGCAATCGCTATTTCTTCCTGAAGAAGGATGTGACCTACGAAGAGCTGGAGAAGATCAAGAAGTTTCCGCTCTTCCGCCACGGCAAGCACAAGGGTGGTCTGATCATCAGTAAGTACAGCAGGCGCGAGCGTCCTTTCCGGATGATGGCCAACCGTACGCTGGGTCTGTACCGGACCAATGCACAGTCGATCGGTCTCGAGCAGTCCTTCAACGATGTGCTGGCGGGCGAGAGCGGCAAGCAGCTCATGCAGCGGATCAATCCGAATATCTGGATACCGGTGGATGACCTGACCGATATCAAGCCCAAGAGCGGCAAAGATATCGTGACTACGCTCGATGTCAATATCCAGGACATCGCTCAGCAGGCGCTGTACGATGCCATGATCAAGCACCAGGCACAGTTTGGTACGGTGATCGTGATGGAGGTCAAGACAGGAGCGATCAAGGCGCTGGCTAACCTCGGTAAGACGGGCAACGACTACTGGGAGGATTACAACTACGGGGTGGGTACGGCTACAGAGCCGGGTTCTACCTTCAAGCTGCCGGTCCTGATGGCGATGCTGGAAGACAAGCTGATCAACCTGGAGGACTCTATCAACCTCAACAACGGAGCGGCCAGGACATTCTACGGCCTGTCCATGAAGGACGCGAAACCTCACCGCTTCAAAATGGCGACGATCCAGGAGGCTTTCGAGATCTCCTCCAATGTGGGGATGGCCCTCGTAGCCGACAAAGTATACAGTCCGGGCAAAGGCGGGACTAAGTTCATTGAAAGATTGCAACAGTTCAGACTGAACGAGCTCACGGGTATTGAGCTGGAAGGAGAGGGTAAGCCTTATATCAAGGATGCCTACAGCGAAAAGCAGGCATGGTCGAGGACGACCATCCCCTGGATGGCGACCGGCTACGAGTGCAGGCTCACGCCGCTGCAGACGCTGACCTTCTACAACGCGGTTGCCAACAACGGCGCCATGGTCAAGCCCTATCTCGTACAGGAAATACAGAGCATCGGCGAACCGGTCAAACGCTTCGGCCCTACGATCCTGCGCAAGCAGATCGCCAGCCCGGAGACTGTGGCACTGGGACGCAAGTTGCTGGAAGGTGTGGTAGAGCGCGGAACGGCGCGTGAGCACAAAACGGAGCGCTACACATTTGCCGGCAAGACGGGCACGGCGGTCATCGACTACGCTACGCCCAACCGGACCGCGCGCAAGCGTTACCAGGCGTCCTTCGTGGGATACTTCCCGGCCGAAGACCCGGTATACAGCTGCATCGTGGTGATCAACGATCCCTCCGGCGGACTCTTCTACGGAAGCCTTGTGGCTACGCCCATATTCCGGGAGATAGCGGACAAGATCTACCAGACGGACCCGGTGTTCCACAAGGTGCTCAACGAAACGGAAAAACCTGCTTTGGCAGTGAAAGATATGCCGGCCCAAGGAGCCGGTTATAAGGATGAATTAACTAAGGTTTTTGATTTTTTTGGTCTCAAAGTAAGAAAGGATTCGGAAGGCCAGTGGGCTTCGATTCTGGTGGAAGATTCTACATCGCTGACATTGGCCGAACGCCGGCTGACGGAGGCACAGATCCCGGATGTACGGGGCATGGGATTGCGTGATGCAGTCTATCTGCTCGAAAACCGGGGCCTGCATGTAATGGCAAGCGGATACGGCAAAGTAAAGTCGCAATCCCTGCCCCCAGGAACGAAGCCTGCTGGCCAGACGATCAACCTGGAGTTGAACTAAACGGGCGGATCGGTATGAAACTACTGGCCAATCTGACAGAAGCGCTCGATGTGGTCCGTGTACAGGGCAGTATGTCCGCGCGGATCGGCAGCGTCGCGATCGACTCAAGGCAAGTGAAAAAGGACGGCTTGTTTATAGCCATCAGGGGTACATCAACGGATGGACACCAATATATCGGGCAGGCAATAGCTCAGGGGGCTTCGGCCGTCTTGTGCGAAGAGCTGCCCGGAGATCTGACAGAAGGTATCGCTTACGTAGTGGTCCCCAATGCAGCCAGGGCTGCAGGACTGGTCTGCTCCGCGTTCTACGATCATCCCTCACAGCAGCTCAGGCTGACCGGGGTGACCGGGACCAACGGCAAGACGACGACAGCTACGATGCTCTACCAGCTCTTTACCGGGCTGGGTTACCGCTGCGGCCTGCTCTCTACAGTGCATGTGCGTATCGGCGACGAAGAGCTGCCGGCCACGCATACGACACCCGATCCCGTCTCGCTGCATGCATTGCTGGACAGGATGGTGCAGGCCGGATGCAGTCATGCCTTCATGGAAGTGAGTTCTCATGCCGCCGATCAGGACCGGGTAGCCGGGCTGGATTTTGCGGGCGGGGTCTTCACCAACATGAGTCACGATCACCTGGATTACCACAAGAGTTTTGATGCATACATCAAAGCGAAAAAGAAGTTCTTTGACAACCTGGCGCCCTCTTCCTTTGCACTGATCAACGCAGATGATCGCAGGGGGGAGGTAATGATACAGAACTGCCCCGCACAAAGCAGGCGATACAGCATGAGACAGCTGGCCGACTTCAAGGGGCGGATCATCGAAAACAGCATCCATGGGCTGTATATGGAGATCAACGGAAAGGATTTCCACACCAGCATCATGGGTGAATACAATGCCTGGAATCTGCTCGCCGTATACGGAGCGGCAGTATTGCTGGGCGCAGAACCCACCGAAGCCCTTACGGCGCTCAGCAGCGTGCCGGGTGCACCGGGGAGGTTCGAAGCAGTACAGGACCCCGTGCGCAGGATCACGGCGGTCATCGATTATGCACATACACCGGATGCCCTGGATAAAGTGCTGCAGACCATACAGAATATGCAGCGTCAGCAGGGCCGGATTTTCACCGTAGTAGGATGCGGCGGGGACCGGGACCGGACAAAGCGGCCCGTCATGGGACGGATCGCAGCCAGCAGGAGCCATACGGCCATACTCACCTCGGACAACCCGAGAAGCGAGGACCCGGAAGCGATCCTGCAGGACATGACATCGGAGCTGGATACGGAGTTGAGAAGCAAGGTCCTGTCCATATCGGACAGGCGCTCTGCGATCCGGACAGCAGTCAGGCTCGCCGCAGAAGGGGACGTGATCCTCATAGCAGGCAAGGGCCATGAAAACTATCAGGAAATCAAGGGGGTGAAATATCCCTTCGACGATAAAGAGATCATTCAAGAGACACTGGGGTTGTCAGGACCCCTGTAAGAGCAGGTTCTATTTTTTTTTCTCAGGTTGGTTTAACAGTTGCAGTGGGCCAGGAGGCTTGTCTTTGGCCGGACAGCGCCAAATGTGCCTGCTGCACTGTTCTTTTTCGAAGCAAACGACAGGGTTTGCGACAGGTGCCTGCTCTATCCGTACGGACGGGATGTATCCCGCCGGACGATGTGTGAACGAATGACACAATAACTACCGGACGAGGCGATACTTCGCCGGATCCCAGGACGATGTACGATACCCGAAGCCGCAGTGACGAGCCGGCGATGGTATCAGAGACGCATGTTTTGACTGAAACCTAACACAAAGAAATGCTCTACCACCTATTTGAGTTTTTGCAGGAGCACTATGATCTGCCGGGAGCCCGTCTGTTCCACTATATCACGTTCAGGGCCGGCCTTGCGATCGTATTGTCTCTGGTGATCTCGATCCTGTTTGGCAACAGGATCATCCAGTACCTGAGGCGCCAGCAGGTAGGTGAGACCGTCAGGGATCTCGGGCTGGAAGGACAAAAGCAAAAGGAAGGAACCCCTACGATGGGCGGCATCATCATCATCATGGCCACCCTCATACCCTGTATACTGCTGGCAAGACTGGATAATATCTATATCCTGGTGATGATCCTTGCGACCATCTGGATGGCGATCATCGGTTTTGTCGACGACTATATCAAGATATTCCGTAAGAACAAGAAGGGACTCAGCGGCAAATTCAAGATCATGGGCCAGATCGGACTCGGCCTGATCGTCGCCGTCACTATGCTGTTCAGCGACAAGGTGGTAGTGCGTATGCCGCTGGAAGAGGCGCTGCGTCACAACTACCAGATCACCCAGCAGGTTATGGCCAGCGACCACCGTGGCGAAATGCGCGAGATGGCCTATGTCAAGACCGCCATCACCAATGTCCCCTTCTTCAAGAACAATAGTCTTAGTTACGCTTCCCTGCTGACATTCCTCGGCGACAACGCCGAGAAGATGGTGTGGATACTGTTCATACCATTCGTGATCTTTATCGTGACCGCCGTGTCCAATGCCGCCAACCTAACCGACGGGCTCGATGGGCTGGCGGCGGGCACTACGGCCACCATCGCCGCCACGCTGGGTATACTGGCCTATGTATCGGGCAATACAGTCATGGCGGACTACCTGAACATATTTTATATTCCCTTTTCCAGTGAACTGGTGATCTTCAGCGCCTGCTTCCTGGGTGGCTGTACCGGTTTTCTCTGGTTCAACGCCTATCCCGCAAAGGTATTCATGGGCGACACAGGCAGCCTGACGATAGGAGGTATCGTAGCTGCGCTCGCCATACTGCTCCGCAAGGAGCTGCTTATACCGGTGCTCTGCGGGATCTTCCTGGTGGAAAATCTCTCCGTGATGATCCAGGTGGCTTACTTCAAGTACACCAAAAGAAAGTACGGTGAGGGTCGGCGTGTATTGCTGATGTCGCCGCTGCACCACCACTACCAGAAGAAAGGATTGCATGAAGCCAAGATCGTCGCACGGTTCTGGATCGTGGGCGTACTGCTGGCCGTATTGACCATCATCACACTCAAGATCCGATGAGCGCAGGCAGATTGCTGGTACTGGGGGGAGGAGAGAGCGGCGCCTGGGCTGCCGTTCTCGGCGTGCTGCAGGGCTGGCAGGTCTTCCTGTCCGATCAGGGCAAGCTCAAGGATGAGTACCGCGACCTGCTGCAACAGCATGGGGTGAACTTCGAAGAGGGAGGACACCGGCTCAAAGGATGGGCGCTGGCGGATATCGTAGTCAAAAGCCCTGGCATACCGGATGATCATACAGTGGTGACCACATACAGTCGCCAGGGTATACCGGTGATCTCGGAGATCGAATGGGCTTACAAGTTTTGCCGGGGCCGGATACTGGCCGTGACCGGCAGCAATGGCAAGACAACCACGACCAAGCTCTGTCATCACCTGCTCGTGACGGGTGGCGTCAGGGCAGTATTGGGCGGCAATATCGGCCGCAGCTTTGCCAATCTTGTGCTGGAGGAGCCGGATGCCGAAGTATTCGTACTCGAGATCAGCAGTTTCCAACTGGACGGTATAGCTGCTTTCAGGCCGCAATTGTCTATTCTGCTCAATATTACGCCTGATCACCTCGATAGGTACGAGTACGATCTGGGCCTATATGCGGCGAGTAAGCTGCGCATCCAGGAGAACCAGGCCTCGGCAGACTGTTTTGTGTACAATGCTGAAGATCCCGGTATCGCGGCCGGCATGGCTTCGGTCCGTGTGAAAGCAAGGTCTGTACCGGTAAGTGTGAGCGGATTCGAAGGAAGTGGCTTTGCAGACAGCGCCGGACATAGCTATGACCTGGCCGGGACTTGCCTCACAGGCAGGCACAACAAGCTCAATGCAGCCTGTGCCACGGAGGCAGCCCTGTTCTACGGGGTATCCCCGAAACATATACAGGAGGGTTTGAATACTTTCGTCAATGACCCGCACCGCCTCGAGAAAGTGGCGGAAGTGGCAGACGTGCTTTATATCAACGACAGCAAGGCGACCAATGTGGACGCCGTGTACTATGCCCTGGAAGCCATGGAGCGTCCGGTGGTGTGGATAGTGGGCGGACAGGACAAGGGCAACGACTACAGCGTACTGGACGGACTGGTGCGCAGTCGGGTGAAGGCCATTGTCTGCCTGGGTGCGGACAACAGTAAGCTGCTGGCGCATTTCGGTGCCATGGTAGGGACGATCTCGGAAGCGAGGTCGGCAGAGGAAGCGGTAAGCCAGGCTGTGCAGGCGGCTGTGGCGGGCGATACCGTACTGCTCTCTCCCGCCTGTGCGAGTTTTGACCTTTTCCGCAACTATATGCACCGCGGAGACGCCTTCAAGGAGGCGGTAGAGACCCTGAAAAGGGGCTCGGAGGTGAGTTAGATTTTTTTTTTTGTAATTTGTAGCTCAAAGGAGTTACAGTATGTTACATTTTAAATAAATTTGTAATCAATTCTGGTCTCGACAAGAAGAAACTACTATGCTCATAGGCGAGAAAATAGACGGCTGGTTTAGGGGTGACAAGGGCATCTGGACGATCCTGATCGTGCTGTCCCTGGCTTCGCTGCTGGCTGTGTACAGCTCGACGGGGACCAAGGCCTTTCTGGAAATGAACGGCAATACCTCGGCCTATGTATTCCGTCACGGAATGATCCTGGTGGCCGGGCTTTTCCTTACGTTCATCTGCCACCGTTTTCACTATATGGTTTTCGCCCGGCTGGCGACTTTCGGTATGCTGCTGGCTATTCCTCTGCTGCTGTACACATTGCTGTTCGGCTCGGAGATCAACCAGGCGCGCCGCTGGATCGAGATCCCGCTGCTCGGCCTTTCTTTCCAGACATCGGACTATGCCAAGCTGGCACTGATCGCTTACCTGGCGCTTACGATATCCAAGAACAACGAATATATCAAGGATTTCAGGAAGGGATTCCTGCCGCTGATCATCCCTACGATTGTGATCTGCGGGCTGATCATGCCTTCCAATTTCTCTACGGCGGCCCTGCTGTTGCTCACCTGTGTGGTGATGATGTTCATCGGTCGCGTGGCTGTGAAGTATCTCGGCGTGATGGCGCTGGGCGGTGCACTGCTGGTCGGGGGAATGGTCGCGCTGGGTTCGGTGCTGCCGGATGATGTGCGGGTCAATACCTGGGCCAATCGGATCGCTGAATTCAAGGAAGGAGGCGAAGGCGGATACCAGGTGCAACTGGCCAAGATAGCCATTGCCAACGGCGGCTGGACGGGTGTGGGTCCGGGTAATAGTTTTCAGCGCAATTACCTGCCGTACTCCTATGCCGACTTTATCTACGCGATCATCTGCGAGGAGTATGGGTTGATCGGCGCGATACTGATCGTGTCCTGCTACCTCTACCTTTTCTATCGCTGTGTGAAGCTGGTGACCAGGTCGCCGCACGCCTTCGGTGCACACCTGGCGATGGGCCTGAGCCTCTCGATCATGGTGCAGGCGTTTGCCAATATGGCCGTCAGTGTCAACCTGATGCCGGTGACGGGTGTCACGCTGCCGCTGGTCTCGATGGGAGGTACTTCGATATTGTTCATGAGCGTCACGCTGGGCATCATACTCAGTGTGAGTCGTCATACGGAGGAGACTTCCGTCTCCCCGGCAAATACTAATATACCCGCGCATGCAAACGAGCAGACGCAGGAGAGTGATCATTAGCGGCGGCGGAACCGGGGGGCATATTTTCCCTGCGATCGCCATAGCGGATGCGCTGCGCCGCCTTGATCCCGACATTGACATACTGTTTGTAGGTGCACAGGGCAGGATGGAGATGGAACGCGTGCCAATGGCAGGCTACCCGATCCGGGGATTGTGGATCAGCGGGTTCCAGCGAAGGCTGACCTGGAAGAATCTGCTGTTCCCGGTGAAGCTGGTAGTGAGTGCGTTCCAGTCTGCCAGGATATTCCGCTCGTTCAAGCCCGATCTGGCGATCGGGGTGGGCGGATATGCCAGCGGACCTATGCTGCAGACGGCCGTACAGCGCAGGATCACGACCGCTATCCAGGAACAGAATTCTTTCCCGGGAGCGACCAACCGGATCCTGGCCCGCCAGGTAGACCGCATTTTCGTGGCTTACCCTGGGATGGACCGGTTTTTCCCGGCGGACAAGATCCGGCTCACGGGTAACCCGGTCAGGACGGATATCGAGCGTTCGGTGTTGAGCCGGGACGAGGCGATCCGTTTCTTCGGGCTGGACGAAAGCAGGCGGACCATCCTGGTGTTTGGCGGAAGCCTGGGCGCCGGGGTGCTCAACCGCAGCATGGAAGAGTCGCTGGACCTGCTGGCGGCAGCGGACGATGTGCAGGTGATCTGGCAGACCGGCAAGATGTATGAAGCAGCTTACCAGGACGCCAGGACGGCACAACTGTCCAACGTGCGCAAGCTGACCTTCCTGGACCGTATGGACATGGCCTATGCAGCAGCCGATGTGGTGGTCTGCCGGGCAGGAGCCCTTACGATCTCGGAACTGAGCCTGCTGGGCAAAGCGGCCATACTGGTCCCTTCGCCCTATGTGGCCGAGGATCACCAGACCAGGAATGCGCGCTCGCTGGCGGATGTCGGTGCGGCCCGTATGATCGGCGAGACCGATGCCCCGGCGATGGCCATCTGGTCCGCGCTGGAGCTGGTGAGGGACGGAGAGGCCTGCGAACAGTTGGGTACGGCTATACGGCAGTTTGCCTTCAGGGATGCTGCCGACCGGATAGCCACGGAATTGTTGGATATGAATTTGAAAGGATGATATGAATCTGGATCTGCGAAATCTGCGGGAAGTGTATTTTCTGGGCATCGGGGGGATCGGCATGAGTGCGCTCGCCCGGTACTTTGCCGAACAGGGAGCACGGATCAGCGGATATGACCGCAGCGCCAGTGCGCTGACCAGGAAGCTGGAAAGCGAAGGAATGAAGATCAGTTACGAGGAGGCGACAGCGGATCTGCCCGCAGGCCCCGACCTGGTGATATGGACACCTGCTGTACCGAAAGACAGCGTACTATATCGCCACTGGGCCGGGAGCGGGGCGCCGATGCTCAAACGCTCCGAAGTGCTGGGATTGCTCAGCCGCAACTACCGCACGATCGCGGTGGCCGGTACGCATGGCAAGACCACCACGAGTACACTGATCGCACACCTGCTCCGCGAAGGCGGGGTAGATTGTACGGCTTTCCTGGGTGGTATAGCGGCCAATTTCGGCGGCAACTACCTGAGCGGCCGGAGTGAATGGCTGGTACTGGAAGCGGACGAGTATGACCGGTCCTTCCTGAGACTGCACCCCGAGTGGGCCGTGGTCACGAGTATGGACCCGGATCACCTGGACATCTACGGCGATGCAGCCGGTATGGAGGCCGGGTACGATGCTTTCGCCGGACAGGTAGCCGCAGACGGCTGGCTTCTCCTGCAGCATCGCCTGGAGGACAAACTGCCGGTCGGACTGGCACCGAGGACGACCTACGGGGTCGGCGAGGGCGATTACAGGGCCGAAGGGCTAAGGGTGGAGCAGGGCAGTATGGTATTCGACTTCCGCTACCCGGGCGGTTTTTGGGAGACTGTGGAGCTTCCCTACCCGGGACGGCACAACGTGGAGAATGCCGTGGCTGCACTGGCGATTGCCACCCGCTGCGGAGTGAAAGAGGAAGATGCAAGAAAAGGTTTGAAGCTATTCAAAGGAATAGAACGAAGATTTGAAAAGATATACGATCGCGACGGACGGGTACTGATCGATGACTATGCGCATCATCCGGGTGAACTGGATGCAGCGATAGCCGCAGCGCGGATGTTGTATCCCGGCAGGCATCTGACGGGAGTCTTCCAGCCGCACCTGTACACACGGACCAGGGACCTGGCGGATGGTTTTGCGCGGGCGCTGCAGGCGCTCGACACGGTCATCCTGCTGGATATCTATCCCGCGCGGGAGTTGCCGATAGAGGGAGTGACCTCCGCCATAATCGCGGAGCGTATGCAACACGAAGACGTCACGGTTGTCCCCAAATCCGGGTTGGTCGGTCTGCTCAGGCAGCTGTCTCCGGATCTGCTGATGACCCTGGGAGCAGGAGATATAGACCGGCTGTTGCCGGACATTGTTAAACAAGTAATGGAAGTCAGGCTATGATAACCAGTAAGCTCAGAAAGATAGGTATCAGGATAGGACTCCTGGTGGTGATCCTGCTGACAGGCTGGATGCTGGCATCCGCAGTGGCCCGCTCGCTGAAGAGCAGATCGGACCAGATTGTGTACAGCATCTCGGGTGTCGAAGAGGGTATGCAGACAGTGGTCGAAGATCACTTGCGCAACATACTCGACAAGGACTTCAACCAGGTCCTCGTAGGCGCTACGGTATCTGATATGGATATATTGGCCATAGAGAAAAGGCTAGAAAAGGAGCCTCATATATCCGACGCCAATGTATACCTGGACGCCAACAGCAAACTGCATATCGATGTGGATCTGCGCAAGGCCGTGATGCGGGTCATGCAGTCCGGTGGCGGCGGATTCCTGCTCGATGATACGGGACACAAGTTCCCGGTGACAGTGAGCTACGTGCCCCGCGTGATCGTAGCGACCGGCTACCTGGACAGCTATACCAAACCGCTGTCCGAAGCGCCGGAAAAGAGCAGGCTGAAACAGGTGCATGAACTGGTGAAGCTGATCCGTGCCGATGAGTTTATGAATGCACTGGTAGAGCAGGTGCATGTGGATGACAAGGGAGATATCCTGCTCATACCGAAGATCGGATCTCATGTGATCGTGTACGGCAAACACGGCGCCGATGGACAGGAGCGGTTCGAGAACCTGAAGATATTTTACAAAGAGGGGTTGCCGTATGAGGGGTGGAATAAGTATAAGACCGTGAATATTGCGTTCAAGGGCCAGGTGGTTTGCTCTGCTGAGTAAAGCCTTCCAGGTCTCAAGTATAGGTAAGAAAACTATTTGAAAACTCTTTTAATGACTGTGGCATGGAAGGCAACAGGAGACAAACCGGCAATGTGGTAGTAGCCGTAGACATTGGTACGACCAAAGTATGTGCTATAGCAGGCCGGCGCAACGAGTACGGTAAGATGGAGATACTCGCCGTCAGCAAGGTCGAATCCGAAGGTGTGACGCGTGGCGTGGTAGCCAATATCGAGAAGACCGTCAAGGCGATCACGGAAGCAGTGGAAGCGATCCAGAAGCGTCTCCGCGCCAAAGTGAAGACCGTGCATGTCGGCATAGCCGGCCAGCATATCAAGAGCCTGAAGCACCGGGGTATCCTTACCAGGGAGAATGCGCACAATGAGATAGACCGCGAGGATATCGAGCGGCTGATCAAAGATATGTACCGGCTGGTATTGCCGCCGGGAGACCGTATCCTGCATGTCTTTCCGCAGGAGTTTACAGTAGACAATGAGCCTGGTATCGTAGATCCGATTGGCATGTCGGGCGTACGACTGGAAGCCAACTTTCATATCGTCACCGGCCAGGATACGGCTTCGAGCAACCTGCGCCGTTGTTTCGACCGCGTGGGACTGCGCGTAGCCGACATCACGCTGGAGCCGATCGCATCTTCCTATGCCGTACTCACGGACGAGGAACGCGAAGCAGGCGTTGCCCTGATCGATATCGGGGGCGGTACGACGGACCTGACGATCTTCCACGACGGTATACTTCGTCACACGGCTGTGATACCTTTTGGCGGCAATGTCATCACCAAGGATATCAAAGAGGGCTGTACCGTGATGCAACAGCAGGCGGAAAAGCTCAAGATCAAGTTTGGATGTGCGCTGGCCGAAGAAGTCACGGACAACCGCATCATCACGATCCCCGGCTTCAAGGGCAGGGACAATAAGGAGATCTCCGAAAAGAACCTGGCGCTGATCATACAGGCGCGGATAGAGGAGATCCTGGACTATGCGCTGAGCGAGATACGCCGCTCCAACTTCGAGAACAAACTGATCGGAGGGCTGGTACTCACCGGCGGCGGATCACTGCTGAAGCATATCGACCAGCTCGCCGAGTACCATACTGGTATACAGACCAGGATCGGCCACCCGATCGAGCACCTGGCGCACGGATACGCGCCGCAGTTGAGCAGCCCCATTTATTCTACGGCGATCGGCTTGCTGATCAACGGCCTTAATACGACTTCGGAGACAGAAGTGGAATGGTGGCCGGAGCCGCAGGCAGAAAGCAAGCCTGCGCCTGCAGTGACGCTGCAAGAGGTAATGGCTGCTGAGCGCAGGGATCCCGCTGTAGCGGCAACGCCCGCGAAGGAAAGGATGACAGAGAAGAAGGCGGTGCAGGAACCCAAGGCTGTTGTCCCTAAGAAGGAGAGCCGCAAGGAAACACCCAAGGACGACGAGCCCAAAGGACCGGGTATCTTTTCCAAGATGGTGACCTGGACCAAGGAATGGCTGGAAGCAGCGCCTGACAAGGACTTCAGATAAAAAGGGATAAGGAAAACCGGACTATAAACGACTACTACACTATTGCTCACTATCAAAAGATTGCTTTATGGAATTTGATCTACCCAGAGAAGAACGCTCTATCATCAAAGTGATCGGAGTCGGAGGCGGTGGCAGCAATGCCGTCTCACATATGTATCGCCACGGTATTGTAGGGGTGGATTTTGCTATCTGCAATACCGACAACCAGGCGCTGGAACTCAGCCCCGTACCTACCAAGATCCAGTTGGGTCCCGGTCTGACCGAAGGCCGCGGAGCAGGATCCAAACCCGAGGTAGGCCGGGAAGCTTGCCTGGAATCTATAAACGACGTCGCTACTTTCCTCCGCGACAATACCAAAATGCTCTTCGTCACGGCGGGTATGGGTGGTGGTACCGGTACCGGTGCAGCGCCGATCATAGCCAAAGTAGCCCGCGAGATGGGCATACTCACAGTGGGTATCGTGACACTGCCCTTCATGTTTGAAGGAAGGCGCCGCGGCACACACGCTGAGGACGGTATGGAAGAGATGCGCGACAACGTAGATGCGCTGATCGTGATCTCCAACGACAAACTGCGCGAGATATTCGGCAACCTGGCTATCTCGGATGCGTTTGGCCAGGCGGACGATATCCTCACGACTGCAGCCAAAGGCATAGCAGAGATCATCACGATCCCCGGTTATGTCAACGTGGACTTCGAAGATGTCAATACAGTGATGAGAGACAGCGGTGTAGCTATCATGGGTACAGCAGTAGCAGAGGGCGAAGACCGCGCCGACAAGGCAGTGCGCGAAGCATTGGCTTCTTCGCTGCTCAAGGACAGCGATATCAGGGGAGCCAAGCATATCCTGCTCAATATCACCTCCGGTACACGCGAGGTCACGATGGATGAGATAGCGATCATTACCGAATTCGTTCAATCGGAAGCCGGTTATGGCACTGACCTGATCTGGGGTAACTGCCAGAACGAATCGCTGGGTGACAAGATCAGTGTGACGATCATCGCTACCGGGTTCGACCCTCGTCCTCAAAAAGAGGCCGTACGTGAAACTCAGGTACAATCGATTCCGTTAGAAAATACAACGATCGAATCCGTTAATAAGGCGCAGTTCGATATCCGTGTCAATGAGACGGAATCCCGTCGCGATGTCAATATAGATTTCACGGACAATTCCGCCATTGAGAAGTATACGCGTACGCAGAGTCCGCACGAGGAACCATTTATCCAGAACAGCGAATACCGCGATGAGAAGCATCGCCAGCAAAGAGAGGCAAGAGAACAGGAGAGGAGAGAGCACCTGCGGCAGATGAATATCAAGCTCAACAACCCCCAGGCCATATTGGACCTGGAGAAGGAACCTGCTTATGTCAGGAGAAAAGTAATGCTGGAAGACATCGCACATTCTTCCGAACAGAGATTGTCCCGCTACATGATATCCCCTGACGAAGATCCGGAGATCCGGCTGGACAACTCATTCCTACACGACAATGTCGACTAATCACCGATAAAGAACTCGTCTTTTTCTTGAGTTAGGTTTATTGTTCATGGGATCCGGAGTTCTCAGCTTTGGATCCCTGTTTTGGAAAACATTTCCCTCCGGGAAGCCGGTGGGATAGAGATATAAAAGAATCGTCTTTTTCTTGAGTTAGGTTTATTGTTCATGGGATCCGGAGTTCTCAGCTTT
>CAZICV010000001.1:0-69874 GCA_964537925.1 uncultured Saprospiraceae bacterium | reverse complement strand
GGATAGAGATATAAAAGAATCGTCTTTTTCTTGAGTTAGGTTTATTGTTCATGGGGTCCGAAGTTCTCAGCTTCCGGCCCCTTTTTTATTGTGGTGGCTCGTCTTTCCGCTCCTTTATTCTTTTCGGCCGGTCGATCATTATCGCGGTCGTATATAGTGAAATGCAAAAACAGTGCCAGTTTCTATGCCGGGTGTTGTTGACAGGCTGGATTTCTCGGCGATTCAGGGCTAAATAGTTCATTATCAGATGATAACGGCGCATGTAAAACCAAGCATGTTATTTGTTCCTCCATATGCATCGTGCAGGGCTTTCCGGACGGGTCTGCTGCGTATATTTAGCATTGATTTTATGCAGCGTATTCCGACCAGTTTGGTAGATGAGGATAACAGGGCCGTGGTGCTTTCGCGCCTGACCGCCTTGTGGGCTTTTGCCGAATCAGGACTCGGCGGTATACTGCATGCGCTGCATCTCCCCTTTACGGGCGTAATAGTGGGCGGTTTTGCCGTGGTAATGATCGGTCTGCTGGCACGTTACAGCGGGTATAGTGCGTCGTATATCCTGCGGGCGACCCTGCTGGTGATGATGGTCAAGGCCATCGCAAGCCCTCATTCGCCGGTGACTGCTTATGTAGCTGTCGGCTTCCAGGGAGTGGCGGGCGCACTGCTTTACGGTTTGATCCGTCGCTACGGACTGGCCTCTTTCCTGTTGGCCTTCCTGGCGATGGCTGAGTCGGCAGTCCAGAAGCTGCTGGTTCTCCTCCTTTTATTCGGCCATTCGCTGTGGGACTCTGTTGATCAGTTCTTTGCACATGTCCTGCGCAATTTCGGTCAGTCGCCGGAATGGTCGTTCAGCGGTTTGCTGGTCGGCTTGTATGTACTGATCTACCTGGTATGGGGTTGTATACTGGGTGTGTGGCTGGGTCGTCTGCCGGACCAGCTGGAGCGGCAGGCGCCGGATATTCGCCGGATAAGGCTATCGGCCGGTGGGGAGGTTGATGTCCGGGCTCCGGGCAGACGCCGGATGCTGCGAAGGTGGACCAGGATGGGTCTGCTGATTGCGGTGGCAACCATCCTGCTGGTGCTAACCAGTAGCGACAGCAAGGCGGTATACATCTTGCTGATCCGGTCGCTGGCCGGTGTTACTTTGCTGTTCTTTGTACTATCTCCTTTATTGACCAGGCTCCTTCGCAGCCTGCGTCCTGCCGCGGACAGCAAACGCGGCAGACAACTGGATGAGATATTGGCGCTACTCCCTGCTTTCCGGTCCATGGTGACGCCGGCTATGACGCTGGCGGCAGGTCGACGTGGTGTAGCGCGGTACCGTGCTTTTGTGGTATATTTTATCCTGATCGCCGTATTTGGTGGGTGGGAAGATGAGCGTTCCTGAAGCTCCGGGGTGTATCTTGGTATTCGCAAGCCGATAATATGGACAAGCTGTTGGGGTTGATACTGATCGGAGGACGGAGCCGGAGGATGGGTGTCGACAAGAGCCTGCTGGACTATCACGGCGTCCCCCAGCGCGCGCACCTGCAGGCTATGCTGGCCCCGCTATGCGACCGGGTTGTATTCGCCTGCAGGCGTGACCAGGCGCCTGGCCCGAAGCCGGACGAGCTCTACCTGCCTGATCTTCCCGGATACGAAGACTGTGGTCCGATATCGGGTATATACTCAGCTTTCTCTGCATACCCGGCATATGCGCTACTGGTCGTAGGCTGTGATTATCCCCTGCTTACGGAAGCCGATCTGAGGCTGCTGTCGGACAACCGATCCGCCGCGCATGATGCCGTGGTATTTGCCGGAGGGGGAGAGGGTATCGCTTTTGAGCCGCTGCCTGTACTGCTGGAAGTACCTGCTGCAGCGGCGCTGGCTGGTTGTATGGCCAGGGGTGATTACAGCGTCATGCGTTTCATCGGCGGGCTGCGGTACAAAACATTGGTCTCGCCGCATCCCGCACATCTCCGCAGTGCGAATGATCCCGGAGAAAGAGAGGCGATGGGCAGGATGATCTCGGGTGACCCCGGTTGAGTCCTGTCTGGCTGCTTTGCCGTATATTTGAAATGATATGAGATCACCTGCAATCGAGCGCATACCGGTCCGCAAATACCAGGGAGAAGTGTGGACACTCCAGGACGACAGTCTCGCCGTGGAAGAGCCCCTGGAGATCCGGGTGGCCTGGCAGGACGGTGTATCGTGGAGAGAGGAAGCGGTGTCCGTTACCATGCGTACACCGGGACAGGACAGGGAACTAGCGGCTGGATTCCTGTTTACGGAAGGCATACTGAACGATCGGTCGGAGCTGGCTCAGCCGGGCACAGAGTCTGCGGGAGGGATTGAAGAAAATGTGATCGTACTCACCCTGTCCGACGGGGTGGTACTGGATACGGAGCGTCTGCGACGGCATTTCTACACCACATCGAGCTGCGGTGTATGCGGCAAGGCGTCGATCGATGCCATTTATACACGGTCGGTGTATGCTGTGCAGGGTTCGGTGTGCAGGATGGAACCGGAGACCTTGGTGTGTCTCCAGTCTGTACTGCGGGATCATCAGAGGGCTTTCGCGGAGACGGGCGGTATCCACGCTGCCGCCTGGTTTGACTGGTCCGGCCGCCTGCTCCTGCTGTGCGAAGATGTAGGCCGGCACAATGCGCTCGACAAACTGATCGGAGCGCTGTGGATGAGCGGGTCGCTGCCCATGTGTGACGGGGTGCTGCTGCTCAGCGGGCGGGCGAGTTTTGAGCTGATCCAGAAAGCGGCTATGGCCGGTGTAGGTACGGTCGTGTCCGTAGGGGCGCCCTCTTCACTGGCTGTGGCTACCGCCAGCCGGTTCGGCATGACATTGGTCGGTTTTCTCAAACCGGATAAATTCAATC
The DNA here is from genome assembly GCA_964537925.1 of uncultured Saprospiraceae bacterium. Classification (GTDB taxonomy): domain Bacteria; phylum Bacteroidota; class Bacteroidia; order Chitinophagales; family Saprospiraceae; genus SLDF01. The sequence goes on along the minus strand of CAZICV010000001.1, from coordinate 67,004 downwards.
TGTATACAGGAAAAATAACAGGATATGAAACTGAGGATCAAAGGTAACAGCATCCGGATCAGGCTCTCTATGTCCGAAGTAGAACGTTTTGCGCGGGAGGGCGCCGTATCGGAGACTTTGTCTTTCGGTCCCAATGAACTGCGGTATGTACTGAAGCGATCCGGAACACACGATACATTGAGCGCTGCGATGAGCGGAGACACGCTTACTATGTACCTGCCGTGCGCTATGGCGGATGTATGGACGGAGACGAGCGAGGTGGGTTTCTCGTACAGGCAGGACAACGGGGTGGAAGGAGGCCTGTTTCTGTTGCTGGAGAAAGACTTTCAGTGCCTGGATGATTCGATAGAGGACCAGTCCGACAATTTTCCCAACCCGCTCGCAAACAAGATCCCGTGAAAGAACCTGTGATCATACCGTCGGCAGAGGGCCCGGAGACATTCACCGGCCTGCGCCGCAGTCACCCCAAACACTATGCTGCGGGGATACCGGCCGTGATATCCAGCATGCGGCATATCCTGCGGGAGATGCCGCCGGGCCGTGGTTGGAGAGCCCTGCTCCAGGTCAACCAGGCAGAGGGATTCGATTGCCCGGGCTGTGCCTGGCCCGACCCTGACGATCACCGGTCGCCGATCGGGGAGTATTGTGAAAACGGGGCCAAGGCAATCGCCGAAGAAGCTACTACGCGTGTGCTGGATGAGGACTTCTTCGCCAGGCATTCCGTGTCGGAGTTGTCGCTGCTGTCAGACTACGAGATCGGCAAGAAGGGCCGTGTCGGCGTGCCGGTCTACCTGAGGGAGGGCAGCGATCACTATGAGCCGGTTACCTGGGACCAGGCTTTCGGGATCATCGCCGACCGGCTCAATGAACTGGCCATACCGGACGAGGCTGTCTTTTATACCTCAGGCCGTACGAGCAATGAAGCAGCGTTTCTCTACCAGCTTTTTGTGCGGGAGTTTGGCACGAACAATATGCCGGACTGCTCCAATATGTGCCACGAATCCAGTGGTGTAGCGCTTACGGAAGCGGTCGGAATAGGCAAGGGGTCGGTCACCCTGGAAGATTTCTATGAGGCGGAAGTGGTCCTGATCCTCGGGCAGAATCCCGGTACCAATCATCCCCGTATGTTGTCCGCACTGGAAAGAGCCAAGGCCAACGGGGCGGTGATCATATCCGTCAACCCGCTGCGCGAGGCCGGGTTGCTGGCATTCCGCAATCCGCAGGAGGTGTCCGGATGGCTCGGGCGGCCGAGGGACCTGACAGATCACTACCTGCAGGTCAGGATCAATGCGGATATGGCGCTGCTGCAGTTCATCTGCCTGATGCTGTGGGACGAGGAGCGCCGGGCGCCGGGCACGGTCTTTGACCTGGATTTTATCCGGGATCATACGAGTGGTGCGGAAGCCTATCTCCAACACCTGTCTGAGCAGGACCGGGCTGCACTCCTGCAGATGACGGGCCTTGCGGAGGATGAGGTACGTAAGGTCGCTGAGGCGCTGATGCACAAACGGAAAATCATCGCCTGCTGGGCGATGGGACTGACCCAGCATAAAAACTCAGTCGCTACCATCCGTGAAGTCGTCAACCTGCTGCTGCTGAAGGGAAGCATCGGCAAGCCCGGCGCGGGTACCTGTCCCGTGAGGGGGCACAGCAATGTACAGGGAGACCGGACGATGGGCATCTATGAAAAGCCCTCGCCCGCTTTTCTCGCATCGCTGGAGGCTTTGTACGGATTCCGGCCACCGCAGAATCATGGGTGGGATACGGTGGAGGCGATACATGCCATGCACCGGGGAGAGGGTAAGGTATTCTTCGCCCTGGGAGGCAATTTTCTCTCCGCTACGCCGGATACGGCCTATACAGCCGAAGCGCTGCGGCGGTGCAGGCTGACGGTCCATGTGTCCACCAAGCTCAACCGCAGCCACCTGGTGCATGGCCGGGAGGCGCTGATACTGCCTTGCCTGGGTCGCAGCGACCGGGACGAGATCGGCGGACAGCGGCAGTTCGTCTCCTGCGAAAACTCGATGGGTGTGGTACAGAAGTCTTCGGGCAGCTTGTCGCCCGTATCGTCGCATTTGCTGAGCGAGCCGGTACTGATCTGCAGGCTGGCCAGGGCTGTACTGGGGCCGGGTAGCCAGACGCCCTGGGAGCGCTACGCCACACACTACGACGCGATCCGCGACGATATAGAGGCGGTGATACCGGGATTTGAGCAGTACAATATGCGTGTGCGTCGCGCGGGCGGATTCTACCTGCCCAACGGTGCGCGCGACGGTCGCTTCCTCACCCCGGAACGCAAGGCCGTATTCCACGTGGCGGTTGCTGAGGAGGAGCCGCTTGAAGAAGGGATGCTGCTGATGATGACTATCCGTAGTCACGACCAGTTCAATACGACTATCTACGGGCTGGATGACCGGTACCGGGGTATCTATAGCGAGCGCCGGGTAGTGCTTATCCACCGCGATGATCTCGCGGCGCGGGGTCTGCAAGACGGCGATATACTGGACCTGTACAACTGCACGCACGGCCGTGAGCGGGTCGCGCAGCGCTTTATAGCGATCGCCTACGATATCCCGCGGGGCTGTATCGCTACTTACTTCCCGGAGACCAATGTGCTCGTACCGGCCGGGCGGACCGCGGAGAAGAGCAATACGCCGGTATCAAAGAGTGTGGGCGTTTGGATCAGGAAACATGTGGGGGCAGACACGGCCGGCTAAGTATAGCCTATCTAGATAAGGTAAGAAAAAGAACCGGGATTACCCAATCCGGGACGCAGGATATTTAGCTGAATCTTGTTTTGCCTGGTGGCGGAGCTACTGCTTCACGATCTTTCCGAGCGGGAGAACCGCTTATGAGCGAGGGGCTTTCTCATACCGGAGCTGTACCAGCCCGGACGGGTAGGTGACGCTTTGCATCAGCCGCAGGTGTTGCGAAGGTCGCCGGTCCTGGAACAGGCGTATGCCGCTGCCTACGAGGTGGGGGATCACGGATATGACCATGCGGTCGATCAGGCCCTCCCGGAGCAGCTCAGCTACAATACCGCCCCCGCCGTCGCAATAAATATGTTTGCCCGGTTGCCGCCGTATCTCTGCGATCAGTTCCGACACAGGTCCATTGTAGTACTGAACGTGGCCGTCATGCCCGGACCGCGTACGGGACATTACATAGACCTGCTTGTCCGGGTGCGGGAAGTCGATGCCGAAGGACTGCACTTTGTCATAGGTCCTGCGGCCCCAGATGACCGTATCCACCTCCTGTTTGAAGGAGGCATAGCCGTAATCTTCTCCCGGCTGCTCCACCGTAGAGAGAAAGCCCAGGTCATCGTTGTCGCCCGCTATATAACCGTCGAGGCTCATGGCTATATAGAGTATGACAAGGCGGTCATTCATGCTACGCGGTTTTACAGTGTACTTCAGTTCTGATCCAGCTTGCGCACCATCGTCAGGATGGTCGCGATGGCTACGGTCTCGCCGGTCTCATCATATACATCCACCAGGAACTTGACGATCCCTTTGGCGATATCGTCTTCAGAGCGTTTCTCCTGGTCCACTTTCTCTTTGACCGTGAACTTCACGCCGATGGTCATGCCGGGATAGACGGGTTTGGTAAAGCGGCAGTCTTCCAGGCCGTAGTTGAGCAGTACGGGACCTTTGGCCGGGTCTACAAAAAGTCCGGCTGCCTTGGACAGCACGAAATAGCCATGTGCCACACGCTGCTCGAAGATCGTGCCGTCGAGACTGGTAGCGTCCATGTGGGCGTAGAAGTTGTCGCCGCTCACATTGGCGAAGTTGACGATATCCGCTTCGCTGACCGTGTGCTTGTGGGTAATGATGGTCTCACCGACTTCGAGCTCTTCGAAGTGCTTGCGGAACGGGTGCCTGACAGGGTCTTTAAACCTGCCGCCGACCTGGTAGACCCCTGTGATCTCCGTGATCGTAGTAGGAGTGCCCTGGATGGCACAGCGCTGCATATAGTGCTTGACGCCGCGTACACCGCCCATCTCTTCGCCGCCACCGGCCCTGCCGGGGCCGCCGTGTACGAGCAAGGGCATCGGCGATCCGTGGCCGGTGCTTTCGCGGGCATTCTCGCGGTTGAGTACGAGTATACGGCCGTGGTGGGAAGCGGCGCCGAGTACGTATTCCGTGGCGATGCGATCATCGGCAGTGACGATAGAACTGCACAGAGACCCTTTGCCGAGCTTGGCGAGTTCGATGGCTTCGTCTATATCTTTGTAGGGCATCAGCGTGCTCACCGGGCCGAATGCCTCGATCTCATGGACATCCGTGTTTTCGAACGGTCTGTCCTGGCGGAGCAGCATCGGCGGGAGGAACGCCCCTTTCTCCCGGTCGGCGCCGATCACTTCAAACTGGTCCCAGTCGCCGTGTACGAGTTCGTTGGTATGCAGCAGTTCCTGTACGCGCTGGCGTACTTCCTCTACCTGCTTTTTGCCGGCCAGGGCGCCCATGCGGACGCCTTCGACCTGCGGGTCTCCGGGTCTGGTACCTGCCAGGGCAGTTTTCATCGCTTCTTCGACTGCCTCCATATATTGCTCAGGCACCATGATACGGCGCACGGCAGTACATTTCTGGCCGCATTTGACCGTGATCTCCTTGCGTATCTCCTTGATGAAGAGGTCGAACTCCTCGGTGCCGGGAGCGGCATCCGGGCCCAGTACAGAGCAGTTGAGCGAGTCGGCTTCCATATTGAACGGTACGGATTCCGTCAATATCCTCGGGTGTGCGCGCAGCATGCGTCCCGTGTCGGCCGACCCGGTGAAGGTGACGACGTCCTGGGAGGTGACCGAGTCCAGGAGGTTGCGGGCGGGACCGCAGAGCAGTTGCAATGCACCTTCTGGCAGGATACCCGAAGCTATGATATCCCGGACCATGTACTCCGTCAGGTAGGAGGTGATGGTAGCCGGTTTGACGACCGCCGGTACGCCTGCCAGCAGGTTGACGGCGATCTTTTCCAGCATTCCCCAGATCGGGAAGTTGAAGGCGTTGATATGGATGGCGACGCCTTCCTTCGGGACCATGATATGGTGGCCGATGAAACTGCCGCCTTTGGACAGCGGAGCCGTCTCTCCATCGACGTAGAACGGCTTGTCGGGGAACTTGCGGCGCAGGCTGGCATTGGCAAAGAGGTTGCCGATCCCGCCTTCGATATCTATCCAGCTATCTGCCCTGGTCGCGCCGGTCTGGTAGCTGACGGTATAGTAGCGTTGTTTGCGCTCTACTAGGTAGAGTGCGAGCGCCTTGAGCATGCGGCCGCGCTCCTGGAAGGTCATTTTCCGCAGCGCCGGGTTGCCCGTCCGCCGTGCATAGTCCAGTACAGCGGCCAGGTCGATACCGGCTGTGCCGGCCGTAGCGACGGGTTCGCCGGTGATCGCATGGTAGAGTATCTCGCCGTCTCCTTCGCCTTCGATCCAGCGGCCGCTTATGTAATTGCCTAGTTTGGTGATCATTTTGTGTGTGTTTGGGTCAACAGGGGCCGCTAAAATAATGCGGCCTGCCGAAGGTCGCTATCTCCGGCTTCAAAAAACAAGATGAGGCGACCGTTCAGCCGGCATTCTTTTTCAATTGCTCCCAGGTGGCATACAGCTTTTCCTGGGGTGGACGGTCAGCAGGCATCTCTCTCAGCGGCTCGCAGGGGGCCCAGTCCGCATGCATCTCTGCCGGAAGGCTGCGGTACAGCATGGTCCCGGCCGTCTTCCAGGCGATCATGTCGTCGCTCACTTCCTTGACGATCTTGCCGGGGTTGCCTGCTACAAGGCTGCGGCGGGGGATCTTTTCACCTGCTTTGATAAAGGTGAGCGCACCCACAATACACTCCTCGCCGATCTCCACTTCGTCCATGATCACGCTGTTCATGCCGATCAGTGCATTGCGGCCTATGCGTGCGCCGTGGATCACAGCGCCGTGACCGATATGTGCGCCCTCTTCCAGGACCACGGTCACGCCGGGAAACATGTGGATCGTACAGTTTTCCTGGACATTGCAGCCGTCGGCGATCACAATGCCGCCCCAGTCGCCGCGCAGCGCAGCCCCCGGACCGATATAGACATCGCGGCCGATCACTACATTGCCCGTGACGGTGGCCTGCGGGTGCACGAAAGCTGTCTCATCTATGACAGGGACAAATCCTTTGAAAGAGTAGATCATGACTTGAAGACTCTGCAGCGCTTGGATGGCATCGACTGCCGTAAATACTGGGTCAGCGCCGACAATTAAGCCCGGCAGAACGTGTCTTACATGCCGGTCGCTGCCTGAGCGCTGAAAAAAACAAAAAAAATCACCTTCAAGACAAACGCACCAACCGGTTTAGCTCGTGCTTGAAGGTGACAACAACAACTTATTAACAGATTAAAGGTACTAAAAAAAATGAGAACTTTTCTCCTCTTCCTCATGCTGTTGCAGGGTATGACCCTGCTGGGCCAGGGAGTCAATGTGAGCGTACAGGCACAGCTCTCGGACTCGACCGGCCGGCCCCTGCAATGGTATCCTGTCCTGGTGACTTTCTACTGGGATCAGACCAACAGTGACCTGACATGGGCCATCACAGATGACCAGGGCGGGTTTGGCCTGGATTATGAATTGCCCGCCGGCATCGGGCAGGCTTCCGTCGTACTCGAAGTGGCGGACTGCAACGACGGGTCGCTCCGTTTTGAGCAGGAAGTCGATCTCGCCGCCCCGGAACTGGATTTTGACCTTTCTTTCTGCCCGCAGGGGCAGCAGGACTGTCACGTCGAGATCATTGCCGGTGTAGACTGTGTAGGGCAGGTATTCCTGTCAGCGCTTGGGCTGGGTAGCCCGGATGTCACGCTGGAGTGGTCAGACGGCCAGACCGGGCATTTCATCCTGCCGGATTCCGCGTTGAGCGAATACTGTGTGACGCTTACGGACGGAGCGGGCTGTACCGCGGAGGCTTGTATCGAACTGGATTCGATTTCTTTCTGCGAAATGGAGCTCTTCGGTATCTACGACGGGTTTGGCTACTATCTCTATGCCATATCTCCGGGCGGGATGCTGTACGACTATGAGTGGAACAACGGTAGTACGGACATGTTCATCTATGTACAGGAAGAAGGCGAATACTGTGTTACTATGCGCGGCGGCGACTGTGAGCTGACGAAATGCATACATACGGACTCCCTGTCCGGCAATCACTTTTGTTCCGTTTATACCTATCCTGTATTCGATGAGAGCGGAGCCCTGATTCTTGAGACAGTTGCTTTTGGTACCGGTGAGATCAGCTACCAATGGTCCGACGGCAGCACAACCCCGTCCATACAACCGGCTGCTGCCGGTGGAGAGTACTGCGTGAGCATCACCGATGAGGGCGGATGCGAATCGGAGGCTTGTATCGACCTGGAAGGGGTGGAGCTCTGTGGTGTCTACGTATCCGGGTTCTATGACGGATCGGCCTACCAGTTGTATGCGATACCTGCCGTGCAGGGTGAATATGCATATTCCTGGAGCGACGGTTCGGAGGAACCCTATATCACGACTTTCGAGGAGGGAGAGCATTGCGTGACTATCTCACTGCCCGGATGTACGGCTACCGCCTGTATCCATACAGATTCGCTGAGATGGGACAAGACTTGCTATGCAGAACTGTTCCTCAACTATGACGAGGAGTGGCAGCTCACCATAGAGGCGCTTGCATTCGGTACGGGCGAGATCAGCTATCTCTGGTCTGACGGCAGTACGGAAAAGAGCCTTCGTCCCGATTCGATCGGCGGTACTTACTGCCTGACCATCACGGATGCCATAGGTTGCCAGTCGGAGGCATGTATTGTCCTGGATTCCCTGGAGCTGTGTGCTGCATATATCTTTGGGTACGAGGAGAATGGTGTATACCATATGGTTGCCTTTTCCACTACGGTCGGTAATGCCGACTTTACCTGGAGCGACGGTACCGAAGGACCTTACTTCTCGACTGATGTAGCCGGTGAGTATTGTGTGACTGTGACTTCACCGGGCTGCGAGGCGACTGCTTGTATACATACGGATGATCTCGACGGATTCGAGCCCTGTGTCGAAGCCTACCTGGTGTACAACTATGAGACCACTACAGGTCGTACAGAACTATCGGTCGTCATACTGGATGGTACGGAAGCCGATATTGAGTGGACAACAGGCGCTACGACACCGACTATCGAGCTCGTGGACTTTGGCTGGTACGGGGTAACGGTGACTTCCCGCGAGGACCCCTCCTGTGAGCTGGAACTCGGATACTTCCACAGTCAGCCCTGGGGTAACTGCCCGGCCGATATAGAGATAAACTACCTGCAGTCGGATAGCCTGTTGCTGTCGTTCCAGGCGCCTGAGGGGGCTGTCGTATCAGATATCATGTGGTCTACAGGAGACACGACGCAAAGCATACGCGTGAGCATATACGATGAGCGGATGTACTGTGTGACAGCGCTGCTGGACGGTAGTTGCTACGCGGTGGCCTGTCAACCTCTCGGAAACAATGCGGCAGGGATTTTCAGTGCGCAGATTGTACCGCGCAGGATCGAATGGACCGACGAGGTCATACTGACAGCCGTGATCGCCCCGGTCAAAGCCGTCAGCTACCTGTGGAATACGGGAGAGACTACGTCACAGATCAGTACATTCGAAGCGGGAACATATACGGTAACTGTCACAGCGGCTGACGGATCGGAGTCTACTGCCTCGATCACGATCGACCGTCGCGGGGTGATACTAGACAACAACGATTGGGTGATCACAGGGTGGCACCAGGTGGAGATCGTGCCTAACCCGGCAACTTCCCACGCCACCCTGCTGTTCAAGAACGCGGATACGGGCATCATGAGGCTGAGCGTCTATAGTGCCGACGGCAGGTTGGTCATGAGGCAGGACGTGCCGGATCTCTATGTCGATACATCGGTCGTACTGGACACGGAAAACTTGCAGCCCGGCGTATATTTTGTGCGGGCTGAGACGGCCAGGGCCGTTTATCAGGGAAAATTTGTCAGACAGTAGTAGCTTTGGGCTGTATCCTCGAGGATACAGCCCAATTTTATGCTTATAGTTGATCCTCATATCATTACAGCCTGCAAAAAAGGAGACAGGAGGGCACAAAACGAGTTGTACCGGTTGTGTTATCCTTTTCTCATGAAAATATGCCGGCAGTATACACACGATGACCAGGACGCTGCGTCATTCCTGAATGAGGGCTTTATGAAAATACTTACCAACCTCGACAAATGGACGGGTCAGGGGGTGTTTTACAGCTGGATGAAGAAAGTGATGGTGCATACGCTGATCGATGGCTTCCGGCGCTCGCGCAAATACAAGGAAGCGATCAGCCTGAAAGAGCAACAGGAACTGCATATGCACGATCAGAGGACAGACACCAACTGGGCGGATCAGCAGATCGATGCGGAGGCACTGCTGGCCCTGGTGCGCAAGTTGCCGGAAATGTCTTCCAAGGTATTCAACCTGTTCGCATCGGAAGGGATGGACTACCGCGAGATAGGAGAGTTGTTGGGTATACATGAAAACACGGCCAAATGGCATGTTTTCGCTGCCAGAAAGAAGCTGAAAGAATGGATTTATTTGCAAATGCATCATAAACAGGAAGTCAGAGATGGAACCTTTTGATTCCTGGTACAAGGATCAGATCAACAAACAGGAGATCCAATACAACGAGGCAGACTGGAACAGCCTGCAATCGGCGCTGGATCAAATGGATAGTGGCCGTAAGCGGCGCAGATGGGGATGGCTGTGGTGGATCACCGGCCTGTCGGTCCTCCTTGTAGGCGGACTGGTGGGTACCGGTTATCTCCTGTCCGGCAAGGGCAAACCAAGTGGACCTGAACAGTCGGCTACTCCTGCGATCGCCGTACAGTCTCCCTATGACCGGGACGCTGATGCGAAGTCGCCCGCCTCGTCACCACAACCTTCACTGCATGTGACGGACGATCCCGCCCTCGCAGCCGACAGGCAGGCAGCGGTAGCGCCGACTTCCGGTGAGCGGGAAACCACGCATTCCGCCGGTAAGGGAACAGCCGGGCAGATGGCATCCGCAGACCGCAGCGCGGCACAGGATAATGACTATGAGCGCCGCAGAGAGACTGCTGCAACTGTGAAGCGAGGGGCTGGAAAATCTATCGGCACCAACCGTACAGGTAGGGGTACAGGTATACCAGGCGGAGCCATGGTGGTTGCTCAGCAGAAAAACGTTTCCAGCGATGCCCTGGCCCCGTCCACGGATGATGTGTATGCCGGTCAGGATGTGTTGGCCGCTGCGGAGCGTGCGGCGCAATCCGAGCCAGAGGGAACGGCCGGAGAGCCGGATCGTTCCGGTACACAGCGCAACGATGCCCTTGCGGCTGATCCGCTTGCAGGGAGCGTACAGCCTGCCTATGCAGAGCCGCTGACGCCATTGATACTTCCGTTCGGTGAGTTTGCAGATGATGTGGCGATGGTACTTCCCGAGGTAGAGACGCACGAGACAAAGGGCCGGATTCGCAGGAGCGCTGCCGTCAGTTGGGCACATGGGCCGTCGGCCGGGGTACTTTTGTACCCCGCAACCCAGGAGGGCAGGCTGGTCATCGGCGGACAGGCGGCTTACGAAGCGTCCTGCATGATCGGCAGCACCTTCAGTGTCCAGGCGGGTCTCGGAGCGCTGTACAGGGCGGGCAATTTCGGATACTATGTAGACAGTCCACAGGATATCTACGGTGTGACCAAGACCAGGCAGGGATTCAGGTTGATCCCAACGGCAGCGTACTATCTGCAGATACCTGTGCTGGTAGCGGCCCATGCAGGCAATCATCAGTTGGGGGCCGGGGTGCGTGTCCTCGGGCTGCTGGCTACCAGGGGCAAACTGGTCGACTACCGGTATGAGATATCTGCTGTAGATGCGGAGCTCTCTTATGAAGCGTCTACGATTCAGTCGGGCTTCATAGAGGTGCCGGGATTCAAGAGATGGATGGCGGAATGGACGCTCCGCTACGGATATACGATGAACAACAGGTGGACAGTCTTCATTTCAGGGGGCTGGATACCGGGAGGATTGGCTAATAGCCCGGTTCCGCTCAATCTCACTGCGGACGGAACGGGATTCACCGCTGCGACTCCCCAGGCCTCAGCACCGCCTTTCCTCGTAGAGGACAGGTGGCACCTGGGACTCTCGTTGCAGTATCGTTTCAAATAATGGTATTCATGCATTACATGATCAGATATAGTTTTCTGTTGCTCCTGCTGGCAGGTATTTCATCCTGTATCAGGATCGATCTGCCGCTGCCAGACCAGGAAGGTATACCTTTCGGCGTCAGTGGGTTGAAGGACGGAGAGGGTTTCTATGTAGGCCTCGACAGCCTGAACGCCCTTATCTCGACAGGGTCTACTTATTTCGGGGACGGTATCATCACGCTGGAAGGCGGGATACACCGGTTTTCTCCGTCGGACTATTCCCTGGAGATCTCGCTCAGGGGACCGCATTACGGCGTGTTCGATACGGCTTACTGGCTATCTCCGAGGGAAATGCAGGTCCGGACCTTCGGTGCGGGTCTTGAGCAGATATATCCTTGTACCGTAAATATTGTGAATACTTTTTCCCAGGAAAACAGGTTTGAAGGATTGACGACGACCATATCGCCGGGCGATTGGGGGACTATTACTGTGCCTAGCTTTGTACTTGGACTTGAGGGAGGAGTGGCTTATCGGTACACGACTGAATACGAGACAGCGGAGGGTAGCGGTTCTTATGATGTAGTATACGGAGGTGCGTATAGCTGGCCTGCTTATGTGTTTTGGGTAGCGGAAACAAATATTCCGCGTCCGGGCTATGCGAGGTTGAGTGCATTCTCCACGCTGGAAAATATAGGACCAGTGATCTATAAGTGGTCTACAGGTCAAACCGCTCCTTACATAGATGTCACTCAGCCCGGGCTTTATTCAGTGACAGCTACGGATGTGAACGGAACAAAAGTCTTTAGCAGCAAGGAATTGAAGAGCGATGGCGGTGAATGTGTCTTTTCATTGGTACTGACGCATATCGACGTGGACTACAGTAACGGGTATAACGACACTCTGGGACTGGGTACGGCAGAGGTCAGGCTCAAAGGGCCTGACGGTACGCTTTATTCGAGTTTGCTGGCCAAATCGAACAGCCCGGCCTCTTTCATCATCGACGAAGCACAGATCATGACCAAGGCCTCGAATATCGGGTTTGATCTCCTGGCTTGCCGGGTAAGATTCAGTTGTATAGTAGCAGATCAAGCCGGCAATGAAATATTCCTGCAGAATATGGAGGGGTGGATGCCGGTGGGACTACCGCCCGAGTAGGCCCTTTCGCCGAGGATCAGTCGTATAGCGCGCTAATCCTGACCAGGCCCGGCAGGTCCTTGATGGTGATGTCGCTACCGTCGGTTTCGATCAGTCCTTCGTCCCTGAACTCCCTGAGTACCCGTAGCAGCGATTCCTTGACCGTACCCGTGAAGCTGGCCAGGTCCCTGCGGTTCATATGAATGATGCCCTGCAGGTTATGTGTATCCATATAGGATCGTTGCAGCAGGATCAGCGCCTCTGCTACGCGCCCGCGGACAGGCTTGTACGCGATGCTGGTCAGCTGGGCGTAGGATTGTTCCATGAGCGCGGACAGGTAGCGCAGCGACTCCAGGTTGAATTCGGGATTTTCACGTACCAGGCGAAAGATCGTATCGGTCTCTATGGTACAGATGTGGCAGTCTTCCAGTGCAATGGCGGACGCGGAGTACCATTCGTTGGTCACGAGAGCCCTGTAGCCTATGAGCTCTCCCGGCCTGGCAATGCGCAGTATATGGTGGTGCCGGTTGGGCGCTTCCTTGACGATCTTGACGAGCCCCTCGGAGATACAAAAGAGCTGTGAAGGCTCTTCTCCTTCGGAGAAAATGCGGCTCCCCCTGGGGTAGGTACACTCGCGGCGGCTGGAATTGATGCATTCCAGCTCGTCCATGCCGCATGCCTTGAAGAGGTTTTCCTTCCTGCTGGCACATGTAGCACAATCCAGTATCCTCCTGTTGTTGTCCACGCACACCCGATTGTTATCTAAATGTACGTATAATAAAAATCCCGGGCAAGATGTAGCTGAGTTATACATCCTGTCCCGGGATAAAACTGAGGAGGCATTAGTTCTTCAGACGCGTTCTTTTATGCGGACTACAAAGTATAGTCCGAGCAAAAGGAACGCATTGATCAGCCCGATCACCGTCCAGCCTGCTGCATCGTTGAAGTAAAGGGGCTTGTAGGCCGGGAATACTTCCGCAGGGCGTTTGATCTTGCCGGCGTTGGCTGCAGCCAGTTTGGCCTCCGCCTCGGTATAGGCCAGTATGCCGTCGATGTCCTGGTCCGTGAGATCGGTCTGATCGGGCATGAGTACCTGGTTGTACTCATTGAATACGGTGATCGCATCGGCGTCTCCGCTTTTTATCAGGCTTTGCGAAGAGCGGACAAACTTATATATCCATTCCGGTGAACGGCGGCCGATCACGTCACCCAGTGCCGGGCCGGTTAGCCGCATGGCAGGCGCGTGGCAGGATTTGCAGCGTGTGGTGAACAGTTGCTTACCGGCTGCCAGCCCTGCCGAATCGATTTCCACACCGGTCGGAGCCGTAGCGGTGACAGCAGGTACGGCCCCTGTGGTATCAGTCACGGCTTCTGCAGCCGCTGATGTATAGCCGAGCGACAGGGACAGGTATACTGCGCCGAGTAGTTTTGTGAATTGTTTCATGGGTTCTCTAACCATTTTGCAGGGTTTTGAAGATCAGCTATGAGCTGCCGGACTGATTCGTCGTCCGTGCCCCTGTAGTAGCCGCGTATCCGGTGTTTGTCGTCCAGCAGGATGAAATTGTCGCTGTGTATGATCTCTTCTACATGTGTTCCGGCAGGTACTGCGGACACGAAGAAGAGGTTGCGCGCCATATCGTAGATGCTGTCCCGGTCGCCTGTGAGGAAGATCCATCGCCCGTCGTCTGCTCCCAGGCGCTTCCTGTAGCGGGTCAGCCGTTCCGGCGTGTCGTGTTCGGGGTCGATGGACACGGATACCAGCAGTACGTCCGGGTCGTCTGCAAGCGCCCTGTATACTTCGAGCATATTGCGCGCCATCACGGGACAGATCGTGGGGCAGCGGGTGAAGAAGAAGTCCAGCACGATCTTCTTCTGATGCATCCCCAGGTCGAATGTCTGTCCGTCCTGGTCCGTGAGCGTGAACCCTGGTACGCGGTAGGCACTGTCGCCTGTAGCCGGCCCCCAGAAGGGCAGCGCCTGTCTCCGGCTCGCGTACCAGTCATAGGCTGTGTAAAGTACGGCCGGGATCACGAGCGCGCCTGCCAATAGCCAGGCCATGGATCTCTGTTTAGCAGTCATGAGGGGACGGGTCACTCTTTCGGTGGATTGGTGGACTGCTGCTGCTCCCGCGACAGCGGATTCTCGGGCGTGTATGCAGGTGCTCCCTCATCGGTAAACCGCAGTGCATTTTCGATGGCAGGTATATAAGCCACGGCGATGATGATGAACATGATCAGCACCCAGGGCCGCAGGTTGAAAAATACCGGGGTGGCAGCTTCCTGGTGAAGCGGTTCGCTTTCGGGTACTTCGATACGGCCTTCTTCCGTACGCCGGCGGAACAGCGTCCTGAAGAATACCCAGAAGTATACCAGTGCGGCGAGGGTCATCGTGATGCCGCCGATCACGGCCAGCTCGGTGCTGGGGATCCAGTCGGGCCGGTATAGCGGGCTTTCGGGATTGAGGTAGCTCATACCCATATTGGTCCGGCGGGGTTCGCCGCGGAGTCCGCCCAGCATCAGCCCGGTAGAAAAGACCAGGATACCGGCGGTCCACAGGTAAGGCACGATCGTGGCCAGCCGCTTGTGACGCACGGGTTTGCCGGAGACGGATGAAAAAATGTGGAGGGACATACCGAGGATGGTTAGAAAGACCGGGCCAGCTACCGTCATGTGGAAGTGCCCCGGAATCCAGGAGGTATTGTGGACAACATTGTTCAAATTGTAGGACGCATTCACCATCCCGGTAAGCCCTCCGAATATGAATAGGATCAATCCATTTATGAAATATGGGAATAGGTAGTTTTTGCTTTCAAACCAGGGCAGCTTCTCCATCCAACCCAGGAGCCCGCGCCCTCCGCGCTGCCTGGCGGCGTATTCGAGCGATGCGGCGATGGTAAAGGCTGTGATGAAACTCGGTATGGCTACGCCGAATGTCAGGAAGGACTGGAACAGCTTGATACCTTGTGACAGGGAAGGCTCGCCAAACTGGTGGTGCACACCCACGGGGATCGACAGGATCAGGAACAGCAGGAAAGCCAGCCGGCCGGCATTCTCGGAATAGAGTTTTCCCCCGGCTATGCGCGGCAGGATAGTGTAGAAGCAGATATAGGACGGCAGCAGCCAGAAGTAGACCAGGGAGTGCCCGAAAAACCAGAACAATGTCCTGGCTAGCGGGATATGTACGGTGTCGGTCCAGCCAAGCGACCAGGGCAGCAGCATACAGAGCAGTTCATAGGCAACCGGCAGCGTACAGACCTGCCACAGGGTGAAATTGATCAGGTTGCCGAGCACGGCCAGCGGCATACGTTCGCCGGGATTGGCCTTGCGCCAGCGCCTGTAGTCGATGATCCACCCCCAGAAAGCCACCCAGGAGCCCGCTACCAGCACGGTCGTGCCGATATAGAAGAGCGGGTGGGCCATCAGCGGCGGGTAGAACGTGTACAATACGCTGGCAGTACCCGACAGCATCGGGTAGGAAGCCATGGCGGTACCGGCTACCATGAGCAGCATGGATATAAATGCAAAGCGGGTATTCACTTCCTTGCGGAGGTAGTGGGACATGATCACGTGTCCGAACGCTACGGCAAAGAAAGTAGTCAGTACGATGGCGTTGATGACGCCGTGCAGGGTGAGTCCCTGGTAGTAATCCAGCCTGGCGAATGCGGCTTGTTTCAACAGCCCGGAGCGGTACAGGGTCTGCAGCAGCCCGTGGTAGATCCCCAGCAGGAGCAGGAGCATGGGAAACACGAGTTCTACGATCAGTACGAGCCGGAGCCTGGGGGAGATGGACATGGGTCTCAGTGGTTTGTTTTATTGATAGACGATGACCTCGCCTTGCATGAGCTGGTGACCGGCGCCACAGTATTCGTGGCACACGATGCGGTATACGCCGGGCTTGTCGAATCGGGCCCTTGTGCGGTTGACGCCGCCGTAGACGGCCATCATATTGATGTTCTTGTCTGCGATGTGGAAGCCGTGTACCACATCTTTGGAGGTCAGGTAAAAATCTACCTCGCTGCCCGCCGGTATCTCAATCTGCGCCGGCTCGAAGGCCCACATGCCTGCTACCGCTACGACCTGGTAAGTCTTGTAGTCGAGCTCTACCACCCTGGGTGTGAGGTAAGCCGTGTCATAAGGCACGCACTCTGGGATATCGGTGAACGTATTCCGGGCCGAGATCAGGATCGAAAAGAAGAACAGGCCCAGCAGTACCGAGACGATCAGGAGGATGCGTTTTTCGTATTTGTCCATGACTGACAGGGATTATGCGCGTGAGATCAGGATATCGAAGATGCCCAGCCAGATGAGGGCGCATAGGATCAGCAGCAGGCCGAAAAAGGCGAAAGCGCCCCTGGGTACGAAACTGTTTTTTTCTGACGACATCGTTGACCTCCCGTATTGGTGAAATAGTAACTCAAAGCTAGGGGTAGAAAAGATGGTTGTGGGAACGGGGAGGGGGTGACAAAAGTCACCGGTCAGATAGAAACCTTATCCGGCACAACAATGCATTACTTCAACATTGCCGGACCCGGAATAGCATAGACCATAACTCCTCTGCGGGTAGATTTTTTATATTTTTAACCTTATTACAGGTCATTGGTGCCCCGTCGGGGCGCTTTTTAATACGCTATAATCGCTTTGAATGAAAATAAGGGTACTTCTATGTCTGTCTTATGTGCTGCTGTCGGGTTTCCTTGCCGGAGGCTGCAAAAAGGAAGGCTCCGATGACAAGATAGATCGCTTCATCAAGGATCTTTCCGGTACGTATACAGCGAGAGATTGTCAGTCCGGTGGTCCTGTTCAGTTTTCCGTCGAACTGGATGACGCCCGTCTCCGCGTCAGGAAAACAGGCGCCGAAAGTGCTGAAATACGGTGTACCCATATATTGCTGGGAGAGATCTTCAAGTGCGGTGTACGATACGAGACAGACAGCACATTGACTATTCCTGGTTTCGTCTCCGAGGGACGCGAGCTAAAGGGGGTCTATCGCATCAGCCAGGCCGGTAGCAGTGTGTTACTTTACGATTCGCTGGCTGTGTGCCGGTCGTCGGGAGATACGCTGGCAAATGTTTCTTTTCATACCACTAAATGACCTTGCAAGGCCGCCGGAGCTATTGTGCTTAAGCGGACCGGAGTGGGGGATTTCGGTTGGTTATTAGCGAGATAGAGGAGGAGATTCTCCTGCGGATCAAAGAGCAATTAAATGGGGATACCGAACTGCACAACAATGAAGAATACTATACTGATTTGTGTGACTTTGTTGTTTGTAAGCGCTTGTAGTAATAGAGTGAAAGAGCAGTGTATGATTACATCTAATACGTTATGTGATATTGAAGAAGATTTCTTTGGAGTTTCCATTGGGGATTTGAGGCCTTATGAGTATAATAAGAAGAAGAGATTGTATTATTTTTCAAAATTCAACTATGAAAAAGATTCATTAGTATACAATACATACTTTGTTGTAGAGGGGAGATATAGGTTATTGAATATCGAAGAGCGTTTAACGGCAGACGCCAAGAAAGCTATTGATTATTATCTAGGTCTAATGAAGAAGTATAGTCTAATGGGAGTGTCCGTGCATCAAAGTCGAGCAGGCGCATATTTGCCTGAGAGTTGTAACGCAATGACGCAACTTACTTTTTACACGAATGCCATTGACTTAAGCGAAATACCAGAGTTGCGTGACACATCAGATCGTTATCCGTATGTAACGTTTACTCATAACTATAGTCTTAACCCTGATACGACACGTTTCTTACGTTCCCTTTATCCTGGGAACTGGATAGGTAGTTGTAAAGGATACGCCAGTTATTGAAACATGGAAAATATCTACAGGGTAGATTGTCCACTATTCTAGGTGATGAATAAGAAAAATAAATACCGCTCAGGCGATATCATAGCAGTAGACCTGCGCTCACATATAGGATTATGGGGGTACTTTCAGTATATCGATCTTAATGTTGAGTTTGACGCAGATTTTGGTGTGTCCCAGTTAGCCAGGGTATTTGATTGCTTCACAGAGGATCTCCTCAATAATGTAGAAGACCTTGAGAAGAAGCAGCTTTGTAACTATGTGACTTTTGGCGCTGTATTTTATCCCAGGTTGCCAGATGATTGGAGTGTAATAGGTTCGCTGGAAGTGCCCTATGAGGCAGGAGCTCCCAGATATTTAAAATGGTCAGGCAAACTGGGAAGGAGTAATTTTAAGTTTCAGTCGGTGTATGAATTGCGTAATTTGACAGATTGGTATGTCACCAGAGATGATGCGACAGGCGAGAAGTGGTGGTCAGGTAATGCTGAATATGAGCTAATAAAGCATTTGGAAGTATCTAGTTTAGGTACTGAAAAATATTTGGGTGCGAGAATACATTATGAGTATCTGAAAAAGTCAGGAATCGTATGGGAAATTGATGGGGCAAAGGAGCCTAATGAGATTTTGGCTACAGTATTTGGTTTCGATATTCCACAATACGGCCAGATACCGGAGGAGAAGCGGGAGAAGTATCTCGGGCCCTATGACGAAAAGTGGCGGGATTACGAGGATCCGGAGCTGATCCGCAGGCCTAAAAAGAGTACAAAAACAAAGAAGGCGCTCAAGCTGAAGCGAATAGATAAGGATCGTTTCTGGCAGATCATCGCAGATGCCCATGCAGAGAGGCAATCCCAGGAAGAAGTCCTGGAATATATCGGGGGAGGCATAACGGAGTTGTCACCGGGAGAGATGCTGGGATTCCATCGCTGGGTGATGTATTACCTGGCGAAGTCTTACAAAGATAAGCTGTGGGCGGCGGCCTATATCGTGATGGGCGGCTGTTCGGATGATGGATTCGAGGCTTTCCGAGCCTGGCTGATCGCGCAGGGGCGGGAAGTGTACGAGGCGGCCTTGAAGAGCCCGGATAGTTTGTTGCCTGTGCTGAAAGGGCTGCGTGAGAGGGAAGAAGTACCTGAACTGGAGGAATTGCTTTCCATAGCATATGCGTCGTTTGACCATGTGGGTGCGGGTACCTGGGAGGATTGGGAGGAAGCGGCGCAGGAGTTGCTGGACTCTCCATCGCTGGACTACCCGGATATCGAGTTGAGCTGGGAGGAGGACGATGACGAGTCTCTGAGGCGCATCTGTCCGCTGCTTTTCGGCGAGTTTGGGTATAATCCGCTGGACAGTTAATTTAGTGCATTGAAATGCTTATAAGATGAATAAAAGACGTTTTGGATTTGTCGTGATCTTGGTAGCCCTGGCAGGCACTTTGTCTTACGCCCAGTTTTCCTTCGAGTATTCTTTCT
This sequence comes from uncultured Saprospiraceae bacterium, assembly GCA_964537925.1. Taxonomy (GTDB): domain Bacteria; phylum Bacteroidota; class Bacteroidia; order Chitinophagales; family Saprospiraceae; genus SLDF01. The sequence goes on along the minus strand of CAZICV010000001.1, from coordinate 47,443 downwards.
TCCTGGATGTTCGTAATAGTACTGCTAAGGAGCCCTCTATAGGCAGCCACAAGGGTGTATTCTACTTTGCAGGATATGACCAGGTATATGGTACGGAACTCTGGCGCTCTGATGGTACCGAAGCCGGGACGTATATGCTCCTGGATATGAACCCTGCAGGCAATAGCAGTAATTTTGGATCCCCGGTGGTGGTAGATGACTTGTTTTATTTTTCGGCGGCGGTCGGGCTTACGGGATACAGGTTGGTGACTACGGATGGTACCGTGAGTGGTACACGGGTGATTTATCCGAAACTGAAAAGGAATTCTATTGCGGCTGATGAGGAGAGAATCTATTTTACAGGGGAGACGGAAAATAACCGATATGCTTTGATGGCATATGAGGTGGCATCGGATTCGATCGTCCTGATTTGGGATATACGCAATGATCTGCCTGCCGGTGAGGTAGATGTCAAAACAATCGCCGGAAAATGGCTGCTCCTGGGACAGTCGGTTTTTGGTGAGCCGAACGCACTGGTCGTTTACGATCTTGAGACTGGCGAGCGAAGAACTGTAGAAGGATTTGAATTCAGGTATTCGGCTCTATCCGACGTTTTCAGGCAGCCAACCATCTTCGATGGATACCTTTTTCTTTGTCGCGGAAGACAAGACAAGGGGGCAGGAGCTTTTCTGGCTCGATCTTGCAAATGCATCCGCCGGACTATTGCATGAATCCGTAGAGGGTACCCGGACAAGTCTGGATTTCAGGAGAGGAGATTTCTTCTTCGAGTTTAAGGGGAAGCTCTACTTCTACGGTATGCATGAAAGCACGCAGTTTTCCCTGTTTGTGCTGGATCGGGCAGGAGGCTCTCCCGAAAGGATCCTGTACTTTGATTCAGACGAATTTGGTATCGGGGGATTTGAACTCTACCCGCCATACGTCACGCGCGTATATGATGAGTACTTTGAATTTATCAATGCGGAAGAGTATGGTTTTGGCTCCGGCCTGAGTTTCTACAGGAGTGATGGAACCAAAGAGGGGACATCGGAGCATACCCTGCTTCCGGGGAATGTATCCCAATCGGCCACTTATGCTGATCAGTGGGGAGAGTATTATTTTATCTCTGGCATAGAGGCTGACCAGGTCATATGGAAGAAGGAGCACAGCTTTTTTCAGCAGGTTGTCAGGATTGATTCTCTGTGCAATTTGAACGGCAGTTTGTTTACCGAGATCGTTCATATCGCCAGGGAGGAGCCTGGCCCCGGATATATTATTGCTTACAGGTGCAGCAACGATAGGTTCGGTATAGGAAGGGTGAGCCTGGAGGACCTGGTGTCTTCAACCGGGGCACAAGACGAAATATCAGGGTACAATCTGCAGCTATTCCCAAACCCTGCCGGGCCCGTTGTCGGGATACGGTCAGTTATGCAGTTTACGCAGGCGGAAGTAAGAGATATCACGGGCCGAGTGGTATATAAAAATCATTTTAGCGCCTTACAGGACTCAACTGAACAGGTACTCGATGTATCCGGATTGCCAGAGGGTTTATACATTCTAACCGTATCTGACAACAGTGAGCAAAGGAAACAGTCGGCCAGGCTGTTGATACGAAGATGATTGTGTATCCTCGTGTATGTATCGTAGCAGTGTCTCTTAGAGCCTTATAGAGCGGTTGCAGATCATTCTGTCACTCACCTGGGTCGCGTACGCTTCTCCTTCCCAGGGAAGGCTTCTTAGTCAGTCGATAATAAGAACAGTTGCCACCACGATGGAATCACTGGATATTAAAACTTCACAAAAGATTTTGCATAGCGTCTATTGTTGGGGGTAAACGCTTCTAATATGTAAAACCCGGGCCGAAGATCAGCTATATCGATCACAGTCGTACTTGCAGCGGTATTGGGGGCTATGTCCTGTATCTGTTGCACAACACCCTGTGAGTTGAAAATAGTAATATGTTTCAATCCTTCCGGGGCGCTCTCTAGAAGGCGGACATTGAGTTCTGTCCTTGCCGGGTTGGGAAACAACTGTATTTGTGTTGTGCGGTCGGACGAGACAGGGTCCGACTGTGTGACGGTATGTAGGGTGGACCCTATCTTGAAGCCTGACGTAGAGTTGAAGTTGACTACAAGCAGGTAGTATTCTTTTTCCGGGGTTATGTCAGCAGACTGAAGATAGTTTTCACTGGAACGGCTACAGCCTGGTCCTTCTATGTCGGCAAAGCGTGCGGATACAAGCCCGGTTTTTCCGGTGCATCCATCATGATTTTTGGATTTAGGCCCCAGGTTCAGACCGGTAGACATACATCTTACGACTTGCAACTCTTTACTACCGGAGTTATACTCGCAAAGGATAAAATCAATATCGTCTTTTGGCGAAAGTGGTTCTATCGAAAACTCCAACTCTCCTGCAACACTGTGTTCAAAACGCAACCACACTCCATTCAAATACTCGAAACTCCTGAGACATTCCGGGTTACCTGTAATAGCAAGCCGTTGATCAGGGTTGATGGATTGATGAGTATATACTGAATTCACTATCAGTGGAATAGCTTCTAAAATGCTGTTTTCACAGTATTGTGCCGGCAGCATATTAAATCCTGCTGTGAGTCCCAGGAGGCTAAATATATATTTCAGGTTCATACGAAAGAATATTGTCATTGTTCTTTTATGGTATCAAATACTGTGCCAGAAAAAAACCTAATTTTTTTTGCATTATATCTTATCGTAATTTATATTACACTCTTGAAAACACATGTACGCATTTCGGTTCCTATTAATTGATTGAAAATGAGAGTATTGTACTTAGCTCTTTTCCTGCTTTCAACATACTGGTTACACGCTCAGGCTGATGTCGCAATGTCGCTGATTGCCTGGCGAGGTAGTATGCAGGGTGATTTGTTTTCGGAACCTCTCAAGAAATCGTATCCTGAGTGTGATGTCCCTGGAAGAGCGCATTTGCTTTTGATGGATGACCATAAAGCTATGGTCAGGCTAGAGGAAGCCATTGATGCACAAGGCGACTTTAAAATTGAAATTGCCTATGAAGTCCGGGCAAACGGGCAACTGCTGCATGGGGGTAGCGCTTTTATAGAAAACGGGAATACATATCTGATCGCCGAGTCTTTTTCCTTTGCGGAGTACAATGTGAAAATCCGACGTCACTGTCGCTATCCCGATTCGGATATTTGGATTCAGAGTGCATGGGTATCCTTATCTGTGGCCTCATCGCTCAGATCGGATTGGTCCGAATTTGATTGTGATCAGTTCAACGGGGGCAGTGCAAACTTTAACATAGAAACGAACGAGTGGCTGATCAACCCGGGGCTTCAATTGATAGACTACACAGGCTTCAAGGCAAGGATAAGATACAATTTGTGTTCAAGTCCTAATGTAGATTACTATAAATTGTATGCCCCGATCAATTCTTCCGGGTTTATCCTGGATGAAGATTCATTGCCAGGAGCGGTCTGCAAGATTGCTGTGACAATACTCTGGCCCCAGGACAGTAGCGGCATAGTATTGGATTCATGCGATTATTATACGATCTACCAGGACTATTCTGTCAGTTGCGATACCACACATGTAGGTGGTGGCCCGTACGATCCGACTTCTCTTCATACGCTCAATGTCAAGGACGTTTTCCTGATTAACGGGTTTCCGGTTTCCGTGGCAAGTATAACAGCTGCGAGTGGCGGCAGATTCAAAGGCCTGGGCCTTATACAACTGCCGTTTACTAACCAGACAGTGGAAGTGAATTTCGATGTTTCTCTTAATATTAATCTTAGGGCCACGGGGGGCAGCGTGACTACTGTCAGTGATACCTCTGTCAACCTGGGAGGCAACCTGGTCCTCGGCGCGCCTATCTGCCAGAAATCCATGAGCGAGTGGGACGAAAACGGAAACCACATAGCTACCGGTCAACCCTGGGATCCAAGAGGTTTCGGACAAAACGGAAAGTACGGCAAAGTGCCTCCATACGACGGGTATGAGGAAGGCGATCCTTTCGATGAAGACTATGATCCCTGTGGCTTTGATGCCAACGGTATCCATGCAGTGACAGAGACAAATGTCAATGAAGACGGCTGTCCTGCAGTGGGTGTTAAGGATGACGGAACACAATGTGACCCATGTGGTGGCAGACCACCTTATTACTGGCTGGACCAGGGCGGAAATCCGCCTTCAGGTGAAGGGATTGCCTTCTCCCATGAAATCAAGGATTCCATTATACCTATACTGACCAGGTACCTGGACTTTCTCCAGGAAGACAACCAGGATAGTATTACGGCCTATTCCTCTGCGCTCACCTCGCTGCGTTCGCAGATACTCACAAGGGTATCCAATGCCAGCCTGGACCCGGATTTTCTTTTCGGCGAGAGTAATGAGTATATCAACGAGGGCATGAACCAGAAGTTTATCCGCCGCCCTCAACCTTATGCCGTATCGGATTATACCCGGGATACTGCTATTACCCAGATAGAGAACGTGCATATCCAGATCTATGAGCGCGACCTGCTGTTGGGTGTATTCCGAAAGAGAGATACCATTTTCACACAGGAGCTTTTGTCTCTTGAACTCGATACGTCCAGGGACGAGATGCTTTATTTCATCAGGAGGCTGGACTCAGCGACGGTAGCTTCTTTCAGGACGGATACGGCTGCTTTTGCGTCCTGGCTGCGCGAGCGGATGGACGGGAAACTTACCAGGTTGTTTGAAGGGAGTTATTCGGCGGGGCCGTTTGAGCCGGAGCCGGAAAGCCTGACAGGCGGCGGGGCAGGTTCAAAAAAAGCAAGTGGCAAAGGAGGGGTTCTTTCTCCGGGTCACGATAAACCAGGGCAGCAGCGCGGGAGGGGTATGCCAGGTGCAGACGGGCAGGAGATGAGACCTCATGAAATTGCTGTCTCCGGCGATAAAGAGAGCTCCGAGCTGTTTGCCGGCTTGATGAAAAAAGCTTCTTCTCCGGAAGCCGATGCTTTTGATCCCTTCGCGGATCAGCGCTCCTATACGGATGATGAAATACATGCTTTTTCACTGGAAAGTATACTTCATGAACGCCAGCTTTCTGCAGGGTCAAGAGGCCTGGGCTTCAGAGCTCCTATAGCGCTGACCAAAGCCATTATGGGTGTTACATATACGATTATGCTGGACAGCATAATCATAACACCGACGAGCGCTTTGCTTGATGCCTATGCAATTATCCATGACCAAGCTTCCGGCAGCAGGATCGTTTTCGTAGGTAAAGGCATAGGATTCGGTTCCAATGGTTTTCTTACCAAGGAAGTCAGGGTGGAGCTGGCATCAGATATTGAACTGAGATTGTTGAACACAGCTTCCATCAAGATCCGGGGGGGCTCCAATACCTATGTTGCATTTGACTGCGAGGGATACAAGTCATGCGGCATTGAAGGGACAATCGAGTTTTGTCCCAATTATCTGGTACCGGTAGATACAGTGACTATGCAGCCGGATCTTTCAGATACGGCCAGGGTGAGGGCACATGTATTAACCACGATGCAGCAATGGGGAGACTTCATGGTCGGTGTTTCCCTGGACCCTTTTATGATCGTAGATGCACCCGGGTTTGTATGGCAGGTCAAGGACGCATTCCTGGATATGAGCGATACAGAGTCTCCTCCTGTCAAATTTCCTTCTATTTATAACTCCCCGTTTGTCAGTAATGGTATCCCGTCTGTTTTCTGGAAAGGTTTTTATCTCAGGGAGCTGAGCGTGAAAATGAAGAATACGTTTACTTCAGACGATGGGCCATTGAAGATAAGCCTGGTCAATACGGTCATTGACGATATGGGTTTCACAGGCATGCTGGGGGCCTATGGAGAGATACTCGAGCTTTCCAAAGGCAAGATCGGAGGCTGGGCCTGCTCAGTAGATACGATCGAAATTGGCTTCGTAGCCAATCGCCTGAGTTCGGGAGAGATCAGCGGCCTTCTCCATGTACCGCTTTTCCAGGCGGATACTACGGAGACGACCCCAGGGCCCGAGGATTGTTTCAGGTATGGCGCCTTTTTCCAGGAAGATGGAAGTATAGAGTTTTTAGTCGCACCGGGAGCCAATTATGTGGTGCCCATCTGGAAAGCAGATGTGACCATCGACAGCCGTTCTTATGTAAAAGCCTGGATAGGGAACGAGGAAGGATTCAGAATAGAGGCGCATCTTACGGGTATGCTGACGATAGACGGGAGTTTTGGGGGCGGTGTGCTGGAGGTACCGGATATCGCTTTTGAAAGGGTCATTATCCGAAATCATTATCCTTATGTAGACCCGGGTACATGGAAAGTGCCGTCCGGGGGTGTCGGTGTGACGATCGCAGGGCTGAGTTTGTCGGTTACGAACATTAAACTCAATCCTGCCGACTCAGGCCGGATCGTCCTCCACTTCGATACAGGCATTGGTCTTTCTGAAAGCGACCTTTCTATCTCCGCCAGCGGAAGCTTCAGGCTCATCGGACAGATGCAGGAAGTATCCGGGAGACAACGTTACGTCTACAATGATTTCAAAATGGATGGCTTCTCTGTCAATGCGACTATCAAGGACGTGATGAAGCTATATGGGGAGATCTTATTTTTTGAGGATAATCCCACTTATGGAAGAGGCTTCCGTGGGGTCATTGATGTGACGCTCTACCTGCCCAAGGAAGGCAACACCCGTATGGCCGCGATGGCACTCTTCGGCAAAAAGAATGACCTGCGTTATTTCTTTGTCGATATGCTTTTTGTCAGCAGTACGGTAGGTATTCCGCTCGGACTGGCCAAGATCAATGGCTTTGGCGGAGGCGCATATTACCATATGTCCCGGGATACAACCCCATATGCACTACCAGCCTCGTATGCAGGCCCCGGTGAACTGAGCTCGTATTCGATCGGCCAATCCTTGTCCGGTATCAACTATCTGCCGGATGCAGGAACGCTTTTCGGCTTCCAAGCCACCGTATTTCTCGTGTCGGAAGGAAGCTCGAAGGCATTCAACGCCAATGTTTCGCTGGAAATGTCCTTTTATGCGGCAAATCCTGTCTCAGGAACCGGTTTGGGTGGTCTCAAGGAAGTCGTGCTCCGTGGATCAGCCAACTTTATGAACTTCCCGGAACTCACAGCTACGCCTGCTGTAGGAGATGTGTCGAATATGAACCTTCCTGCACCTAATAACGGGAAGGTGTCGGCCTATATCGAGATCGACCTCGATTTCCAGAACAAAGTGTTCCAGGGAGACCTATCAGTCTACCTTTCGGCAGGGCTGTTGCACGGCTCAGGCGCCAACAATAGAATGGGGTGGGCCAAGGTATATTTCTCAGAGAAGGATTGGTATATTCATATAGGCACGCCGACCAACAGGTTGGGATTGGCCCTTTCTTTAAAAGTAGGGTCAGTTAACCTGGGTATGGCGCTTACCGCTTATTTCGCGATAGGTACCCAAGTCCCGGATATCCCACCGCTGCCAGCCAGGTTCAAGGCCTTCGAAGCCCAGGCGAACTCCCAGAACAAACTGCGTAGTTCGGGTAAAGGATTCGCTTTTGGCAGTTCTTTTGAATTGACCACTGGAGAACTTTCTTTCCTCGTTTTCTTTGCGAAATTCAGTATGGGGCTTGGTTTCGACGTCATGGTCAAGGATTATGGGGAGACAGAGTGCATTAATACCGGCGAACAGATAGGTATCAATGGGTGGTATGCGACCGGGCAGATCTGGGCTTACGTAGATGGAGATATTGGTATCAAGTGGAAGAGTAAACGATATAAAATAATAGGAGTAAGCGGTGCGGTAGCCATGCAGGCCCAGTTGCCCAATCCCTTTTATGCCCGGGGCATAATTGAAGGCAAATACAATATACTTTTCGGACTTGTGAAGGGCACTTGCCGGTTCAACTTTGAGATCGGCGAGCGATGCCAGGTCGCCGGGGGCCAGTCTGTACAGGATAGTCTTGAAGTCGTACTATCCACTTTCCCGGATAACGGAAGTGAAGAGGTGCCTACTGAGACTATTATATCTATAGATCTGGCGGTAGCTCTTGATAGGGAGTTTAGAGATGGAGATGGTCAACATTATTTAGTTAAGATGAAAACCCTTAAGGTTTTTATGGGCAATTATGAGATCGGTGGCCGGAATCAGGTTTCAGAGGACAGGACATTTGTGGAATTCAGGCCCGATCATTTTCTTCCCGGAGACAGTGAGCTCAAGCTTATGTTCAAGTTTGAGGTCATAAAGAACGGAGCTCTGTTCAATACGGTCATTGATACGATAACCTTTACTACAGCAGGCTTGCCATCACGTATAATGCCGGAAAATGTTCTGGCCAGCTACCCGCTGGATGGGCAGCTTAACTACTACCGGATGGAAAAGAAAGATGAAAAAGGATACATTATGTTCGAGCGGTCTCAGGCATATTTATTCACATCCAGCGGTAAACAGAAAGCACCGGCCATGAGACTGATCAAACCAAACGGCCAGTACCACTTCTTACCCTACGAGTTTGCCAACTCGGCCCGGGAGATTGTTTTTGACCTGCCGGCGATGTTGTTGGATAGTGGACAGTTCTATAAGATCCAGGTCTATCGACCTGGTGGAGACAAGCACAAAATTGACTATCCCAACCCCGGGAGAGTCCAGGCTACCTTCCCTGAGGTGACCCGTGAGTCCTCCTACGACTATCCTCCGTATGACTATGTGTACGGCACGGAAAGCAGTGAAGAAGAGATCCTCTACGAGATGGAATTCAGGGTGAGTTTGTATCCTACCGTAAAGGCAAAATTTGACTATATGTTTGCCAATGGCGGGCTGAATAAACGTGCAGAGATATTGAGCTATACGACGCCTGATATGGAACCATTTGATCAGTTTGAAACCGATACGGTGAATGGTCGAGATCGGCTTTTTGACCTTACTGCAGAAATACAACACAACCAGCTTCGATATTGCTCCTACCACTGTTGGCCTGATAGGATATTTTCGGCAGTGCCCGAACACTTCTACCTGGGTGAATGTACGGGGTTAGATGGTAATTTTTACGTTGACCTGCCTGATTGTGAAGGAGGAGCCTGTGCTCTTTTCAGAACCAAGGCGGTTTATTTGTCCGGGGGAGGAGCTTCGTTATCAGGTGGTTCAATGAGAGATAGAATGCTCACTCAGAATTTCACGGGTATTCGGAATGCACTTATTTACGGAGGGGTGAATAAGATTCGTGACCAGATGAACAAGGCTTATTTTGCCTATACTTCTTTGGAGAGTCAATGTCCGGGAGATGGTTCAACGGCTTTCGGGAGTATAACCGTATCCGGCCCGTTGGTCACATTTCTACGGGACGAGTACGATCCGGTCAAACCTCTTTTCCTGCCCGGGCAGGAATTCGCTACCATACTTGTGTCATACCTGCTTCCGGGGAAGAATAGAGAGACCTCCAGGTTTAGGGTAAAAATTGAATAATATTAGCAACTGTATGCATACCAATGCTATGAGAAGAGTTAACTGTATGATTAGATTCCTGATACTGGCTTTTTTTCTATGGAACTCTGCGGGGAGTGCGTGGGGCCAGAATACTTATGGTACTACCGCGGTTTGTGCGCTGGATTCAGTGCCATCGATACATGTCAAAGTCCGCTGGGCTCCTATCAATCAATCTACCTGGTCCTATGCGCTGACGAATGGTTACCGGGTCGTTCGCTATACATTGTTTGACGGGCTCGATACCCTGACGGGAGCGGATTATTTCGGTTCGAGAGTAGTCATTGATTCCCTGGTGTTGCACCTGCCGGAACCTGCATGGGATACGCTGAGCGGAGATACCAATATTGTAGCTTTTGCCGAAGCTGCTATTTTCGGGGATAGCCTGGAGCTAAGCCTGGGCGAGGGGAATGAACTGATCAATGCGTACAATGCGCAGGCTAGTGGTGAGTCCCGGTATAGTTTCGGTCTGCTTGCGGCGGATCGCTCTTTTTATGTGGCACAGGCCATGGGATTGGCGGTTAAGGACACTGCAGTTACACCGGGGCACATATATGATTATTACGCCATACCCTGGAACCTGCCGGATAGCAGCAGGATACAGAATACTCCATCCAGGATAGTGATTGACACTGTCGGCGCTGTGATGGATACGGCACAGATTGTGTTTGGCTTCGGCCAGGACAAAAGAGTATTGCTTCAGTGGGAAATACCCATTGATGCGGGTTACAGCGGTTTCTTTATAGAGCGTTCGGATAACGGTGGTACTTCCTTTGCACAGGTAAATGAGTTTCCGGTAGCTACTTATGAAAGTGAAACACCCCATACCCAGGTATACCTGTTTATGGATTCAGTTTCGGCGAATGAAGCTACTTATATCTACCGCGTCCGGGGAGAGGACCTGTTCAACAGGATTGGACCCTGGTCAGATACCATCCATGTATATTGCCTGCCACCCGCCGTAGAGGCAGCACCACATATACTCCACGCAACAGAAGAAGCGGGTCCCGAGGTAGATGTAAGCTGGGTGTTCCCGGACTCACTGGAGTCAGAGATTCGTTATTTTACTATATGGAGAAGTAACAGGGCGGAAGGTGGTTTTGAGGTCATGGCTGACAGTATAGGCAAGACACTCCGTACCTGGACAGATACTTCGCCGTTGCCGGTCAATTATTATATCGTCGGGGTCACTGACCGAACAGGCCAGGAAAAGCAGTCTTACAGTCGTATGGTCCAGTTGGATGACTCTATCGGTCCTCAGCGGCCGGCTGGACTTGGAGGAACATGTTCGGAAAACGGCCTGGTGGAGCTTAACTGGACACCTTGCCCTGACCCGGATACGAAAGGATACAGGGTCTTTTATACCTACAATCCTGATGGCGACTTCCTGGAAGCGACTACGGAGACCTGGGTAGATACAAGCTTTCACTTCTATATTGACGTACAGAAACTCAATAGGACGATATATGTAAAAGTGCAGGCACTCGACTACAGGGCCAATTATTCTGCGTTTTCGGATACCGTAGCTGTGGGTTTACCGGATATCGTGCCTCCTTCTCCCCCCGTACTCTACCAGGTAGCCCAGTACCCGTACGGCATCATCACAGAGTTTCAGCGCAGCGCCAGTGCAGATGTAGAGAAGTACTTTGTGGAGCGGCGCAAAGCTTCGGACGAAGACTGGGTCAAAGTGTGTGAGATCACAGGCTGGTCGCCCACGGGGATGTTCTCCGTATTGGATAGCCTGCGAGGCAGGTACACGGATACCACCAGCCTGCAACCCATCAAATATGCTTACCGGGTGGTAGCCAGGGACTCTGCCGGCAACCTCGGTTATTCGGCTACACGCTTTATAGAGCCGAATATGGCTGGCCTGAGGGGTGAGATAGAAGATCTGACAGCTTCTATCGTGACCAACGCATTGGGCAAGTTTATCAAGATCAGTTGGGACTACACGCACGCAGGTGACCTGATGGACTTCCAGGTATATCGTGCCGTGAATAGCTATCCGATGAAGGTATGGCGTACGGTCACCGGGGATCTGGGTGATGCATTGGCTGAATTCTCAGGGGTCCTGATCACCCCGGGACCGGGTGATTACCTGGCACTGGACCTGATAGCGGATCTTTCTAATTACCTCAAGGGTACACAAGAGACGATCACGAAAGTACGCTATAGAGTGGTGGCTAGGCACCAGGATGGAAGTACTTCACCTATGTCGGAGGAAGTGGAAATTACTTTTTAACACATTATAAACTATGTTTATGAAAACTCGATTACTTATAATTTTATGTTATACATCACTCTTGAGTTTATCAGTTATAGGGTGTAAAAAGGAAGAAGCTGATGATAAGATAGATCGTTTCATCGAAAGCTTTTCAGGCACCTATACTGAGCGTGAGTGTGGTAATGGAGGACCTGTTCAGGGCTCCATTGAATTGGAAGATGCTCGTCTTCAGATTAGGAAAACAGGCGCTTTGAGCGCAGAGCTGTTATGTACGCACACATTGCTTGGGGAGCTGTTCAAGTGCAATGCGGTATATGAGACAGACAGTACATTGACTATTCCCGGGGTCGTATTAGACGGGCGCGAACTGAAAGGCCTCTACCGGATAAGCCAGGCCGCTAATAGTCAGTTTGTATTGCTGTACGACTCTTTGGTCGTTTGCCGCTCTTTTGGTGGAACAGCCGCAAATATATCTTTTGGAGTGTATCATTAGTTGAGGTTACTTTCTTTTGATTCTCAAGAGTTGGCATTATTGATATCGTAAATAATTAATAAAATAATACTTCGTATCATTATTCAGAAATAAGATAATTAAATGTGATTTGTATATAGATAAAAAAAAATGAGAGAAATATGATATAAATTCAACTTAATACAGGTAGTTTTATGAATATTATTAAAAGTACATAACTAATATATGAGAATTCTGCTATTTTTTATCTTGAGCATTTTCGTTTCTGTCTCTTTAAATGGACAGAATCACTATGTCGTGGAGGATAGCCCTTTTGGGTGTCCAATGGGCACAGCGGTTAAGGCAGGTATTGAGTCTAAAGTGCTTGAGCTAATTGATGTTTTACCTGTTGCGCATCAGGCTGAGTTTAGTGTGCACGATATTACTTACTATACTTTTCACGGTATAATTCCTGATGCATACAGTCAGGCAGTAGATGTATACATATCGAATTCAGTTGAGACAGATTATTATTTCCTATTCGCAAAGATATTAGGTCCCGATGGGAATGTGCATCAAGTCAGATACTTCCATAATTTTCCTGAAGATGAGTATTTTGAGTGCGTCGATCTGAGTTCTTTGGATGTGCTCATGAGTAAAATTGTCTCAGGCACTTTGAGTTTTTTCCCCTACAACTGTAGTTCATCAAATCCTTTTCAACCTGTAGTACTTGATATACTTAAGGAGTACTTCCTCAAGTTGAATAACTGCTGTGCAGAGAGTTTGCTGTCAGCAGAGGAGTGCTCTGTATCGCCATATAACGGAGGTGATATCTTACCTATACTGTACGCCAAAGGATTTGTAGCATATCCGATTGAGATCACAGACAGTATTCCTCCGGTTTCTTTTAACTCAACTACCAGGGCGCTGCGATCAGCTACAATTGTAAATAGCAATAAATATGTCTTTGACCTCTACGGTGAAGAGTGTGATATCGCTGATAATATCGCCGCCTTCTTTTCGCCGGATATGCAGGTATACAATTCGAAAATTTACATTGTAGATAATAGTCTTGCTGATGATCCGATTCAATGGGTTAGCTGCTTTCAGGATGTTGAGTTTGTTGATTACGATATGTCCGCCGTGTTCTTTGTCTATAAATCGGCCAATGCTGATATACCTGATTTGCTTTTATATCAGGATTACTCTGGTTTTGAAGTTGCATGGTATGGAGATAGTTTAAGCTATGATGAGGAAAAGCATTACGCGCCCTTTCAGTTTGCTGGAACCACGGGCTTTGATTACTCCAAGTTAGATATGATACCAGAGAAGCCAGGTCTCTGGAGATGGCTCAGTAATGCATCGAGTCAAAAAGGACATATGACTTCGGCAGATGCTTTTGCACATTGGTTTGCGATACCCTCTGAAAATATTGAATTCCATCAAATACATGAACAGTTTATAGCCAATGAAATAGACTTTCTATTTCAACAAACACTAGGAGAGCTATATGTTGACTTTAATACTTTAGCGTTCGCAGTGATTCATGACCCTGGCGCTTATGATATCGCAGAGGTTGAACCTTTTGTAGAACATTTGCACTTCTTTCACGGTCCTCATCCTTTGTCTTGGCTCTACAGTATAGACTGGATAAAAGAAATTCCCAGGTATTTTGATGAAGGTCTCTATGGAGATGAGCCCTTTAATACTAAGTCGACCGTATTTGCTCCTTGGCATTTTTGGGATCATAATGATGATGAATCCATTATGGACTCTGATTGGTATCGAAGATTCAAGGATGCAGACTTTTTGGGGAAAGATGTAGTTAAGGGGTCTGTTAAGAAGACCAGAAAAGGAAACAATAGAAAAGCGCTTGTAAAGACAGTAAACAGGCATACTTTATACAAGTTGGTCGTAAATCAAGTAGCTCCACCAGGAGGCGAACTGGTATATTATGGTAGAACTCTTCAGGAGTTAAAGAAGAGGATAGGGCAGCACTCTAATAAGCTTTCAAAGTTGGGAAAGACTGTTGAGAAACACCAGGATCTGCTTAAAGAACGAGTGCCGCTAAACACCGTTAGGGGCTTGGAACAATTAGCAATAGAAGGGGCTCGAATGCGCGGAGATAACCTCCTGAATGCAATTAATAGCATTTCTCCAACGAAGAATGGTGGAACTAAGTTTGCTGAATATATTAGAGAAGCGGTTAACTATGCACGAAAGAATGCTCCCAATTATGCTGACGACGTTGATCTTGAATCTACATTTTATTATATTAAGAAGCAATATCCTAACCTGTCATGGTAAAGAAGAAGTATAGATCGGGTGATATCATAGCGGTGGACCTCCGCTCACATATAGGATTATGGGGGTATTTTCAGTATATCGATCTTAATATTGAGTTTTACGCAGATTTTGGTGTGTCTCAGTTAGCCAGGGTATTTGACTGCTTCACAGAGCATCTCCTTAATAATGTAGAAGACGTTGAGAAGCAGCAGCTTTGTAATTATGTGACTTTTGGTCCTGTATTTTATCCCAAGTTGCCAGATGATTGGAGCGTAATAGGCTCGCTGGAAGTGCCTTATGAGGCAGGCGGTCCCAGATATTTAAAATGGTCGGGCAAACTGGGAAGGAGTAATTATAAGTTTCAGTCTGTGTATGAATTACGCGATTTGACAGATTGGTATGTTACCAGAGATGATGCGACAGGCGCGAAGAGATGGGCAAGTAATGTCGAATATGATCTGATAAAGCATTTGGAAGTATCTAGTTTAGGCGCTGAAAAGTATTTGGGTGCTAGAATACATTACGAGTATCTGAAAAAGACAGGAATCGTATGGGGAATTGATAGAGAAAGAGAGTATTGTGAGATTTTGGCTACAGTATATGGTTTCGATATTCCACAATACGGCCAGATACTGGAGGAGAAGCGGGAGAAGTATCTCGGGCCCTATGACGAAAAGTGGCGGGATTACGAGGATCCGGAGCTGATCCGCAGGCCTAAAAAGAGTACAAAAACAAAGAAGGCGCTCAAGCTGAAGCGAATAGATAAGGATCGTTTCTGGCAGATCATCGCAGATGCCCATGCAGAGAGGCAATCCCAGGAAGAAGTCCTGGAATATATCGGGGGAGGCATAACGGAGTTGTCACCGGGAGAGATGCTGGGATTCCATCGCTGGGTGATGTATTACCTGGCGAAGTCTTACAAAGATAAGCTGTGGGCGGCGGCCTATATCGTGATGGGCGGCTGTTCGGATGATGGATTCGAGGCTTTCCGAGCCTGGCTGATCGCGCAGGGGCGGGAAGTGTACGAGGCGGCCTTGAAGAGCCCGGATAGTTTGTTGCCTGTGCTGAAAGGGCTGCGTGAGAGGGAAGAAGTACCTGAACTGGAGGAATTGCTTTCCATAGCATATGCGTCGTTTGACCATGTGGGTGCGGGTACCTGGGAGGATTGGGAGGAAGCGGCGCAGGAGTTGCTGGACTCTCCATCGCTGGACTACCCGGATATCGAGTTGAGCTGGGAGGAGGACGATGACGAGTCTCTGAGGCGCATCTGTCCGTTGCTTTTTAAAGAGTTTGAGTTCGATTCCCTGGGGGATAGTTAATACATCTATTGCGCAGGAGGCTATCGTTCTATGATCGCTGCATCCATACGGCTGGTCGGATATGATCGATGTGGCCGGGGAACTTTTCTCCCGCAGTCAACCATAAAGAGCTTTACAGAAGATTCTACGTATCAGCGATGATAGTAAAGGTCCTGGAGTACTTTTTGGGCGCAATCGGTACTTCAGCTATTCTGCTGGTGTCGGCTTATTTCGTTTTCATGTATTTCGCTACAAGACAGGCTCTTAATGTATAATATTAAAGAGGGGTACACAGTATGAAACTACTGTGCTTGGGGAGGACGATATATTCACTGATAAGGCGAAATACACGATATAATTGGGTCCGCAAGTCAGTGTTTCGAATGGTTTCAAGAAATCGCGTATTTGAATCGTGCGTTTTCACGTACGCGCATAGGCTGGTCGATAGCGCGGGGGTGGGGCGAAACAGAGGTTATATACCGGAAATTCAAGGTCATTTTCAGTGTTTCTTCCTGCTTATCGTTTCAGTGATACCCACCATCTTTCTAGTGTTTAGATATCACACCCGCTCCAGCACCACCGCATAGCCCTGGCCCACACCGATACACATCGTACAGAGGGCATAGTGCGCCTGGCGGAGCTGTAGCTCCAGTGCAGCCGTCAGGATCAGGCGGGCGCCGGTCATACCCAGCGGATGACCCAGTGCGATCGCGCCGCCGTTGGGGTTGATACGCGGATCATCGTCGGCCAGGCCGAGGGTGCGCGTACAGGCCAGTACCTGGGCGGCAAATGCTTCATTGATCTCGATCAGGTCCACCTGGTCCAGCGCCAGGCCGGCGCGTGAGAGGGCCAACTGGCTGGCGCTGACCGGGCCGATACCCATGATACGCGGCTCCACACCGGTCACGGCCGAGGAGACGATCCGTGCCATCGGGCTCAGGCCATGGGTATTCACCGCATCGGCTGAGGCAACCAGTACCACTGCAGCGCCGTCGTTGAGCCCTGAGGCGTTGCCCGCGGTCACTGTGCCGTCCTGGCGGAAGGCAGGTCGGAGCCTGGCTAGTCCTTCCAGGGTACTGGCCGGTTTGATGAACTCATCTTTGTCAAAGATGACCGGCGTACCCTTGCGCTGAGGGATCTCTACCGGCATGATCTCTCTGGCCAGGCGCCCTGATTCCTGGGCGCGGGCCGCTTTCTGCTGACTCCTGAGCGCAAAAGCATCCTGGTCCTCACGGCTGATCCCGTGCTCTTCGGCGAGATTTTCGGCGGTCTCACCCATGGCGTCAGTTCCGTAGAGCTCCTGCATACGTGGGTTGACAAACCGCCAGCCGAAGCTGCTGTCGTACAGCGATACATCTCTGCCGAAGGGAGCGGAGGCTTTGGACATCACCCAGGGAGCGCGGGTCATGCTTTCTGCACCACCGGCCAGGAAAAGGTCTCCTTCTCCGCAACCTATCGCCCTGTGCGCGTGTACCACCGCAGACATACCCGAAGCGCAGAGCCGGTTGACGGTCTCACCGGGTACAGTCACAGGCAGGCCTGCCAGCAGCAGCGACATACGGGCGATATTGCGGTTGTCCTCACCGGCCTGGTTGGCACAGCCGAGGATCACATCGTCGTAGGAGGAGCGTGCAATAGCGTCGTGCCGGTCGCTCAGCCCGCGAAGCAACAGTGCTGCCAGGTCATCCGGTCTTACTGGCGACAGCGCGCCGCTCATGTTGCCTATGGCTGTGCGCAGACCGTCGATGATATAGCTTTGGGACATAACCTTTTATGAGGTGGGTCTAGAAGAATGGTCTTACTGTTCGCCGCTTTGGGGCAGCGGCTGGTTTACAAACTGCCTGAGGAAGTCCATGACCTGCTCCCTCCGCTCTGCTACGCCGGACTCCTGCGCCCTTGCCAGTGCCTGGTCCTCGAACAGGTTGAAATATTCGATCGGGCGATAGTTTTGCTGCATCAGGTAGTCGAATATCAATTCGTCGAGCACCTTTTTGCGGCCACTTGTCTTTGGAAATTTGGACATATAGGGCTCTTTGGGCAAAGTAGCGATCACGTAGTCCAGGATGGTGATCAGCTCTTCTTTGGAAATGCTGGTCTTCGGAGGCAGACTATTGTAGTATTCGGCATTGAAAAAATAGCGCCCGTTGATACCGTTGGCAAAAGGTGCTGCCTGCGCCAGTTCGAGAGAAGTGAATGTATCCCTGGGGATCGTGAGCAGCATCTTGTTCGCATCTTTTTTGACATAGTCTAGTACGAGGAAGCGCGAAGGCTGATCTTTCTGCTCGAGGATATAGCGGCCTTCCGCGGCGCGCGTATCCTTGACAACGACCTTCCACTCGGATCTGAACGGCGGAGCAGGATAGTTGAGGACGGTCTTGCGCCAGAATACATCGTTGCCGGTCCACTCTAGCGTATCGTGCTCACGGGTATAGGGAGCTATCCAGGTACCGTCCATCGACTCCTGCCGGCTATTCTTCCCGGGCTGGCAGGCAACCCAGAAAATGCTCATCACAAAAAGGATCCACTGCATAGGTCTCATTGTTGCTATGATATGATTTTGAACTCCGCAAAGGTAAGGAAATATGCCCTTAAGCATATGGATGCCGCCGATCATTCCGAGGGCTGAGCGGGCAAGGATATGTCAGGTGTGTTTTCCCGGAAGAGCTTGTAGAGATAGTTGCCCCTGCCGAGAAAATCTTCGATCTCACCGGGAGGAACGAGGCTTTTGTGCCGGTAAAAGACGAAGAAATAACCGATCGCCTGTACATGCCATTTTTTCTCGTTGGAGAAAAAATGCAGCACCCGATGGTCAAAAAAACTGCGTACAAGGTCCTCTTCCCTGGATTTCAGTTCGTACTGCCTGGAAAAGACAGGGTATTCTTCGAAGTCGATGTCCTGGATGCCGAGCAGGTGGCCGATCTTGTGGAGCAGGGTCTCGGGCTTCAGCCTGAATTCGGGAATGCCCAGGGCCTTGGAGTTGATAAAATATACAGTCTGGTGATAAGTGGTCGAAGATTTACCGTTGCTGATGGTATAGGAATAGTCGAACAGCGAAAGCTGCTCTCCATCCCAGAAATTCCTGGAGGTCATGAGGTGACGTACCTTTTTGCTGCTCCCGGTCTTGAAGAGATCGAACGTACGCAGATAAGCGATTTCCTTGAGTGTGTCGGAGTCGCTGAAGTCGAGGTTCAATAGATAGGCGACAGACCGCAGGGCCTCGTTTCTTTTTTTCCAGTTGGTCCACATAAGGCGACAGGATTGCCTGTATAAGTGCTGCAAAGTAAACAAAATAGCGGCATGACAGAGGTAGGCTGATGAAAGAAAGGAATTTTGCCAACCGAAACGCCCCTGCGCTCGTATCTCTAAACAGATTGGAGACAATGTGTGCTTTGTAAAAAGATCTGCAGGGCGGGTAATTTGGGTTAGAGGACTCGCCCTGTCAGGTCTTAAACTATGGACAACGATTGTTGCCGGAAGGACAGGGGCCGCATCGAATCCGTGATATATAGTGTACTGTATCAATCATGCGGGTTTGATCCGAACAAATGTCCTTGCAATTGAATTTAAAAGTGAATGATCGTGCAATTGTGGCGCCTCCCGAAGGAAGGCAGACATTGAAAAAGATACCGATGCAACCGGATCCCGAGCTTCTTAAGCAATGTATCAACGGGGAGCGGAAGGGCCAGTACCTTCTTTACAAGGAATGTTACAGTTTCTTGTACGGTATCTGTGCGCGCTACGAACAAAACGAAGAGGATATAGTGGCCCTGATGAACCAGGGATTTCTCAAGGTGCTGAACAACCTGGCCGGCTACCGCCAGGAAGTACCGTTCACCGCCTGGGTACGCCGGATCATGGTCAACACGATCATCGATGCATACCGCAGCAGGCGCAGACATGAGAAAGTACATCCCGTGGATTTCACCACGGAACGCAAATACGATGAGGTACATCACGAGGAGAGCCTGCCGTCCGGATTCGACATGCAGATCCTCGAGAAAGCAGTGAGTGAACTCCCGGAGCCGACGAACCGGGTGTTCAATATGTTTATTATCGACGGCTTCTCCCACCAGGAGATTGCCGATGCGCTGGGTATGAGCGTCGGAACGAGCAAGTGGCACCTGTCCCGTGCCAGACAGATCTTGAGAGACAAGGTGGGACGCTATTTCTTAAATGTGTGAGATACATGAGCAGGCTAGACAAGCAGATTAGGGATCACTACGATCAGAAGGTATACCGGTTCAATGAGGCGCATTGGCAGGATATGGAATCTTTGCTGGACAAGCAGGAGCGACGTCGCAAGTTTGCCTGGTGGTGGGCGCCCGTCCTGTTGCTGATGCTGGCAGGGGGCACGATAGCGGCTTTCTATCTCTGGTCCGGTGTGCGTCATACGGAGACTGTCCCGACTACACCGGGTAAAGAAATGCCCGCCCCGGCGGTCGTGCCGGATACACCTGTGCCAGCCGGGCCGAGCACAACCGTATCGGCGGACCAGCCGGAGGCCGGTGGCCATGCCGACGGTATGCTATCTTCCGCGACTGCTTCGACAAACAATACAGGTCATACGGGCAAGTCCTTTACTACCCCGTCATCGCCGGTCGGCAAGACTGGTCTGCGTAATACCGCGGGCGATACAGGAATGAAGTCCGGGCGCGCAACTGACGGCAGATCCGCCCTGTCTGCAGGGATGAGCAACAACAGCAATAACAATAACAACGTACAGGTCGCGCCGGATGCCGGTCTGGTTACATCGACATCAGGAGCGGACAGATCTCTTTCCGGTCGTTCCGGTAGCGATGACAAGACAATCTACAGGGCGCCGGACGATGATTCCGACCTCTTTAACGACGAGGAAGATGATGCCTGGATGCAGGCCTATGAGCGCAATGCAGCCACAGAAAATCATTCAGGACCTGCAGGCGATGAGGTGGGAGACGGTAAAGAGGAAGAAGGCGATATGGGCGCGGGTAGTCGTAAAAGCCGTGAGATCCCGATACGCCGGGCCACACGCCAACCTTGGTATTTCCAGATGAACGCCGGGTATAGCATGCAGATGCCGGATGGCGGCGGGGCTCTCTACCACGGCGGATATGCGGGACTTGGCTTCGGATTCAAACTCACTGATCATACCTCAGCGGATTTTTCGTTTGTGGGCGCATACAGCCAGGTAGCTCCGGCATTGCTGCAACACCGGTCGGAAATACTCTACGGATTCGGCAGGGACAGTGTAGCGCATACATGGGAAGCTACTCATGCTTACTGGCTGGCCGTGCCCGTAGGTCTTAACTTTCACTTCCGCCAGCATCGATTCGGCCTGAGTACCGGTCTGCATATGCTCTTCTCAGCTCAGTCAACGTATACCAGGACCTACTTTACCGACTTGCGTCCCGGAGAGCAGGGGGCCGGAGTCTATCGCAGCCAGGTACTCGAGAGAGACAGGCAAGGCACGAATGCTACGGTATTCAATACGGCCAGTTGGTGGGTCGGTGCATCTTACGGTTATACCATCTACGACGGTTGGATCGCACAGGTACATGCCCGCAGATCCGTATGGCAATCCTCACCGCTGGATAGCCGCAGTAAGGCACACTTCGACGATGGCTGGAGATGGGAGATAGGCGTAGTGAAGATATTTGGCCAATAAAAAAAGTCCCTCTGATCATGATGAAAACGGGCCGGCTGATCATAGCTGTTCTGCTCGCATTTGCTGCAACCTGGACCGGGTGCAGGAAGCAGGTGGCCGATGACCCGACAGGATCGCTGTCACGCAACCCGTTGTTCCATGTCAAGGGCCGTCTTGATGGTTCGGCCTTCAACTGGGAAGCAGGCAGGGACAACCGCTATATGTTTACCTTCACGGAGGAGCTGGCCGGGGGGCTGTTTGCCGCCGGAGGGCGTATGGAGATACAAAACTGCCCGCAAGGTTGCGGACCCGCATTGGAGATCCTGCTGCTGGATACAGTTCCGTATACGAGCGAACACCAGGATACCAGGATCTGGTCGGCTTCCGGGAAGCTGCTGTTCCATGGTTCAGTGCCGGAAGATGATCGTTTGGCGACTGTCCGTACACAGCAGCGTTCACAATCGATATACGGTGGGATTGTGTACCGGTGGCAGTTCGGATCCGGCTGCACATTCACAACACCCGAGCCAGCCTATGACTTCTTTCCGGGTAGGGGACCTACAGCCGCCGCCCTGGAGATAGAAGATGCGGCCGGTAACCGGGCGTCCGTCACCAAATTATTGGATGCTGGCAATCCCGGCGATTGCAGGCTGAAACTGCTGGTCACCGACTGTCCGGCCGAACCAGGGAAGGCGCTCCTGTATATAGATGATCCGGCGGGGCTCGCGGATAGCTACTCATGGCAGGACGGAGCGACAGTATCCGAACGTTGTGTAGAGGTGTCGGGCAGCGGCAATACCTATTGCGTCACAGTCAATGCGGGTACCTCCTGTGAGACAAGGTTGTGTACACAGGTCAAGACAAGTATTTCCGGTTCGATCTCCTATTGTACTGCCGACTTCGGCTATACGGTCACAAGCGCCGCTTTCGACCGGTCGGCCACCTGGCCTCGTATACTCGTACGCTACAGGGATGAGGCCGGCGTATGGTCGGATACGAACGGCACGGATCAGGCTGCATTTTGCAGTGCAGCCGAACTGGTGTCGGCAGAGCCTTTCCTCCAGGATAACCAGGGGGCCTATACACGTAAGGTCCGCATGCGGCTCAATGCTACGCTGAGAGACTCCTCCGGCAGAGAGCATGTACTGGAAGACATAGAGCTTGTTTTTGCCCTGGGCGCTATCACCTCCGGTAAATAGATCTTTTTTAAGTCCAGTCTTTGCCTGTCCGGTAAACTGTGCCTTTGAAAAGTGCAACCAGTTCGCCTTCCCGGTATATTTCGACACGATATACGCCTGTCCGGTTGCTGAGGTGATCTTCCCGTGCGATGGCCTGCAGGCGATCGCCGCTTCCGACAGGGCGCAGGTGGGATATAGCGGTCTCTATGGATACGGATTGGTTGCCATGCGCATTGGAAGCGAAAGCGAGTGCGCTGTCCGCCAGTGCATAGGTGATGCCACCGTGTGCAATGCCAAAACCGTTCGTCATTTCAGCTCTTACGGTCATATACAACTCTACCGTACCGGGAGCTACCCGACTGATCTCGATACCCAACCATTGGCTGAAAGCGTCGTTTGCGTACATTCTCTCTCTGACGATCTTGTCCGGGTCCATGTGGTGGTATTTAGTTGGAGGGAGTGCCGTAGAAAGTGATCCCTTGTGCGGACATCCTGCGCAGAAGAGGTGAGCAACGGTACCTGTCTTCGCGGTAGTAGTCCTGGAGCTTGTCGAGCATCGCGACGACCGATGCCAGGCCCCAGTCGTCCGCCCAGCGTAACAGCCCCTTTGGATAATTGACACCGCGCGTCATGGCGGTATCTATATCGTCCCTGCCGGCAATGCCCAGGTACAGCGCATCTGCAGCTTCGTTGATCAACAGGGCCAGTATCCGGTCGCTGATCTCCTGTGCCCGCTCCGGAGCAAGTGCTTCAGCAGGGGGGGGCGTTGCTGTTTCGCCCTGGGGATATACGTAAAAACCGCGTCCGGTCTTGCGTCCGAGGAAACCTGCTTCCACCAGCCGTTTCTGGGTGAAGGACGGTTTGTAACGCGGGTCGAAATAGAAAGCTGAAAAGACTGATTCCGTGACAGCATAGTTCACGTCGTGCCCGATCAGGTCCATAAGCGCAAAGGGGCCCATACGGAAGCCTTGGGCGGTCATGGCCTGGTCGATCGCCTCCGGGGAAGCCAGGTTTTCTTCATAGATACGGATAGCTTCTCCGTAGTAAGGCCGGGCGATCCGGTTGACGATAAAGCCGGGCGTGTCGCGCGCTATGACCGGTACTTTGCCCCACTGTGCCATCCAATGGCATGCTGTAGGGATCAGTGCGGCATCGGTCTGCACTGCCGGAATGACTTCAACCAGGGGCATCACCGCCGCCGGGTTGAAGAAATGCAGCCCCAGTACCCGCTCCGGTCGCTGGCAGGCAGCAGCCAGCGATGTCACGGACAGTGAGGAAGTGTTGGTCGCCAGTACGGCATCCGGCGAACAGATCCGGTCCAGCGTGCCGAACAGTTCCTTTTTGATCACCGGATCTTCCACGATGGCCTCTATCACCAGGTCGGCCGCGGATACTGTATCCAGGTGTTCTGTGAAGTATAACCGTCCGAAAGCAGCTTCGGCCTGTTCGGGAGAGAGCCTGCCTTTGGCAGCAAGTTTGTCGATATTGCCTCGAAGCAGGTCCCTGCTGTGGTTGACGGCAGCTGGTCGCTGATCATATATGATCACATCCATACCTGCCAGCGCCGCTACCTGGGCGATCCCGCTCCCCATCGCGCCGGAGCCGATAACTGCTACGGTTTGTATTTCTTTCATAAGAATGGACTGTCATTGCCGGTATAGGGTGGCTGTTCACCGGCATGGGTTTGGTTATCTTCCTTTGAATACGGGTGTACGTTTCTCCAGGAATGCCGCCACGCCTTCCTCGTAGTCATCTGTGTGTCCGGCCATAGTCTGCAGTTCTTCCTCTATGGCGAGCTGCATCGCCAGGTCGCTGGTCAGTGAGCGGTTCAGCGCCTGTTTGGCAAGGCCCAGCGCCCTGGTAGGCATTTGTGCCAGGCGTGAAGCCAGCGTCATAGTTACCGTATCGAGCGCTTCATCATCGCAGACCTGGTAGATCATCCCCAGCCTTTCGGCCTCTTCAGCAGCCACTTTGTCGCCGAGCATGATCAGTGCAGTGGCTTTTTGCCAGCCGACGAGCCGGGGCAGGGTGAATGTGCCGCCGCTATCAGGTATGAGGCCGATCTTGCTGAAAGCCTGTATAAAAGAAGCGGATCGCCTCGCGATCACAATATCACATGCCAGGGCGATATTGGCCCCGGCCCCGGCAGCTACGCCGTTGACTGCACAGACGACCGGTTTTTCGATATTGCGCAGCCGCAGTATGATCGGGTTGTAATGCAGTCCTACGATATCCTGCAGCGCCGGTCCGTTTGGGTCGATCACTTCATTTAGATCCTGCCCGGCGCAGAAAGCCTTACCGGCCCCGGTGAGGAGCAGGCAGCGTACCTGGTCATCCTGTTCGCAGGCATCCAGCGTGTCCTGCAGCCGGAGCGCCATCTCCTGGTTGAAACTATTGTATACTTCGGGGCGGTTCAGCGTGATCTTCGCTACCCCGTTTTCGAGGGTGTATAGTACGGATGCCATATTCAGTATTTTATACAGATGTTTTTGGGTTCGGTGAAAAAACGCATTGCCTCCCAACCGCCTTCACGACCTACTCCCGAGTCCTTAAATCCGCCGAATGGAGTGCGCAGGTCCCGGAGCAGCCAGCAATTGATCCATACGATCCCCGAGTCCAGTGCAGCCCCTACTCTGTGCGCCCTGCGCAGGTCGTTGGTCCAGACAGAAGCAGCAAGACCATAACGAGTGTCGTTGGCCAGGCGGATGGCCTCTTCTTCCGTATCAAAGGGCTGCAGGGTGACTACAGGCCCGAATATCTCCTCCCGGTTGGTCCTGCACTGCTGGGGCAGCCCTTCGATCACCGCCGGCGCTAGGAACCAGCCTTCGCTGCAGCGTCCTTCCGGCCTGTATGGTTCTCCCCCGCACAGGATCTTTCCGCCTTCGCTCCGGGCAATAGCCAGGTAGGCGCGTATCTTTTCAAAATGTGCCTGTGACGCCACGGCGCCGACCTGGGTGTTTTCATCCAGCGGGTCGCCTATGCGGAGCCGGCTCACACGCTCGACCAGCCTGTCGCGGTAGGTCTCATAGATGGAGCGCTCCACCAGTATGCGCGATCCGCAAAGGCAGATCTGGCCCTGGTTGGCAAAGGCCGAACGTACACCGGTCTCGATCGCCTGGTCGAGGTCACAGTCGGCAAAGACGATATTGGGGTTTTTGCCGCCAAGTTCCAGGGACAGTTTTTTGAACATGGGTGCGGCGACGGATGCAATGGCCGCCCCGGTGGCCGTACCTCCCGTGAAGGATATGGCTTTGATCGAAGGATCGGATACAATGGCCGCACCTGCCTTGCCGCCGAGACCGTGTACAATATTGAGGACACCGGGAGGCAGACCGGCTTCCATGCATATCTCGGAGAGAAGAAAAGCAGTCATAGGCGTAATCTCCGACGGCTTGGCTACGACTGTATTGCCTGCAGCCAGCGCAGGGGCGATCTTCCAGGTGAACAGGTAGAGCGGCAGGTTCCAGGGAGATATACATCCTACGACACCGATCGGCTGCCTGAGTGTATAGTTGAGCGCTACCCCCGGCATGTCATGTGATTCCGAAGCGAACTGCATAGCCGCAGTAGCAAAAAAGCGGAAATTGGAAGCTGCCCGGGGGATATCCATTTGCCTGGCCAGGCTCAGTGGCTTGCCATTGTCGATCGACTCGGCCAGCGCCAGCAGTTCCAGCCTGGACTCTATGCCCTCGGCTATGCGGTTGAGGATACGGAAACGCTCCTCGGCGCTGGTCGCGCTCCAGCCCGGAAATGCGCCGTGGGCTGCGGCTGCGGCCGCTTCAACATCTGCCGAGTCGCTATCCGGCAGCAATGAATAGGCCGCCCCGGTCGACGGATCCGCGTTTTCAAGAAACCGGCCTCCGATAGGAGGCAGCAGGCGGCCGTCGATATAGTTCAGTAGCTGTTTCATAGCTTGGGGCTCTTGGGTGAAAGCGGGCAGAAAAGTCCCGGTCCCGCGCAGGTACAATTGCCGGGATCAGTCCCGGGTAGCGGTAAAGTAGAAGCCGAGTTCTTTTTTGATGTGGTTCGGCAATGGCGGCAGCGCAGAGCGTGGGATCAGTAGTGTCGATATATTGTGCAGATCACTGAAGACATGGTGTTGCACCGCTGTTGCGTGGAGATAACCATAACCTGAAGATCCCCCTGTGCCTACCTTCTTGCCCAGCATACGGAGGACCATTTGCGCATGCCTGTACCGCCACATGGTCAGGAACTCGTCAACATCCACCAGTTTGGTCAGTAGCCGGAAGGGTGTGTGCAGGATCGGTTCGTCACGGTAAAGATTGAGCAGCAGTGCCGCGATGGTCGCTTTGTATGAAAGTCGCAGTTTGCCCTCGTCGAGCAATTGCTGATGCCTGTCGGGATCGAATACACCTTGAAAATAGGTGTGGGTATCGCCCAGCATCTTCAGGCGCATGGCCTTTTCGTGCTCATTGAGCAGCGGGCTGTTGCTGATCGCCTGCTGCTCTGTCGTGATCATCTCTGTGACGGCCGCTTTGTACTGTTCCAGGAAGTTGAAGTCGCGGAACTCCAGGAAAGGCGTCCGCTCCAGCCAGGCCTCGATCGCCGAGAGCATATTATTCTGTTCCAGCCCCTTGAGTATATCTTGCTCTTCCTCGCTGAATACGGAGGAATAGGGTGCATTGTTGTATGTAAGACGACCCTCCGACGGAAGACCCAGCAGGGCTTCTATGACGCGGAACTGGAAACTCTGGAATCCCGAAGCCGGGAACAGGTAGTTGCGGAAATCCAGGAAATCAAGCGGGGTCATGGTCTCCATGACGCGGATCTGCTCGATCAGCAACTTCTGGATCTCGATGACCCGGTTGAGGCGTTGTACGGCGATCCCGATATTGCGCTCATCTACATTATCTGTCTCAAACATCAGCACGACAGACTTCAGGTCGTGTATGATCTCCTTGAACCACAGCTCGTAGACCTGGTGTGTGATGATAAAGAGCATTTCTTCGTGGGCCGGCTTGCCGATTTCTTCGCTGCGCAGCTTCTGTGCGGAGAGCAACTCCCTGAGATGCAGGTAGCTGTCGTACTTTATTGCAGAGTATTTCTTTTCTTCTTGCATGACTGGATCAGTTGGTTCAGAATGGTAAAGTTAAGAAGCGTTGGCGTAAAGGCGTCCAAAACCCGGTCTGCGTAAGGTCATAAAAAAAACCTCTGCCCTGAGGCAGAGGCCACCATTTGCCTGGCCATAGCTAAGTAACGCTCATCTTCGCTATGCCGGCATATCCAGCTGCGGCGCCCGCCCTTTGGCGTCCCGGCAGCGATTGACGTAATTGTATACCAACTGTCTTATGACAGACGAAAAAAACTCGGAGGCAGGGCAGATCCTGCGAAGCCGTCTGATCCACCTGTTGTCCGCAGGCCTTGCCTGTTCAAGACCTGGTACGTTGGAAAGACGGAAGGCGTAGATGACGGGGAGATTGTCAGAGTGTCTTTTAACTTTTTTATAACATTCAAAGACTAGTAGTCTTTAAGTGCCAATTGAATATAATAGGCAATGGTGTAAGAGATCAAGGCTTTAAATTCAGTATCTTGCGGCGAAATTTCTTGACCCGGCTGACGCATGCCGGGACATCTGCCGGTCATATTAAGGTGGCTGCCTGCGCGCTGCCGCTGTACGGACAGGATTATTTTGAAGTGTTAAACACGCTATTTTGACATTCGAAGACTTTGGATTCAGCCCTGAACTGATGGACGGCATCGGCTCGATGGGATACAAGCAACCTACGCCTATTCAAGCACAGGCGATCCCGACCATACTTCAGCGCAGCGATATCGTAGCAGCGGCACAGACCGGTACAGGCAAGACTGCCGCTTTCCTGTTGCCCGTGATCGAACAGGTGATACGCAGCAAGGGTAACTTCCTGCATACGCTGATACTGGTCCCGACCCGTGAGCTGGCAATACAGATCGATGAGGTCATGCAGGGACTGACCTATTTCACCTCGGTGAGTTCGATTGCGATCTACGGAGGAGGAAGCGGGCAGGTGTTTGAGCAGGAAAAGCGGGCGCTGACCTCTGGGGCCAATATAATCGTGGCAACGCCCGGTCGGCTCAAATCGCACCTCAACCTGGGCTACGTAAAGATCGACAGTCTGCAGACCTTCATCCTGGACGAAGCAGACCAGATGCTGGACATGGGTTTCAGCGACGATATATACCATATCCTGTCTTTCGTACCCAAGGAGCGTCAGACCCTCTTGTTTTCCGCTACCATGCCGCCCAAGATCAGGATCATGGCAGAACGTATCCTGCAGTCGCCTGTTGAGATCAGCCTGGCGGTATCCCAGCCTGCGGTAGGGATCGACCAGTCGGTGTACCTCATCAGTGATCTGCGCAAATTTGACCTGCTCAAGCATATCATCCGCGAGTCAGATGCCGATAGTATACTGATCTTTGCCGGTACCAAGCAAAAAGTAAAGCAGGCGCACCGGGACCTGCAGCAGATGAAGCTGCCCTGTGCCGCCATTCATTCGGACCTGGACCAGTCGCAGCGCAACGAGGTGTTGCGTTCGTTCAAGTCCAAGCAGTTACGGATACTGGTAGCTACCGATATCCTCTCCAGGGGCATCGATGTGGACCATATCGGCCTGGTAATCAACATGGATGTACCGGCCGATGCAGAAGACTATATACACCGTATAGGACGTACGGCGCGTGCGAGTACAACCGGTATGGCTGTAACACTGGTTTCCAGGGAAGACTTCGGCAAACTCAGGCGTATCGAGGCGCTGATCAAGAAGCCTGTACCGGTTAGAGAACTGCCCGAGCACCTGAAACAACATGCGGTGGACAGGCAATCTGCGGGACCAGGGGCGAGACCAACCGGCGGTGAAGGAGATCGCCGTCGCCGTCCCGACAGGAGAAAGCCAGGCAACAATCTTCCGCAGGCCCAGGCCGAAGGTGGACAAAAACCCAAGCGGCGCAAGAAGCGACGCCCCAACAGACCCTCCAACCGGGGCGACCAGGGAAGCACACCGGCCCAGTAATCCTGTAGAACGGAAAGACAGTTGAACCGCATTCGCCGTATCTTTAAAGTGTGGCCCGATTGCGCGTAAGTTGCTGATGACTGAAAACCGAATCATACGAAAGTACACATCTGCGGACAGGGATCATGTGATCCGGCTGCTGCGGATGAACACACCCCGTTACTTCGCCCCCAGTGAAGAGGCGGAGCTGGCCGGGTATCTTGAAAATCATGCCGGCAACTATTTCCTGGCTGAAGAGTCCGGTGAGGTCCTGGGTTGCGGAGGATTCAATATGGCCGAAGACGGCTTTACGGGCCGTATCAGCTGGGATATCGTCCACCCGGATCATCATGGCCGCGGTATCGGCGCGGAGCTCCTCCGCCACAGGATTGCGCTTATGCAACAAGTGCCACAACTCGGGGAGCTGTCCGTCCGCACCGCTCAGCTGACCTATCAATTCTATGAGCGGTTTGGGTTTGAGCTGGTAGAAATGATTCCCGATTACTGGGCGCCTGGCTTTGACCTGTACCGGATGAAGCGGCCCGTCCGACTACAGGAAGACGATGCGGAGTCCCGGCAGCTTTGATCACCGTACTTTTGAAGCTAAGATAATACTCTCATGCAACCACGGATATCGGTACTTACACTTGGCGTCAGTGACCTGGAACGATCATGTGCATTCTACAGGGATGGGCTGGGATTTCCCACCGAGGGCATCATCGGGACAGAATTCGCATACGGCGCCGTCGTATTTTTCGACCTGCAGCCCGGTCTGAAGCTGGCGCTCTGGCCGAGGGAGAGTATTGCACAGGACACAGGTGCCCGAGGTGCAGACCGCGATCCGCTTGCCCTGACGCTTGGGCACAATGTAGCGAGTGAGGCAGAAGTGGACGTAGTGATGGCACAGGCTGCGGCTGCCGGAGCCAGGATCGTGAAACCCGCCGCTATGACTTTTTACGGTGGATACGCGGGCTACTTTGAGGATCCGGACGGTCATCTCTGGGAGGTTGTGTGGAACCCGGGTTTCGACACGTTGGCCTGATAAAAAAGTAGCTTGGGAGCCTAATCCGATCACCCCCTTCATATTGTCTCTTGCGCCGGGCGGCGTTATATGCTGATCTTTGCTGCGCGATCCGGACCGGGAAAAAGTGGCGCGTGTATCGCGGGCATTCCTGGAGATGAAGAAATACGATCTGGCGGCGCTCCGGCGCGCATTTGAAGGCGACAGATAGCTCCGCAGGCACTCTTTGGGCTGTTGAGGAGTAAGCATCGAAACAGCGCCGGTGAGAGCGTACGCAGACTGTATGTAAAGTAGTGGCGCGTTAGTGGCAGCGGGATTTCCTTGAGCCGATTTTTCATCGTAATTTGCCAGCACCCTGGAAAACGCGCAACTCATGCCTTCTTTTTTCAAAGTAGACATCCATACCCATATTCTGCCCGAGCAGATGCCCAGATGGGCGGACAGCTTCGGTTACGGCGGATTTGTCCACCTGGATCACCACAAGCCCTGTTGCGCCCGTATGATGGTCGATGACCGTTTTTTCAGGGAGATCCAGTCCAACTGCTGGGACCCGGCCGAGCGCCTGAGAGAATGCGATCATCACAGGGTAAATGTACAGGTACTCTCTACCATCCCTGTGCTCTTTCACTACTGGGCCAGGGCCGAGCATGCCTATGATACTTCACGCTTTCTCAATGACCATATAGCGGGGGTGGTACGTGACTATCCCGACCGGTTCATAGGGCTGGGGACCGTGCCGCTTCAGTCGCCCGAGCTGGCTATCCGGGAGCTCGAACGATGCGTACTTGAGCTCGGACTGGCAGGTGTAGAGATCGGTTCCCATGTCAATGACTGGAACCTCAATGAACGGCGTCTCTTCCCGTTTTACGAAGCGGCCGAGCGGTTGGGCGCCTGTATTTTTGTACACCCCTGGGATATGATGGGCAAAGAGCAGATGCCGCAGTACTGGCTTCCCTGGCTGGTCGGCATGCCTGCGGAGACTTCGAGGGCGATCTGTTCGATGATCTTTGGCGGGGTGTTTGAGTCGTTTCCTGCATTGCGGGTGGCTTTTGCACACGGCGGAGGGAGCTTCCCCGCCACGATCGGCCGTATACAGCACGGGTTTGACGTACGTCCCGATCTATGCGCCGTAGACAACCCCCATCCGCCCAGGCAGTACCTCGGCAAGTTCTACATAGATTCTCTCGTGCACGACGAACGCATGCTGGACTACCTCATAGACCTGATGGGCGCCGATCGTATCGCACTGGGTACGGACTATCCGTTTCCGCTGGGGGAGTTGGAGCCCGGCCGGCTGATCGAGCATATGCCTTACAGCGATCGTACCAAACAACAGTTGCTGGGTGACACTGCACTTGAGTGGCTTGGCGTGACCAGGGCCCATTTTTCGCCATTGCAAGCACAAATACAAGAATGAACGACCACAGTAACATGCTGGATGAAGCCAGGGCGCTGGATGATGCAGACCCGTTGCGCGCGTTTCGTGAGCGCTTTCATATCCCTGTATCACAGCAAGGAAAAGAGAAGATATATTTCTGCGGCAATTCGCTCGGGTTGCAGCCCAAAGAGGCCAGGAGCTACGTAGAGCAGGAGATGAAGGACTGGGAGCGACTGGGCGTAGACGGCCATACCCATGCCGGCAGGCCGTGGATGCCTTATCATGAATTCCTGACCGACCAGATGGCGTCCCTTGTAGGTGCGCTTCCCCGGGAGATCGTAGTGATGAACAGCCTCACGGTCAACCTTCACCTCATGATGGTCTCTTTTTACAGGCCGACCAGGGAGCGGTACCGCATACTCATTGAAAAGGGCGCTTTCCCCTCGGACCGCTATGCTGTCGTGTCCCAGCTCGCATATCACGGCTACGATCCGGGCGAGGGACTGATCGAGATCGCCCCGCGGCCGGGAGAAAATAATATACGCAAGGACGACCTGCTGGATACCATACGCCGCGAAGGCGACCGGCTGGCCCTGGTCCTGATAGGTAATGTCAATTATTATTCCGGCCAGGCTTTCGATATGAAGGCCATCACGGAAGCCGGGCATGAACGCGGCTGTATCGTCGCGTTTGACCTGGCACATGGTGCAGGCAACCTGGACTGTGCGCTGCACGATAGCGGCGCAGACTTCGCAGTATGGTGCTCTTATAAGTACCTCAACGCCGGTCCCGGTGGGCTTTCGGGGTGTTTTGTCCACGAGCGTCATGCAGAAAGACAGGATCTGCCCCGTTTTGCCGGGTGGTGGGGCCACGAGAAATCCTCGCGGTTCAGGATGGGGCCGGATTTCGTGCCAATACCCGGCGCCGAGGGCTGGCAGCTCAGCAATCCGCCTATCCTGCCGATGGCTACGCTGAAAGCCTCACTCGACATCTTCGAAGCGGCGGGAATGGAAGCTCTGCGCCGGAAGTCGGTAGCGATGAGCAGCTTCCTGCTCAGGTTGCTGGGTGATATCGGTTCCGACCGTATCGAGGTGATCACGCCTTCGGATCCCGGGCAGCGCGGATGCCAGCTGTCCATACGCGTACGGGGAGGCGACAAGACGCTTTTCCAGCGGCTGACTGCAGCAGATATCGTCTCTGACTGGAGAGAGCCGGACGTGATCCGTATTGCAGCCGTGCCGCTTTACAACAGGTTCGAGGAGTTGGTCAGATTTGCGGCGACACTGGAGGAACACCTGGAGGCGAACTGAGAGAATACTATTGCATTGTAGAACGATATTACAACCGGAACAGGATGAAAACACAACAACACGCGTTGGTAGTGGGCGCAGGGCTATGCGGCTCCCTGCTTGCCATACGGCTGGCACAGCGTGGCTTCAGAGTCAGCGTATATGAGTGGCGGTCCGATATGCGCAAGACAGGTATCACGGAAGGCCGCTCGATCAACCTGGCCTTGTCGGACCGGGGCATACGCGCACTTCGTATGATCGGTATGGAAAATCTCGTCGAGTCGGATGGTATACCGATGCTGGGGCGGATGATCCACCCGCTGCAGGGAGAGACGAGATTCATGCCCTATAGCGGAAGAGAGGGTGGAGCTACCTACTCTGTCAGCAGAGGAGGACTCAATATGTCACTGCTCGACAGGGCGGAGAGCCTGGGGGCCGATATCAGCCTCTATTTTCATCACCGCTGTGTAGATGTGGACTTCGAGGGCAGGAAGGTCCACTTTATCAATGAGCTTACGTCGGAGAAAGTAGAAGTATCCGCGGATGTCATCTTTGCTACGGATGGTGCAGGTTCTGCCGTCCGGCGCAGGATATTGCTCGGAAGAGGCGCAAGCCCGCGGTTCAACTTTTCGCAGGAATTCTTGTCGCACGGCTACAAGGAACTACACATACCATCCGGCGAAGACGGAGGCTTCCGCCTGGAGAAGAATGCGCTCCATATATGGCCGAGGGGCAGCTATATGATGATCGCACTGCCCAACCTGGACGGCAGTTTTACCGTGACGCTTTTCCAGGACTTTGAAGGTGAGGAAGGGCTGAACGGACTGGATACCCCGGAGAAAATCCGCAGTTTTTTCGACAGGAACTTCCCGGATGCAGTGGAACAAATGCCCAGGTTAGTAAGGGATTTTGAGGACAACCCCTCGGGCAATCTCGGGACTATCCGGTGTTTTCCGTGGTCGGTTGCCGGTAACACATTGCTCCTGGGCGACGCCAGCCATGCAATTGTACCATTCTACGGGCAGGGAATGAACTGTGCCTTTGAGGACGTAGTTGTCCTGGATGAGATGATGGAGCGTTTCGGAGAGGACTGGCCCGCCGTGTTCCACGCTTTCGAGCGCGAGCGAAAGCCCAATACAGATGCCATCGCAGATCTTGCGGTAGACAATTTTTACGAAATGCGCGATCAGACCAATGATCCTGTGTTTCAGCGCAAGAATAAACTGGAGACTTTGCTGGAGCACAGTTTTTCCGACTTCTATACGAAGTACGGAATGGTCACTTTCAGGGCGGACATGCCTTATTCGGAAGCCATGCGCCGCGGAAGGGCCCAGGACAAAGTGCTGATGGGCATCTGTTCGCATCTCCAGGATGTAGCGACGGCAGACCTGGTCGTGGTCCGTGAAGAGGTCGAAAAGAAAGTACAGGCGCTTTTGCGCTTTTCGTGAACCCCTATTCAGATAAAGAAATGAGTCAAGAGGTAGAAAGTAAGTTGCTCGCGGGGAAAGCAAAACCTCGCGGAGCTTTTCCCCATGTCAAGCGGGTCGGCGACTGGATATTCGTGTCCGGCACGAGTTCACGACGCCCGGACAACAGTTTTGCAGGAGCAGAAGCAGACGAGTTCGGGACGACCCGGTTGGACATAAAAGTACAGACCGAAGCTGTGATCGAAAATATACGCGATATCCTGGAAAGCCTGGGAGCCGGGCTGTCAGACATCGTAGATGTCACCACTTTCCTGGTGAATATGAACGACTTCGGTGGGTACAACGAAGTCTATGCGCGTTATTTTGACTACGAGGGGCCTACGAGGACCACCGTAGCCGTGCATCAGCTGCCGCATCCGCACCTGCTCATAGAGATCAAGGCCACTGCGTATAAACCGGCGACTAAAAGTTGATGGTAAAACCAAAGCGAAGAGAGATCGGAACTTCCAGCGTGTTATTGGGCTGCAGGAAATTGTACAGCACCAGGATCTCGCCACCGCCGGAATTATAACCCAGCCCGGCAAAGAGATTGCTGGACAGCTCTGTCTGTTTGGCGTACTCTATACCATTGAAATAAGGCAACTGTGTCCAGGCGACCTGGTACTCTCCGTGGAGGAAAAGAAAGCCGAGAAACTTGTACCGGACAAAGGGGCCGATGCCCCCGGAGTACAGGTTGAACTTCTGAATGCCCCTGCTGGTGGACAGCTTGTAGTAAGTGTACTGGAACTCAACCCTAGGACCTACAGAGAAGTCCGGGGTTATCTTGTACCCGGCCATAGGCGCAAGACCCAGGAAAAAACTGCTGGCAAAGTCGTTGCCGGCAAAGCCGAGACCGAGATTGCCGCCATACCAGACATCATCCTTCCAGAAATTGCTCTTGGCAGCAGTCGCTTCGGATTCTTCCTTTTCGTCCGCCTGGTTTCCTTTTCGTTGGGCTCTCTCCCTGGCAATACGATCCCGATCCCGGTCAGAAGAGCGTATGCGGCCTTGTGCCTGCAGATCGGTAAACGCGATCAGGGATACCAGTAGAATCAGAATATACCTATACATACCTGTTTTTCACATGAAATAGTGTCCACAAAGCTAACGAATTATGAAAAGCGCTGGCTTTCAAAACGAATATCCTTGCAAAAAGGTATGGTGGCTTATTATCTTTTGCCCTTTGTACTACGTATTAATAGAGGACAGCTGTCGGAGGCGGGTGTTGTTTTCAGGACGAACCTGTGTACATTTGCCGTTGCTGATCCGCTTTTGGAGAACTGACGTAACTTGTTAATAATGAGATTTTTTTGTACTTTTCTCTTTAGTTTGATTGTGGCGTCTGCACTATATGCGCAGCCTGCAAACAATGATTGTGCCAATGCCACTTCCCTCACTAACCTCAATGACTGGTGTTACACGGGCCTGGCTTTCAATGGCGCGACCTTCGATATTGGAGACGGCGCCTGCAGCCCTTCATATACCAATCCGCCCAACGTGTGGTTTTTCTTCACGGCCCAGGGCACTACAGTCGAAATAACGGCCGAGACAGCCGGAGGCGAAGACCTCAAGATCACCCTCGTGGAGTTTAAGAACGGTCCTTGTGCACCTCCTCCCACTTACCTGGACTGCGGGTACGGTGTGCTCAACTTCACCAACCTGACGATCGGTACTACCTATTACGTTGTGATCAGCAAGGACCCCGCAGTACCGAATTTTGATCTTTGTATCGACAACCCCGAACCGCAGCCCCCGGTCAACGACGGCCCGTGTGAAGCTATTGCGCTGTCGAACAATACGCCATCCTGCGGCACTACCGTAGATGCCGGCCCGACATTTGATCCGAATGGGTTGCCCTGTCCGCCGCTCAGTACTGCAGATGTATGGTATACATTCAATGTGACGGCCCCCAATAATGCTGTCACGCTTACTTTTTCCAATGTTACTTTTCCCGGCAATGTACAGGTGATGATGGGACAGTGGCAAAACGGCTGCAACAACAACCCATATACTTACCTGAACGGCACTTACTGCGGGCCTCCGACAGCCCCGATCAGGTTCAACTGTATCCAGCCCGGTACCTACCACATACTGGTGAGTACACCTTCCAATGCAGCGGGGGGCTTTTGTATTACTGCCGTTCAGTCGGGCCCTCCGCCAGCCTGTGCGGTCAATGATCTGTGTCCCAATGCCGTGGCGGTCCCGTTCCCCGCGGTGAACCAGACGAACTGTTCTGCCGGGTGCAATATAGGCACCTGCGGTGAGACGATCGCACCCAACGGATGCCCGCTGGACCAGTCTGCCGTCGTGTGGCATTCATTTACGACCGGCCCGCAGACCGACGTACTTACGAACCTCACGCTTACATCCGATAACGGCCAGTTGCAGTTTTCACTCTTTTCAGGCAACTGCGGCGCCCTCGTACCGCTGCAGACATGCGTAGGCCAGATCAACGGTGTGGCGCTCGCGCCGAATACGACTTTCTACATAGCTGTTTCTTCCCCTTTCGGCGAGGAAAGCGGTTATAACTTCTGTATCAATACTTTCGAAAACCCGAGCGTATGTACGGTGTCATCCGGCATATCGGTCGTATCTACCAGTATGGGAAGCCCTTCATTCGGCCCCTACCAGCAAGGGGAGATCGTACGCTTCAGGATCACGGTGGATGCATGGACTACAGCCAGCAACAACTGCCAATGGCTGCACGGTATAGTGCCGATCTTCGGCAAGGGCTGGGACCCTTCATCTTTTGACGGTAACGGTATGCCCATGAATGTGGCGGGGCCGAATATCGTGGCGATGAATGAGGGTGACTGGCGCTGGTTTACAGGTGTTACCTACAATGTACCGGCTGCTGTCCCCGCCACGCGCAGGATATGGGTCGACAGCGACGGCGTCATCAGGATCTGCAGTAGCTATGAGCCGGATTGTGATCCCAGTTATCCGCCGCTGACGCAGGGTAGTGTATTGCCGGGTGGATGGTTTGTCTGCCGTGCGGCGGCTTCGTCGGGTCCCTGTCCCCGCAACTACGGAGACGGAGCAGGTTGTGGTCCGACCTACGGACCCTGGAATGTTGAGTTTGACCTGATAGCGCGGGAATTTGACGAAGATGTTGTCTGCGCGGACCTGGACCCAAGCCTGTTCGATTGCAGTGTCAAGTCATTCACTATGGCGGACGGAGAGACCGGTTCCTGGCAGGCTTTTGAATGCTCAGGCGATATACCGTCCATACACAATGCCCTGGTACGCTGCTGTACGCGCCCGTCGATGGAAGAAGATATGCAGGAGATATGCTCCGGCGGATCTGTGAATATCCTGCTCTCCGCCAACCAGTCGCCCGTATCCTTTGCATGGACGGTGGTTGTGCCTCCGGGTATCAGCGGAGCATCGGGCGGATCAGGCAATATCATCTCGCAGACACTGACGAATACGACCAACTTTCCGCAGGAGGTACGCTATATCGTGATCCCTTCCAATACAGCGACGAACTGTATCGGCCGCGAATACGAGATCATTGTGCGTGTACTACCCCAGGTCAGGGCGGTGATAGATACCGACCCGTCAGAGAAAAGAGGATGCGCCTCCACACCGTTTACCATATCGGTTCAGGGCACGGGCGGGATTGGCAGCGGCTACCAGTATCTCTGGAGCTATCAGAGCAGTACCGAGCAGACCATCAACGTACTGCCTGGATCGCCCGGCCAGTATACGTATACGGTCACGGTGACTGATGGATTCGGATGTACGGCCACTGCGTCAGAGACCGTAGAGATATTCCCCCAGATATTTGCCGAACTGGAGATCCCTGTGACGGATTTCTGCCGGGAGTTCGCTCCCCAGACGCTGCAGGTCACGACCGATGAGTCAACCATCGTCGATACCTATAGCTGGTCAGCGCCGGGTCCGCCGATACCGGGTCACCAAAGCTATGTCAATGTATCCCAGACAGGTACCTATTCCGTGACGATCACGGACGTAAACGGGTGTACCGGTGAAGATATGGTAGATATCAATGTATATGAAAGCCCGAGGATCATCGAACTGGAAGAGCTGCCCGATACCATTTGCGTAGACAGTGAGACCGGCTATGAGATCGACTTCAGCGACTATTGGATAGT
Source organism: uncultured Saprospiraceae bacterium (assembly GCA_964537925.1). Taxonomy (GTDB): domain Bacteria; phylum Bacteroidota; class Bacteroidia; order Chitinophagales; family Saprospiraceae; genus SLDF01. The sequence goes on along the minus strand of CAZICV010000001.1, from coordinate 8,700 downwards.
GATAGCGGATGAGCCGAGGACGGATATCTGGACCGGGACTTCGTTCCCTGTATTGGGCCGGATATACCCGGAAGAACTCCTGGAAGGATCAGGCCCCGGGCTTTATACCATCGAACTGACCGTAGAGAGCGCTTATGGATGTATCACGTCTGTAAGTCACAGCTTTGAACTGGTCATACCGCCGTCCCTGACGCTGCATCAACCACCGCCTTTCTGTGCTACCGCCGCCCCGTATGTACTGGTCGGCGAGCCTGCCGGAGGGACCTGGTCGGGACCCGGGGTGTCCAATGGGCTGTTTGTGCCGCAAAGTGTAGGCCCGGGCACGTATACGATCTATTATACGCTGGATCGCGCCAGTTGCGTGGCTATCGACTCGATGGAACTGACTGTCGAAGAGCCTCCGCAGATCACCCTGGACCCTGTATCACCGATCTGCTACGATGCAGCACCTGTACAACTGACAGCCAACCCTGCCGGAGGGACCTGGTCGGGACCCGGTATTACGGATCCTGCGGGTACTTTTGATCCCGCTGTATCCTTGTCAGGTACGCACCGTGTGACCTATACATATCGCCAGGCTGCCTGTAACTTCACTGCATATATGGATATCGTGGTATATCCGCGACTCGAAGCTTCTTTCACGGTCAACTCACCCGTCTGCCTTGACCAGCTCAGCCAGGTCCTGTTCAACGGTGTGGCGCCTCCGGGAACCAATTTTATCTGGGATATCCAGGACGGTACGATCGTCAGCAATGACGGAGCGGGAAACATCGGGATCCGCTGGAATGCTTCCGGCAGCAAGACCATCAGTCTTATACTTGAGATCAGCGGCTGCCGCACAGCGCCGCAAGTAGAAACGGTAGTGGTCGAACCGCCTCTGCCGGCTCCTACACTCAGGTGTTTTTCTACGACCGTATCGGTCGTCTTCGAGTGGGACCCGGTACCCGGCGCTACGGGTTATCTCATATCGGTGAACAACGGTACACCGTTCACGACCACCGATCTTACTTATACCCAGGCTGGCCTGACCCAGGGAGATCAGGCCACTATCGAGGTGATCGCCATCGGTACAGGCGTGTGTGGCAACTCACCTGCTGCTACGGTCACCTGCGAGGCCAAGGAGTGCCCGCAGATCACGGCTGCGATCGATCCAGTAGCGGATATCTGTCTGTCGCCGGGTAGTCCTGTAGTCGATCTTGATGCTGTAGTCAACGGCAGCAACGGCAGCGGATCTTACCTGTGGAGCGGCAGTGGTATCGTCGACCAGCAGGAAGGACATTTTGATCCCAAAGTCAGCGGGGCCGGCATACATACCATCCAGGTGAGGTTCACGGAAGAGTACTGTAACTATTATGCTACGATAGATATCCATGTATACGAGATCCCGACAGCTACTTTTGACCTTACCACCCCGGTATGCATCGGACAGCCGGTGCTCCTTGACTATACGGGCAGCGGAGGTGCAGGGTCGGTATTCGACTGGCAGATAGCCGGCGGTACGATCGTATCGGGAAGCGGCACCGGCCAGCTGACCGCCACCTGGCCGACGGCAGGCGTGAAGAATATATCCCTCACCGTCACCGAGAACGGCTGTGCATCAGCCCCGGTCAGCGGAGAAGTATCGGTCGAGGCGCCTTTGAGTGCACCGGTCGTCATCTGCGAGACCGCTACCACGGAAATCAATTTCGTATGGGATCCGGTGCCCGGCGCTACGGGTTATCTGGTCACGGTGGGCAATGGAACACCTTATACTACGACCGATCTCAGCGCCAGGGTCGACGGGCTCACTGTAGGGCAACAGGTGACGATCACCGTAATAGCTACCGGCGACGGGCCATGCGGCGACAGCCAGCCTACTACCATCACCTGTGAGGCCGAACAATGTCCGGGCATACTAGTGGCGGTCGCTCCGGTAGATTTCATATGCCTGCAGCCGGGTACTCCAGCCGTACAGCTTACGGCCAGTGTGACGGGCGATACGCAGGGCGGTGGCACAGCAAGCTGGAGCGGACCGGCCACAGATCCGCAGACGGGGCGGTTTGATCCGCAGGTGGCCGGTACAGGTAATCACCGGATCATATATACCTACCGGGAGAAATCCTGCAATTACTACGACACTCTGTATATAGATGTGAGACCGCAGCCTTTTGCAGACTTCGAAGTCCTGTCGCCGGTATGTATCGGGCAGGAGAGTGCAGTCTCCTTCGCCGGTACGGCTACCGGGCAAGCCCAATTCAACTGGGATACGGGCGCTGCACAGATCGTATCGGGTGCGGGCACGACCAATCCTGTGTTCTCCTGGGCGACAGAAGGCGTCAAGACGGTTACACTCACGATAGACGACAGGGGCTGTATATCTGCACCTGTGTCCCGCCAGGTAGTGGTAGAAAAACCGATAGCCGCGCCGGTCATCAGCTGCAACTCCACCTTGACGTCCGTCACATTTACCTGGAACAATGTAGCCGGCAACGACGGTTTCCTGGTCAGCCTGAACGGCGGGGCGTTCCAGCCCTGGCAGAGTACCAGCTACCAGCAGCAGAACATGACGACCGGCGACTCGCTCAAGATCGTCGTGATAGCTGTCGACGAAGGCCCCTGTGGCAACAGTGCACCAGTAGAGCTGACCTGCTATGCCGTGGAGTGCGCAGAGCTCACGCTCAAGATTAACGAGACAGGAATCATTTGTACGGATGAAAATACCCAGCCGGTCGTATTGACCTATACGGCCGAAGGAGGATTCGGCGGCGGCTCGGCTACCTGGACAGGGCCGGGGATCACGGATAGCCAGAGCGGGACATTTGATCCTGTAGCGGCTGGGCCTGGTACGCACGAGATATTCCTGACCTACAGGGAGTCGGTGTGTCCCTATCAGACCTCGATTTTCATCAAGGTAGCTCCGGCGCCTCAGCTTGACCTGGACTATGCCGATCCGCTTTGTTTCGGTATACCCGACGGCCAGATATCTGTCCTGGAAATCACGACTGGAGAGGAGCCGTTCATCTATTCACTGAACGCCGGTCCCTGGACCAGCAGCCAGGACTTCCGGGGATTGCAACCGGGACGGTATGTACTGCGTGTACAGGATGCTAATGCCTGTATATCGGCCTATACGATCGATCTGACCCAGCCGGAACGGTTGACGGTCGACCTGGGTCCCGATCACCAGATCACTACCGGAGATACAGTCTCCCTTGACCCGGTGCTCAATATCGACGATACGCAGGTGGCCAGCTACCTGTGGACCGGTGACCCGAGCCTGAATTGCCAGGATTGTCCTGTGGTCCTGACTTCGCCGGCCGCTGAAACAGTGATCAGGGTCGAGGTGACTGATACCAAAGGGTGTAAAGGATCGGACGAGGTACGGATCGTCGTGCGTAAGAGACGCAGGGTATTCATTCCTACGGCGTTTTCGCCCAATGGGGACGGTATCAACGATCGGTTCACTGTCTTCGGAGCTTCCGAGGTAGCCCGTGTGGAGTCGCTTAAGGTCTTTGACCGCTGGGGCAACCAGGTTTTTGTGAAGGAAGACTTCCCGCCCAATGAAGAGGGGCAAGGCTGGGACGGCCGGTTTGATGACCGCCCGATGAAGCCTTCTGCATTCGTCTACCATGCGGTGATCAGGTTTACCGACGGATTCGTACAGGATTATTACGGGGATGTTACCCTGGTGGAGTAGTACATATGAATATTTTATTTAATATAAAAGGCCGGATATAATTATATCCGGCCTTTTTGTTGAAGTTGTAGCTTGAGAGCCGTTTTGGGAGCCTGTATTTTGGGATGAAAGCATTTTTGTGTCGTATCCGGGAAAAAAAGCCGGTGACGGACTTGATCCTGCCGGGCAGACCAACGTATTCATTACTTTTAGAGATTAGTCTTTTGTAGAGCAGGATGAAGTTGAGGGTTGGAGTGTACATATTGCTGTTATGTCTACTGAAAACGACGCAGGCCGTTTTCGGGCAATGCAGCTATGTCGGCCCGGAGAACGTGCCACCTGCAAGCACCCGGTATTTCGGGCTGGAGGTGTCGGGGGCGACCAATGGCGATCTGTCCGATCCCGGTCAGGGAGTCTGCGCTGTACTCATTGACTTCAGCCATCCTTTCATCGGCGACCTGGTCATACGGCTCATTTCTCCGGACAGCGATATTGTAGAGTTGACGGGTCCCACGGGTGTGAGCGGGTTTACCAACCTGACGCGCTGGAATATATCTTTCCTGCCTTGTGCGGATCAGGCTGATCCTGATCCGGGATTCAATCCTGTCTGGAATAATCTGCAGCCCTGGGGCATCTTCGGCAACTTCCAGGGTTCCTACTATCCTCATTCCGGGTGCCTGGAGGATTTTGACTCAGGCCCGGTAAACGGGACCTGGCAACTGGAGGTGATCAATCAATCGGCTTTCAACACCGCGGTGCTCCGGGAGTTTTCCGTATTCTTCTGCGATCCGTCCGGCCTGGACTGTTTTGTCTGCCTTGCCAAAGGAGGGACGATCGATACGGAGCGGCTGGAATTCTGTGAGGGTGATGACGAGCTGAGGATGGATGTGAACATATCTTTTGTCGGGTTGAGGCCCAACCCCCAGGACTACCGGTATATGTACCTGCTGGGAGATGCATCGGGATACCTCATAGACTCAATGGATATCCCGGACCTGCGGGACAGGACAGCGGGTATTTATCAGCTCTGCGGCATATCGCTTCTGCACGGGGAGCAGGACAGTATTCCCGTGCCGGACGGCAGTGCATTGATTACGACGCTGAGGGACACATTGCGCAGCAACCTGCCACCTTTTTGCGGAGCGGTCTCATCCAATTGTCTCCGGATCGTCATTCACGAACTGCCGGATACGGTTGTATCGGTCGCCGCTATCTGTGAAGGGGATAGTGTGGAGGTGGGCGGAGAGGTGTTTCGCCAGCCCGGTATGTATACGGTGGATCTTGTGACGGGGGTAGGCTGCGACAGTACGGTCGTGCTCCAACTGTCTGTATTTGGTCTTGCGGCGTCGCCCAATGTGCCCGATACGGTGAGCTGTGAAAATGGATCGGTATCTCTTTTCCTGGAAAACCTGGTCACGGGCTTCCACCGTGACTCGCTTCATTATTACTGGCTGAACGCATCCGGCGACACCTTGTCGCACGAACCGGTATTCGGAGCGGATCAGCCCGGCGATTATCGCCTGGTACTGGTCGGCCGGCACGGACCGCTGGAATGTACGTATCAGTTTCACTGGCAGGTGGAGCAGAAGCTCCTGGATCATATTCCCGCAATATCACTTCCGGTCTCTGTGTGCAGGGGCAGCATTTTTGGCGCTTCTGTCAGCCAACCTGCCGGAACAGAGGTATATACCTGGAGAGTGTCAGGAGCCGAGCTGATAGAAGGACAGGGCTCGTCTTCGGTTTTGATCGGCGGGATCAATGCCGATATCGTCCTGATCTGTGCGACCCTGCAGGATACCTGCTATCTGCCTGTGGAAGTATGCAGCCAGGTGACCGTCTCGGAGACTCCGACCCTGCGGATGGAATATGACAGCATCGTATGTGGACTGGCGACTGATGTGCATATCGATCAGTCAGAGGGGCTGGGTGTATTCTCTGTGATCTCAGGGCCGGGCAGTGTGGTACGCAGTGACTGGGATACGGATCATTTTATCCTGGCGGTTGACCAGCCTGGATTTTATACCCTGCTTTACGAAGAGTCTTTTGCAGCCTGTGAGTTTACGTCTCTGCTCAGGATACGATTTATAGATCTTTCCGGTGTTGCGCTGGAACTCCTCGCAGATACCATTTGCGCGGATCAGCCCCTGACTGCAGTGATACACTTGCCGGAGACCGGCTCTTATGGATTTGACCTATGGATCGACGGACAGTTGGCCGGATCATTTACAGGGCAGGCAGATGAAGACACGATCCGGCTCAATGTGACGCCGGGAGCTCATTGGCTGGAGATCCCCTTTGTAGCTTTTGAGGGTGGGCAGGGGTGCAGGGAGCAGGTGATGTTACGTCTTCCTTTCTATGTATACCCGGTTCCGCTCATTGACGATATCGAGTCTTTGTCTGTTTGCAATGCAGACTTTGAAGGGGTTCCCCCTGTGCTGGACCTGTCAGGCCCGTTTGCAGGTGTTGAGGGCAGGCTCTCGATATCCAATCCGGCAGGGATAGGGTCAGGGCAAATGCCCGTACTTGATTTTACGGGTGTACCGCCCGGTGATTATGCGTTTCCTTTTGAACTGGACTATTCCGGGGAGCTTTGTCCGCCGGTTGCGGGGGTGATCATTGTGACCGTGAAGGATTGTTCTTGTCCTTTGCTGCAACTGAATGTGCGGGATACTGCCATCTGTGCGGGTACCGAGCTTGATCTGTCGGCTATACTGGTTGCCTCGCCCGGCGACTGGAGGGTAGGCGTGGCCCCGGCGGGACATACGCTGTCACCGGTTACAGGGCAGGCGCTGGATTTCTCAGCGCAGCCGGCAGGGATATATGAGCTGATCTATACGCTACATGAACAGAAAGAGGGATGCAGATTTGATGATACGCTGATAGTTGACCTGGCAGAGACGGTTGATCCGGGCGATCTGGTCTGTTCCGATATTAGGTTCTGCGCTGGCGACGAAGGGGCCCTGGAGCTCCTGGACTGCTGGTCAGATCTTCACAGCCAGGCAAGGCTTTCTCCCCTGGCCGGCGACGGGCTGCCGGTTGCTAGTTATGATCCGCAATCCGGCCGGCTGCAGAAGGGACTGGTAGAGCCGGGTGTCTATCGTTTTACGCTGGTCATGGGACAGGCAGTGCGCTGTCTCCTGGATACAGATACCCTGTACGTCCGGGTAGGCGGAGCCTACCCGCTTGATCTGGGAGCAGATATCCTGCTGGGATGTACGGTCCGGTCGGTTGATCTGGGCGAAGGCTTGCCTGATCCGGGCAGTTATGTATATAGGTGGTCAGTGCTGGACGGTGGCTGGCAGTTTGCCGACCCGACTGCCAGGCTGCAGCGTGTCGATCGTGCCGGAGCTATAGAGCTGCTGCTCACAGACAATGTATACGGCTGCACGAGCAGGGACACAGTTTTCGTGAACGAGATAGATCACCCGATCGATTCGGTGACCTTGTCCGCAAGGGGACCGGCCTGTCCCGGTGGACGGAACGGTGTCATACAGGTAGCACATATATGGGGAGGCACGGCTCCCTTTACATTCCGGCTCAATCATCAACCACCCACTACCCAACAGCAATTCACCAACCTGCCCCCGGGCAGTTATACATTATTGGTCACGGATGCGCTTGGGTGTACCGCTGAGGCGGCGGTCCAGCTTGCTGATGCACAGATGTTTGGCCTGGATATAGGTCCTGACCTGTTTGTTATTCCCGGGCAACCGGTGGATATTTCCTGGACCACTGATCTGCCCCGGCAGGACTGGGATTCATGGTACTGGTCGGTCTCTGGCAGAGATACCTGCTCCGGCTGTATGAATATGACCCTGGCCCCCCAGGCTACCGTACCCGTTGTGCTGACGCTGCAGAGCGCCGGTGGATGCCTGTACCGGGATACGATGTGGATCTATACGGACCAGGTGCCGCCGATCTTTGTTCCCACTGCTTTTTCGCCCAATGGAGATGGCATTAATGATATCCTGGAGATTTTTGTAGGTGACACTTATATGGAGGTTCAGGACTGGCGGATATTTGACAGGTGGGGTAACCTCGTGTATTCAAGTGGGCCCTTTGTTCCGGTAGAGGAGAAGAGAGGCTGGGACGGGACATTCTACCAGAGACCGGTGCTGCCCGGTGTTTATGCCTATCTGCTTACCTACAGGATAACTTCAGGTGATATACGGGCTCAAGGGGGCGAGGTGTTGCTGATACGATGACCGGGTCGCAGGTCTGTGAATTGCTGCTGTATAGCGGGTATACTTTGTTTATATCGATGCTGTGCGATAAAAAAAGCGTATTCCGTGTGGTTGTTGTTATAGTCTTGATCCAACAAAATAGTACATGGGCAATTGGCTGGTTTGCAGGTTGTTGTTTTGTGGTTTTCTTTAGCTTGTTCTCATGAAAGAAGTGTTCGGGTATACTACCCGATTCGGATATATGTGGTGATTAGTGATTTTTAAAGCTATTTTTGTTAGCCGTTTTTATGCTTGGGACGTATTAGAGTGTAAGAGTTATCAAGCAGCTCGGAATAAAATTTTGCCAGTATTATACTAAGATCAAGTCAATGAAGCAGTTTGTACGTAATTTCTTTCCGGTCATTTTATTGGTTATCCTGCTATTCGGCGTGGGTAAACGTGTAGAAGCACAGTGCGACAACCAGGACATATTTCCTACGGCGCTGTGCGACGATGCGCCGATCGTGTGTTTCCTGGACGGGTTTTGTTCCACGATGCCACAATCCACATCTACTTATTCAGCGACTATCTGCGGACAGGGTATTGCCTTGAACAACCCTTATTGGTTCAGTTTTATCGCTACATCCACGACGGTGACGGTGACGATCACGCCTTCCAGGTGCCAGGGAGTCAGTGGCCAGTTTGGTATGCAGGGTGCGATTGTGTCGACCTGTCCGCCTCCGCCAGGCGGCGGAACCTATGCCACGGTAGGTAATTGTGCTTCAGCCTGTATGACCGGCACATTTACGCTCGGTGTGGGCGGTGCTTTCGTTGTAGGTCAGCAGTACTGGATCATGCTGGACGGTTGTGCGGGAGATATCT